>JAFSPM010000003.1 GCA_017442855.1 Bacteroidaceae bacterium | reverse complement strand
CTTAACTACAAAGTAAGGGATATTTTTATCTCTTTTCTATCTTTATCTTGACATCTTTTAATTAGTATATGTGATTATTTATCTTCTATTTACTTCGTTTCAAACTGCTTGTATTGATAAAAAAGAAAGTGTGAGCCAACTTAACTTATCCTGCTTGTAGGCTCTCGACTGCCCTGGTAACAAATAAGTATAGCCGCTCACACCTTAGGCTGTATATGTAAACAAATATATACGACACCTAAGGAAAGGCACTTGTACCATTCTTGTTACCATGAATTGTCGAGATTCACAAACAAAGAATAGCTAAACGCTTTCCTTAAAATAAAAATGCAGCGTTGTCATAAACAACACTGCAAAGATAATTATTTTTTTTAACTTTGGAAGAAGGCCATGACTTATTCTTTCAATAGAAAAGCGATATGGTAGCACCTGACCCAAGTATTATCTGTCTTCCTCTATAAATTGAAGGAGGCGTTCTACAGCCTGTTCTTCAGGAATATTCTTTTCGATGCACTGTTTTTGCTTATACAGACTCACCTTACCACGACCAGCCCCCACATAACCATAATCGGCATCGGCCATTTCACCAGGGCCATTGACGATGCAACCCATAATGCCTATCTTCAGTCCTTTCAGGTGGGCTGTTGCTGCCTTGATACGGGCTATTGTCTCTTCCAGATTGTAGAGTGTGCGACCACACCCAGGACAAGAGATATACTCCGTCTTCACCATTCGCAAACGTCCTGCCTGCAAGATGCTGAAAGCAGTTTGGTCCACCACAGGGTCAGTCAAACGACCATTGTTATATAACATGATGCCATCGCAGAGACCATCGAAGATAAGGGGTCCCATGTCAGCAGCTGAACGTATTTGCAAGTCTTCTAATTCTTGTTCGGCATAATGCTGGATAAAGACCAAAGGATTTTGTAACCCTTTAGTCATCAATTTGTGTGCTACAGCACGTTGTTCACCCACACGGTTGATGTGATTGCTCTGACTGATGACCACCACCTCAGGGTGATATTTCAAGCAGGCAAGTACCTCATCGTTCAGGTCCCGATAAGTAATGAAAAGGAACTTCAACGATGCCGGGTTCATGCTGATGAAAGGCAAGAACTCTTTCTTATAGGCAGGGAAAGTATTGGGTAAGCCCGTCCAAACATCAGCATCGACAATATATTGGATATCTTCACGCCTCTCATCAGGCATCTTTCTACCTACATACACATAATCTGGCATAAAGTCAGGGTTAAACGCATGTGGTTCTGAAAACCTGGCCGCAATGACTACCGGCACTTGCTCACCACCGATGTTGTGTACAGCTGATGTTTTACGTCGCACAGGATGTAAGTAGTCAAAAGTCGGAGCTGCTGCTGCCTCGATGGGCAAATGCAGTTGACGAGCCACTACATAGTCGCGCAACTTCTTGGCAACTGGGATTTCTGCCTCGGGGGCCTCGCTGAGCGACACACGGATGGTATCACCATATCCATCAGCTAACAAAGCGCCAATGCCTAAAGCCGACTTGATGCGACCATCTTCACCTTCGCCTGCTTCAGTAACACCCAGGTGCAAAGGGAAATCCATGCCTTCATAGCTCATGACATCCACCAGCAGGCGTACAGTGCGAACCATTACAGAAGCGTTGGAAGCCTTGATAGAGATTACCACATCCTTGAACTGCTCCTCGACACAGATGCGCAAGTACTCCATGCACGACTCCACCATTCCCTCAGGGGTATCACCATAACGTGACATGATGCGATCGGACAACGATCCATGATTAACACCAATACGAATAGCCGTATGTTGTTCCTTACAGATATTGAGGAACTGCACAAAACGCTCGCGCAAGCGTTGCAACTCCTGCGCATATTCCTCATCAGTATATTCCAGTTGCTCGAATTTACGTGCAGGATCGACATAGTTGCCTGGATTGATGCGTACCTTCTCGGCATAAAGTGCTGCTACATCAGCTACGGCAGGGTTGAAATGAACATCGGCCACTAACGGAACCATACAACCATCCTTACGCAAGGCAGCATTGATGTATTGAAGGTTTTCAGCCTCAGCTACTCCCTGAGTAGTAAGACGCACATATTCGCCCCCTGCCTCCACAATGCGCTTCACCTGTGCCACACTACCCTCTGTGTCACGGGTAGAAGTGTTGGTCATACTCTGCAGACGTATAGGATAGGAGCCGCCCAAAGGGGTGGCTCCTACATTTACTGTGCCTGACTTGCGGCGCTGATAATTGAACAAGTTCATCAGTTTACTCTGCAATCATACTTGACATTTGCCAATACTTCATTGGCCTGTGTTACCTTAGAAGCAGACTTCTTCTTGTACTCATCCAGTTTACCAGCCAACTTTGCATCTGACAAAGCCAAGATCTCAGCTGCCATCAAAGCAGCATTCTGACCACCGTTAACTGCCATTGTTGCTACAGGTACGCCAGGAGGCATCTGTACCATTGAATAAAGTGCATCAACACCCATTAGTGGACCACTATTGATTGGAACGCCGATAACTGGCAGTGTGGTATTCGATGCAATAACCCCTGGCAGAGCTGCAGCCATACCTGCACCTGCTATGATTACCTGAATGCCACGACCCTTAGCCTGCTGAGCAAACTCAACCACAGCACTTGGAGTTCGATGTGCTGAAAGTGTGCACATTTCGAAAGGGACTTCCAACTCGTTCAGGAAATCGGCAGCCTTCTCCATTACGGGCAGGTCACTGATGCTGCCCATCACGATACTTACCAATGCTTTCATATGTTTATTTTTATAAGTTAATTAATTTCTTATAGCCTTCTGCATCCAACAGAGAATCATAGTCGGCTGCTGGATCTGGAGTTATCTTAATCAACCAGCCTTCACCATACGGATCTTTATTCACAAGTTCAGGTTGGTCTTCCAATGCCTCGTTCTGCTCAAGTACCTCACCACCTACTGGCATGAAAATATCGGAAATGGTCTTTACTACCTCAATAGTACCAAACACATCACCTGCATTGAGCGTTTCACCCACTGTCTGGATGTCAACAAAGACAATGTCACCCAACTGGTCTTGTGCATAGTCAGTAATGCCTATATAGGCAACGTCACCTTCCACACGAATCCATTCGTGCTCACTGGTGTACTTGATGTTTTCAGGAAAATTCATATCTTTTGTTTTTAGGTTATACAAAAATGCATTTGGCAAATATACCATAAAAAGGGAATACTTGCAAATATTTTACTACTTAAAAGAGCAGAAATCTGAGTAAATCGTTGTAGAACGGATGTAAAACCATAAATGAGCAGGCTAAACCAACTGCAAAACCCACCAACACTTCTCCCAAAGAATGATGTCCTAATACAATACGGGCAGAGCCTACAACCCCTGTCACCAGAATCAACGCACAAAGCCACCACACGGGATTATAGCCAAAGAGCATGCTGAACGCCACCAATCCGCCAATGGTAGCCCCAGCTCCAGCCATGTGCTCACTGATACGCCATCGCAAGTTGAGGACAAGACATACCACCATCATCAGTAATGCTGTTAATATGATGCCTTTCATATACCACGGTATATTGAGATGACGCATGATGACCAAGCAAAAGATATAGGATATGAGATACAGGAACAAAGGCACGTATCGTTGGCGACGTTGGGCCATATCGTCGTGCGTATAACCATTGACCTTTCTAAATATATATATGGTGAGATGCGGTATCAGGATCGTAAATCCATACACCACCCCTAACACAATGAGCTTGTACTGCAAAGGCATGATACGCAGATAAGAGAAGATAAACAAGATGAGAAAAGCCACAAAAGCTATGTAATACGGCGAGAAAAAGGCCGATATCAACCTGGCTATTCGTATAAGTGCCACCTCTGTCTTGTTATGGTCTGTCATATTCACTACTTCTTTATTCTCTTCTCATCCTAGCCACTGGAATGTTGAGCTGCATACGATACTTGGCTACTGTTCGCCGTGCCATTGGGTAGCCTTTTTCTTCCATAATCTTGGTCAGCTCATCATCTGTCAACGGATGACGCTTGTCTTCATTGTCAATCATTTCCTTCAAAACCTTCTTCACCTCACGGGATGACAATTCCTCACCATCTTGCTTGACAAAACCCTCGGTAAAGAAATAACGCAAAGGGAAGATACCATACGGAGTCTGTGCATACTTGCTGTTGCATACACGCGAAACAGTAGATATATCTAAATTAGCTCGTTCTGCCACATCCTTCAATATCATTGGCTTTAACAACGACTCATCACCTTCCTGAAAGAAGGGATGCTGCAACTCAATGATGGCTTTCATCACGCTGGTCATGGTAGTTTGACGCTGACGGATTGCATCTATAAATCCTTGAGCAGCATCTATCTTTTGCTTAAGGAAAAGAGCTGCTTCTTTCTGTTCTCGTGTCTGTTTGGCATTGTTTTGTGTTTGTTCCTTCAGCTGACGACTGAAATCAGGATTGAGACGCAACTCCGGTAAATTGGGATTGTTGAGACTGAAAGATACATTACCTTCGTCATCAATATCCACAATAAAATCGGGAGTGATTTGCTGCAAGTTCTTCCCTATTGCCTCGCCCATGGATGCTCCCGGACGGGGATTAAGACGGGTAATCTCCTTGATGGCTTGCTGGCACTGTGCTTCGCTGACTCCCAACTGTTGGCATATCTTGTCCCAATGTTTTGTAGAAAACTCCTTGTAGAATGAGCTGATAATCTTCTCTTGCAAAGGTAATAATGGATCTTGCTTCCCTTCAGGTGTCTGAGCCTTACGTCTGATTTGTATAAGCAAACATTCCTGCAAATTACGTGCACCAATACCAGCTGGATCGAATTGCTGAATAACCTGCAAAATATCCTCTAACTCCTGAACGGTGGTTTCAACACCTATATAGATAAGCAGCTCGTCAACAATCGCATCAAGGGACTTGCGCAACAAACCATCATCATCTAACGAACCAATCAGATATTCTGCCAGCTGACGCTGGTGTTCATCCAAGTCGTGTTCTCCCAACTGGTCTTTCAGTGTCTCATAGAAAGAAGTGGTGTCACTGAAAGGTATCTCCTCCATTCTTTCGTTGCGAGAGTAATTATGTTCTTGAAGTCTATAATCTGGTATATCATCATCACTTCGGTAGTCATCCAAGGCATTGTAGCTGGTGTCACCCTCATCTTCGGGATTAGACAATTCATCAGCTACATTCTCGGGAGTTTCCTCTTTCCCCTCTTCCAAGGCAGGATTGTCGAGCAACTCAGACTTAACTCGGTCCTCCAACTCCACCGTAGGCAATTCCAACATTTTCACCACAAGAATCTGCAAGGGTGAAAGTGTCTGCAACTGTTGTTGTGACTGCACTTGAATCTGGTTGGAGTTCTGAGCCATCTTTTTATTAACGTTTAATTGTGTCAGCATGCAAAAATACGTTTTTTTCTTGTATCTTTGCCCATAATAACTCAAAAAACTTAAAAACTACAAAAGATGTTTGCAAAAGAGACCTACATGCAGCGCAGGGCCCTGCTGAAGAAAACCGTTGGCTCTGGCGTGTTGCTTTTCTTAGGCAACGACGATATGGGATTGAATTACGAAGATAACGCCTTCCGTTACCGCCAGGATTCTTCTTTTCTGTACTTTTTCGGTATCTCACAGGCAGGACTGGCTGCCATTATCGATATTGATGAAGACAAAGAAATTGTGTTTGGTGATGAGATGAGCATCGATTTTATCGTCTGGGCAGGTATATTACCTACTCTTCAGGAGAAAGCTGCGGAAGTAGGTGTTACCGACACACGACCATATCTGCAAGTGGTAGAATACCTGAAAAAGGCACAGACAAAAGGACAACAAGTACATTACCTGCCTCCCTACCGTCCTGAGCACAAGCTGAAACTGATGGATTGGTTGGGTATTGCTCCTTCGGCACAAGAAGGCTCCGTACCATTTATCCGTGCCATTGTGAAACAGCGCAATGTTAAAACATCCGAAGAAATTGAAGAAATAGAGAAAGCATGTAACATTACGGCAGATATGCATATAGCAGCCATTAAGTGCTTGCGTCCAGGTATGCATGAATATGATGTGGCAGCCGAGATTGAGCATGTGGCAGCACTGAATAATTGTGAGTTGTCTTTCCCAACCATCGCAACCATTAACGGACAGACGCTCCACAATCATTACCATGGCAACTTGGTAAAGTCTGGCGATTTGTTCTTGATTGATGCAGGAGCCGAACTGGAAAGCGGCTATTGTGGCGATATGTCTTCCACTTTCCCTGCTGACAAGAAATTCACGCAGAAGCAGAAGGATGTATATGTCATTCAGAATGCCATGCACATGGAAAGCGTAAAAGCATTACGCCCAGGTATTCCATATATGGATGTATATGACCTTTCTGCCAAAGTGATGGTGGAAGGGATGAAAGACTTAGGGTTAATGAGAGGCAATACAGACGATGCAGTGCGTGAAGGGGCCCATGCATTGTTTTATCCTCATGGCTTAGGACATATGATGGGATTGGACGTGCATGACATGGAAAACTTGGGTGAAGTGTGGGTAGGTTATGACGGACAGCCAAAGAGTACCCAGTTTGGTCGCAAGAGTCAGCGCCTCGCTATCCCTCTGAAACCAGGCTTCGTGCATACGGTAGAGCCAGGCATCTACTTTATCCCTGAATTGATTGATAGGTGGAGAAAGGAGAAGAAGTTTACCGACTTTATCAATTATGATAAGGTAGAAGAATATCGTCATTTCGGTGGCATCCGCAACGAAGAAGACTACCTGATTACAGAAGACGGTGCTCGTCGCTTAGGAAAGAAAATTCCTTTGACACCTGATGAGGTGGAAGCAATAAGAAGCTGAAAAACTAATCCCCGCCTTTCGGACGGGGATAGTTATTTATACATGTAAGGTAATAACAAATCGCGTTCCCTTGGTATATTTCGGATCAATCTCTAAATCACCATTCATTTTCTTTGCCATCTCTTTACAGATCGGCAACCCAAGTCCATCGCCGGCACATAAATCCTTAATCTCCAAGAAAGGTTTGAACACATCTTCTATCATCTCTTCTGGAATACCACAGCCTGTATCTGTTACTACAAATTGCTGCATGTGTGCACCACGTTTCTTATAGTCCAACCAGATATGACCTTCAGCAGGTGTATATTCGGCGGCATTATTCAATAAGTGAATCAAAATGTGTGATAAATACTCACGATGAATCTTTGCTGTCATTTTAGGTGCATTGACCATAATCTCCACATCTGGCTGAACCTTGTCACGAATCTCATCAATCATTTCTTCGCAGAACTGATTAACTTGCACTTCTTCCATTTCCAGATTGGTCACTGGCATGTTCTCCAGCACTGAGAGAGTTTGAATATGCTGAGAGAAATCAAGCAAGGCCTGTACCTCAGGAATGCGACTGTCCAGCTTCTCCAATGTAGGATCCAATTGAGCAGATATGTTGCTGATAAATTTAGCTTTCAAAGCATTCTTATCTTCAGAGAGCTTGATTGCTTTCTTCTGTTTGCGGGTCAACAAAATATAACGCAAAAGTACGATAATGCCTATCACCAAAGCAGCGGCTAAGGCAGCAGCTAACACACACAAACCAATAATAATCAATTGACGTGACCCCAAAGAACTGTCTTTCTCGGCAATGATTGCCTCATTCTCTGCTATCTGCTGCTTCAACACACCCGTCTCATCTGCCAACTTCATCGCATTGGCTGAGTCTTTCCAAATGATATAGTTACTATAGGTCTGCGCCACCAGATTGGCGTTATTGCTTTTTTTGCCATTGGCAATCAGTGTCTGGTACACTTCATCTATCTTGTCATATTCTTTCTGGGCAGTCAGTTTGGTGGCCATTTCCTTAAATACGGCATCGCCTTGAGAAATCTGACCAAAGGTGTAATGATAAATAGCTTTGTTGTATAACAAATCACTCATCAGATTCTCGTCGTTGGCTGCTTTCGCCTGACTTTCCATTGTATTGATCTGATCCATGGCACGTGCCGTATTTCTCATCTTGATATACATCTGCAAACGTTCCTTGGTCACTAAATAATGCAATTCAGGTAAGGTTTTACCACCCTTCTGTTCCTCTGCACTAATAGCTTGGTCAACACGCCGTAGTAGTTCGAAACCTTCTTTATAATAATTCTCCTTATGATACAATGCCGTAGCCCTTGTACCACATTCTACCCCCAACTTTATCTGACCCTTGCCAGCATAGTCATCGAAAGCACGGATAAACAACGAACGAGCGGCTGCGATATTATTTCTGGCATCTTCAGTCTCAGCTCGCTGCTGAAGTTCACTCTTTTGCCCTTCCTGTGCATTTACAAGCATGCAGCAGAAGAGCAGACTCAAAAACAAGGTAAATAACTTTTTATTCATATCTTTTAGCTTTTTATTATCAATAAACAAAACTGCTTCCTCCAATAAACTCACGAATCAGAGAAGTATGTGGTATTTCATTATCACGGATAGCATAAAAGTATCTCATGAATTTCAACAAACGATACGCTTCCGCATATTCACGGCAATTCTGCGGTACCATACTTAATATGGGTTCCACATGACTACGGAAAGCAGCAAATTCAAACAGCAGAGCTGAGTTGAACATCACATCAGCATTCTCTTGGAAGGGGAATATCCACTTGTCCTCACCAGCACGTACACTCTGCCAGCGAGCAATGGTTTGCTGGGCAGAATAACCACGATAGTTGAAGTCACGTATAATGCGACGCACCAGACGGTTATCAGTTGTAGGTATCCAGTTATGATGATCCAATGAGATGGTCGTCAGTGCTGAAACATATATCTTAAACTTATTTTCATCAGGAATCTGAGGTGTCAGTTCAGGATTCAAGCCATGATTGCCTTCCATCACCAATACCATATTGTCTCTTAGCTTTAACTTCTGTCCACGGTATTCACGTTTACCCGTCTGGAAGTTATAATAGGGCAACTCCACCTCTTCACCCCGCAAAATAGCCTGCATCTGTTTATTAAACAGCTCTAAGTCGAGCGCATAAATAGATTCGTAATCATAATCACCATTCTCATCTCTTGGTGTTTCTTCACGAGGCAGGAAATAGTTGTCGAGCGAGATAGCATAAGGCAAAATGCCATTGGTAACCAACTGCACTGACAATCTTTTGCTAAAGGTAGTCTTGCCCGACGAAGAAGGTCCTGAGATTAACACCAACTTCACTGGTCGTCCCTCATCAGCACGATGATAAATCTGTTCGGCAATCTGAGCGATTTTTTTCTCTTGTAGTGCTTCTGCCACATTAATAAGTCGCGTAGCATAACCTTTCTGACAGGCATTGTTCAAATCACCTACAGTTTCCATGTCCAAGATGTGGTTCCAGTGTAAATGTTCCCGGAAAACGTCCAACATCTTTTCCTGTTTTACGATATCGTCTAATTTGTCTGGATTCTTATGACTAGGAACCCTTAACAACAGACCATCATAATATTTCACGATATCGAATATACTTAAAAAACCGGTAGAAGGAACTAAATTGCCATAATAGCTGTCCACCGTATCACCCAACATATAATAATTGGTATAAAGGCGACCTGATGTCTCTAATAGCTTAACCTTGTCATTACGGCCCTTTTCCTTAAATATACGTATGGCCTCAGTGGCTTGACTCTCGTAACTTTTGAAAGGGATATCGGCTGATATGATTTCTTTCATCTTAGCCTTGATAGCATTTACATCCTCTATGGTAATAGGTCTGTCAATGTTTAGGGAACAATAATAACCATTCGAAACAGGATGTCTGATAAACAATTCCCCGTTAGGGAACAATTCGTTTACAGCCTTATACAGAACAAAACACAACGAGCGAACATAAGTGCGCATGGCGGAAGGTTCACGCACATCCAGAAATTCGATATCCTTATTTCTATATAACTTATAGTTAAGACCTTGGGCTACATTGTTTACCCTGGCACTTATCACAGGATAAGGCAACTCCACACCTAATGCAGGATAGACGTCCTGCAAATCACAACCTGTAGGAAACTCTAAGGTCTTATCATTATTTATACAATGTATCTGAATCATGCCCTTTGTTTTCGTAGTATCTCCTGTTTTGACCTGTAAAGATATGACAAATATTTGAAATACTACCAAAGAAAATACAATTTTTGCTCAACTATTCGTATCTTTGTAACATAAACTGTTATCAATGTGAAGTATGGATGAAGTAAAATGCATAGAAATGTTGTTGGAACATGACATCAGACCTACTGCCAATCGAATTACATTAGTGAAAGCGCTGGGAGAGGCTGAGCATCCATTAACAATGTCGGAATTGGAGGATGCAGTGGATACAATTGACAAATCAAATGTATTCAGGGCATTAGCGCTGTTCCGAGAGCAACACCTGGTGCATGTGATGGAAGACGGAGCAGATGCCGTTCGTTATGAATTATGTCATAGTCACGATGATGAGCATGATAACGACGTACATGCCCATTTTTACTGTGAACGATGCGGTAAGACCTATTGCCTGAACGATATACCAATACCAACGGTAGCCCTACCAGAGGGCTACCGCATGACTACCATCAATTATTTGGTAAAAGGAATATGTCCTAAATGTAGTTAAAACATGAACATTGCCGCAAAGAGCAGGCGATGATTAGTTACATCATAAGTATTCTTCACCCGTCCCTTTTGATTGGGAGTGCCATACCAGGCAGTAGTAATATTATATTCCAAGCCAAATTTCCAGCCAGGGATATTGTAAGTAATCTCGCCAGCGACAGAAGCTATCTGGTCAACATTTGTACCAACACCTACTAAGTTGGTTACATTCTTAGAGGCTCCCAGGTTTTTAAGATATCCGGCAAATATACCGCCACGCCATTTCTTACCGTACATCACATTCACCCAGCTATGGGACATACGAAGAGGGGTATATTCCTTCACCCCTGTTTGGGGATCAATGCTACTCACACCATATCCACCTAAAGTATTAGCATGGTTGAAGTTCTGGTTCAAGATGGTTTTAGCAGCAATCATGAACAAATCTTTTTGATATCGTCCATGCGCCTCAAGGGTCAAACCATTTACGCGCGCAGTAGTCTTATACCCCTGTTCTGTCTTTGTTTCAGGCATAAGCGACATAAAGTGAGCTGCCACACCAATGGTAGATGTCTCATTATGGATATCGATACTGGCAAATAATTCAGGAATCTTACTATTACGTATGTATTCACGGCTACGCACATTGCCAGGACCCATAGAAGCCACTTGAGCCTGCCACATCATAGCAAGACGCACCTTCAGCAGTTTGTCCTGGTATTGGAAATGCAATTGAGGAGTACGCAACAACAACTGGAAAGGAGCACCCACATTAAGATTCATCAACTCAGCCGTAACCGTGTTCTGCAAAGGATGCCAAGTTTGACCCGCCAAGACGGAGAAGCCATTCTTTGCCAACTGGAAATATGCATGACGCATGCGTATAATACCTAAGTTGGTACTATTACCTCTGAAATCGAACTCAATCTTGGCAGAAGTCTTCCATCCCCATAGCGATGGTCCTGTTACATCCACACCCAAACGGGAGTGCATATTATACATATTGAGGTTGGCAATGCCATTCAGATCCTTACCTGCAGGGTCCAGATCCTTTCCTTTTGGATAAGACAGCAATGCACCATCCACACTCTCGTTGTTCTGACGGCTATTGAAATAAAAGTCCGTTCGGACTTGACCATAAAACTTATAACTAAAGCCTTCTTTTTGGGCTAAAGCAAAAACAGATGGCACTATTAATAGCACCATCAATAATAAATGCTTTTTCATAAAAAATGAGGATTAGGCTTTGTTAAACTCTTCCTTGCCTACACCACAAATAGGGCAAACCCAATCTTCTGGAAGATCCTCAAAAGCTGTGCCAGGAGCAATGCCGTTATCTGGATCGCCTATAGCAGGATCATACTCATAGTCACAAACAGAGCAAATGTACTTATCCATAATCATTAAAATTTAAGGTTAGTCAATCAGTTTATTTCTCATTTTTTGCAAAGTTAAGAATCTTAGTCCGAAAACAAAATTATTTGTGATATTATTTGTATTTTTGCAGCATTATTTGAACAAGGAAGCGGCATGGCAAGCAATAACCATATATTTAATGGTCTTACCGACATTGAAGTACAACGTAGCAGGGAAGAGTATGGGTTGAATGTGCTCACTCCCCCAAAGCGCAAGCCTATATGGAAACTTTATTTAGAAAAGTTTGAAGACCCTGTTATCCGCATTCTGCTGGTAGCAGCCTGCTTGTCACTGGCTATTTCCATCTTTGAGAACGAATATGCCGAGACCATCGGCATCATTGCCGCTATCCTGTTGGCAACGGGTGTTGGCTTCGCCTTTGAGTACGATGCCAATCGCAAATTCGACTTGCTCAATACGGTAAATGATGACAATGCCGTCAGAGTGATCCGCAATGGGCATGTGTGTGAAATTCCTCGCAAAGACGTTGTGGTAGGCGATATAGTACTACTGGAAACTGGAGAGGAGGTGCCTGCCGATGGCGAACTCTTGGAAGCTATATCGCTGTTGGTAAACGAGTCATCACTTACTGGTGAACCTTCTGCTTCCAAAACTACTGATGAAGCTCATTTTCACAAAGATGCCACTTATGCTGATAACATGGTGATGCGAGGCACGACAGTGCTTGACGGAAATGGTATCATGGAAGTCATGTCAATAGGTGACAATACCGAAATTGGCAAGGTAGCCCAGCAAAGTATGGAAGAGACGCATGAAGAGACACCTTTGAACCAGCAATTAGACAAACTGGCCAAGTTAATAGGCAACGTAGGATTTGCAGTAGCAGGTTTGGCCTTCCTCATCTTTTTTATCAAGGACGTATTGTTGGTATATGACTTTAGTAACCTGCATACCTTTGAAGAATGGTTGGCACCCATCAAAGATACGCTGCAATTGTTTATGATGGCCGTTACCCTGATAGTGATGGCCGTGCCAGAGGGATTGCCTATGAGTGTGACCTTGAGTTTGGCACTGAATATGCGCCGTATGCTTTCCACCAATAACTTAGTCAGGAAGATGCACGCCTGCGAGACAATGGGTGCCATCAACGTAATCTGTACTGATAAGACTGGCACTCTCACACAAAACCAGATGCAGGTACAGGATGCCTGCTTTTTCGGTTTACGTGGGGAGCGAAAGGTAAAGGATGACGAACTCAGTCACCTGGTAAAAGAAGGCATCAGCGCCAATTCCACTTCTTTTTTGGAGATTCCTGCTGATGGGGGCAAGCCAACTGGTATAGGCAACCCTACAGAGGTAGCCTTGCTGCTGTGGCTCCATAGCCAGGGTATCGACTACATGAAGCTAAAGATGAATGTAGAGGTGTTAGACCAGATTGCTTTCTCTACCGAACGCAAGTACATGGCTACTTTCGTACATTCCTACGCCTTGGGCAAGGACATCTTATATATAAAAGGTGCCCCGGAGATTGTGAGTGGCATGTGTAACCAAGTAGCTACTGCCAAAGGACTGGAGCCGATGGGGGATTACCAAGGAACCATTGAGGGCGACCTGTTAGCCTTCCAGAACCAAGGCATGCGTACCCTCGGCTTTGCCTACAAAATCATTGACCGTTCCATGGTCAATGGCCCATGGTCAATGGAAAATGCTGTATTCCTCGGTTACGTCTCAATTAGCGACCCCGTTCGTTTAGATGTTCCTGCAGCAGTGAAACGCTGCCAGGCAGCAGGTATTCAAGTGAAAATAGTAACAGGTGACACCCCAGCTACCGCTACTGAGATCGGACGCCAGATAGGCTTATGGACCAAAGAGGATACAGACCATAACCGTATCACTGGCACTGACTTTGCCGCATTAAGCGACGAAGAAGCATTAGACAGGGTGCTTGACATTAAGATTATGTCGAGAGCTCGCCCCTCCGACAAGCAACGATTGGTGCAGCTTTTACAACAAAAAGGAGCTGTAGTGGCCGTTACAGGCGATGGCACCAACGATGCCCCTGCTCTGCACCATGCCCAAGTAGGTCTGTCTATGGGGTCGGGCACTTCAGTCGCCAAGGAAGCCTCTGACATCACACTATTGGACAACTCATTCAATAGCATAGGTACAGCTGTCATGTGGGGTCGTTCACTCTATCGCAACATCCAGCGTTTCATCCTGTTCCAGCTCACCATCAACTTGGTGGCATTGCTCATCGTGCTATTGGGTGCTTTCTTAGGTACCGAATTACCTCTTACCGTAACTCAGATATTGTGGGTAAACCTTATCATGGATACTTTTGCGGCATTGGCATTGGCCTCCATCCCACCAAGCGAGAGTGTGATGCAGGAGAAACCTCGTCAACCCGACGATTTTATTATTACCCACGGCATGGCACGGTTTATCTTAGGATACGGATTCACTTTCCTGGTACTGCTGATGGGACTGCTTTATACTTATAATCATGCAGAAGGAGGCATGACCCTGCATCGGCTCACCATCTTCTTTACGGTATTTGTGTTGTTGCAATTCTGGAACCTGTTCAATGCCAAAGCATTTGGCTCTGATGAATCGGCCTTCAAGAACTTAGGACATTCTTTTGGTTTGTTGGGCGTAGCACTGCTCATATTCATGGGACAAATACTAATAGTAGAGATAGGTGGCGAAGTTTTCCGTACAGAGCCGCTGAGCATGAAAGAATGGCTGGTGATTGTAGGAGTCACCTCATGTGTGTTATGGTTAGGAGAGTTTGAACGCTTTATTAGGAGGATGAGAGGTTAAGATGGGAACAAGCTATGTTGCGACAATAGGTTTTTTTGACGGTGTGCATCTTGGACACCGGCACCTGCTAAGGCAAGTGATAGAAGTGGCACAGGCATGCAACCTGACTTCTATGGTGGTCACATTTGCCCAACTACCCCGAAAGGTAGTACACCATGATTCCAGTCGTTTCTGTCTGCTCACTACCACAGAAGAGAAACTCAGTCTGCTAAAGATGGTAGGTATCAGCCATTGCGAGGTGATGGATTTTACCCCAGAGTTGGCTTCACTCACTGCCTATGAATTCATGCAACTACTTCGTAACAAATACCATGTACATGCTTTACTGATTGGCTATGACCACCGCTTCGGACACAATCGCTCAGAGGGTTTTGGGGACTATGTAAACTATGGTAAAGAGTTGGGCATCGAAGTGATACAGGCTACAGAATACCCTTCCGTCAGTTCGTCAAGAATAAGGGAGTTGTTATTAAGTGGTGACCTACAAGAAGCTAATAAGTGCTTGGGCTACCCATATATGCTGAGAGGTCAGGTGGTCAGTGGCTTTCATGTGGGACAATCTCTTGGGTTCCCTACAGCCAACCTGCAAGTGACTACTGAAAAGCTGATACCTGCCAATGGTGTGTATGCCGTGCAAGTTGAACTAGATGGGATAAAATATCAAGGCATGCTCAACATCGGCACTCGTCCCACATTGGCCAATGGTGATGAGCGAAGCATTGAGGTGCATATCTTCGACTTCCACGATGACATATATGATAAAGAGTTGAGGCTCTCACTGATAAAACGTACCCGAGGCGAGGTAAAGTTTGACACCAAGGAACAACTGACACTGCAACTGCAACAAGATGCTGCAGAAATTAAAAACATATTAGCGTCATGAAAAAGTCCATTCTCTTAGTATTATTATATCTGCTGATACAAACATTAGCAGGAGGTATATTGACATTGCTTATCAGTCAATGGTCTGGAGTCGATAGAGAATTTGCTATAATAATTGCTTTGTTGGTGGCCGATGTCATCATGGCAGGCATCCTGTTACAACAAGGTTATCTTTCCGACAAACGACTGTCACATCCTACTACAGCAAAGTTCTTGTGCTGGACTTTCCTTGCTGGTATCTCCGCTATTTTCATCTCCGATACCATTTCAACAATGACCGACTTTATGCCCAACTGGCTTGAGAGTACATTCACCAACATGGAAGGCACTTGGATGGGAGTATTGGCTATAGCCATCGTTGGACCGATCCTTGAAGAGATGTTGTTTCGTGGTGCCATTACCTCAGTACTGCTGAAAGCATACACTCCGAAGAAGGCCATCATCTATTCAGCACTAATCTTTGGCCTTTTCCACATCAACCCAGCTCAGGTGCTGAATGCTTTTTTACTGGGTTTGCTATTGGCGTGGTTGTTCTATAAAACCCATAGTTTAATACCTGGCATCCTTATCCATATCCTTAACAATGGTTTGTCGGTGTTTTTTACACGTACCTATCCAGAAGCCGATACATTAGCCGATTTAATGGGTTGGGTGCCTTATGGTATTTGTCTCAATTTGGCCATCACGTTGCTGGCGCTTTCCGTATGGCAACTGGACAAAAAGAAGGGATAACATTTCGTTACCCCCTCTCTTGATTTATCTCAAGCTTTTTCTGCTCTTACCCATCTTCGCTTTGTCATCCGTGACATTGAAACCTGTTACATCCAGTGTTGGTTTTTCGCCTTGGGTATCTGCATGATTCAACGTAATATGAATCTGCTTGCTCTCGCCAGGCATCAAACTGAAGTAATTCTCATTGTACATTACTGGTGCCATCATGCAAGCAGTCTTATTACCCTTAACGGCCAAACGAATCATCAGGGCTGGCGTGTCGCTCTCATTCTTCAGTGTGCCATCCAATACCCATTCATCACCTTCACGAACAATCTTAATGTCATTACCTAACTCAATATAAGGCAAGTCGAGCAACGACTGATAGTTACCATCCTCCTTGCCTCTTACATAGAAGTTATCTGACAAAAGCTTATCACCTTGCTTTAAGGTCAACTTAATAAAATAGGTGTTACTCAATGCTGCTGGCTCTTCCAAGAGGAACAACGCCACCGTCTCATCGTTCTGGATATCGAACGATGCTTGCTTCTCCCAAACTACCTTGCCGTCCTGACTGATCAACTGAGCCGTTCCCGTCACACCGGCAAAGTCGCCTGCATAGTAGTTCACCACCTCGATATCATCACGCACAGGATTCCATTGGATATGTATAGGTTCGCAAGCCTTCTTGCTACCAAAGTAAGCACCCGTTGGGTTGAGGTAATAGTCGTAGGTCTGCCAAACCATCGATGGCCAAGCAGGGTGACTCATCCACAACAACAAGCCACGACGATGCTCACCACGCCCTTCAAACATGGCACGATAACCGTTGTAATTTACCCACTGAGCCCACTCGGCAAATTCCTCTGCGTTCTTAGGCTTGTCAAACATCTTGGCTATCATATTATTGAAAGTCTCTGTACGCTGAGCTGATGGGCCACTGGTGCCTCCCAGGGCATAGTCGTGCAAACCATATATTGCATTTGGTGTAGCCAAGGTACTCACTGGCTCTAAGTTCTCTTCGCCAAAGGCCAGTTTCATACTCTCATAGGTCATCACATTAGGCATGCCTCTCTCGCTGTGGAAACGGTCATGACCATAATTGCGGAAATATTCTATTGGCTCCAACGCATTGTAAGGACCTTCACCACTTACCACACCATCAGCCGAGTGAGAGATATAACGCATACCTGGATGCAACTCAGCTACCAGGTCTCGCAGTTGTCCATCCAACGTTGCAGGTGGGTTGCCCTCGTTCCTACCCACATAGATGCCCAAAGCAGCATGGTTGCGGATGCGCTTCACATAGTCACGTGCATTGGCCATAAACATATCCTCATAATAAGGATTTGGTCCGTCATACGGATTAGCCAGCCAGAAGTCCTGCCAAATCAATACACCATATTTGTCGCAAGCCTCATAGAACTCCTCATCGCCAATCATACCTACCCAGTCTCGAATAATGGTAAAGTGCATGTCAGCATGATACTTCACAGCGGCATCGTATTCACGTCCACGATAGTTGAGGTTCGCCTCAGCCATACCCCAGTTACCGCCGAAGCCCACAGCACGCTTGCCATTGATATACACAGTCAGTCGTACAGGATGTTCAAACTGCTCTTTTGGACGAAGAATACCACCCGATTGAATATATGGTTCATCTACAAATGTCAGTTCACGCACACCTGTCTTGAAGGTCTTGACATCACTCTCGCGATTATCCACCGTAAAGGTAAACTTGCTATTATAGAGGTTCTGTCCGCCATAGCCCACTGGCCACCACAATTTTGGATTGTCTAATCTTGCAGATGGCAATTTCACGAGTTTACTTTCTCCAGGCGCCAACTCCACCTCCATCTGTTCAGTCACACCAGCGCCATCTTTTTCCATGTTGAAGCTCAACACACCCTTCACAGCCTTATCGCTATAGTTTTTCAGGGTAGCCTCAGCCAGAATATCAGCACAATCAGTATCAGGCAATGGCAGGTCGGTCTGCACGAATGGATCTTCAATGGTTACCGCACCAGTGTAAGTGAGATACACATCGTTCCAGATACCGATGTTACGTCCTCGGATGGTAGGAATCCAGTCCCAACCAATGGAAGCATGGAAGGTAGGATTGTCGGCACCTAAGACACCACCGTTATAGTCGGGCGACCAAGCTGTCTGCTCTTTCACCACACCAGGATGGGCATTTTTGATGATCTTCACAGCCAATACGTTCTCACCTTGCTTCACTACATCCGTCACATCAAACTTGCCTCGGATGAAAGCACCATCGATGTTACCTATCTGCTGACCGTTCAAGTAGATGTCAGCTTTCCAGTTGATGCCGTCGAAGTTCAAAAACATCTGCTCACCCAAAGCATCCACATTAAATGTATGACGATACCAGAAATCTGAGTAGAAGAAAGATTCCGATATCTGCAACTGATTATCAGCCACATTCGGGTCGGCAACGGCACCTATATTCACATAGCTCGACAATACAGTACCAGGAACGGTAGCGGCTATCCAAGCCTCATCGTTGAAACCCGACTGAGCAATAGTCTCGCCAGAAGCGTTCACCTCAGAAGCACGTTGCAGTTTCCAGTTGCCCCCATCCAATGACAGTTGGCCGTTCAATATCTGGCCATTATCTACTTTCAGGTTTGTCCAGTTTGCCTCAGCCACTTCATTTTGGGGCACCAAGCCACCCTTGCCCATCACCTCCAGCTCGCTCAGCACGTATGGCTTGCCATTAGCAGCTTCCGTCAAGTTCAGACGAACATAGCGGCCCTTTACTGTCTTATTCAAGGCAATCTCATCAATCAGATCCTCACCACCAGGCAATTCAGCCACTTGCTTCCAAGTCTTGGCATCGTCGGATGCCTCAATCACACCTTTCACAGCCTTATTGATCCAGTGCAGGTTCACTTTATCAAACTGCGCCTTAGTACCCAAATCTACCATCAGCCACTCATTGCCTACTGATGCACTCATCCAAGCACTATTGAAGCGGAAAGATGGAAGCGCAGAAACGGGTTCTTCACCCTTGGCAAAATCCCAGGAAGTAAACGTCCAGCTCTGTGCACTCGGCATCTTCATCTCCACCTTGAAATGGCTATAAGCCTTGGCAGCAGGCAGTTTCACCACATAATTGATGGTACGGTTTTCCAATCCGATGCTACTTCCCCCATTATTTGTAGTTTCAACTGCCGGAATAGGCTTGGGCTGATAGTCATACATGAACCTAACAGGTGATTTCCCTTCTGGCACCTTCATGTCATAGCTATAGCCTCCACCACGTGTTTCTAATCCGAAGAAACCACTGCCTTGCTGCACATCCAGTTCTTCCCATGTATGGCCATCCACCGATGCCAACGTCCTTACTTCATAACCTCTTGCAGTCGTGGGGTTCAGCAACACCCTGCCTCGCAAGGCTATCTGGTCGATGTCAACTTGCATGTCAGTCATATCCAACTGCAAGAAGATGTCGCCCCCAGCAATAGTCAGTGGCGTCACATCATTACTGTCAAAAAGAATCTCCTTTTGATGCCGTGGCAACTCGCCAGCCTGGGTAGATACTATGGTAGTAGGTGGCATTTTGTCTGTTACGATACCATCTGTCGCCAACTGAGCCGTCAGGTTATAGTCAAAACTCGAAGAGGCGTATGCTGCTCTGAGTTTCGCTACATTACGATAGGTGTTGTCTGTTACCAACTTAGGTGCAAACCACTCGTCAGGATTACCTGGGTAATTGCCTGGCTTACGGTTCATCCCTTCCTGCGAAGACTGACCGGTGCAACCAGTCATCATAGCCACACAAGCCACTATTACAGTCAGCTTGCCAAAAGAAAAATGTTTCATACCACTTTGTTATTATATCTACTGCAAATATAGGAACAAACATTTGAAAGACAAAATAAAACTTATCTTTCAAGCCTACCTCTTTAATGAAAAGATGAAGACTACAAAAAAACAGGGGATGCTTCTCAGCATTCCCTGCACTGTTGTAATAGTTAATAAACTACTAAATCCCATTATTGTATTTCATTGTTATGGTTGCAGTGTTATACCCAATATTAAATAAGCTTTCTTTGAGTTTGGGTTGGCCGTCAGTCCTGCATAAATAGGAATACTGAATTTATCGGTTATGGTAATGTCTTTCGTTGCCCTCAGCGAAAGATTCGTTACTGCAAATCCAGTCGTTCCATAAAGATCCGTGGCAAATGGTACACAACCAATGGTGGCATTCCAATCAATTTGTCCCAATTTGAAAGGCACGTCTAACTCAAAGTAACTGCTATAGGCTCGTTTCCCTTTCTTGGTTCTTTTGTCATTACCTGCAAAATTAGTGTACCACTGCAGATTAGCCACACCAAAGTCATAACCCACGTTGGCTTCAAAGATATGATTGGTACAATGGGCATCATATTTGAAATAACGTCCCTCAGGATCACCTCCATCACTGAACCAATAGTCAGTTATGCCTATGTTAAAACCACCAACAGTATAACCAATAGTCAGGTCAAACTCTTTGGCATCGGCAGGATTACTAATCCCAATATTTCCCCATGCTGAGAGGGAAAGACCTTTGTAACTAACCCCCAATGTGGGTTGCAACGAAACATTTCCCAAATCTTGTCCACGCCAGATGTATTGACTGACAAAATCGGCTGAGATAGTGGTCTCAATATGGTTATTCTGAGCTTTCACAGCTGTCACTGACAGGAACAGCGCAGCCATGAAGAGTAAATTTCTTACCTTCATCATAATACAATCCTATTAATAATTAAACCTTAAAAGATAATTAGTTGTAGCAACTCTCTCCGTGCTCGTAGATGTCAAGACCTTCTTCCTCAATGCGAGATGTCACACGCAGTCCATGCAACTTCTTAATGCCATAGAACAAGGCAAAACCACAGGCAGCCGCCCAGAGGTCGATGCACAGGATGCCGAAGCACTCTGCTCCGAAGAATCCCCATCCGTAACCATAGAAAGCTCCATTAGAGGTAGAGAGCAGTCCTGTCATCAGCGTACCAAGAATACCACAAACACCATGCACAGAAGAAGCACCTACAGGGTCATCGATATGCAACTTGCGGTCGATGAACTCGATGGCATATACCAGTACGGTACCGCATACCAAGCCAATGATGACCGCACCGACAGGAGATACCAAATCGCAACCGGCTGTGATGCCTACCAAACCAGCCAACACACCGTTGAGCGTCAAAGAGAGTGAAGGCTTGCCATATTTCCACCAAGTGATGAACATCGTTGCCACACCACCAGCAGCAGCTGCCAGATTAGTAGTAAGGAAAACATGTGATATCGCCACACGGTTTACCTCTCCTGATGCTGCCAACTGACTACCCGGATTGAAGCCAAACCAACCCAGCCAGAGGATGAACACACCCAAAGCAGCCATCGTCAGGTTATGACCAGGAATAGCACGGCTCTTACCGTCTTTGCCATATTTGCCCAAACGAGGACCAAGGGCAATAGCACCTATCAAGGCCAGTACACCTCCTACGCTGTGAACAATGGCAGAACCGGCAAAGTCGTGAAAAACATCGCCAAAGGTACTCATCATAAAGCCATCAGATGCATCGTTGCACAACCAGCCCCCACCCCAGGTCCAGTGACCTTCAATAGGGTAAATAATCAGTGATATGAATGCACTATATATTAAATACATGGAGAACTTCGTACGTTCAGCCATCGCACCACTAACAATGGTAGCCGAGGTTGCACAGAACACGGTTTCGAATATCAGGAAACCCTCAACAGGCAGATCGCTCTGGTAGAAAGAAAGGTCGCCCCAGTTGGGCATGCCCACAAATCCTGCACCGTCACTGCCAAACATCAGTCCGAAACCTATAAAGAAGAACAGCAATGAACCAAACATAAAATCAACGAAGTTCTTCATTATTATGTTCGCCGTGTTTTTGCTGCGAGTAAAACCTGCCTCAGCCAAGGCAAAGCCTGGTTGCATCCAAAAAACCAGCATGGCTGCCAATAGCATCCATACCGTATCAAGTGAAATACCTATCTCGTTCATAATTTTTACGTCTTTAGTTGTTATACTTGTAGCTACTTTTTGTCACGGAGCACTATATCGCCATTTTCGCCAGTACGGATAGACCAAACGTCAATAATGTCGCTGACAAAAATACGACCATCACCAATCTCTCCCGTGTGAGCCACCTGCAGAATCACCTTTATGGTAGGTTCTACAAACTGGTCGCGGCAAACAATAGTCAATGCTACTCGTTCAATTACATCGGTGCTATACTGAACGCCACGATAGATGCGTTCCTCCCTGCTTTGTCCAATGCCATGTACATTGTGGTATTCGAACCAGTTGATATCCGACTGGAGCAAGGCTTCTTTCACCTCCTCAAACTTTGTTTTGCGGATAATCGCTTCAATTCTTTTCATCACTTTTACCTTTAAAAATTAATACTTACTGAAAGCTTTCGTGGGCAAAATTAGGACAATGGTAAGTATTACACAAAAACAACAATATCATTTGTAGATAAAAATATGTTTCAACTTACTATTTGATTAAATAACAACGCAAACAAATTACATATTAAAAGCACAAACAGCTATTTGACTTACTCTCTGACAGAATATTCACGAATTCAATGATTAATTCTTATTTGGTTTATTCATAAAAAGACGCAGAAAGAAGCTACGGCTGAATGTTTTTTATTACCTTTACGGCAAAAACCAGAACATACCTTAATTAAATATAAGGACTATACCGCCATGAAAAAGAATATACTCTTAATAACAGTGTTGGTCTTCTCGTGCCTTGCAGCCAAGGCCGACCAAGTAGATGATAAAATATCCTACGTCAACCCGTTGATAGGCACCGAGGGCATGGGACATACCTTCCCAGGGGCTTGTGCCCCCTTTGGTATCGTACAGCTCAGTCCTGATACCGACACCATTCCCCACAACATCAATGGGGTGTATCAAGGCAAGGTGTATGAGTATTGCGCTGGCTATCAGCATACCGACAATACCATCGTAGGCTTTAGTCACACCCACCTGAGCGGCACAGGTCATTCCGACTTGGGCGACCTGCTCATTATGCCACAAACGGGTGCCTTACAACTGAACCCTGGCACTAAGGATGACCCCGACAGTGGTTATCGTCAGCGTTTTTCACATGACACCGAACAGGCATCACCGGGATATTATGCCGTGAAGTTGGGCAACAATGGCGTACAGGTACAACTCACGGCTACCCAACGTGTAGGCGTTCACAAATACACCTACCCTCAGGGCAGTGACCAACGCATCATCCTCGACCTCCTGCATGGTATCTATAATTACGACGGCAAGGTGCTTTGGTCCACCTTACGTGTAGAGAACGACACCCTGCTCACGGGCTATCGCCTCACTGACGGTTGGGCACGTACCAACTATACCTACTTCGCCATCTCTTTCTCCAAGCCCATCAGCAGCTATGGCTATCAAGACAGGAAACAGGAGAAGTATGTGGGTTTCTGGCGTAAGTTCGACCGTTACCACAACTTTCCCGATATGGCAGGCCGTAGCATGGTAGCATATTTCAATTTCGACCCTGCGGCATCTTCAGAACTAGTAGTCAAAGTAGCCCTTTCTGCCGTTTCCACCGAAGGAGCGCTGAAGAATCTACACGCTGAGGCAGCTGGCAAGTCATTCGAGACCATCTGTCAGGAAACACGTAATGCCTGGAACCGTGAGCTGTCGGTCATCGACTGCAACGGCACCTCCGACAAGAAAGCAATGCTCTATACCTCGCTCTACCACACCATGATCAACCCCTCCATCTATATGGATGTTGACAGACAATACCGTGGGGTAGATGGTAACATTCATACTGCCAATGATTTCGACAACTATACTGTCTTCTCAGTATGGGACACCTACAGGGCTGAACACCCCCTGTTGGGCCTACTCAAACCATCACGAAATACCAATATGGTAAAGTCGATGATTCACCACCAACAACAGCAAGCATTAGGCATGTTGCCCGTCTGGAGCCTCATGGGCAACGAAGGATGGTGCATGACAGGCTATCATGCTGTAACCGTACTGGCTGACGCCATTGTCAAGGGAGCTGACATCAACAAAGACGAAGCCCTAAAAGCGATGGTGCAGACAGCTACCAACCGCTATTTCCCCAGCGTGACAGACTATATCCGCTTGGGCTATGCCCCCTTTGACCATGATGATACAGCTGCCTCCAATACGCTGGAATACAGTTTCGACGACTGGACCATCTATGCTGCTGCCAAGGCGATGGGCAACGAGCAGGTGGCTTCAACGTTCCAAAAGCGAGCCTTGAACTATCGCAATACCTTCGACCCATCCATCGGCTTTGCCTCACCTCGCTACCTGAACGGTACATTTAAGAAAAACCTTGACCCTTACCAGACCTACGGCGAGGGATTCATCGAGGGCAACTCGTGGAACTTTTCTTTCCATGCCCCCCAAGATGTATATGGTTTGATGCAATGCATGGGTGGCGAACAAGCTTTCCTCGACAAGCTGAATGCCTTGTTTACCATGGACCTACCAGAGAAATACTATGCCGACAACGAGGATATCACAGCTGAGTGCCTGGTGGGTGGCTATGTGCATGGCAACGAGCCCTCGCACCATGTGCCTTATCTCTACGCCTGGACCTCAACACCTTGGAAGACACAGGAGTGGCTTCGTACCATCTTGAACAAAATGTATCGCAACGACATCCGCGGCTTGGGAGGCAACGACGACTGCGGTCAGATGTCGGCTTGGTACATCTTCTCCGCCCTGGGTTTCTATCCTGTAGCCCCCGGTACCGACCAGTATGTACTAGGTGCCCCTTACCTGCCCTATATGAAACTGACCTTAGAGAATGGCCGTGAAGTAGAGATCAAGGCGCCCAATGTGAGCGACAGAAACCGCTATGTGCAGCGTGTTCGCATCAACGGGCAGCCCTATTCTAAGCTGTATATCACACATAGTCAGCTTACCGAGGGTTGCGTCATCGAGTTCGACATGGGACCCAAGCCCAACAAGAAGCGTGGTCTTGCCCCAACGGACAAGCCTTATTCACTTACGTCTCAAATCAATCAATAAATACTATGAAAAGATTCATTATCGCATCATTGTTCGCATTGGCATGCTGCATGACTATCGAGGCACAGCAACCTTTGACTCATCCTTGGAGTGGGAAACGTATTGCCTATTTTGGCGACTCCATCACCGACCCAAACAACAACACAGCCACCGTGAAGTTCTGGCAACTGTTTGAGCAATGGTTGGGCACTACCTCCTATGTCTATGCTGTGAGTGGATATGAGTGGAACACCATCCCCCTGCAAGCCAACCAACTGAAGCAACAGCATGGCGATGATTTCGATGCCATCATTATCTTTATCGGCACCAACGACTTCAATGCCGGCATACCTATCGGACAATGGTTTACCGAGAGCGTTGAACAGGTAGAGGCAGCAACGGGGCAGCCCAAGACACTTCAGCAACGCATCATGCGACAGCCCGCTATGGACCCCAATACCTATCGAGGCAGAATCAACATCGCCCTCGACAGCATCAAGCGCATGTTCCCACAGAAACAAATTGTACTACTCACCCCTATCCATCGAGCTTTTGCCAACTTTGGCGATCGTAACCTCCAACCTTCGGAGGCCTACCAAAACAAATGTGGTGAATGGATGGATGCCTATGTGGAATCGGTGAAAGAAGCCGGCAACCTCTGGGCATATCCAGTGATAGACATGAACGCCCTCAGTGGGCTCTACCCCTTGCAAGAAGAGAACCTAATCTATTTCGCCAACCCCGTTACCGACCAGCTGCATCCCAACAACCTGGGGCATGAACGCATGGCCAAGACGCTCTACTACCAGCTGTTGGCCCTACCTTGCGTATTTTAAGAAAGACAAGGTTTGGCTGAACAAATGACTTTCCGATACAAATGCATAGAGTATTACACATATTTTATTTAGCATCTATTGTGTTCTGTATGACTTCATGCCAACAGCATTTCAGTATAGAAGATGCAGTGGCAGAGGCAGACAGCTTGTATGTTGTTGGGAAAAGGAGCATAGACAACTATTCTTCCCTTCGTACCATTCTCTATTATCAGCGTGCTTTGGATTTACTGCAAGGTAACGACTCTGTGTCTCTAAGTCGGAAGACAAAACTATTTGCAGAAATGGGCAAGCTGTTCGCAGAAAAACAACTCTATCAGGAAGCCATCAACAGATACCAAAGCTCTTTTTCCTGTGCAGAAAGCCTGCACGATACCCTGTGCATGATAGATGCATACAAGGGCATGGGGGATGCCTACCGAAGACTATACAACACCCGTGATGCCATTCATTGCTATAACCTGGCAGAACAACTTGCTGTCTCAACAAAAGCAGAAACGACACTGACATCACTCGCTTTCAGAAAAGCAGCAACTTACTCAGAAGCAGGAAAGATGGAACAGGCCATCAGCCAATTGCCTCCAGCCCCCTACCAGATAGATGAAACCGATAAAGATTTGTATAACTTTATAATGGCGCATGTTAGTGAAAGCCGTCACAAAACGGATTCGGCCAATTATTACTATACTTTACTTACAGAGGCCAAGATACCTCACTATCGTCAATATGCCATCAATCAGAAAATACAACATGCTATCCATCAAAAAGACTACAACCAGGTTGACAAGCTATTCCAGCAGAAAAAAGAGATGGAACTTGATGGAGAAATGCTGTCTCAGAATATAGAATCAGGCAATGTGGGAGCAGTATATCAAGCGCTTCATGCTGAACGCGAGAATGCCAACCTAACCATAAAAAACCAACAGATACGGCTCTATTCTATCATTGGCACCTTATTGTTGGTGTTGATCATCGCCATCATTATCATTATTCTTTACCGGACAAGGAGCGAACGTTTGCGATTGGAACGAAACCAAGCGTTATTAGAAAAATATAATGAAGCTCTAAAATTAGACTTAGAGGCAGAACGTGCTAAAGTAGTGATGCCACGACCTAGTGCCGATGAAAAGACAATGGCTATCCGCGAAACAGACATCTATCATCATCTTCTCATTTCAGAAAAGCCCATGACCTTGGCTGAATCTACAGAGATGATGACATTGATAGACCAATACTATCCACATTTCAAAACTCGCCTAACCACGTTTGGTGTCACTAAAGAACAAGAAGTAAAAATGTGCTATCTTATAAAGATGGGCTTCAAGACATCACGCATGGCATGCTTGCTCAGTCGTACTGATAGTGCCATAACTAATGCTCGAGTACGGTTATACAAGAAAGTTTTCGGTCAAGAAGACAAGGGAGAGGACTGGGACAAAACCATTCATAGTTTGTAAGTTGCAACACGTAATTCTATTTGTGAATTTTTTGTGAACTACTCTTTACACTTCTCTTTAGGCAGAATGCCTATCTTTGTTGAGTAACTGAACAAATATTGATTATGGTTATAAAACAAGTAACACCACAGATGACCAGGAAACTGTTATTATTGGCATTGGCCACAACGATGGTCCTCAGCGTAAATGCTCAAAAGGATGTGACCATCCCTCCAGTCATTCAACAATTGTTAGACAACATGGTATTTGTTGAAGGTGGCACATTCATGATGGGAGGCACAGTTGAGCAAGGTGCCGAGGCTTCAGAATATGAGTTCCCTATTCACGAAGTGACTGTCTCATCCTTCTATATAGGAAAGTATGAGGTGACACAAGAGGAATGGGAAGCTGTGATGGGCGAAAACCCTTCACGTTTTCCTAACCCGAAACATCCTGTTGAGCAGGTAAGCTATCGTGACTGCCAGAAGTTCATTCGGAAACTGAGTAGAATAGCAAAAAAGAGATTCCGTATGCCAACAGAAGCCGAATGGGAGTATGCGGCAAGAGGAGGGAAGCAGAGCAAAGGCTATAAATATGCAGGCAGCAACGACATCAAGGAAGTGGCATGGCTCTTTGAGAACAGCAGCAATGGTACACAGGAAGTAGGGCTGAAAAAGCCGAACGAATTGGGGTTATATGATATGAGTGGCAATGTATGGGAGTGGTGTAATGACCTATTGGGTAATTACAGCTATGCCCAGCAGAAGAACCCCGTAGGTGCTTATAGTGGCACATTCTATGTGTTTCGTGGAGGCAGTTGGGTCAATGAACCTTGGTACGCTCGTGTCTCTATGCGTAATGGCAACCAGCCTCGTGTTCGCAGTGTGAATCTGGGGTTGAGACTTGCAAGTGATTTCAAATAAGTGTATATTTGCATTATTATTTACAAATGATAAACTCGAAGTCATAGTTATGAAGACTAT
>JAFSPM010000005.1 GCA_017442855.1 Bacteroidaceae bacterium | reverse complement strand
TCCAACTTCTTTCAGCCATTTCTCCACACGATCCTTAGAAGAACGGGCATCTGTGCCCTTCACAGCCAATGCCTTCTCAAACTTGGCATTAGGATAGAGTTTCTTCAGGTCGTTGACGGTACTTCCTAATCCACTGCCCTCATGCGTTGTGAAAGGGATAATCGTCTTGCCGTTCAGGTCGTACTTGTCGAAGAAAGTGAACATCACCTGTGGGAAGGTGCCCCACCAGATAGGCGTACCAACAAATATGGTGTCATACTCGTCTATGTTCACACTGCCCTTGAAGGCTGGCTTCTCACCCTTGCGTTGTTCCTCCTGCGCCACCTTGATGAGGTCACGATAAGGCATATCGTAACTCTTCTCTGCTACCACCTCAAACTGGTCGGCACCAGTCAGTTCCTTGATATAGTCGGCCACCACTTTTGTATTGCCCACTGTAATATTTCCCACTGCATAGTTCTCCCCTGCATGAGAGAAGAACACGATCAAAGCCTTTCCTGTTTGTTTCATCACTATTTCCTCTTCTTTAGGTTCATTACTGTTGTTATTCTCACTTTTCTGCGCGGCGTTGCACGATGTTGTTGTCATCAGCAAGCCTATGGCAGATGTCAATAACGTTTTGATAATATTCATAGTCTAAATACTTTAATTGTTTCTGGATGCAAAGTAACACCATAATTTCCATAGATATGATGCCCAAATTACTGTTGTTTTTACACATTTTACAGAAAACGCAGATTAAAACCATCTGCTTTCTACAATTTAGTTTAAAATGAGGGGTAGTTACATCATACAGCCACCCCTCATCGCTAATAGAACAGAATCTCTCTTGTTAGTTAATCATTCATCAGTCATTCATGGCAATGTAATGTCGTGTCCAGTTCCTGATCACTCGTGCTGGCAACCTGTGCCTTGATGAAGTCATCATTCAGATGTTCCACAATCTCTTGCTGCTCAATAGCCAATTCCAGATACTTACCCAAACTCTTTGCGTTTGCATGGTAAGTCACTTCGTCATCGTTCGCTGCGTTCATGTTCATTGTTCCAAGAACAGCCATCAAAGCCATTACTGTTACAAAAATCTTTTTTATAATTCTACGTGTTTTTTTGTAGGGCACTTAGAACATGAAGATCACGGTGGCGTATGGAAGCTAAGTAATCGTAATGCTTACCTTCTGCCAACACCTCTACTGTATAGCCGTTTTCCTCAGCTTGTTGAGTTAGCGTATCTGCATCAATATAGAGCCAGTCGAATGGTTCTCCTATGGTGTCCTTATATTGTATTTGGAAAGTAAGCTCACCATAATAGTCCGTATCATCAGGCAACTCTATGATACCGTCATCTGTCTCAAATACGTAGCAGATATCCGATGAGTCGCACAATACCTGCCCCCCAGGAGCCAGAATCCTGTCAAGTAGCTTGAAGAATACAGGCATACGCTCCAAGGTTCCCATAATACCTATACCGTTCATAAGCATCAGAATGGTATCATACTGTTCATGTAGGGTGAAGAAATCTTGTTCAAGCACTTTCCTGATGCCACGTTCCTTCATGGTTTTAACGGAAAGAGGAGAAATGTCGATAGCAGTTACATCTATGCCTCTTTGCTGAAGTACAAGCGAATGACAGCCAGCGCCAGCACCCACATCAAGCGTCTTTCCCTTTGCCAAGTCAAGCGCCTTTCGCTCTATCTCTGGCATCTCTTCGTAGCTACGGAAAAGAGTAGGCAAGGGTAGCTCATCCTCCTCAAACATGGGGGAGAACACCCTAAGCCTGTCTGCCGTTCCTGTCTTATGGTACTCTGCAATGGCTCTTCCCATCGGGTCCATTTTACTATTGATTTTGTCCATCTTCAACTTTATTACTTATTCTGCTATTATCTGTCACAATGTGCACTACCAAGTATTCAGAACGTGTGCCGATACGGATTTTGGGTCCCCAGATGCCAAGTCCTGAACTGATATAGTATTGCGTATTACCACGACGATGATGCCCCCATGACTTTTCGTACACCCTATCCGTTATCCATGATATTGGCCAAACCTGTCCGCGGTGGGTGTGTCCACTGAACTGAAAGTCGATACCAGCCTTTTCAGCCTCCTCAAGAAGATAGGGTTGGTGGTCGAGCAAGATGGTAAAGCCATTAAGGTCTGCCGTCAGTTCAGAAAGATTCTTCCGCATAGTGTTTGTGCGGTCGTTACGTCCTACGATGTCTAATCCATTGAAGTGGGCTACAGAGTCTTTTAGCAGGATGATGCCAGCTTCCTTGAAGAAGGACTCTGCCTTTCCGACATCACTAAAATACTCGTGGTTACCAAGCACAGCATATACTGGCGCCTTCGTGCGTCGGAATTCCTCTGCATAGTTGCCCTCCAGCACAGGACGGATGCTTAAATCTATGATGTCTCCACCAATAAGCACCAGATCGGGTTTTTCATCGTTGAAAAGATCAATCCACCGAGCTAACTCCGTCTTACGATTGTGATATCCAAGGTGCAAGTCACTCGCCATCACGACGGTCAGCTCTTTCTCCAATGGCTTGTTGGTAAAAACGGTTATCTCCTCTCGGTATTTGTGGTGGTAGTGAAAAGCTCCAATTGCCATGATGACTGTCACGATACCGATTACAGCAAGCAGACCCACCATGCTGTTTTTAAGATACTCTTTCGGCAATAGATGACATAGGGAAACGATGTCAGCTACGATGAAAATCAGCAGCAGATAAAGAAACGCTATCAGCCAGGTGTTACCAACCTCATACACCACAGTTGCAGCCCCGATGGAGATGCGCTCCGTGATGAAGAAACCTACAAAAAAGGTTATCATCCATAACACGAAAACGCCCATTGCTCCCCATTTATAACCACCTGGAGCAATACGCCAAAGGTGCCAACTGACATATCCGACTAACAACAAGACAAATGCCAGAATCGCTATGAAAATACTTATTCGCATAATCGTTTTTATTTGCGCATGTCAAAAAACTAAAGTTATAAGGATTACGAGGCAAAAATACAAATAATTGCTATCTATTCAAATTCTGTTTGCGAAATAGTATGGATTATTTGTATATTTGCAATTGCCAAAATCAAACAAAATATGGAAATGAAAAAGATACTCTTATTATTGTTCTGTATGATGGCCTTGACTGTTCAAGCACAGAAATGGCCTGACTCTTCAATTCAGACACATGCAGGAACCCGTTGGTGGTGGATGGGTAGTGCTGTAGAAGAAACAGAGCTTAATGAACTGATGAAAGAGTATTCCAGTCATGGTATCCGCACTTTAGAGATTACACCTATTTATGGAGTAAAGGGCAATGAGGCCAACAATGTGAGTTTTCTGTCTCCCCGATGGATGGAGATACTGAAATACGTGGAAGAAGTTGGCGTTAGAAACCACATGCAGATAGATATGAACTGTGGGACAGGATGGCCATTTGGCGGTCCTGATGTGCCATTGGAGGAAGCCACATGTAGAGTGATGTATAGAGTGGATACTGTCCAGGTGTTAAATCAGCTGAGCTTAGATCTTACACCAGACGATCGTCTGAAAGTGGCATCGACCACAGAAGAAGACGGCGAAAACGTACAACAAACAGCCCTGTTGCAAAGGGTGATGGCTTATCGGTTGGACATCCCTACAGAAACGCTGGATCTGACATCATTGGTGCAAGACAATGTGCTGACGTGGGAGCCAAAGATAATGAAAGCTGGTACTTGGCAGATCTTTTCCGTCTATCAGGCGCGTACCAAGCAACGTGTCAACCGCGCTGCTCCAGGTGGGGAAGGTTGGGTGATTGACCATTTTGATGCAAAGGCAGTGAAGCATTATCTCGAACGTTTTGACAAAGCTTTTGCAGAGAACGGCACACCTTATCCTGATACATTCTTTAACGACAGTTATGAGGTGTATGGTGCAGATTGGACACCTGGCATTTTTACGGAATTTGCCAAACGAAGAGGATATAAATTGGAGGAATATCTGCCAGAACTCTTCCTCAACGAAGGTGAAGATCCTACGCAGGTATTGATAGATTATAGAGAAACATTGAGCGACCTTCTCTTAGAGAATTTCACGAAACAATGGACAGAATGGGCACATAGTCATAACGTGAAGACACGCAATCAAGCACATGGCTCTCCTGCTAATCTGATTGACCATTATGCAGCAGTGGATATTCCAGAGATAGAAGGTTTCGGATTGTCCGACTTTGGCATCAAAGGACTGCGTACGGATGTGGATAAAGTGCGTCCAAATTACAGCGACCTATCCATGCTGAAGTATGCCTCATCAGCTGCCCATATCACAGGAAAGCCTTTGACCAGTTGCGAATCATTCACTTGGTTGACAGAACATTTCCGCACCTCACTATCACAGTTGAAGCCTGACGTGGATTTGATATTCTGCGCAGGGGTGAATCGTGTGTTTTTTCATGGTACTGCCTATTCTCCCACAAATGATCCCTGGCCTGGATGGAAGTTCTATGCAACCATAGATATGTCGCCTACTAATAGCATCTGGCGTGATGCTGCCAATTTCACGGATTATGTGAACAACTGCCAACGTTTCCTGCAATGGGGTGAACCCGACAATGATTTCTTGGTCTATTTGCCAGTGCGCGACATGTGGGCAAGGCGTACTTCTGATTTACTAATGATGTTTGAGATCAGCAATATGGACAAGAATGCGCCAGAGTTTATTCGTGATGTATTGCTGATTGATTCTTTAGGATACGACTGCGACTACATCAGTGACAGCTATCTGTTGGGAACCACCTATCAGGATGGCAAGCTTAAAACGGCTGCAGGCGTAAGCTATAAGGCATTGATTATCCCTGGAGAAGTAAGAATGACTACCCAACTGAAAGCACACTTAGATTGTCTGAAAGCACAAGGGGCACCTATCTTGTATCGCATCGACAATGCTGAAATGAACAGATTGGCAAAGCCGGAAGAGCTAAAGACGGTATGTGGACTTCACATGATTCGTCGGAGCAATCCTACAGGGTATCATTATTTTATCTCCAATTTGACTTCCAATGATGTTGACCAGTATGTGACCTTAGGGGTGGACTTTCTGGATGCCATGCTCTTCAATCCATTGAATGACAGTGAACGCTATACGGTGGAAAAGCGCGATGGAAAGGTGCGGATTCGTCTGCGTTCAGGAGAGTCCGTCATTTTGCAAACATTCAATATGCCTGTTCCCCATGCAGGAAAGCAACCTGTGCTGGATTATGCGGTTACAAAGGACTTGACAACAAGTGCATGGACCCTTCGTTTTGAGGAAAGTGCTCCAGCTGTAAAGCAGACATTCAAATTGCCTAAGGTACAAGCATGGGAAACGCTCGATGATGATTCTGTGAAGGTAACTATGGGAACGGGTGTTTATTCATGCCGTTTCACGCTTAGCAGAAGTGAGATGAACAATGACTGGGCCATAGACTTGGGAGATGTGCGTGAAAGTGCGCGCGTTTTCGTGAATGGCATATATGTTGGTACAGTATGGTCGGTACCATACGTCTTGAAACTACGGAATCTGAAGGTCGGAAATAATGACCTTCGCATTGAAGTAACAAACTTACCAGCCAATCGTATCAGCGATATGGATCGAAGAGGGGTTCCTTGGCGGAAGTTTGAAAACATCAATGTGGTGGACATTCATTATGAGCACACTACTTATGAGCATTGGGAACCCATGCCAAGTGGACTAAATAGTATGGTTAAACTGGTGAAGTTGCAGTAACTTAAAGTATGGCACTAATCGTTACATGAACCACATCGTCCAGCTGCCTGTTTAGCTGCTTACGTATGCCTTTCAGCATGCCTAGAATGTAACATACAGAACCATTTTCATTCTTCACACCCATATATACCTAAAAATGATGAATACGTTGTCAATGTATTTTACATATTTTTAGGTATTTCTTCCTATCTGGGTTCTGTCTAATTTTGCAGCGAATTAATCAAGCAGAATTATGTATAGAATTATTACCCTTTGCATATTGGCTCTTTTGCCGTTGACAACAGTCTTTGCTCAGAATAAAAAGAGTGATGAATATCAGTCGGTTACTTCTGAGTACAGTGGTAATTGGCGCTTTCGTTTCGGAGGTTATGGCGAGATGTATGCCAGTTGGAAAGACTATGGTTTGAATCGTTGGAATGGCTCTACCGTCGGCAATAGCAAGAAAAACCATGCACAGATTGCCATACCTCGTTTTGTATTGGCGCTCGACTACAAATTCTCTTCCAAGTGGATACTGGGTGCTGAGATAGAGTTTGAATCGGGTGGAGTAGGTACGGCCTACGAACTGGAAACGGGTACAGGCAGTGAGAATGGTGAATACGAGCAGGAATTTGAAAAAGGTGGTGAGGTGGCGTTGGAGCAATTTCATATCACCCGATTGATTACGCGAGAATTTAATGTCCGTGTTGGACATTTAGTGCTTCCTGTTGGATTAACCAATGCTCATCATGAGCCAACAAATTTCTTCGGAACAACACGCCCAGAAGGAGAAACTACCATATTTCCTTCCACTTGGCACGAGACAGGTATCTCCTTCTTTGGAACGTTTGGTAAAAGGTATTCTACATTTAATTATCAGGCGATGGTGGTGGCAGGCTTGAATCCCAATGGTTTCAGCAAGTACGATTGGGTGAAAGGTGGCCGCCAGAACCTCTTTGAACTTGATAACTTCACCTCGCCAGCATGGGTAGCACGTCTTGACTATGTAGGTGTGCCTGGTCTAAGAATCGGAGGCTCGTTCTATTACATCAACGATGCTGGTGGTAATGCCGACAAACTGAATACCTATACTTCATTAGGCAAGATACCTGTTACCATCTGGAATATTGATGGTGAATATATCAATAAGTATTTCATTATGAGGGGTAACATTATCAGTGGCCATGTGGGAAAAGCCGCAGGAATCACCCGTATCAACAACAGCTATTCCAAACTATCCCCCTATGGTCGTAAGGCACCCTTTGCATCAGGGGCCCTAACCTATAGTGTTGACCTCGGTGTGAGGGTCAAGTCGCTTGTTAAAAGCGAGAAATTCCCCGATGTGATACCTTTTGCCCATTATGAGTATTACAATCCTCAGCAGGTGATGGATGAAGGCCAGACGGCCGATGCCCGATGTCAAGTTAGCATGTGGCGCATGGGTCTGAACTGGAAACCACTTCCCAACTTGGTGGTAAAGGCAGATTTTACCACTCGCCAGATTGGTACCCAGAAAGTGTTTGGCACTACGGGCTTTAATAGTGAGAATGAGTTTAATATCGGCATTGCGTATGCTGGCTGGTTCTTTAAAAAATGATAATTGAAAATTAAATCCTTATAATTATGAAAAGAAAAGACTTTTTTAATGGATTGATGGCATTTGCGATGGCGTTTGCCTTCATGGCTTGTGGCAGTGATAAAAACGAACCAACTCCTTCACCTACACCAAGTCCCTCTCCAACACCTACACCATCACCTACAGTTAGTGTCACTGAGGCCGACTTGAGCGCTGCTGTAGCACAGTATGTAGATGGTGTAGTATTACCTACCTACAAGGCTTTGGCAGAGAAAAACGAAGCACTGAACAAAGCCGTTGAAAAGTTCCGTCAATCACCATCTGATGCCAATTTCGAGGAAGTGGCCAATGCTTGGCTGGATGCACGCGAGCCTTGGGAGTCGAGCGAAGCATTCCTATTTGGCCCTGTGGCAGATAAAGGTCTTGATCCAAACATGGACAGTTGGCCACTTGATCAAGTATCCATTGCTGCTATCCTGAATTCAGCCGACTGGGCAGCTTTGGAGTGGAGTGGTGACTATGACGAGGATGACGAAGACATTGAGGCAGTGCAAAGTGTTCGTGGTTTCCATACATTGGAATACCTGACCTTCAAGGATGGTGAGCCCCGTACCGTTTCTGCTACAACAGGCTCTGCTGACCCAAATACGATGGAGTATGCCGATGCTAACAAAGATGCATGGGCCAACTATATGCAAGCTGTAGCAGCTTTGTTGCGCGCCGATGCCAATACGTTGTATGCCGACTGGAACGATAGTTATAACGGAGGCAAAAGTTATGCTGAGATATTCAAGGCACACGATGGTACCGAGGGCTTTAACAGTGCCATCAATTGCATTGAGCAGATCATCGATGGCTGTGCCGACATTGCCAGTGAGGTGGGTGCCTCCAAGATTGGTGATCCTGTGAGCTTGTATGAAGATGGCAAGACACAAGAGGCCCTCTATGCGGTTGAATCTTGGTACAGTTGGCACTCACGCGACGACTATACCAATAATATCTATTCCATCCGCAATGCATATTTTGGTTCATTGGATGGTAGCGTCAACGAAAAGTCGTTGTCGGCTTTGGTCAAGAAGGTAGATGAAGCATTCGATACCAAGGTGAAGAATGCTATCCAGGCAGCTGCCGATGCCATTCAGGCTATCCCACAGCCTTTCAGAAACAACATCAACAGTGCTGAAGCCAAGAAAGCTATGGATGCTTGTGGTGATCTTGAGACTGTGCTGACAGGAGAGTTGAAGCCTTTCATGCAAAAGATATTGAATAAATGAAGAATAACTGTTTTCGTTGTTTATTGGTTGTTATAGCCGCATTGATAATGGTTTCCTGCGATGAGACAGGAGACCATTTCACGGCTGAAGACATAGAAGTCATCGAAGGTTATGCCCTGTCGGCCGGCACATCCACAGTGTTCTTCAACTCGGCCGTGGCCTATGATCAGCCAGCCAACTGGGTAAGTGGGGTTTATGATACCCGCTTTAATCGTGGTGACCGACTGTATGACAATGTGAAAAGCACCAATAACAATGGTCATAATGGTGGTTTAGGACCTGTCTATGCAGGTTATTCGTGTGGCAGTTGCCATCGTAATGCAGGACGCACGGAACCCACCCTGTGGACGCAAGGTGGCTCGGGCACTTACGGCTTTACCTCAGCCTTGATCTATGTCACCCGCAAGAACGGTGCTTTCTTTCAAGACTATGGGCGTGTGATTCACGACAATGCCATCTATGGTGTTCAGCCAGAAGGGAAACTGAGGGTAACTTATGATTTCGAGACGTTTGAGTTTCCTGATGGTGAGAAGTACGAGTTGGCGAAGCCTAACTATGAGATATATGAATGGTATGCCGACAGCATTGCTCCAGAAGACTTGTTCTGTACGGTACGCATCCCCTTGCGACATGTGGGTATGGGACAGATCATGGCCATTGACCGCAATGAGATTGAGGCACTGGCTCGCCAGAGCAACTATCCCGAGTTTGGCATCAGTGGCAAGGCTAACTATATCAACGAACGGGGTAAGCTTCAGTTGGGCTTGTCGGGCAACAAGGCACAACATGCTGACCTGACAGTGGAACTGGGCTTCAGCAGTGATATGGGAATGACCAATAGTCGTTATCCTGAGGAGATTAGCGAGGGACAACTGCAAATCAACCAGGGAAGTATGATAGGCTTGCTCTACGACCAACTGGATGTCTCTACCGAAGATATGGAGGATGTGGACCTCTATATGCAGAGCTTGGGCGTGCCTGCACGACGTAATGTGAATGACCCTCGTGTGATTCATGGCGAACAGATGTTCTATAAGGCATCGTGCCAGTTATGCCACACCACGACCTTGCACACACAACCTCGTGGTTCCACGTTGCTCAATGGCACCGAGTTACCTTGGCTGGGTAGTCAGGTCATTCATCCTTATTCCGACTTCCTCTTGCACGATATGGGTTCCGAAATCATGGGTGTAGGTCTGAACGACAACTATGTCAGCGGATTGGCTCGTGGCAACGAGTGGCGTACCACACCTTTGTGGGGCATCGGTTTACAACAGAAGGTGAACGGACATACCTATTTTCTGCACGATGGACGTGCCCGAAATTTTGTTGAGGCCATTATGTGGCACGGTGGCGAGGGTGAGGCATCGAAGAATATCTTCAAGAACATGACGAAGGAAGAACGAGACGATTTGGTGGAATTTTTAAAATCACTATAAATATGAGAAAACAGATTATATTAATGATATTGACAGTATTGTTGCCACTTACCGCTATGGCACAATATGAAGAAGATACTGACAATGGTGTGGTATCATTGGCGGGTAGGGAAGGCTTCTCTATTGCCACCAAGAAAGGCGACTTTGTGTTCAAACCCTACCTGCTGATGCAGGCAGCTGGCAAGTTTAACTATTACGATGATGAAGGATTGGACAAGGCATATAATCAAGATAATGTAGCCAATTCAGGTTTCTCAATCCCATACGCTGTGCTGGGCTTTACAGGTAAGGCATTCAATAAGTTGTCGTTTAACCTGAGCATCAATGCTGCTGCCAGTGGAGGCGCTTTACTGCAACAGGTGTGGTTTGACTATGCTTTCAGTGAGAAGTTCGCCATTCGAGCCGGTAAGTTCAAAACGCCCTTCACACATGCCTATCTTACTACTTTGGGCGAAACGCTGATGCCTGTGTTGCCCACATCACTCACTGCACCAGTTATCTTACCCCATGCCCTCAATGCGGTAAATCCTAATTTTGGTACGGGTTTTGACCTGGGTATTGAGATACACGGATTGTTGAATAAGGTGGGCTATGAAGTGGGCATTTTTAACGGTACAGGAGCAGCTGTCAATACAGCTGGCAAAACCTTTAGCGACGATTGGCATATTCCTGCCATGCTCTATGCCGGTCGCCTTACCTATATGCCAAAGGGTGTGATGCCAGCTACACAGGGCAATCCCAAACGCTTGAACGAGGACAAGATACTTTTTGGCGCATCGGCATCGCTGAATGTGGAAAGTGAGAGTGAGAGTACCAACGACTTTCGTGCCGGATTGGAGTTCGCCATGCTGAAAGGCCGACTTTATTTGGCTGCTGAGGCTTACTACATGCATGTGGGCTTTACCAAACGCATGAAGATTGACGATGGTTTCAACTACTGGGGAGGTTATGTACAAGCGGGCTATTTTGTGGCGCCTCGTGTGCAGGCTGCTTTGCGTTATGACCTAATGGACCGCAATGGTACCGATGCGAAAGGTTTACTGAATATGCCAGCTGTGGGCATCAACTATTTCTTCCCCAACAGCAACGTGAAGCTGCAAGCCATGTATCAGTTTATTGGTCGTACAGGACATGCTACCCAGTTGGATCGTGACATCGATGACTTGGGATTGGCTACCCATTCGGCTACTGTTATGCTACAATACTCTTTCTAATATGGTTATGTTTAGAAAAATAGTAAGTTATTTGTTAACATGCTGTTTGCTGCTCGTAAGCTTGCAGTCGTGCGATGAAGGCAGACTCTATGAAGATGAAGTGCCTATCTCACCAGAAGGACGTGTGGTGACACTGACGGCCAAACTTACAGGACTCAGTTCATGGCCTGACCCCTCTATGTATGTTGTGCTGGCAGGTTTTAATGACGATAGCGACTATGCGCTCATCAATAAGTCGGTGCCTGTTCCTACGACAGAAGGCGATGAGGTGTCGGTGGTCCTTTCAGGCATCAAGGAGAATGTTACCCGTGTAGAGCTATGCGTCATCAACCGTCTGAGGAAACACATCGTGTCGTTCTATACCATTGATGAGAATAAGCTGACTTCCGCCAATGAGATTGAGGTAGATGCAGGTAGCCTGAATGTCGGGATGTATAACACCATCCAAGAGCGTGTATTCAATGCTACTTGTGCCAACTGTCACGGTGCAGCAACCTCAGCAGCAGCTGGTCTTTACCTCACGGCGGAGAAAAGTCATGCTGCCATAGTGAATGTGCCTTCCAAGAAGTTGCCAGATATGAATATTGTAGAGCCTGGTGATGCAGCCAAGAGTGCTTTGTATCAAGCTATTTCTACTGATGTGACCATTACCGACGAGTGGCATTACAACCATACGGGTGAGGTGGTGGACGATGGTCTTTTGGCACTGATTCGTCAGTGGATAACGCATGGGGCAAAAAAAGATTAGAAATGAATAAAGCAAAAGTTGAATTATTTAAGTTCGTAGCAGGAGAGGTGAACGAATATCACCTCATGGTGCATGTCACTGATCCTACACTTACCTATACCCAGCAGGTGGAAACCTTGTTGACTGCTTATGATGAGGCGTTGGCCAGTTTGCCAGGAGCAGAGGCGGTGTTCAAACGTTATTTCCTGAGCGATGCCGCCAATCAAGCTGATTTGCTGTTGGCCATGACCACCGAGGGTACCAGTTGCGCTCTCTCTTTAGTACAACAACCACCATTAGACGGTACAAAGATAGCACTTTGGGCATATCTGTTGCAAGGAGATGTGCAGATGAAAGCTTTGTCCGATGGCTTGTTTGAGGCAAAGCATGGTGACTATCGTCATTTGTGGACAGGCAGTAACACTAACCAAGCGGCAAACTCGGAATACCAGACGCGCCTGTTGCTCAACGACTATGTGATGAGTCTCATGCAAGAAGGTTGCACCTTGTCAGATAACTGCCTGCGTACCTGGTTTTTCGTACAAGATATCGACAATAAATATGCGGGCATGGTTAAGGCACGCAACGATGTGTTCGTTACACAAGGTCTAACTGACAAGACGCATTTCATTGCCTCTACAGGCATTGGTGGCAGAATGGCCAATCCTGCATCATTTGTGCAGATGGATGCCTATTCCGTCAATGGACTCCAACCTGCTCAGGTTCATCATCTCTATGCACCCACCCATCTGAACCGTACTTCGGAATATGGGGTGAGCTTCGAGCGAGGCACGATGGTGGATTATGGCGATCGCCGACAGGTATTCATTTCTGGTACCGCCAGCATCAATAATAAAGGTGAAATCATGTATCATCGTGACATTCGCAAGCAGACTTATCATATGTGGGAGAATGTGGAAGCTTTGCTCAATGAGGCCGATTGTACCTTCAATGAGGTAGGACAGATGATAGTCTATCTGCGCGATATGGCCGACTATGCTGTAGTGAAATCCCTGTATGACGAACGCTTTCCAGATAAGCCTAAGGTGTTTGTCTATGCCTCAGTATGTCGTCCAGGTTGGTTGATAGAGATGGAGTGTATGGCGGTAAAAGCCCAAACCAATGCTGCCTTTTCATCTTATTGATTACCTACGAATAATGAATAAGTTGTGATAAATATACCTACTTTTAGTTATTGCAAGGGAGGACTAAAGGCAGTAACTTTGCATTGTCAGATTTAATGAATTAGTTAGTCATAATTACGTAACCACTTTTTTGAAAGAAAGGTCCTTGTATTCCGATGTGAATCGGTTTACAAGGATTACCTTTTGTAGGGAGCATAGTTTATCGTTCTATGTCTTTCAATTCAACCAGTTTGTTAACAATAGCATAAATGGTAAGGCCGGCCAGTGAATGAATCTGCAGCTTGCGCACGATGTTGCGACGGTGGGTGATGACGGTATTGACCGATATATATAGTTGGTCGGCAATCTCTTTGTTCGACATCCCTTGCACCAAGCACACGATGATTTCCTTCTCACGGTCGGAAATAGATTCCGTAGCATCTACATTATTGATCATATTCGAGATGCGTACCGTCACATCTTCGTTTTTCAGTCGCTGTTCCAGCAAGCGAATGGCAGGAACAAACAACACCTCTTCCACATTGCTGTGGTTCAACAACCATTCTTCGTTGTTGTAGATGTCGTAGAGTGTAGCCGTCAGTTGGTTGTTCACCAGTCCGTCGTTAGGCAAATATTTGATGATGATGTTCTTCAATTCCTGAAACTTGCCAGTAGTATCGCTATGATGTTTGGAGAAAATGTCCACGTTGTAGTTAGACTTCTGTTCACCCGATAGCAAAGCCTCCACATAAGGGAAGAGCGTCTTCTCCTCATATTTCATGTGCTGGCGGATATCGTGGGCATATTCGTCGTAGAGCCGCAAGATTAACGTGTCAAGATTGTCGCCATGCACCAGCGACTCCTCCAGTTTCTTGCGGATAGAAGGCAACTGATAGTCGAGGAAATAGCGATGTGAGGCCCGCAGATAGGCGAGGAGAGTATCAACAGAAATCTTGTCATCCGTTTCTTTGGGAGCATATCCATTGATTAGGAAGTTCACTACTGTAAGAAAGGTGTAGCAGTCAACTCCCTGTTCTTGGCAAACCACGTTTACCGTCTTGTCACCAAACCCCAGCTGAATGCCAAAAGCGCTCAACCCTTGCAACATACTGTAGTTATCGCTGATCAAGTCAATCATCTTGTCATCAGCCTCATATAGTTTCATCCTTCTCATCGTAATAAGTAAATTTTGCTGCAAAGTTACATTTTTTTTATGATGAGTGCAATCATTATTTTTGGGTATAAGCTATTATTCGTTTGCCCATGCATCATCAAAAATTAGTATAGCAGGTCTCACCATCTATGCCATCGTCAACGGACTGGTAGATATCTCAGCGGTAAAGATTTGACGACCAACAATATTTTTTTTGATTTGTTTCTCTTTCCTTCGCTAAAAGTGATTATCTTTGCCCCATAAAGAAATAATCCAATAATATGAAAAAGAGAATCATCCTATCGTTGCTGGCCGTATTCTTTGTGATGGCCGCACAAGCCCAGACTGAGTCGAAAAAGTTATATGATGAGGACATCAACCCGCTGGAGCAGATTGACCAAGCAGTTATCAAGGCAAAAGCTGAGGGAAAGTTCGTTATTTGTCAGGTAGGAGGCAACTGGTGTCCGTGGTGCCTGCGCTTTGCCGACTTCATCTCCAAAGACAGTGACATCAGCAAGGTCATTGCAGACAACTTCAATTACATCCACGTGAACTACAATCCTCGCAAGTCGGGTGGTGAGGAGAAACAACAGCAGGCAAAGGCTTTGATGCAGCGCCTTGATAACTGCGGTCGTTTCGGCTACCCAGTGTTCGTCGTCTTGAATGAAGAAGGCAAGGTAATCCATCTGCAAGATTCAAGCTTCTTGGAAGAGGGGCAGAGCTACAACCAAGAGAAGGTGCTGCGATTCTTCAAGAGCTGGACGCCAGAGGCTGTGAATGGCGGGAATAGTCGGTAGGAGAAACGCCCGCCACTTTTTTAAACATACGGCTTAGGTGGTGCGGATAGTCGAAGCCTAAGGCATAGGCTGTTTCTGATACCGACAGGCCATTTATCAGCATGTTTTTAGCTTTGGCAATAATGAAGCGTTGGATATAGGCAATGGCTGTGCTGCCAGTGGCTTGCTTGATGATATCACCTAAGTAGTTAGGGGTGATGCACATTTGCTCCGCACAATAACTCACGCTGGGTAATCCTTGCTTGTGTTGCTTTTCTTCTTTGTAATAACTACTTAATATGTAATAAAGTTGCGATAATCGGTCGTTAGTTTGTTCGTTAGGGTGGGTATTGTGTAGACGGTTAAAGGCTTGCTGGCAATAGTTCAGCAACAGACCGATGTAGGAAACGACAATGTCTAAGGTTTGTTTGCCTTTGAAGTTTTCCAACTCATAGCGTATGCTGCGCATAATGCTTGCCATAATGTTGCGCTCATAAGGATCAATGGCCAATGCCTCGTTACTTTGGTAAGCATAGATACCATAGCCGTTAATCGTCTTTTCCAAGTGGGTACCGGCCAACAGGGTAGGGTGGAACAGCAGAGCCCAGCCGGTAAGATGGATGGTAGTACCATCGTCGGCTTTGCCTCCTACATTTCCAGGGGATATACATATCAGTGAGTTTTTGGTATAATGGTATTGGGCTATGCCTTTGGTAATGGCCACTTCTTCCTCGTCATGGAGGAAAAAACCATAGATATCCCAGTTGTTCAGGCTGTGGCGTACCTCACCCAGCTCATCAAAGCAAACTACACTGACGAGCGGATGTTGCAAAGGACTTCCTACGTATGAGGTATAATCCTCCACATTTTTAATATGTCGGATGCTGCTCATGAAACGTTCTTGGTTACATTACTATGTTAATCTATGTTTTCCAGCCTTTTTAAAAACCTTTGTCTTGCCACCGTAGTTTATAGTTAGTTGGCATCCGACAGGAATTTCAATTTCGCTTGTCCCATTTTTAGTCAAACTAATATGTATGAAACCTTCCTTAACAGGGATGCGCCCTTTTGCCCAATCCAGATTAAGCAGGTTGGGCGAGAGGATGTATTCGTTGGGCTTTTGGTCATTCTGGCTGAAACCGAAGATGCCGTAGGCTGCCAAGACCACAGGAGGCGCTCCGTTGGCTCCATGACAAAGACTCAAGCCGAACGAACGTCCATAAAACATCAACTGTTTGGTCACATCCTCGTTTACCATGAAGTTCTCAGGGAAGCGGGAGTAGCCTTGACGTAGCCAGTCGCCCCATACCTCGTCCAAGAGTTGCAGGAACTCCTTCGTTCGTCCTGCTTTGATATAAGCCAAGGCTTCATAGCCCTTCTCGTAGGAGATATTGTCCTTATAGCGAGGAATAGATGGAATGACAGTTTCATACAAATAGTCATACAGCCTTTCCGGATAGATGTCTGCCAATACAGCCCAATATTGTGCATGGTGGGAGATACGTTTGTCTAAAGAACCATCCTCCCGATAGCCATTTACAAAAGCCTTCTGCTCGGTGTCCCAAAAGTGGTTGAGGATGTTTTTCTCCAACTGGTCCGCTCTGCGGGTATATTCCTTGGCACGGGCATTGTCTTTCAGCAGACGACAGAAGTAGGCTGCAATGCGGAAGTTTTCATAGAGCATGATTTGCGGATAGCAGGCCACGCCATAGTCGTCTGGTCCATTGTCACGACTCCAGCCAGGGATGAAACCCGAGGAGGGCTTGGAGGCATGGATGAATCCGTTTTCATCCTGCACTTGGATATAGAAATCCATTTGCTGGAAGATACGGTCGCGGAACATCTCGAAAGTAGTGAGGTCACCATAACGAAGGTAATCCTGCTTGAGTGCGATGAGCGCATGGAGCGGGTAATCTACAATGCCCCAGTCACTCTGCTGTGGCGAGGGTGGCATGAGGGCAATGCTGATATTATTGCGTGCCACTTGGCGGTCGCCCATCAAGAGGTTCATACCCAACATACTGGCCACCGCATCCATTGACCAAGGCAGGAAGTCACGCTTGATACCATCCAAATTGAAGTCATGCATCGAGGTATGCAAGGTAGCAACACCGGCATTAAACAAGTCGTTCAAACCTTGGTCGCTACTCTCGAAGGTCATCAACATTTCTTTTACGGGCCACATCTTCGCCTCAAACTTAACGCCATAAATAGTCATTGGCTCGGTAGCAGATACTTTTACATAGCGCAAAGCCCTCTCTGGCAAGGAAATAGTCTGCCTCTCACCAGTTAGTTGAACATCCTCAATGGGGCGTTGTTCAAACTTCTTCGTAACTTCATTCATTACCTCTTCAACTGACTCTCCCACAGTGAAATGCAACTTGCCTGTGCTAGAAGCATCTATAACAATGGTACCAACCTCATCGTACCAGAAATCATAGATAACAGCACCGTTCTTTCCCAATGAAATACCGTTAATAGATTGTCCAACTCCGTAATTTTTTATGGGAATGATATTCTTGGGATTGATAACTGCTAATTCGTTGATCCTGTTATTGGGCGAAACCCCAGGTTGGTTATAGCGAGCATCAGTCTCTACAGGCATCCAGTTCTTGCCATCCAAACTGGCCTTCCATGAAGCGTTCCCATGATGATTGACTATTAAGGCAGGCAACTGGTTCTTGGTGTTAACCTTGAAAACTAACTCATGCTTGCCTTTTGACAACTCTCCTGAAAAGGGCTTTCCATTATCAGTAACCTCAACATTTTCTGCACCAGCGGAAGCGAATGCTAAGGCAGTTGCCTCCTTCACATTGACATTCGTCTTAAACCAAGTAACCTCTTGCATGGGATTGAACTTACCCACATATCCAACATCCATACAACGGGACTGGCTTTGTTCCCTCAACCATTGCTGGCGGTAAGCAGCCAACTGACCAGGATACCACATGTAAGAAGTGTTTTCCCATACCTCCTGTTTTTCCAAAGGCATTACTCTCACCTCTGGATCCAGTACAGGGTCATAAATTTTCTGTTGCGCCAACACAGGCATTGCTAACAGCCCTGCAAGAACAGATATAATGATATTTCTCTTCATGACGCTCTATGCTCAATAATGATACATCTTTACCTTCAAGGCATTCACTTTATCATAAGTAGCAAACACATTGCGCTCATCGCCATTGAGTAAACGGCCAGGAATGAACTCACCGTTCTCAAAACGACCTTCCCAGATGCTATCGTAGCCACAGAAGCGGCTCTTCACACCGTCCTTTAGCTTGATGTCGGCATTGAAACCATAGCCCACCACATAAAACTCATCAGCAGATGTCTGCACAATTACAGCACCACCTTGCTCTATCTGCTTCTGCTCTCCTTCGGCAGCGAAGCCACCACCTGCTGGAGCCATCAGCGCTCCGATGTCGAACCCCTTGCGGGGACTGAAAGTCAGCACATAGTCACCCATCTCCACCGTGTCGGTCTCATGTCCCGTGTAAAGGTAGATGCCACGCATCTTGTCAGAGCCAAGGTTATCAGTGATCAGCTTGCCCATCTGCTGCATCTGGTTGTAGCTTTCGCCTAAAAGTCTGTGCTGTTTCTCTAAGGTAGGGGTTAGCTCATTGTCTTCATAATCTATTCCGAAGGGTGAGAAGGCAATGGCATCATACTCTCCGATGATATATAGCCCACGAGCACCAATGATGGTGCTTTCAGGAATCAGTATCGGGTTGCCCTTCCAAGAGAAATTCTTGCCTATCCAGTCTAACTGCTGCATGTAACTGTTGGGTGTGAGGATGTCGATGCTCGGAGCTGCAGCCTTGTAGATATCGAAGAACTCAGGTATGGAGCAACCGTTGCCTAAGCTTCTGCCACGGGTATTCATGCCAAACACACTGGCATTGATAAATACCGGCAACGGATAAACCTCCTTGCCAGCCTTTGCCATCTGCTCCAAATAGTTGGCATAGCCATATGCTGTGAATATATGTTCTGTGAAGTTTGGAATAGGGTTCTCGGCCTGGTTGTTTACCTCGCTCTTGCCAAAGATATCTTCCCAATTGCCTGTGGTCTTGTTACCATACTTGGCCCAAATTTGCTCCATGTCAGGTTGCAACGAACCTTTGTTGGCTTTCAGGTAATCGGTAATAGCCTTTGGCACTTGAGTTTTCCACGCTTTGTTGGCATCGGTACTGAAATCACGTTTTGTTCCTCGCAAGCCTGGTTCATTCTGCAGCTGGATCAGAACAACTGTATGATCCTGGTCGGTTTCTTTCAGGTGCTGCAAGAAAGCCTTGTAAGCCTTGGTATCTGCTTTCAGAATCTCTGAGCCATAGACTGAGATGTGTTCCATCTCTTGCCCCTGTTCATCTATCGCATGGGGATATTTCTTTGGATTGGATTTTACCCACGAAGGAGCATAAGTCATCATCGGGTTCTTGAAAGCACCAAACCAAATGAACGCTACCTTCATGCCGTGCTTCTTGGCTTCGGCAATCACGCCATCCACTAAGGTGAAGTCAAACTTCCCTTCTTGTGGCTCAACCAGTTCCCAAGAAGCTGTAGCAATCACCGAATTGAGATGCATATCCTCCAGTTTCTCCCATATCCTATTTTCATGCATGTAGCTCATGGATGAAGCTGTAGAATTGTGTAACTCACCACAATACATCACGAATGGTTTCCCGTCCACCATCAGGCAGGTGGATGTCCCCACTTTCTGTAACGAAGGAATCTGTGCCATAGATGACAAGGTAAATATCCATAGGATAAAACAGAATACTTTTCTCATTGTTATTTGCGTTTTTTATGATATTATTTTACAAAGATAATCAAAATCCGTAAAATTGGTATGCTCGACCGAGAAATTGTTTATTTGTTATCATATTATTTGCAGTAACTTTGCAGCAGAAAAGTTAAACATTAAAATTTTGGATTATGAAAACGAAATTATTCTTTGCTTTTGCTTTTGCAATGTTCCTTTTGTCATCAATGAATGTTGATGCACAAATTACCATCAACATCAGATATACAGCAGAGAACGGAAATGTACGAAAATATGTGGAAGAGATGGAGTCAAGTGGCATTGCTGCACGGATTCGTGCCGTAGAGGGATGCTTAGGCTACGAGTATTTCTTTCCGGCTGACGATCCTAATGGCCTGCTGTTGATTGACAGCTGGGAGAATCAGGAAGCCCTGAATCGCTATCACAGTTCACCAGCCATGACTGAGGCTGCTGCTCTGAGAGAGAAATACGGCCTAGGTGGTCGCACCGTTCGTATGTTTACACCGGTTACACCTCCCAGAAGGCAAGAACCAGGGAACAATAGTAATAATCAATAAGGAATAATATGAAGGAGACGAAAATAGCTTTGGGTACCTGGTCATGGGGATTGGGTGCAGTAGGTGGTGATCAGGTTTTTGGTAACCATTTGGAAAAGGACAACCTGAAACCTGTGTTCGATGCTGCCATGCAGGCAGGATTGAATGTGTGGGATACTGCAACAGTATATGGCATGGGAGCTTCTGAGTCCATCTTGGGCGAGTTGGCGAAGGCCTATCCCCGTCAGGAGGTGATTCTTTCCACCAAGTTTACTCCTCAGATTGCATCAAACACTCCAGAGGCAGTTACAGAGATGTTGGAAAATAGTCTGAAGCTGTTGCAGACCGACTATATTGATATGTATTGGATTCACAACCCTGCCGATGTGGAGCGTTGGACTCCCGGCTTGATTCCTCTGTTGCAGAGTGGTAAGGTGAAGCGCGTGGGCATTTCCAACCACAACCTGGCAGAGCTGAAGCGTGCCAATGAGATTTTGGGCGAAGCTGGCTTCAAGGTGAGTGCCGTACAGAACCACTTCTCCCTGCTCTATCGCTCTTCCGAGCGTGGCGGCGTATTGGATTACTGCAAGGAAAATGGCATCGAGTTTTGGGCATACATGGTGTTGGAGCAAGGCGCCTTGTCGGGCAAGTACAACACCCAGAATCCGTTGCCTGCAGGCAGTGACCGCGGTGAGAAATACAATAAGGTGTTGCCACAATTAGAGGCACTGATCAACGGTATGAAGACTATTGGCGAGCAGTATGGTGCTTCTGTATCTCAGGTTGGCATTGCTTGGGCCATTGCCAAAGGCACCCAGCCTATCATCGGTGCCACCAAGCCAAAGCATGTGGTTGAAGCTGCTGAAGCTGCCAAGATTGTGCTCACAGAGGCTGAGGTTGCAGAGTTAGAGCGCTTGGCAGAGGCTACTGGCGTTGACACCCGTGGTTCTTGGGAGCATCCAATGGATTAACAGTAGAGACGGGGCGTGCCCCGTCTCCTAGTAAATTGTAACTACCTAAGTTTACCATATACATCATCAGTCACAGGCTCCAGCCACTCGTTGCTCCACCCCTCCTCCATGTGAGTGTTGTAGGTAAGATGCTGAAACCATGAATCCTTAGCTGCACCATGCCAGTGTTTTGCCTCTGCAGGAATGGCAATCACTGTGCCAGGAGTCATCTCCACAGCCTCCTTGCCCCACTCCTGATACCATCCACGACCGGCCACACAAATCAGCACCTGAACCGCCTTGTGGTGGATGTGCCAATTGTTGCGGCAACCTGGTTCGAAGGTAACATTCACAAGTCCACTGTTCTGAACATCCATCGGAGCCAGATAACTGTTGCCAATGAAATACTGGGCATAGGCAGAGTTGAACTCGCCCTTGGGCCACACACTAAAATCTACTGTCTTTATTTCCATATTCTCTTGTGCTAAAACGCTGCTGGCAAACATCAGTGCCATCACAGCCAAAATGATTCTTGTTTTCATATATTGTTTGTTTTTTTCGTTCCGCCAGCAAAGTTAAGTCAGTTTTTTCAATCCGTTTATACAAAAACACCCCTTTTTTGCTGACAAGACAAAATTTGAGCCTGTCAGCAAAATCATTACTCCCAAAAAGCATTACCTTTGTAACCGAAACAGAAAAATTATGGAAAAGTTAGAAGTTTTTGAATGCGCTGATTCCTTGATTGGAAGTTACTTCACCGATGACAAGGGATGTGCTCACTGCAATCGTGAGCACACACTAATCTACCTGGCTTCAGGTAAATTGGAAATCACTGAGAATGGGAAGAAGTCTGTGCTTCGCCCTGGCGATTGTGCCTTCATGCGCAGGGACAACAGAATGTGGCTGCAAAAATGGGTGAAAGACGGCGAGCCTTACCGTTCAGTCGTCATGAAGTTCTCGCGCAAATACCTGAAGGATTACTATCAGCATATTGACAGCAAACTCCCCTATCATATAAAAAAGGAGAAAGCCAGCCTGATGAAGTTCACGTCTGAGAGCAATGAGTTTACCGAACTTTTCGAGTCATTGCTCCCCTATTTCGATGCCGGCACTGTGATCGACGAATCAAGCGTAAAGGCTATATTGGATAAGGGAATGCAGATGATTCTCCATACTGACGCCAACCTCTACGCGTCTTTATTCGACTTTGTGGATCCTTGGAAGATTGACATCATGGAGTTTATGGAGAAGAACTTCACCAGCCATTTGTCGATGGAAGAGTTTGCCTATTATACAGGTCGTAGCCTCGCCTCGTTTAAAAGGGATTTCAAAAAGGTGAGCGATACTACCCCTGAGAAATGGCTCATCAACAGAAGACTTGAAGCTGCTTTAAAGCAGTTGCGCGAGGGACAAAGGAGTGTATCCGACATTTGCTTTGAAGTGGGATTCAAGAACTTGTCACACTTCTCGCGTGTATTCAAAGATATGTATGGCTATGCGCCAACATTGGCATAAGAAATAACAAATAACACTCGTAATATGAAAAGACAGCTTAAAAACTTATTTGCCTCATTCCTCGTTATGACATGTGGAATGTCTGCCTCTTACGCTCAGACGGCTGTGGCCGACAGCACCAAGACTTCTTCCAGTGGTAGCAACCGAAACCTCTTGCTGAATGCAGCTTCGGCTTCTCAGCCCAGACAAATATCTTTAGGACTGCCCACAGACCTGAATGCCTACATCTTTGAGGACGGTTTACCTGTGTCATATTATAATTACCAGCTCTATCCCTACAAGTCATGGCATAGTGGTGTGAGTCATGAGTCGGTGCAAACTATGAGTCCGCAGGATATGGTACTGAAATATGGCATCATTTCTTACAGCGTTGACAGCAAATCAAAACTGGCAGGCGACAAGTTTGAGGGACGTGTGAACTATACCCTCAACCAGTTTGGCCGTCAGGCCGTCGATGCCAACCTTTCCACCCCAATAGGCAATGGATGGGGCTTGAGCATAGGCACTTACCAGAACTTTGACCCAAGTAGTAATAAACTAAAAATGACAGACCTGAAAGAGCGTACTCAGTTCTATAAAGGTAGCATCTCAAAGACTTTTGCCGGGGGAAAAGGCAAGGCAGGTCTCATCTATCAGTATTCCCGATTTAAGAACCATATTGAGAACTTCGGACCGTTTATCTTCGTGGGCGATGGCAGTGTGAAGGAGTTCGACGGCTTCGAACTGGGGCATGACAACTATCGCCCTGCCGACAACTATATACAGTATCTGGATTTAGAGACGGGACAAATGATGGAGCAGCATGTGGATGATGCCAATACCGACAAGATACACAACATAAACTTCGTGCTGGACTACAACTTCGACAACGGCATGAAACTGGCTATCCACAGCAAATATAAGAATGGTCATACCTATCGTGCCAATCCCAGCATCGCCAGTGTGACAAATGCAACAGCTGAGAGTGGCTTTACATACGCCGATGGCACCGTTTATACCGGTAAGGTTCAGAATCGCCGCTACTTGCATTTCGATGCGTTTGAAAAGAGCTGGATGACCAATGTAGAGCTTTCAGGCCTTAGTTCCAACCGCCGTCACAAGTGGCAGGTGGAGGCCGATTATTGGCTGAATCGTGCAGGAACCCATACATCTATGTGGATGGCTGCCCACGAGGTGAAGAAAGACCCCAAACTGCTTTACCTGAACGGACAATCGGGCTATGCCTACAACAGCTATGCAGAGTATTACAGTGGCCACGAGCACAAGCTCTTTGCTTTTGCCAGCGACGAATGGACAGTGAACGACCGCCTTTGGTTGAAGGCTGGTCTTCGCCTGGAATACCTCAACGTGAGAGGTTGGGCAGCCAACGACACCAACGAAGGCAACGCCCGCCACACAGGATTCAGCTTGGTGGATAACGGCGTAGTAAAGAATCATTTCAGCGACAGCCACTTCAATCATTCCTATATTGCCAGTGCGAGATTTGCCTTGCTCGACGGTTTCGGCTTGCAGGCTGAATATACATCTGCCACCATCCATTCACAGCTGTTCCATTATGGCACCTATAGATATCCGTCCCAAAAGGGCATCACTGCCAACTATTTCCGTGGGGGTATCTATTGGAAAAATAACTGGATTGACCTGACTTCACAGTTGACTTATATCACCCAGAAGAACGCTCAGGAGCGTCCTTCATTCAGCCATACACTGACAAAAGATGCCGGTGGCATGAAGGCAGGACAAGAGCAAAACCTCACCATGTTTACTTATTACAACTTGGCTACCATAGGTTGGCTCACCGATGCAGTGATCACGCCTTTGAAGGGCTTGAACATCCACGTGATGTTCACCGTTCGCAATCCACAGTATAAGGATTACAAACTCACGCCAACGTTCCTCGATGGGGTGACAGAGGAGCACGACTTCAGCGGCAACACGATTACAGCCATGTCGAAAACCGAGTTGGAGATTGAACCCAGCTACACGTTTGGAGACTGGCGCGTATGGCTCAGTGCGAGGTATTTCAGTCGCCAATATATCAACAAAACCAACTCGCTGTATTTCAACGGCCGTTGGGAAACATTCGGAGGTGTTGACTATAAGCTGAACAATCATGTGAGCTTTGCGGCAAGTGTGGTGAACATCCTGAACCAAAAAGGTGCAAGTGGCAGCATCACCTCAGCCGATTTGGTGACCGACCCAACACCATATAAGAATTACGTGATGGCAGGAACATTCATTCGTCCCTTCACGTTTGAACTAGCAACCCGCTTGACATTCTGAAAATCAAACATATAAAAGTTTTATATCAATCGCATGAAAAGGAGAAAATTCATGATGTATGCAGGGGCAGCAGTAGGTGCATTGCTGACGAAACCCCTGCATGCAATGATAAACAACAAGGAAAGGAGCAGTGAGAAAATGAAGATTGTGGTAATGACAGGCAGTCCGAGAAACGGAGGCAACTCTTCGTTTTTAGCAGATGAGTTTATCAGAGGCGCACAGGAAAACGGGCATGAGGTGTTCCGCTTCGACTGTGCCCACAAGAACATCAACCCTTGCCGAGCTTGCAACCGTTGTGGCATGAACGGCAATTGCATCTTCAACGACGACTTCTCCAAAGAATTGCGTCCAAAGTTGATCGAGGCAGACATGGTGGTATTTGTCACACCCATGTATTATTTTGGCTTCTCTGCCCAAATCAAGCGAGCCATCGACCGTTTCTATGCCATCAACGGTAAAATCAAGGGTGCTGCCAAGAAGACTGCCTTCCTGATGACCTATGCTGATACTGCAGACTCAGAGGCAGAACCGATGAGGTTGCATTATAAGACTTTGGCTTCTTATTTGGGATGGAAGGATATGGGTATGGTGATAGCTCCAGGAGTATGGACAGCAGGCTCCATCCGCAACACCAATTATGGAGAAAAAGCTTATCAGTTAGGCAAAAGTTTGTAATATATTAACTAAATCAACGAATATGAAAAAGAATATTGGTTCAAAGTTTGCGTTGTATCCAACCCCAGCAACGGTGGTGGGTACAGTAGGCGAAGATGGAAAAGTAAATTTCCTGTTGGTGGCTCATATCGGCATCGTAAGTCATAGCAAATTGCTGGTCAGCATGCACAGTGTTCATTACAGCAACGAGGCAGTGAGAAAAACCAAGAAGCTGTCGATCAACCTGATTAGCGAGGATTGGGTGGCTCAGGCTGATTATGCAGGAACAGTGAGTGGTGCCAAGGCTGACAAGGCAAAGGCTTACGAATATCATATGGGCGAGAATGGCACACCCGTTATTGAGAAGTCGCCGTTGTGTATGGAGTGCGAAGTGATTGATACTTATTGCATTGACAATTTCGAGAATTTCATTTGCGAGATTAAGAATACCTATATTGAGGAAAACCTGCTGGATGCCAACGGCAAGATTGACTATAACCTGTTGAAGCCTGTGCTCTTCGAGATGCCTACTTATAAGTATCTGCGCACGGGTGAGGTGATAGGCGACTGTGTGAAGTTGGGCAAAGAGTTTGGTGCACATTTGGATAAATAAATACGTATGAATAGGTTTGTAACCTTTTTAGCTTGGATGGCTATGAGTGTAACGGTGAATGCCCAGATGGCGATTGATTTGCATAGTCATTTTACTACACCAGCCTATCTGCAGGTGTTGGAGAAGCATGGTGCTTTGTTGGAAGAAGGTTTCCCCATACCTGACTGGACAGTAGAAAACCACCTGGCTTTTATGGACAATGCCGGTATAGAGACGGCTGTGCTCACATTGCCGGCTCCGCAACCCTATTTTGGCGACAAGGCCGAGTTGGTGGCCGCTATTCGTGAGACCAACGAGGCCGGTGCCCGTCTCAAGGCTGAGCATCCGGGCAGGTTCCTGTTTTGTGCCGCTTTGCCTTTGCCCAACGTTGAGGCTGCTATGAAAGAAGTAATCTATGCGCTGGATACGCTCCATGCTGATGGCATCAAGCTGGCTACCAACGTTCGTGGACAGTATCTGGGTGATCCTACGCTTGACCCCTTGATGCAGCTGCTAAGTGATAGGGGGGCAGTGGTTATCCTGCACCCACACAAGCCTGAGCCTTATTCGCCCGAGGTGATGAAGCAGACGCCTTTGGCCATGTATGAGTATGTGGCCGAAACCACCCGTGCCTTGGCCAATATGATTACGCGCAATGTGCTGGCCCGTTATCCGGGCATGAAGGTAGTAGTGCCCCATTGCGGTGCCTATATGCCTTTGGCCATTCCTCGCATGAAGGCTGTATATCCTGCAGTCAGGGCCATTGATATGGTGGGTGATATCGACTGGGAGGCCAATCTGAAGTGCCTGTATTACGATTTGGCAGGTGCCGCATCACCCCAGGTTATCCGGATGATGCTGACCATCACCGAGCCTTCGCATATTCTCTATGGTACCGACTATCCGTATGTGGCTGCTCCTGTGCTTGTGCAGAAGATCAAGCAGTTGCGCGAAGAGTTGGAGGCCGATGCCACCTTGGCTCCCTATGTGGATCTGTTTATGAAAGATAATGCTATCAAACTGTTTGAGAAATGAAGAAACTAATAATCGCCCTAATGGGCCTCATGATGATGGGAATGATGACAAGTTGTAACGAAAGTAAGTCTGCGGCTAACGAGCCCCAGGAAGAGATGAAAGTGTATGACCCAGCCAAGATGCTGGTGCGCCTTTCTGTAATCGAGGTTTATCCGGAGTATCTGGATGAGTATTTGGCTGCTGCCGCTACAGTGGGTGGCGAATCGGTCAAGAAGGAGCCAGGCGTGATATGCATCTATCCTTCGAAATTGAAGAGCGATGCTGCCCAGATTCGCATTCTAGAGATTTACCGCGACCAAGAAGCTTACCAGAGTCATATCAAGACAGACCATTTCCAGACCTACAAGCAAGGCACCCTGCACATGGTCAAGAATCTAGAGCTGATTGACATGGATCCGCTTGATCCAACCGCGATGTCTTATATTTTTAAAAAATGATAAACATAGTTTCGTCCTGAAAGACGCAAAAGATGGTTGATAAGTGGACGAGTGGAGGCTTTTTTGCTTCCACTTTTTTTTATTATTACGATAAGTGCTATATTTGTGCAATCAATTATTAACTATGACCATGAAAAGAGTATTGTTATTTTTGTTGGCAGTGGTGATAGCTCTGCCAATGATCTGCCAAGACAATGTGTTGAACGCTAAAATTACGGAGCGTGGATATCATAATCCTGTGATTCCAGGTTATTATCCTGACCCAAGTATATGTAGGGTGGGGGATGATTTCTATTTGGTAAACAGCACGTTCCAGTTTTTCCCGGGCGTGCCAGTATTCCATAGCAAAGACCTAATTCATTGGGAACAAATCGGCAATGTACTTGACAGACCCTCTCAGGTGGATTTGAGCTATGGTGGTGCCAGCAGCGGCATCTTTGCTCCTACCATTCGTTACCATGAGGGCAAGTACTACATGATTACTACCAATATCAATATGCTCTATCAAAGAAAAGCTGGCAATTTTATCGTAACAGCCGACAATCCTGCTGGTCCTTGGAGCGACCCCGTGTTCTTAGAGGGAGTAGGGGGTATCGACCCTTCACTCTATTGGGAAAACGGCAAGATGTATCTATGCTGGAGTGCCATGAATTATATTGCTTTGGTGGAACTTGACCCACAAACTTTCCAGTTTATCGGTGAACCTCGCAATGTGTGGGACGGTGATGGCGACAGCAGTCCTGAGGGTCCTCATATCTATAAGAAGGACGGCTACTACTACCTGCTTATTGCAGAGGGTGGTACAGAGATGGGACACAAGGTAAATATTGCCCGCAGTCGGAATATCGACGGTCCTTATACCAGCAATCCCTCTAACCCTATCTTGACGCAGAAGCGCAGGGATTCTGTCAGCAGCATACTGCAGGGTGCAGGTCATCCCGATCTGATTCAGGCAGCCGATGGCTCCTGGTGGATCGTATTCTTGGGTTTCCGTGATACCGTTGGCAAGCAGCATCACCTGTTGGGTAGAGAGACATGCTTAGCTCCTGTTACTTGGGAAGAGAATGCCTGGCCGGTGGTTTATGGCAAAGGCTGGGTGGATGTGAATATGCCAGATGTGAAGACCTTGACACAGGTATTGATGCCACAGGCTTCGAACCATGTGGATTTCAAGGGTGGTAAGAAGCTGGGCTTCGAGTGGATATACATCAATAACCCTGTGGAACAGAACTACAGCTATGCCAACAACCAGTTGCAGTTGAATGCTACGGCGGTAACGCTGGATGACCCCAGAAAGACTCCAACTTTTGTTGCCCGCCGACAGACGGATGTGAACTGTGTTGTCACTACCAGTATGACTTTACGGGATGCAAAGGTGGGCGACCGTGCTGGCTTGACGGTCTATATGGAGCCACGTGGGCACTATGATGTAGCGTTGGTGGCTGGGGCTGATGGCTCACAACAAGTGGAACTGAGCTACCGTTTGGGTGAGCTGAAGCATGTGGAGAAGACAGTAAAACTGAATACTAAGGGTGCTGTCCAGTTTAAGGTTGATGCGACAAATAGCCATTATGCATTCTCCTATAGCGCAGACGGAAAGAATTTCCTGCCATTAGGCAAGATGGACAGTTTCTTTCTCTCAACCGAGACCTTGGGCGGTTTCACGGGCATGCTCTTCGGCCTCTTTGCTGAGGGTATTGAGGGTACGAAGGCCACAGCTGTCATCGACTGGTTCGATTATCAATCAGGAACAGAGTATAAGGCTGTCTCTCAATATTAATAGTTAATCATAGGTGCAAAACAAGTTGTTTTGGTGTCGTTAAGATGCCTCCTTTGGGGCGTTAAGTAGTACTTAAACGAAGCAAAACAACTTGTTTTGCTATAGCAAAGCACCTTTCTTTGTCATACCATGCTATCTTTTTATTCCCGTAACTCCGAAGTCTTTGCTCCTTAGTTGTTGGTGATGTAGCGGGTAAAGTGGGAGAGTGAGGTAAAACCGAACATATGTCGCGATTCTGACGCATGTCTCCCCGTTCCAGCATCTCATAATGGGATTCTCAAACAACGACATGTGACCGATGGTACCATAGTTGCTTTGGGGAGTACAGAGTCTGTATATCAACATTACCAATACGCTGTACTTCAATCCGCGTTGGGAAACCTTCGGTGGTGTAGATTTCAACCTCAGTCCAAAGGTATCGTTCAGCCTCAATGTGGTGAATTTCCTCAACCAGAAGGGAGCCAGCGCTGGCATCCAGGCAGCCAGTCTTGCCACCGATGCCACTCCGTTTAAGAACTACCTTACATCGGGCACCTACATCCGACCCTTCACCCTGGAGTTTGGCACAAGGATTTCATTCTAAGCTTCACGACCCTTGCGGAATCAAGAAATCGTTGTATATTTGCAATGAAAGATTTATGATGATAACCATGAAAAGGATTGTAGCACTCATATTGGTAATATTAACTATGGCAACAGTAAATGCACAGACGCTGACAGAGCGTCAGAAGGGATTGGCGGCATGTGCCTGCCTGATGGCACAGGGTGATTTGACAAGATTAGAGCCTGCTGTAAAGATGGCGCTCGACAATGGAGTAACCATCAACGAACTGAAGGAGGCGTTCTCACAGCTCTATGCCTACACGGGATTCCCTCGCTCGCTGAATGCGTTGGGAGTATTAAGCAAAGTGTTGGAAAACAAGCAGGTGAATTGGCAGGAAGGTAAGCCTTGGACACGCCCTGCTGAGTGGGACGATGCCAAAGCTGCTTACGAACTGGGACTGAAGAACCAGACACAGCTCTCAGGCCGTCCGTTCAACTTTGACTTCTGTCCTCAGGATGAATATTACCTTAGGGCTCATCTCTTCGGCGACATCTTTGCCAGTGACCAACTCTCTCGTGCCGACCGTGAGATAGTGACTGTTGCTGCACTGATGGGACTCGACGGTGTGGCTCCGCAGTTGGCTGCCCACAAGGCTGGTGCTGTGAATATGGGCAACACCCAAGAGCAAGTCGATGAACTCTGTGCATGGCTCAATCATGAGGGATACACCCTGCGAAACGGTTTCCCCAAGGGAGATCCCAACGTCAATTATGCCCAGTATTTCATCAATGACAGTTACCTGGCCCGTATCAAACCGGCCAACCTTGCTGAGGGTGAACAGACGGCACTTCCTTTGTCGAACGTTACTTTTGAGCCAGGTTGCCGCAACAACTGGCATGTGCATCGTGGCGTCCGCCAAGTTTTGATTTGTGTTTCTGGCAAAGGCTGGTACCAAGAGTGGGGCAAGGACCCCATCGCCCTTACTTCCGGCATGGTTATCGATATTCCCGAGGGTGTAAAGCACTGGCACGGAGCACAGAAAGACAGTTGGTTCCAACATTTGACAGCCCACATCAAGACAAGCGGCGAGGAGAGCAACGAGTGGTTGGAGCCGGTGGATGATGAGCAGTATAATAAAGATGGGTTCAGCCCACGAGGGAAATAAGATATTCAGCTGCATTCTGTGTTCCGTTCTCTTGCTGAAGTTGCGCAGCCATTCGTTCTACGTTCTGGAGCAGTTGAGGGTTTTCCAACTCCTTGCAGGCTTTGATAAAGTCTGCTTCCGAGCAGTGCTTGATGTTAATGGCTGCTGTTGAGCAGCCAGTCAGTTCATATCGTTTTGCCCAGAAAGGTTGATCGGCAGAGATAGGTATTGGTATCAAAGGCACACCACATTGCAAGGCTGTAGAACCGGTGCCGATGCCTCCATGACACATTACTCCTTTCATTTTTGGAAACAGAGCAAAGAAAGGTGCCTCTTGCAGGAAGAGTACATTGGATTCCGCAAATTCAGAAAGTTGGTTTCCACCTAAATAATGTTCCCTGTTACCTATACAGATAGCACGGTTATTTGTCTTTTCCAAAGCCGTACATAGTTTTTGAAAGAATTCGGGCAATTGAGGAATCTCCACACTTCCAAAAGTCACCAACACAGGTTTCTCACCCTGTAGCAGAAAATCTTCTGTGATGCTATTTAGCTTTACATCTCGTTCCAAAAAGCAGAATCCCGAAAGCTCAACATGCCCCTTCCAACTCTGCACCTCAGGGAACAGCAACTTACTAAACGGATAGAGTATAGGTATTTCTTTCCCTTTCCTGTAACGGGCATAGATACCCGCTTTTCTTAAAGGCAGCTGAAGGTCTTTCTCGCGGAAATCATTCACTTTTTTAATATAGGAACCTTCTGCCCAGTCATTCACTTTGTAGGAAAGCCTGTTTAGCCAGCTACCCAATGACAGGGTAGTTAATCCTAAATTGGGAAACTCTTCAACAGGGTAGATGATGGGTACGGCAGGCATAACTATACAAGGGATGCCTAACAGTTCTGCCATATCTACAGCTCCAAACACCTTGGGATGATAGATGATGATATCGGCTTTTTTAGCAGCTTCATAGCATTGGGTAAGTGAAGCCCTGAATCGGGGTAATATATAATCCTTCAATATTTTGTGTGCCAACGACATGTTTTTCATGGGAGCCTGGAAAATGCGTTTCCCTTCAGAGGAGTCGGCCAGCTCCATTAGATCAAGAACCGTCTCTTGAAAGATAATGCCTTGATCTTCTGTCATCTTCTTGAAACGGCCTTCTGTACAGAGTGTTGCTTGATGTCCCAATCTTACTAATTGCGAGGCAACAGCAACCATAGGTTGGATATCGCCCCTGCTACCGAATGCCATGAAACAGAAATGTGCCATAAGATTAGTTATTATCTTATTTTTCAATTATTATTAACATGCTACAAGCCGATTTGGTTAGCTTGGATATATTTGTTGAAACTGTCTAAGTAGCTATCGGATACGTGGATAAACTCTTTGCCGATGTGGATGGTGTTGTTTCGGTCAACAGAGCTGATTTTGTGGAGGGCTACAATGTAGGAACGGTGTACACGCATGAAATCATCTGGTGGAAGGATGTCCTCAACAGCTTTCATGGTAAGGTGGGTGACGAGCGGACGCTGCTCATTCTCCATATAGAACATTACATAATTCTTGAGTCCTGAAACATAGAGTATTTGGCTGATGTCGATCTGTTTCAACTCGCCATCGATACGGATAAACAAGGTGTTACGTTTCATCTCAGCTTTATTCTCCGAAACCTGATGAGTAGCGGTATTCAATTCGAACCATTGACGAGCCTTCTCAGCAGCAGCCAGGAAACGGGCGTAGTTGATGGGCTTCAGCAGGAAATCAAGGGCATTCACGTTGTAGCTCTCGAAAGCATATTCCTTGAAGGCTGTAGTGAAGATGATGCGCGTCTCTGGAGGCACCATCGCAGCCAAACTCATACCATCAAGGTCGGGCATGTTGATGTCGAGGAATAGTAAGTCAACCGGATGCTCCTTGAGTGCCGTCAAGGCATCAACTGCATCTGTATAGGACGCTGTGAATTGCAGGAAGGGAGTGCGAGTGATGAAGTTCTTCACCATCTCTACTGCCAGCGGCTCATCGTCAATGACCATACATCTGATTGATTCCATAGTGCGATATTAGAGTTTGATTTTGATTTCCACATGATAAATGTCATCCTGCAAAGTATGCACATACTCACTGCGTTGCGGATAAAGCAACTCCAAACGACGCTGGGTATTTTCTATGCCTACACCACCTGACAGGTTCTTGTCTTTCTTGGGGAAGTTGCTGTTGTCACAAGTAAAGACAATATTGTCGTCGTTTACGCATAGCGATGCATGGATGAACGAAGTCTGGTGTGTGCTTACCCCATGTTTAAAGGCATTTTCTAAAACAGAGATGAAAAGCATGGGGGCTATCTTCACACTAGGTTGTGAAAGGTCGAAATGAGTTTCCACTTTTACCTTGTCACTGCATCGTAGCTTCATCAGGCTGATATAGTTTTGCATAAAATCCACCTCATCGAATAGCGAAACCTCCGCTTTGCTCGACTCATACAGTGCATAGCGAAGCAGGTCGCTGAGCTTGGTGATGCTGTCCTGTGCTTGGTCGGCATCGATATAAACCAGACTCGAGATGTTGTTCAACGTATTGAAGAGGAAATGGGGGTTGAGCTGGTTTTTCAACCATACCAATTCGGCTTCCATGCTCTTATGCTTCATTTCTTCCAGTTGTATCTCTACTTCATGCAGTCGTAGGATATGGCGTACACCCAAGGCACATGCTGCCGAAAGGGCGTTCATTAACAAATCCAAGATGATGAATATATAATAATCGGAATAGAAAGGCTCATTATAGAAATCATCCTCATACCATCCCAGATTCATCAATAGCATTAATAGGGCATTGGCTAAAATGAAAAGCCACTTGTTGCGTTGGTATAAATAGGGTACCAGCAAATAATAATTGACCAGATAAACCAAAATGATAGGCAGAAACCAAGGCAAGGATTCTTGCAAGGCAATGATTGCCTCCTGACGGTTGTGGGTCGTGAAATAAGTACCCAATGCAGGCAGGATGATTAGTATAACCATCACTGCTGCCTGAATGCATAACACTATAAAGTTTCTCTTTTTTATTGTCATCGTGCACAAATATAGTCATTATTGTTAATTATTGCCTCAACGTCTGCTCACTTTTTGCAAAATGTTGGTAGTTCCAGGTTGTGAACTTATTTCCTTAGCCACATTTTTTGGCTTTGCCTTGCTTCCAAAGTTGAAGGAAACGGCTATACTGATTTGCTGTAATGGAATCCTCATCCTTTGTGTCGTTTCGAAATCCTTTCCTTTACTATATAGCGTCATATTCATGGCTCCTCCATGACCAATCCCTGTTTCGGCAGATAGGGTTACATGGAGCTTGTCTTTGAAGAATGCTTTGTCTAAACTTGCATCCAGCATATTGAAGCCTGACTCCCATCCTTGCAGGTTGTATTGTTTGGTGGAAGTAATCAAATTGGTGCTAAGCTTCATGTTCCAAGGTAGGTTTTGTTGAACGCCAAGCATCAAGCTGCCTGACCAGCCGTGATTCTTGGTGTCAAGAGCCTTGCTACGTAGATCTGTATAGGTTGCTTCTCCGTTTACAATTACCCGAGTGTTTTTAGTCATACTCCAGTTGAGATATAGGTTGAGACCGCTCTGACGTCGCTTCACAATGTTTCCATAAGTGGTGTTCAACAGGTTATCCTGATAGAAACTATGTTGCTCTATGGCATTGTTGCATATTGAATGCCGCAAGGTAATGTTCAGGGAGAACTTTGTGTTAAACAGGTTATAAACCATGTTCATGTTATGGGTTTTCTCCACATCCAAGTTAGTGTTTCCATACGAGATGGATGTTGGATCTGTGCGGTTTACATACGGGTCAAGTTGGCTGATGACAGGTCGGTTGATACGCATATTGTAATTTAGTCCAATGTTTTGGCCTTCACTGATGTTCAACACGGCACTGGCTGTAGGAACCAGATGTCCGTAGTTCTTGGTGAAATTCTGTCCCATACCAGCGAGGTATTTTACATCCTGCCAGGTGTGTTCATACCTGAGGCCTCCTTTGATGTTTAATTTTCCAAAAGTACCATCATATTCTGCATAGCCTGCCAGTATGTTGTTTAGGTAGTGGTAGTTCAAACTGTTTTGGTCGTCTTTTACGAATGTGTCTCCTTTTTTGGTATAGTAGGCAGCATCAGAAGTGTTTTTGCTATTGACATATTTCACGCCTGTGGTTAATAGCTGATGCTCACTGAGTGGAGTGGTATAGTCGGTCTGCAACGTATGTTCCGTGTTGTTCTCCTTTGCGTCGGAATATCGGTCTGTCAGATCAATCATTGTAGAGCCGTTTTTCTCAAATAGGCTCTGTTGCTTGGTCTTGGTTGGGGCTGTTGCCAGCATATAGGTGAGCAGTATGTTGCTGGTGCGACTTGAATTAAGAAATCGTTGATAATTGAGGTTGATGTTCAAAGAGGATTCACGTTCTTGCAAGAATGAACGATTCAAATATTCAAATCCGCTCCCTGCATATCCGCCCGTGATGCGAGTCAGCGGACTGCTGTTTTGCTTCATCTTGAATGCAGTGTAGGAAAGCGATGCGTTGATGGAACTCATGGAGTCAAGTTCGTAACCAAGACTGAGTTCTCCCATCTTGAAGGGGAACTTCATGTCGCTTTTGTCATAGCTGTAGATGGTTGTTTTTCCTGCTTTATCCAACTGCTCTTGTGTAGTCTCTGTTTCGGTGTTCTTTGAATCCATCCGCTCGCTCATCAGGTTCAGACTATAGTTGAACCTGCCTTTTTGCCCACTGACAAACGCACTTACCCCTTTCTCTGTGGAGCCATAGGATGCGCGTAGATTACCCGTGTACTGGTGTCCTTCATTCTCATTGAATTTCGTTTGTTTCATAATGATATTCAAAACACCGCCTACACCTTCGGCATCGTATCTCGCTCCAGGATTGGTAACAACCTCTATGCTTTTGATGTTACTTGCAGGCATACTGCGAAACACTTGCTTGGGGTTGCTGCTCATCATCGTATTGGGTTTCCCGTTTACATATACTTTGAAGCTGCTACTTCCGTTTACGGTAATGTTATTTTGTCCATCAACCGTCACCATCGGCACTTTGCGTAGCAATTCCAATACCGTGTTTGATTTTGAGTCAACGTCTTCTTGCACATCATAGCTCATCTTATCAGCTTCCATCTTCACCAAAGGCTTATGGGCAACTATCTCAACAGCCCCTAACATCTGTACGTCATCTGTAATTAATATGGTACCCAAGTCAAGTTTCTTCTCGCCATTCAGCGTGAAATGCTTGTTGATGTCGGTCTTGCCAACAGAACTGATAAGCATATTGAATTCTCCTTCACCTGTTACTTCTTGTGAAATTTGTCCTTCCATATCAGTGATTCCCATAGAGATAGGCTGATCTGGCTTGTCAATCTTGTATATGCGAATGGTGGCATACATTTCTGGTTGTTGGGAAATGGAGTCAAGTAACAGACCAGTCACTGAAGTCTGCTGTGCAAATGTGTTTAATAATCCTGCTAATAGCATGATGAGTGTAAATTCAATCTTTTTCATACCTTTGTTTTTTTTGTGCAAAGGTATGTTCATGAATTCAGTTGGCAAGTAACTTTTACACCAATGCCCCGTTTGCTGGGACGAATAGCTTTCTATTCTCCTTTTCGTCATTCGTCACCAGATATGGGCTACTGGTGTAAAATATGTTTGGCATTTAGGATATAATCACTAAATTTGCCATGTTGAAAAATAAGAGTATGAAAACAAAAGACAATAGGGAAGTGACGCTGGTGGCGTTACAGGAAGAGGATCGAGAACAGTTTGTTCGTGACAACCAAGAGGCGTTTAAGTTTGGGGCAACCCAGGAATTTGGGATGCGTGATGACCATTTTGAGGAGGAGGGCGAGATTATCTCCCGGCAAACCATTATTCAATCTATCGATGGAGAACATGCTGAGGCTTATCGCATCGTTTGTAATGGGGGAAAGGTTGGTGGAGTGGTGATTAGTGTTGATCCTGAGGAATGTAAGGGTGAACTGGAATTGTTGTTCGTATCACCTCATGTTCATAGCAAAGGCATCGGCTATGCCGCTTGGATGGCTGTTGAACAGTTACATTCGGAAGTGAAGGTTTGGGAAACGGTGACGCCTTATTTCGAGAAACGAAACATTCATTTCTATGTCAACCGTTGTGGCTTTCACATCGTGGAGTTCTTCAATAGCCATCATCCCGATCCCAACGATCCAGAGGCGGGAGTGGAGGATGTTGACCATGATGGTATGTTCCGATTCCAGAAGATTCTATAATTCAATAGATTGTACCGGGCAATGGCTGGTATCAGGAGTGGGGCAAGGAACCCATTGCCCTCACTTCCGGCATGGTTATCGATATCCCAGAGGGAGTGAAGCATTGGCATGGAGCTCAGAAAGACAGTTGGTTTCAACACCTGACTGCTCATATCAAGACAAGTGGCGAGGAGAACAACGAGTGGTTAGAGCCTGTGGATGATGAAGCTTACAATGAGCTTAAGTAATCTATTTACATTTCACACTATTCCTCTTCAATCCGTTCAATCTTGAAGATTACAGGTCGTGTGCCGTCAGAGCAACAGCAGATCATTTCGTTCTCACGCTTCATCCAGCCCTTCATGATGGAGCCACCCTGCAAGCCTGTGTAGATATAGCGGGAGATGGCATTCCAGGCTTCTGAGCAATGGGGCATCTTCGTACCTCCTGCCACTGTATCAGGGTCTGCCGTTGTCTTTACCAGAGTATTCAGACCACCATGCCAGAAATGGTCGTTCTGCTCGTCACGCACAAAGATACAATTAAGTGAGCTAAAGGCCAAGTGAATTTATGCTTTTTCGAGCATGAGTACCTTTAACTTTCAGAATTAATATCCCTATTGTGCAATTTGGTTAATGTATGTTAAGGTTGTTTTTAGAGAATGCCCATGCCTTCACTGTTCCTACTTTTTGGTAAGTGCGTTACCATTTAGTGCCTTCTTGACAGGTGTTTAAAAACGTATTACCTTTGCAGTGTGATTAAGAAATAACAAACTAAAAATTATAGGAATTATGGCAAAGAATGTATTATTGATTGGTGCAACAGGATTTGTAGGTTTTGCATTATTGAACGAGTTGTTAAACCGTGGTCATCAGGTGACTGCCATTGTGCGCGACGCTAAGAAGGTGAAGGTGCAGAATGAAAACCTGACATACGTTGAGGCTGATGCAACGAACCCTGCTCAGTTGGCAACTATTGCGAAGGGGATGGATGCTGTGATCTCTGCTTACAACCCAGGTTGGGCAAATCCCCGCTTGTATGAAGATACGTTGGAGAACTATCCAAAAATAGTAGAGGGCGTAAAGCAAGCTGGTGTCCGTCGATTGCTGATTGTAGGAGGTGCAGGTACGCTTTTCGTTGCACCTGGTGTGCGTCTTATTGACACTGGCACACTGCCTGCAGAGTGGATTCCTGGTGTGAAGTCTCTGGGTGAGTTCTATTTGAACACGCTTATGAAGGAACAGGACATCGACTGGATCTTCTTCTCACCAGCAGGTAATCTGGGTAACTTGCAGCCAGGTACCCGCACTGGCAAGTACCGTCTTGGTAAGGATGACATGCTCTTTGACGAGAAGGGCGAGAGCTTCATCTCTGTTGAGGATTATGCCGTTGCGATGGTTGACGAGTTAGAGCAGGAGAATCACCACAAGGAGCGTTTCACTGCTGCTTATTGATTCAATAATCATCATGGGGGGGACACTTCAAAAGGGTGTCCCTTTTTTATGGGAACATTTGCATTTTTGCTGAACAATTCATATCTTAGCTTCGTAATCAATAATGAATCATTATGGAGAATGTAGTATCTGATTATATCGGTTGTCCTATCAGACACGTCATCAGTCGGTTTGGTGATAAATGGTCTATGCTGGTTTTGTATGAACTTAACCAAAGCAAGGAGGGTAGATTGCGTTATTCTGACTTGAGCAAAAAGATGTTGGATTGCTCGCAGAAGATGCTGAGTGCCACGCTGAAAAACTTGGAACAAAACGGTTTGGTGAAACGAACGGTTATTAATACGATGCCCATCCAAGTGGATTATTCCTTGACCGAGGTGGGCGTTTCGCTGATGCCACACATCAACGGTTTGGTGGAGTGGGGACGTAATAATATGGTTTACTTTAAAGAAAATGATAAATAGGGCTGAAAATCTTGACAATATCATACGGCAACTGATGACCGACAACGGTCAGCAGTATGCCATACCTGCCACACTGATAGAAAAACAACGCATGATGCGGGCATTGATGAACATTCGTCAGCCCATCGCTGCATCTAAAGAATTCTTGCGTGCACAAGACCAGGAACTTCAATGGCAGGCAGAGGAGAAGGGTGTTGTTACTCTTGAAGGAGAAGGATTGTTGCTATGGCAGGGCGATATTACCCGCCTGAAAGTGGACGCCATCGTCAATGCTGCCAATAGTCAGCTACTGGGTTGCTGGGCACCGCTACACAACTGTATCGACAACTGCATTCACTCAGCTGCAGGCATCCAACTCCGACAGGAATGCTATGAACTGATGACGGCTCAGGGGCACGATGAACCGACAGGACAAGCCAAGATAACGCTGGGCTATAACCTTCCAGCCAAGCATGTGATCCATACTGTAGGACCTATTATTCCCCAAGGTTCTCTTCCAACCAAGGAGCAGGAAAAGCTGTTGGCATCGTGCTACCGTTCGTGTCTGGATATAGCCGAAACTAACCAGTTGCACAGCATTGCTTTCTGCTGCATATCCACTGGCGTATTCAATTTTCCCAATCAGCGTGCTGCAGAAATAGCTGTCGAGACGGTGAAGAATCATCTTAAACAATCAGTTAAGAAGATTGTATTTAATGTATTCTTAGACAAGGATTATGATATTTACAAAGATATTTTGCAAGAGGTGAAATGATGGACAAGATTCAATTACTACGCCAACTGATTGCCGATGCCGACTATGTGCTGATAGGTGCCGGCGCAGGACTATCTGCTGCCGCAGGACTCGACTATGCTGGTGAGGATTTCCGTCGGGAGTTTCGTGAGTGGATAGACCGTTACGGCATTACCGACCTCTATGCTGCCTCGTTCTATCCGTTCCAGACTGAAGAAGAATTGTGGGCTTGTTGGGCCAAGCACATCTGGTTTGCCCGTTACCGCCCCGAGGCCCTGCCACTTTATCGGCTGTTGTGGGATGTGGTAAAGCAGAAAGACTATTTTGTCATTAC
>JAFSPM010000014.1 GCA_017442855.1 Bacteroidaceae bacterium | reverse complement strand
TCAAAAAGAGTTCAGGACTCTGTCAATTGTTGTAACCTGTCAGCAACACTTGTCAACTCTCTCCACGATGTGGCAAAAATAAAGCCTCGTAAATTCCCTGCGGTAGAAATACGTTGCAAATTTATAGGGAATTTCCGAAGCAACCAAAAACAGCTTCCGAAGTGTTAAAATCTAAAAGTGACTGTAATACAATGATTTAAGTCTGATTAGTTTTCGTTATTCATGGTAGTTTAGAGGTCTCTAAATACAGCCACCGAATACCCATTCGCCTATTGTTGTTACCCCTTCCGGCAACGTGATGCTGGTTAGACTGCTACAACCGCCGAATGCACTAGATTCTATAGTTGATAGCACAGTCGGCAGCGTTATGCTGGCTAGGCTGCTGCAACCTGAAAATGCAAGTCGGCCTATTGTAATTAGTTCATCTGGCAGCTTAATGCTGGTTAGGTTGCTACAATTGTAAAATGCTGATTCTCCTATAGATGTTATCCCATCTGGCAGTGTTACGCTGATCAAACTGCTACAACTACCAAATGTTTGACCTCCAATACTTGTTACCCCTTTTGGAATAGTAATGTTAGTCAGACTGCTACAATTTTGAAATGCAAATATTTCAATAGATGTTAGTCCATCTGGCAGTTTAATGCTGGTCAAGCTGCTACAACCTACAAATGCTGAATCTCCAATTGTTTTTAACCCTTCTGGCAGCGTAATATTAGTCAGGCTGCTGCAATAAAAAAATGCCCAGCCTCCTATAGATGTTATCCCATCAGGCAATGTAATGCCGGTCAGATCGGAACAGTCTCTAAAAGCACCAAGTGGCAGGTCTGTCAACCCTTTGAAGAATTGGAATTCATTGAATGACCTGACATTTACATTCCCTTTAAAAGTGGTGCCAATATCAGTTACTGCCGCTGCCTCGGAATGACTTAGCTCTCCATCCCCATTCGTATCCCAGTTAGCTACACAGATGGCTTTTACCTCTGCGTCCTCAAATGAAATAACACCGTCACCATCCTGCTTTACCTTGATAGTCTGAGTAACTGAGCCACCAGAAATGGTGATTGTTCCTTCACGAGCTTCTGTAGTAGTATTAGGCGCAATGTCAAAATGCAAAGTCGCGGTATGCAAGGCACGAGTGGTGGCTTGTGTTATCCATGAACTAGCATCTTCACTAATGGTAACAGCAAGACTTACGTTTGTTTCCACCTCAAAGTCCAATTGTTTGGTGGTAGCCTCTATGTTATAGTCTTGTAAAGCTAAAACAATAGCGTCCTTTTGCACTTGGCTTACGTTAATCGTTTTAATTACTGAACCTATACTAATAGTTACCGTTCCTTTTCTATCATCATAAGTATCATTATCTGAAGCTGAAATAGTGATGGTAACACTTCCAGCTTTACCACTTGCTTGTGATACTTTGATCCAAGATTCAGAACAAGTTACCGTCCAATCGCCACTTGCTTTGAAGCTCAGCTGAGCAGAACCGCTAGTTTGAGAAAGCACAGGGCTTGTGTTCTCCGTAGTTGCTATTTCTATAGTTGGTGTTGTTGTGGTTGGCGTAGGAGTTGGTGTGGGTTTGGATGGTTCCGAACTTGGACCATTATCTCCACCACAAGCATTCAGCAAGATAGCTGACAATAAGACTAGACATAATTTTAACTCTTTCATGGCGATTTATGAGGATGCCTTCAGTACCCTAAGACGGCTAAACCTAAAAAGAAGCGTGGTACTGTACACCACATCCTCAAGTGAAGGTCCTAGGAAAACCTATGTGCAAAAGTTGTAATGATAGCAGCCCACGCTATAACGTGAGAACCATCATGCTCACTTGTTGCACTGAAAATTTCCTAGGTTTTCACTTGCAAGATAAGCATAACGCTTCTTATAATAATCCACAATGTCTTGAAGGATTTGCACCCTTCAAAAGCAAAGGTATATAAAAAAACAATGGTACACAAGTTTGTGGACCACAATTTTGTGTACCATGTAATTTTGCTTGTTTTTTTTATGAATAGAAAGCACGATAATGCTGATTATAAAAGGCCTTTCTGCATTACGACTTTTTTCGTTACGACTTTTTTCGTAGTCTTTGATTATTATTTTACAAAGAATTACAAATCCACCTTCACCCTTCACCTTTTTCTTAAAAGAGCATGAGTTTTCAAATTTATTAAGGTGAAGGTTGGGGTGAAGGGTGAAGGTGCAACATAACTCAAGCGGCAAGTACCACCTTATACATATTACCTCGCTTCGAGTGTTTATGAGGGAATAACTTCAAACTTGAGAGGTATTTGCCAAATTGCTCCACTGACATATTCAGGTTCCCTCTCTTTGCTTTGACCTCCTGGAAGATCTCAGTAGCCAAGAGCCACTCGCCTTCCTTATTATTCTTGGGATAACGGAAATACTCTCTAAAGATTTGCTCAGTCAACTTCATTCGCATGAATGTCTTGTTGGAGGCCATGATTATCTGCACCTCTTCATCAGTGAACCAATAAGGTTTGCCTTCTTCGAGCTCTTGCAGGATCTGAGCATACAGCTGATCGTACTCGATAGGTGTTTCGGTATCAATAGGTCCCGTAAGTTCCACGCACAGGAATCGTCTGCTTCCTGTTGGGTCAGTCAGCAAGTCGGATACATTGCTGGTACCAATGAAAGAGGCATATCTACGAGCTTCATCCACATCGTCTGTAAAGAGCCTACGTGTCTTACTGTCAGTGCGTTGTAACAGGTTCTTCAGATAGCCGTCCTGCACTCGTTTGGTAAGTTGGTCAAACTCATCCACATTCACCAGCAAGTAGTGCTTGATGGTAAGGTCGATGTCGTGCTTGCTGCCGAAGTTCAGTTGGTCGGTGTAGCCAAAGCTCAGCTCTGGTGGCAAAAGTTGACGGCAGAAAGTTGACTTGTGCCAACCTTGTTTGCCAATAATAATAGGTGCCACACTATTGCCATATTGCTGACTCATGCCTTTCCATTGAGCCACCATCCCCCTCAGCCAAATGGCGAACCAACGAGGCCAATTGGCGTTGTCCGTCTGGATCCTGTTAGCCAGCTCGCCAATTCGGTCTTTGCCATCCCACTTGCCTTTCACCTTATCCAGGTAGTTATCCACAGGGTTAAATTCAGGCACATCCATCGAATGGATATACCTCTTCATATCCCTGTCATTCACATCAATACCGCTCAGTTGGGCATCTATCACCATCGTGTTGAGCCTGCGGTCATCAATCTTACGGAATCCCAAACCAGTCGAGATTCTGTCATCATACTCCACCTTGCCTGTCAGCATGTTTAGCCTCAAGGCATAGCGGTCTTTCATGTAACGTTGGAACATAACAGCTTTCTGTTGAACTTTGTTTAGTGCCAGTACTTGCTCGTTTGACTTTTGGGGAGTCATAACCCTTCTTGTGTTTCTCATAAATTATTAAAAAAAATTAAATTTCCCGCAAAAAGGGGCACAAAGATATAAAAAAAATTAATCACTTCCAAATTTTAGACCCAAAAAGCGGACTTTTGGGATGCATAATAATAATACTTTTTTTTACTTAAAGATAGTTGGTCATTTGCTTTAAGTAACTAAGGGGTTTTCTTAAAGTAATCGGGCTTTTTGCTTAAGGGAAGTAAAAGGGCGGTTTACTAGTAGTAAACCCACCGCTTACTAGTAGTAAACCACAAAATTCTCTAGAGAATTTCAAGACGAGAACGTATCTCGCAAGCGACGAGAACGGTTCTCAAAGGCAACGAGAACGTATCTCGTTTTTTTGCGCCCTAACTAGGAAAATATTTTTTCCTAACTAGGCAGAAAAAATTTCCTAACTAGGCAGAAAAAAACGCCTAATTAAGCAACATATCACCAAAAGGATGCTACCTTCACCCTTCACCTCTACCTTCACCTTAATAAACAAGTAAACTCATGATGTTTTAAGAAAAAGGTGAAGGGTGAAGGTTGCTTTTATAAAACTTTCATTAAATCACTGATGATATCATCGGATACGAAGATGCCCTCTGGCGATAGCTGGAGGGTATCTTCTTTTTGTAGTAGCCAACCTCGCTTCATATAGGGAGTGGCCAACAAGAGGCAATAGTCGTGGTAGGTGGTGCCAAAGCGTTGTTGGAGGGTTTTTAGGCTAAAGCCCTCGCAGGTGCGGAGGCGTGTCATGATGAACTCGTTGTATTGGGTGTCTTTGTCGAGCGTTTCTCGTTCAAAGTCGCGCCGACCTGCTTCCAGGGCCTCGATATAGGTGGGCAGCGAAGCGACATTCCACTCTCGGCTCTCGCCATCGAATGAATGGGCGCCTGGACCAGCTCCTAAGTAGGGTACTTCGTGCCAATAGGCGCTGTTATGGCGAGAACGATAGCCAGGCAGGGCAAAATTGGAAATCTCATAATGCTCATAGCCGGCTTGACGCATCTCCTCACACAAAATGCGGAATAGCTCGACACTGGTGTCTTCATCTACCTCTGCAATCTCGTGTTTTTGTAACATTTGCCACAATCGGGTGCCTTGTTCGTAGGTAAGGTGATAGGCTGAAATGTGCTGTACTCCTAACGAGAAGGCTGTCTGCAAGTCTTGTAGCCAAAGCTCTGGTGTCTCTGAAGGCAAACCATAGATCAAGTCGATGCTGATATTGGCAAACCCATGTTGCTGACAACGACGAACGGCTGCTATGGCTTCTTGTGCCGTATGCCTTCGTCCAATCAGCTTCAGCGTGGGTTCGTGGAAAGTCTGGATACCCAGACTGATGCGGTTAAACGGCAGGGTACTAAGCATCTTGACATAATCTTCCGTGAGGTCGTCAGGATTGGCCTCTAAGGTAATCTCCTGACAAGTCTCCAAGCCATAAACCTCATCTATGCAAGCAAATATCTTCTTAAAGTCAGCCTCAGATAGTTGCGAAGGAGTGCCTCCGCCAAAGTAAAGGGTGCTAATAGGCTCATTATGCAGGTAGTTACGACGCATGGACAGCTCTTGGCATAGGGCCTCGACATAGCGAGGCTTCAACTCCGAAAGGGTGGTGGAGTAGAAGTCGCAATAGGCGCAACGGGTTTTGCAAAAAGGCACATGTAGGTAAATTCCTGCCATAATGGGTAAGATTTTCTTTTGCAAAGGTAGTTTATTTCCTGCGAAAAGCGTAAATTTGTAGATTAGAAAATAAACTTTAAATATTGATGCTATGAAAAGACATTTGCTGACAGGCTTGTTGGTGCTGATGGCTTTGGGTGCCAAGGCGCAGAGCAACGAATGGAAAGACCCCAGGGTGAACGAGGTGAACCGCTTACCGATGCATTCCAGTTTCTTTGCATTCGAGAACGACAAGGCCGCAAAGGGCGAGAAAGAGCAGGCTGCCAATTACATGACCTTGCATGGGAATTGGAAATTTAATTGGGTGAAAGATGCTGATGCCCGTCCCACAGATTTCTGGAAGACAGATTATAATGATGGTGGATGGGGTATGATGCCTGTGCCTGGTATGTGGGAGCTGAACGGCTATGGCGACCCGTTGTATGTGAATATTGGCTATGCGTGGAAGAACCAGTTTAAGAACAATCCGCCCGAGTTTCCTATCAAAGATAATCATGTAGGTTCGTATCGAAAAGAAATCACCGTTCCTGCTTCCTGGAACGGCAAGCAGATTATTGTTCACTTCGGTTCGGTAACCTCTAACATCTACCTATGGGTAAACGGCCGCTTTGTGGGCTATAGTGAAGATAGCAAGCTGGAGGCCGAGTTCGACCTGACATCATTTGTGAAACCAGGACAGAAGAACCTGATTGCTTTCCAGGTGTTCCGTTGGTGCGACGGTACCTATCTCGAGGACCAGGACTTCTTCCGCTATTGCGGTGTGGCACGTGATACTTATATGTATGCTCGCAGTAAGCAGCAGATCAGTGATATACGTGTAACGCCCGACTTGGATGCGCAATACAAAGATGGTAAGTTGGACGTGAAGCTGACGACCAAAGGCGGTGGTACGGTGGATCTGGCCTTGTTGGATGCTACGGGCAAGGAAGTGGCCAGTCAGATCGTGAAAGCTACTCCGCAAACCAATGTCACCTTCAATGTGGCCAATCCTAACAGGTGGTCGGCAGAGACGCCTTATTTATATACTTTGAAGGCTACCTTGAAGAACGGTGCCAACGTGGTGGAGGTAATCCCTGTAAAGGTGGGCTTCCGCAAGATTGAGATCAAGGATGCTCAGGTGCTGGTAAATGGACAACCTGTTCTTTTCAAGGGTGCCGACCGTCATGAGCTGGATCCGGATGGAGGCTATGTAATGTCTCGTGAACGTATGATTCAGGACATCCAGATTATGAAGAAATTCAATATCAACGGTGTCAGGACTTGTCATTATCCTGATGATCCTTATTGGTATGATCTGTGCGACCAATATGGTATCTACATGGTGGCTGAGGCCAATGTGGAATCTCACGGAATGGGCTATGGCAAGGAGACTCTGGCCATTCGTGATGACTACAAGTTGGCTCACCTGCAACGCAACCAGCGTAACGTGCAACGTAACTACAACCACCCGAGCATCATTTTCTGGTCGTTGGGTAACGAAGCTGGCTATGGTGCTAATTTTGAAGCTGCCTACGACTGGGTCAAGGCGGAGGACAAAACACGTCCTGTGCAGTATGAACGTGCAGGCTATGAGGGTAAGACGGATATCCATTGCCCTATGTACATGACTCCTGAGAGTGCCATTAAATACAGTGAGGATCCTTCAAAGACCAAGCCGCTCATCCAGTGCGAATATGCTCATGCGATGGGTAATTCGGAAGGTGGTTTCAAGGAGTATTGGGACATTATCCGCAAATATCCGAAGTACCAGGGTGGATTTATCTGGGACTTCGTGGATCAGTCTGTCCGTTGGGAGAAGAACGGCAAGATGATTTATGGCTATGGTGGCGACTTCAACAAGTTTGATGCCAGCGACCAGAACTTCTGCGACAATGGTTTGATCAGTCCTGATCGTGTGCCTAATCCTCACATGTATGAGGTGGGTTACTACTACCAGAATATTTGGGCAAAGATGGTGGATGCCGACAAGGGTATCATCAGTGTGTATAACGAAAACTTCTTCCGTGACTTGTCTGACTATTACATGGATTGGCAGTTGGTTCACAACGGAAAGGTGGAGAAAACGGGTAGGGTAGAAAACCTGTCGGTGGCTCCGCATCAGACGGTGACTATTCAGTTGGATTATGGCGAGACCTGCAAGCATTGCGAGTGGTTGCTCAATGTGAGCTATAAGCTGAAGAAGGCTGACGGATTGTTGCCTATCAACTTTGAGGTGGCGAAAGAGCAGTTGGTGATTAATCCATTCCAGGGAACCAATGTGGATTTGAAGAATGTGGTGGTGAACAATGTGGAAACGCTGAAGCCGGTAATCAATGACAAGGATAACAACTACTTGATTATTACTGGTGAGCAGTTCCGCATGGAATTCGACAAGCATAATGGTTTCTTGGTGGGCTATGAGTTGCAAGGTCAGCAGGTACTGAAGGATGGTGAGGCATTGACGCCAAACTTCTGGCGTGCGCCTACCGACAACGACTTTGGTGCTAATCTGCAAAGACGCTATGCTGCTTGGAAGAACCCTGAGATGAAATTGTCGAAGCTCTCGCAAGAGGAGAAAGACGGTATGGCTTTTGTGAAGGCTGAATATAAGATGCCAGATGTGAAGAGTCAGTTGGAACTTACATACCTTATTAATAATAAAGGAGCAGTGAAGATTACCCAGAAGTTGACGGCTGACAAGAACGAGAAGGTGGCCAACCTGTTCCGCTTCGGTATGCAGTTGCCGATGCCAGCGAACTATGAAACGATAGAGTATTGGGGTAGGGGCCCGATAGAGAATTATGCCGACCGCAACCACAGTACGTTCATTGCTGTCTATCGTCAGACAGTGACCGATCAGTTCTATCCTTACATCCGTCCGCAGGAGAATGGCAACAAGACTGATATCCGTTACTGGAAGATGATCAATGAAACGGGTAAGGGTATTCAGATTGTGGCTGAAGAGCCGTTCTCGGCTTCTGCCTTGCATTATACCATCGAGCAGCTGGATGAGGGCATGACGAAGCACCAGATGCACTCGCAGGAGATTGAACCTGCCAACCTGACAAACCTGTTGATCGACAAGGTACAGATGGGCTTGGGATGCATCAACAGTTGGGGTGCTTTGCCGCTGCAAGATTATATGTTGCCGTATCAGGATTACGAATTTACCTTCGTGATTTCCCCTATTGAGAATAACATCGAGATAGACTAAATCGTTATGAATACGTAAAAAAGTGGCGAAAGAGTTGCTTTTCTTGCTTAGATTTGCTAATTTGCACCGCTTTTTAACGAAGCACCTTTTAATGGATTATAAATTTAATAATTAAATACCATGAAAGTTTATCAAACAAACGAAATTAAGAACATTGCCTTGTTAGGTAGTGATGGCGCCGGAAAAACCACTCTCACAGAGTCTTTGCTCTTTGAGGGTGGTATTATAAAACGTCGCGGTAGAGTGAGTCAGAAGAACACAGTGAGTGACTATTTCCCTGTAGAACAGGAATATGGCTACTCGGTTTTCTCCACAGTATTCCATGTTGAGTATAATGGCAAGAAGCTGAATATCATCGATTGCCCGGGAAGTGATGACTTCGCCGGTGCATATCTGACAGCTTTGAATGTAACGGATACTGCTATCTTGCTGATCAACGGTCAGTATGGTCCTGAGGTAACTACCCAGACCCACTTCCGTTATACCGATAAGTTGGGCAAGCCAGTGATCTTCCTGATCAACAAGCTGGATGCTGATAACTGCGACTTCGACAACGTGGTGGAACGTCTGCGTGAGACTTACGGCAACAAGGTGGTACGTGTACAGTATCCTTTGAATGCTGGTCCTAATTTTAACTCTGTCATCGACGTGCTGTTGATGAAGAAGCTGACATGGGGTCCTGATGGTGGTGCTGCTACCATCGAGGATATCCCTGCTTCAGAGATGGACAAGGCTACGGAATTGCATAATGCCTTGGTGGAAGCTGCTGCTGAGCACGACGAGGCTTTGATGGAGAAGTTCTTTATGGAAGAGCCTCTGACTGAGGATGAGATTCGTCTGGGTATCCGTAGGGGTTTGGCAAGCCGTGGCATGTTCCCTGTGTTCTGCGTTTGCGCACAGAAGAACATGGGCGTAGGCCGTCTGATGGAGTTCTTGGGCAACGTAGTGCCTTTCGTTGACGATATGCCAGCTGTGAAGAACACCGCAGGTGAGGAAGTGAAGCCAGATCCTAATGGTCCTACTTCTATCTTCTTCTTCAAGACTTCTGTTGAACCACATATCGGTGATGTTCAGTATTTCAAGGTGATGAGCGGTACCGTACGTGAGGGTGATGACCTGACAAACGCTGATCGTGGCTCTAAGGAGCGCATCGCTCAGATCTATTCTCCTGCAGGCGCTAACCGCGAGAAGGTGGAGGCTATGGTAGCAGGTGATATAGGCTGTACTGTGAAGCTGAAGGACGTTCGTGTGGGCAATACCTTGAACGGTAAGGACTGTGAGTATCGTTTTGACTTCATCAAGTATCCTAACTCTAAGTACTCTCGTGCTATCCGTCCTGCTAATGAGGCAGATATGGAGAAGATGATGGGCTTGCTGAACCGCATGCATGAGGAAGACCCAACATGGATTGTTGACCAGTCTAAGGAGTTGCGTCAAACCATCCTCTATGGTCAGGGTGAGTTCCACCTGCGTACGCTGAAGTGGCGCATGGAGAACAACGAGAAGATGCAGATTATTTATGAAGAGCCTCGTATCCCATATCGTGAGACTATCACCAAGGCAGCTCGTGCCGACTATCGTCATAAGAAGCAGTCAGGTGGCGCTGGTCAGTTTGGTGAGGTTCACCTCATCGTGGAGCCTTATACCGAGGGTATGCCTGAGCCTACTCTTTACAAGTTCAATGGTCAGGAATATCGTATCTCTGTAAAGGGCAAGGACGAGTATCCATTGGAATGGGGTGGTAAACTGGTGTTCTACAACGCTATCGTTGGTGGTTCTATCGACGCTCGTTTCATGCCTGCTATCCTGAAGGGTATCATGTCTCGTCTGGAGCAGGGTCCATTGACTGGCTCTTATGCTCGTGACGTTCGTGTTATCGTATATGATGGTAAGATGCACCCAGTGGATTCTAATGAAATCTCATTCATGCTGGCTGGTCGTAACGCTTTCAGTGAGGCATTCCGCAACGCTGGTCCTAAGATCTTGGAGCCTATCTATGATGTGGATGTACTGGTGCCTGCTGACTATATGGGTGATGTGATGAGTGACTTGCAGGGTCGTCGTGCCATGATTATGGGTATGGACAGCGAGTCTGGTTTCCAGAAGCTGAGCGCTAAGGTGCCTCTGAAGGAAATGTCATCATACTCAACTGCTCTGAGTTCACTGACTGGTGGTCGTGCTTCATTCGTGATGAGCTTCTCTGGCTACGAACTGGTTCCAACCGATGTTCAGAACAAGCTAATCAAGGAGTTCGAGGAGAGCAACAAGGAAGACGAGTAAAAAACTCATACCTTATTTATATATACAAGGACTGCACCGATTTCGGTGTGGTCCTTGTTGTTTTTAGCATTGTTAACGAAAAAGTTCGAAAAAAATTAACAATTTACTTGCATGGTATTATTTGAATTGTTAAATTTGCCTCGTAAAACAGACATTAAAACTGATTTATCGCAGATATGAAGAAAACGACAATATGGATATTGGGCATTGTGATGGGACTTTCGTTCCTTAGCTTGCTGTATCTTCAGATCAGCTACATCGAGGAGATGGCCACCATGCGCAACGAGCAATTTGACGAGTCGGTCAAGCGTGCGTTGCTGGCTGCTTCGAAGGATGTAGAGTCGGAGGAGGTGGATCGTTGGCTTCGTGAGGATATATCCAGTCGCGATCGAAATGCTTGGAGCCAAAGTTCGCAAAACACAAAAACACAATCACAAGGTTTTACTATAACGGGTCCTGATGGCTCGAAGATTGAGTTGAAGACTTTTTCGAGTAGTACTCAGGAACTTCCCAAGGCGATGATATCTCGTCGTCATGGTACCAAAACCATTCCGCAGACTTCTCGTTCAATGGCTGAGATGTTGCGCAACCGCTATCTTTACCAGCGTGACTTGCTGGATGAGATAGCTTGGCAGATGGTGTATAATGCCGACGTGAAGCCTGTATCGGAAAGGATCAATTTCAGGAATCTTGATAATTACATCCACTCGGGCTTGGTGGACAATGGTGTGAACCTTAGCTATCATTTCAAGGTGATTGACGGCGACGGCAAGGAAGTGTATCGTTGTTCTGACTTCAATGAGAAGGGTAGCGATCAGGTATATACTCAGCCTCTGTTCCTGAATGACACGCCTGCACGTATGAGTATCGTGCAGGTACACTTCCCTGGTAAGCGTGATTATATCTTCGACTCAGTGAGTTTCATGATTCCGTCGGTGGTCTTTACTTTGGTGTTGTTGGTAACCTTTATCTTTACCATTTATGTCATCTTCCGCCAGAAGAAGCTTACGGAAATGAAGAATGACTTTATCAACAACATGACACATGAGTTCAAGACACCTATCTCTACCATCTCTTTGGCTGCTCAGATGCTGAATGATCCAGCTGTGGCAAAGTCGCCTAATATGTTCCAGCATATCTCGGGAGTGATTAACGATGAGACCAAACGTCTGAGACTGGAGGTGGAGAAAGTGTTGCAGATGTCGATGTTCGACCACGATAAAGCCACTATGAAGCCTAAGGAGATTGATATGAACGCCCTGATTGAAGGGGTGGTCAACACTTTTGCTCTGAAGGTGGAACGCTATAATGGCAAGATTGATAGCGAACTGTTGGCGGAAGATCCTATTGTGTATGCTGATGAGATGCATATCACCAATGTCATCTTCAACCTGATGGACAATGCCGTAAAGTACAAGCGTGAGGATGTGGATTTGCACCTTACCGTAAAGACTTGGAATGAGGGTAAGAAGTTGATGATTGCAGTGCAAGACAACGGCATCGGTATTAAGAAAGAAAATCTAAAAAAGATATTTGAAAGGTTCTATCGCGTGCATACAGGTAATCTGCACGATGTAAAGGGATTTGGTTTGGGCTTGGCCTATGTGAAGAAGATTATTACTGACCATAACGGTACTATCAAGGCGGAAAGCGAACTGAATGTCGGAACCAGGTTTATTATTGCATTACCTTTATTTAATCCTGAATGATATGGAAGACAAATTGCGTATTCTGTTGTGTGAAGACGATGAGAACTTGGGCATGCTGCTCAGGGAGTATTTACAGGCAAAGGGCTATGTTGCCGATCTCTACCCCGATGGAGATGCTGGTTACAAAGCTTTCTTGAAAACGAAGTATGACATCTGCGTCTTCGACGTGATGATGCCTAAGAAAGATGGTTTTACTTTGGCAAAAGAAGTGCGTTCGGCTAATTCTGAGGTGCCTATCATCTTCTTGACTGCCAAGACACTGAAAGAAGATATTCTGGAAGGTTTCAAGTTGGGTGCTGATGATTATATCACCAAACCTTTCAGCATGGAGGAACTGACATTGCGTGTTGAGGCTATCTTGCGCAGGGTAAAGGGCAAACGAAACAAAGATAGCAACACCTATAAGATTGGTAAGTTTACATTCGATATTCAGAAGCAGATCCTGTCGATCGATGGTGAGCAAACGAAACTTACCACGAAGGAGTCGGAGTTGTTGAACCTGCTTTGCACGCATGCCAATGACGTGCTGAACCGTGACTTTGCCTTGAAGACTATCTGGATTGATGATAACTATTTTAATGCCCGCAGTATGGATGTGTATATCACTAAATTGCGTAAGCACCTGAAGGCTGACCCAGCCATCGAGATTATCAATATCCACGGTAAAGGATATAAGTTGATTATCCCAGAGACCAACGAGGGATAAAGTTAAGAATAAAGGCGGCTTCAAAAGAAGCTGCCTTTATTCTTTTTCAAACACGATCTCGTGTGGGAAGATTAGTCTGCCAAACGCTTGTTGATAACGATGTAAACGATTAAACCTACTACCATCAGGAAGAAGAGGCCACCTAATACACCATTGTTGTTAACGTTGCCGGTAAACTGGCAAGCAATCAAGCCAATGCCACCCAGCAGGATTAAAATCAGTCCCAGATTCTTTAATAAGCCTTTCATGTGTACACTATTTTTTAATTATTATTTATTCTGACTAAAATCATTTACAAAGAAAAGGAAAAATCTTTAACGAACGAAATAATTTCAGGTAAAAATATAAAAAAGCACCTAATTATTTTTGTTTTGGCCTTTTAGGCCTCTTTATTCGGCTTCTCTTGCATATTGTTGAATATTTTTTTCAGCAGGTTCTGCCCAATGGCCAATTCTTGGGGTGTGACATTGACAAGTGCCTTGCGCATAGTGGCGTTTGCCACCAAGAAAGCTTTTTCTTCGATGGCTTTACCCTCTGGCGTAAGAACAATCAAGTTGTTGCGCTTGTCGTTTTGGTCAGTGGTACGTTTAGCCAACCCTTTCTCCTCCAAGCTGTCAATGAGTCTCGTCATATTGGGCTTGTCTTTAAAGGTGATGTTGCAGAGCTCTTGTTGTGTCACCCTGTCTTTCTTCCATAGCAACGATAACACGGTAAGTTGCTCAGGCGATATGTCTATGCCCTCTTCCTTGAAATCGGTAGCCAGTCGACGGTTGATGGCGGCTGATACCCTGCCATTTAGTACCGCAAAAATCAAGGTTACGTCAAAATCAAACTGCTCAATTCCTTTCATGTACGCCTTATTTGTAATTATTTTAGCCACAAAGATACAAAATATTTTTGCAGTTCAAAATAAAATCCCTACCTTTGCATCCGCAATTTTGCAAAACAAGTATTATTAATTTATTAAACAGTATGAATCAATACGAAACCGTTTTCATTTTGACTCCCGTTTTGTCTGATGAACAGATGAAGGAAGCGGTAGGAAAGTTCACTGGCATCATCACTAACAATGGTGGTAAGATTGTCAATGAAGAAAGCTGGGGCTTGAAGAAGCTGGCTTATCCTATTGAGAAGAAGACCACTGGTTTCTATCAGTTGGTAGAGTTTGAGGCTGATCCTACAGTGATCGCTAAGTTAGAGGTTAATTATCGTCGCGATGAGCGCGTTCTTCGCTTTCTGACATTGAAGCAGGAAAAATATGCTGCTGAATATGCTGCTAAGAGAAGAGGTCTTAAAACTAAAAAGGAGGATTAATTATGGCACAGAATCAGAACGTTCAAGAGCAGTCTGAGATCAGATATCTGACTCCCCCTTCAGTAGATATTAAGAAGAAGAAGTACTGCCGCTTCAAAAAGGCTGGTATCAAGTACATCGATTATAAGGATCCTGAATTCCTGAAGAAGTTCCTCAACGAGCAGGGTAAGATCTTACCTCGTCGTATCACTGGTACTTCCTTAAAGTTCCAGCGCCGTGTTGCGCAAGCTGTGAAGAGAGCCCGTCACTTGGCTTTGCTGCCTTATGTAACTGACATGATGAAATAATAAGGAGGAGATAGTATGGAATTAATTTTGAAAGAAGACGTAATCAATCTGGGTTACAAGAACGATATCGTTAAGGTAAAGAACGGTTATGGCCGTAACTACCTCATCCCTACTGGCAAGGCCGTTATTGCTACTCCTTCTGCAAAGAAGCAGTTGGCTGAGGACCTGAAGCAACGTGCTCACAAACTGGAGAAGATTAAGAACGAGGCTTTGGCTAAGGCTGAGCAGTTGAAGGACGTTAGTTTGAAGATTGCTGCTAAGGTGAGCAACACAGGTACTATCTTCGGTTCTGTTGGCGCTATGCAGATTGCTGACGAGCTGGCTAAGATGGGTATTGAGATTGACCGCAAGATCATTACCGTTAAAGGCAGTGTGAAAGAAGTTGGTAATTATGTAGCTAACGTACAGCTGCACAAGGAAGTGAAGGTAGAAATTCCTTTCGAAGTGGTAGCTGAGGCTGAAGAGGCATAAGATTACAACAAGCAATATAAATAAAGGCTCCGCATTGCGGAGCCTTTATTGTTTTGTCTTAAGAAATAATATCAATGATTATTTCTTCTCAAGCTGACCTTTAGCAGCATTGGCAGCATCGTCAATAGCCTGTTTTGCAGCGTCCTTAGCAGCATTGGTAACCTCTTCTGCCTTGTCCTTAGCAGCTTGCTTCAAATCTTCGCCTGCCTGCTTAGCAGCGTCAATCACCTCTACGGCCTTGTCGGCAGCTGCCTCAGAAGCAGCTGCAGCTACAGCTGCGATAGAGTCCTTCAACTGCTGCTCGTTGTTAGTAGCTTCTTCATTGTTTGCTTTGTTACCTCCGCATGAAGCGAAAGATACAGCCAGAATAGCTGCTGCGAAAAATACAATCTTTTTCATAGTTCACTTGCTTTTAAACTAATAACTAATGTTTTACCTGTGTTTATGAGTGAGTAATAATAGTTTTCTCGCTCAAAAACGCTGCAAAGATACTATCTTTTTATATACGTTGTTCTCTAATAGTAGGAAAAAATATATTTTTGTAGTACTTTTGTGCTCATAATAGAAAACTATGACCGACGAGCATATATTTCAAGATAAGAAGGCTGTTTACTATACGCTGGGCTGCAAACTGAACTTCTCGGAAACTGCAACGATTAACAAATTGCTGCTGGATGCTGGTATTCGGAATGCACGCAGAGGGGAAGACGCTGATGTGTGTATCATCAATACCTGTTCCGTGACGGAGGTGGCTGATCGTAAATGCCGCCAAGCCATTCATCGGTTGCACAAGCAGCATCCTAACGCATTTATGGTGGTGATGGGTTGCTATGCCCAACTGAAACCTCAGACGGTGGCCAATATCCCTGGGGTGGATGTGGTCTTGGGGGCTGAACAGAAGAAAGACCTGCTTAGTTACTTGGGTAATTTAACCAAAAAGACTGAGGGAGGCGAGGCTTTCACGTCAGCCTTAAAGGATATCCGCACGTTTGCTCCTTCTTGTTCGCGTGGCAACCGAACCCGATATTTCTTGAAAGTACAAGACGGTTGTAATTATTTCTGTACCTATTGCACCATACCTTTTGCCAGAGGCAGAAGTCGCAACGGCAGTATTGCCTCATTGGTGGATGATGCTCGCAAAGCTGCTGCTGAGGGAGGCAAGGAAATCGTCATCACAGGGGTGAACATAGGCGATTTCGGACAAACCACAGGAGAGAGTTTCCTGGATTTGATTAAGGCGTTGGATAAGGTGGAGGGCATAGAGCGTTATCGCATATCATCTATCGAACCTGATTTGCTGACGGATGAGATGATTGACTTCGTAGCTCATTCCCAACATTTCATGCCTCACTTCCATATTCCGCTGCAATCGGGATGCGACGAGGTACTGAAACTGATGCATCGTCATTATGACCGTGCTTTGTTCGCACATAAGATAGAACGTATCAAGCAGCTGATGCCTCATTGTTTCATAGGAGTGGATGTGATGGTGGGTACTCGTGGTGAGACAGAAGAATATTTTGAGGACTCTTACGAGTTTATCAAGGGTTTGGATGTAACACAACTGCATGTGTTCAGCTATTCTGAGCGACCAGGAACGAAGGCTTTGCAGATTGATTATGTGGTGCCTCCGCAGGTAAAGCATGAACGGAGTCAGCGCTTGTTGGATCTCTCTGACGAAAAGACGCATGCATTCTATCAGTCTTTTATTGGACAAACAATGCCTGTATTGCTGGAGAAATCGAAAGCTGGTCAACCCATGCATGGCTTTACACCTAATTATATACGCGTGGAAGTGGAAAACAGACCAGAATTGGACAATCATATCGTGATGGTGCGCTTGGGAGAGATGAATGAGACAGGCGATGCTTTGAAAGGTAAATTACTGGAATGACAACATGGTTTGAAAAGCAGTTTTTCCTGTTGGTGGTAAACATTGGATGATAATGAAAAATGGATAAAGTAGCAATCGTGATATTAAGCTGGAACGGTAGTCAGATGCTCCGCTCTTTCTTGCCCTCAGTGATAAAATATGCTGAGGACGAGGCAACAGTGTTTGTGGCTGATAATGGGTCGGAAGATGATACGTTAGAGTTGCTGGCTACTTCATTCTCTTCTGTAAAGGTCATATCGTTAGACAAGAACTATGGATTTGCTGAGGGTTATAACCGCGCTTTGCAAGAGGTGGAAGCTGAGTATGTAGTGTTGCTGAACTCTGATGTAGAGGTGACGGAACAATGGCTTGCACCGTTGGTGTCTTTTATGGATGCTCACCCAGAGGTGGCGGCTTGTCAGCCAAAGATAAGGAGTTGGCGCCAACCAGAATCCTTTGAGTATGCTGGAGCCGCAGGCGGTTTCCTGGACCGTTATGGCTATCCCTTCTGTAGGGGGCGTATTTTTAACGCCGTAGAAGCAGATCAAGGTCAGTATGATGACCCCATGCGAGTGTTCTGGGCTACGGGGGCTTGTCTCTTTATCCGTTTGAAAGACTATCGTGACACTGGCGGTTTGGATGCCCGTTTCTTTGCTCACATGGAGGAAATCGACCTATGTTGGCGACTCAATGCCAGAGGGCGTGAAGTGTGGTGTGTGCCAACAAGCAAAGTCTATCATGTGGGAGCGGCTACTTTGAAACGGGAGAACCCTCGCAAGACGTTCCTCAATTTCCGCAATAACCTCTTGATGCTTTACAAGAACCTACCCGATAATGAGTTGCATCATGTCATGCGTTGGCGTACCTTCCTCGATTATTTGGCCGCATTGTCTTTTGCCCTCAAGGGACAGTTCCCCAATGCCAAAGCTGTCTTCCAGGCTCGTAAGGCTTATCATTACCTTCGTCCCGAATTCTTCCTCTCTCGCAATCTGAATATGTTGGCTGGGGTAGAACATCCTGCTCAAACCCGATGGATGAAGAGTCTGCTCTGGGCTTACTATGTCCAAGCCAAACATACCTTTGCCAAGCTATTCTAAATCCACTTTTTTCATTTGAAGCATCTTTAAGGGGCGTTTTGATAGCTGTAATGAATCGTTCCCTCCTTGGGAACGATCAGTTCCACTAGGGGGAACAGACTGTTCCCTACGTGGGAACAAAAAGTGGACAATATTACACGAGGGGTAAAACGAAACCTGGTTGATAGGAAAATAGACTTGTCCTTTATGGCAAAACCAAGTGGATAGCAGCACTGTGGATGTCGGCTTTCATAGGTGGATTGAGCTTTTCCACCTGAATATCTACAGAAGTAACGGAAGGGAAGTCGTGTAACAGACGATGGGCAATGCGACCAGCTACATGTTCCAGGAGGTTAGAACGTTGTTGCATCTCTGCCTTGACCACTTGATAGACATCGGCATAGTTTACGGTATCGTTCACATCATCCGTCTCAATAGCTCGAGTGATGTCAACCGATAGGGTGAGGTTGACTATAAAATCATTGCCCACCACGGCTTCTTGCGGAAGAAGTCCGTGGTAGGCAAAGAAATGGATGTCTTTCAAGATGATCTCAGTCTTCATGGTGTCAATCTCTTTCAGTGTTCTCTACCATGCTGATGATCTTGTTATTCAGCGTGTCAGCCTGTAACAAATCCTCAAGGGTGAGATGCATGCGATAACGCCAATAGTGTTTCACGATGGCTGGGATGTTGATACGTTCATCCTGTCCGTCAGGCAAGCGTATCTCGCCATCGATAGAGAGCCAGTCTTGCAATGATGGTACGCAGAGCATAGATTTGCCTTTCAGGTGGGCATCGATGATTTCTTCACAAATCTGAGGCGATGCCGTAGAAGGAGCAAATCCGCCCTTACCCATCACCACATTGTAGTAGCGTTGCGTCACCTGAGGGTCTTCCTCCCACCAGCCTCGCAAGGTGGACATATCATGTGTAGAAATAGTACATACCGAGCGGTAAGGATAGTGGTCAGGGTTGCCGAAGTCGGTTCCCAGCTCTTTAGGCATACGCTGGATCTCCAAGGAGAGGATGCGTAAATCGTTCATTACCGATGGTACGCAATCAGGTATCATACCCAAGTCCTCACCACACACCAACATGTTCGTGCACTGGGTAAGCTGAGGCAACTTCTTCATGGCTTGCTCACGCCAGAATTCGTTGTGACGCTGGTAGTAATAGTGGTTATAGAGGTTGGTGAAGGTCTGCTTGTCGGCTTCACTTAAAGTCTGATAGATATAGTCGTTCTGTACGCTGATGCGTGGATGGAAACGATTGGCATCGTGGCGGTCATGCAAGAACAACACATCGCTGATAAGGCTATAGAGTCCTTCACGAATCTTCACACTGTTCTCGTCTGTCTTGCCCATGAAGTAAGCTTCTACCTGACGTTGGGTAGCATACTCTGGCCTCATGTCATACAACTCATAGGTGCTGGTGGGGCAGAGGAAGGTCTTCTTCACGAAATCAGTATGCTCTCCGAACAGTTCACCAAGGAAACGCTCGTGGATATAAGGCTTGGTAAAGAATTCCTCGTTGAACTTTAGGCCGAAGCTCTCGATTTCCTCTTTCGTCATTGGTAATGATGGTACAAATTGTCCCAGCAATCCGTGCACGGCATGACTTGGCATTTCCCAGATGCGGAAGAAGCCCAAGATATGGTCAATACGATAGGCGTCGAAATATTCGCTCATCTTGCGGAAGCGACGCATCCACCAAGCATAGTTGTCCTTCTCCATCACATCCCAGTTGTAGGTGGGGAAGCCCCAGTTCTGTCCGTTGGCTGAGAAATCATCAGGTGGAGCACCTGCTTGGCCGTTCAGGTTGAAGTAATAAGGCTCTGTCCAAGCTTCAACACTGTTGCGACTAATGCCAATAGGAATATCACCCTTCAATACCACGCCTTGCTTGCGGGCATACTTGCTGGCAGCTGACAACTGACGGTCGAGGTGATACTGTATGAAATAGTAGATGGCTATCTCAGGGAATATCTTACTTTCACTACTGCAGAGCTTTGCTATTTCTTCAGCATTATATTTCTGGTACTTAGGCCATTCGCGAAAGTTGGGTGTACCATACTTGTCGCGCAGGTAACTGAATGCAGCATAAGGTACCAGCCAACCCTGGTTGTTGAGGAAGAAGGTATTATAGTCAGCTGATTGCATAGTAGCTTCGCCGTCTTGCTCGAACAATAGCTTGAAATAATCCCACTTAGCCTTGTTCACTGCCTCATAGTCCACCTGTGCCAACTTATTCAGTTTGGTTTTTAGCCTTTTGAAGCTGGCCTGCTTCTTGGCATCCTTTAGTTCACCCATTTGACGGAGGTCGGCATACATAGGATGTATAGCATAGATGGAAATGCTGTTATAAGGGTAGGAGTCTGTCCATGTTTTGGTAATGGTGGTATCGTAGATAGGCAAAATCTGCACCATCTTCTGGCGCGTCTTAGCAGCCCAGTCGATCATCAGCTTCAAATCGCCGAAGTCGCCCACACCAAAGCTCCCTTCAGAACGCAAAGAGAATACGGGTACTGCCACGCCGGCACCTTTCCATGGATGTTGGTTGAACTGAGCATAGCGGTCGCCATAGACGATGGTCCCTTTTTCTTCCAGCTCAGGTTCCGTCAGCAAGCGGTTGGGGTTCTCTTCCCAGCCCAGGAATTCTTTCGTCTTGATATCTACCAATACAAACTTATACTCAACAGGGAAATGCAGCTTGTTGATATCTATCTCTAATTGCCATTCTGGGTAGTAGGTGTCGCTCATCACCATCGCCTTCTCTGGATTCCAATTACCGAAAATCTCCTGATTGCCACAGATGGCCAGACGTATGTTAGGCTTTGTCGGCATATAAGCCTTGATGACGATGCCACGAGCTGGGGTAGGCAATCCCAAATTACGTTTGTTGTGAGCAGTCCAAGCCTCCGTGAAGGCTGATGAGTACATAAAGCTGTTCTCTGGTAAGTCTTTCCAGCTATCCATCAACGTATAAACCTTGCCTTTCAGGTTATGTGCATGGAGAATTCTTGGAAAGGCATGCCATTCCTCGCGTACGATTTCCTTGCCTCGTCCAATCAGATAACGATATTTGATTAGCTTGGTAGAGCTTACCACTACTTCCATCTCGGCAAACCATCTGATGCCGTCTGTTGTTGTAAGGGCAACAGCCTGCTCAATATTGTCATTACCGAGTTCGGGCATATTGCCCACTACTCTAACTTCCTCGCCCCAATGGGTGCGATATTCGATATTAAATTTAAGGATCATATAACACAATAGCTACAATTGATTATGCAATTATATTAAATTTTTCGCACAATCTTGTAGCTATTGCGAAGATATTTTACTTTGTATGTAAAAAAAATCGAAAAAACTGACTTATCCGCATCTTGAAGCACCACATGTGGTGCAAATTAAGCAACCTTCTTGGTAAACCAACGTCTCATTACCGCAGTTAGGACACTTTTGGCCTTTAGCAGCTGTTCCATCGGCAATATATTTCTTCAATGCTCTTTCTACGCCGTTCTTCCAAGTGTTGATGTTTTCGCTATCCAGTTCCAGCTGACCCACTAAGCGAATCACACGGTCGATTGGCATACGATAGCGCAACACACTGGAGATGAGCTTAGCATAGTTCCAGTATTCCTTGTTGAATTTCTCAGAGAGTCCTTCGATGGTAACCTTATATCCACGCTTGTTCTCAAACTGGAAGTCATAACGTTTATTACCGTTCTCATCGACATTCTTGATGATATAACCACGAGAGATAGTCTTTGGTAACATGATTCCCTCGTCGTCGTCCAGCACACCTGTGAATATTTCATAGGGATATCCGTCCAGCAAGCCTACGAATGCCACCCATTTCTCTTTGTTGTTCTGGAATTTCACTACATCGGCCTCCAGTATTTTCGGGCGTACCTCAACTACGGCAGGTTGCACGCAAGGTACTTCTTTCTTCTCTTCCTTCTCGTCTTTCTTTGTAGAGAGCAATACACCGGCTCGAGAACCATCACGATAAACCGTACATCCCTTGCAACCACTACGCCAAGCCTCAACATACAGGTTGTTCACCAATGCCTCATCTACATTGTTTGGCAGGTTGATGGTCACACTGATGCTGTGGTCCACCCACTTCTGGATGCGTCCCTGCATCTTTACTTTCTGTACCCAGTCAATATCGTTTGACGTTGCCTTGTAATAAGGAGACTTTTCCACCAACGCATCTAATTCTTCTTGAGAATAATGCTTGTTGGTGTCGTAGCCGTTTACTTGCATCCAGGTCTTGAACTTAGGATGGAACACAATGTATTCCTCGAAAGCATCACCTGTTTCATCCACAAAGTCCACATGAACGTTGGTGTCGTTGGGGTTCACCTTGCGGCGACGTTTGTAAACTGGCATGAACACGGGCTCAATGCCAGAAGAGGTCTGTGTCATCAGACTGGTCGTACCCGTAGGAGCGATGGTCAGGCAGGCGATGTTGCGTCGTCCATATTGCTTCATATCCTCGTAGAGGGCTGAGTCGGCTTCTGCCAAGCGTTTTATAAATGGGTTGTTCTCCTCACGTTTGTAGTCGTAAATCTCGAAAGCACCACGCTCCTTGGCCATCTCCACAGAAGAACGGTAGGCACTGAGTGCCAACGTTTGTTGTACCTGCACAGAGAATGCTATTGCCTCTTCGGTACCATAACGCAAGCCCATAGCAGCTATCATATCGCCTTCGGCAGTGATGCCTACACCCGTACGTCGTCCCATGCCACTCTTTTTGTATATCTTCTGCCAAAGTTCCCACTCGGTATGTTTCACTTCATCATCCTCAGGGTCAGTCTTTACTTTTTCCAGAATCAGTTCAATCTTTTCCAACTCGAGGTCGATGATGTCGTCCATAATGCGCTGCGCCAACTGCACATGCTTCTTAAACAACTCAAAATCGAAATAGGCTTCTTTGGTGAATGGGTTCACTACGTACGAGTACAAGTTGATGGCCAACAGACGGCAGGAGTCGTAAGGGCAAAGAGGAATCTCGCCACATGGATTAGTGGCTACCGTACGGAATCCCAAGTCGGCATAGCAGTCAGGTATAGACTCACGAATAATAGTATCCCAGAACAACACACCTGGCTCTGCCGATTGCCATGCATTGTGTACAATCTTCTTCCACAAGTCACTGGCAACAATCTCTTTCTTTACCTTGGGGTCATCACTATCAATAGGATATTGTTGAACATAAGGCTTGCCATCAACGGCTGCTTGCATGAACGCATCGTCAATCTTTACAGAAACATTGGCTCCTGTAACTTTCCCTTCTGTCATCTTGGCATCGATGAATGCCTCAGCGTCAGGGTGTTTGATAGCTACTGTCAGCATCAGGGCACCACGTCGTCCGTCTTGTGCCACCTCACGGGTAGAGTTGGAGTAGCGCTCCATAAAAGGCACAAGACCGGTAGATGTCAGGGCTGAGTTCTTTACGGGAGAACCTTTCGGACGTATATGCGACAGGTCATGACCTACACCACCACGACGTTTCATCAGCTGCACCTGTTCTTCATCAATCTTGAAGATAGCGCCATACGAATCCGCTTCGCCATCAACACCTATTACGAAGCAGTTGGATAATGATGCAATCTGGAAATCATTACCGATGCCCGTCATCGGACTGCCCTGAGGAACGATATATTTGAAATGGTCCATCAGGTCATACAGTTCTTGAGCGCTGAGTGGGTTGGAGTATTTTTTCTCCACACGAGCCAGCTCGTTGGCGATGCGCCAATGCATGTCCTCTGGCGATTCTTCATAGATGTTCCCAAATGAATCTTTTACGGCATACTTGTTTACCCAGACACGGGCAGCCAGTTCGTCTCCTTCGAAGTATTTCAACGACGCTTCGAAAGCTTGATCGTAGGTGTATGTTTTTTTCTCCACGGTATTAGCTTAGAAATAAAAAATGTTATCTGTTTTTCAATGCGATGCGAATCTCTTCCAGCTCTTCATGGAAGTTCTTGTCAACCTCTTCACGTTCCTTTACGGTCTTAAAGGCATGCAATACGGTAGCATGGTCTCTGTCGCCAATGAGTTTGCCGATGCGTGCAGTAGAAAAGTCGGTATTGTCTTTTGCGAGGAACATGGCAATCTGCCTTGCTTGTACTACCTCTTGCTTACGTGACTTGGTCTGTATGGCAGCTGTTTCCAATCCGTAATGCTTGCATACGGTATCCAAGATATCGTCGATGGTTACTTCTTTCTCTTCCACATACGACAACTTCCTCACCGTTTGGCGAGCCAACTCCATATCAATATCTTTATTAAAGATGGTAGCCTGTGCCATCATGGAAATAGCAATGCCTTCCAAGTCTCTTACGCTACCCGTTACGTGCTCAGCCACATAGTCAATCACGTTATCAGGGAATTCCAATCCGTCACGTTGCACCTTGCTACGCAAGATATCCTTACGCAGATCGAGCGATGGCTTTTCCAACTCTGCCACCATTCCCCACTTAAAACGGGTGATCAATCTGTCTTCCATACCTTGCAGCAGAATTGGCGCCCTGTCGGCGGTCATCACCAACTGCTTACCGTTTTGGTGCAGCTGGTTGAATATATAGAAAAATGTGTTCTGTGTTTTCGTGTTTCCCGCGAATTCCTGGATGTCATCAATGATCAGCACGTCAATGGTCTGATAGAAATTAATAAAATCATTTAGTGTGTTGTTTCTTACAGAATCAGTGTACTGCACCTTGAAAAGATGAGCCGATACATACAGCACACGGGCTGATGGGTTCAATTCCTTTACCTTCAGACCGATGGCATTAGCCAGATGGGTTTTGCCCACGCCAGATGAGCCATAAATGAAATAAGGATTGAACGTCTTGCCAGGATTTTTAGCTACTGCCTCTGCCACACTGCGTGCCAGTTTGTTGCTCATGCCCTCGATAAAAGTATCAAAGTTACATTCAGGGTTCAAGTGTGGATCCAGTTCGCTTACTATACCCTGTGGCATTCCCTTATTGACAATTGTCTTGGGTGGTTGAGGCAAGATGGTGCGTTTGGAAGATACCAAATCAACGGTAGTATGGGTGTCCTGAACCACCATCACTTGGTACTCCAGGTTGGTGCCTTCGCCAAAATACCTATACAATACCTTCCTCAGCAAGTCTATGAACTGCTCTTCGAGAAATTCATAATAATACTGGCTGGGCACACTGATGTGCAGGGTATGATTTTCGTATCCCAATGGCACAATGGGAGCAAACCAAGTCTGGAATATCTGCTCAGAGACATTGTCCTTAATGGTTTGCAAACATTTTGACCATAGGGAGGCAAAATCTACACGTTGATTAATATGTACACCTTGATTTGTCATTTGCTTTTTTCCGCGAATACAAAGTTGAGAATCTTATTTCAAATAAACAAATGACTTTTTCCTTGGGAAATTCGAACAGATTACAAGATACTATATTTCAGTATTTTGTGATAAAGGCTTTTTTAGATGCATATTTAGTGCATTTGTGTTTTTGTACTATCTTGAATTACAGTTGTTTTTATATCAAATCCCCGAATGATGATCTCTTTAATAATGTCATTCTGCCCCTTTTGGATTTGCCTATTAGTAATTAGTTTTGCAACTAATTCAAGAACCACTATGCATTACTTTCCTATTTAGAGAAAATCTAAATTAAGGATTTTTTGGTTTATCTTTTTTCCCGAAAACGGAGAAGTGAACATAACGTTTTGGATGGTTCTGCAGATCGTCCAGCAAACTAGCAGCATTGATAGCTGTTTGGTTCAGGTTGTTATACAGTGAAGGGTCGTTCAGGAGTAATCCCACAGTATTGTCTTTCTGTTCCAGCTTGTCTGTTATCTGTTTCACGTTGGCCAATGTCTCATCCACCTTCGCCATCGTAGCAGCATAGTCAATCTGTTTGAGGTTGCCGCTGATGGCTACGAAGTTGTCGCCAATCTCATTCAGCTTATCCGTCAATAGAGGAATGTCGTCATGCATCATGCGTTCCAGCTGTCGACTATTGTTGTTGAGGCTTGCGGTCAGATTCTCTATATTGTGCAATGTAGCCGGAATGGCTGGGTTGGCCAGAATCATGTTCAGCGATGTCAAGATGGAGTCGAGTTTGGGAAGCATCTTCTCAACCGTGGGAATCATGTCTGCTGCCTTACCCAGAGCACCAGCGTTCACATGGCCCATTATGGTATCTCCATACTCTACTTTTTCCCGAGGGTTGTTGGCCAAAAGCAGGTTCAGCTTGACAGCACCTAACAAATCGCTTTGTAGTTCAGCTGTAGAGCCTTTAGGAACGCGCAGGGAGGGATCCACATCAATCTCTACCACCACGTTACCCGGATGTACAAAGTCATATTCCAGCTTACTCACGATACCCACCTTGAAGCCATCGGCAAATACCGGACTCGATTTGGCCAGTCCGTTGATGTCTTGAAACTGCACATAGAAATGTCTGGTGGGCTTGAACAGACTCACGCCTTTCAGGTAGTTGATGCCAAATACTAAAATGAACAAGGCAATGATGCCGGCAATTCCTATCTTTACTTCCTTATTGAATCCTTTCATAATCGTCCGTTTCTCTTTTTTTTATTTCTTGTTCCGTAAAAACTCGTTGATAGCCTCGTTCACATTCACTTTCTTGTCATTCTTGAAAGCAATGATGAAGGCATCTTTGAATTTGGCGGTTACCGTTTTTAATTGACTCTTCACCGCATTGTAGTCGGTTGATGCTCCATATGTATATTTATAGGTTTTATTCTCTACATAATACTCCACAGGTTGCAGACCTTTCAGGCGTTTGTCGTTATTGGCCAACTTTGACGATGAAGAAAGGAACTGAATCTTGAACACGGGTGCATCACTCTTTGTGCTGGCCTTCGCCGTATCCTTAGTTGTCGTGGCTTTCGAAGTATTCTTGGTGGTTGTGGCCTTTGCGGTCTTTGCAGCTTCTTGGTTCTGCTCCTTTACTGTTGTCGTCTTAACGGTTTCTGTTTTTGCTGGGGTAGGCTTCACGTTGGCAATGGGCTTCACGTCCTCATCATCGGAAACGGTTGTAGGTGTTGGGGTGTTGCCAACACTCGATTCACGCGCCTGTTGTTCTGTCTTGTAGGTCAGGAACGAGTTGAAGAGACTATTGGCCATCGAGGTCGCCCCTTCGTTGCTCGACAGATATTTCTCTTCTGCAGGCGTAGAGATAAAGCCCAACTCCACCAGCACACTGGGCATCGAGGTCGCCCTCAGTACCAGGAATCCAGCCTGATGAACACCGCTATCCACTCGTTTACTATTGTTCTTGAATTGCTGCTGAATCATCGAGGCGAAATGCACGCTCTGCGACATGAACTGATCCTGCATGAACTCGAAGATGATATACGACTCAGATGAGTTGGGGTCAAAGCCTGCATAGCGTGTCTTGTAGTCGTCCTCATACAAAATCACGGCATTTTCTCGCTTGGCCACCTCCAGATTGGCTGAGCTACGTGCCAAACCTAAAGTCCAAGTGGAGGCACCCCTTGCCGTATGGTTATTGGCCAAAGCGTTGGTGTGTATCGAGATAAAGAGGTCGGCCTTGGCTTCATTAGCGATTTCAGCCCTGCGGTTCAGGTTCACGAATACATCCGTCTTGCGGGTATATATTACCTTCACGTCATTGCACTTACTCTCTATCAGCTTGCCGAATTTCAGGGCCACATTCAGGTTGATGTTTTTCTCCTTGGCCGTTTTTCCCACAGCTCCCGGGTCGTTTCCGCCATGCCCAGCATCAATCACCACCACGAAATCCCTCGCAGTCACTGTCAGGCAGAAGCAACAGAGTAGCCAGACCAACCCAAATATGTGTTTAGTAGAAGTCATATTTCCAATTGCACTGCAAATTTAAATCAAAAATACTGAAAACTTGCTTTATTGCATAGGTTTTATTGCTAACATTTGTATTTTTGCACAAAAATAGAGTGAAAATGGACACAAAATTGTTTCCTTATAGCATCATAAACAAGTATTATCCAGAGGAGAACCAATTGAGACACATCTTGCTAACCCACAGTGAGCAAGTTGCCCGTAAGGCCCTGCAAGTGGCCGACCTCCACCCAGAACTGGACCTCGATCGTACTTTTCTGAAGGATGCCTCTTTATTGCACGACATCGGTATATTCCTTTGTGATGCCCCTGGCATCCAGTGCTTTGGTACCCATCGCTATATCTGTCACGGGTATTTAGGCGCAGAACTGATGCGCCAGGAGGGTTTTGAACGCCACGCGTTGGTGTGCGAGCGGCATACAGGAGCCGGACTTTCCCTTACACAAATCGAGGCGCAGGACTTGCCAGTGCCCCATCGCGACATGTTGCCTGTCAGTCTGGAAGAACAGGTCATCTGCTTTGCCGACAAGTTCTTCTCCAAAACACGACTCACTGAGGAGAAGACCATAGAACAGGCCCGTAAAAGTCTGCTCAAGTTTGGTGACGAAGGGGTAGTTCGCTTCGACCATTGGTGCCAGATGTTCCTCTAAGAACTAAAAAACCGTTAAATCTGCAAGATTTATTCATTTAATTACTAATTTTGTACGTTTATGGGTCATTGTGGCCATGTGTAATTTGAGCTAAACTATTGAGATTTAAGGTCATCATATTGCTTTTAACCCTCGTGGTCCTTGCTTCCTATTCAATGGATGCAAGTGCCCAGCGTCGTCGTAACACCCGTGTTACACCGATCAATACAGAGGAGATGACCGCATCCTCCGACTCATTGGCACTCGATTCCTTAACCCTTGCAGGGTTGCCTGCCGACTCCCTGGCTACCGACAGTGTTCCTCAGCGCAAGGAAACCATCACTGCTCCTGTTGATTTCGAGGCTTCCGACTCCATTGTCTTCACGCAAAACGGCTTTGCCCACCTCTATGGCGACGGACAGGTATCCTATGAGCAAATCAAACTGACGGCCGATGTCATTACCATGAACATCGACAGCACCACTGTCTTTGCCTACGGTCGCGAAGATTCCTTGGGAACGGTAAAGGGAAAGCCTGTCTTCTCTGAGGGCGAGACACCTTATGAAACCAATCAGATACGCTATAACTTCAATAGCAAGAAGGGCATCATCAGCAACATCGTTACCCAGCAAGGCGAGGGCTATGTCATTGGTAACAACGCCAAGAAGGGCGCCAACGATGAGATTTACCTCAAGCAGGGCATCTATACCACTTGCGACAACCACGATCATCCTCATTTCTACATGCAGATGACCTATGCCAAGGTGCGTCCCAAGAAGAATGTGGTAACAGGTCCTGCCTATCTGGTGGTGGAAGATGTACCGTTGCCCATCGCGGTGCCGTTCTTCTTCTTCCCGTTCAATAGCACTTATTCGTCAGGTATCCTGATGCCTACCTATATGGACGACTCCAACCGAGGCTTCGGTCTTACCAACGGAGGTTACTATTTTGCTATCAGTGACAAGATGGACTTAGCCTTGAGAGGCGATATCTTCACCAGGGGTTCGTGGCGCATCGATGCTACCACCAACTATGTGAAGCGTTACCGCTACTCGGGCAGTTTCCAAGCCAATTATCAGGTGACGAAGATGGGCGACAAGGGATTGCCCGACTATTCCGAGACTAAGGACTTTAAGATTGTGTGGTCGCACCGTCAGGATTCCAAGGCCAATCCCAACACCACCTTCTCGGCCAGCGTGAACTTCTCGACCAGCAGTTATGAGAAGACCAACATCGGCAACCTGTACAACGCCCAGGCAATGGCGCAGAACACCAAGACGTCCAGTGTGAGCTATTCGCGCAACTTCCCTAATCAGAAGCTTAATGTCTCGCTTTCTGCCAATATAGCCCAGACCACACGTGACTCGTCCATCTCCATCACTTTGCCTGACCTGAACATCTCGCTCTCCACCATCTTCCCCTTCAAGCGCAAGCATCCTGTGGGCAACGAACGGTGGTATGAGAAAATCTCCCTGCGATACAGCGGACGATTCTCGGCCAGCATCAACACTAAGGACGATCAGATCTTCAAGAAAAACTATATCAAGGATTGGCGCAATGGTATGAAGCACGAAATACCAGTCAGTGCCACCTTCACGTTGTTCAAGTATTTCAACGTGACACCCAGCTTCAGCTATACAGAACGTTGGTATTCGCAGAAAGTCAAGAAAGACTGGGATCCTGTGAACCAGCAGGTGGTGAACACCGATACCATCTATGGTTTCCACCGCGTCTATAATTATTCGGGAAGCGTCAGCATCAACACCAAGGTCTATGGCATGTATCAGCCGATGTTTATGAAGAAGAAGCAGATACAGATTCGTCATATCATCACTCCTACGGTGTCCATGAGTGCTACCCCTGATTTCGGCTCTTCCCATTACGGCTATTATGACAGCTATGTGCGTCGTGACCTCAACGGAACGCCTCGCGACACCGTTGTCTATTCCATGTACGAGGGCGCTTTGTTTGGTGTGCCCGGTAGGGGAAAAAGTGGTGTGGTGAGCTTCAACCTGAGTAATAACCTCGAGATGAAGTACCGCGACAAGAACGACAGCATCAAGAAGGTGAGCCTTATCGACGAACTGGGTTTCGGCTTGTCATATAACTTTGCTGCTGAGCAACGACCTTGGAGCGACTTGTCGATGAACCTACGTATGCGACTCACCAAGAACTATACGTTCAGCATGAGTACCTCGTTTGCTACCTATGCCTACGAGTTCGACAAGAACGGTAATGTGGTGGTGGGTAATCGTACGGAGTGGTCGTATGGGCGCTTTGGACGTTTCCAGGGTTATGGCACTTCGTTTAACTATACCCTCAACAACCAGACTATCAAGAAACTGTTCAGTAAGAAAGACAAGAACGAAGATAAAGACAGGCGGCGTGACGACAATTCGCCTGACAGGGAGGATGACTCCGAACTTGACGACGGCGTGCCGCAACCCAAGCGTAAGGTGCAGGCGGCTACCGATGGTGATGGCTACCAGAAGGCCAACATCCAGTGGTCGGTCAACCTCAGTACGGGCTTCAATATACGTGAAGACCGCACTAAGCCCATCAACAAGCGCACCATGCGCTATCCTTACAAGATCAGCCTGAATGCCTTGAACATCAATGGCAACCTCAAGCTGACCAACAAGTGGGTTATTAACTTCAATACGGGCTACGATTTTGAGACCAAGAAGATTGTACAGACCTCTTTCAATATCAGTCGTGACCTGCACTGCTTCACTATGACAGCCGCCATCTCACCCTTTGGTCAGTATAAATACTACAACTTTACCATCCGAGCTACGGCCAGCATCCTGCAAGACCTCAAGTGGGATCAGCGCTCCCAAACGCAGAGTAATATTAAGTGGTATTAATGCTTAGAGTCCCCTCCGTTCTAAAGAGCACTTCCCCTTTCTCATGGATTGGTATTCTAAGAGTTGCCCCCTGTTTAGGGGAGCTGTCACGTAGTGACTGAGAGGTGTGAAAGCTTTACCAAATGATGGGTTCCAAGCCGTGCTGCTTCAGATAGCTGTTCGCCAAACTGAAATGATGATTGCCGAAAAAGCCACGATAAACGGACAGTGGCGACGGATGGGCAGAAGTCAGCACCAAGTGCTTCTGCCTATTGATGAATGCCCCCTTTTTCTGCGCATAGCTACCCCATAGGATAAACACCACATGCTCCCGTTCGGCATCGATGGTACGAATCACCGCATCGGTAAATGTTTCCCACCCCTTGTTCTGGTGCGAACCCGCTTGGTGCTCCCTCACGGTCAGGGTGGCATTGAGCAACAGCACCCCTTGTTCTGCCCAGCGCGTCAGGTTGCCGCTGTCAGGTATGGGAACCCCCGTGTCATCGTGTATCTCCTTGAAGATGTTTACCAACGAGGGCGGAAACTGCACCCCGTCGTTCACTGAGAAGCACAACCCATGTGCCTGTCCGGGTTCGTGATAGGGGTCTTGTCCAATAAGCACCACCTTCACCTTGTCGAACGGACAAAGATTGAAAGCATTGAAGATCAACTTGCCTGGGGGGTAAATGCGATAGTGTTGGTATTCCGTACGCACAAACTGGGTCAGCTGTTCGAAATAAGGCTTGTCAAACTCTGTTTGCAGCCTTGCCTTCCAACTATCTTCAATCTGTACGTTCATATTATATATAAGGTATAGACAACGTTCAACGTTCAACGTTCAACGGTTAACGGTTAGTGACCCGGGCGGGATTCAAACCCGCGACCTTCAGAACCGGAATCTGACGCTCTATTCAGCTAAGCTACCAGGCCATTAATTGCAGTGCAAAAGTAACCAAAATGTTTGCATCCACCAAATCTTTTGTCGCTTTTATACGCCCCTTCTCTCTTGAACTATCTCCCTTTGCATGGGGACGGTGCTGGTGCCTGAAGGTTTGTTGTACCTTCGCTATGCCTTCGCTGATGATACGTTGATGAACGATGTTGGAGATAGTAGGGCAGGGTTGCTGGTGTACATGGGAGTGTTTGGTGTTATTTTGTTTATTGAGATAGAAAAAATTGCTGCATTTTGTCAAATAATTGTCCAAAATATGAGCACCTATCATTATAATTTGTATCTTTGCCTCGCAAAACTTATTATGATAAGGTAAAAAGATGAGCTATTTTATAAAACCTACCAATTATAAGCCCCTGCTTGACATGCGACAGACCGAGCAAGGCATCAAGCAGATCAAGGATTTCTTCCAGGTGAACCTCTCGTCCGAGCTTCATTTGCGCCGTGTTACTGCTCCGTTGTTCGTGCTCAAGGGCATGGGTATCAACGACGACCTTAACGGAGTGGAGCATGCCGTGTCGTTCCCCATCAAGGACCTTGGGGGCGCACAGGCTGAGGTAGTACACTCGTTGGCAAAGTGGAAACGCCTCACCTTGGCAGAGTATAATATTGAGCCCGACTATGGAATTTATACTGATATGAACGCCATCCGTGCCGACGAGGAGTTGGGCAATCTTCACTCGTTGTATGTTGACCAGTGGGACTGGGAGCGTGTCATCACTCCAGATGAGCACAATGTAGAGTTCCTCAAAGAGGTGGTCACCCGCATCTATGCCGCTATGCGTCGCACAGAATATATGGTGTTCGAGAACTATCCCGAAATCACCCCACTGTTGCCTAAGAAGCTGCACTTTATCCATGCAGAGGAGTTGCGTCAGCTCTATCCGGATCTCACGCCCAAGGAGCGTGAAAATGCCATCACCAAGAAGTTTGGTGCTGTGTTCATCATCGGCATCGGTTGTCCGTTGGGCGATGGCAAGCCACACGATGGCCGTGCCCCCGACTACGACGACTTTACCACTCCGGGCTTGAACGACCTTCCTGGTCTTAATGGCGACTTGCTGCTCTGGAACTGCGTCCTGCAATGTGCCTTCGAGATATCGTCTATGGGTATCCGTGTCAACAAGGAGGTGATGCTCAAGCAGCTCAAAGCCGCAGGCAAGGAAGAGCGCAAGAACCTTTACTTCCACAAGAAACTCTTGGCCGACGAGTTGCCATTGTCCATCGGTGGTGGTATTGGTCAGTCACGCCTTTGCATGTACTACCTACGCAAGGCCCATGTGGGTGAGATTCAAGCCAGCATCTGGCCAGAGGATATGCGCAAGGAATGTGCCGCTGAAAATATCCACCTTATTTAATAATAGGATTTCTAGCCATCGCAAAAAAAACTAAATATACTCCCCCAACGGGGAGTTTTTTTTATGTAAGTTTCTCTGCTAAGGTTTCCCAGCCATCGCAGAGCGCCTGCATAGACGGATAGAGTAGGTGGGCACCAGCATCCAGCAAAACACTGTCTTTCAAAGGACCTGTGTTAACAGCTATGGTGAAGATGCCAGCTGCCACGCCAGCTTGAATTCCGATGGGAGCATTCTCAATGACGATGGCCTCATTGACGGCAACACCAGCTTTCTTTAGTCCCATCAGATAAGGCTCTGGATGAGGCTTCCCATATTTCACATCATAAGCCGTTACCATCTTGTCGCGTTCAAACATACCGGGGTAGTCGCGGTCGAAGCGAGCAAACAAGGTGTGTTGTCCAGAGCCGGTGACCAACACAGGGGTGATGCCGTCACGCTTCAGCTTCTTCAGAAGATCCAACGCCCCAGGCATTCGCGACGGGTCGGGATGCTTGGCAAACTCATTGCACTTATCCAGATAGATTTCATCAATCAGTTCCTTGGGAGCATCCTTCCCATGCACTCGGTTGTATATCAAGTTGATGGTACTCATGCCCGTACGCCCTTCGTTCATGAAGGCTTCCTCACGTGTCATGGGCAGGGCGTATTTCGCCATCGAGGTCACCCAGGCGTCAGCATGATAGGGCATAGAGTCGAACAACACCCCGTCCATGTCGAAGAGTACCGCCTTGAGGTGGATGGACGAAAGCGAGGGTGCCGACTTTCCCAAAAGAGGGTATGGAACTGAAAGAGAATCTGTCATCATGCAGGATATGTTTAAAAAGCTGAGGGGTATGTTGCCATCCCCTCAGCTTTTGTTAATGATTTTGTCTTATCTGACAAAGTTTATCTTCCAAGACGAGCACGGATAGCCTCTGACTCAGCCTCATAACCAGGCTTATTCAGCAGGGCGAACATATTCTTCTTGTAAGCCTCTACACCAGGCTGGTTGAATGGGTTCACATCCAGGATGTAGCCGCTGATACCGCAAGCCACCTCGAAGAAGTAAAGCAACTGACCGATGTTCTCCTCGTTCAGACAAGGGATGACGACACGGATATTAGGTACACCACCATCCACGTGAGCCAGCTGGGTGCCCAGCTCAGCCATTTTGTTCACCTCATCCACACGCTTGCCAGCCAAGAAGTTCAAACCGTCGAGGTTCTCCTCGTCGAATGGGAATTCTACGGTGTGGTTCACCTTATCTACTGACAAAACAGTCTCGAAGATAGAGCGCTCGCCTTCCTGGATCCACTGACCCATAGAGTGCAGGTCGGTAGTCAGGTCAACAGAAGCAGGATAGATACCCAGATTATCCTTACCCTCAGACTCGCCGTAGAGCTGCTTCCACCATTCACTTACGTAGTGCAGTTTCGGACAGAAGTTGGCCATGATCTCAATCTTCTTGCCGTTGCGATAGAGCTCGTTGCGAACAGCTGCATACTGCATGGCGATGTTCTGCTCGAAAGGTACATCCACACCCGTAGCCTTCTCCATCTCAGCAGCACCAGCCACCAGCTTCTCAATATCGAAGCCAGCCACAGCGATAGGCAGCAAGCCTACAGGAGTGAGCACTGAGAAACGACCACCTACATTGTCAGGAATTACGTATGACTTATAACCTTCCTTATCGGCAGTAACACGAGCAGCACCCTTCTTGGCATCGGTAATAGCCACAATCACCTTTCTTGCCAGTACCTTGCCACGCTCTTCCTCGCACTGCTTCTTCAGCAGACGGAAAGCCAGAGCGGTCTCGGTAGTGGTACCCGACTTAGAGATGTTGATTACACCAAAGCGCTTGCCCTTCACATACTCGGTCAGCTCATAGAGATAGTCCTCGCTGATGTTGTTGCCGGCAAACAGAATCACTGGGTTCTGCTTGTGATCCAGTAGCCACTCGAAGCTGTTTGACAAAGCCTCGATCACGCAACGAGCGCCCAGATAGCTGCCACCGATACCGGCTACCACTACCACGTCGCAGTTTTCGCGCAATACCTTTGCAGTAGCCTTCAGGTCAGCCAGATGTTCCTTGGTGATAGAAGAAGGCAGGTGCAACCAACCTAAGAAGTCGTTGCCTTTGCCAGTACCGTTCTCCAATGTCTCTCGGGCAGCCTTAGCCTTAGCTGCGTAGCCATACACATTCTCCTTGGATACGAATCCAAAAGTCTTTTCGATGTTTAAAGTAATCATAAGTATAAATTGTTAATTAAATCTTTTCGTCAGTTCCTTCAGTTCCCTACGGGCGTTGGCCTTCTCATAGAGAATATGATACACCGCATCCAAGATAGGCATATCCACCTTGTAGCGGTCGTTGATTTCGTGGATGCACTTGGCACCGTAGTAGCCTTCCACCACCATCTCCATCTCCACCTGAGCGGCTTTCACCGAATAGCCCTTGCCTATCATGGTGCCAAACACACGGTTGCGGCTGAAGTTCGAGTAGCTGGTCACCAGCAGGTCGCCTAAGTAAGCCGAGTTCGACACCATGCGTTTGCCTGGAGAGATGGCATTCAGAAAGCGTTTCATCTCACGAATGGCATTAGACACCATCACAGCATGGAAGTTGTCGCCATATTTCTGTCCGTAGTAAATGCCGGCACAGATGGCGTAGATGTTCTTCAGCACGGCAGCGTATTCAATGCCAACGATATCACGGCTTACCGAGGTCATCACATAGTGGTTGGACATCTGCTCTGCCAGGTAAGCCGCCATCTTCTGGTCCTTGCCTGCAACAGTGAGGTAGGTCAGGCGCTCCAAAGCTATCTCCTCCGCATGACTCGGTCCGCTCACCACCAGGATGTTATCATCAGGCATGTCATAATATTCGTGAAAATATTCCGAGATGGTCATGTTCTCGTCAGGCACGATGCCTTTGGTAGCACTCAGCAGTACCTTATCCTTCAACGGTGCAGTTAGCTTCTGCAAGTGATGCTTCAGGTAGGGCGACGGGATGGCCAGCACCAGAATGTCTGATTGCTCTACAGTCAGATTGATATCCGATGAAAAGTGGATACGGCTCACATCGAACGTCACATCAGTCAGGTACGCAGGGTTATGCCCCAGCTCCATGAAGTCGGCTATGCGGTCATCACGACGCATGTACCAGTTTATTTCTGTCTCTTTCTCCAGAAATATTTTGGCAATGGCCGTTGCCCAACTGCCTCCTCCGAATATGGCTACCTTCTTATTCATAGAATCTTGCTCTGCCATTCAGTCACTTCTGCCACTGTAGGGTTGGTCAGCTCCAACTTATATTTCTTGTTCACGCCACAGATATCCATGTGCAACTTCTGCGGGTTCACGTCTTTCATGTCGCTCACGAGGTTATAGCCTGCCTTCTGAATCACAGGTACCCAGTCCTCGCTGATGCCCAAAGCAGTATATTTCTCTACGCTGTCTTTAGGAGTCACCTTCTCGGGACGCATCTGTGGGAAGAGCAGCACCTCCTGGATGAAAGTCTTGCCCGTCATTAGCATCACCAGTCGGTCGATGCCGATACCAATGCCTGATGTAGGAGGCATACCATATTGTAAAGCACGCAGGAAATCCTGGTCAATAATCATTGCCTCGTCATCGCCCTTGGCAGCCAGTCGCATCTGCTCCTTGAAACGCTCCTCTTGGTCTATCGGGTCGTTCAGCTCAGAGTAAGCGTTGGCCAACTCCTTGCCGTTCACCATCAGTTCGAAGCGCTCAGTCAGTTCAGGATTGTTGCGGTGACGCTTGCAGAGAGGCGACATCTCGATAGGATAGTCGGTGATGAAGGTCGGCTGGATAAAGGTGCCCTCGCAGAACTCGCCAAACAGTTCGTCTATCAACTTGCCCTTGCCCATGGTCTCGTCCACCTCCATGCCCTTGCTGAGGCAGAAAGCACGAATCTCCTCTTCCGTCTTCCCGTCGCAGTCGTAGCCCGTCTTTTCCTTGATGGCTTCCAGGATAGGCAAGCGGCGATAAGGAGCCTTGAAGCTCACGATATTACCGTCGATCTCACGCTCCGTACTGCCATTCACGGCGATGCATATGGTCTCAAATAATCGTTCGGTGAAACTCATCATCCAGTTGTAGTCCTTATATTGTACATACAACTCCATGCAGGTAAACTCAGGGTTGTGGTTGCGGTCCATACCCTCGTTACGGAAGTTCTTGCCAATCTCATACACACCCTCAAAACCACCTACGATAAGGCGCTTCAGGTACAACTCGGTGGCAATACGCATATACATGTCGAGGTCGAGCGCATTGAAGTGGGTGGTAAACGGACGAGCCGATGCACCACCAGGGATAGATTGCAGGGTAGGGGTCTCCACCTCGGTATAGCCTGCATCATCCAAGAACTTACGCATGGTCTTCAGTACGGTGGCACGTTTCAGGAAAGTGTCCTTCACACCCTCGTTTACCACCAGGTCCACGTAACGCTGACGATAGCGCAGCTCAGGGTCGTCAAACTTGTCGTAAGCCACACCATCCTTATATTTCACGATAGGCAGTGGCTTGAGACTCTTGCTGAGCAGTGTCAGTTTCTGGGCGTGAACCGAAATCTCACCCATCTGGGTGCGGAACACGAAGCCCTCGATGCCAACGAAGTCGCCAATGTCCAGCAACTTCTTGAATACCACATTGTATAAGTCTTTATTTTCGTCGGGACAGATGTCATCGCGGGTAACATACACTTGGATGCGTCCCTTTGAGTCTTGCAGTTCCATGAAAGAAGCCTTGCCCATGATGCGCTGGCTCATCATCCTTCCGGCAATCGATACCTGACGAGGTTCGTCCTCATCCTTGAACTGCTCGCGGATGTCGGTCGAGAAAGCGTTAGTCACATATTCTGCTGCGGGATAAGGGTTGATGCCCATTTTGCGAAGCTCTTCCAAGCTGTTGCGACGGATTATCTCCTGTTCGCTTAATTCCAATACATTCATATAAAATCAGTATTTCATCCTATAATTGGACTGCAAATTTACAACTTTTTTTCGAGTCCACCGCCATTTCCGGAAGAAAATACGTACCTTTGCGCTGTAAACTTAATTATTATGTCGAATCAAAATGTTCCTACCGCTTTAGGTACAGAGAAAATCAGTAAACTGCTGATGCAGTATGCCATACCGTCTATCATTGCGATGACGGCCTCGTCATTGTATAATATGGTGGACAGCATTTTCATCGGACAAGGTGTGGGAGCTATGGCTATCTCAGGTATAGCCATCACCTTCCCCCTGATGAATATTACCGCCGCTTTCGGTTCGTTGGTGGGCGTGGGTGCTGCTACCCTTACGTCCGTCAAGTTGGGCCAGAAAGATTACGACACGGCTCGCCGAGTACTGGGTAATGTGGTGGTGCTCAATGTCCTATTGGGCTTTCTGCTTACGGTCTGTGCCCTTCCTTTCCTCGCCCCCATCCTCTATTTCTTTGGAGCGAGTGACAATACTTTGCCCTATGCGTATGACTATATGCAAATCATCTTGATAGGTAATATTATTACCCATCTCTATTTCGGATTGAATGCCTTGTTGCGCTCATCGGGTCATCCTGAGAAAGCCATGTATGCCACCATAGCTACTGTGTTGGTGAATACCATCCTCGACCCCATCTTCATCTTTGGCATGGATATGGGCATTCGGGGAGCAGCCATCGCTACCGTCATCGCACAATCACTGTCGCTGATGTGGCAGATCAAGCTGTTCAGCAACAAAAACGAACTGTTGCATTTCCAGCCAGGCATCTTCAAACTGAAGAAGCGCATTGTGCTTGATTCCTTGGCTATCGGCTTGTCGCCCTTCCTCATGAACTTAGCTTCGTGTGTGGTGGTGATATTGATTAATAACTCATTGGTGTTCCATGGTGGCGACTATGCCATTGGTGCTTATGGCTTGGTGAACCGCCTGGTGTTCGTGGCCATCATGGTGGTGATGGGCTTCAACCAAGGTATGCAGCCTATCGCCGGCTATAACTTTGGTGCAAGGCACTACGATCGCGTCACCCAAGTGTTCAAACTTACCGTTATGTGGGCTACAGGTGTCACTACCTTTGCCACCCTGCTTTGTATGGGCATTCCTGAGGTGTTGGTGCGCATCTTTACTACCGACGAAGAGTTGATTTGCATCTCCGTCAAGGCTATGCGCATCATCTTGTTGGTGTTCCCCGTGGTGGGCTTCCAGATGGTAACGGGCAACTTCTTCCAAAGCATCGGTATGGCGAGCAAAGCCATCTTCCTGTCGCTCACGCGTCAGCTCATCTTCCTTTTGCCTTGCATCCTTATCCTGCCCCATTACTTTGGCGAAAACGGAGTGTGGTTCAGCATGCCTATCTCCGATGCCATTGCTACGATTGTGGCAGCTCTCATGCTCTGGCACCAGTTCCAACTTTTTAAGAAACAACAAGTCTAATTATCAATTGTCAATTATACAATGGAAAAGTTTGTAATCAATATTGGTCGCCAATTAGGCAGTGGTGGACGAGAGATATCAGCAGAGTTGGCAAAACGCCTTGGCATTTCCTATTTCGACAAGGAGTTGCTCAGTGTAGCTGCTCAGGAGAGTGGCATGAGCAAGGAATTCTTCGAGAAGGCCGATGAGCATGCTTCACAGCCTCTTACAGGTGGACTGTTTGGTATCCGATTCCCCTTTAGCGGCAATGCTATGAATACCACTAACTACCTCAGCAACGATGCCTTGTTCCAGATGCAGAGCGATGCCATTCGCAAGTTGGCCAGTGAACAGTCGTGCCTCTTCATTGGTCGTTGCGCTGATTATATTCTTCGCGACAATCCTCGTTGTGTCAATATCTTCATCTCTGCCTCATTGCCTTTCCGTGTGGAGCGCGTTGCCCGTCTCGAAGGCATCAGCACCACCAAGGCCGAAGAAATGATTCATCATGTAGAGAAGCGTCGTGCCGAGTTCTACAACTTCTATAGCAACAAACGTTGGAGCGCTGCTGAGAGCTATCACCTCTGCATCGACTCATCCGTGTTGGGCATTGCAAAAACCACCGATTTCATCGAAGAGTTTGTGAGGACCAAACTAGGTTTATAATTATTTTCAACCTCAATACTATGAAAAAGATCATCCTATTAGGTGTTGCCTTGCTACTGTGCATTCCTATGATGGCACAGACTGCCAACGATAATGAATTTTGGGGCAGTGCCGATTCCTATCTGATGCGTCAGACTGCCCGTACCCTCGACTTGGTAAACCAGTCCATGCTGGAATATCCTCCTATATCAGGCAATGGGATGCCCCGTCGTCTGGCACTTAGCAACCTCGATGCTATCCTGCATAACACCGCTTTTGACAAGAGCGAACCATTGATGCACTATATCAGTACTCGCATGCAGCAGGTCATCAAAGGATTGAAGGCTCCTTTAACGTCTGATATGGTTGTCTATAAGCTCTATAACGATGGCTTCATCGTGCGCACAAAGTCGGCTACGGTAGCTTTCGATATGGTCATGGGCAGTACCTATCAGCTCATCCCCGATAGCCTGATGACACAGTTGGTCGATATGTGCGATGTTATGTTCCTCACTCATAACCATCGCGATCATGTAGATCCAGGCGTGGTAAAGATGTTCATCGACCGAGGCAAGCAGGTGGTGGCCCCCGATGAGGCTTTGCCCGATAATAAAGACATCCTGCATTTCCGTAAGGAACAGGTAGCTGATCTTGCTATCCGTTTGCCAAAAGCTGCCCTGCAAGTCAAGGTGTTACCAGGTCATCAGGACGAACTGCAAAACAATATTTATGTTGTTACTACTCCCGAAGGCCTCACCTTTGTGCAAACGGGTGACCAATACCTCAAGGAAGACATATCTTGGATAACGCAATTGCCCTCGCAATTACCCAAGGTCGATGTACTCCTCATCATTTGTTGGGCGATGGAGCTCCAGACGCATGTTGATGCTTTCCATCCTCAGCTGGTCATCACCGGCCATGAGAACGAATTAGGTCATGGCATCGACCATCGCGAAGCCTATTGGATGAGCTACCTCAAGTTCGATGCCCTTCCTTATCCCTATTCCCTGATGACATGGGGAGAGTGCTATGAGTACAATAAGTGATATAATCTGTCACTTCACCACCTTCCAGATGTTCAGCCTGACGGTATTGGGGTCAGAGGGTGCTGGGGCACAGATAAAGATGGCATTGTTGAGCCATGCGTAAGGGCTATCTTCTGGCGCCTCGAACTTGGGGGCAGTGTAGAAATACATGCCGTCCTGCCCAACATGGAAAATGCCGCAGTTACGTACATGGATATACACACCGTCGTCTGTCTTGATAGAATAGATGGCTTCTAACTCCGTGCGGAGGTTGTTGCCATCGGTCTTTTGGTACTGATAGTCGGCGCCACCAGGGATGATGGTACCCTTCAGTTTCGGACCTTCAAAGATGCCTCCTGTAATAGGGATGACCACTCGTTTGCCGTGAGGAACTTCGCCTACGGTATATTGGGGTTCAAGGGTAACATACAGTTGCATGACATACTCTAAATTAGGAGTGTCGGAGGCAGTTGGTGGCACGATGTTTTGTGCCTTTATGCTGATAACCGCTAAAATAGCAAATAATAGCAAACAAGTCTTTTTCATGATAATGGTATATAGGTGATAATAATCCCCGCCATCCGGCGGGGATATTGTTTTACTTCAGGTTTCTGGTCAGGAACTCTACGGCAATGTCGGTGGCACGCTCCATGTCTTTCATGAAGCCATGATCCTCACCAGGCAAGATGTAGAGTTCGGCATTGTTGCTCTGTTCAGTATAACGCTCGCCGTAGGTGTAGGGCACTACCTTGTCGCCAGTGCCGTGAATGACACAGAGGGCACCTTTGTAGTTGGCTGCTGTCTTGTAGATGGGCAGGCTGAAGGCGGTGCGGATGTACTCTGTGCCCAGTTTCTGACGGCCTCCCATCAGTTCAATATAGTCGCCCTGCAGATTCAGAGGGTCGTAGCTTGCACCAAACGTACTGCCACGAATGGCATCATCGCGCAACACAGCTGCAGGAGCCATCAGTACGGCTGCCTTGATCTCGGCGCCGAGCTTGCCTGCCACCATGCTGGCTACTACGCCACCTTGTGAGTGACCCAGTACGGAAACAGTGCTGACATAGCGCAGGTCGCGCACATATTCATAAACTTTCAGGGCATCTTCAATCTCGTTGGGTACGGTGTGCTGCCAGAACTCACCCTCGCTCTCACCATGACCGTTGAAGTCGAAGCGGATAGAGGCAATGCCCTGTGCCTCGAGTTTGTCGGCAATGATTTCCAGCATACCCTTTTGTCCACCTCTGCCGTCCTTGCTGCCGCCGAAGCCGTGCATCAGGATGACCATCGGGATTTGCTGTCCCTGAACGGTCTGTGGTTTCTGGATAACTGCAGCCAGCTTACCCTTGCTGCCGTCGATGGTCAGTTTCGTGGTTTCTGCCTGTGCAGAAACGCTTGTCAGCAACATGGCTGACATAAATAGTGCTAAAAATGTTCTCATTTTCACTTTTTCGTTATTGTTAATTCGTTGATATTGCAAAGATAGTTTATTTTCATTATGTTTGCAATGAAATAAAATAATTTGACGATATGAAGACAATCAGACTTGTGATGCTGCTGATGGTGGCTCTGCTGGCAGGTACAGTCAGTGCTGCCGGCATGAAGAAACTCAAGGGCAAGAAACTGGATTTCGTTTGTGCCGATACGCAGTTCAAGAACCCATTTGTGGATGTGGACAAGACGATGACGGAGCCGGTGAAGTGCCGCTATATTCACGGCGGTTTCGACGACGGTACGCGTTTCTCGTTCTACTTCCCATTGAACAAGGAAGACTTTACGGGCAGGTTCTTCCAGTATATCACCCCGATGCCTGACAGCGAGATTTCTGCGCAGCACTACTATGCGGCAAGTCCCATTGGCTTCAGTATATCGCACGGTGCTTACTTCATTGAGACCAACGAGGGTGGGGCGATGGATGTGAACGACCCTTCTACCCGCAGGGAGGCTACGATAGGTGCCTATCGTGCCAACGCTGCCTGTGCCGAGTTGTCACGCTATATCGCCAAACTGCTGTACGACTGCGACCGCCCTTATGGCTATTGCTTCGGAGGCAGTGGAGGTGCCTATCGCACTACGGGCAGCATGGAGGCTACCGAGGGTGTGTGGGACGGAGCTGTGCCTTTCGTGCTGGGCTCTCCGCAGGCTATCCCCAACGTGTTTGGCGTGCGCATGAATGCTTTGCGTGTGCTGCGTGACAAGATGGAGGACATTGTGGATGCTATGCGTCCGGGCGGCAGCGGTGACCCATACGCCACCCTGAATGCCGAGCAGCGTCAGGTGCTGAAGGAGGCTACCAGCATGGGATTCCCTATCAAGTCGTGGTATGGCTGGAAATACATGGACGCACACGGGTTTACGGTGCTCTACAGAAGTATCGTGGGTATGGATACGAAGTATTTCCGTGAGGACTTCTGGAACAAGCCGGGTTACTTGGGCTACGACAATCCACCCTCACTGCAGCGTGATCATGTGCAGACGAAGGCGGTGGTGAAGCGAGCCATCGGACAGTTGGAGGCCGAACAGCTGGGTATCGTGGCGCCTATGTCGGAAACCGACCGAGGCAGTGCCGACCGTGCGTGGGCAAGCATGGGCACTGAGGTGAAGGAAAAGCCTGTGGCATTTGAGATTGACAAAGAGGTAGAGATGCACACCTTGGGTGGCGAACTGATGCTGCTCTCGGGCGAGGGCAAGGGCGAGCAACTGCAGGTTGTCAGTACGAAGGGGAAGTATGTGATACTGGCTTCCGTCAATAATCCGCAACTGCTGGCGAAGGTTCGCGAGGGTGACCAGGTGCAGGTGGACAACAGCGACTGGCTGGCGTCGGAGACTTACTACCGTCACCAGATGCCTACAAAGGATTATTATGCGTGGAATCAGTTCCGCAGCTTCAACGATTTGCCTATCTATCCGCAGCGTCCGATGCTGCTGGGCCCGATTATCACCCAATCGGCTTCGGGCATATTGCCTACGGGCAAGATTCACGGCAAGATGATTCTTTGCTGCTCTGTGTGGGACAGGGAGGCTTATCCTTGGCAGGGTGACTGGTATAGAACTAAGGTGACAGAATACTTGGGCAATGCTACGGATGACAACTTCCGTCTGTGGTATACCGACCGCAGTACGCATGGTGGCGAGGATGATCCTATCGAGGTGGTGGATTATACGACCGTGCTTTATCAGGCCTTGCTGGATGTGAGTGACTGGGTGGAGCGTGGTGTTGCTCCTTCGAAGACCTCCGACTACAGGATTGAAGATGCGCAGGTGTTGCTGGCAGCAGAGGGTGCACAGCGTGGCGGCATACAGCCTGTGCCAACGGTGACTGTTGGCGGTAAAGAGCGTGCTGACGTGAAGCCAGGCGAGCAGGTGACGATGCATGTATCTATCGATGTGCCCAAAGGAACGGGCAAGGTGGTGCGTGCTACTTGGTGCATGGATGGCTCAGGTGAGTTTACACAGCCTGTAGATTTGTCGAAGGCGCAGTATAGTGCCAACGGCGAGCATGTGGAGTTTGATACTACCGTGAGCTATGACCAGTCAGGTACCTATTTCCCAACGGTGAAGGTATTCTCGGAACGCAAGGGTGACGCTCAGACGCCATATACTTGCATTCCTAATTTGGGCAAGGTCAGAGTGGTGGTTGAATAAGCCAACGATTAGCATATAATAAAAACGCTCCTCAATTGAACGAGGGGCGTTTTTTTATAATAACACTTGGCCGACGAATTATGGTCAGTAATATCACTTGGCCAACGATGATTCTTTGAACGGAGCAATACCCCGCCAGCGGCGGGGTGTTGTTTTATCCTACATCATCGCCAGTAATATCACTTGGCCTACGATGATTCTCAAGAACATACTCAAAGGATAAACCGTTGAGTAGCCCACTGAAGGAGCATCGGTGTCGGTCTGCTGGTTGGCATAAGCCAAAGCCGCAGGTTGGGTGTAGCTACCGCTGATGAGGCCCATCAGCGTGAGGTAGTTCAGCTTGTATTTCCAACGGGCAAAGATGCCCACGATGAGCAACGGGATGATGGTGATAAGGAAGCCGTAAAGCACATACATCATACCTCCGCCATCAACCACCGTCTTGACAAAACTCTCGCCTGCCTCGATGCCCACGCTGGAGAGGAAGAGCACAATACCCAACTCTCGCACCATCAGGTTGGCACTCATGGTGGTATAGGTAACCAACTTGAACTTATATCCGAAGCGACCAATCAGAATGGCCACCACCAATGGTCCGCCAGCCAAACCTAACTTTACTGGGGTAGGGATGCCCGGGAACATGATAGGAATGCTGCCAATCAAGATACCCATGAAGATACCCACAAAGATGGTGATGATGTTGGGTGCATCGAGCTTTTTCATCTCATTGCCCAGTACGCGAGCCACACGCTCAACAGCATCTTGAGGACCTACCGCCATTACTCGGTCGCCTACTTGCAGCTTCAGGTTAGGAGCAGCAAACAGGTCCATACCGGAGCGGTTGACACGCGTCACATTCACCCCGTGCATACTGCGGAAATGCAGGTCGCCCAGTTTCTTGCCGTTGATTTCAGACTTGGTGACGAGGATGCGGCGAGACACCAAAGGGAAATGCTTGTCTTCCCACTTGACACCTTCTACCTCACGGCCGATGAAAGCGGTGATGCCAGGAGCATCGTCTTCTGCACACACGATGCGTAGCTGGTCGCCTATATTAAAGATGGTGTCCTGGTTAGGACTGTCAACGAAACCATTGTGCTTGATGCGTGATACCACGAAGTTACGGCCAGAAAGGCTCTTTACCTCCAACAGCTGTTTGCCGTCAATGGCTTCGTTGCGGACCTCGAGGTAGAGCGTATGAGGCTGTTTGCTGGTGTCTTCGAGTCCTTCCAAGTCTTTCTCCTCCTCCTTGGTGTGAATCTTGAAAAGGTGCTTGATAAGCAAAATTGCAACGATGATGCCAATCACACCCAAAGGGTAGGCGCAGGCGTAGCCTAATGCAATAGGGTCGCCTGTATAGCCCAACTGGTTCAGGGCTTCTTGTGCGGCACCCAGACCAGGGGTATTGGTCACTGCACCATAGAGCACACCAATCATCATAGGCAGTTTGACAGAACCATCCAAATAGAAGATTGCCAAGGTGACGATGATGTCTAAGGCTATGATGGCAGTAGCCAAGAGGTTGAGCCGTATGCCTCCCTGTTGGAAAGAGGTGAAGAACGACGGACCTACCTGCAGACCTATGCAGAACACGAAGAGTATCAAGCCAAAATCGCGGATGAAATGCAGGATGTCTGTGTTGCCCGTAAAGCCGAAATGGCCCATAAGGATGCCCATGAACAGTACGAAGGTGACTCCCAATGATACGCCATAAACTTTCTGCTTACCCAAAAAGACGCCAGCCGCTATGACAAATGAATAGAGCAGCACGATGTGTGCCACTGATGAAGTATCCCATAATAAACTCTGAATCCAATCCATAACAACTAAAATCTGTAAGTTAAGACTAATTCTCTATTAAAAACCGAGTGCAAAGTTAGTGCAAGCCGAAGACAAAAGCAAATAAACTTGTTTATTTCGCTTTGTTGAGGCGCAGCCTAACTTATCTAAAGATAGTGATTTTTCTTTAATTTGGGCGACTAAAAAAATATAAAAAAAAGAAGGCTGCCTTCACAGGCAACCTTCTCCCAACAATTAATTCATTCATAACAATGCCCCAACTATGAAATTTGGAACATTGCAAAGGTACGTACTTTTTTTTTATCTGCAAATATTTGGACAATTTTTTTTCTTTTTTTTACTGAGTTATGTATTTTTGCATAATAAATAAGACAAGTAATAACCTAAAATTAGCAATATTATGAAGAAACACTTCTTATCTCTCTGTATGACATGTATGTTGTCGATGGGAGCCCTCATGGCTCAAGTAGCTAACTATGACGTAGTACCGCTACCCCAGACGGTGAATCAATCATCTGCGCCAGGCTTCGTATTGAATGAGAACACTAAAGTGGTTTGTCCGGAAGGCAATGCGGATATGCATCGCAATGCCCACTTCCTGTGTGATTACATCACCGAGATGACACAGCTGAAAGTCGGTCATCAGTCAATGCCTGCAAAGGCAAAGGTGGCACAGGTAGCCAAAGGCAATATCCTGCTTACCCTCGATCCTAAAATTAAGAATGTGGAAGGCTATACCATTAACGTGACTGCTACGGGGGTTGTGATCAGTGGACAGACACCTGCAGGCGTGTTCCTCGGCATACAGACCTTGCGTAAGTCGTTGCCTGTATTGAAGGAAAAGCCACAGAATGTCACCCTGCCTGCTGTCAATATAGTTGACGAACCAAGATATGCTTATCGTGGCATGATGCTCGACTGTGCCCGTCACTTCTTCACGGTGGATATGGTGAAAGAATATATCGACTTGATTGCCCTGCATGGCATGAACCGTTTCCATTGGCACCTCACCGAAGACCAGGGCTGGCGCATAGAGATTAAGCAGTATCCTCGTCTGACGGAGGTGGGCGCTTGGCGTTCAGGCACCACCGTTGGTAAGAATTCAGGCATTGATGACGGTGTGCGTCATGGTGGTTTCTATACACAGGATGAATGCCGTGAGATTGTGAAATATGCCGCTGACCGTTATATCACCGTTATCCCAGAGATTGACATGCCTGGTCACATGTTGGCAGCATTGGCTTCTTATCCAGAATTAGGTTGCACTGGTGGCCCTTACGAGGTCTCTCATAATTGGGGCGTTTTCCCCGATGTGCTCTGCATGGGTAAGGAAGATACCTTTAAGTTTATTGAGGGTGTGCTGGACGAGGTGATCTCTATTTTCCCTTCTGAGTATGTACACATTGGTGGTGACGAGTGCCCACGTACGCGTTGGGCAGAGTGTCCGCTTTGCCAGAAGCGCATTGCTGAAGAAGGCTTGGTAGCACAGGAAGGTCGCTCAAAGGAAGATCTTTTGCAGGGCTACTTCACCCGTCGCGTTGAGAAGTACTTGCATGAGAAAGGCAAGAAACTTATTGGTTGGGATGAACTGCTGAACTGCAATGTGGATCTCTCCTCTACTATTATGTCATGGCATGGTGCCGAGCCCGGAGCAAAGGCTGCCAAGTTGGGACATGATGTGATTATGTCGCCTAACAAGCCAATGTATTTCGACCACTATCAGACAGACAATATTTCACACGAGCCACTGTCGATTGGTGGTAACGAGACAGTGAAGGATGTGTATTCCTTCGAACCAGTAGCTGCTGACTTGGCTGCCGACCAGGCAAAGCACATCTTGGGTGTGCAGGCTAACCTGTGGACAGAGTATGTGGCTTATCCACATCATATTGAATATCAGGTACTGCCCCGTATGGCTGCTTTGGCTGAAGTACAGTGGTTGCAGCCGGCGAAAAAAGACTATGATGCTTTCTTGGGCAGACTGAAGCGACTGAAGGAGATTTACGACATGCATAACTGGACAGTTGCGCAACATGTGTTTCGATAAATATACATATAATATTACCATTCTTTAACTATTGAGAGACCTAGTATCTGTGTAAATTTTTGTACCTTTGCACCGCTTTTTAGAAAGAAACAATTTTTTAAACTTAACTAACTGATATTACAATGGCAGAATTGAAAGAAAAGCTTTTCGAGGAGTTCTCTCCGACCACTACCGAACAGTGGGTTGAGAAGATTACTACCGACCTGAAAGGCGCTCCATTTGACAAGAAACTTGTCTGGAGAACAAACGAAGGATTCAATGTGTATCCTTTCTACCGCCTGGAGAATGTGAAGGATCTCAAGACCATTAACTCTCTCCCTGGCGAGTTCCCTTATCTGAGAGGTAACAAGAAGAAAGACAACACATGGTTTGTACGCCAGGATCTGAAAGTGACAGACCCTGCTGAGGCTAACAAGAAGGCGCTTGATATATTGAATCGTGGCGTTGACTCTCTGATGTTCAGCCTTGGACACGCTGAGGTGGATGAGCAATTCGTTGAAACATTATTAGCTGGTATCATGCCACAATATGTTGAGTTGAACTTTGCTTGCTGTATGAAGAAGGCTGAGAATCTGGCTAAGTTGCTGGTGGCTTACTTCAAGAAAAACAACTATCCTTTGGCTGACCTGAAGGGCTCTATCGACTATGACTTCATGGGTAAGATGATGACTCGTGGCCACGAGCGTCCAGATGCTGTAGCAACCATGAAGGCACTGATTGAGGCAACTGCTGAGTTACCACAGTATCAGGTAATCGGCGTAGGTGCTTTCAATCTTCAGAATGCTGGCTCATTCATCTATCAGGAGCTGGGCTATGCTTTGGCTTGGGGTGCTGAATATCTGAACATGTTGACTGATGCTGGTGTATCTGCAGAGACAGTGAACCAGAAGATGCGTTTCAACCTGGGTGTTAGTCCTAACTACTTCATGGAAATCGCCAAGTTCCGTGCAGCTCGTCTGCTCTGGGCTAATATCATGGCTACCTATACTGACAATAAGGAGGCTTGCAAGATTCATACGCATGCTGTTACTTCAACCTACAACCTTAGCGTATTTGACGCTCACATGAACCTGCTGCGTACGCAGACAGAGGCTATGAGTGCTGCACTGGGTGGTGTGGATTCAATGACTGTTACTCCGTTTGACGTTACTTACGAAGAACCTAACGACTTCTCTGAGCGTTTGGCACGCAACCAGCAGTTGCTCTTGAAAGAAGAGAGTCACATGGGACGTATCGTTGATGTAGCTGGTGGTTCATATTATATCGAGAATTTGACAGTAGCTATCGCTGAGCAGGCTTGGAAACTCTTCCTCGCTGTTGAGGAAGACGGTGGCTTCTATGCTCAGGTGAAGGCAGGTAAGGTGCAGGCAGCTGTAGCTGAAAGCACCAAGACCCGTCATGCTAACGTAGCTAAGCGTAAGGAGATTCTCGTTGGTACCAACCAGTATCCTAACTTTACAGAGGTAAGCAACGGTAAGAAACCTGTTGATACTTGCTGCTGCTGTGGTGGCAACACTGAAACTGAAATTGCTACGCTGAAGTTTGATCGTGCTGCTTCTGAATTTGAGGCTTTGCGTCTGGAAACCGAGGCTGCTGCTAAGCGTCCTGTTGCTTTCATGCTGACCATTGGTAACCTGGCTATGCGTCAGGCTCGAGCTCAGTTCTCTTGCAACTTCCTGGCAACAGCTGGTTACAAGGTAATTGACAACTTGGGTTTCAAGACTGTTGAAGAAGGTGTTGATGCTGCTTTGGCAGCTGACGCTGACATCGTGGTGCTCTGCTCAAGCGATGATGAATATGCAGAATATGCTGTTCCAGCATTCAAGTACCTGAATGGCCGTGCGATGTTTATCGTGGCTGGTGCTCCTGCTTGCATGGAGGACCTGAAGGCTGAGGGTATCGAGAACTTTATCCATGTTCGTTGCAACGTGCTGGAGACAATGAAGGAATATAATGCTAAATTATTGAAGAAGTAAGACATCATGAGAAAAGATTTTAAAAACTTAGATATATATGCAGCACTCGGTCAGGCTACCGATGGCGCTGCATGGCAGAAAGCTAACGCTGTTACTGCCGACTGGGAAACCCCAGAACATATCCATGTAAAGCCCGCTTACACCAAGGAGGACTTGGAGGGTATGGAACATCTGGACTTTGTGTCTGGTATTCCTCCATTCCTGCGTGGCCCGTATTCAGCTATGTATCCTCTGCGTCCTTGGACCATCCGTCAGTACGCTGGTTTCTCAACTGCTGAGGAGTCAAACGCATTCTATCGTCGTAACCTTGCATCTGGTCAGAAAGGTTTGTCTGTAGCATTTGACCTTCCTACCCATCGCGGTTATGACCCAGATAACGCACGTGTGGTAGGTGATGTTGGTAAGGCTGGTGTGTCTATCTGCTCACTTGAGAACATGAAAGTGCTGTTCAATGGTATTCCATTGAATAAGATGTCTGTGTCTATGACAATGAATGGTGGTGTATTGCCAATTATGGCATTCTACATCAACGCAGGTCTGGAACAGGGTGCTAAGTTGGAAGAAATGGCTGGAACTATTCAGAATGATATCTTGAAGGAGTTCATGGTGCGTAACACCTATATCTATCCACCAGCATTCTCTATGAAGATTATTGCTGATATCTTTGAATATACTTCACAAAACATGCCTAAGTTCAACTCTATTTCTATCTCTGGCTACCACATGCAGGAAGCAGGTGCTACCGCTGATATTGAGTTGGCTTACACTTTGGCTGATGGTATGGATTACCTCCGTACTGGTGTGAACGCAGGTATCCCTGTTGATGCTTTCGCTCCTCGTCTTTCATTCTTCTGGGCTATTGGTATGAACCACTTCATGGAGATTGCCAAGATGCGTGCTGGTCGTCTGCTGTGGGCTAAGATTGTGAAGAGTTTCGGCGCTACTAATCCTAAGTCTTTGGCTCTGCGTACTCACTCACAGACCTCTGGTTGGTCACTGACCGAGCAGGATCCGTTCAACAACGTAGGCCGTACTTGTATCGAGGCTATGGCTGCTGCATTGGGCCACACTCAGTCACTGCACACCAACGCTTTGGATGAGGCTATCGCATTGCCTACTGACTTCTCTGCTCGTATTGCTCGTAATACCCAGATTTATATTCAGGAAGAGACCAATGTCTGCAAGCAGATTGACCCATGGGGTGGTTCTTACTATGTAGAGTCTCTGACCAACGAATTAGTGCATAAGGCATGGGAGCATATACAGGAAATCGAGAAGTTAGGCGGTATGGCAAAGGCTATCGAGACTGGTCTGCCAAAGATGCGTATCGAAGAGGCAGCTGCCCGTACTCAGGCTCGTATTGACTCAGGCGTTCAGACTATCGTTGGTACCAATAAGTACCGTCTGGATCACGAAGACCCAATCGACATTCTGGAAATCGACAACACTGCTGTCCGCTTAGAGCAGATTGAGAACCTGAAGAAGTTGCGTGCTAACCGTGATGAGGCTGCTTGTCAGGCAGCTCTGGCTGAAATTACAGAGTGCGTACGTGACTTTGCTGAAGGCCGCAAGAGCAAGAACAATTTGCTGGCTTTGGCTGTTAAGGCAGCAGGTTTGCGTTGTACTTTGGGTGAGATTTCAGATGCTTGCGAGACCATCGTAGGCCGTTATAAAGCAGTAATTAGAACTATTTCAGGCGTGTATTCATCAGAATCTAAGAATGATAGCGACTTCGAGAAAGCTTGCCGCCTGGCTCAGGAGTTCGCCAAGAAGGAAGGCCGTCAGCCACGTATCATGGTGGCTAAGATGGGTCAGGACGGTCACGACCGTGGTGCTAAGGTCGTTGCAACTGGTTATGCCGACTGTGGCTTCGACGTGGATATGGGACCATTGTTCCAGACTCCTGCAGAGGCTGCTCGCGAGGCTGTTGAGAACGACGTTCACGTAGTGGGCGCATCTTCTTTGGCTGCTGGTCACAAGACTTTGATTCCTCAGCTGATTGAAGAATTAAAGAAGCTGGGTCGCGAGGATATCATTGTCATTGCAGGTGGTGTGATTCCCGCACAGGACTACGACTTCCTCTACAAGGCTGGCGTAAGCGCTATCTTCGGTCCTGGTACCTCTGTGGCTAAGGCTGCATGCACCATCCTGGAGATTCTGCTGGAAGATTGATTCAACTTCTATGGTTGACATATATTATTTGGATGGCTGCTCTTGTCTGTTATCAGCGGGCGCAGCCATCTTTTTTTAATCATCTGGGGATATGATTGCATTAGTAAATGGCCGTTTCTTTGGATTCGACGAATCTTTTGACGAACAGGTTAATAGGGCGCTGATTATTAAGGGTAAGCGCATAGTAGGTGTTTGTGGAGTAGAGGATATACCCAAGGATGTCAGACAGGTGGATATGGAAGGTTGTATCGTAGTACCTGGTTTTATTGACTTATTAGCCAATGGAGCAGGTGGTGGCGCCTTTGGTGTGACGGCCAGTTTTGAAGATCTGCACCGAATGGGTAAAGCTATGCTGGAAGAGGGGACAACGGGTTTTCTAGCGGCTGCACCAAGTAACAGGTTGGAGATGGTGGAACAGATGCAGATGGCGCTGGCGGTTCATCAAACCCAACTGCCCGCTAATTTCTTGGGTGTTCACCTGGAAGGGCCTTACCTGAGTCGTGAGTTCAGGGGTGCTCATCGTGAGGATTGTGTTCGTGACTGTACGGATGCGGAACTGCGAGTGATGCTGGAGAAAGAAAACCATTTCGTGCGTCTGATGACGGTTGCCCCTGAACGGATCAATGCAGCTCAGTTAAGCTATCTGAAAAAGCAGGGGGTAAAAGTTTCTTTCGGTCATAGTGGAGTGGATTATGACACTGCCCTGCACTTTTTCGAGGAAACAGGTTGCTGTGTGACACATTTATATAATGGTATGCCACCCATGCATCATCGCAAACCAGGTCATATCCCTGCTATCTTCCGTGCCAAGCCTATGACGGGCATCATTGTGGATGGTGAGCATGTGGCGTATCCTATGGTAAGGATGGCTTACGACATGATGCCTGATTCGCTCTATCTCTTTACTGATAGGTTTACTAAATGTCCTAAGATGGGAGTTACTCATGACGATACACATGATTACTTTGTACGTACTACCCCAGAAGGGCAAAAGGTGATGTGTGGTTCCAATCTGAGTATGCTCAAGGCGGTGAGAAACTGTGTGGAGCATGTGGACATTCCTATCCACAAAGCGTTAAAGATGGCGTCGTTCGAGCCTGCCAAAGTATTGAGCATCGACCATGAAGTGGGATTGCTGGCAGAAAACCATCAAGCCAATCTTGTCGCTTTCGATGCTGACTGGAATGTGAAGAAAGTAATGCTTCAAGGAAAGATATGCTGAATAAAAAAACAACAAGGTCGGACTTTTTGGAGCAGCGAGGGCAGAGCCAAGCTTGCTTGAGCTATGCCGAGTCGCGACATGATAGCAGAAAATAAGAAAAGGTATTGGGAACAACCATTGTCGGACTTTTTGGAGCAGCGAGGGCAGAGCCAAGCTT
>JAFSPM010000013.1 GCA_017442855.1 Bacteroidaceae bacterium | reverse complement strand
TACTTGAACTTTCGGGTATGCTCATCCAGTTGGATGGAGTCGCAAATGATAGTACAGACGGCTGAGGATGAAACGATGTCCGAATAGAAACCATTCTCGTCCATAGCCTGTTTCTGCTTCATGGCCGTACCATCAGCCATATACAGAGCCTTGCCAACCGTCCACTTGATATAGTCATCATCTGGCGGAAGATTGAAGAAATACTGATGGAAGAGTTGGATATGCGCCTTGGCTTCCATCACAAAGTTGGCTTCTTGTTGACTGCGTTCAGCCAGGAATGGAATATCCCCGTCAATCAGATAGATTTGCTGACGTTCATCCGTCACCAGCTTGGCACAGAAGAATACCGTCACAATGCAGATAATGGTGCAACTGACAGCCATTGCCAGTACTGTGAGCATAGCCAACCGAGTCTTTTGTTCTAAACTTTGAATTAACATATAACCTAAACTTTAAAGTGAAAATTAAATCCTGTCATAAGCCTCTCGTGCCGTCTCGTCTCTGACTGAGACATGTCCACTGCTATGTTCCTCATAGACCTTACCACCAGAGGCTTTTGTATTGATGACTGGCCCATAGAGACCTTGCGCTCCAAGATGTCCTGCATACCCTGCTGCAGCGGCTCCTCCAGAGATAGCGACACCAGCAGTAGCAGCCCCTAAATTGGCAGCACCATAGGTAACGCCGAGTGCGGTTATACCTGCTGCGCTTCCTGCACTACTGCTTACACCACCAGGAATTAACCATGAGGCAACTTCTGGTACGAAACGCAAGATAAAAGCACCAACCAACATCCCCATCGCATACATACAGTTAGAGCCGATGCCCTGCAATCCAAGTGCGCCTATCTGACTCCATGAGTTTACCTGCCCCTGCAACAGTTTTGAGTAGGCAGTGATGTCCTCTTGCAGATTATAGAGCAGGATGAAATCAATGTAGTACAGGCACATATAGGTCACGAATCCCCATAGGGTAAGAGACAGGTACTTGCTCATCCATTGTGACCAAGCGTTACTCCAAGGTGGCACAATAGATAGTGCAAACATAATCGGGGCAAACATCGCCAATATCGTCAAAAAGATACGTTGAGCCACCAAGATACCATAGTAGGTCATCTGGAAAATCAACTCTCCTACGAACCTTATCACATCATTGATCCACTCCGACACCTTGGTTTCTGCTGCCACCGCTGCCTGCTGCGCATAGTTATTGATAGTAGAGCCGAGGTTCTCCATGCTATAGATGAGTTTATCCCACCAATGGGCATCCTCACCAATCTCTTGTATTTGCTTGGCTGTCTCAACACTATCCTGTACCTCGCGAAGCCGTTTCAGGTAGTCAGCCTGTTTCTGTGCTACCTTCCGCTCCATGGCGGCTACCTCCTTATTCTTTGCCTTGGCCATTGCCTTGGTGGTAGCCTCCAACGCCTTTCCAGGCACCTGAAGCTCAGAGCATATCCAGCCGCTCGACGTGATACACATGGAGAGGGCAATGATACGCGCCAGTTTCATGACATCCATCGCCCTGCGTCCAAGCATCATCATCCAGCACTCATAGGAACCGACACACAGAGCCAGTAGCAAGCCGAGAATACGGGTATAGCCAACGGTGTCGCCTAAGATTGCCGATTTGGGGAAGGTCTCCATTGCAACAAGCAACTTGTCAAGGCTCTCGTCAATTGATGGCAGTCCCATTGTCAGCAACATATCTGTTGCACTTAAAAATAAATCCGTTACCATCTTATACCTTATTTATAATATACCTGTGCCATACCCACCAAATGAGCGGTACGGCTTACCAGTTCTTCCATCTGCTTCTTGGCATCGATATAGCCTTTCTCCCTCTTGGCATTCTCCAGACCATAACCGATACCCTGCTTATGTAGATAGGCAACGTTCTGACAGAGAATTTCGTTCTGACGGGACAACTCATTGACCTGAAATTTCATCTTGCCTTTGCTCTTGGTCATGCAGAACAGCAGACCTTCCGTAATGCTGTTCTGCATACGGTTAAAGTCATCTTTGAAGGAAGCATAGACTAGATCAACGCTACGGTCAGCTTCACGGGCAACCTCTTCTTTATGCAGTTCTGCAATAAGTTTCATTTCCTCATCAGCTTTTTTCATCTTCTGCCTTTGCGTCTCTTCTGAGGTAACACGTACAGGCATGATGCGCTTGACATTGGAGTCATTCTCATCAAACTCCACATACAGACCACTGTGGAAACCACGCCACCGCCAATGAAGCGAGGCTCCGCTGTAGCTTTTGTGAAACAAATAGTAGTACCAGTCGGGTGCAAAGTCCCAAGGGCCGTTTTCCATTGACTTCCATTCCTTTTCCTTCTGTTCATCATGCTCGATCTGCGCCCACTGTGCAGACGCTCCTAATGGCAATAGTGCCAATAGGGAAAAGACAATTGCTTTCTTTTTCATACGCTTATACTTTGTTCCATTGATTGATTACTTCTTTAACAATAGCATCCGTGACATCGCTGTTCAGTATGTCCCAGATATAGTCATAGTGAAAACCGCCGATAGCCACTGCTGAAGCCCACCAATAAGCTGAGTCGATAATGCCTCGCATCGCATCGATGCTATTCTTGATATTATTGATAAGATCCAGTTTCTCGTCCATCGATGCTTTCATTACATTCACACCACTGGCAACAAAAGCGGTATATTGTGCCTTGATATTTTTGATTTCCCGTGAACAGGCATAGTTAGCTTCGGCGAAGTACCATGCCACCATCGGTTTCTTAGTGGCACTCTGGGTAGATAGTTGGGCGAAGTCCTTGTATTCCCTGATAAGCTGATAGAGGCTGTTAGCCGTGCTACTCAGAGAGGCTGCAAGGATGACATAAGAATAGGCATTGTTCAACTTGGTGTCCAAAGTTGTTCGTACATCATTGAACTTCTTTGCCCCTTTAGTAATGGCCGACTGCTCCCCATAGCTGAGAGCCACTTTCTGCATAGCACCATCCTCGGCACTCTTGACAGCCTTATGCAGACTGATCAATGCTTCAATAGTAGGCAGGTCATTGGGAAAATCAATGGCATGAACGCCTGAAGGGAGAAGAAGCAAGACAAGCAAGCCGAAAAGTTTCTGATGAATCGTTCTCATACAGTCAAGCCCTCCCAATCATTAATCAGTCCTTCCACAATGTTCTTGCCAGTAAAGAAAGCAGCCCATGAGTCAATATCAATTGCCATCAGCACATGGTTCATGTCACTGCAATACTCGCACATCATCGTAATGGCCTCCATCTTGTATCTGATTTCCATCAGGTGGGTATAGATACGATTGGCCAGAGTCAGACGCTGGTAGCGGTCAATGAAATTATAGCCATCACCTTCCCCAGCATTCTTGGCACCACCTTTCTTGGTGATGGGCAGTTTCACCTTTCCGTTGTTCACTATATCCACAAAGTCCTTCACCAGAGATTCCGTTTCCAGAACAATGTTCGACATTTCATTCAGGCAGATGATGTAGTTCTTGCCAGGCGACTTGCCCAGATACTTCAGGACTACAGGAACGTCCTTGAATATCTCAGCAGCACAGGCAGCAATCTCCACATAATACTGTGATTCTGCTCCAAAGCCCGACACATTCTCCATCGACATCTTGTAGAGTTCCTTGATGGTGGCCATTGTTGCTGTATATTGCATGAGCTTCTGCTGCTTGCTGTTGATAGAGTCCAATCGCTGGTTGTGCTGACTCTCTATCAATTCCTGTGACCCAGCATTGGCAGTTACAGCGGCTGTTGTCCATGGGTCAATGACCACCTTGTAGGCATTTGC
>JAFSPM010000012.1 GCA_017442855.1 Bacteroidaceae bacterium | reverse complement strand
CTGAATGTAGAAACGGAGGTGATGTACTAATGGCTGGTTGGAATCCGAACCAAGGGTTCTCGATGCCCATGTTCAACCCTTGGGTACCTGAGAAAGTGCGCCCTTGGATATACTTGCTCTTCGCACTTTTCTTCCAGTTGTCGAGCGGTGTCTATTTTGGCAGTCTGCAGCAGATGGTTGGTGCTACGGGATTCACCCGTGAGGACATGGTGATGGTAGCGATGTTCGGCGTGGTGGGTGTCAATATGCCCTTCCCGTTCTTGTTCCGCTACAAACTGCGCTTCACCAATCAGCAGTTGCTCATCAATGCCGCCTGTGTGATAGCTGCGTGCAATCTGCTGTCATTATGGCTCATCAGCAGCGATTTCGGCGAGTGGCGATTGCCGCTGCTTTGCACCATTAGTTTTGTGGCAGGCTACTTCAAGCTGTGCGGCACTTTCGAATGTTTCTCGAACATCCGTCTGTGGATCTCGCCTAAGCAGGATTTCGGTATCTTCCTGCCCAGCATCTATATTGTCATCCTCACCAGCATGTCGCTCAGCAGTTGGGTTGACCAGCAGCTTATCATGGCTTACGACTCGTGGCAGATGATGCATTGGCTTACCATAGGGATGATGCTTGTGATAGTCCTTGTGATTTATACTTGTACTCATCCTTGGCGCATGATGCCCCATCAGGTACCCCTTATCTCGCTCGACTGGCTGGGTTGCATCCTGGCGTCTGCTTGTATGCTGGAAGTCATCTGGCTATTCAACTACGGCGAATACTATCATTGGTTTGACAGCACGTTATGGTGTACGGTGCTCTATATGCTGCTCCTCACCATCCTCATTACTATAGGTCGCCTAACGCATATCCGTCACCCGTATCTGGAACCGTGGATATTCCGTCGCTGGCGGTTATATCCTATCCTGGGCATGTTTCTTGTTGCCGAGGTGATGAACGCCACACCGCAAGTGCTGCAGAACACACTCACTGGCGGAGTGCTCGGCTGGGGATTCACTACCACGTCGCAGTTCTCTCTGCTCGAGATACTGGGCTATGTCAGCGGTTGTGCATTTACCATCCTGTGGGGCAAGGAGACGCCAGAATGGGGACCACTCCCCCGTCTGGGTTTCAAGTACACGCGACTGCTCACCGTGGGTTTTGCCTGTCTGCTTGCCTATCAGGTATTGATGTATTTCTACGTCTCGCCTGTGCTCAATCTGGAAAGGATGTGGCTGCCCACCTTCTTGCGCACATTTGGCTACAGCATCTTCTTTGCCACGATGACGCTCTACCTGAAAGACCTCATCGAGTTTCCCTTCTTCTTTCATGCGCTCACCATCTCAGGCTTCATCCGCAACGGTGTTGCTGAATCAATGTGTTCAGGCATGTATAGCTACGGCCTGCGCCATCAGGTAGCCGATACGCTCAATCGAGGTCTGCACACCGACTATCAGAGCATCCTCATGGTGGCTGTTAAGGAGATGTTTGGCGTGATGTGCATCGTGGGCACCATCGTCCTGCTGCTCATGCTGCTCTACGATGTCCAACCCGTGCGTAGCACCATGAGCAAGATGCCGAAACTGAAAAATCTGGGCAATATCATCGTAAGGCAGCTACATGGCAAACAAATGTTAAATACAGCCCTTCATTCATCTTAAAAAATCGAAAAAGTGATGCGCTGTAGCGTTCGTAAAATCGACTTTTTTTGCTAATTTTGCATAGGAATTTGAACTTTAAAGTATCATTTAAACAAAAGAGATTATGTCAAAAACAGTAGAAATTCAGATTGAGAAGAGTCGTGGTCTCGTGGAAGGCCTGCGTCGTCATGTCAAGGAGATGGGTGAACGTGGCGTCACCAACGATGAGATCAACGCAATGGAACAGGCCGTCAAGGAACTGGAGGCCGTCAATGCCGAGGTGGACAGTATTCGTGAACAACTTACACCAACGGTGGCCAAACTGAAGGTCGCAATGGATCGTGTGAAGGAGGCCTACACTGAGAAGAAAAAGACTCTGAAGGGCTACTACCCGCAAGAACGCTGGATGGACTACGGCGTGCCCGACAAGCGCTGACACTTTTTTTCAAAAATCTTAATAAGGGAGCAGAAACGATCTGCTCCCTTTATCAATGGGAATTCCTGCAGGTTCTTCACCGTTGGAGCCAGGCACTGGGATGGTGATGACTTTCAGCTGATGTTTGAGGCGGATATCTGACGTCGTAGTTCTCTTCTTAAAAATTGTCTTGATTTTCTTCACATCTGCTTTTGAAATCATAAATTAAAAGTTTTGTGTCAGGTCCTTTCTTTGTGCAAAGATAAATCATTTTGATGAAATGAGCAAATATTAAACTTAAAAAATGGTTTCTCACAAAATAACTGTATCTTTGCCAACACAATCAAGATACAAAATTGAAGATGGAAATGAAGAAACTATTAATGACAGCGACGATGATCGCTATGAGTGTTGGGATGATGAACGCCCAAACAGTTCAAAGGCAAGTAGTGGAAGATGGTGGTATTTACACACATTTTGCACACACTCCCTTTGTTTTGATTGTAAAATATTGAAAATCAATAATATAATGGACTTCTATACACATTCAACGAGGATGAGTATTAAACAGTTAAACAATGGTGTCCGCGTCTTTTAGATGTGGACACCATAGTTTTGTTTGATCTCGCTCATCACGAAGGTACTCTCGATAGACGCCAGACTCTCGATTTCACCCAGTTTGTTCAG
>JAFSPM010000049.1 GCA_017442855.1 Bacteroidaceae bacterium | reverse complement strand
TGGATGCCCAAAAATCTGCGTTGTTCATTATTATTAGCTATTTGGTGCAAAGTTAAAACAATCCTTTCATTTTTCCAAATATCTAATACGACCTACCACATAACATTATTCAAGCAGCTCACTGAACAGGGTTTTGAACATGCCTTCGTCAAAGCCTACCATCTGTTCCTCATAAGCCCCCGCCATCTCAGACATAACTTCCAACTCTCTCATCCAAGGTTTTGATGGCTTCATTTCTTTCATCTGTACAATCTCCTTGCCGTGTACTTCAACGTACATAGAGTCCATCTGATCAATGATTTTCTTATAAAGATTGAAAGCCTCTTTGCGACGCTCATAGGATTTATAATCAGTTAATCATTTCTTGTATTGCATCATGGATTTCTTTGTCGGTGGTTCCCTCCCCATAGCCGTAGAACACTTTGCGAACAAAGTGATGCTGGTCGAGCAGGAAGAACCAAGGAGCTGAACCGCCAGTCTTATAGTCTTTCAACATTTCATCTGTTCTGGAGAATATTACGGAGGATGAATTTAAGCTTCGATGCTTCTCTAATATAAATAGGTAATAAGGCACTTTTTTGTAAATTTATTTTGTTGTATCATAGAGTTGTAGTATCTTTACACCCGTTTTCAAACAAAATAGCCGAAGGTATAGTGAAAAACCCTTTCATGATAATAGCAGTTGCGCTGTTATCTTTGCTTACCACAGTCTGTTCGTGCAAAGATAATGGAGATATTCCAGAAGCAGATGTTGAATTTAACAAAGAAGGCAATATCCGCTTCAACGGACTTATCACCGTTGATGTGGCTAATCGTGACAAGGTAATCGACCTCTGCAAGCAGATGGTAGCCATATCTTTAGGCGATGAAGGAGTTATCGACTTCGATATTATGGAGAGTGTCTCTAGTCCTAACCGACTTATGATTTATGAGACTTGGCAAGACAGTGCTGTGTTCAGAAAACATGTGGCATCGGCGCACGTCACTTCTATATTACCACAACTTCAGGCTTTATGTAAGGTGGATGGCAAGGAATTTGCTATTAAAGATATAGAAGACATTGACCATGAAAAGCCTTTCCGTTTTAACGTCTTGATGACTTGTGATAAACGTGAGAAATATATTAGCATTGTTAAGAACGTTATTGCGGAAACGTTGAAGAAAGATAGTGGCGTTATTGAATATGACGTTTACAACAGTCTTACGCAACCCAACAAACTCCTGTTGTTGGAGATCTGGGAAAACAGGATGGCTCTCATTGGCCACCTCAACTCCACCCATTTCACCAAGGCTCGCAAAAAGACCCAGGGCTTAATCGTTGGCACACAGCACCTGGCCCGCATGCAGGAAAGATAATCATTAGATTCTTAATTAATAAAGTAAAATGAAAAAGTTATTTTTGATGATGGCAGTTGTTATGACTGCTATGTTGGCTGCTTGTGGTGGCAGCAATAAGGCAAAGGAAGAAGCTGCTCCTGAAGAGGCTGCAGTTGTTGAAGATCTGGACTTCATCCGCATGAACTGCATGCTGACAGTAAGTGCCGAGAACAAGGCTAAGGCCATTGAACTGGCTAAGGAACTGGTGGCTGCATCACAGAATGATGAGGGTGTGATTGAATATGATGTATTGGAGAGCGTGAGCCGTCCTGACAAACTGTTTATCTTTGAGACCTGGACAGATCAGGCATCACTCGACAAGCACATGGCTTCTAAGCACTTCACTACCTTGGTGCCTCAGATTCAGGAACTGGGTAACTTGGAAATCAAGCAGATTAACCAGCCTAAGGAAGTGAATCTTGACACTACGAAGCCTTTCCGCTTCAACATCATGATGACCACCAATCAGCGTGAAGCATATATCGAAGTAGTGAAGAGTGTAATTGAGGGTACTCGCAAGAATGATGTGGGTAACATCGACTACGACTACTTCAATAGTCTGACTCGTCCTGACAAGACCATGCTGCTCGAAATCTGGGAAAGCCAGGAAGGTCTTGATGCCCACATGAAGGCTCCTCATTTCACAGAGGCAAGACCCAAGACTGAGGGTATGGTGCAGAGCACTGAGTTTACCCACATGCAGGAGTAATACTACATGATATCGGTAGATAACCTGAAGGTGGAATTTAACGCTACGCCCTTGTTTGAGGACGTAGGGTTTGTCATTAATCGCAAAGACCGCATCGCCTTGGTGGGAAAGAACGGAGCCGGCAAATCGACACTTCTGAAGATTTTGGCTGGCTTGCAGAGTCCCACCGAAGGACATGTGTCTGTTCCTCGCGACTGCACGATAGGTTATCTGCCACAGGTGATGGTGCTCAGCGATGAGCACACGGTATTGGAGGAAGCCGAGAAGGCTTTCGACGACATCAAACAGATGCAGGCACAGTTGGAGGAGATGAACCTCCGATTGGCTGAACGCACAGACTATGAAAGCGAAGAATACCTGCAACTGATAGAGGAATATACCCACTTGAACGAACGTTATACGATGATGGGTGGCACTAACTACCAAGCAGAGATAGAGCGTACGTTGCAAGGACTGGGTTTTGAGCGCTCCGACTTCAACAGGCCTACGAGGGAGTTCTCCGGAGGCTGGCGCATGCGCATCGAGTTGGCTAAGCTGTTGCTCAGACATCCTGATGTGTTGCTGCTCGACGAGCCTACCAATCACCTGGATATTGAGAGTATTGAGTGGCTGGAAAACTTCTTGGCCACCAAGGCCAATGCCGTGATGCTGGTGAGTCACGACCGTGCGTTTCTGAATAATGTCACCACTCGTACCATTGAAATATCCTGTCGTCATATCTATGACTATAAAGTAAAGTATGACGAGTTTGTGACCTTGCGCCAAGAACGCAGAGAACAACAGTTGCGTGCTTACCAGAATCAGCAGAAGATGATTCAGGATACCACCGACTTTATCGAGCGTTTCCGTTATAAAGCTACGAAGGCCGTTCAGGTGCAGAGTCGCATCAAGATGCTGGAAAAGGTGGTGCCCATTGAGCTGGATGAGGTGGATAACTCTACCCTGAGATTGAAGTTTGTGTGCTCCGACCGTAGTGGCAGCTATCCTGTCATCTGCGATGAAGTGGGCAAACGCTTCGGTAACCATCAGGTGTTTGACCATGTGAACCTTACCATCAATCGTGGCGACAAGGTGGCGTTCGTGGGTAGGAACGGCGAGGGTAAGACTACCTTGGTGCGTTGCATCATGCAACAAATCAACGACTATACGGGCAAGCTGACACTAGGTCACAACATCAAGATTGGCTACTTCGCCCAGAACCAGGCACAACTGCTGGACGAGAACCTCACGGTGTTCGAAACCATCGACAATGTGGCTACAGGCGAGTGGCGACTGAAAATTCGCGACATCCTGGGTGCCTTTATGTTTGGTGGCGAAGATATCGACAAGAAGGTAAAGGTGTTGAGCGGTGGCGAGCGTACGCGCTTGGCCATGATTAAGTTGCTGCTACAGCCCGTGAACTTCCTGATACTCGATGAGCCAACCAACCACTTGGATATGCGTTCGAAAGACGTGCTGAAGGAGGCCATCAGTCAGTTTGAGGGAACGGTAATTGTGGTGAGTCACGACCGTGATTTCTTGGATGGTTTGGTGCAGAAGGTGTATGAGTTTGGTGGCGGCAAGGTGAAGGAACATCTGGGAGGCATCTACGACTTCCTGCGTGAGAAGCACGAGCAGATGATGTGCCAAGGTTTAGCTGCCAATGTGGGTGAGCGAGGCCTTGATGCCCTGTTTGCTGCGAAATCAGAAAGTGCTGAGAGTAAGAAGCAACCCAAAGCCGGAGCACTGAGCTATGCCGAACAGAAGGAATTCAACAAGAAATTGAAGAAAGCCGAGCGTATGGTGGAGGAGTGTGAGCGAACCATCAGTGAAACGGAATCGGCTATCTCTATATTGGAAGCTCAGATGGCGACCCCTGAAGGGGTAGCTGATGTGAGTCTTTATGAACGTCACCAGAAACTTAAACAAGCCTTAGATAGGGCCATGGAAGAGTGGGAGGTGGCCTCAGAAGAATTGGAGAAACTGACAAATAATGTTTAAACTAACATAATATGAAGAAATTTATGACAATCGCTGCATGCTGCTTAGTAGCAGCAAGTTGCAATCAGCAACCAGAACAGACCTCTGGTTTGCATTTGGAGTACATGGACACTACCGTTCAGCCAGGTACTGACTTCTATCAGTATGCTACTGGCGGTTGGCAGAAGTTGAACCCGCTGCCAGCAGAGTATTCACGTTATGGTTCTTTCGACCAGCTGGCTGAGACGAACCAGAAGCGTATCAACGAGTTGGTGGAGAACCTGGCTGCCCAAGAGAACGAGGCAGGAACAGTGGCTCAGAAAATAGGTGATCTTTATAACATGGCGATGGATAGTGCCAAGCGTAATGCCGACGGCTATGAGCCTGTAAAGGCTGATTTGGCTGAGGTAGCTGCTATCAAGAATGTGCATGATGTATATGCTCTTCTTCCTAAGATGGCTATGAACGGCGTTAGTGCTTATTTTGGTGTATATGTGGGTGCCGATGAGAAGAACAGTATGGAGAATGCTATCCAGATGAGTCAGAGTGGCTTGTCAATGGGTTTGCGTGACTACTACCTGGAAGAGGATGAGGCTATCGTGAAGATCCGTGAGGCTTTCAAGGAGCATTTGGTAAAGATGTTCAAGCTCTTTGGCTATAGCGATGCTGATGCTCAGAAGGGTCGTGATGTAGTGATGGAGGTGGAGACTCGTTTGGCAAAGGCTTTCCGCAGCAATGTGGAACTGCGTGACCCTGAGGCTAACTACAACAAGATGAGCCTGGATCAGTTGAAGAACGACTATCCTTCATTTGAGTGGGATACCTATCTGAATGGTATGGGTCTGAAGGACGTGAAGGATATTATCGTTGGTCAGCCGAATTCTTTGAAAGAGAGTGCCGATGTGATTGCTACTCTGCCTATCGACAAGCAGCGTATCTACCTGCAGTGGAAGGTGATTGACGCTTCAGCAGACGCGCTGAGCGATGAGATTGGTGAGCAGAACTTCGACTTCTTCAGCCGTACCATGCGTGGTGTTCAGGAGCAGCAGCCTCGTTGGAAGCGTGCCGTGAGTGTAGTTGGTAGCGTACTGGGTGAGGCCGTTGGTCAGATGTATGTGGAGAAGTATTTCCCTGCTGAGGCAAAGGCTCGTATGATTGAGTTGGTAGGCAACCTGCAGAAGGCTCTGGGCGAGCGCATCGACGGCTTGGATTGGATGAGCGATGAAACAAAAGCCAAGGCACAGGAGAAGCTTTCTACTTTCACCGTTAAGATTGGTTATCCTGACAAATGGAAGGATTATTCAACCCTCGATATTAAGAATGATTCTTACTATGAGAACATGAAGCGTGCTACCCAGTGGATGTATGCCGACATGATGTCTCGTTATGGAAAGCCAGTAGATCGCACAGAGTGGTTTATGACTCCTCAGACCGTGAATGCATACTACAATCCTACATCAAACGAGATTTGTTTCCCTGCTGGTATCCTGCAGTATCCGTTCTTCGACATGAACGCTGACGATGCTTTCAACTATGGTGCTATCGGTGTGGTGATTGGTCATGAGATGACGCACGGATTCGACGATCAGGGTCGCCAGTACGACAAGGATGGTAACCTGAAAGACTGGTGGGAAGCAGCTGATGCTGAGAAGTTCAATGAGCGTGCTAAGGTAATCATCGACTTCTACGACAACGTAGAGGTGCTCCCTGGCTTGCATGCCAATGGTGCTTTGACTCAGGGTGAGAATATTGCTGACCACGGTGGTTTGAAGATTGCTTATCAGGCATTCAAGAACGCGACGAAGGACAACCCTCTGCCTGTAAAGGATGGTTTCACTCCAGAGCAGCGTTTCTATATTGCTTTTGCCACCGTTTGGGGACAGAACATTACTGAGGCTGAGATCCGTAACCGTACCAAGAGTGATGTTCACTCATTGGGCAAGTGGCGTGTTGACGGTACAATGCCACAGCTGGATACTTGGTATGAGGCTTTCAATATTACCGAGAAAGATCCTATGTACATCGCTCCTGAAAAGCGTGTAAATGTATGGTGAGACGTGTCTCTCCCCCGCTGGGGGGAGAAACACACATGTTGCTCCAGAGAAGCGTGTGAATGTGTGGTGAGACGTGTCTCTCCCCCGTTGGGGGGGGAGAAACACACATGTTGCTCCAGAGAAGCGTGTAAATGTTTGGTAAAACATGTGGTAAATCATATAATGATTTATTTTGGAGTGCCTCCCTTTCGTAGGGGAGGCATTTTTTTTATACTATTTATGGCTTAAACTTACAGATGTATCAATATTTATTCGTAAATTTGCACCCTAATATCATCTTGAAATTAATAACTAAAAAATATTGCGACTATGGCAGACGCTAAGAGAATTAAGACAGCTTTGATATCTGTCTATCACAAAGAAGGTTTGGACGAGATCATCACGAAGCTGCATGAAGAAGGCGTACAGTTCCTGTCAACAGGAGGTACACGACAGTTCATCGAGAGTTTAGGCTTTGAATGTCAGGCAGTGGAAGACCTTACTTCTTATCCAAGTATTCTTGGAGGTAGGGTAAAGACTTTGCATCCAAAAGTGTTTGGTGGTATTTTGGGACGCCGTGATGTTGAGCAGGACATCGAACAGATGGATAAGTATGAGATTCCAGAGATTGATTTGGTGATTGTTGACCTCTATCCATTTGAGGCCACAGTGGCTAGTGGCGCAGAGCCTCAGCAGATTATTGAGAAGATTGACATAGGTGGCATCAGTCTTATCAGGGCTGCCGCTAAGAACTTTAAGGACGTAGTGATTGTAGCCAGTCAGGCACAGTATGCTACACTGAAAGACATCCTCATGGAGAATGGTGCTCAGACAACGTTGGAAGAGCGTCGTCTGCTGGCAAGAGATGCTTTTGGCGTAAGCAGTCATTACGACAGTGCTATCTTCAACTGGTTTGATGGAGGTGAGGGTTCTGCATTCCGGGAAACCCAAGATACACGCAAGGTACTGCGTTATGGTGAGAACCCACATCAGAAAGGCTATTTCTATGGGAACCTCGATGACATGTTTGATCAAATACATGGTAAGGAAATCAGCTATAACAACCTGCAGGACATTCATGCTGCCGTTGAATTGATAGATGAGTTTAAGGATCAGACGGCGTTTGCTATACTGAAGCATAACAATGCTTGCGGTTTGGCAGTGCGCGACACAGTGTCTGAGGCTTGGAAAGATGCATTGGCATGCGACCCTGTATCGGCCTTTGGTGGTGTGCTGATTACCAATGCTGTGGTAGATAAAACTGCCGCTGAGGAGATAGACAAGATCTTCTTCGAAGTGATTATTGCTCCTGACTATGATGTAGATGCATTGGAGGTGCTGGGTCACAAGAAGAACCGCATTATATTGGTGCGTAAGCCTCTTGAGTTGCCAGCTAACCAGTTCCGCTCTATGCTGAATGGTGTGTTGGTGCAGGAACGTGATCTGAAGAACGAAACAGCAGATGACTGTCATTTCGTAACAGACAAGACGGCTACTACTGAAGAAATAAATGATATGTTATTTGCCAACAAGGTGGTAAAGCAGAGCAAGAGCAATGCCATTGTGTTGGCTAAGAATGGTCAGTTGTTGGCAAGTGGTGTAGGACAGACCAGTCGCGTGGATGCATTGAAACAGGCCATTGAGAAAGCCAAGAGCTTTGGCTTTGACTTACACGGAGCTGTAATGGCTAGTGATGCTTTCTTCCCATTCAGCGATTGTGTGACCTTGGCTGCTGATGAGGGTGTTACGGCTATCATCCAGCCTGGTGGCAGTATTCGTGACCAGGAGAGCGTGGATGTGTGCAATCAGCGTGGCATAGCGATGGCAATGACAGGTTTTCGTCATTTCAAACATTGATTAGGTGTCAGGTTTAATTTTCAATTATTAAGGAAATGGGATTGTTTTCTTTTACACAAGAGATAGCGGTCGATCTGGGTACCGCGAATACGATTATATCTACTGAAGGTAAAATCGTAGTAGATGAACCTTCTGTGGTGGCACTGGATGGCAATACAGGAAAGATGATTGCTGTCGGCGAGAAGGCCAAGATGATGTATGAGAAGTCAAATGCAAGCATAAAAACCATACGTCCTTTGAAAGATGGCGTGATTGCAGACTTCAACGCTTGCGAACAGATGATTCGTGGTCTGATTAAGATGTGTCCCAGAAAGCGTAAGCTGTTTTCACCTTCTTTGAGAATGGTGATAGGTGTTCCAAGTGGTTCTACCGAGGTGGAGTTACGTGCTGTGCGCGACTCTGCTGAGCATGCTGGTGGCAGAGATGTCTATCTGGTGTTTGAACCTATGGCAGCAGCAATAGGTATTGGTATTGATGTAACCCAGCCCGAAGGCAATATGGTGGTGGATATTGGTGGTGGTACTACAGAGATTGCCGTGATTTCTTTGGGTGGCATCGTTAGCAATAACTCCATCAAGATGGCAGGTGATGACCTGACAGCCGACATTCAGGAGTATATGGCCCGTCAGCATAATGTGAAGGTTTCTGAACGTATGGCTGAACGCATAAAAATTAATGTGGGTGCTGCCATGACTGACCTGGGTGAAGATGCACCTGATGATTATGTAGTTCATGGTCCTAACCGTATTACTGCTTTGCCTATGGAGGTGCCTGTATGCTATCAGGAAGTTGCTCATTGCTTGGATAAGACTGTGACAAAGATAGAGACTGCTATTTTAACAGCTTTGGAAAATACTCCTCCCGAACTATATGCTGATATCGTGCATAATGGTATCTATCTTGCTGGTGGTGGAGCCTTGCTTCGTGGACTTGACAAGCGTTTGACGGATAAAATTAATATTCCATTCCATATCGCAGAAGATCCATTGCACTGTGTGGCAAAAGGTACAGCCATAGCATTAAAGAATGTTGATAGATATCACTTCTTGATGAGATAATCAAAGAGATCTGCAGATGAGAAGGTTGCTGGACTTCCTTATCAAGCATAACCATTGGTTGGTGTTCGTGTTGCTGGAAGCATTGTGTATGATATTGCTGTTCAATGCGAATGGCTATCAGAGCAGTGTTGCTTTTACTTCTGCCAACGAAGTAGCAGGACGCGTACTTGAAGTGGGAAGTAAGGTGAACGGTTATTTCTCTCTGCGTGAAACCAACACTGCCCTTATGGAACGCAACACCAGATTGGAGCAGCGGGTGGCTTATCTTGAGAACTCTCTACAGCGACGCATGAGTGATTCAGTGGCTTATGAGAGTTTGAGCCGTTTGGCAGATTCTGCATATCAGGAGTTTCCTGCTATGGTTATAGGTAATAGTTTGCATCGCGCTGACAATTACATTACCTTGGATAAAGGTACTCGCGCTGGTGTTAAACCCGAGATGGGCGTTGTGGGTACTAAAGGCGTGGTTGGCATTGTCTATAAGGTGAATGGAGGCTATTCTTTGGTCATCTCTTTGTTGAACAGCAAGAGTAGTCTGAGTTGCAAGATAGCGGGTAGCGACTACTTTGGATATCTTAAATGGGAGGGTAATGACCCTCGATATGCTTACCTGAAAGATTTACCGCGCCATGCTGAATTCAACCTCGGCGATTCAGTGGTGACCAGTGGTTATAGTACTGTTTTCCCCGAGGGAGTGATGGTGGGTACGGTGGACGATATGGCTGATTCGAATGATGGATTGTCATATCTATTGAAAATTAAATTGGCTACAGACTTTGGTAACATCTCACAAGTGAGGGTGATAGCAAGGAAGGGACAGGATGAACTAAAGGACCTTGTAGCAAATGAAGGGGCGGAATAAAAGACATTCATGAAATAAAGCCTAGCTTTTTATGATGTACGATGTTGTTAATAAGACACTTTGGCTGGTGGGATTGATTCTATTGCAGGCATTGCTCTTAGATAAGATCATTGTGGCTGGTATAGCTACCCCATTGCCCTATATTTATGTGCTTATAACATGGAATCGTGATGGAACTCGCTGGATACTTTTGCTAATAGGTTTTATCTTAGGTCTTATTATCGATTCGTTCACTAATCTTCCTGGCATCAATGCAGCTGCATGTGTGTTGTTGGCAATGCTACAACCTGTTTATCTGAATTTGTTTATTCCAAGAGAATTGCAAAATGAGCGCTCATTGGAGCCTTCTCTTGATACGTTGAGGTGGGACGGATTTATGGTATTTGCCCTTTTCTGTGTGCTGACCCACCACATTGCTGTGGTGACACTCGAATTCTTCTCTGTTAATGACATAGGGGGAATGCTGTTGAGGATTGTGGGTTGCACCATCTTGACTATGCTTTTTATTCTCATGTTTGAACTGCTAAGAAGGAAAGGAAGAAATTGAGTTTTCTTTGGCATTTTATTTAAGAGCGATGTCAAACAGTACGTTAGAAAATAGGAAATATGTGGTAGCGTTGATAGCTTTGGTTATAGTAGTTATCTATGTGGCTCGTCTGTTTGTCTTGCAGATATTATCTGACGATTATAAACAGAATGCCGACAGCAATGCTTTTCTCAACAAGATTCAATACCCGTCACGCGGGGCTATCTATGATCGAAATGGTAAGTTGTTGGTTTACAATCAACCCTCCTATGACATCACCTTTATTCCTAGAGAGGTAACCAGTCTTGACACCTTGGACTTCTGCCGCACGTTGGGTATAGACAAAGAACAGTTCTTGAAACGCATGTCTGATGTCAAGAACCGTAGGTTAAATCCGGGATACTCTGTTTATACTAATCAAGTGTTTATGCGCCAGCTTTCAGCAGAAGAGTGTGGCGTGTTCCAAGAGAAGCTGTTTAAGTTTCCAGGCTTTTATATCCAACGTAGGACTGAGCGTCAGTATACTTACAATGCTGCGGGACATGCTTTGGGTGATATTGGCGAGATATCTGCCCGTGAACTGGAGAACGATGATTATTACATCAGAGGCGACTTTATAGGCAAGCAAGGTATTGAGCGTTCTTATGAGAAGTACCTTAGGGGGGAAAAAGGTGTTGAGGTGTTGCTACGCGACGCCCATGGACGAATACAAGGTCATTACATGGATGGCGCCATGGACAGGCCTGCTGTTCCTGGCAAGAACTTGAGACTGGGCTTAGACATCGACCTACAGATGTTAGGAGAACGGCTCATGCAAGGTAAGATTGGAGCAATTGTAGCCATTGAACCCTCTACTGGTGAAATCTTGTGTATGGTGTCTTCTCCTACCTTCGATCCCAGCTTGTTGATAGGACGTAAGCGTAGTGGCAATCACCAGATACTGATGCAAGACACTCGTAAGCCACTCATCAATCGTGCCATTCAGGGAACTTATCCTCCTGGATCAACCTTTAAGACGGCGCAAGCTTTGACATTCTTACAAGAGAACATTATCCAGGAAGATTCTCCCACCTTTCCTTGTGGACATGGTTTCAATTTTAGGAATCTACATGTAGGTTGTCATGGTCATGCATCACCTATATCATTGATACCTGCTATAGCTACCTCATGTAACTCTTATTTCTGTTGGGGATTGTTTAGAATGTTCGGTGATAAGAAGTATGGTTCCTCACAGAATGCTATTACCGTGTGGAAAGACCACATGGTGTCACAGGGTTTTGGTTATCGATTGGGTACTGACCTGCCTGGTGAACAACGAGGACTGATACCTAATGCCCAGTTCTATGACAAAGCTTATAAGGGCTCATGGAACGGATTGACAGTTATTAGTATTGCCATCGGACAAGGAGAGATATTGGCCACTCCATTACAGATTGCTAATTTAGGTGCTACCATAGCCAATCGTGGACATTTTATCACACCACATATTGTTAGTGAGATAGAAGACAACCAGTTGGATAGTATATATTTAGTGCCTCGCAAGACTTCTATCGATCGTCAATATTATGAAGAGGTGGTGGATGGTATGCGCCATGCGGTGATAGGTAGTAGTGCGGGAGCCACTTGTCGCGCTTTGGCCAGTTTGCTTCCTGGTATTGAGGTGTGTGGAAAGACAGGAACGGCTCAAAACCGTGGTAAAGATCACTCAGTGTTTATGGGATTTGCCCCCATGAACGACCCCAAGATAGCCATCGCGGTATATGTGGAGAATGGTGGCTTTGGCGCTACATACGGAGTGCCCATCGGTGGTATTATGATGGATCAGTATCTGAATGGACATCTGTCACCTGCCAATGAGATCTTAGCTGAGCAGTATGCCAACAGAGAGATTTATTATGGTGATGAGAAAAGGTAACTTCGTTTGATAGCGTATCAGTATAAGAACAATGGTGAATGATCAATGGGTAACGGTTAGGGATGGTAAGTCTATCTGGAAGAAGATAGACTGGATAACCATCTTTATATACTTACTGTTGATTGCTATTGGTTGGTTAACTGTATGCGGAGCAAGTTATAGCTTTGAGAATGCTGATTTCTTCGACTTCTCTACCCGTGCGGGTAAGCAGTTCGTGTGGATATGTTGTTCTTTTGGCATCGCTTTCATATTGATGATGTTAGACGATGATCTATATGACATGTTTGCTTATCTGTTGTATGCCGCCTTAATCGTATTGCTGATAGTCACGTTAGTCATTGCGCCTGAAACAAAAGGATCACGTTCGTGGCTGAACTTCGGACCTGTTAGCTTGCAACCAGCTGAGTTTGCCAAGTTCGCTACTGCTTTGGCATTGTCGAAGTTTATGAGTGAATATGGATTCTCTATGAAAAATTGGAAGAATGCATCCATCATAGCTGCCTTGATATTGGTACCAATGATGATTATTGTACTGCAACAGGAAACAGGTTCTGCATTGGTATATGCATCGTTCCTGTTGGTGTTGTATCGCATGGGCATGACAGGATCTATATTGTTCTCAGGCTTAGCAGCTACCCTTTTCTTTGTGCTAGGCATTCGCTTCAACGAAGATATTATTGAGGGAACGACTTCTATTGTTGGACCTTTTGTGGTCATGCTCCTTATACAACTATTTGTCTGTGCCTTGTTAGTGGTATATCTGCAGAAGTGGAAGTCGGCTTTCAGGTTGGCTGGCGGTTCTGTATTGCTGATACTATTGGCTTACCTGGTCTCTAAGTATGTGGTTCAGTTTGATATTGTATATGTGGAGTGGGGGATATTGGCAGCTACTGTGCTCTATCTACTTTTCCTTTACCTTAGAGACAGAAAATACACTTATCTGTTGATAGCCGTCTTCGCAGTGCTCTCAGTCTCATTTCTCTATGCCAGTAGTTATCTTTTCAATCATTTTAAGCCCTACCAGCAGGCACGCATTCAGGTAACTTTGGGCATTAAGGAAGATCTCTCGGGAGTAGGGTATAATGTGAACCAATCGAAGATTGCTATTGGATCTGGTGGCCTTTATGGAAAAGGTTTCTTGAATGGAACGCAGACCAAATTGAAGTATGTACCTGAGCAAGATACCGATTTTATCTTTTGCACCATTGGAGAAGAACAAGGCTTTGTGGGAGCAGCCAGCATTTTGATACTATTCCTTATTCTTATTTTTAGGCTGATAACTCTTGCCGAAAGACAATCTACTACTTTTGGTCTGATCTATGGCTATTGTGTGCTGAGTATCTTACTATTCCACCTCTTTGTAAATATTGGCATGGTGCTGGGCATCACTCCCGTTATAGGTATCCCCTTGCCATTCTTTAGTTATGGCGGGTCATCCCTTTGGGGCTTCACTATCTTACTCTTTATTTTCTTGCGTATTGATGCTGGCAGAAAGGGCTGATACCTCAATTCCAATGTCGTGTATTCCTGGTAATAGGGTGTCACCCATAGCATGGAAGATATTGATGCGCCAATTGCCAGGTATAGAAGGTGCCAACAGCATTTCTCCCATATCTAATAGATATAATCCTCCTTGTCCGCTACTTGTCCAATTGCCCTTATCATCCATGAGGATGGCACTGAACTGTGCTGTCTTCGTAAACTGCATATCGGGCGATAAAGCTTGCAAGCCTATGATGATGTTTTTGTAGGGATAGCGAGTGGTGTGTCGTATTTGTAGTTTTAACAGGTGGTTCTGCAAAGAGTCTGATAAAGGAACCTCAAGCGTCACTGTGTCTTTCATTTGCCACCCCTTGTTGTCTATATGACGAAACTGATGATAACGAGTCTGGCTGTCGCATGCCGTCAACAGCCAGATCAGTATCACCCAACAAATGATAGCTTTGTAACAATGCCTCACCATGTTAATTATGGTTTGCAGGTTTACTTGCTTGTCCATGCTCATGTCTGGGTTGCTTTGGGGAACCTTGCATTTCTGCATTGTCATGGGCCTTGGGGTTGTTGTGAGACTTTGCTTTGTCTCCCGATCTTTTTTTCTTTTTCTTCTTGGCACGGTCGAAGCGAGTAAGACTTTCCTGTTCCACCAAATCAACGGTCTTTGCTGTCAAAGGCTTACTGCCATCTTCCATAAGGCTATTTGGCTTTACACCTCTTTTGTTCATACCGATGATTTCGAACGCACGCTTACTGCTGATGGTAACCGCATTGGTCGGGCTCTGCTTGTCGGATGAGTAGGTAATCTGGTTTGCCAGAATATCGGCTTTGAAGAAGAACCATTCGCCTTCCATGGTGAAAAGAGATATTTCTTTTGAAGGAAGACGTTTTTGGCTCTCCACATAGCAGTCAATTTCATAGTTCAGGCAGCATTTTAGTTTAGCGCATTGACCAGCCAACTTCTGCGGGTTTAGTGATATGTCCTGAATACGGGCAGCTCCAGTAGATACACTGACAAATGAAGTCATCCAAGTAGCACAACAAAGTTCCCTGCCACAAGGACCAATACCGCCTATTCGTCCTGCTTCCTGACGGGCACCAATCTGCTTCATCTCAATGCGCACATGGAATGCTTCGGCTAATACTTTAATCAGCTGACGAAAGTCCACACGCTCGTCGGCGATATAGTAGAATATCGCTTTGTTTCCGTCGCCTTGATACTCTACATCACCGATTTTCATCTGCAATTCAAGGTCGAGTGCTATCTGTCTGGCCTCAATCATGGTCTTATGCTCACGTGCCTTAGCTTCATAATATTTCTCCATGTCAGTCTGACGAGCCTTGCGATATACCCTTTTGATGTCAGTTTCCGAACGGATATTGGTCTTTTTCATCTGCAAGGGAACCAAACGCCCTGTGAGGGTTACCACACCGATGTCATGGCCAGGTGATGCTTCCACGGCTACTATGTCGCCCTTTTGCAATTGCAGACCGTTAGAGTTGCGATAGTAGCCCTTGCGGGTGTTCTTGAATTGCACTTCTACGTATTGACTTTCCAGATCATTACCTGGGATGTCCGCCAACCAGTCATAGGTATTGAGTTGATGATCCTGACGGCCTACGCCTCGACAGCATAGACCTTGAGACCTTCTATTTGTATTATAAATCAATTCCTCCATATTTATATATAATGTGCTTAATGGTTCTTAATAAGTACGGTCAGTTGTAATATCAGGTCAAAAAACACCATCTTGGCGTTTACATTCTGCTCTATATGCACCTGGGCTTCCTGCAATTCGTTCATAATACCCATAGCGTTTCGCTCGCTAACGAAAGGGGCGAATCGACTAGTAAACTGTTGCTCCTCCCTGTTCATATAGTTCAGTTCGGCACGGTGCAGGTTGGCAGTGAAGCTCTCCCTGATCATCCGTTGGGCATATAGCAAGAAATCCTTTTGGCGTTCTCGCCCCCAATCGGCCATCTCCTCACTCCATGCTTTCATCTCTTTTACCTTGCGGCTCCATGCCAGTCGCATTAGTGAGGTAAATTGTTGGAACAGTTCGGAAGAGCCTTCTTCAGTAGTTGCAGTTCCCAAAGCTTTCGAGTAGCTTCCATTTGCCATCCGTGCCACCATCATACACTCTTCTGTTTCCATACCTAAGTGTAGATGGAGGGCTTGACTGATTTCCTCATCCTTAAGACGAGGCATGCTGATATGCTGAACACGACTAAGGATAGTGCCCAACACTTTCTGAGGTTCCTCGCTCACTAACAAGAACATGGTTTGAGCAGGTGGCTCTTCTAATAATTTCAACATCTTGTTGGCTCCCGCTTCCTGCATCTTTTCAGGCAACCAGATAATCACGATGCGCCATCCTCCCTGTACGGATTTCAAGCTCAGCTTCCGTTGTATATTGTCGCTCTCGCGAGTATAAATCACAGGTTGTGAGTTTTCTACTTCCATCTGCTGTATCCAATCAGTATAGGTGAAGTAAAGATTATTGAGAAGCATTTCTCTCCATGCAGATATCCATTCGTCGCAGTTCTCTTTTTTGCGCGCTTTGTTGGCAACAATGGGGAATACGAAATGCACATCAGGATGTATCAACTGTTCCCATTGACGGCAAGATAAGCATGTGCCACATGCATCTTGTCCTTCGGCAGACTTATTCCTGCAACATAGATATCTGGCTAAGGCCAATGCCATAGGCATCTTACCGCATCCTTCCGGTCCGGTAAGCATCAAGGCGTGAGGCAATCTTCCTCCGTCAGCTTCACTGATCAGCGTTCGTTTCACCTCCTCTTGTCCTATAACAGCCTTAAAATCCATCATCTCAACTTTCAATATATTCCTTTTGCAATTCCCATTACACTCTCCGTGGCGCCCAATGCATAGAAGTGCAGACTCGGAACACCCGCCTGAATCAGTTCTTTGCATTGCTGTATGCCCCACTCAATGCCTAATTGCTTCATCTCTTCATCGGAGTGCACCTTCAGTGCCTCGGATACCAATTCTTTGGGCAAATCCACCTTGAAGGTTTTGGGAATTACCGACAACTGACTCAGTTTGCTCAGCGGTTTGATACCCGGAATGATAGGGATGCTTACTCCCGCCTCGCGTGCCATGCTGACAAAGTTGAAGTACTTAGTATTGTCATAAAATAATTGGGTTACGGCATACTGCGCTCCAGTCTCCTGCTTCTGCTTCAGCCAATAGATGTCGCGCTCAAGGTTAGGCGATTCTTCATGTTTTTCAGGGTAGCAGGCAACGCCAAAGCTGAACGGTGTTTTAGTCACCAGCATCTGACTGCCATCCACGAATATACCCTTGTTAAAGTCCTGTATCTGATGTGCCAGATCCAGGGCATGGGCATTACCCTTCTTCTCAGGCGTAAAGGTTTTCTCATCGGGAGCCTTGTCGCCACGCAGTACCAATAAATCGTAAATGCCTAAAAACTGCAGGTCCAACAACTCATATTCCGTATCCTCACGGGTAAAACCACTGCACAAAACATGTGGCACCACGGTAATGTCATACTTGTTCTTGATAGCAGCTGCTACGGCTACTGACCCAGGACGGCGACGCAGACGCTGACGGGTATAAGTTCCATCGCCCATATCTTTGAACACATACTCACTTCGGTGGTCGGTAATATTGATATAAGCTGGTTCAAACTCCCATAGCTTGTCAATAGCATCATATAGTTTATCTATGTTGTTACCTTTCAGCGGAGGCAACAGCTCGAAAGAAAAGGCAGTCTTACCACGTCTGCTGATGATATCTATCACACTCATGTTTTCCCTCTTTAAGAGCTCTGCTCAGTCCTTTTTTAATTTCAAACACATCACTGTCAGGTCGTCTGAAGGCTCTGCTTCTCCCACGAATGTTGATACCGACTGCTGCAATCCAAGAATGGTTTCCTTGGCAGTGTCTGGATGATGACGCATAAAGTCAAGTAACCTCTCGTCACCATATTGCTCATGCTGCAAGTTCTCTGCCTCGTTCACACCATCGGTATATAGTAACATCATATTGTTCTCTATGTCCTCTATCGATTCTCCAGTAAAGTCGAGGCCCCCAAACAGTCCTAGAGGTGAGTTGGGCTCCATCTGCAAGAATTCTCCCTTGAAAATAGGAGGGTTATGTCCACAGTTGCAGTAGTCTAAGTGACCCGTCTTGAGATCCAAAGTGCCGATAAACATAGTTACAAACATGCCTTGTTCGTTGTCTTCCGAGAGGGTGTCGTTAATCTGTCGTGCAATTTCAGCAGGTGGCAATTCCTGTTGTGCCATCACACGGAACAGGTTACGAGTCACTGCCATGAACAAACTGGCAGGAACGCCCTTGCCACTTACGTCACCCACACAGAAGAACATCTTCTCATGTTGGATAAAGAAGTCATAGAGGTCACCACCCACCTCCTTAGCCGGTGTCATCGAAGCATACAGGTCGATGTCGTCACGCTCAGGGAATGCGGGGAAAATTCTGGGCACCATGCCCATTTGTATGTCACGCGCAATGCGTAGTTCGCCTTCAATACGTTCCTTATTGGCAGTAGTAACGGTCAGTTCGTCGATATACTTCACCAGTGAGGTTTGCATGTTACTGAAAGAGCTGCTTAGCTTACCAATCTCGTCAATACGGTCGGTTACAGGTAAGTTCTCGTCAAACTTTCCACTGGCGATAGTTTCTGCCTGCTTGGCAAGGTGGCTAAGCGGTAGTAATACACGGGTCAATATGCGGCTGAGTGTCAGCAACATAATCAACAAGCCTAAAATGGTCAACAATACGACAACATTACGCAAACGGTTATAGCCACCGAAAATATCTTTTTCCGGACAAACGATAGCTGTACTCCAGCCCGTATTGGCAATCGGTTTATAGAACACATAGGAATCCTTTCCGTCCATCTTCAGTTCCATCATACCTTCTTCGCCAGCCAGCATTGCCTTGCCCAGAGCGGTTAACTTGGGATTCGGCTTTTCCAACGTTTCCGTAAAAATGGTTTGAAGAGAGAGCTTAGTACTGTCAGGATGCACGAAATAGGTTCCGCTTTGTCCCAGCATGATGCTGTAGGAATTAGGATAAGGCTTTACGGCAGAAATCGTCCTAGAAAGCCAGTCAAGAGCCAAGTCCACGGATATAACACCTACAATCTCACCATGCTTGTCTTTCAGCGGTTTGCAGTAAGATGTAATTGTTTGGGTAGCTGCGATATTATCTGGGTTATAATCGTTGTATGGCTCTGTCCATATAGGTTTATCCATCAGCCTAGCTAGCAAATACCAGTCCATGTAGAAATACTGGTACATGCTGCTGCCTTCCTGGGTAGTTAAAATGGTGTCGTTCTCGTTGAGTGAGAAAGCTGAGAAATATTGTCCCCTGTCTCTGAAATAATAGGGTTCAAAAGAAATGGAACAGCCGTTCAGGTATGGATTGTTCACCAAGATACGGCGCGAATATACGAACATGGAGTCTGGTGCATCCAAGTGACGTCCAACCAGCCAGTCAATGTTTCTGGTGGCGGTCTCTACATTTTCAAGGATATTGGACACGCGTAAAGCTGTATTGTTGAGAATTTCGGTAGCATGACTGATGGCTTCTTTTCTCACTGTTTTTCGTGATTCGCTGAACATATAGCCAATAGTGATGACGAAGATAACTGTGGCAAACATCACAATCCAAAGGCTCAGTCTGCGTGACAAAGAACTTCTAATGTATAGTAAATATTTTCTTATCATAGCTGTTATGGTATCAGTTCTTCATAATCTAACTCATGCTGGATCAAACCATATTCACGCATCAGTTCAACAGCAGATGCAACCATGTCGCGTCGGAGCGTAAAAGCTTGTTCGCCTGATTCTTTGTCTAACTGTAGGTCGATGATTTCGTTCAGCATCTTCTTCTGTAAAATCCTGTTAGTGGCAATATTTTCCTTTTTTACATATTGCATCACAATTTCCAATGCCTCATTTGGATGAGCTTTGGTCCATTCCCAACCTTTTCTCGAGGCTTTGGCTAACGCTTCAGCTTCCTGCTGGTGTTCCAGGTAGTGGTCGCGTTTCATATACAAACCGTCTTCCTGGATGTTATATTTGCTGTCCCTGAACCTAAAGGTATTTTCCTCATTCAGCTCTACACCTGCTTGCATCAGCTGATAATACTCATTGTAAACCATCACGGTAATGGCATCCACGGCATTAGCTAAAAAAGGAGTAATGCTGTTGGTCATAGGCATCCAGTTATAGTCCAGACCTTCTTTGATACTCATGCAAATAGGTATCTGATCGTAGCCAGAAACCCATGAACCCACTCGCGCTCCATGCATTGTCAGCGGGTTGTCCCCTGTTCTGGATACAATGGCAAGCGCATTGTTCATGGAAGTTTGGAGTATGTTAACCATCGGAATTCCGTTGTCTATGATTTCCAATGCTTGCGACAGTTGCAAGGTGGTGGCGTCACTCTCAGAGTTACGAATGCGATTCATAGCAGAATAAGTTAGGGTAGGATGTATTATCGTTACATCTAACCCTACTTCACGATAGAATCCTAATTCTTGTGCCACATAGTAGCCGGCAAACTGAGCCTGAGGAGTCCATTGGGGAGTGAATGTGAAAGATGTCAATTCCTTCCCTTCAGGTATGATCCTGGCTACAGAGTCTTTGGCGGCAGCAATATTCCGCAAGATAACCTCTTGGCTGGGTTCTTTGTTGCCCTGGCAGGCTGTCAGTTGGAGGGCAACCAATAACCCGATTGCCCAAACAGACCAGTTGTGTTTCATTTTTCTCATATTAATATAACTCATTTTCATTTATCCTTGATGTACCGTCAGTTGTGGGAATGGGAAGCTAATGCCTTCTTTGTTGAAGGTGGTATAAATGCGACGGTACATGTCAAAATTCACATCCCAATAGTCGGCACCATTCACCCAACAACGGATGATGATGTTCACACTGCTGTCGGCCAACTCTTTAAGTGCCACGAAAGGAGCAGGATCTTGCAGAATGCGTGTGTCTTCACTGATGATGCGCCTCACTACCTCCTCCACCTTTTCATAGTCCGTGTTGTATTCCACACCAATCACCCATTCCAGTCGCCTGGTAGGATTGATGTTGTAGTTCACCACACTACCACTGCTCAAGGCTCCGTTGGGGATAAACACCTCTTTATTATCAACGGTAGTGATAATGGTATGGAATATCTGAATGGCCTTTACAGTACCTATCTGTCCCTGTGCTTCGATAAAGTCGCCCACCTTGAAAGGTTTAAGCAACAGGATGATGAGGCCACCCGTCAAGTTGTTCAGGTTGCCGCTAAGTGCCATACCGATGGCTACACCAGCCGATGCCAGTAAGGCAGCAAACGAGGTGGTCTCTACACCCAACCGTGCTGCTATGGCAATCACCAATAAAATTGTCAGGGTGATATTTACGAAGCTCAGCAAGAAAGTCTTCACGCTGGCTTCCACCTTGCGTTTCTCCAACAGGTTGCGTGTCAGCTTCTTCACAAACCCTATCAGATAGCGTCCCACCACATATATCACAATGGCTCCCAGAATGTTCCATCCTGCATTCACACACCATGTGATAACATCGTTCACTATCGTATGTAGCTCATCCATTTCTATCATTTCTTATTATTTGTTTGCAAAGATAGTGAAAAAATAAAAAAAATACCTATCTTTGCCCCCGATTTCGTAAGGGGTGCCTTAAAATGACGGGCTGAGATCATACCCATTAAACCTGATGCGGGTAATGCCGACGTAGGGAACAAAGGATGTATTATCCCCTTTTTAGTGTTAAACTTAAAAAGGAAAAGATTCATGAAAAAGAACAAATTAGTGGCATGCCTCATACTGGCAACATGCTTGTTGACGGCACATGCACAAGACCAGCTCAATGACTCATTGCGTGAAGTCATGCTGGACGGCGTGGAAGTAATGGCCACACGTGCTACCAAAGCTACGCCAGTAGCATTTACCAACATCTCTCGAGCTGAGATAAAGCAACGTAACTTAGGACAAGACCTACCTTATCTTATATCCATGACACCAGGTGCCATCACTACCAGCGATGCCGGTGCTGGCATTGGCTATACCACCATCAGGGTGCGAGGCACTGATGCCACCCGCATCAATGTCACAGCCAATGGAATCCCCATCAACGATGCCGAGAGTCATGGGGTGTTCTGGGTCAATATGCCCGATTTTGCATCCAGTGTCAAGGATATTCAGATTCAGCGCGGTGTGGGTACCAGCACCAATGGTGCAGGTGCTTTTGGTGCCACCATCAATATGCAGACGGGCGGTTTGTCCACCATCCCTTATGCAGAGGTGAGTGCCTCTGCTGGCTCGTTTGGCACCCATAAAGAGACGTTGAACGTAGGTACTGGCCTTCTCAATAACCATTGGGCTTTCGATGCGCGACTGAGCAACATCTCGTCCGATGGCTATATCGACCGTGCCAGTGTGTCGTTGCAATCTTACTATCTGCAAGGAGCTTGGTATGGCAACAGTACGAATATCAAACTGATTACCTTTGCCGGCAAGGAGCGCACCTACCATGCGTGGAACTACGCATCGAAAGAGGAGATGGCATTGTATGGACGTACATATAACTCTTGCGGTGAGTATTATGACGATAACGGACAGAGGAAATACTACGATGACCAGACCGACAACTATACCCAGAAACATTGGCAATTGCTGCTCAATCATAGCTTCTCAGATGCTTTGAAACTCAATGTGGGTCTCCACTATACCAAGGGTGATGGCTATTACCAGGAGTATAAGATGAACCGCAAACTGTTGGAGTATGGCATGCAGCCTTTTGAGCAAGGGGGCGAGATGATTAAGAAAAGCGATCTGGTGCGAAAAAAGGCAATGGATAACTGGTTTGCTGGTGGTGTATTTTCGCTCAATTACTTGAAGGGTGGTTGGAATGCCTCTTTGGGTGGCGGCTTCAACCGCTATGACGGCGACCATTTCGGACGGGTGTTGTGGGTAAAGCAGAGTGGGGGTGATGCTAACCCCGACCGTAATTATTATTTCAATAATGCCACCAAGAACGACGGCAATATCTACGGCAAGGCAAGCTATACTTTCCTAAACGGCCTGACGGCCTATGCCGATTTGCAATATCGCCATATCGACTATAAGATTAAGGGAACAAACGACAAGATGCAGGGTGATGTGCATCAGTTTTTCGATGTAAATGAGCACTTTGACTTCTTCAATCCCAAGGGCGGTCTGTCATGGGAGATTAATAAGCAGCATCGTGTCTATGGCTCTGTAAGTGTGGCGCATAAAGAGCCTACCCGCAACAACTATACTGATGGTAATAGCAATGACCTACCAAAGGCAGAGCAACTTATTGACTATGAGTTAGGCTATCAATATACTGGGTCTTGGTTCTCTGGGGGCATGAACCTCTACTACATGGACTACAAAGACCAGCTGGTGCTGACGGGCGAACTGAATGAGATTGGCGAGCCAATGGCTGTGAACATGCCCAAGAGCTACCGCATGGGTATTGAACTGATGGCAGGTATCCACTTGCCTATGGGTTTTTCATGGGAGGCCAACGCCACCTTAAGCCGCAACCGTATCATTGACTTTGTTGAGACGTTATACGAGGATGAAACCTACGAGCCTTGGCGCATTGAGCATGGTGATTCGCACATCGCCTTCTCTCCCAGCGTGATACTCAACAACCGATTGAGCTATAGCTATAAAGGCTTCGATGCCGCTTTGCAGACACAATATGTGAGTCGTCAGTTCATGACCAATGCCGATGTTACCGAAACGATTCTGGAAGCCTATTGTGTAAGCAACCTCAGCTTGTCCTATACCTTTAAGATGCGTCCCTTGAAGAGCATCACCGTGGGTGGTGCCATCTATAATATCTTCAACGAAGAATACGAAAACAACGGTTATGCCGGCAGTGGCTATTATACTATTGACGGACAGAAGATTCGTTATAATTATGCAGGCTATGCGGCACAAGCAGGCATCAATGCCTTGGCGAATGTAATATTAAGATTTTGAACTATATGGAACTCGATTGGCTTGACATACTCACCACCGTCCTGGGCTTGATTTATATCTGGCTGGAGTACAAGGCCCATATCGGTCTTTGGATAGTAGGCATCATCATGCCTGCCCTTGATGTGTATCTCTACTACAACCACGGCCTCTATGGCGATGCGGGTATGGCGGTCTATTATACCTTGGCAGCTGTCTATGGCTATATAGCCTGGAAGTTTGGCACCACGAAAGAGGGGACTCCCCTCCGTATCACCCATACCCCTCTGCGAATGTACCTGCCCATCGTGGTGTTTTTCTTGGTGGCGTGGGGACTCACCTACTATGTGCTCATTACCTGGACCAACTCTACTGTGCCCGTGCTCGATGCCTTCACCAACGCCCTCTCTTTTGTGGGTCTCTGGGCTTTGTCCCGCAAGTACATCGAGCAGTGGTTCTTCTGGATGGTGGTCGATGTTGTATGTACTATCCTCTATGTGCAGAAAGGCATCCCCTTCAAGGCAGGACTCTATGGCCTCTACGTGGTTATTGCCGTCTTCGGCTATTTCAAATGGAGAAAATTATTGAATAGCTATGAATAATTCTCACTTTTCACTTTACAAATCTCAGTTTCATGCCGTAGTTTTAGCTGCTGGTAGCTATCCAACACACAGCCTTCCCTTGCAAATCTTGGCCAATGCCGAGACAGTGGTGTGTTGTGATGGGGCAGCTGAAGCGTTCCTGGCTAAGGGCGGAACTCCTATCGCTATTGTGGGCGATGGTGACTCCTTGTCCGAGGCATTGAAAGAGCGATATGCCCATCTCTTGCATCAAGAGAGCGAACAAGAAACCAACGACCTGAGTAAGGCGGTGCATTATCTGATGCGACAAGGGAAAAAACGTATCGCCATTGTGGGGGCTACAGGCAAGCGTGAGGATCATACTTTGGGCAACATCTCTTTACTTATCGAGTATATGCGCCAAGGAGCTGATGTACAGATGTTCACCGATTTTGGAGTGTTTATTCCTTGCAGTGGAAAAAGTTCTTTTGATGTGTCTGTAGGTCAACAAATCTCCTTATTCAACTTTGGAGCCACAGGTTTCAAGAGCCAAGGCTTGAAATATCCCATCTATGATTTTACCAACTGGTGGCAGGGTACCCTTAACGAAGCTACGCTCTCCCAAGTAACCATTGACGCTGTTGGCGACTACCTGGTGTATCTTCCTTATTAGCAGTTACACGCAGAGTTACTATGCCATTATTTTGCATAGTGACATTCTTTATCGTAACAATTAGGGAACAGAGCTATATTAGTTTGTCCGATTTCTTTCAACAAACGAGAACGGTTCTCTTTTTTTCCCCTCACTCGTTAGGCATTATTTTAAGCTAATGTTGAAAAAAACAAAAAGAATTGCAAAATAACCTACACCCTTCACCTTTTCTTAAAACAAATTGATAGTGATGTACTATTAAGGTGTAGGTTAGGGTGAAGGGTGAAGGTGGAATTTGTTTGGGGATTTTGTTGCCTAGTTAGGAAAAATTATTTTTCTAGTTAGGGCGCAAAAAAGCGAGAACCGTTCTCGTGTCCTTTGAGAACCGTTCTCGTTGCTTGCGAGAGCCGTTTTCGTCTTAAGTATTCTCTATAGAATTCTTGGGCTTGCTACTAGTAAGCGATGGATTTACTACTATTAAACCAAGGGTTTGCTTCCCTCTGGCTTACTTCGGGAAGGTCACAGGCTTACTTTAACTAAAGCACCCGTTTAGTTAAAGTAAACGACCCATTTACTTAAAGTAATACGTTTGGCGGCTTTATCCAATGACATAAGTTGCTACTTATGGTGGTTTTGTTGTACCTTCACCCTTCATCCTAACATTCACCTTAAAAAGCATTCAGATTCATGTACTTCTAGGAAAAAGGTGAAGGGTGAAGGTTGTTTTTTCTTTTTTTTTATTTATATTTGTATAGTTATAGTGGACAATCCCGATTATGATTTATAGATATGAAAAGCCTATTGTTATTATCTATAAGGGCGAGCCGAGGGCATAGACCGTACTATCTTGGCCTTAATCTATTTCTTCCACGTTTGGGATTTGTAGTGTTCACTCCCAGCACTCAATCCTGTCTGCTATTTCTGGCAGTTTGTCTTTAGTGAATATAGGGTCTTTGATGCCTTTCTTCTTTTGGGCACGATAGTCGTCCAAGAGGCGGAAAGCATATTTGCCTAAACAGATGATGGCGATGAGGTTGCAGGCGGCAAGACACGCCATGCAGACATCGCCGATGTTCCACACAATGTCGAGACTAGCAACGACACCAAAGAGTACCACAATGCCAGCAGAAAAGACGCGATAGATGTTTAAGGTACTTTTCTTGGGGGTGAGAAAGCGGATGTTGGCCTCGCCATAGTAGTAGTTGCCGATGATGCTACTAAAGGCGAAGAGGAATACGGCAATGGCAACGAATATAGGACCTGCTGAACCTATCTCGTTCTGCAACGAGGCCTGTGTCAAGGCGATGCCGTTCAGACCGTTGGTTTGGTAGTCGCCACGGAGTAGGATAATGAAAGCGGTACAGCTGCACACCAAGAGGGTGTCGGTAAACACACCCAAAGCCTGGATGAGTCCTTGTTTCACTGGATGCGACACATGAGCCGTAGCCGCCACATTGGGGGCCGAACCCTCGCCGGCCTCATTGCTGAACAGTCCGCGCTTGATGCCCGTCATCATGGTGGCACCCAGAGTTCCTCCAGCAAACTGCTCCACGCCAAATGCGCCCTTGATAATCTGCAGTAGGATATCGGGCAAGATGGCAATGTTCATGATGACCACTATGAAAGCCAACAAGAAATAGCCCACTGCCATCAGTGGCACCAGGATGCTGCTGACCTTGGCGATGCGATGGATGCCGCCAAACACTACTGCTAAAGCCATAGCGGCGGTAATGATGCCCATCCACAACGGATTTACGCCAAAGGCTTGTTGCATGGCACTGCAAATGGTGTTGCTTTGGATGGAGTTGTAGGAGAGACCGAAAGTAATGGAGATGAGCACGGCAAACAGAGCTGCCATCCACTTGAGTCGTAATCCTTTTACTATATAGTAGGCTGGACCGCCGATGAACGAGTCTTTGTGCTTTTGCTTGAATAACTGTGCCAAGGTGGATTCCACAAATGCCGATGCCGAGCCTATCAGGGCGATGATCCACATCCAGAATACAGAGCCAGGACCACCAATGGCGATGGCCGTAGCCACGCCAGCCAGGTTGCCTGTACCCACTCGGGTAGCCACAGACACAGCAAATGCCTGAAAAGATGAGATGTGTTTCTCGCCCTTTTGGGTGCCGGCATAGTCGGTGAGCAGACGAATCATCTCTCGTATCATGCGGAACTGCACAAAGCGCGTCTTCCAAGTGAAAAACACGCCACAACCAATGAGCAACGCGACCAAGAGGTAGGTCCAGATTACGTCACTCACTGCCAAGATGTTTTGGTTCAAGGCCCCGTCAGCAGCAAATATGTCGATCCACGAGCTATTCATATCGTTGGTAAAGGTAGTGTTTTTATTTGAGATTTCACTTGGGTATTTGCAGGTTTATTTGTATTTTCGCATCTGATATGATTGACCAGGCTACCGTAGATAGGATTCTCGATGCCGCCCAGATAGTGGATGTGGTATCTGATTTTGTCACGCTTCGCAAAAGAGGTGTGAACTATGTGGGTTTGTGTCCTTTTCACGATGACAGAACGCCTTCATTCTCAGTATCTCCGGCTCGTAATATCTGTAAATGCTTTGCCTGTGGCAAGGGGGGCAATCCTGTGCACTTTATCATGGAGCACGAGCAGATTACCTATGTCGAGGCGTTGAAATACTTGGCCAAGAAATATGGCATTGAGGTGAAGGAGCGTGAGCTGACCAACGACGAGCGTCAGGCACAGAGCGACCGCGAGAGTGCCTTCATTGTCAATCAGTTCGCACGTGATTATTACCACGATATCTTGCTCAACAATGTGGATGGACGAAGCATTGGTTTGGCTTATTTCCGCAACCGTGGGTTCCGCGACGACATCATTGAGAAGTTCCAGTTGGGTTATGCCTTGCCTCAGCGTGATGCTTTGCCTAAAGCGGCTCTGTCTAAGGGTTTCAACGAGAAATTCCTTACCTCTTACGAGACCAAGGTGATGGTGGATGGCAAGGAACAAACGGTGACGAAAGGCACGGGCATTTGCTATAAGCGTGAAGACGGACAACTGGTGGATCGTTATGCAGGGCGTGTCATCTTCCCCTGGGTCAGTCTGAGTGGTAAGGTCATCGCCTTCGGCGGTCGCTTGCTTGACTCTCGTACAAAGGGGGTGGCGCAGAAGTATGTCAACTCACCCGACACTGAGATTTTCCACAAGGAACGTGAGCTCTACGGCATCTTCCAGGCGAAGAAGGCCATTGTGAAGGAGGATTGTGTGTATATGGTGGAGGGCTATACGGATGTGATTTCCATGCATCAGTGTGGGGTGGAGAATGTGGTGGCCAACTCGGGCACGGCGCTCAGTAAGTACCAAATAAATATCCTACACCGTTTTACCAACAATATCGTGTTGCTCTATGATGGTGATGAGGCTGGCATTCATGCCGCTACGCGTAGTGCTGAGATGCTATTGCAAGATGGCATGACGGTGAAGGTGTGTCTGCTTCCTGATGGCGATGACCCTGATTCGTTTGCCCGCAAGCATACGGCACAAGAGTATCGTCAATTCATCGACGATCATGCTACCGACTATATCCGCTTTAAGAATGATTTATTGCTTCGTCAAGCGGGTAACGACCCATTGAAGCGGGGCGAGGCCATCCGTGAGATTACTAAGGCCATTGCCATCATCCCTGAGGCCATCATGCGTGATGTCTTCATCAAAGAAGCTGCTGATATGTTGGGCGTTGAGGAGAAGCGTATGGTGGGGTATGTGGCGACCCAACGCAAGACTAACCGTGAGGCAGAAGAGAAACGTAGGGCTTTAGCGGCGCAAGCGCCTAATTCACCTCAAGATCCTGCAACACCACAACCTGAGATACCGCTGGCTCCCATGACGCAACCTGAGATGCCTGATGCACCCCCATTGCCAACTATGGAGGATTTGCCTCAGGGGGGAAGTGGTCATGTCTCTAAGCAGTCAACGGCTAACAGTCCATTCTCCGAAGCCCTCTACAAGTACGAACGTTCCATCATACAGTTGGTGGTGCGCTATGGCGAGAAAACGATGTGTGAGTTGACGGATGATGAGGGTAATACCACCCCTGTAAGTGTGATAGATTTTGTGGATGCTACCTTGCATCAAGACGATGTGACATTGACCCATCCGCTGTTTCGTGAGATGCTCAGGTTGGCAGTAGAGCATCAGCATGATGCCGACTATACTGCTGAGCGCTACTTTATCAACCATCCCGATACAACCATCAGTCAGATGGCACTTGAGTTGGTGAGCGATCGCTATCAGCTGAGCAAGTATCACTTTAAAAATCAAACTATTGTGACGGATGATAATCGCTTGCAGGAGTTGGCTACAGAGATAACCATCAACTACAAATATGCCATTGTCAATGAATCGTTGAAAGAGGTGATGCGACAACTGCAAGACCCTGTGATTGTCAATAACGAAGTAAAATGTGCGCAAATCATCCAGCGTTATACCGAGTTGCGTGAGGTGCAAGCCGACTTTGCCAAACGCTTGGGTGAGCGTGTCATCCTCGAGTTTTAATCTGTGTTTTAGTCTTTGTTCCGAATCAGGTTCATGAACTCTTCGCGTGTCTTTGCCTGATTGAATGCCCCTGTAAAGTCAGAGGTTGTGGTAATGGAGTTCTGTTTCTCCACACCTCGCATTTGCATGCACATGTGCTTAGCCTCTACCACCACCATCACACCCAGTGGATTCAGCGTTTCCTGTATGCACTCTTTTATTTGCGAGGTCATGCGTTCCTGCACTTGCAGGCGATGTGAGTAGATGTCCACCACACGGGCAATCTTGCTCAATCCGGTAATATGGCCATTAGGGATGTAAGCTACGTGCGCCTTGCCAAAGAAGGGTAGGAGGTGGTGCTCGCAAAGTGAATAGAAATCAATGTCTTTCACAATCACCATCTGACTGTAGTCCTCTTTGAACTTGGCTGAGTTCAGTACCTCACGAGGGTCAATGTCATAGCCGCCAGTTAGCGTCATCATGGCCTTAGCCACACGCTCAGGTGTCTTGAGCAGTCCTTCACGATTGGTATCTTCGCCCATCAAGGTAAGAATACGTTTGATGTGCCCTTTCAACTCTTCCAATTCAGGCGTTTCCGCTATAATTTCCTTCCCTAACATCTTATTTTTATCAATTTATTTCAATTGTAATCTGGTCCCTCACGATGGATATTTCCTTAAATGCCCCTGTGGCTTTCAGTTGGCGCATCATGGCATCGGCCTCCTCAATGGTAGGGAAATTGCCCACACGGCATAACCAGCGAGGTGACACGAAGTAAGCATATACTTGCGCATCCTGGAAATGCTGCTTCACCTTGTTGGCCACATCCTGTGCCTCGTTGCGCGAGCGGCTGGTATTATTACCGGCATATACCTGCACACGATAGCCCTGGCGTTTCAGTTCTTTCTTTTCGCCAGTACTTGTGTTGCCCACAGCTGAGCCGTTGACCAAGGCGGTAATCTGTGCATCCTGATGGATGGTCACCTTTCCCTGTCCTGCGGCATCTGTTTGCAGACTCTTCACAATGTCACGCTGTGCGTATGTCGATATTACAGCTGCCATTGCCAATAACACAAAAATAGTAATTCGTTTCATCGTCTTTTTTATTTTATGGTTTCCTGCCGAAGCAGGAAACCATAGATAGTTTACTTATTTCCAAGCGTCAATGATACCCTTGAAATCAGCGCACTTCAGAGAAGCACCACCAATCAGGCCACCATCGATGTCAGGCTTAGCAAACAGCTCAGGAGCGTTGCTTGCCTTGCAGCTACCGCCATAAAGGATAGAAGTGTCGTCAGCTACCTTAGCACCATACTTGTTGGCTACACAGCTACGGATGTAAGCATGAATCTCCTCAGCCTGCTCAGCAGTAGCGGTCTTGCCTGTACCGATAGCCCAGATAGGCTCGTATGCGATGATGATCTTAGCGAAGTCCTCAGCGCTCAGGTTAAATACTGAACCTTCCAATTCAGCCTTCACTACCTCGTTCTGCTTGTTAGCCTCACGTTCTTCCAAGCTCTCGCCGATGCAGAAGATTACCTTCAGACCGTTAGCCAATGCCAGCTGTACTTTCTCCTTCAGAATCTCTGGAGTCTCCTTGTAGTACTCACGACGCTCTGAGTGGCCCAGGATTACATACTGTGCACCAGTGCTCTTTACCATCTCAGCTGATACCTCACCGGTATAAGCGCCCTTCACCTTATCAGCGCAGTTCTCGGCACCCAGACCAATCACGTCTTGGTTCAGGAAACCAGCTACTGTTGCCAAGTGAATAAACGGAGTGCAGATTACCACGTCGCAGTTAGGCTTGTCAGCAGTCAGTACTTCGTTCAACTCTTTAGCCAAAGCTACACCTTCTTGCAGGTTCATGTTCATCTTCCAGTTACCTGCTACAATTTTCTTTCTCATACTTTTCTTAATTTTTTTGTTGTTATGTCTATTAAATATTCTGTCTATCAATATGATTAATAATAATGGTGCCACAAACCACACACCTACCCATCCCAAAGTACGCAGGTCGCTCACATCTTTCATCGCGCCCAGCGGCAACTCTTCCAGTCTGTCGGTCAGGTCAAACTCATTGGGCATCTGCGAGTCGGCCCATTTGTTCAATACCACACCATCCTTGATGAGCATCAGTCCTGGGTTACTGCGCACCATCGTCTTCAGGGTGATGTCGTCCATAATGCAGAACGGATATTCCGCCCCAGTGCGGTCACGCCATTGCTCGATGGCCTCGGCCGATGATGAAGATAATGCATAGAACCCGTACCCATGCTCCACGCTGTAGTCATACAGCTCATTAATCAGGTCAATAAACCCTTCTTCCGCTTCCTCCGTACGGTGCATTACCAGCAGGAAGGTGAAGCCGGGGTCATCTAGCACTTCATCGGTTATGTCCTCACCCGTCTCCATGCTCTCCATCACGAAGTCGTGTATCGGTGGCTCGTAGCCTTTCTCCACCACTATCGTCTCGGCACTCACGAAAGTCCACGTACTGTCAGGGTAGTTGTCCACCGTAAATGTCTGTTGCTCCCCATCTTTCTCCATGATGAAGCGTGTGTCAAAGACCGTAGGCTTAGCCCCTTCAGGAATCTCCATGCCCTCGCGTATGTTATTGCCTATCTTATACGGACGGAAGTCGATGATAGGCAACGTAGCCAAACAGTAACATGCAAGCACAAAGACGAACACTACACTGTATGTCGATAAGGTCCATTCCATCTTTTTTGTAAGAAACCTTACCATGTTCCATGGGGTGATAAACACTGTCACGGCACATATCAGTAGCACCACGTTCTTGCCAAATGTTTGCCAATTGGTCAGCACCAATGCGTCACCAAAGCATCCACAATCGCTGATGGGATTGGTCAGCGCCAGGTAGAGCGTCAGAGGTGTCATCACCAGCATAATCAGTAGCGCCAATACAGTGGTGACACGTCGTCTGATGCCTAGTATCAGGTGCATACCCACGCCAAACTCCATCACTGCCAAGAATACCGACAAAGCCAGTGGTACAATGTCGGGCATCAGTTGCAGTATGCCAAATGCCGTGAAATAGTCCTGTATTTTATAGCAAGTACCCAGTGGGTCAACAGCCTTCACAAAGCCTGAGAACACAAAGGTGACTCCCAAGATGAAGCGGCAGCTGTTTACCACCCACTTCCATGCCGTGCTATTTTTCCACTTAGTCGCCAAAGTTCAGTTTAATCAGTCCAAACACTGAATAGTTGATCATATCCATGTAGTTGGCGTCCACGCCCTCTGATACCAAGGTGTTGCCTGCCAAATCCTCAATTTGCTTGGTGCGGTTAATCTTCATCAGTATCAGGTCGGTGTACGATGTAATCCGCATGTTGCGCCATGCCTCGTCATAGTCGTGGTTTTTGGCTAGCATCAGTTCCAGGGTGCTCTTGGCATATTTGTCATACAGTTCAATGGCCTGCTCGACGCTAATGTCCTCATGCTCAGCATAGCCCAACTCCAACTGTATCAGTGCGATGATGCCATAGTTCACAATGCCCATGAACTCAGGTTTGATGCCTTCGCCTACCATGGACACGCCCTTTACCTCAAGGGTTCTGATGCGGTTAGCTTTAATGAATATCTGGTCGGTCACCGATGCGGGACGCATAATGCGCCATGCTGCCCCATAGTCGTGCAGTTTCTTCACAAACAAGTCCCTGCATTCGGCTATCACTTGCTCAAACTGTGCCTTTGTATTTTTCATATCTCTTTATTTTGCTTTGCAAAGATAAGCATTCTACACCATAAATAAAAATAGGATGCCTTAAATCATATTAAAGCATCCTTTTTTGTGTTTTATACCCAATACTTTTATGAACACCTGAGCACTTGCCCGATGCGCAAAACAGTTTTGGTGGTAATGCCGTTCAGTTTACACAGCTGATTGACACTCACACCTTGTTTGTTGGCAATTTTCGACAACGTGTCGCCACTCTTCACCTTGTAGTAAACGCCCTCGCCATCGGATATTACCTCATTAGAAGCTGTTGCTGATGCCCGCTTGGTTGTCTGTTTCTTGAAAACATGTGTGTAGCTGTCGGCTACTACGTCCTGTTTTTCGAAATCAAACATCAATGCTGGGTTGATGGCCACACCCAGGAAACGCGTCTCGAAATGCAGGTGTGAACCTGTAGAGCGTCCTGTGTTGCCACCTAAACCTATAACATCGCCGGCACGTACCAGCTGATTTTCTTCTACTAATTGCTTTGAGAGGTGTCCATAAACGGTTTCCAGACCGTTGTCATGACGGATGACGATATATTTGCCATATCCCCTGCGCCCCTGGTTCTTCACGATACGAACTTTACCGTCGAAAGCCGAGCGAATAGTGTCACCTACGTTCACCTTCACGTCCAGTCCGTAATGGGCACGACGTCTGCGAGGGCGATAGCCAAATATGTCATTGATTTTCGTGTTAGGGGTAGGCATGCAGAAACCAGTCAGATCAAATGTGTAGGTGTCTGGAATCACTGCGTTGGCGTACGCATTCACAAACTCATTGTCCCATGACTGATAGATGTCTATGCTGGGGTTTTCTGATTGTTCGGCTTTGATAATCTTCTGCAGAGCCAGTGAATCCACACTTCTCAGTTTGACATCCACAGGAGCTTGTCTGGCTATCAAATCTTGTGCCGATATCCCCATGCTGCATAGGCAGGTAGCTGTAAATATGATTGTCTTTACGAATTTAAAATGCATACAAATTACCACTATTCGCACAAAGGTAAGGCATTTTCTCCTTTTTAACAAAATAAATCACTATAAAAAACCATAAAATATGCTGAAAAACATATTTAACTAATGGCTGACCAATTGATATTGGTCTTTCTCAGGTTCTTCAGTTGTCGCCATAGCAACGCATATTTTGGCATTTCGCAGGTGGGATCTTCCTCCACAATGCGCTCCGCCACGTCGCGTGCCAATTGCAGAATCTGCCCGTCTCGCGCCAAGTTAGCAATCAGCAGTTCGAAGGCCATGCCACTCTGTTGTGTGCCCTCCAGGTCGCCAGGGCCACGCAGTTTCAGGTCTGCCTCGGCAATCTCAAAGCCATCGTTAGTGCGCACCATAATCTCTATGCGCTTTCTTGTGTCTTCCGCCAGTTTGTAGCCCGTCACCAGGATGCAGTACGATTGGTCGGCACCACGACCTACACGCCCTCTTAATTGGTGCAACTGCGACAGTCCGAAGCGTTCGGCATTCTGAATTACCATCACTGAGGCGTTGGGTACGTTCACTCCTACCTCAATTACCGTGGTCGCCACCATTATCTGTGCCTCACCCTTTACGAAGCGCTGCATTTGTTCCTCCTTTAGGGCAGGTTTCATTTGTCCGTGTACTTGGCACACTGTCAGGTCGGGAAAGTCGTCGCACACCTGTGAGTAGCCCTCTACCAAGTTTTTCAAGTCTATCTTTTCACTCTCCTTGATGAGTGGGTAAACGATGTATATCTGTCTGCCCTCGTTCACCTGCTTGCGAATGAAAGCATTAAGTTGTTCCCGGCGATTGTCAAACTGATGCAGGGTAGCTATCGGTTTGCGCCCAGGGGGCAGTTCATCAATCACCGACACATCCAAGTCGCCATAAAGTGTCATCGCCAGCGTACGAGGAATAGGTGTGGCCGTCATCACTAATACATGCGGTGGCTGCATGCTCTTGCCCCACAATCTGGCACGTTGTGCCACTCCAAAGCGGTGTTGCTCGTCAATCACCGCCAAACCTAAATGGGCAAAGTTCACCCCATCCTCTATCAGGGCATGCGTGCCTATTAAGATGCGCACATCACCGTTTTGTAGTCCGCTTAGAATCTGCCCGCGCTTTTTCCCCTTGATAGAGCCTGTTAGTAGCTCCACTCGTACCCCAAGTCCATCCAGTTGTCGGCAAAGTGTCTCGTAGTGCTGGCTGGCCAGAATTTCAGTGGGTGCCATCAAACACGCCTGGTAACCGTTGTCCAGTGCCAGCAACATACTCATTAGTGCCACCATTGTCTTGCCGCTGCCCACATCTCCTTGCAGCAGTCGGTTCATCTGCTTGCCACTACCCATATCGGCACGTATCTCGCGCAATACCCTTTTCTGGGCGTTGGTCAACTCAAAAGGCAAGTATTTGTTGTAGAATGTATTGAAGAAAGCTCCCACATGACGGAACACATACCCACGGAATTTTCTCCGTCGGTCACTTGCATAGCGCAGAATGTTCAGCTGCACATAGAATAGCTCTTCGAATTTCAAGCGTAGTTGTGCTTGTCGCAAGGCGTCGTTGTTCTGTGGGAAATGAATGTTGCGCAGGGCATCATTGAGAGGCATCAAATGTTGTTTGGCAATAATCTCAGGGGTTAAGGTCTCAGGCAATGGTTCTTTCAGCAACGGCATCGCATTTTGCATTATCTTCTCTATGGCGTGTGAGTTCAGGAAGCTACGCTTCATTTTCTCTGTGGTGTTGTAGTAGGGCTGCATGCCTAAGTTCGACAGCTGCACCTCCGATGCTGGGTCCAGGTCAGGATGGGCTATGTTCAGTCGGCCGTTAAACACAGTGGGTTTGCCAAACACGATGTATTCCTGGCGCACCTTATATCTGTTCACCACATACTTGATGCCTTGAAACCATATCAGGTCGATGAAGCCCGTACCGTCAGTAAAGTGCGCAATCAGTCGTTTGCCCCTACCTTCCCCCACCGTCTCGAAAGCCGTAATCTGTCCTCGTACTTGGATGTAGGGTAGGTCGCCCGTCACCTCGTTGATGGTGTAAATCTTGCTCCTATCCACATATTTGTAGGGGAAATAATACAGCAGATCGTGCACTGAATGTATATTCAGCTCCTTGGCGAGTAGGGTAGCGCGTTGCGGCCCTACGCCACTGATATATTTCACATCCAGATTCTCGAACATTACATAATCTCTGCAATTTTCAAATCATATGGTGTCGTAATCTTAATATTTTCCTGATTGCCCTCCGTCAACGTCACTTGCGTGCCAATTGCCTCCACCACCGTTGCATCATCTGTAAACTCCACCATATACGTCTGTTTATACGCCCGCTTCAGCAGCGCCACGTTAAACACCTGCGGTGTCTGCACCAATCGGTATTCCCTACGAGGTACCATTACCGAGCCGCCTCTCGGCACCGACCATTGTCCCACATACACTCTTCTCATGGTTTCCACCACAGGAATAACTGGTATCACCGCCTTTTTCTCCTCCGCCAAAGTGTAGCAGCGTTGCAGCACCTCATCCGACACAAATGGTCGTACACCATCGTGCACGCCCACCACAGCATCGTTGTCTGTCTCTATAATATCCAGTCCGTTCTTCACCGAATGGAAACGTGTCTCGCCTCCCGCCACTATCTGGTGTGGGATGCTACACCCGTGCTCTTGGCACAGCCCCCTCCAGTAGCCCATCTGATCTTCAGGAAGTACCACTATCAGCTCCATCTCAGGGTCAAAGGCATGAAACTTCTGCAGGGTTAGCATCAGCACTGGCACCCCTCTTACTGTCAGGAACTGCTTTGGCACCTCTGAGCCCATACGTAGCCCCTTGCCTCCTGCCACTATGATTGCATAGCGTTTCATTCCTCCACCATCATGGCTGCTTTTAGTTCAGCCACCTTTTCAGCACCAAATAGCATATTTACCACCTCGTAAGCAAATACCAGAGATACGCCAGGGCCCTTCCCTGTGATGATGTTTCCGTCGCGCTCCACCGGAGCTGCCGTATAGTCCGCCCCATCGAAGAAACCCTCGAAGCCAGGGTAGCACGTTGCTTTCTTGCCGTTCAGTATGCCTAATTTGCCCAGTACCATAGGAGCTGCACAGATGGCAGCCACTGGTTTGCCTTCGGCAGCCTGTCTTTTCAGTGTCTTGCACAAGTATTCACATTCGCCCAGCGTTTGTGCTCCAGGCATACCCCCAGGCAGTAGCAGCAGGTCAGCGTCCATCATGTCGCAACTTTCAATGTTCTTGTCGCACAACACTGGCACATCGTGTGCCCCTGTCACTATCTCGTTAGGTGTTACTGAAACCATCACCACATCGGCTCCTGCACGTTTCAATACGTCCACCGATGTCAGTGCTTCGATCTCCTCGAAGCCGTCTGCAAAGAATACATATACCTTTTTCATATCCATTGTTTTTATTGTTTCTTTTTGCGAAAGTACTGATTAATGCTGAAAACGCAAAATGTTTTTTGACTAAAACCATGCCTCAAATGTTAAAACTTTGCTCTTCGCATTGATTTTGTCTTTCCTTGTATATATGACTATTCTATTGAATATTGCAGAAAAAAACAAAACTTTGATGAATTGTTTCTGGGAAAGTGTGGCACCGTCTATAAGGAAATAAAAAAGGCAGCTACGTTGGGTAACTGCCTTCTTCTTCAATTATGGTAACATTTACTTGAATAATAACTGAGCAAAGGTATTGAGGTAGAGACGCCAGTTCTTCCACTCGTGGCCGCCTGTACTCTCATAGAAAGTGTGGGCCATGCCGTTACGTGTCAACGCCTTATCGAGCACCTGATTATTAGGATATGCGAAGTCAGCGGTGCCGCAACCAATCCAATAGAGCTTGTAGCCTGCCTTCTTGATGCCTTGTAGCTGGGCATCGAGGGTGTCGCTCTCACGAGTACCTGCACTCAGCGGGCAAATATAGTCGAACTTGTCAGGATAGAGCGTGGTAGCGGCGAAGGTGTGACCACCACCCATGCTCAGGCCTGCAATGGCACGTGAGGCTTTCTTTGGGATGGCACGGTAGTTCTTTTCGATGAAAGGAACGATTTCTTCTACAAGGCTACGGACATAAATATTTGCGTTTTCTGGCGCATGGTAGTCGTAGTTCTTTACGGGTAAGCCCAGGGTAGAGGCTGCCTGCTGACCTGGGTTGCCGTTAGGCATAACAACAATCATTGGCTCTGCCTTGCCCTGCTCGATAAGGTTGTCGAGAATCTGAGCGGTTCGACCCATGCTGGACCATGCTTCTTCGTCGCCACCGGCACCATGCAACAGATAAAGTACGGGATAGCTCTTCTTGCTGGTCTCGTAGCCGTAAGGGGTATAGACGGTTAGACGGCGGTTGATGCCAAGGATACTGCTGTCGTACCAACGGTAGCTCACTGTGCCGCGATGCTGCAGGGTTTCGTTGTAGTTGGCTGAACGTTCACCAGGAACAAACAACATGTTGAGGTAACGGGTACCATCGCGTTGTACCATATAGTTACGTGGGTCGTTCACACTGACACCGTCAACAATAAAGTTGTAGGTGTAAATCTCCGGTTCTGGAGCGGCGATGGTGACTTCCCAAACGCCGTCATTACCTTTCTTCAAAGGTACCACATCGGTGTAATTAGCCATCCAGTTGCCGTAGAGGTTAACGACGGTAGCATAGTTGGCACTCAGACGGAAGGTAACGGAGTCACCCTTTACCTCGGGTGATACGATTTGCTGTGCGTTGCGGCTGAAATTAGCCAGCTCCTGTGCACTTGCACTCACTACCAATACGGTAGCGAATGCCAAAAGAAAAATTTTCTTCATAACTTCGTTATTTTTAATTAGTATAAATATAAGGTTGTTGCTTTATCGTTCGTTGGCCAACGAGAGGCCTACACTGTAAATCATATACACATTCTCCAAGGTGCCACTTAGGTCCCAGTCGGCATGGTACTCGTCGGAGGGCTTGTGGTACCACGATGCCATGGGATATTGGTTGGGTCGGCTCGCATCAACGGGATGGAGGCCGTTTTCTACCACCACGGCACGCACGCCTTGCTTGACGAAATTGTAGTGGTCGGAACGGAAAAACCAACCATCGGAATTGTCATCGTCATAGAAGATATGCCTGCCCTGAGCCGCTACAGCTGCTTCGTAGTAGAGGTCGAGGTCGGAAGCACCACCACCAAGGATGACCACATCGTGGGTTAACTCGGCAGGACCGATGCTCTCAAAGTTGAGACAAGCGGAGGTGTCCTTCATTGGGATGGCGGGGTGCTGGCAGTAGTACTCGGAACCAAAGAGACCACTCTCCTCAGATGAGGGGAAGAGGAAGAGCACACTGCGATGGGGTGCTTGCGGCAAGGCCTTGAACTTTTTCGCTACCAGGAGGGCACTCGCTATGCCAGAGGCATTGTCGGCTGCACCGTTATAGATAGAGTCGCCACGCTCGTCGGGGGTACCGATGCCGAGATGATCCCAGTGGGCATTCATAACTACTACCTCGTTGGGCTGTTCGGTGCCACGGATGATGCCAGCCACATTGCGTGTCTGCTGTATGTCGTAGGTGACGGCCATGGTGATGTCGCCACGTACCTCGAGCGAGAAACTTTTGAAGCCGGGACGCTTGGCAGCGGCCTGTGCTGCTTGCATGTCCATGCCTGCGGCGGCAAACAGTTTCTGGGCACCTTCTTCACGTAGCCAACCTTTGATGGCTAATTCGTCGGTATTGCACGTCTGTGGGTCGTATAGGGCGAGGTTGTCTTCCATGTGACCATTGACACACACGTGCCAGCCATAGCTGGCAGCCTCGGTATTGTGCAGCACCAAGCATCCTGCGGCGCCTTGGCGCTTGGCCTCCTCAAACTTATAGAGCCAGCGGCCGTAGTAGGTCATATTGCGACCACGGAAGAGGGAGGCGTCGTAATAGCCTGGATCGTTGACCATAGCAATGACTATCTTGTCTTTGACGTCGATGTCGGCATAGTCATCCCACCCATACTCGGGGGCATGGATGCCAAAACCTACAAACACGTATTCTGCTTTGCGAAGCGATATCTTGTCGGTAGCACGTGCCGTCCACGCCACCACATCGTCAGGGTAAAGTAATTCGGTTTTTTCCCTTCCACGAACAGCAAATCTGTTGCCTTGGGGCTTGGCGGTGACAGCTATCATCTCAAACGGTTGGTACCAGCTGCCGTTGAAGGCTGGCTCCAACCCCAGCTCCTGCAACTGTTGTGCGAGGTATTGCACGGTTTTGTCCTCATAAGTTGTCATAGGTTTACGTCCACCAAACTCGTCGGAGGCGATGGTTTTGATCCAGCTTCTGAGCTGTTGTTCGTCATCCACACGTGACTGTGCTGTGGCGATGGAGCAACAGCACAAGAGGACGAGCGACCAAAAGAGTGTTCTTATCATAGCATTCTATTTTTTCTTCACAGGATCGCAGGTGAGGTCGCAACCGAGTTTCTTGAAGATCTTACGGTCCACTTCACCCAGCATGATGGTGGTGTGCACCTGACAGCCACGCAGTCGGGGCAGTTGTTCCAGGGCACGGCGGCATTGGTCGTCGTGCTGAGACAACACACTGAGAGCCACTAGCACCTCGTCGGTATGCAGACGCGGGTTGTTACCACACAGGTATTCTATCTTGGTCTTTTGGATAGGCTCGATGAGGGTTTGCGGAATAAGCTTTACGTCATGTTTGATTCCTGCCAGGTATTTGATTACGTTGAGGATGAGTGCTGCACTGCAGCCCAGCAACTGGGTAGTCTTGGCGGTGATGATGGTACCATCTTCCAACTCCATGGCCGAAGCAGGCTGCCCTGTCTGCTGTTTGCGCTCGTTTGCAGCTACTGTGCAGCGACGATCGGCAGTGGTAATCTTGGCTTGGTTGAACAGCATGAGGATTTTGTTTATCTCGTTCTCGTTGCAAGCACCGTTGGCCAGCTTGTTGGTGGCTGTATAGTAGCGGCGGATAATCTCATCGCGAGAAGCCTGACAACACACTTCGTCGTCGCTGATGCAGAAACCAATCATGTTGACTCCCATATCGGTAGGCGACTTATAAGGATTCTCGCCATAGATGCCTTCAAACAGGGCGTTGAGCACGGGATATATCTCGATGTCACGGTTGTAGTTGATGGCAATCTTACCGTAGGCTTCCAGATGGAACGGGTCGATCATGTTCACATCGTTGAGGTCGGCCGTAGCTGCCTCATAGGCGATGTTAATGGGGTGCTTCAACGGCAGATTCCACACAGGGAATGTCTCGAACTTGGCATAGCCGGCACGTTTGCCACGACGGTTTTCGTTGTAGAGCTGACTCAGACATACTGCCATTTTGCCGCTGCCAGGACCTGGGGCGGTAACGATGACCAGCTCACGTGAGGTCTCGACAAAGTCGTTCTTTCCATAGCCCTCGTCGCTGGCGATGAGTTGTACATTGTGCGGATAGCCCTCAATGGGGTAGTGGATATAGGTTTTGATGCCCATGCGCTCAAGGCGGTGACGGAACTGGTCGGCTGCCATCTGACCGTTGTAGTGGGTGATGACTACCGAGCCTACCATGAAGTCGCGCTTCATGAACTCGTCGCGCAGACGCAGCACATCCTCGTCATAGGTGATGCCCAGATCGGTACGTATCTTATTTTTCTCGATGTCTGCCGCATTGATGACTATCACGATCTCGATGCTGTCTCTCAGTTGTGCCAGCATGCGCAGCTTACTGTCGGGCTGGAAGCCTGGTAGGATGCGAGAAGCGTGGTGATCATCGAATAACTTACCGCCCAATTCCATGTATAGCTTGCCGTCGAACTGAGCGATGCGTTCGCGAATATGCTCTGACTGTATCTTCAGATACTTTTCATTATCAAAACCTATTTTCATTTTTTTTATAGTTGTTACTTCAATTTCCCATCTCGCTGATGAACTTGATACGCACTAAACGGATTTCTTCTTCTGTATAGTCTTCACCTAACTCTTCAATGGCAGTATCGAGGTCATCGGTTGTCGATTCTTGGAAATACTCGTAGATGTCTAGCATGTGGTCTTCATCCACCACCTCACGCAGGAAATAGTCGATGTTGATTTTGGTGCCTGAATAAACGATGGCTTCCACTTCGTCAAGTAGTTCGTCAAACTCCATGCCTTTGGTGTTGGCAATGTCGTCAAGTGCCACTTGGCGGTCAATAGCCTGGATGATGCTGACCTTCAGCTTCGATTTGTTGGCTACGGTACGCACACGCAGGTCTTCAGGACGTTCAATCTCGTTCTCCTCGCAATGGCGCTTGATAAGCTTGCAGAACTCTTCGCCATAGCGCTTGGCCTTACCGGCACCCACACCGGGGATGTTCTGTAGCTCTTCTACGGTAACGGGGTAGGTGGTGGCCATAGCCTCAAGCGATGGGTCTTGGAAGATGACGTATGGAGGCAGGTTGAGCTGCTTCGACATCTTCTTGCGCAGGTCTTTCAACATACTGAACAGTGTGGGATCGAGCGCCAAAGAGGCTCCGCCATGCATTGGAGCTTCTTCCTCGGCCTCTTCAAAATCACCTTCTTCAACTATTTTGAACGACTTGGGGTGCTTGAGGAATTTTTTGCCAGCGGAGGTGACCTTGATAAGGCCGTAGTTCTCGACATCCTTGCTGAGATAGCCATCGATGAGGGCCTGACGAATGACATTGTTCCACACCTTTTCTTCTTCCCCCATGCCTGAACCGAACACTTCGAGGTCTTCGTGGTGGTGGTCAATCACCTCATTCGTTTCATTACCCTTGATAATGTCTACTATATAGTCTTGCTTGAAATTTTCTTTCACGGCGTATACCGCATCGATAACGGTGCATAGTAAATCTTGAGCTTCCACTTGTTTCTTGGGATTTAAACAATTGTCGCAGTTGCCACAATTGGCCTCCTTGTACTCTTCGCCGAAGTAGTGCAACAGGGTCTTACGGCGGCACATGGAAGACTCTGCATAGGCTGCTGTTTCCAACAACAGCTGTTTGCCAATCTCCTGCTCGGCCACAGGTTTGCCCTGCATGAATTTCTCAAGTTTTTGAAGGTCTTTATCGCTGTAAAAGGCAATGCACTGTCCCTCACCGCCATCACGTCCTGCGCGACCAGTCTCCTGGTAGTAGCCTTCGAGGCTTTTGGGAATGTCGTAGTGTATCACGAAGCGCACATCTGGCTTGTCGATGCCCATGCCAAAGGCGATGGTGACCACAATGACGTCAATCTTCTCCATGAGGAAATCGTCTTGGGTCTCGGTACGGGTTACGCTGTCCATGCCGGCATGATAGGGTTTTGCCTTGATGCCATTGGCCACGAGAATCTCAGAGAGTTCCTCCACCTTCTTGCGGCTGAGGCAATAGATAATGCCTGACTTCTCTGGGTTGGCTTTAATATATTTGATAATGTCTTTATCTACATCGTCTGTCTTTGTGCGTACCTCGTAATAGAGGTTAGGACGGTTAAACGATGACTTGAACACCTTGGCGTGCATCATGCCTAAATTCTTCTGTATATCGTGCTGTACCTTGGGCGTGGCGGTGGCCGTCAAGGCGATAAGCGGTGCCTTGCCAACCTGGTTGACGATGGGGCGTATTTTTCTGTACTCAGGACGGAAATCATGCCCCCACTCAGAGATACAATGTGCCTCGTCAATGGCATAAAAGGATATCTTCACCTGCTTGAGGAAGTCAACGTTCTCTTCCTTGGTCAACGATTCGGGTGCCACATAAAGCAACTTAGTCTTGCCACACAGGATGTCATCCTTCACCTGTTCGATAGCCGTACGGTTGAGCGACGAGTTGATGAAGTGGGCGATGCCATCTTCTTCGCTGTAGTTGCGCATGGCATCCACCTGGTTTTTCATCAACGCAATGAGAGGAGAGATCACAATAGCCGTGCCCTCCATTAATAATGAGGGCAACTGATAACACAACGATTTACCTCCACCGGTGGGCATCAGTACAAACGTGTCGTTACCATCCAGCAGATTTTGTATGATAGCTTCTTGGTTTCCTTTGAAGGTATCGAAGCCAAAATATTTTTTCAGCTCATCGGTTAAAATGTATTTCTCAGCCATGGCCATTAGGTCGTTTTTAGGTTAATGATACAGGTGTGCCAAAGAGACACTTTAACAAAGTTATAAACAACTTACAAAATAGCAATGCAAATGCAATATTTTTTTTATTGCAAATGCTAAAAAACAGGCTGAACAATGGAAAAAAGCCCTTTTAGCTGTTCTGCAGACGTGAAATATTGGCTTTTTCCAGTTGATTCTTGGCGTAATCCAGCGTTACAGTGAAGTTTTTCTTCTTGCTGGATGGCAACTCGTACATCACATCCATCATGATGGCCTCGACAATGGCACGCAGACCACGGGCTCCGAGCTTGAACTCGATGGCTTTATCCACCACATACTCCAACACGTCTTCGTTGAAACTCAACTTCACCCCGTCCATCTCGAACAACTTGATATATTGCTTGGTAATGGAGTTCTTGGGCTCAGTGAGGATAGAACGTAGGGCCTTTCGGTCCAAAGGATTGAGGTAGGTGAGAATGGGCATACGACCTATGATCTCAGGAATCAGTCCAAAGGCTTTAAGGTCTTGTGGAGCGATGTACTGCATCATATTGTCCCTGTCCACCTTGGCCGTGTTCTCAACAGCGTGGTAACCTACCACATGCGTGTTGAGGCGTTGGGCAATCTTACGTTCAATGCCATCGAAGGCACCACCGCAAATGAATAAGATGTTCTTTGTATCGACAGCAATGAGGTGTTGTTCGGGATGCTTGCGGCCTCCCTGTGGCGGAACATTCACGATGGAGCCCTCCAGTAATTTGAGCAATCCTTGCTGTACACCTTCGCCACTCACATCGCGTGTGATGGAAGGGTTGTCGCCCTTGCGGGCTATCTTGTCAATCTCGTCGATGAATACGATGCCTCGTTCAGCGGCTTTCACGTCATAGTCAGCCACTTGCAAGAGTCGGGTCAGGATGCTTTCAATATCCTCACCCACATAGCCAGCCTCTGTCAATACAGTGGCATCAACGATGGTAAAAGGCACACTCAAGAACTTGGCAATGGTACGAGCCAATAAAGTCTTTCCCGTACCTGTTGCACCCACCATGATGATGTTGGATTTCTCAATCTCTACCTCGTCGTCTCCTTTTGGCTGAAGCAGTCGCTTGTAATGGTTATAGACTGCTACCGACAGATAGCGTTTGGCATCGTCCTGACCAATAACGTATTGGTCGAGGAACTCTTTGATATCATGAGGCTTGGGCAATGTCTTAAGGTCAAGACCCAAACTGCTTTGGGTGACATTGCGTAATGCCTCTTCACAGATTTCGGCAGCACGCTCTACACACTCGTTACAGATATAGCCGTCAATGCCTGTGATCAGCAGCTTCACTTCTTTATCAGTACGGCCACAGAAACTGCATCTGTGGCCTGTATTCTTACTAACCATCTCTCTTGTTATTTCTTTTTGGTGAGCACTTCATCAATCATACCGTATTCCTTGGCTTCCTCAGCTGTCATCCAGTAGTCGCGGTCGGAATCAGCCCACACCTTGTCGAATGGGGTGTGAGAATGGTCGGCGATAATGGTGTAGAGCTCTTTCTTCAGTTTTTGAATCTCGCGGGCTGTAATCTCTATGTCGGAAGCCTGTCCTTGGGCACCACCCATCGGCTGATGAATCATCACACGCGAATGGGTCAGGGCAGAACGCTTGCCTTCGGCACCAGCTACCAATAAAACAGCCGCCATGCTGGCCGCCATACCTGTACAGATGGTAGCCACCGGACTACTGATGAACTGCATGGTGTCGTAGATGCCCAATCCGGCATAGACTGAGCCACCAGGAGAATTAATATATATGGAGATGTCCTTGCCGGCATCTACAGAATCGAGATAAAGTAGCTGTGCCTGCAGTGTGTTTGCCGTATAGTCGTCAATCTGTGTACCCAAAAAGATGATGCGATCCATCATCAAGCGTGAGAATACATCCAACTGTGTGACATTGAGCTGACGTTCCTCCAAGATGTATGGATTCAAATAATTGGCTTGTGATTTGATGACCTCATCAAGCACTAAACTGTTCATTCCCAAATGTTGGGTAGCATACTTTCTAAAATCGTCTTTCATCATTTTTTACTCCTTAGTTCTTATTTACATGCAAAATAAAGAAAAACACATGGCATTACCAAATGTAACACCATGTGTTTTTATGTTTATTTTTAAGTTTATGCTCTTAAATCAGGCTTCAGGCTGCATCAACTTGCCAAAATCTTCAGCAGAGATGTCCTTATGCTCCAGTGTAACCTTCTGTTTCAGCACATCGGCCAGTTTGCTGTCGATAACACGATCAGCCAGGTTCTCTACGGTTTCGCGCTTCTTCAGCATCTCGCTGGCGTAGTTGGCAATCATATCATCAGGCACGTTCAGCATACCATACTGTGCAAACTGAGCACGAGTGGCCACCTTAGCCTCTTCAAGGATGTCGTTCTGCTCCACCTTCACACCAGCCTGAGCCACCAGCACGTCGCGAATCAACTGCCAGCTAAGTACCTCGATGGTTTGTGCATAGTTCTCATCAACGAACTTGTCATCCTTGTCAGGGTTGTTGGTCTTCATGATGCGCTTCATCAGAGGCTCTGAGAAATCCAGTTTGCCTACCTTGTCGGTGATAACCTTCTTAGCATCGAGCAAGAACTTGTAATCGCTGTTGGCCTGGAATTGGTTAGCGATTATTTCACGCACTTTCTGTTTGAATTCCTCCTCGCTCTTTACTACGTCCTTGCCAAATACTTGGTCGAACAAATCCTGGTTCATCTCACCTGGTACGTAGCGGGTGATTTCCTCTATGGTATAGTTGAAATCGGAAGTAACCTCTACAGCCTTCTCGCGGTCGATCTTCAACAATGAAGCCAACTCAGGAGCATTGCCTTCCCAAGCTTTGTAGGGGTTGAACTTAACGGTTTCGCCTGGTTTCACGCCAGCGAACTTAGCTTTCTCGTCGTCCACCTTCATATAAGATGGCATCATCACAGCGCTCTCAATACGGATGCCGCCTTCCTTCTCGTTACCAGCTTCGTCCAACTCGCAGAGTTGACCCTTAATCATGTCGTTCTGAGCAGCGTCGAATGACTCAGCCTTCTCGTAAGAACCACCGCGCTGAGCGTAGGAAGCCACTTGGTTGTCCACCATTTCGTCGGTAACGATTACGTCGTAATATGGCACTTTATCTTTGGCAGAGACCTCTACATTGATGGCTGGAGCCAGTGCGATGTCAAACAAGAACTTAAACTCATCCTGGGTGTCGAAATCCAGTTGTTGCTGGTTCTCGTTTGGTAATGGCTCACCCAACATTTGTACTTTGTTATCCTGAATATACTTGTTGATTGCATCGCCGAGCATCTTGTTCACCTCGTCAGCAATCACAGACTTCTCATACATTTTCTTTACCAATCCCATTGGTACCATGCCTTTGCGAAAACCAGGCATCTGGGCATCCTTTCGAATCTTCTTCAGCTGCTTTTCTACATTTTCCTGATAGTCAGCCTTTACCATGTCAACTGTAAGCAGGGCGCTTACTTTGTCAACGTTTTGCAGTGATACGTTCATTCTACAAATATTTGTTTTTTAGTTATTAATTTCAATTTGAGGGTGCAAAATTAGCTTTTATCTTTCAAATATCAAAGAATTCAGGCCAAAATATTGGTCAGTATCAGGTCGGCAAACAAAATCAGCACGCTACTTGTCACCACTGCATTGGTAGAAGCCTTACCTACGCTGATTGAGCCACCTTCAACGGTATAGCCAAAAAACGAGGCTACACTGCTAATGATGAAGGCGAAACAGAATGACTTGATGAAGCATCCCCATACGAACCATTCCACGAAGGCATATTGCAGACCATATTCCAAATCTTCTGCCGTCATGATTCCACCAAACCAACAGGTACAGAAACCTCCCAAGAAACCAGCAAAGATGCTGAACACCACCATGATGGGGATGAAACTGACTAACGCAGCTATCTTGGGCAATATCAAGTAACAGGCTGAATTGACGCCCATTATCTCTAAGGCATCAATCTGTTGGGTTACGCGCATGGTACCTAACTCGGAGGCAATGTTGGATCCTACCTTTCCTGAAAGAATTAAGCACATTATGGCAGACGAGAACTCCAACAGCAAGATTTCACGAGTAGCATAGCCCACCGTCCAACGGGGCATAAACACACTCTCGATGTTGAGCTTGAACTGAATGGTGATAACGGCACCGATGAAGAAAGATATCAGCAAAACGATGCCGATGGAATCAACGCCAAGTTGTTCTACCTCTCTGATATATTGTCGGAAAAACATACGCCAACGTTCAGGAACAGAAAAAACCCTGCTCATCAGAATTAGGTATCTGCCTACGGTTCGTAATGCTTTTATCATTGCTTTTAAACTTTTTAGGATGCAAAGATATGAAGTTTTGCCGAAAGATAATGCAAATACATTTTATTTTTGTACTTTTGCGAATTAAATGTTGTGAAAATGGAAGACGAAAAATTGGTGCTACGCACTGAGAATTTGGTGAAGAAATATGGCAAACGTACTGTAGTTGACCATGTATCATACGACGTGAAACAAGGTGAGATAGTAGGTTTGCTGGGACCTAACGGCGCTGGCAAGACAACCTCTTTCTATATGACGGTAGGCTTGGTGGTGGCGAACGAAGGCCGTATTTTCTTGGGTGATGAGGAAATCACCAAGTTTCCTGTGTATTTGCGTGCACGAAAAGGCATCGGCTATTTGCCACAGGAAGCATCGGTGTTCCGTCAGATGAGTGTGGAAGACAACATAGCCTCTGTACTGGAGATGACCGACAAACCTAAGGACTACCAGAAAGAAAAGTTAGAGAGTCTGATTAATGAGTTCCGTTTACAGAAGGTACGCAAAAACAAGGGCAACCAGCTATCGGGTGGCGAACGCCGACGTACGGAAATAGCCCGTTGCTTAGCCATTGATCCAAAGTTCATCATGCTGGATGAACCGTTTGCGGGAGTCGATCCTATTGCTGTGGAAGATATCCAGCAGATTGTGTGGAAACTGAAGTACCGTAACATCGGTATCCTTATAACCGACCATAATGTGCAGGAAACGCTCAGCATCACCGATCGTGCCTACATGCTATTCGAAGGAAAGATTTTCCGCCATGGCACTCCTGAAGAGTTGGCGGAAGACGATGTGGTTAGGGCACGCTACCTTAGCAGTAGCTTTGTTTTGCGGCGCAAGGACTTCCAGAAAGAATAATTGGTTGATTATTGTATAGAAAAAGGCTGCGAAATGCAGCCTTTTTTAGTTTTGTTGCAGAAATGCAAGTATCGTGTCTAAAGGAGCATCTTTTAGAATGACTTTCTTCTCTGCATCTAACAAATAAAATGAAGGAGTTGCAGGTATATAATAGAGCAACTTCTGTATGATTTCTCCATTAGGACTATAGGCATCTATCCAATTGGCAGGGTAGGTACGCACATCTTTTCTCCAAGCATCGAAGTCTTTGTCGGCATAAATCAGTAACACTTTTAAGTCTTGACGTTGAAGCAAGCTCTCTTGTATGGCTATAGGAATGATGCGTTTGCAGTTCTCACAGTCGGGGTCATGGAAGAATAACAGCGTGAACTTTGCCTGAATATCACTCATCTTTCCCTGTTTGCCACTACGCTCAGTATAGGAGAAGTCGGTGGCAGGCTGACCAGGCAGATTCTTCTTGGCTTGCTTCAGCTTGAAGGCATAGCGTTCTCTGGCTGCAGCATCGTTGGCATAGTAGGGACGTATGTTACGTAGGAAATGCACGTAGATGCCATCGTTGCGCAAAGGCGAGTTGGGGTTGTCTAAGTAATGGTTTATCAACTGACTGTAATGCGTCTTTCCCCAGCGAGTACCGAAAGCTTGGTTATAAAAAGCCTTGGTGGCCTGATCGATAATCTCGTCGTTGCCATACCCTAACAGGTTGAGGAAGTCGGCAAACCCCTGCTCGCCCAAGTCTTTGTTTATCTGGGTGGTGTCTGAGAATTGGTAGTTGTCCCAGAAGTGATTCAGCAAATAAGACAATCTCGCTTCGGGCTGTGCTATCGTTTCAGGTATCTGGGGTAGAGGGAAGTCGGTCTGAGCCATAAGGCTGATGACAAACGTCATCAGTACTATTAGTGCTTTCAGTCTTTTCATACTAATTAAACACCATTTTTATTAAAAAAACCACCATGCCTTCAACGGTTCGTTTGAAATGTTGGGTGCCTCGAACTCTTTACAGTTAAATCTAACTCCACCTACCACTTCATCAAGATCCTCTTCAGAGAGTTCTTCACGCATTACCACTTGATGGTCTTTGTTTGCGATTTTTGCCATTCTTTTTTCTTCCTGAGTATCCATATTGATTATAGTTGTTTGAATATGCAAACATACAGTATCCCACCTAATTTTGCAAGTTTTTTTTCATTTTTTAAAGAAGCGGGCTAATTGTAGCCATGAATTCTTGTTCGAAGTTGGGCGTGAAAACACCTTTGCCTATGTTGGCCTTGATGTCGCTGATGCGCCAGAAACGTCCGCCATCCAATTCGGTAGTAGGACGAATCTCGCCATCATATACCGTTTTGTGTACAAATACCAGCTCTTTCTCACGCACGGAGTCAAACACATACACCTTGATACGTTCGGGGGTGTATTCAGTGATGCCTATCTCTTCTTCCACTTCACGGCGCAAAGCCTGTTCAACATTTTCTCCCAAATCCACATGCCCACCTACGGCCGTATCCCACTTGCCTGGCTGGATATCTTTCCAGTCGGGACGTTTCTGCAGATAGAGTTCACCTCTGGAGTTGAATACATGCAAGTGTACCACTGGATGCATCAGCCGGCTGCCGTTGTGACACTCGCCTCTCGTGGCTGCACCTATGATATTGCCTTCTGCATCGCAGAGAGGCAGCATTTCTTGGAGGTTATCTTTTGGCATATCCTTAGGGAATGATGAATGAAGAGTCGCCATAGCTCAAAAAACGGAACTTGTGCGACATGGCATAGTCGTATATCTTGCGCCAATCGCCCTGAACAAATGCCGACACCAGTAAAAGTAAGGTACTCTGGGGTTGGTGGAAGTTGGTAACCATTGCCTTCACTATCTGGTATCTGTAACCAGGTACGATGATGATTTGGGTACTGCTATGCAGCGTATCCAGCTCATGGCGATTCATATAATCAAGCAACGCCTTCAAGGCATCTACCGAGGTAATGCCCTGAGCTTCGGAAGGTAGCTCATAGGGTTGCCATTGCTTCACCTTCAGTTGCTCGTCGTTAGCATCTGGATGCAGCATCAACGTTACGCCCATGTGGTAGAGCGACTCTAAGGTGCGCACTGACGTGGTACCAACAGCTATGGCCTTACCCCCATGACGGATGAGACTCTCGATAGTGGATTTGCGGACGGAGATCCATTCGGTATGCATTTCATGCCCCTTGATTTCTTCACTCTTAACAGGTTTGAAAGTACCAGCTCCTACATGCAGGGTCAGTTCCTCCATATCCACTCCCTTCTCTTGCAGAGCATCCAAAACGCGTTGTGTGAAATGTAGTCCAGCTGTAGGCGCTGCTACCGATCCTTTGATTTTAGAATAGACCGTCTGATAAGTCACCTTGTCGCTTTCCTGTGTCTCTCTATTTAAATAAGGTGGGATGGGTAACTCTCCAAACACCTCTAAGATATCGGCGAAAGTTATTTTTTTGTTGTTCCAGTGGAAATCTACCCAATGACTGGTGCCAACTTCTTCCTTGCGTTCTGCCGTGAGAGTGATTAGCCTGCCTTTTACAATCATTTCTCTCTTCAGTACTTCGCCTTTCCATTTTTTCAGATTACCGATGAGGCATAGCCACGCAGCATGTTCTGTCTGCTGGAAATTCAAGGCGTAGTCAGCAGGCTCAATAGGCTCCAAACAGAAAACTTCTATTAAGGCACCAGTTTCTTTGCGGAAGTGCAGACGAGCTTGGATCACCTTGGTATTGTTGAATACCATCAGTTCACCCTTGTCTATGTAAGAGGGCAAATTGGTAAAAATAGTTTCGCTCACTTCTCCGTGCTTGTACAGCAGTAGTTTAGACTGATCCCTAACGGGCAGGGGAAACTTGGCAATGCGCTCATCTGGCAAGTCGTAGTTGAAATCCTGTATTTTGATATGTTTGGGGTCTTGCATTTTTCTTTTTTCTTTTTGGTGCAAAGATAATAATTTTACCTATCTTTGTACAAACAAATCAATATGAAACTTTCATGAATGAAGTGAATCTAACACCAGGACGAAAAACAATTGTCGGAGTACAATTCTTGTTTGTGGCATTTGGATCTACTGTTTTAGTGCCATTGTTGGTAGGGCTTGATCCAGCTACAGCCCTGTTTTCTGCAGGTATCGGTACGTTAATCTTTCATTTGGTAACCAAAGGCATGGTACCTATCTTCTTGGGTTCCAGTTTCGCCTTTATCGCACCTATCATTGCAGCGTCAGAACAATGGGGCATGCCGGGCACATTGGCTGGTTTTGCCGGTGTGTCGTTGGTTTATTTTTTGACATCAGCCCTAGTGAAATGGAAGGGTATGCAGTTGCTTGATCGCTTGTTCCCTCCGGTAGTGATAGGCCCTGTGATTATGTTGATAGGTCTCTCGCTATCAGGTACTGCAGTGGATATGGCAAAGACCGACTGGCTGCTGGCATTGGTGGCACTGGCTGTTTCCGTCATCGTGATGATGTTTGCCAAAGGACTGCTCAAACTATTGCCCGTAATCAGTGGCATTATTGCTGGTTTTGTGGTAGCCATCTGTTTGGGTAAGGTTGATTTTTCTGCTGTTGCAGCTGCTCCTTGGTTTGCCTTGCCTAAGAATATCCAGCATCCTGAGTTGCCTGCATTTGCATGGGAACCGTTTGTGTTTATGATGCCGGTAGCTCTGGCTGCTGTGGTGGAGCATGTGGGTGATGTATATGCCATAAGTGCTGTGGCAGACAAAGACTTTGTCAAGAACCCTGGCCTGCATCGAACCATGTTGGGCGATGGTTTGGCTTGTTTGGCAGCCGCCCTGTTGGGAGGTCCTCCTGTGACCACTTATAGTGAGGTTACGGGTGCTGTACAGATTACCCGTATTACCCATCCTCAGGTATTGAGAATCGCAGCTGTAACGGCCATTCTGTTCTCTATCATCGGCAAGTTGAACGCTCTGTTGCAAAGCATCCCACAAGCAGTGTTGGGTGGCATCATGCTGTTGCTCTTTGGCTCCATCGCAGCTGTGGGTGTGCAGAACCTGATGCGTAATCAGGTGGATTTTGGCGTGACACGCAATATCATCATTGCCAGTGTCATTTTGACAACAGGCATCGGTGGTGCTGTATTTACTGTTGGCACCTTCTCATTGTCAGGTATTGGTCTTGCGGCACTGATAGGCTTGTTGCTGAACTTAATCCTGCCAAAAGCTAAAAAAGCATGATTTTGACGATACAATAACAAGATTTATTTAGAAAGAATATAGCTATGAAAAAATGTTTCTTCTGTTTGATAGTAGTGTTAACGTTGGCCAACGGATTTTTTGTTACCGCCAATGGTCAGAACGTACAGTTGTTGTATGACTTGGGGCATACATTATATAGCGATTTGTCGGGTCGTCCTAATGTCACCACGACGGTGGAGATGTACAAGCCCGATAAATGGGGCTCTACTTTCCTGTTTACCGATATCACTTATTTTACAGATGGTGCTGCTGGTGCCTATTGGGAAATCTCCCGTGAGTTCAATGTCACCAAGAACAAGCGCTGGGCGGCTCATATCGAATACAATGGTGGTGCCACCAGTCTTGAGCATACCGCCATCGCCTCCCGTTTCCAACATGCTTTGCTGCTTGGCGGTGCCTGGAACTGGGCAAGTGCGGATTACTCCAAGACCTTCTCTCTGCAGGCGTTGTATAAGCAATATTTCAAGGGTATGGGGCGTAAAGGTTTTGCAGGCTTTCAGGCTACTGCCGTTTGGGGACTCAACTTCGCGAAAGGGTTACTCACATTCTCAGGCTTTGCTGACCTGTGGTATGATCCCGATGTGAATGGTAAACTGATTCTGTTAAGTCAACCTCAGTTCTGGGTAAACTTGAACACCCTGAAAGGTATGAATGGCGTCAACCTCAGTCTGGGTACTGAAGTTGAAGTCAGCAATAATTTTATTTTCAATGACAACGGTGATAACAACAAGTTCTTTGTTATTCCGTCATTGGCGGCAAAATGGACGTTTTAATCAACCTGAAGTCAAAAAATAATTGTTTTTTGTTATGAAAAATAGTTTGTTTCTGAGATTATGCCTCTGTTTGATGGCATGTTTCCTCACCATTAATATGGCAGAGGCTAAACACAAGAATTTTAAAGTGTCAGTGTATGTAAGAGCCTACGAAGTGGACAAGATGAAAGACACCCAGTGGCTGGAATCAACCTGGAAGACCATCTCTGACCAGCTGGATGTGGATAAGATTTATCTGGAGACACATCGTGACCTGCTGATTGTAGATGATGCTACCCTTGAGAAAGCAAAGAATTTCTTCCTCAAGCAAGGAATAGAGGTGGCTGGTGGTATAACATATACCGTGAATGAGGCCAATGAGTTTGAGACTTTCTGCTACTCTGACCCTGAACACAGGAAGATTGTGCAGAAAATAGCTGAGCACACGGCAAAGCATTTTGATGAGTTTCTGCTTGACGACTTCTTCTTCACCAGCTGCAAGAGTCCGGTAGAGGTGGCTGCCAAAGGAAACATGACCTGGACCGAATATCGCCTGAAGCTGATGAATGAAGCTGGCAGGGAATTGGTGGTAGGACCAGCCAAGGCTGTAAATCCCAAAGTAAAGGTGATTATCAAATATCCTAACTGGTACGATCATTTCGCTGGATTGGGCTTCAACCTTCAGGATGGTCCCACTATCTTTGATGGTGTATGGACGGGTACTGAAACCCGTGATCCTGCAGGCGACCAGCACTTGCAGAATTACCTCAGCTATAACATCATGCGCTACTTCGAGAACCTTCGCCCCGGTTACAACGGCGGTGGTTGGGTCGATGCTGGTGGCATCAACATGAGCATGGACCGCTATGCGGAACAGTTGCACCTGACAGCCATCGCTAAGGGTCGCGATGTGATGTTGTTTGCTTACAACCAGCTGATTGGCGTGAACCTAAGGGATGAGTACCGTGGCAAGTGGCAGGGTACTGGCACCAGCTGGGACTACGACCAGATGCGTGCTCCTTTCCAGAATGGCAAGCAGACTGTGACGCCTACTACCATGGCCCGCATTGCCGACGTGGTTTTGCGTAAGGCAGACGAGTTGTGTGGCAAATTGGGTAATCCAATCGGTATCAAGTCATACAAGCCTTTCCATGCGTTGGGTGAGGACTTCCTCCAGAACTATTTGGGTATGATGGGTTTGCCTATGGATATGCATCCTACTTTTGCAACCGATCAGAACATAGTGTTGCTGACTGAGCAGGCAGCTGGTGATCCTGATATCATGACCAAGATCAAGAAACAGCTCCAGGGTGGCCACGATGTGATTATTACAACTGGCTTGTTGAAGGCTATTCCGGAAAAGATTGCCGAGGTGGCCGAACTACGTTGTTCCGACCTCAAGGCGATTGTAAGCGACTTCGGACGTTTTGGCAAGAGCAAACGTGAGTTCATCATCCCCCAGGTACTCTATCAGACCAACGACAGCTGGGAGGTAATCAGCGCGGGTCGCCCGTTGACAGGGGGTGTATCTGGCTTCCCTATCCTGCAAAAGGCATTATATACAGGAGCATACCTTTATGTGTTGACTGTTCCGGATGACAAGGGTAACTTGTATGATTATCCTGAACCAGCTTTGAATGAAATCCGTCGTATCATGAGTCAGGATATGGATTTCTATATGGAAGGTCCTGCTAAGGTAAGCTTGTTTATGTATGATAACAAGACCCTGATTGTTGAGAACTTCAATGATGAGCCTGTAGATATCAAGCTGGTAGGCGACACCAAGTTCAAGAAGTTTACCAACCTCGAAGACGGTTCTGTTGTGAATGCCAATCAAGAAGATATCTTAATCAAGTATAGACGTCAGCCAATGAGCAAGTTCGCCATGACGGTGAAGCCTCATTCTTATATGGCGTTCAAGTATGAATAATTAACACAATGAAGATAGGTGATAAGGTAAGATTCCTTTCCGAAGTAGGAGGCGGTAAGGTAGTGGGATTCCGGGGCAAGGACATTGCCTTGGTGGAAGATGCCGACGGCTTTGAGATTCCCATGCAGGTAAAAGAATTGGTGGTGATAGAGACCGATGACTATAACATTCCCACACCACAGCACAAAGAGAAACGAGAGGGTACCCAGGCCAAACCTGCGGCTCAGGAAGCTGCTCCGTATCGTGGAAAAGCAACATCGCAGATGCAGCCTCCATCGAAAGGCGACGAAACGGGACAGGCTCTTGCACAGGGCATGTCGAGCGTAAGCGGTCGATTCATTGCCCAGCCAGAGACAAAGGGTGGCGATGTGTTGAATGTTTATCTTGCCTACGTGCCCGTTGACATCAGGCAAGTCAGCACCACTCCCTTTGAGACTTACCTTGTGAACGATAGCAACTACTACCTCTACTACACCTATTTTAATATAGAGAACCAATCTTGCCTGATCCGTTCGCAAGGACTGATAGAACCAAATACCAAACTCTTCTTGGAGGAGTTCGAGAAGTCACAACTCAACGACTTGGAGCGTGTGGCCATACAGCTGATTGCTTTCAAAGAAGGCAAGCCATTTGCCATGAAGCCTGCTGTAAGTGTTGAGTTGCGTATTGACGTGGTGAAATTCTACAAGCTGCACACTTTCCAAGAGAATGATTTCTTTGAAGAGCCTGCTTTGTTGTACGACATCGTGCGAAACGACCAACCTGCCAAGCAGTTGTATGTAAGTGCCGAAGAGGTGAAAAACGCCTTGATACAGAAGAAAGATGTACAGCCAGCTCGTAAACCCATCCAGAAGAAAGAAGACCGCCATGCCATTTTGGAGGTGGATTTGCATATCAATGCTTTGCTCGACAATACGCACGGACTTAGCAATGCTGACATGCTGCAATATCAATTAAAGAAGTTTGTCGAGGTAATGGAGCAGTATAAACACCAGCAAGGTAAACGCATTGTTTTTATTCATGGTAAAGGAGAGGGCGTCTTACGGAAAGCATTGCTCGATGAGCTTAAACGAAAATATCCACGTTGCAGATGGCAGGATGCCAGTTTCCAGGAGTATGGCTTCGGGGCTACGCAGGTTACCATCCATTTTTGAGTTGTGCCGTTTTTACAAAAAGTCCGATAAGCGTTTACTTATCGGACTTTCTCTTTTGTGTGCATCCTGTTTGGGATGAAAGTGTATGGTTCCTCAGAATGGTCCGTGTCCCATACAGCTTGTGGTGCTCATGGCAGTCAGTGCTGCTGTCAGTATCGAGATGGCGAACTGAATCACCGTCTTCCAAAGGTCTTTGTTCTTCATAATTCACCTCCTTATACCTGCATTCCGTCGCCACCGTCGTTGCCTCCGGTATTGCCACCCGTGTTACCACCATTGTTGGTGCCGGAACCAGTGCCGCTGTTGCTGCTGCCACTGCCAGAGGTTGAGCCACCATTGCCTGCACGGGTCATTGCCACAGCTGTAGAGATAGGGGTAAGCTGCTGCAATACCTTCACCTTGCCATCAATGGTTACCTTCTCGGTCTCGATGATGTTACGCAATTCCAAGGTGCAGGCGTTCTTGAAGGCAGGACCGCAGAGGTTATCCAGCTTGGTAGCGTCGGGTCTGAAGCGGATGTGGATAGCCTTCACCAAAGTGTTAGGGTTCAGACCGTCCATCTCTTCGATGCTGGCCACACTGGCACCCTTTACAATCTGTGCCGTTGGGTAGAAGGTACCCAGACTGCCCAGCTGCACGGGAACGCCTTGTGCCACCAGCTCGGGCAGGCACTCGGTGATTTGGAAGAGCACGCTTTCCAGCTCACCACGGTTCCATTTCGATCCGTGATCTACCATGTGCTCTGCAAAACCGCGCAAGTTGAGGGTTTGCTGACGATCTACCACTGGGTAATACTTGCCGTAGCCAGAGTTACCGTTGATTTTGTTTTTGCGGAGATTAATCCCCAAAGCAATTCTGTTAGTTGCCATAATAAATAAAAGATTTAAGTTGGATTGGGCTACTTCCTTGATTCGAATTCCTTGAGGCGAGAGAGCTGTTAACCCATGCGAAATTCGCGACTTTCATTGAGTTTTGCAGCTTTGCTGCAAAGTTAGTAATTTTTCACGAAACTACCAAATGTTTCGAATAAATAATGTAGAAAAAGATTTGTCTTTACTGATAAACAGGCACGACCAAGTTTGATACTAGCAAACTCACTGTTTGATACTATACAACCTCCAGTTTGATACTATACAACTTTAGGGCAGTATCTTGTCAAAGTAAGGGAGGTTGCCCACTTGCTCATTTACCCACTTATGACAAGAATGTTCTGCAAATACACTTGTATGCATACTACAAGAATACTATAATAATATTATTAATATTATTATAGTATTCTTGTAAATATTTTACCTTACAAATTATAACTATCCAATTCTACATCAAAAAACCTTCCTGTCATAAGTGGGAAAGTGAGAAAGTGAGAAAGTGGGTAAAAAAAAACTTTTCTTATAAATACTTGCAAAAACAAAAATAAATCTTTTCCTTTGCAGTTGCAGTTGCCCTGTAACCTTAATATGTAAAAGTTTTAAAGTGAAGGGTGGGTGCAGACATAGTTGGAAAAGCGTTTATTATGCGCTTTGTCTTTGACCTTTAGAAATCTCGCAAGTTTCAATCTGATCAAAAGACAAGGCAACGATAGATGTTCATTGGGATATGTTTTTAATGTCAGTCTTATGCCTTTATCACAAGGCAAGGCATTATCATATCACAGCGTGGGCTTCTGCGTTGCTCGTTCTGATCAGATGGGCAATGCGAGAGCCTCTAAAGGTGGGACGAGTAACAGGTACAGACTCTCACGCTTTTTCTTTTTTAGGGCACAAGTCCCTTTCCAGAAACTTTTTTTTTGCAGGAGAGTCGCAAGGCATATTTTATGTGATGTGTCGGTGCGATAAGTGTGTTATTTACAATGTGTTACTGAATATGAGATTATTTAGAAGGTCATCTGTTATTGTTTTGTTGCTCTGTGTGTGCTACATTTCTGTTTCGGCCCAGCAAGTAACAAGAGAACAGCTATTGAAACTTTTCTACCAGGCCAGTGTCGCCCAAAAGAAGGGAGATACGGATAAAGCAATTGATATCTACAAGGAGCTATTGACCAAGGCGCCAGGATTGCCTGACCCTTATCTTCAGCTCGGTGACATTTTCTATAGCATGAAGTATGATGCCAACTTGCAAAGAAAGGCTCAGATAAGCTATAGCCAGTACCTTAAACTTAAGCCTGATGCTGACAATGCCAGCATTATACAGCAGAGGATAGATGAGATAGAGAAAGACTTCAAGTCGAAGGAAAATCTTCTGGTTACAGAGGCTATCGTGCCAAAAGCAGAATCAGAGGAAACAGGCTTGGATAATGCGATTACAGAGGAAGAAGAAGTAGGGGCTGTAAAGTTGGCAGAGACAGTTGATAAGCCTAAATTTTCTGTTGTTTTATCTGAAACATTGACTACAGAAGCTGAGGAGGACACGCTAACTGTTGACTCTTTGAGAGTCGTGCCTGAGGTAAGAAGCGTGCAGGCAGACGGAAAACTTTTAGGAAGATGGGTGTCAAGAAATATTGATTCCAATGGGCATGAACAGTGGATATTGGACTTATATTCCCAAGAGGGTAATCTGTGGATGCGTTTGAATGATCACTCAGCCGTTTTGAAAAACTTGGGAATAAACAGTAACGGTTCCTTAGAGACAGAGGCTAAATTGGCAGACGAGGACATGTCTTTCCGATTTGTTGCAAAAAATCAAGATGCTGGAGTTGAGAGAACACCTAAAACAGGCATGAGTTCGGTTGTTGCAGAACTGTTTGACGTGGATTTTGATGGCTTTAAATCATCGTTTTACTCTCCTGATGAAACAGAGAACAAGGAAGCTTCAAACGAAACTGAACAATTTGAATTCCTTCTGCATACTCTTGGAGAAAGGCTAATTGGAACCGTTGTTCAGCAAACCTTTGTGGATGGTATGAAAAAAGGAGAAAAAAACGAAGACGAGATAATACTTCTCAAGGTTCCTGAGAATTATGATGGATTATCTTATACGGCCATCCCAGATGAAAGCAAAACTTCTAATCTTGAGTTAAGGAGATTGCTTAACAGGAAAAGCACAGAAGCGTCTTCCAGCGCATCTGCCCTAAACGACCTCGCTTGTATGATTGCTTCTGGTTTGGGAACGAAAAAGAATATGCGTATGGCTGTAGCACATTTCATGGAAGCAGTTGGCAAGAATAACCTGTTTGCCATGCTTAACTTGGCAAAGCTATATCAAGAAGGTAATGGGGTTGAAAAGGATATGAGAAAAGCGCAAGAACTTTATCAACGGGCTTATGATTCGGGATATACAGATGCTATGGTTCTTTGCGGTGATGCTATTTTGGAACAGTATGATGACAGTACTGACCCTAAGGAAGCCATCAGGTGCTATGAGAAAGCAGTATTAAAAAGAAGTCCGTATGCCTCATATCGTTTAGGATGGGCCTATAAGGAAGGTATTGGCGTTGATGTTGATGAAAGCCGTGCATTGTCTTACTATCAACGTGCGGTGGATATGCAATACCCTGATGCTATGGCAGAAATGGGAATCATGTACAGGGAAGGCATTCTCGTTAGTGAAGATGTAGCCAAGGCTAAAGATTTGCTTCAAAAAGCTGCTGCAAAGAATAGTACCAAGGCTATGAAGGAACTGGCAGACATGTATCTGGATGGTAATACGGTGGAGTTTGACTTCCAGAAATCCAAAGAATGGCTAAGCAAGTATATACTGGCAGAGGAAGACCTCATAAATGGCTATTGTGCTGTTAAAAATGAAATTAAGAACATTTTAAGACCCACGCAAAAATGACAATACGAAGAATGGTATTATTTTTGACCATGTGTCTGTGCCTTTCACAGGTTTTGGCTACACCTTATACAGACATTGAGTATTCCAGCCGGAAGGTCAGACAGCTGGTAGAGGGGCTTCATTTGGACAACCTGCCTAAGAAGGATTCTCTGATTATGGTTCCGCAGATTTTGAGGGGAAAGTCTATAACTATCCAGTATAATGAATCAGGTTTTCTCTGTCACGCAGGGATTTCCTTGTTCAGTCGGGAAACGAAGAGAATAGCTGGCCAACAATTCTGTGACTTTATAGAGCGTTTCTTTCTGGAACTTTGTGAACAACAGGAATCTGAAGGCGTGATGTCCAAATTGGTGGAATATACTGTGACACTGAAACTAGACGGTATAGACTATGGCAATGGCTTGTTCAGATCCCTTCGCAAGGTGTTGGAGGAGATGGATATGCCCGCAAGCTTCTCTTTGTTTTTAGAGGATAATCAAGGGCGTGGGGTATGGCAGTACGGAACTCATGTATTGACGTTGTCATTCCCGTTATATAGAGAGTTGATAGAAGGGACTGACAAACAGGAGTCTGACGAGCTTTTATACATTAAAATTGCAGAAAGTAAGACTGCCTCGATGCATGATGATGAAACGCTGAAAAGTGGTGTCGGGTTAAAGCATTATGTAAAAGATATATATGTAAAAACAGGTGTACGCTACCAACTGCAGACCTTATCATCGGACGTATATTACAGGAAACAAGGCGACAACTATATCCCTTTGTTTGCAACGGACTACCCTGTATTGAGTCTGAACAATCTTTTTCTTATCCATAGTAATGGAAAGAAAGTGAACCTGAAAATTACCCACCGTCAATATGGACACTTCACACCTGAAATAACTGTTCCTTTGCATGTGTTCATGGATATTTTTTCTGAAGATTTTACATGTTTTGCCCATACAGGTGAGCTGGAAGACGGAACACTGGAGAGTATTGTGGTTTTTAACCATAAGACGCTCAATTTTATCCATATGCTGCGAGTGAAGACAACAGCGAAAGATGTCTTCATATCAAAGCCTGTGTTGAAAGCTGATTTTATTACTAATATACCTCAACATTATCTTAAAACATTATTAAAATGAAAAAACTGGCGATATTATTTTTATTATGTGTTGTCTCTACAGGATACTTATATGCACAGCTTGAGACTACGCAAGTTGAAATAACCGATGGTTTGGAAGGAAAGGCACAACTTAAGTCATCTATAGAACGCAACCTTTCAAATTTCCTGATAGCATGTAATAGTGCTGTCATGAATGGTGGCAAGCCGAATGTGAAGAAAGAACTGACATCTGAGGCTCAAAAAATATTGAGTGAGATGTGGAAAACAAGTCCGATGTCTTGTCCTGTCTCAAAAATAGAGGAAATCTGTATTCAGACATCATCAGGATATCAAGTGCGAAATGTGCCTGTAGTGATGCTTGAAGCTGATGATGACAGTCAGGAACAAGAGCTGGTATTCACATTTACGCCTGTAGGACAGATTGATGACATTTCGATATCCATAGACGAGAATAAATATAAGGAGATAATGGATGAGCATGAATCAGTACAAGATCTTTATAGAAGACAGGTGATCGTTGACTTTGTTGAGAACTACAGGACATCTTATAACCGCAAAGACTTAAAGTATATTGAGTCTGTTTTCTCCGACAATGCATTGATCATTACAGGAAAGGTTATCCGTGAGAAGCCCAAGAGCGATCGTGCCCTCCAGTCGCTGGGCCGTGAACGTGTTGTTTATCAGAAACGAACCAAAGCGGAATATATTGCCAACCTGAAAAAGGTGTTTGCCAGTAACAAATACATCAACGTGTTGTTTGACGAGGTGGAGGTAATACAGCACCCTAAGCTCACGGATATTTATGGCGTGACCCTAAAGCAGCAGTGGAATAGTGACCGATACAGAGATGTGGGCTTTGTTTTCCTGATGATTGACTTTCAGGATGAGTTAAACCCTTTGATACAAGTACGCACTTGGCAACCAGAGAAACTGGAAGGAAGGGTGCTTACTCGTGATGAGATTTTCAGTTTGGGCGACTTTGACATAGTGAGATCATTGATAGAAGACTAATAACGTTAAAAATTAAGAATATGAAAAACCGTTTTTTTACTCTGCTGGCCTTGTTGTTAACTGTAGCTGGCACTGCATTTGCTCAACGTACATTGGAGGTCAAAGATGTGACGACTTCGCTTAATGTGTTCTCTGGAAAAGATACTGAAGCAGGCATAGTAATCTCTTGCCCTTCCAATATGCAACTATCTTTTGAATCAACTCATGACAAAACAGTTGATGTTTACAATAAAGAAGAAAAAGGCGAGGAAACCTTCTATTACCTCAAATTTAATACAGGCAGGAGGTATCGTGGTAGAAAACTTACCATTCGTACTGATGACTTCGCTCCCATAACACTGGATGCAACCTTGGAACCAAAGGAACTAAAGCAGTATCAATTATTGGATCCGGATGCGGATTTTGTTTATGGCTGTTATTATGAGTATAGGAAACGTGGTATTGAGTTCTTCCAGAATTCCATGTACACCGAGGCAAGAGAGCAGTACAACATAGCCAAGGAGTGTTCTGACTGCCCTGCAGATAATAACCTGGAGCAGCTGATTGCCAACATTGACAGCATTGAAACATGGCAAAAGCTGGCTGCCGATGCTTTTGATTTGTTGGATTACTCGAAAGCGGACGATTTATACGGTAAGATCATGCAGCTAAATCCACAAGATTCCAATGCGTCCAACAAACGCTATGAGGCCAGGAGATTGTCTGGTAATGACTGCACGCAATATTACAACAATGCTGAGGTGTACAAGGAGAATGGTGAATATGATAAAGCATTGGAACTCTATCAAAGGGTTATTGATCAGAATTGCAGTAACTCCCTGCTTGCCAGCGAACAGGTGAAGAGGATAAAACTGCTGCAGCAAAACAGAAATCAAAAATCTGCTGTCATTGCATACGAGTATAGCGGGAGTGCTCCAATTGGTATTACCGTTGGCTCATACAAGACGCGTAAAACCGGCAGTTATTTCAGCCTAAGCTTTAATACGGACATATTCGAAGTTATGAGAAGCAATTTTGACAAGGTTTCAGATGCAGAGCTTAATATTTCAGCCGGCTTTACAATATGTCCTGTCAAACAGGCACCTGTGTGGATTTTCTTTGGTCCTGGCTTTACAGGCATCGGAACGTATGAGAACGAGGATGGGTCAGCATACGTCAAGAACTCATACGTGGAGAATGCTACTGATGAGAAGGTGGAAGGGAAAGTGTATGAAAAGCCTACCTTGAAAGTGCATAGTGCGATTTCTCCCGAAATAGGTCTGTTGGGTAAGATTGGTCCCGTAGTGTTAAGATATACTTTCCAGTATCGCTTTGCTGTTTCAAAGGATGATGCAGACTTGATAAAGAAATCTCGCCATGTTATTGGTGCTGGTATTTGTTTCTGATAAAATATTGTAGAGAAAGATGATCAAGATCATTAGAGTTGTCTCGTTCATTGTGGGTTTGTTGTCGGCAGTAGTGATGTTACTGTCGGCAATAACCTACTTGGTACTACGTTTCTATGTATTGACACCTGATGTGTTAATGAGTCTGGTGAAAAAAGAAGTGAGCGAGCGAACCAACGTTAGGTTTGATTGTGAGAGGATAGGTCTTGATTATCTTACGGAATGGCCTTCTGTCAGTGTGGTGGTTAAACAAGGTATGGTGGCAGTACCCCCTGATGATATGGATAGTGATTATGCAAATGAAGCGTTAAATATAGGATTTAAGACTTTTGGCGGCAAGATCAACCTGATAAAGCTGATAACAGGAAAACAACTAATCATTGAGGATGTGTTTCTGGAGGAGGTTAGCGCACATGCTGATTTAAGCCGGAAGATCAATTTGCATACCAAGACAGGAGACCATAGAAACAAACAAATGGGATTCAATATTAATGAAGTCCGATTTGATAATTTGAATATTACTGTCGTTGATAGCATCAAGTCCGCTATTTATCATCTTGATAACATGAATCTTCGTCTTAGGGGAGACTTGAATGCGCAACACCCTTCATTTAACATAGAAGATTTTAATGCGCTATTGAGCATTGAAGGTGATATTCCATTTGCTAATCGCCAATTAATGGTGACAATGAACGGACGTTGTCAGGCTACCGAAAATTTCCATGACATAACTGCAGATGGACTAACCCTACTTGTAGATCAGTTTCCGTTTCAGCTGGAAGGAAAAGTGTCGAATATTGCCAAAGACGAAACGCCATTTGTTGATTTAAAAGCAATCCTAATGACATCTGATCTGGGTGATTTAATTGACTATTTGCCCTTAAAGATGCCAAAGGATCAGTATGTGATAGATGGCAATACATCGTGTAATGTAGAACTGTCTGGAAAATTTGGCAAAGGAGAGATGCCAAATGTAAAGCTGAAGGGTAATATCAATGCTGGTAGCATATACAGGAAACGCATAAAGCAAGGTATAGACGCAATAAACCTTGCGTTTAACATGAATTATAATAGGTATATGCCAGATTCCTGTTTTGTTGAAATATCGGATATGAGACTCAGTGGTATGGATAGTAGGGTGTATGTAGATGGGCGTATAAACGATTTTACACGAAATCCATTCATAACAGGTGATTTAGCATGTAATATCGACTTCCAACGTGTTGGAACTGAACTGTTTGATTCGGTGGACATCAACATGAGTGGTAAGGTTGATTCTGACCTTTCTTTTGCCTTTAATCTGAATGACTTAAAAGAGTTGAATTTTCATCGTTTGTGGGCTGAAGGAAAACTAAGAACAGACAATCTGATGGCACAAAGCGACAAGTACAAACTCAATCTTTATGCCAAAGATATTGACATGTCAGTCGGGTATAAGAAAAATAGGAGTGATTTTATCGAAGCAGATGAGGTTTTGTCGTGTGATGCTGTCATAGATACTTTAAGCTTACTTTATGGGGATACCATATCTTGCGTGATATCAAAACTTGCTTTACGCGCCAATACAGTGTTGAACAATGATTCAAGCATGGTAACGCCCATAACTGCACATTTAAATTGGAACAGACTAAGAGGACAATTAGGCTCTAAAACTGCAATAGCAGTAGCGAGTGGTGAGTTTCATGCAGGCTCTAAGGCTTATTCTCTAAACCGGAAAAAGATGGAGGGTGCTGCAGTCCTAAAAGCTGATGACGTGAGGTTAATAGATGGCAAAAACAAACTGGCCATACAGCTGTCAACGCTAAATCTGATTTCAGAGTTCCAACCTTCCTCCGCTTCCGCTGGCAATGAGCTTGTTTTAAAAAACTGGCAGGTGAAAGGACAGGTTGATTTCAATAAAGCATCCATTGTGAACTCTTACTTCCCCCAAAGAATAGATATCAGTGAATCACGTGTTGGGATACGGAATAATCAGTTAATTTTGAGCAGACTGAATGTTCAATCAGGCAATACTAAGATGTTGTTGTCAGGTGCCCTTATTTCTGAAAATGACAGTGTCATGAACACGCAGCGGATTGAGGGGAGTTTACGTCTAATGGCTGACAATATTGATTTTGACGATTTTTCTTCAACTTTTCTTTCAGGTGAGGCTATGCGGCAAGAATCAACAGATTCTATAGCCATGCAACATTCCATAAAAGAGATGGAAGAATCACTGACAGCAAATGATTATAGTAAGGCAAAAAAGAAATACCCCATATATATACCTGCTAACCTAACTTTAGATATACAATTGGATATCGAGAGGGCTATATATGAGGAGGCAGAATTTCACCAGGTAAGCGGTAATGTTGAAGTGGATGACAGAATGGCTCGCGCAACATTAAATATGAAAACGAATTTGGGTAAAGCTGAAGTTGATGTTGTTTATGATAGTAGGAAACGGAATCAGCTATATGCAATATTCGACCTAAATTGCCGGGATGTTCTTCTTGCCCAACTTCATCGGGTTGTGCCGTCTGTGAGTTCAATGTTTCCAATGATTAATTCTCTGGATGGTATAGCAGATGTCCACCTGACAGGTCAAAGTTCCTTAAATTCTGAGATGAAATCAATATTGCCATCAGCCAAGGTTGCTGGTACTTTAAAAGGTCAAAACTTGACACTTATTGACAACACCACTTTTGATGAGATTGCAAGTAAGCTGAGATTTAAGAACAAGAAACGCAACCTGATAGATAAAATAGAAGTGAATTTTATACTGAATGAAAGCGTGATAGAAGTTATTCCTTTTATTATAAAATGGGACCGTTATGAGGTGATGGCTGGAGGAACGAATAACCTTGACATGATGTATGACTATCATATTGACATGCTTGAATCTCCCATACCCATTGATTTTGGTCTTGACCTGACAGGCAAGCCCAAGGACTTCCATTATAAAATCACATTGAAAAGGAAGTATAAAGAATTATTTAAGGATGGTGGTGTGGAACTGTCACGCATAACCGCTCAGAAAATGGAAGAGGCTAGACAGGTTGTTTATGAAAGAATGAATCAGGTGTTAAAATAGAATGAAGAAGTTGCTTGTGTCATTGCTAATGATATTTGGCCTATGGACTTTTACAATGGGTCAGAATATAAGTGTTTTTTTCTATGGGACTCCAGTGGAATTTCCCATGGACAAGTCACTTCAGTTTACCATAACCGAGGTGTCGGATTATAGGGTTAGCAAGGCATGGAAACAATTGACAAAAGCCAAAATACAGCCTATTGTTGCGGTATGCAGTAACCTACGGGAAAGCATGAACCTGAACGGATGGGCCATATACAAATTGGTGACGAAAATAAGCGAGCAGCTGGTAGTCCTTAATGTGTTGGGAAAGAACGAGGCGGCTGTGTTAGAAGCCTACCTGCTGAACCAATTGGGGTATGAAGCCAAGGTGGCTTGTCTGAACAATCGCCATTTGTTTGTTGCCTGTACGTCGGAAGAACGGTTAGCTTCCATTCCGTTCATGTCATACGAGGGCAAGCGTTACTATCTGTTTGATACTGACGTGCCGCACGACATGCAAGGACGAATCCTTCCATCTCTTTCTAATAATGCTAAGAACCAGGTGGAACTGAATGCGCTTGATTTTACCAACTCATCATTGATAAAGTTTGAGAAAAACTACCTGCCACCCCAAATCTTCAATTCCGCCACAGATCTGTCAATGATTACGGAGGTAAGTGTAAACAAGAACTTGATGGACTTCTATGCCGAGATTCCGCAGGTAATAGACCTTTCATTCTATGCCAGGCAGCCCCTTGACCCCGATGTAGAGCAGCAGTTGGTGCCGCCTCTGAGGAATGCGATGGAGGGCAAGAACGAGGTGGAGGCAGTGAACATGCTGCTGAAGTTCATGCATACGGCGTTTAATTATATGACAGATAATGAAAACTTCGGGTTTGAGAAGTCTTATTATAAGGAGGAAGTGTTCTACTATTCATTAAATGACTGTGAGGACAGGTCGATTATCTTTACCTATCTGGTAGAAAAGATACTGGGATTGGATACCATCATTCTGGAATATCCAGGCCATGCCAGCACAGGTATAAGGTTTAACGACGAGGTGCCAGGTGATTTCATCGCCTTGGATGGTTTTAACTATGTATTGTGTGACCCCAGTTACCTTAATTCCGAGGTGGGCTTGTCAAATCCTGATTATATAGACGTGCCAGCTACTATTTATAAAAAAGATATGTGAGTTTTTTTTTTCTTAACTTTGCGCCGCAATTTGCCGCAGGAGTCGGTTAGTTGTGGTGAATCTTTCGTATTGAACACCCCATTCAAAAAACGCAGGGCAGCCCTTTTACTCCCAACTCTCTAATTATGTAAACAGATGAGAGTGACAATTGAGAAGGGTGATAAGCCTGAGTTGGTAGCGATGTTCTACAGCATGCAGCAATGCTTGAGGGATATCGTGATAGAAGACAAGAGGATGGAGCAAACACAGAGATTGCTCAGCGATACAGTTGTAAGGGATGCCATAATATCGGTCATGCCTTACTTCTCGGTAAGATCACAGTGGGTGGCCATCTATCGCATACTGGTAGATTATTTGGATTACCCTTCAGAGATAGCCGCTTTCTTCAAAAGAATCAACCACCTCATGCGCGGCACACACACCACTTTCGCACCCGATTACCAATCCATTCAAAAGCCACTGGCAGCAAGCGGTATCTTGCAAAAGCCCTATCACCACTGGCAAACGTTCGAACCCTTGAAGGGCGACAGGATATTTGAACGCCAAAGAATGATAGCTGAGAAATTCATGGGGGCACTCGGCATCAAATAAATTTCTTTCCATACAGAAAACACCTGTTTTCGTCGTGAAATCTACGATGAACCAGCTGAAATATACTTTGTAATTTACGATGCAAAGTAATTAGATGGTTGCCATCCCTTTTCTGTCGATATTTGCACTGTCGCAACAAAAGGACTGCGATAAACGACGAAGGAAAAAGCAAAAAGGAGAAGGATGGGCTTTTCTAAAAAACAAATCAAAATGGAAAGTACAGTAAGAATTTTGAATCAGAGTGCGCTGTCCACACGCCAGTATGTGGACAAGAAAACAGGTGAGCAGAAGGTCATCAATGCCGTGACCCTGAAGATGACCGACGGCATCGACACATTCTTAGGGGAAATAACGGGCGAGAAAGCTGTGAGTTGTCCGAAGTTCGACCCCACACGCGAATATCGGGTGCAATGCTCGATGGTGGTACGCGAATGGAACTCGCAGCAGACGGGCGAGGCGATGCAGGCGACAACCATCTATATCGACAAAATCAATGTCAAGTAAAAACACTGCTGTATGGATGTGTGTAGCCTACATATCTGCTTGCAGTCAGTAGGCGGCACATCCATACAGTGAAAAAGAAAGGAAAAGGGGAAAATAAGGAGAAAAGAATAAAGGAAGGGGCGTTAGAATCAAACAATTAATCATGATGAAGAAAGTAGTAAAAAGTTTCAAGTCGAACACCAGGGTGTTTGACGACAACTCAATCGAAGTGACACCACAAGCCGGAGGGTACGCCCTCGCAGAAGGATGTGAAGAAGGTGGGACGCTCAAAGCGCTACGCCACCACAGGCAAGAACCCGCTGATGTGCGTAGAACTGAAATGTCCGGATGATGTGGCCGACAAGGCGGCCTTCTTCCAGCAGGAACTGGAAAAGCTGACTAAGGACATACAGGTGAAGAAGCCAACCATGCCCAAGGGCACGTACTTGATTAACAAGGACAACCTGAAGGTGTGTTTCACCAAGAAAGACGGTGCCATCACAGCATGGATCAGCATCAAGAGTAAAGGACTGATGGAGATAAGGAGGGAGTTGTACACTTTAACCAGCGAGATTGACAAATGTTTTGCGTTCAACAGTGGTATGATAAGCCAACAGTAACAGTAAATCGCCAGCAGTTCTGGACAATAGTCAGGTCGTCAAAGGTGGCTCGGACGGTAAGGGAAGCCCGTGAGGAATACGAGAAAGGCAACAAGCCTGCCTACGAAATGAAGAAGAGGAGTCTGCCATTGATGGTATTTATCTGTACCTTTGACGTGTCGGAGAATAAAGAGAACGTGAAAGGATGCTGGCGCCTCCAGAAGCATGTCAACCTGAATGGACTGGTGGTAGCCGACTACGACCACCTGAAAGGGGATGTGCGTCAGCTATGGGAAACAGCCTATAGCCGTCTGTCGGAAGAGGACAAAGCCAGGATATTGCTGGTGTATGTAACACCATCTGGACACGGTTTGAAGGTGGTGTTTACGGCAGATGTTGAAGTAGGTAATCTAATTGATAATCAAAAAGACTTTTCCAACAAACTGGATTTACAACTCGATGAGTCATGCAAGGATGGTTGTCGTGGCGCCTTCATAACGACAGCAAATGACATTATCAGTATTAACGAAGAAAAATTGTTTACGTATGAAAACGAAGAATTTGGCAAGAAATACAATGATCAATACAGGGCTGGCAATAGTGGTGCTACTAACACTGATGACGTGGCCCGTCAGACAGATAGACCATCAGCTGCAAAGGGCGGGCAGGTGGCTGCTGAGCAAGTGGCGCTGCCAGTGATATGGCGTGGTCACGACCTGCAACAGATCATCAACCAGCGTTTTGCTGCAAAGCTACCTTGCAAGGAAGACAGCAACCGCCACAAGGAGAGCTTGAAACTGGCTTCCGACCTGTTGATTATGCTCGATGGCGACAAAACCGAGGCATTGGCAGTGTTACGGGCACAGTCGTGGGTGCAGGAAATCATCAACGAACGTAATGAGAATGTGGAAGCCACCGTTAAGGATGCAGCTTCCAACCTCTCCGACCGTGAGAAGAAAAGTCTGAACCCCTACCCTTCGAAAGAGATGCAGGCAGCTATCCTGTCGGTCACCGGTAAAAGCTATCATGATCATATAACGCCTAACTCCACAGGGGATAATGCTCAATCATCAATTGCCAGTTCTCCGTCCAAAAAAGAAGAAGACATCTATGCACAGCTGCCATTGGATAAATGGGCAGATGACTTACAGGCACTTGCCGACCACTTTCCCTGCATGAAGGAACTGTTCATCAATGTGCATCCGCATAAATTACCTGCCGTATTGTTCTCCAGTGGTGCCATGTTTGGCACACTGATGACTCGTGCGTGGTATCATTTCTGGTATGACCCCGAGATTATGCGTAGGCTGAACTACAGTATCTTCATTATCGGTGATCCTGGCTCTGGAAAGAATGTGATTGAGAAGTTTTATTTTAAGATTATAGAACCGATTATTCAAGCTGACCAGCTGGGCATCGATGCCGTGAACCGCTATAAAGAGGGTCGTACCGAGCGCAGTACCTCGACCAAGGCACAGAAGGGCGAAGCCTTGAAGAAGCCTGTAGTGGGCATACGCGTACACCCGGCACGCACGGCAACGGGCGAGTTTATCCGTCACATGTTGGCTGCCAAGGAGATGGTGCAAGGCAAGGAAATCAACCTGCACATGTTCTCGTTCGACTCTGAGTTGGACAACGTGACGAAGAACAACAAGGGTGGCGATTGGAAAGACCGTGAGGTGTTGGAGCTGAAGGCGTTTCACAACGAACAGGACGGTCAGATGTATGCCAACCAGGAGAGCGTGACGGGCATGTTCAACGTGTTCTGGAACTTCATCTACACAGGCACGCCATACGCCCTGCACCGCAAGGTGAACCAGCGTAACTACGGCACGGGTATGAGTACCAGACTGGCAGTGATTCCATTGCCCGACACAGGCATGGCGGAACGCTACCAACAGGTGGATTTGAAAGCCAACGAAACACTGAAGGAGTGGGCTTTCCGCCTTGACAAGGTAGAGGGTGAGATTCCTATTGAGCCGTTGAATGATGAAACCTTCGACTGGCAGTCGAACCATATGGAGATAGCCCAGTTTAATGGCGACAAGGCCGACCGTTCCTTGCTGAAACGCATCCCTTACTATGGCATTGGTATCTCTTTACCCTTTATCCTGATGCGTCATTGGGATGAGTGGCAGGAGAATAAGTCCTTGACGATGGATAATACCGACAAGCGTCTGTGCCGACTTGTGATGGAGATTCAGTACCGCAGTCAACAGTTCTTTTTCGGTGAGATGGCGTTTAACTATTATGCCGACCAGAACAAGGAGTTTGTTGTGCGTCGCCGTACTTCACGCTATGAAGAATGCTACCGGAAGTTGCAAGACGAGTTTAAGACGCAACAGCTGATGGATGCGTTTAACATCTCACAATCCAGTGCCTCGCGTTGCATTGACAGACTTCTGAAAGACAAAGTGATTGAGCGTGTTGCTTATGGTGCTTATCGCAAGTTACTGAAAGAACTGCCTTGAGGAAAATAATCTACAGATATTCACTTACCCACTTGTCCACTTATGACAGGAAGGTTTCTGTAAAATAAATAGTAAGAATTATGTTAGATAGAACTAAGAAGTTCTCCCCGCACTTTACGTTAGGAGAGTTAACCAAAACAAGCTATAAAACAGCAGATGGCAACGAGCCTACCGAGGAAGCCATAAGGAATTTGGAAAACCTCTGCAAGTACTGGCTGGAAGATTTACGATATTACTACAATCGTTGGCATGTGATTGCAGCAGATGAGGATTACGATGAGTCGGTAAACGTTGAGCCAATCATCATCAATCAGGGCTATCGCTCGCAACAGGTGATGCAGGCGATGATAGAAACCGGACTGTCCCCAAGTCCTACCAGCAACCATTTGACAGGTTGCGCGGTGGACATACGTTGCATGGGTCCCGAACATGCCGTACAGTTGATGAATGTTATCATCTGGATTGCCAATGCTGGCAACATGGATTACGATGAACTGATTCTGGAGCGACGAACCATGCGGAGTGAATCAGCTGATCCGACGAATTATGTCTATTGGCTGCACTTTGCCGCCAGACCTCAGAATAACAGAAGGAAGATATTGTTCCTGCGAGGCTGAACATCACATCAACTATATAGAGGTCTGATTAATTGAAAAGGACGGGATTGCGAATCCCGCCCTTTTTTAACCATGAAGAATTGTAGTCTTGCGCGTTTTTTATGGATATTTTTGTTTTTGGTTTCCTTTTAAAGGAGCAAGGCATAAAACCTTGCTCCAGTATAGCTTCAATTTTAAAAACCTTAAAACTAGAATTTATAAGGAATAGAGTCTTGCCATATCTACCCTGCGCCAGTGCCAAAATGTGTTTCTCATTTTGTATATTGAAGCTATGTCTGCCTTGATTCAGGATAGAGAATAGATATGACAAGAAGACCCTTGGACTGATAAAAAAAAAGAAAGCGTGGGTGTTGTTGCCAATATCTATTCAGAGGCCCTCGACTGCCCATCGTATGATATCATGCAACAGCCCACGCCCATGATTCCTTACTTTGTGAATGTGGAAGGTAAATCAGTGGGTGTGAGCGTCTTGCCGATCATCCTATACGATTCAAAAATTGTCGAGGTTCCTGAATAAGGATAATATGTTAAAACGCTACATTTATTCTGTTTTTGAACACATCTCAAAGTCCTTTTCTCTAAAAGGACGATTGTTCATCTGCAAAAATAGTTACTTTTTTGCATTTAGCCAAAAATAATCTGCATTTATTGATTATTTTGATTAGTATGCTTCGCGGTACTTCTTTTCGTCTTTGTCCTCCAGCATACTGAGGTAGGAGAGGTAGCGGCTTTGACTAATGTGGTGTTGCTCAACAGCTTCTAACACTGCACAGCCAGGCTCATGGGTATGCGTGCAATTGCCATATTTGCAATTGGCAGAGGTGTGGAATATCTCTGGAAAGTAATGACCAATCTCTTCGACTTCCATATCGAAGGTGCCGAAGCCCTTAATGCCAGGGGTATCTACAATATAGCCTCCTTCTGGTAATGCATACATCTCGCTGAATGTAGTGGTATGCATTCCTTTTAGATGTGCTGATGATATTTCCGAAGTTTTTGCTTTAATATCCAAATCGGGTAGTAGCAGATTGATAAGCGACGATTTACCAACGCCTGAGTTGCCAGAAAGCAAGGTTACTTTTCCTTTTAATTGCTCTTTTACTACATCCACCCCTTTACCAGATTTTATAGACATGGGGAAGCATTGATAGCCAATGGTAGAGTATAAGTTGATGAGAGCATGCATATATCTGGTCTCGTCTTCATTGTAGAGATCAGTTTTGTTGATGAGCAAACAGACAGGCACTCTATAAGCTTCTGCCGTAGCTAAGAAGCGATCAATAAAGATGGTGTTCGTCTCTGGATGACTTACCGTTACAAGCAGAAAAGCTTGGTCAAGGTTGGCTGCTATGATATGGCTTTGCTTCGATAGGTTCGATGCCTTGCGGATGATGTAATTTTTGCGGTCTTCTATCTCTGATATCATGGCAGTACCTTCTGGGTTGCGGATAATATGTACCCAATCACCTACAGCTACAGGATTGGTACTGCGGATGCCTTTCAGACGGAAGTTTCCTTTTATCTTACATTCAACAACTGGTCCCTCATCAGTTTTGACGAGGTACCAGCTTCCTGTATTTTTGATGACAAGTCCTCTCAAGGTTTACACCCCTTACACTGTCATGATTTCTTTGTTCTTCACGGCCAGCAAATCATCAACTTGCTTAACGAATTTGTCGTGCAATTTCTTCAGCTCTTCTTCGCCATCTTTCTGGAAATCTTCCGACAAACCTTCTTTTACAGATTTCTTTAGGTCATCAATGCCATCACGTCGAGCATTTCGAATGCTCATCTTGGCATTTTCAGCCTCAGCCTTGCACTGCTTTGTAAGCTGTACACGACGTTCCTCTGTCAAAGGAGGAATACCTAAGCGAATAACCTCACCATTATTCTCAGGCATGATGCCTAAGCTAGAGTCGATGATGGCTTTCTCAATCACGCGGAACATGTTTTTGTCCCAAGGCTTGATAGCGATGCTTCGTGCATCGGGGGTAGTCACTGAGGCACAATTCTGTATGGGTTGCATAGAACCATACGAGTTTACCTTGATGCCATCCAACAGACGTACGTCGGCTTTGCCGGCACGGATATGAGCCAGTGCGTCTTCCAAATACTCTACGGCCATGCCCATGGCTTCCTGAGCTTCGGCCACTACTGTCTTAACGTCTTTCATATTGTTATTTTTTTAATTTTATATTCTTAGGGATGAACTAAAGTGCCAATTCCTTCGCCATTGATCACTTTCTTGAGGTTGCCTACTACATCCATGTTGAATACAACGATAGGCAGGCCATTATCTTTGCACATACAAATGGCCGAAAGATCCATCACCTTCAGACCGCGAGCCAACACTTCATCGTAGCTTATCTCATCAAACTTTGTAGCAGTAGGGTCTTTCTCAGGATCTGCAGTATAAACGCCATCCACGCGGGTACCCTTGAACATCACGTCTGCCTCAATCTCTATGCCACGCAAGCTGGAGCCTGTGTCTGTGGTGAAATATGGGGAGCCTGTGCCACAAGCGAAAACGCATACTTCGCCAGCCTCCATACACTCTATGGCACGCCACTTAGTATAGAACTCGCCAATGGGTTCCATGCGAATGGCAGTCAGTACACGGGTCTTTACGCCTATAGCAGTTAAAGCGCTACTCAGTGCCAACGAGTTGATGGCTGTTGCCAACATACCCATTTGGTCGCCTTTCACACGGTCGAAGCCCTTCGATGCGCCACTCAGTCCACGGAAGATATTACCACCACCTATTACGATACCTATTTGTACACCCATCTCGTGGATTTCTTTAATCTGTTCAGCATATTCGCCCAGTCGTTTTTCGTCAATGCCGTGACCTTTCTCACCCATCAGGCTTTCGCCACTGAGTTTCAACAATATTCTTTTAAATCTTGCCATATTATCAGTATTTATTTCTTCAACAATTTTTGTAATTCCACTGGTTTGTTGGTGGTGATATAATCAACGCCCTGATTGATGAAATACTGCAAAGCCTCGGAATCATCCACTGTCCAAACATTAATTTCTACGCCAAGGTCTTTTGCCTCCTTCACCCATTCCGGATGCTCTTTTCTTAGTGCGTTCTGGTGATAGTCGATGCCTTTCAATCCCAGATTCTTCACTTTCTTTGGGGTGTAGTCACCATCCAAGTAATAGATATTGGTGTTGGGCAACAATTTCTTGAATGCCAAGCAAGCATTGATGCTGAAAGCAATGATGTCAGTACGATCCAACACTCCGTAATGCTTCAACTTGCGTACAATCTTAGCGGCACATTCATCCTCGCGATTGAAGTCGGAAAGTGACTTCATTTCCAATATCAACCTTACCTTCAGTTCCTTGCCCTTGGCTAAGTATTCATCCAATGTGGGAAGTTTCTCTCCATTGTCCAGACGGATGGCTCTTACCTGTTCAAAGGTAGAAGTCTCCATGTTTACACCCTTAAATACTTTATCGTGGTTCACCACCAACTCTCCGTCTGCTGTCATCCAAACATCGAACTCAGAGCCAAAAGCTCCAATCGAATCAGCCTTCACCAAAGAAGCGATGGAGTTTTGTGCCGACCCGGGCGTATCCCAGAAGCCACGATGGCAGATTACCTTCTGACCATAGACGAAGCCTTGTATGTTGGCCATTAACAAAGTCACTATTATCAACAAAACTCTTTTCATAGTTATTTATCTTAAAATTGTAACAGTTCTCAGTATTCTAATATCCGCTTTTAGAGTGTCTCAAACTTCTTAGTCTTAGTGAACAGATCGTCCAGCCATGCGGTGAGGTAGCCTGTACGAGCAGCCAGACTCATGACGTTGAATCGTTTGCTCAGATAAGGAACACATTCCAATGTCTGACGCACATGCTCCCAACTGATTCCGGCTTCAATAGGGCGAGTCGGCATTCGACCCAATTTCAAGATATCATACAACTGTCGTACGGGTATGATCTGTTGTGCTAAACGATCCCTTACTTCTGGCCAGTATTCTTTCAACTGCTGCAGTTCGATACTAAGCTTCTCTGGCGTCACATAGTTAGACATTGCTACTTGCATACCAAGTTTTTGCAGTCCCACCTTGCTGAGCGCTTCGTGTGCTTTACGCTCGTACGCTTCCAATGTAGGCCATTCCTTGACACACTTCTTCACATCAAGTTCCTCGTCAAGCGGGAATGCCAGCAATTTGTTATATACAGCTGTTACAGAAAGCAATGCGATACTCAGTAATTTACCATGAGCTATTTTGTCTTTGCCGCTCACGGCACGTTCCATTTCCCAGATGCCTGTAAGCTGATGTTCGGCACCTGATGAAGGCAGGTCGCTCTTTACAACCTGCATGGCCAGACCGCTCAACAGTAAGCCTTCCATCATCTTCTCAATGTTCTTGCGCTCATCGATAGGTTCACCTGCCATGATTCTTTCCACCGACATCATGGTTTCATGATATCCGTTCTGGCTCATCTTCCACGCCTTTTCATTGATATGGTCAATGCCCATCCAGTCAGCTAATATCCAATCGGCACCAGCTGTCATTTTTGCCAATAAGTCTGCATAGCCTGATTGATTCAGTTCTGCGGGAGCATGAATAATAATATCTGTATCGGCTAAAACAGCTTGCGGACCAGGGCAAGGGAACGACTGCTTGATGCCATTCATGCGGATAGCAGCGCCATAAGCCGTATATCCACCATTTGATGCCGCTGTTGGTACCACCATATAATGACGTCCTGACAGATGTGCGGCTAATTTTGTAAGGTCATTTAAAGTTCCAGCGCCCACTGCAATAGGTATCACTTCAACTGGCAACTGTTGCAGACGGTCGAGTAACACACCCATAGTATCGAAGTTGGCATGCAGGTTCTTCCCTTCGTAAATCACATGTTCTTCCACTACCACACCAGCTCTCATCAGCGACTCCTCCACCTGCTTGCCAGCTATGGGGAAAGTGTTGGTATCAGCCACAACCATTGCTTTACTGTGAGGGAACTGTTTCTGAAACAGTTCGCCTACTTGGTCAATGATTCCAGGACCAATACGCATGGCACGGGTGTCATTGATGGCTTGCAAGGCCTGCTCCATTTGCAACATGCCACTTCTAAAGAAGCGAGGCGTATAGGCAGGGTCTTCCTTAATCAAGGAATAGATATGCTGAATGATATCAGGGTTAAACTCCAGTGAAAACTCGTAATTTTGCATATGTCAGTTATTATTACAAACGTTTTTCATCCAACAAAAATAAACAATGGTTTTGAATTATCAAAATTATTTCAACCTATTCACAGTAATCTTTGATGGATGCGCCTTTTCGTGGTATATTTTAATGTCCGACTTTATGAAATCTTTTTCATCAGCCTGTGTGATATCGATAAATTGTTGAGGGTTGAGGTCGTTCAATGGGAACCAAGTACTTTGAACCTGTATGACAATACGATGCCCTTTTTGGAAACAATGTGCGATATCAGGCAATGCGAACTTCACCTGTGTCACTTTTCCTGGCTTGAACCCCTCGGGGTGTTCGAAACTGTTGCGATATCTGCCTCTCATCACTTCGCCACGAACCAGCATCTGATAGCTGCCCATGATAGTCGTCAAGGGCTTGCCGTCATTGTACTTGTCGATGATCTCTTGACTATACTTGAAATCTTCGGGGAACTCGTCAATCACCTTCACTACAAAGTCGGCATCGGTAGTACTGATGGCTACTTGCAAGTCGGCCAAAATCTCACCAGTAAGCGTCACATCCTCAGTCAGTACCTCGCTTCGGAAGGTTAAAACGTCTGGTCGGCGTTCGGCAAAACGTTGGTCGTGAGTCATGTATTCACGGGTCTTACCCTTGTTGATTTCATCGGTATAGGGTACAGGATGATTGGGGTCGGAGGTATAGGTACTGAACGATTTGCCAGCTTGTGGCATTTGGTTCGTTAGCTTACCATCGGCTTGCAGGTAGAAACTCACTGGCTCACTGTTTTTAGGAGGCCATTGGTTGAACTTCTTCCATTCGTTAGCACCTGTAATGAACATATAGATGTGATTGTCTAAGTCAGGTTCCGGACCTTCACCATTCAGGTAGTATTGGAAGAAGTTATACTCTACCTCATGTAGGTAATAGTCAGAAGTGTTCGCTCCAAAATAAATGTCACCCAGATGGTTGCCTCTGTCTCGTTCCCATGCTCCGTGGAACCAAGGTCCCATGATAAACTGCGTTTGCGTTTGCGGACTTTGCTGTTTCAGTGCCTTATACACACCCCAGGTGCCATAACAATCTTCAGCATCAAACAGACCGCCTGTCAGCAATATTGCAGGCTTCACATCCTTTATATTCCTACGAGCATCACGCGCCTGCCAGAACTCATCGTAGTCAGGATGTGCCATCAGGTCTTTCCAGAAAGCAATACTGTCGCCCACAATCTTTGTGATGTTCTTGAGTGTTTTCTGGCGAAGAAAGAAACTGTATTCGTCATCTTGGAAGAAAGGCTTCATGCGTGTCTGTGTCTTCGTGGGCACAGGACGAGGACGACCAAACGATTGAGCCACAAAGCCCAGCATATCCGTAATCATCAACACCCCGTGATGATGGTAGTCATCGCCCATCCACCAATCGGTTACTGGTGCCTGAGGTGCTACAGCCTTGATGGCAGGATGTCCGCTTAAAGCAGCCATAGTAGCATAGAAACCTGGATAGGAAGTGCCTAACACACCGATGTTACCATTGCTTTTCACATTGTTGATTAACCATTCGGCAGTGTCGTAGGTATCGCTTGCCTCGTCAATGTCCTTGTTGCTCTGCTTATTGGCAATGAAAGGACGTACATCTACAAACTCTCCTTCGCTCATCCACCTTCCCCTTACATCCTGCAAGACGATTACGTAGCGTTCTCGTGCATAGTTGCGCAACTTGCCCCAGAGATTATAACTGTACCCTTCGCCATAGGGAGATGCCTGATAGGGCGTACGTTGCATGATTACGGGTGTCAGCTTGGTGGCATCAATGGGTTCATAGATGGCCGTAAACAGTTTCACACCATCTCTCATGGGAATCATCACCTCACGTTTGGTATAGTGCTGTTCTACCCATTCACGTGTTACATCTTGCGCTTGCATGCATACGCCTATGAGTGTGCATACAACGCATAATGCCAGTCTTCTTAAAGTCAAAGTCATATTACTATTCATTTTGTTTTCTTTGAGGTACAAAGGTATAAAAAAAACAATAAGGCATTGCAAGGGAAGTACGTTTTCTATATATTTGCACACCAAATGATGATTTTATGATAGTTTGCATTGCAGAGAAACCATCGGTGGCAAGGGATATTGCGCAAGTCTTGGGAGCCACTGGCAGGAAAGACGGATATATCGAAGGCAACGGGTATCAAGTGACCTGGACCTTCGGACATCTCTGTACCCTGAAGGAGCCACAAGACTATACCGATTCTTGGAAGTCATGGAGCTTGGGCTCATTGCCGATGGTACCGCCTCGCTTTGGCATCAAACTCATTGACAACGACACCTACGAGAAGCAGTTTCATATCATCGAAGGATTGATGCAGAAGGCCGATATGATTATCAACTGTGGTGATGCAGGCCAGGAAGGTGAACTGATTCAACGCTGGGTGATGCAAAAAGCTGGAGCCAAGTGCCCCGTCAAACGACTTTGGATATCATCATTAACGGAGGAGTCTATACGAGAAGGTTTTAACCACCTTCATGAAGCTTCAGATTACCAATCACTCTATGAGGCCGGATTGAGTCGTGCCATTGGCGACTGGCTATTGGGAATGAATGCTACCCGTCTTTATACTATTAAATATGGTCAAAACCGACAGGTGTTGAGCATCGGACGCGTGCAAACCCCCACTTTGGCATTGATAGTGAATCGCCAGCAAGAGATAGAGAACTTCGTACCCAAACAGTATTGGGAACTGAAGACCACCTATCGTGACGTACTTTTCAATGCAATGGTGAAGAAAAGTGATGAAGAACTGATTGCTGAAGCAGAGAAAAACAAAAAGGACGATGAGGCTATCGATATTTCGAAGATTGACAATCCAGGCATGGAGCCTATTGCCAACGAGGCCGATGGTTTGGCATTGGTGGAACGTTTGAAGAACCTTCCTTTCGAAGTGACGGATGTAACGAAGAAACCTGGCAAGGAATATCCCCCACGTTTGTACGACCTGACTTCCCTGCAAGTGGATTGCAACAAGAAATTTGGCTTCAGTGCCGACGAGACGCTGAAGCTCATCCAAAGTCTCTATGAGAAGAAAGTAACTACCTATCCACGTGTTGATACCACTTTCCTGAGCGATGATATCTATCCCAAATGCCCTAATATCCTAAGAGGTTTGAAAAACTATGAAGCCTTGACAATACCCTTGCAAGGTAAAACTTTGCCCAAGAGCAAAAAAGTTTTCGACAATTCAAAAGTGACTGACCACCACGCTATTATCCCAACAGGACAAGCACCAGTCAACCTTACTGACCAAGAGAAGAAAGTATTCGACCTCGTGGCTCGCCACTTCATCGCCGTGTTCTATCCAGAATGTAAGATATCTACTACCATTATAGAGGGTAGGGTAGAGGATATCCCATTCAAAACCAGTGGCCGACAGGTAATTGACCCAGGTTGGCGAGTGGTGTTCGAGCAAAGTGATAATGGGAATTCGACAATTGATAACGAAGATGTTGGAAGCCCCAATAGTCAAAATGCTATCAATAATAATTCCCAATTCTCAATTATTAATTCTCAATTCGTGAAAGGAGAACAAGGCCCCCATCTTCCCGAACTGCAAGAGAAATGGACACAACCACCCCGTCCTTATACAGAAGCTACCTTACTCCGTGCGATGGAAACAGCAGGCAAGCTGGTGGATAACGACGAATTGCGAGATGCTTTGAAGGAAAATGGTATTGGACGCCCCTCAACACGTGCGGCTATTATCGAGACGTTGTTCAAACGCAACTATATCCGTAAGGAGCGAAAGAATCTGGTGGCCACTCCTACGGGCATCGAACTTATCGGACTGATTCATGAAGACTTGCTAAAGAGCGCCGAACTCACAGGCTTGTGGGAGAAGAAGTTGCGAGAAATAGAGAAAAACACTTATCAGGCCGGACAATTTCTGGAAGAGCTCAAGCAAATGGTATCAGAGATTGTAAATGCCGTGCTTGCCGACAATTCCAATCGTCGCATTACCGTAGTCAATCCTGAGGAGGAAAAGAAGAAGAAGTCATCTGCACCAAAGAAAGAAGGAGCCTCGAATGCTAAAAAGAAGCCGGCTCCCCAAAGATTGTCAGCTGATGACAGTATCATCGATCAACCTTGTCCTGTTTGTGGCAAAGGCCACATTATCAAAGGTAAGACTGCCTACGGATGCTCTGAGTGGAAGTCAGGATGCACTTACCGCTTGCCGTTTAGTACAGAAAAGAAACAATAAATACTATAGCTATGAGAAGACTTTTATTATTAGTCGCGTTTTGCGCATTTGCTTTGGGACTATGTGCCCAGAGTACATTAGATGAGATTCGCCAGAACAAAGAGCTGGCTGGTGGCAACATGAGTATCTATCCTGTTCCTACCAAGGCATTGACACCCGCTCCCAAGGGCTATCAGCCTTTCTATCTGAGCCATTATGCCCGTCATGGTTCTCGTTACAGGATTGAAGAGACTGACTATAAGAATCCTATCGAGACCTTGAAGAAAGCCAAGGAGAATGGTGTACTGACTGCCGACGGTGAGAAAATCTTCGATTTGCTCAATCAGGTATATGATTATTCCAAAGGTCACTATGGCGATTTGACAATGGTGGGCGCCCTTCAACATCGTGGTATTGGTCATCGTATGTATGATCATTTCCCTGAGATCTTCGGTAAGGAAATTGAGGTGGATGCCCGTTCCACTATCGTGATTCGTAGTATTCTCTCTAAGGTCAACGAGTGTATGGAGTTGCAGTCGCTGAATAGCAAACTGCATTTCTTCAACGATGCCAGTCCGCACGACATGTATTATATGAACAACAACAACCCTTTGTTGAACCAGATTTTGGCTGATCCCAAGTTAGAACTATCAAAGATATTTACAGGTACTTACTTGGAAAGTACCACCACTCCCGATCGTCTGATGAAAGTGTTGTTCAATAATCAAGATTATGTCCGTTGGGTGGTAAATGCCAAATCGTTGATGAGTCAGTTGTTTGATATTGCCGTAAGTATGCAGGATATCAATTTCGAGCCATCATTCAACTTACTGGATTATTTCACTCCTGAAGAATGCTACGACCAGTTTAAGAACGGCAACTTGTTCTGGTACTTGGCTTTCGGACCTGCCAAAGAGACACGTGGCCTGATGCCTTACCGTATGGCTCCGTTGTTGCAGAATATCCTCGATACAGCTGTGAGTGCTTTGGCGAAACCTCAAGAGAGTGCTACCCTGCGTTTCGGTCACGACACCATTATCATGCCATTGGCCGCTTTGTTGGAGCTTGACAATTGGGGTAATGCAGTGGATGATTTGAATACCCTGGCAGAAGTTTATCCTGACTATAAGTTGATTCCTATGGCCAGCAACATCTAGATTGTGTTCTATAAGAACAAAAAGTCTGACGATGTACTGGTGAAGTTCATGCTGAACGAGCGAGAATGTAAAATTCCTGTGGCCACCGATATGGCACCTTATTATCATTGGAAAGACGTAGAGCAGTTCTATCGTGCCAAACTCGCGAAGTTTGACGAGATTCAGGAAGAGCTGAAGAAAGAATTTCCCAATGCAAAGTAAATGAAAAAGATTGAGGATTGAAGGCGACTTCAATCCTCAATCTTTTTATATAGCTTAACGGTCAATCAAAAGTTCTTGTGGAACTCCACTACCGCCTCGATACCCTTACGGAAAATCTCCAATGGGAAATTCTCGTTAGGAGAATGGATGGCATTGCTCTCCAATCCAAATCCCATCAGTACCGTCTTGATGCCTAACACTTTCTCGAAGGTAGCGATGATAGGGATGCTACCCCCACGACGCACTGCCAACGGCTTCTTGCCAAACGCTTTCTCGAAACCTTTCTCAGCTGCTTTGTAGGCTGGTAGGGAGATTGGACAAACATAGCTCTCGCCACCATGCAGGTACTCCACCTTTACCTTCACACTTTTGGGAGCTATTGCTTGCAGGTAGTCCATCATCAGCTGACCAATCTTCTCGTTGTCCTGATGAGGCACCAAGCGAGTAGATATTTTGGCGTATGCCTTGCTCGGAATCACCGTCTTGGCTCCCTCGCCTGTATAGCCACCCCAGATGCCACATACATCAAACGACGGACGGCAACTATTACGTTCCAACGTACTATAGCCCTTCTCGCCACACACCTCTTCCACATCGATGGCTTTCTTGTATTTCTCAAGGTCGAATGGGATATGTGCAATCATCTCACGCTCCTCAGCTGGCACCTCTTCCACATCGTCGTAGAAATGAGGCACAGTGATACGACCATCGGCATCCGTCATCTGAGCTATCAACTTGCAAAGCACATTGATAGGGTTGGCTACGGCACCACCGAAATGACCACTATGCAGGTCGCGATTCGGACCAGTCACCTCTACTTGCCAATACGACAAACCGCGCAAGCCAGTAGTCAGTGAAGGCAGATCCTTGCCAAGCATCGAGGTGTCAGATACCAATATAATGTCAGCTTTCAGCAGTTCTTTATGCTTCTCACAGAAAGGTTCCAGACTCATGGAGCCAATCTCCTCCTCGCCCTCCAAGATAAACTTCACATTGTTCTTCAGCAAGCCATTCTTCACCACATACTCAAATGCCTTTGCCTGAATAAAGCTCTGACCTTTATCGTCGTCGGCACCACGGGCCCAGATGATATCATCCTTGATGACTGGTTCAAAAGGGTTGGTCTTCCACAACTCCAACGGCTCCACAGGCATCACGTCATAATGCCCATATATTAATATGGTCTTCGCTTTGGGGTCCACCATCTTCTCTGCATACACCATCGGGTTGCCGTCTGATGGCATCACCTCTGCCTTGTCGGCTCCAGCTGCCAGCAACAGTTCCTTCCAACGATTAGCACAACGAATCATGTCCTCTTTGTGAGCCGATTCTGAGCTGATACTGGGTATGCGAATCAAGCTGAACAACTCATCTATCATGCGCTGTTCATTGTCTTGGATGTATTGTTTAATCATAGCTTGGTTGTTTTGTTCAGTAAGTAATAGTCGAGGATAGTCATTGCCGCCATCGCCTCAACGATAGGTACGGCACGAGGCAATACACATGGATCATGTCGGCCACGGGCTTTCACCACTGCATCTTCGCCAGCTAAGTTAACCGTCTGTTGTTCAGTCAGCAAGGTAGCCACAGGTTTGAAAGCCACACGAAAGCAGATGTCCTGACCATTGCTGATGCCACCCTGAATGCCTCCTGAATGGTTGGTCCTGGTACTGATGGTACCCTCGTTATTGTAGAAGATATCATTCTGCTCTGAGCCACGCATGTTCATGCCACCAAAACCCTCACCATACTCAAAGCCTTTGGCGGCATTGATGCCCATCATGGCACTTGCCAAAGCCGCATGGAGTTTGCCAAACACAGGTTCTCCCAAACCTACAGGACAACCTTGCACCACGCATCTGATAGCACCACCAATGGTATCTCCTTCCGTCTTCACCTCCTTGATCAAAGCCTCCATCTCTTGCGCTTTTGCAAGGTCTGGGCATCGCACAGGCGTCTGCTCTATCAATCTGAAGTCATAATCAGTATATCCCTTCTCCAAGTAGATATTACCCACCTGTTGCGTATAAGCAGTAATGCTGATACCCAGTTGCTTGAGAGCCAACTTTGCCAAAGCACCACCCACCACACGAGCAATGGTTTCTCGTGCCGACGAGCGTCCTCCGCCCCTATGGTCACGGATGCCATATTTCATCTGGTAGGTAAAGTCGGCATGTGACGGACGGAACACCTCGCGCAAGTTGTCGTAGTCGTTGCTATGCTGGTTGGTGTTGAGCACCAGGAAGCCTATAGGCATGCCTGTAGATTTGCCCTCAAACACACCAGATAGCAATTCCACCTCGTCAGCTTCTTGCCTTGAGGTAGTCAGTGCCGATTGGCCAGGTTTTCTGCGAGCCAGTTCCTGTTGAATGAAATCCAGGTCGATGTCAATGCCAGCAGGCATGCCATCCACCACACCTCCTATGCCAACGCCATGCGACTCACCGAAGGAGGTCAATCTGAAGATATGACCAAATGTGTTACACATATATCTATTAATGTTGATGGCATCCAGAGCAGCCCTCATCGTGGCAACCCTCTTCGCCACAGCCACCACCGCAATGGTCGCAACCACAGCTGCATCCGCCTTCGCCACTCATCACCTTGGCCATAGCAGCCAACTCCTCATTGGTAGCAGGACGTGTTTCCACAATCGAGCCAGTGAAATGCAGGTCGCATCCAGCCAATGGGTGATTCAGGTCAACCGTTACTTCCGTATCGGTAATGCTGCTCACGCTGGCGTTGAAGTGCTGACCTTCAGCATTCATCAATGGAATGATAGCACCTTCTACTATGTGCTCGCTATCAAACTTGCCGTCAATCTCGAAAGTCTTCTTTGGCAGAGCCACCACTTGACGCTCGTCATAGATGCCGTAAGCGTCTTCCTTGTTAATCACGAAGTCGAAAGTCTCGCCAGCCTTCAGGTCCTTTACCTTCTCCTCAAACACGGGCAGGGTCAGGCCCAGTCCTGAAATAAACTCAAAAGGCTTCTCTGCGGTAGCCTCTTCTGCAAAATCCCTGTCGCCATCCTCAATGGTGTAGAGCTTGTAGGCAACCGTTATAAATTTGTTTTCCATTCTTGTTAATTGTTCATGTTATTAATATTGAATGCAAAAATAATGAAAGTAAGTGTCAGAAAAAAGCTTTTTCCCTGAATTTTAAGTTTATTCATTAGAATTGCAACCTATGAGTGATGTTTAGAGTTAAAGCAACAGCAGCACCCACAGGGTAGTGGATGCTGCTGAAAGGTTATTATTGTCGATTGGTTATTCTGGTATTGCCTGTATTCTATCTGCATAATCTTTCCAACCATCTGCTGCCTTATAAGCATCAACAGAACCTGCTGGTACATAAATAGGACAGCTGTTAGTATTATTTACTGCATCTTCATATAAAGTAGGAGGTGTTGTCGCCAAGCAAGAAATGTGGGTCAGACTGCTACAATTATTAAATGCATTCGGCCCAATAGATGTTACCCCACCCGGCAAAGTAATACTGGTCAGACTACTACAACCTGAAAATCCAGATTCTCCTATAGAAGTTAATCCATCCGATAGCGAAATGCTGGTTAGACTACTACAATTGGCAAATGCGCAATCTCCAATTTTATTTACCCCATCTGGCAGAATAATGCTGGTCAGACTAGTACAGTCCTGGTATTTGCAACTTATTGTTTACCAATTTGTTTTGATTAAAACGGTAGAAAGGTGATTGCATGGATTTAATGGAGGATGAAAAAGACAAAGATTTAACGTATTTAACTTTTGTAAACCACAAAAAAGGAGATGGTATGCAAATTTTGTGCAGAAGTTATTCTTGCAAGGAATAACTCTGGCTATATCCGCTCTTTTATTGCCTACAAGGCACAAAAACTCTTAATAATCTCAAAAAACACATTCATAAATGTCATTTTTGGGTAAAAGTTCTTTTGTTGTCGATTATTTTGTGTATATTTGCGTTCAAATTAAAGATATTTGTAAATGAAAGATTTGAATCGCATCAAAGTTGTACTCGTCGAAAAAAAACGGACGGCGAAGTGGCTTGCAGAGGAACTTGGTAAAAATCCGGCTACAGTCAGCAAATGGTGCACCAACGTGTCACAACCTGACCTGTACACATTAGACAAAATTGCAGTTCTGCTTGACATTGACAAGCGAGAACTTATAACTGGTAAAGATTAACCCCATGACAGATATTATACAAATCCAAGAATCAGAGTATGATGCAATTCTGCGACAGGCTGTCGCAGTTATTGACAGAACAAGAGCTATGGTGGCAACATCGGTATGCTCTGCCATCGGTAGCGCCCATTGGGAAATAGGAAAATTGCTTCACGATAAGAAGCTTGAAAGTAAACATGGTAGTGGCGTAGTCAACCGCCTGTCCTATGACTTGAAACAACGCTATCCACAGATGGGCGTTTCTCCCAGAAACCTGTGGGACATGAAGAAGTTTTATGAACGCTTCTGTAAAAGCGAGCAAAAACTGCGACAGGCTGTCGCAGTTTTACCATGGGGACATACTTTAACTTTGATGCGCAAGTTTGGAGACGATGATAATACCATATTATATTACGCGCAGGAGATTACGTCAAAGGGCTGGAATCGTGAACTTCTATCCAGTGCAATCTCATTGCAAACACACAAGAGAAAGAATAATCCGTCAGACAATAACTTCGAGCAGACACTACCTTCCACACAGGCAATGTTTGCCAATGAGGTGTTTAGAAGCGGTTATAATTTGGGGTTCCTTGGTGTAAAAGACCCCATCTTGGAAACAGAACTTGAAGCCCGACTGGTAGAAAAGGTGAAACAGTTCCTTTTGGAACTTGGCAAAGGATTCACATATATTGGCAATCAATACGTACTCGAATACAATGGAAAGCGGAGCAAGGTTGACATGCTTTTCTTCCATCGTGGACTGCACAGTCTTGTGGCTATTGATTTGAAGATTGGCGAATTTAAGCCAGAATATGCAGGTAAGATGAACTACTACCTATCACTGCTTGACCGTTTGGAACGTAGGGAAGACGAGAATCGTTCTATTGGCATCATACTATGCGCTGAAAAAGATCGTGTAGAAGTCGAATTGGCATTGGAAGATATGGGCAAGCCCATTGGCGTAGCAGATTACCAGTTGATTGTTCCACAGGAGGAATTGAAGAAAGTTGTAGCAGAAGAAGTAGAGGCATTTGGTAAAGATCTTCCTCTTCGTACAAAAAATGATGAGTATTCAAAACAAGAATGATAATAGCACATTCAAAGATATAATGATATGATTAAACTTTTTATTAGTTATAGTCACCCAGACGGGGTGTACATTGAAACGTTTAGACGTTTTATGACTCCTTTATGTGATAGCAATAGAGTTGAAATGTGGTATGATCGTAATATTGCAGCAGGGGATGATTTTTGGGCACAAATAGATGAGCATTTGAAAGATAGAGATATTGTTTGTCTATTCATATCCTCTCACTACCTCGCATCAAAAGCTTGTAAGGAAGAGATGAAACGGGCATTTGAGATGAAAAGAAATCGAGGTATAGCAGTAATACCTATTATTCTCTCACATTGTATGTGGTTGGTGAATGATAATCTTAAACGGTGTCTGGCCTTGCCAACAGATGGTAAACCTGTAACCGAGTTTGATAGTCAAGACAAGGCTTGGGTGGACATTTGCACAGGTCTCGAACCCGTCATAGAAAAGATGGAAAGATTGAAAGAGCTAAAATTCAAGGAAGACCATATTATTTTTTTGAATGATGCATCTCTGTTTACAAAAGCACATGAAAATAAAGAAGTCCTGACGATAGAGGATATCTTTGTTTCACCAGAATTGGAACGTTATAATGAAGAGAAAGATACAAAGGAGAAGTTTGCTTTTGATACAGTAGTAAATCAATTCACAACAGGTGGAAAATTGGTAATTGCAGGTGAGGATCAGTCTGGAAAAACCACACTTGCAAAAGTGTTGATTCAAAGTTTACGAAAAAGAAATTTCATCCCTATCTATTTGAAAGATGAACAAGAATTACTACAAGGTGACTTGCGATATCGTGTGGGACAGCTATTTAATGCCCAGTATGAAACAAACCTTGAATTGTCTACGTTTGATGCCGACTATATTGTTCCTATTGTAGATGATTTTCACAAGGCCCACAAAAAAGAACTGGCATTGGAACGACTCAGTACATTCAAACAATTGATCTTGATAGTAGACACTATTTTTGATCTGGAAATATATCGTAAAGAGAATCTGGTGGCGGATTTTGACCGTTATAGAATTAAGCCATTTAAACCATCACTTAGGTATAACCTTATAAGGAAATGGATTAGTATTTCTGACCGTATAGATACAGATCCAGATTCTATCAATAACGATTTAGCCCAGATTGATGCAAGAACGGATTTGATTAACCAAACTTTAGGAAAAACTTTAGGAAGTGGTTTGATGCCAGCGTATCCTTTCTTCCTACTTACTTTGTTGAGCAACTATGAAACCTTGAATAATAGGATCAACGAAGAAATTGCATCGCAAGGCTACTATTATCAAGCGCTTATTATACTATTCCTAACGAAAGAAAAGGTGACAAATGATAAGCTTGATTCTTACCTGAACTTTCTTACGGAATTGGCTTATGCTATATTCCATAACAAAGCGGCTCTCTCTCAAAAGCAATTTAATGACTTTTTTGCCCAATATGAGAAAGAGTTCAACTTAACAGATCACAGAGAAACAATGATAACTAGGTTGAAACGATCAGGGATAATTAAAATTACGTCGTTGGGTAATTATGACTTTGACTATCCTTATCTCTACTATTTCTTTGTCGGTAAGTATTTCTCAGAGCATTTTGATGAAAGATTTGCAGGAAATAACACTGCCATTCAAGAGGTTTATAACATTCTTGACAATCTACATAAGAATGAAAATGCTTATATTACCATCTTCTTGGTACATCATAGCAAAGACCAAAATCTGATATTGGAAATTGCTAAACGCGCAGATGAAATGTTTAAGGAGTTCCTCCCTGCTACACTTGATAAAGAAGAGTTGGAGTTTTTCCGTCCGAATATAGTAAAAAGACAACAAATAGGAGAAGGGAAACATGATGTTGTTGAAGAACGAAGGAAACAACTGGAGGTACAAGATAAGATAGAAGAAACTGAGCAACAAAAAGATGATGATCTTGATGATGAGGATGACAACGGATTATCAGCTCAATTGCGCAGAAGTATAAAAACCGTTGAAGTGATAGGCTGTATTATGCGTAATAGGGCAGGTTCTAGCCGTGTCATGCTGGAAGGACTGTTTGAGAAAGGAAGTAATGTGCACCTGCGTATCATTTCTTCATTCTTTGACTTGGTGAAACGCATGATTAAAAAAGAAAATTATGATGATTTTATCCAGAAAAGAGTAGCAGAAAAGAATCCCGAACTAACACTTGCGCAGGTGAGCGAAGTATCGCAAAAAATCTTTTGGAATCTGAACTTCGGTTTCATCTTGGCAATGATAGACCGCATTACAAGTTCTTTAGGTTCTAAAGTACTTATTGGCATTAGTGACAGTGTTTGTGAACGTATGAATACCCCAGCCTCCTTTGTGGTACGACAAGAGATGGCTATGAGGTATCAGCATAATATTCGAATGGGAGAACTAGATAAAAAAGATCTTCGCCAGTTCTCACCAATTACACGTAATGCCTTGTTCTTCTTTATAAATCAGTTTTGTCGGTATAACCGCATAGATGATCTTGACAGACAGCGATTGAAAAAGCTTGGGATGAACATTGAGAGAATACCATTGTTGCCCCAAAAGAAGTAATGATAAATTATTTGATTTTCAGATTAAAGAAGGAGGTCATATGAGAGAGTTTTATTTCAAAGATAAGAAAATGAATATTGCCTTTCGTGGATTCATGCCAACGACTGATATAGATTGTCTTCCTTTCGATTATTTCCGATTGGGACATGCATATAATTCTGCAAATCTGTTTCAAGATGTTCTTAAGGTTAAATGTCCAATTTCTATTCCAGATGATTTAGTAAGGCAATTTGTCTTACAGAAGACAGATGAGATGATAGCACAAATGCTTTCTAATAGTGCGCCTCATCCTGCTATTCATCAGCTTATAACGGACGATACTCTTTCACATAAGAAACAGGAAAGACTGCTTAAAGACGTAATCTTGAAACCAACAGATATTTTGTGGCTGAATAAAGAAGCCCAAGATCTCGGCTACCTGCTGGATATTTACCACGAAGAGAAATATCCTGAGCAATTCAATGAGAAAAGTCATCCATTGTTATTCCATCGAAAGGAAGATGGAACTATAGAGAAAATGGGGAAAACAGACATGACCGAGGGTGAAATGCGCGCTTTGTTAGAACAAAGAAAAGTTATCCAGGCACGAGTATATCACAAAAACAACATCTGGCATTGCTTTTATTTTACATTCAAAGGACTTGCTGGCGAGGAATGTGGAATTATGGGGTCTAAGCCACATTATCATTATCTTTCTGACAAGTCGGGAATAGTTTGGGATGATTTAGTGAAAAGAATCAAAGATTGTGATATGCCGTCTTCAAAAAATCATATTGTAATAACACGATAAATGTTTTAATTATTACTGCCCACTAATAACAGTTATTTACCCCATTTTATGGATTTTGCCGCTTGGCACAAACCCCACATATGACTCTTTCAACAGCTGGCCGCAAAAAAGGAACATAAATTGACACAATTAAAATATATGTTATATCACTATACATCAATACAAGCTTTAGAAGGCATATTAAGAGAATCTCCTTCTGAAAAGGGATTATGTTTCTGGGCTTCAAGATATGATTGTTTTGGAGATAAGGAAGAATATAAAATAGGTATTGAAACCATTAAAGCACTTTTGCCTAAGGTTGAGAACAAATTGCAGTCCGATAGACGAGTCGCTTCTACCTTTGATTGGAATAGCATAAAAGAGAATATAATGTTGCCCATGCCTTATGTCATATCATTAACAAAGCGATGTGACAATGATCATATGTGGGAGAATTACGCAGACCATGGACATGGTGTGGTTTTAGCACTCGACGAAACAAAGAAAGTTTCATTTGAGGGTATGCCCCACATGATTATGCTTAAACCGTGTATATATAAAGCCAAAGTATCAAATGAAGAATTGTTTAAGGAAATTGAAACAGAGTATTTTAATGGTGCATTCGGTATGCTTACTGGGCCTAAAAAAGAATTTGCATTAGGACTATTGAAGGATTATCCACAAGTCTTTGTGAAACTTATTGCGATGTATTTGCTTGGCTATGCTGCTCCAAGAATAAAAGAGAAGAAATATTATCGAGAAGAAGAGGTTCGTATTATTATTCCTTCGCAACGACCAAATTCAGAGGTCTTGTTCTTGCTCGACCAATTCAAAAAGACTAAAATACTGGATATAAACATAGAGGATATGTTGTATATGGTTAAAGACGAGAAGCGTCGAGAAAAGCGCGATGGTGAATTCGTTTATTACAGGGAACTGTATCTTCCCAGTGCAGTTCTAAACAAGGTCTATATTAAGGATGCCAAACAATTGTCGATAATAGAAAACATATTAGCACATAAGGGCTTTGGCGACAGAGAAATAATAATGATTAAGTGATACACCTTTATTACATATGGAAAATATTGCGATACAAGACAATTGGTATATAAAGCCATTAGAGTTGCCAAATGTGGAGAAGTTTGTTAGCGATATTAATAATATCTCATTTGCAACAACTGGTTTTGTTCACGCATGGGAATCCAATTTGTTTTTTGATGAGGCGTGTCAACTTATAATAAATGCAATCAAACTATTCCAACTTGGCTATTTTGACTGCGCTTTCTACTCTTTGAGACAATCTATAGAAACATCTATCGGAATAATCTATTTAACTGCTAATCCGAACAAAGAAGATGAATGGAAAACCCTTCTTAGTGGTTTTGAGTCTGGTAAAATGACTGACTGGTTAAAGAACAATGAACCAACATTTATGGATATCAGAGAAAAAATGCATGGTTTCTTTGATAATGTTTGGAAAGTGCAGAAAAGGATGAACAAATACATACACAAACAGGGTTATGCATCATTCTATCAAGTGACACGGAATCCATTTTTAGTTCAACAAAAAGGCACTTCAGAGAGTCAAATCATAATGGACTTCGAATATTATTTGAAATTATGCATAGGAGCTGTGGCAATTTACCGATTAGCAATAGATTCATAAACAGGATACCCATCATCTTGACAAGGAAACGTTCACGGTTTACATCGTCGTTCCAATCGCCAGAGGCTTCTCTTTCCGCTTCCTTGCGTGAGGCATGGAGAAAAAGACTTGGCTGGTAGGCTGTGAGGCTCAAAGCATCAAAAGCGGCATAGATTTCATCCGTGGAATGATATTTGCCAAAGTGGTCAACACCTTGATAAACATTGTCTGGTTTTTCCTTATTCGGAAATCCGAGATCTTCGCCAAGTGTGTTTTCTATGAGTTTACGGGTACGGGCAACTATCAGTTTGTCCGTTAGATTGAAGAACTTTGGAGGAAGCAGGGATATGAATGAGCCAATGGTGCGGTTTGGGTCACTACACCATTGCGTATATTTACGCTGACTATCGGCAAAGAGATTCCTTAGTGACTCAATATTGAAATCTTCCGTATCGAATGCTGTATCATCACCATGACCTATAAGGTTGAATTGACCTTTCACATCGTTCAATCCAGTATTGATGGGCGTGGCAGAAAGCATCAGTACCTTTACGTCACGTCCACTGTCAGGGTCTTGACTCTGAATGAGATTCTGTAAAAGATCTTGGTAACGTCCAGACTTCTCATTGCGCAGGTTGTGACTCTCATCAATGACAATCAGCACTTTCTTCCGCGACTGTAGCCAACTAAGCGGTGCATCATCATAAGCGTTTTGTAAACGGTCGTTTTGAAGGTCAGTATGGAAGCGGACAATATAGTCAAATTCGTCCTTGTCAAAGCGAGAACCATGACGCTTTAGGTATTGTGTCCAGTTCTGCTCCAGTTTCTTCGGACAAAGCAAAACCGTGACATAGTTCTGTGTCTGGAAATACTTGATGACAGCAAGAGCAGAGAACGTTTTACCTAAACCTACCGCATCTGCAAGGATTGCTCCGTTATATTTTCGGAGCATCTTGATTAGGGAGATAACACCCTGCTGCTGGTATTTGAACAGAGTTTTCCAAATCTCACTTGTCTGAAGGAGCGACATATCTTGTCTATGCTCAATAGAACCATCCGGTTCAATGTCAGAATTGAACAACTCGAAAAGAATCTTATAATAAATCTCTTCGGGAGTATAACGACGGAAATAGTCATCAATCTTTTTAATGAAGTAGTCTTTTACGCTTATCTTCTCTGACTTTGGATTGGCTGGGTCTGATGGAATTTGCTCCGCAGCCATTTTCCAGATGTCTTCAAACCAAGAGCAAACTTCTTTGTAGTCCTTGTCACTCAGCTTAACAGGGTCACCCATTGTCAATTCAATATTCGAGGTAGCCTTCAAGCCTAATCCTGCATCTGTAAGGTTACTGCTGCCAGTCAAATAGAAGCTGTCATTCTTGGGATTGTTGTTCTTGAACATGTATGCCTTGGCATGACAGAAGGCATTGACAATAGCCTTTATCTGCACGGTATTTCTTTGCAAGAATGCTTTTGCATCACGTGCATATTCATCAAGGTTAATCGTTGTTTCTATACCTGTGTCACCATTCAGCAGGTCAATGATATGGTTCTTATCTTCTTCCTGCATAACCATTTCTGATGATACGATACGGAACATATCTTCTTCAGGCAGTTCATGGTAAAGTTTACTGAGAGCACGGATCGTGAAGTACCCCGTTACAATATCCATATTACCAACCTGTTCTGATGACTTACCAGAAAACTCATTGATAAAATCCCAAACGGTAACAATGTTGAAGCCAGAGTCTGGGTACCTGTTAGTCTTGTTGTCTATTAGCATATAGAACTGTTAAGAAGAAACTCCCAGCATAGTGTCTCGACAGGCGACCAAACCTTTTGCTACACTACGAGGGAGTTTTTATTATGTTTTTGCCTATCGGCGTTATGGGTCTTTGTCGAGCAATATCCATTCGTCTCTTTCCAAGAGATGTATAGAAACACAAAGTCCCATTATATCACAGTTTCAGAAGCTATTTCTACTTGTTTTTGCTAAACAAAGTGAAAAAGTGGCATGTATAAAGGCGGTTTTCTTATTTAATAAGGTGGATTTTGCAAGAAATTAAGTACCTTTGTACCCAAATATCCGTCTCTTGGAAAGAGATTGAGAAATTTGCTAAACAAATTCTTGTTTACAGCAATCCCAATATCATCTTGTTTGCTTTATCCACTACCGATGTTTCCAGTGAAGCGAGGTATATTTGTGTGGTTGCCTCAGAGTCATGTCCCATTCCTTCGCTGATGACAGACAGAGGTACATTCTTTGCCTTGGCTGCACTTGCCCATGAATGACGAGCCACATACATGGTGAGCGGTCGCTGGAGTTTTAGCATAGTAGATAGCTCCTTCAGGCGATAATTGACAAGATGCAGGGCATTGTCATATTGCCTTCGGTCATTTCCTTCCTCTTTGATGATAGGGAGAAGGAAATCTGTCTTGTTTTCAGGGTATTTGGCTATGATTTCTGCCATGCACTTCTCCCACTTGATGGTCAGTTCCTGACCTGTCTTTCGTCTGCGATAGGTCAGAATACCGTTTTGAAGATCTGTCTTTTTGAGATATGCCATATCCACAAAAGACATACCTCTTGTGTAAAAGCTGAACAGAAACATATCACGGGCGAAGTCTAATGACGGTTTCATGGATAAGTCCAACTCCTTCAGGGCTTTGATGGCCTTGATGGGTATTGCTCGCTTCACGGTCTTATCTACTCCCGTATAGACGTGACGGAAGGGATTGTTTTGTGGAGTCAGCCTTTTCTCCACGGCACGATTATAAACAGCCCGAAGGTTACGCATATAAAACGAAATGGTGTTCATACGTACACCTCTGGCTTTCAAATAGGCTTCATACATGAGCATCAAATCAGAACTGATGCCATCAAGTGGCACATCCTGCTCTTCACGGAATGCCATAAAGCTATTGAGTGTGGCGGTATAGGTCTCTGACGTGCGGGCTCTGCCCAGTTGCTTCAGTTGAGCAATGACACCATGCATAAAGGTAAAGAGGGAGGACTCATTGGTCTGTTTATGGAACATGGTAATCACATCGTCAGCTGTGAACCGACGACGCTCCGTTTCCAATGAGCGGACGACTTTTTCCAAACGAGCCACATCCCACGCCAGACGTTCTTGAATACCCAACAGGAGATTGGAACGGTTAGCACTTACGATAACCATTTCCGACTCTGCATCCCATTCCTCTGATAAGACCTTATAATCAGTGTTCAACTGACGGATAACTCTATTGTGGATAATCTGGAAATAGAGACCTCCCTCCTTGCCATCCACTGTGGATGGTCTGAACTTTACCTTTATTGATGTCATCATATTATTTCTTTCTAATGTTTTTCTATTGGGCTATCCTATACCCCAGCCAGTCTTTTTCTTTGTGCCGTCCCAGTTGGTCAGTTCACCATTAGAGCCCCCTCCACCAACACCGACACTGCCTCTACCGCCAGCAGCAAGGAGTAAGTTCGCCATCAAATCTTTGGAAACCGTCATTACATCACAAAGTTGTCGCGTACGGGCAGCGGTGAGATCAATTTTGAAATCAGATGAGATGCCAGTCCATGATATCTTTTCTAACAGATAGGCGGCAGCCATCCTGCGTTGCTTCTTGTCTGTTGGATCAAGGCCATACTCAAATGCTTTTGCAATGATGCCCCATGCAACGGCGTTGCCAGCCTCTGGTTGGAAGTCGTTGTCTTTGCCATCTGCATAATTCCTGATAGCAGCAACGCCATCTTTAATCCATTTGTCAATCTGCTTCAAGAAGTTTTCCTTGTTCTGCTGTATGCTCTCCCATATTTCCTTGATTTCAGGGATGCCCAGCATTTCTCGGACTTGACTCTCTGCGTTTTCGGCACGCTGATGCTCACTATATGCCTTGTTGCCTGAACGGACAGCCTCAGACTCGGCTTTACCAAGTCGCTCCTGTAGTTCCTTAATTTCTGCATCCTTTTTGTCCCGAAGTCGAGTGATGGCATTCTCATCCATCGAGGCAATTCGCTTTCTAAGGATGTCGTTTTCTTCAGTCAATCGACCGTTCTCCTTTTGCAGCTGCTTGTTCTGCTCAATGATGGCTCTTACATTCTGCATGGCTTTATTGTAGAGTGCCTTCCCCAGTTTAAGTATATCCTGCTTCTGGACATCCTTGGCTTGCATGAGTGCAGTCTGCATGTTTGTGAGGATGCCCTTAATCGCCTTGCGCCGTTCCTCTCTCCATTCCTTCTGTCCGAAGGCGGGGATGGGCTTACCCAATTCTTCTTTTATGGCATCCCAAGCATCCTTTACAAGTGGGTCTGTCTTTAAGGTCGGCACAAT
>JAFSPM010000011.1 GCA_017442855.1 Bacteroidaceae bacterium | reverse complement strand
GCAAAAAGCAAGCTTTCTGCATTCGGTTTGCACCGCAATTATCACTCGCTTTTTAAAGCAACGGAGATCCGCTAGCTCAGTTGGTAGAGCACAACACTTTTAATGTTGGGGTCTTGGGTTCGAGCCCCAAGCGGATCACAGGAAGAGGTCTTTACGACCTCTTTTTTGTTGAAGTATGACAAAACATTTATTTTAGTCCGTCCTTACGGACTGCCAGTCCGCTCGGGTCGGACTGTGAGTCCGAAGGCTTCGGACTCACACCAAGCATTAATGAAACGGACGGTTCTAATAAAATAAGGGGCCCTTATTAGGCAATAACCAGCCAGTATTCAAAAACATCCCTCACATCCTAACATTTTTGATTCAAACCATGATGTGCAGGGCATTTGGATTACTTTCGGAGTAACAAAAAATACTTTCGGACTATTTTATTTTCTATTCGGAGTAATTAAAATTACGTTCGGAGAAACTCAAGGCATGCAAAAAGCGACTAAATCGAATGGAAAAGTTTGGAAATATCAATAGAAAGGATTATCTTTGCAGAAAAATCTGAAGACTATGAATATTGCAATTTATACCATTACATCCGAGTTGCACGATGCAAAGTCCATCGATGCAACCACCAGAGCATTTCTTGAGAGTCTGGACATTACGTACGACATGCGAGGCAATGACTTCAGCGACTATGGGAGTCATGCGCTCGACCTTATTTATATACGTACGGGAGGAACTGAGGGCATCTTCAAGCCCCTATTGCCTCAACTGCAACAGCAATCGAAGCGACCGTTTTATCTGCTGACATCGGGCAAGAGCAATTCGCTGGCTGCCTCGATGGAAATCCTTTCCTACCTGAACCAACAAGGCATTACAGGCGAGATTATTCATGGTTCGACAACATATACCCACCACAGAATCAAGGTGTTGGAGCAAGTTGGCGAGGCTCGCAGCAAGATGAAAGGATGCAGACTAGGACTGATTGGTGAGCCCTCAGATTGGCTGATTTCCAGTCGTTTCGACCGCACTATCGTCAAAGAACGATTAGGCATCGAATTGGTGTATATCCCCATGAAGGAATTGCTGGAGATGCCCAACGTAAAGAAAATCTACGAGGCTCTGAAGGCATTGGTAGAGAAATACCAATTGCAGGGTTTCACCCTACGATGCTTCGACCTGCTAACCACCATTCGCGACACAGGATGTATGGCATTGGCAAAGCTGAACGCTGAGGGCATCGTGGCAGGATGTGAAGGCGACGTGCCTGCGATGTTGTCGATGAAAATCATTCAGGCACTGACGGGCGTTTCTGGTTTCCAAGCCAATCCTGCCACCATTGACCCAGAAAAGGGCGAGATGCTGTTTGCTCATTGCACCATTCCCCTGAACATGGTGGAGCGCTATGAGTTGGACACCCATTTTGAATCGGGCATCGGCGTGGGCATTCGAGGTTATATGAAGGAAGGTCCCGTTACCATCTTCAAGGTTGCAGGCGATATGAGTCGTCACTTCATTGCAGAAGGTACATTGGTGCGCAACCAAGCAAAACCTGACCTCTGTCGCACCCAACAAGTAATTGAGTTAGACGACAAAGGTCAGACACGTTATTTCCTCACCCAGCCCATTGGCAACCACCACATCATTGTGCCTGGACACCTGAAGGAATTATTGGAGGAAATTCTTAAATAACAAGGTTATACACAACGAAGGTTCTGCTCTAACTGACGAGTGGAACTGGCCCCTACCAATACGGAGGTGACGCCCTGCTGATTGAGTATCCAGCGCAGGGCCATCTCTGCCAAGCTCTGTCCGTTGGCCTCTGCCTCACTGTTCCACTGATGCAACTGAGCCAGCAACTCGTCCGTCAGCATCTCAGGGCGCAAGAACTTATTCTTCGACATGCGCGAATCGTCAGGAATACCATTAACTTTTCCTTCGGCCGTCGACTTACAATTGAGATAACGACCCGTCAACAAGCCCTGAGCCAAAGGCGAGAAGGCAATAAAGCCAACCCCCTCTTCATAACAGAGTCGCAAAATGCCTTCATCAATAGGAGCACGATTTAACATATTCAACTTGCCCTGATAGATAAGCAACGGGGTATCGTGGCTACGCAGATAGTTGATGCCGAAGAGTAAGGGTTCCAAAGGCCAGTTGGAAATGCCCACATACAACGCCTTACCACTACGGACAATGTCAACCAGTGCCTGCAAGGTTTCCTCCAAAGGGGTGTTGGGGTCATAGCGATGACTATAGAACAAATCTACATAATCAAGGTGCATGCGACGCAGACTCTGGTCGAGCGAAGCCATCAGATATTTGCGTGAGCCCCAGTTGCCATAAGGTCCGGGCCACATATCATAGCCCGCCTTCGTAGATATGAACAACTCGTCGCGATAAGGACGCAGGTCGTCGTCCATCAATCTGCCCAGTGTTTCCTCGGCAGATCCATAAACCGGGCCGTAGTTGTTGGCCAAGTCCAGATGCGTCACCCCGTGGTCAAAAGCGTAGCGGACAATTTCCCGACTACGCTCATAGGGATCCACACTGCCAAAGTTATGCCACATGCCCAGTGACACCTTGGGCAACAACACACCACTGCGCCCACATCGTTGATACTGCATACCGTTGTCGTAACGGTGTTCGTCTGCTTGATACATTATTTAGTTATGTGTTAAGAGTGAAACATTAATCTTCTGCCAATGCAAAGTCCAGCTGGCGCTTCTCCAGATTGGCACGAGCCACCTTGATGCGAATGGGGTCGCCCAACTGATACTTATGGTGATGACGTCGACCCACGAGGCAATAGTTGCGCTCGTCGAAGTCGTAGTAGTCATCATCCAAATCGCGCATGGGCACCATTCCTTCGCAATGGTTCTCGTCTATCTCGCAATAGATGCCATACGACTGGATGCCAGAGATGTGGGCATCGTATTCATTGCCTATCTTGTCCTCCATAAACTCCACCATCTTATACTTGATGGAGTCGCGCTCTGCCTGCTGGGAAGTCACCTCCATATCAGAGCAATGCTCGCACAAGTCCTCGTACTTTTCCTGATTGGCCGAACGCCCACCATTCTGATATTTCGTCAGCAAGCGATGAACCATCGTGTCAGGATAACGACGGATGGGCGAGGTAAAATGGGTATAATAGTCGAAAGCCAAGCCATAGTGCCCGATGTTGTGCGTTGAATACTTCGCCTTCATCATGGCACGCAGGGCAACGGTCTCAATGAGTTTCTGCTCCTTCTTACCCTGACAATTATCCATCAGCGTATTCAGCGACTTCGAAATGGCGCCCTTCGTACCACTGGTCTTCATCTTATAGCCAAACTTCACCACAAACTCGCGCAGGGTCTCCAACTTGGTGGGATCGGGCTGATCGTGAACACGATAAACGAAGGTTTTAGCTTTGGACTTTGAACTTTTTGATTTCACTTTACCAATATGCTCAGCTACTGTACGATTGGCCAGCAGCATAAACTCCTCAATGAGTTGGGTTGCATCGTTCGATTTCTTGAAATAAGCACGGATAGGCTTACCTTTCTCATCAATATCGAAGTGAAGTTCCTCACGATCAAACTTCACTGCCCCACCCTTGAAGCGGCGTTCACGCAGTTTTTTAGCAAGTTTATCTAAGGTGCGCAACTCTTCGGCGTAATCGCCATCCTTTCCCGTCAATATCTCCTGTACCTCCTCATAGGCATAGCGGCGATTGCTCTTAATTACGGTATGGGCTATGTGGTAGTTCTTCACATTGGCATCTTCGTCTAAAACGAAAATCGCACTGTAGCAAAGCTTCTCTTCGTCCGGGCGCAACGAGCAGATGAAATTGCAAAGGCGCTCAGGCAACATTGGGATAGTACGG
>JAFSPM010000048.1 GCA_017442855.1 Bacteroidaceae bacterium | reverse complement strand
TTCTCATAATGGGACGTATCGGAAGCAGACTTCTTGGAACGCTTAATCTTCCCTTCCTTGATTAAGCGTTCTTTTTCTGCCTTGATTCGTTCCAATAGTACAGATGCAGGCTCGTCATTAGGGTCTTGTGGAACCAACTTACCACGAATGGCAAGGTCGAGTATCTTTTGGCGAAGTTTCTTTGTGTCCATTAGCTTTCAAGATTTTCAAGAAGTTTCTCCAGTTCTGCAACAGCCTCAGTGATGTTGTTGCTTTTCTCTTTGATGATACTGATAAGCTCTGGCAACGAGAGATCTTCGCTCTCTTCACCTTGTTTTATCCAAGTAATATCAAGACTGGTCTTGTCACGTCCCAGCACCTCGTCGTATGTGAACTTACGCCAACGACCATCTGGATTGCTCTCTGCATGATAGGTTTCCTGACGATGGTGACGGTCATCGGGACGATAGCAATCCACAAAATCCTGAAGGTCAGTCTCGCGCAAAGGATTTTGTTTCAGCGTATGCTTGACATTGGTACGATAGTCGTAAATCCAGACCTCTTTAGTCTGGGCATTCTCTGAGGTGGGTTTCTTCTCAAAGAATAGCACATTAGCCTTTACACCCTGGGCATAAAACAATCCTGTTGGTAGACGGAGAATGGTATGCAGGTCGCAGGTCTTTAAGATATTCTTGCGGATAGTTTCACCAGCGCCACCCTCAAACAGCACATTATCTGGAAGCACGACGGCAGCAGTTCCACCGACTTTCAGCAACGATTTGATGTGCTGTAAGAAGTTAAGCTGCTTATTGGAAGTGGTAGCTATAAAGTCTGCCCGTACATAGTTGTCTTGTGCTTTCTTGATCTTTGTGACCACCTCACCCGTTTCCTTGTCCTCTTCCTGTACCTCAATCGTCGTTGATGACTTCTTTCCGAAAGGAGGATTGGTCATCACATATTCGCAAAGATCATTGTCACTAGGAGCAGAAGCAAGCGAATCTGCACACTTGATGGGAGGCACACCGCCAAACTCACCGATACCATGCAACAGCAAGTTCATCAGACAAAGACGATAGGTATTAGGAACAATCTCAGTTCCGTAAAAGGTATGCAGTTTCAAGTCATCTGTCTGCTGACCTGTCATCGTTGTATATTTCCCCTGCAAGAAATCTTTAGCAGCAAGTAAGAAACCTCCAGAACCGCAGCAAGGATCAACAATGACCTTTCCAAGTTCGGGGTTGACGCATTTCACAATGGTCTTAATCAGGGCGCGAGGGGTGAAATACTGACCAGCACCAGACTTTGTGTCCTGAGCAATACGTTCCAACAGGCTTTCATAGATGTCGCCTTTCACGTCTTCACTCAGGGAGTTCCATTGTGTACCGTCAATCATCTGGATAACCTTACGCAGATGCTCAGGAGTCTGAATCTTATTCTGTGCGCCACGGTAAATCTCGCCTATCATACCTGTTTTCTTAGAGAGAAGGGAGAGAATCTTTCCATAGTGTTCCTTCAGTTCCTCGCCTGACTTCGACATGAGCAGTGACCAGTCACAATCGGTAGGAAGTTCCAGATTGCGCCAGTTGTTCCACCGGAGTTCTTCGGGCATCTTCATGTCCTCGTCAACCATTTTGAGGAAAAGAAGATAGGTTATCTGCTCCAAGTAGTCACTATTTGAAACGCCGCCATCAAACAGAATGCCAGCGATATTCCATACTTTGTTGCTTATTGTAGAATCTGCCATTTGGGTCTTATGCTACTAATTTCTGATTTAACTCAATGATGATGTCTTTCCACTGACTACCAAAGAGGCTGTAGTATTTTGCCGTTCCTCCGAGCTTGTTAAACTCACCGCTCTTTAGAGCATCAACGTGGAAACTGGCATTGATGGCAATATAGTCGCGTATCATTTCCAGCCACTTCGTTTGTTCTTCTGTAAACGGGGCTGTTCCTGCACCACGGACACCTCCCTTGTTGGCATTACGCTCGAAGATCCATTCCTTGTAGCGTTTTTTCACCATATCTGCAAAGGGGTATATCTCTGGTATCTGTCCCCACTCATACTTGATAATCTGAATGATGTCAACCAGTTCCTTAAGAACAGTTTTCTTGCGGGTCATATCTGCGTATGCCGAGAATATCAAACTACCATTGAGCATATTGTTGTAACGTTGCATCTTGTCGTAAAGCTCATGTATCATTGCTTCGGTAATGTGGCGGTTTCGATAGTCCTGATGATATATGATGTTGAGAGCTGTTATCTCGTCTTTATTGGTCTCAATAAACTCTTTCAGGGTCTCACGAACCTTAGCTTTGGTCTCCGCCACGTCGGTTTCAAAACCTGCGTATGTCAGATGATCCAATGCTGGATCAATGGTCTGGTCGTTAGAGTTACGGACGTTCATCAGGAAATCACGGACTTTCGGCTCATAGATGGGTTTTGCTGCTTCAAGGCAACGTTTCTTGATAACTTCTTTTCTTACTTCTTCCTTATCAACGGGCGAAAGAGTAGGATATTCAGGATGGTCAGTCTTTATTGTCTCTTCTATCCTATCAACATCATGTACGTTCTTGATATTAGTAGAAAGCTGTCGAAGTGACGTTCCTCCTGATACCTTCTTGAATTCCTCACGCTCCTTGTCGGTAAGCACCTTGTCAATATGTTCAAGTCGTGTACCAAGGGTGCTGAAGGTTTCTTCCGAAATATCCCCAGTCACCACAGCATCAAGCAGCGACTTGAAAGAGACGGTTGGTTTCACATCACCACCACATTTCTTCTTGGCAGCACACTTGTCAGATTTGGTTACACCCACAGCATCTACAATCACATACCCTAATTTAGGGGTAGTTGCTGACGGAGAAGCCTGTTTCAGACTTTCCAAATCCATCGTTCTTCTTGCTCTCCCAAGCATCTGCTCATAGTAGTTCTCACTGCGGATGTCACGCATAAAGAGCAATATCTCGATGGCTTTTACATCAGTACCAGTTGCTATCTTGTTCACTGTTACAGCCACACGAGGATAGAATTCATTACGGAAAGCATAGAGTAGCGAAGTCTCGTTTTCTTCGGACTTGAAAGTTATCTTCTTACAGAAGTCATTACCTTCATTGAATACCTCTTTCACCAAAGCAACAATATCGTCTGCATGACTATCGTTCTTTGCAAATATGAGCGTCTTTGGCAATTCCTTCCTGTCCTTGTAGTATTCCCATTTCTTCCAGTTATCCTTGAAAGTCTGTAGGATTACCCTGATTTGCGATTTATTGACTACGGAGTTGTCAAGGTCTTTCCCATCGTAAGCTATATCTTCATCTGTTGACTCCCAACGCTGTTTTCTGGTACGCTTGTCACGAATCTCTATCTGCTGGTTAATCTTCGGAACGATGCCGCCCTCTTTGGTCTTTTCCGTTTCTATGCAGAAAGTACCAAGTGCGCCCACGTTAACACCATCGGAAACTGCTTCCTCATGGGTGTATTCGCTTACAACATTCTCGTCAAAGAAAGCAAAGGTGTGTTGGTTCGGAGTCGCTGTCAGTCCAATAAGGAAAGCATCGAAATACTCCAGCACTTGCCGCCATTGGTTGTAAATGGAACGGTGGCACTCGTCAATGATGATAAAATCGAAGAACTCTGGTGGGTATTCAGAATTATATTTTACCTCTCGCTCTGTTCCAGTTGTTGTACCAGGTTCATCGTCCACGTCATCGGGTATGGAGGAGAGGTTTCCTGTCAGCATAGAATATACGCGCTGAATCGTACTTATACAGATTTGGGTGCTTTGAGGAATGTTCGATGTCTGAATGCGCTGAATGTTATATAGGGCGTTCAGCTTCTCAGTGCTATCGTAAGGCTGATAGTTCTTGTATTCTGTTTCGGCTTGCATTCCGAGGTTCTTCGTATCAACAAGAAATAGTATTCGTTTTGCCTTGGCAAACTTCAACAGTCGATATGAGTTGGTGATGGCAGTATAGGTCTTTCCTGCGCCAGTTGCCATCTGAACCAAAGAACGAGGCTTGTTGTTACCGAAAGACTTTTCAAGGTTTAGTATAGCCTTTATCTGACATTCACGGAATCCTTCTTTTGGCAGTTCAGGGAACTCTTGCAATCGACCTCGAAGCGTTTTCTTTCCATTGAACTTATAATCGTTTATCCAGTATTGTAACTGCTCTGGCTTATGAAACGAGAACAGCTTACGCACTCTGGGCTTCGGGTCAAGCAAGTCTGTGAAGTGTGTCAATACACCTGTTGCCTCGTAGATGAAGCGCATATCCTTCTTGGAATAATTGGCCCATTTCAAGCCAGAACTGACATATCCTTCATTCTGCTCATGTGCCGCAGTCACAAGGTGAACACCCTCTTCATCGGGCTTGGCTTCGATTATGCCAACAGGAGTTCCTTCAATGAAAAGCGCGTAATCGACCTCTTTGTTGTCACTTGTGAGATATTCACGGACTGCGACTCCAAGAGACGCAATAGGGTTCTTATCTTGACAATCCTGGATTACCCAACCAGCATCTTCAAGCTTCCTGTCTATTATTTGCCTTGCCTTTTCTTCTGGTGCCATACTGATAGCTTTTTGATGTTACACATGGCCTTGGTTTCATACTTCCGATAAGTGCATATTATCCCAAGTTAGTGCAAAGGTACACAATTTTACTCAAATTCCCCCTAGTTTGAGTTTTAATGCGCCACAATTTAACGAAAATTTCTACTTTTGCTACAATTATGAAGTCTAAAAGAGCGTTTTAAGTGGCTTCTAACGTCATATTATATAAAGTTACCCCTTCAATGATGCCTTTTTTGCATTTTATTAAATGAAGTGGGCTAAAATTCATAAAAATAGAGTACCTTTGCATCTGAATATCATCTGCATGGCTTTATGTTAACAGAAACAGGCAGCATAAAAACGAATCAAGAGCATCTGACCATCCTTCCAAATGTAGACTTGGGGATTGGGAGAATCAGAAAACTCTTGTGTTGGTCAGAAGAGCGTGAACCTTCTGAACTGGCTCCTTTTCTGCCATGCCTCTTTGAATACATCGCTTTCAGTGAAGGAGTGGTCATTCCGTTCTTTCAGGTTCTTCATGCGAATCTTAAGAAACACATTAATAGTCTCTACGTATACCTGAGAGACAACGGCAAAGAACCCACATCTTTTCTGACCTACGATGAAGCCTTTGACTTCTTATGTACATTAGGACATACCGACACCCGTAATATCATTGACCACTACAACAGACTTCCATCAAATGTTTACACAGAGGTCATTAACTCAATTTATACTCAGGACAAAGCAGCTTTTTCAGCAAGCTTAAAAGAAACAGACTGCCAAGATCTAATGGGAATATTGTGGACGATGCGCTATCTACTGTTTGGAATCAAGAGTGAAAAGGACGTTAGGATAATCAAACGTGGCAAAAAGATTCAGTTGGAAAATCTCTGGCTGACAGATACTGGGTTAGCACCATTTTTCAGAAATATCCCGAAAGAGGAAGAAGAACGGTTCGCCGAAGAAAGGATAAAACTTCTTTGCGGATTTGACACAAAGAGCATTGCACGCAGACAGCGGATAGGAACGCAACAATACGACAGTAGAGCTGTTGCACAAACAAAACCATATTTGCACTATATTGATTCCGAAAGAAAGTCTTGGAAACAGTTTCTGAGCGAGCCTGAGAATAACGAAACCACATCAACTGCTCTTTCATCCATTACATACAACTGCAAACTTCAAGCTTATAAAATCATATTGTCTGCACTAAGAAGTCATAAAGATGCTATAGAACAGCGTTTAGGGAACCCAGGAGGCAATACTTTTACTGCTGCTATAGAGCAAAAATGGGAAGATGAAGATTGGGATTATGTTGAATTAGAATGTCAAGACTTTCTGGACTTCATTACCCTTTCCCTTCAGCAAATGAAATCTGCCTATCTAATAGTCGAAGGATTCCTGAATAAAGAAGATAAGGATTTGCTGAACTGGATTGTGTCATTGTACACTGATGTTGAGCAACAGGTTATTATAGCGGAGGAGTATCAAGAAACCAGGCACGAAGATCAAGCTTTTGATGGTGAAGACAGCATAATTTTAAGGGAGAAAAGGCATGTCACGGTTCTCAACTCAAAACTTAAAGGAAGCAATAGCGAAGAGAAGGATAGAGAACTACCCAGATGTCTGTCTTTGCTATATGACGAACTGACGAAAGAGGGACTTATAGATACGACTTCCTCCAAGTCTCTTTTTGTATATCGTTTCAGCGGACAAGGTGAACCTTATCCACCTTCTTCCAAAATTAACTGGAGAGGAAAGAATGTTCTGTTAGGCCATATTATACGCTGTCTGCTGTCAGATGCAAGAAACAATCCAGAGGACATGGGCATAGCAGCAGAGTTCTTTGAGTCGAAGACTGGAAAGCCTATCAATCCAGCTACAGCCAGGTACATTTCTGTGAACAACTACGAAAAAGAAAGGAACAATCTGAATCCTAATTTTGTAGAAGCGGTGGAACTTCTACGGCGTTGCGGATTCATCAATGTAGAATACACCTCAAAGCGGAGATAATCACTCTTGAACGGTCAAAAATAGTGCTATCACCAAGATTTCACGTTAAACTTTCATAAAAGAAAAACGGAACCTCAAACGGAACCTCTACAGGGAAGAAACAAGAAACCCGCTGATTTTCAGCGGGTTTCAATTTAATTAAGCGGAGAGAGAGGGATTCGAACCCCCGGAACCTCTCAGTTCAACGGTTTTCAAGACCGCCGCTATCGACCACTCAGCCATCTCTCCAAGCGTCTATGCGACACACTCTCGTTTTGAAAGCGGTGCAAAGATACAAAGTATTTTTGATTCTACAAACCTTTTTGCCCGTTTTTTGAAAAAAAGGATTTTTTTACCTTATTCTGGGTGTTTAAAGGTATATGCAAACAAGTTGGTAAACAGACGTTGTTTTCCCCTCCTTTTTATAACAGGCATTACTACGGGTCGTCGCAGGCTTTGCTATGGGTCGTCGGAAGGCTTCCTTTCTCTCATCGCAGTATCTCCTATGGGGGTATGGCAGATACTGCGACGGGTGATAGGAGATACTGCGCCCAGTGGTGGCAAGCTTCCCCTTCTGTGATGGAAAGCTTTAGTCATGGAGATAGCATGCTTTCCCCATACTGTTAGAAGGCATTCGTCAGAATACTGCCCTTAGACCCTAAAGTGTCATAAAAAGCTTTTAGAAAAGTGGTGAATTATTAGATTATTATTATCTTTGTAAGTTGATAATATCAGCTTAATCTGGAGAAGAATTATGGCAAAGAAAATAATAAAAGAAAAGGCAATAGAGGAAGCTTTATGGGAAACTGCCAATAAACTGCGTGGCTCTGTGGAGCCTTCGGAGTATAAGCACGTGGTGTTGAGCCTCATCTTCCTGAAGTATGCCAACGATCGCTTTACGGAACGACGCAATGAGTTGGAAGCAGATGGAAAAGGCGCTTTTCTTGATAATCCTGTTTTCTATAATGCTAAGAACGTATTCTACCTTGAACCAGAAAGCCGTTGGGACTATCTGATAGAGAACTCCAAGCAGAATGACATAGCCATCAAGATAGATAAGGCTCTGGCTAAGGTGGAGCAGAACAACCCTACGCTCAAAGGTGCCTTGCCCAGCAACTATTATGCAGGATTATCGCTCGATCGCACCAAGTTGGCTGCCTTGCTCGATGAGATTAACAAGATTGACACCCTGAAAGACCCAGAGAACGATCTCATTGGTCGTGTGTATGAATACTTCTTGGGCAAGTTCGCTATTGCTGAAGGAAAGGGTAAAGGAGAATACTATACCCCTAAGACCATCGTCAATCTGATAGCCGAGATGATTGAGCCTTATCGTGGCAAGATTTATGACCCATGTTGTGGTTCTGGTGGTATGTTCGTGCAGAGCATGAAGTTTATCGAGGCGCATCATGGTAACAAGCGCGACATCTCTGTCTATGGCCAGGAATACACCAACACCACTTACAAACTGGCAAAGATGAACCTTGCCATTCGTGGCATTGCTTGTAACCTGGGCGAAATGGCTGCTGATACGTTCCACAACGACCAGCACAAGGATTTGAAGGCAGACTTCATTATGGCCAATCCTCCTTTCAACCAGAAGGCTTGGCGAGCAGAAAACGAACTGAAGGACGATCCTCGTTGGGTGGGTTACGATGTGCCACCAACGAGCAATGCCAACTATGGCTGGATTCTGAATATTGCGTCTAAGCTATCAACTAATGGTGTTGCAGGCTTCCTCTTGGCAAATGGCGCATTGAGTGGTGATGGCACAGAGTTGGCCATCCGCCAGCAGCTATTGCAGAACCATTTGGTAGAGGCTATTGTTATTCTGCCTCGTAACATGTTCTATTCAACAGATATTAGTGTGACGCTCTGGATTTTGAACAATAACAAGAAAGCCCGTAGTGTAGAGCAGAACGGTAAATTGGTGAAGTATCGCAATCGTGAAAACGAAGTACTCTTTATTGATTTACGCCAATGGGGCGAACCTTATGAAAAGAAATACATCCAATTCTCGCCAGAGCAGATACAGCAGATTGCTGAGAACTTCCACAACTGGCAGCGTGTGGGCTATGAAGAGACTTATCACAATGAACCAGAGTATTGCTACTCTGCCACTCTTGAAGAAATAGAACAGAAAGGCTGGAGTCTTGTACCCAGTAAATACATCGAGTTTAAGAACCGTGACGAGCAGATAGACTTCGACATCAAGATGAAGCAACTGCAAACTGATATGCGCGACCTCTTGCAGCAGGAAGAAGAGAGTAAACAGCAGTTGAAAGAACTCTTTGAGAAGTTAGAGTATAGTCTTTAAACTATTCAATTCTTTCCAGTTCTTTCAAGATTGGAAAGGATGGGCTGTTATATAAAGTTAAATAAATGGGGTTTATTCTTTCCAATTCTTTCCAATCCTTGCAAGATTGGAAAGTTTTTCTTATCTTTGTAGCAAAATACAATAAGTATGAGTATAATAGAAACCCCTCCTAAAATTGAACTTCAGGAGATGCTTGACTCTTTAGTCACCCCTCCCCACGAAGAAGTTGTTTCATTAGTAGATAAAATCAATGAAGAATATGAATATTGGGACACGGTTAAGTACAAGAAATGCCCTAAAGGATGTTCTTCTAAGAAGTTATGGACTTATGTAAAAGCCTCCAGAACGAAGAATATGATTCGTGTATGGCCCCAATATAACATTTTACTAGGAATCACAAACCAAATGCAGCGCATGTGTCATGAGTTTGATATGAACTTTGGTGGCTTTTGGGGCACAAGTTCTATTATCCCAGGAGATAAAAAAGAACGGTATTTAGTCAGTTCGCTGATGGAAGAAGCCATATTCTCCAGTCAGATGGAGGGGGCAGCAACAACCCGTCAGGTGGCAAAAGATATGCTTCGTAAGAAGATGACCCCTAAAGACAAGTCACAGCAGATGATAGTTAACAACTATCAGACTATCCAGTTTGTGGTTCAGAATCAGGACACACCACTTACGGTGGAACTGCTACAGCATATTCATCGGCTGATGACAGAAAAGACTTTGGATAATCCAGAGGATGCAGGACGACTCCGTACAAACGACGATGTGGTAGTGGAAAACGGCATTACCCATGAAATCGTTCATCGGCCTCCCTCCTATATGGAGATACCTTCTTTCGTTAAAGACCTATGCAAGTTCTTCAATGAAGAAAAGCCTAAGGTTTTTATCCATCCCATTATTCGGGGCATTATTATCCACTTTATGATTGCCTATATGCACCCGTTTGTCGATGGAAACGGAAGAACGGCTCGTGCTCTCTTCTATTGGTATATGTTGAAGCAGAAGTATTGGCTGACTGAATATCTTTCAATATCGAGGGTTATTGCCAAATCGAAGAAATCATACGAGAAGTCTTTTCAATATACAGAAGCAGATAATAATGACATTGGCTATTTTGTAGCATATAATCTACGTGTATTAGACCTTTCGTTCAAACAACTACAAGGTTATCTGAAGCGGAAGCAAGAAGAAAAGAAGGCGGCAAATACGTTCCTGCAATTGGGTGACATAAACGATCGTCAGGCTCAGATTATCAAGATGTTTGTTGATAACCCCAAGGAAGTCATCACTGTCAAAGACATTCAGAGCAAATTCTTTATTAGTGCTACGACGGCTAAGGGTGATATTATGGGACTTGTAGAGCGTGGTCTTATCAACGAGTTTGCCTTTAACAAGGTGAAGAAAGGCTATGTGAGAAGTGGTGAATTAGAGGAAGCCGTCAAACCAATTTTGAAGTAATTCTTTCCATTGTTTAAAGAATTGGAAAGAATTGGAAAGGAATAGATGATGCAATACGAACGTTTAGGTGACTATATCAGAGAAGTGAATGTTCGTAATCGAGATGAAAAGGTTACGAATCTGCTAGGTTTAAGTGTTTCTAAAGAGTTTATGCCCTCAATAGCTAATACAATTGGTACTGATATGTCAACCTACAAGATTGTAAAGAAGAACCAACTTGTTTATATAGCCGATACTTCAAGACGAGGAGATAAGATTGCTATTGCATTACTTAAAGATTATGAAAGTGCAATAGTATCGCAAGCATATACGGTATTTGAAATAATTGACAGTAATAAGCTATTGCCCAAGTATCTGATGATGTGGTTCCTGCGTCCAGAGTTTGACCGCTATGCTCGTTTCCATTCTCACGGAAGTGCTCGCGAAATCTTTGATTGGGATGAATTGTGTAATGTAATGATACCTCTGCCTTCCATAGATCGTCAGCATGAAATCGTGGAGGAATACGAAACCCTTTCTCGTCGCATTAGTCTGAATGAGCAAATGATTCAGGAACTCGAAGCCACAGCTCAAGCCCTCTACCGCAAGATGTTCGTTGATGGTATCGACAAGGAGAATCTGCCAGATGGTTGGAGAATGGGAACGTTGGGAGAAGTTTGCTCTAAAATAGGAAGTGGCTCAACTCCTAAAGGTGGAAAAGATAGTTATCAGGATTCTGGAGTGTCACTTATCCGTAGTATGAATGTCTTTGATTTCAATTTCAGTTATGAGGAATTAGCTCACATCTCTGATAGACAAGCGAAGCAATTAGATGGCGTTGCTGTGAACAAGAAAGACATTCTTTTCAATATTACAGGTGCTTCTGTTGCAAGATGCTGTATGGTTCCTGATGAAATAATACCTGCAAGGGTTAATCAGCATGTCATGATAATCCGTGCTAAAGATGATTATATGCCATATTATCTGCTTTGTTCTTTGTGTTCTGATGATGCAAAGCAATCGTTATTAGGTATGAGCCAATCAGGTTCAACAAGAGAGGCCATTACAAAAGCAGAAATAGATTCTTTCCATATTGTTATCCCATCACAAGAGTTGTTGATGGACTTTACGACAAAAGTAGAAGTTCTGTATCAAAATGTGATGTTGTATAAGCAAGAAACCTCCAAACTAAAGGAACTCCAATCATTGCTATTGGCGAAGATGGGTAACTTAAAACAAAAAAGCTATGGATAAGTTAGGCAAGATGATAAGAATAACCGATTTGAGGTCTGTATGGCCTCATGAGGCTAATGATTTCACTAAGTGGTTGGCACAAGAGGAGAATCTTGCGCTGCTGAGTGATGCAATTGATATTGACCTGGAACTTGAAGAAAGAGAATCGTCTGTTGGTAGTTTCAGCGTAGATATCTTTGCCAAAGAGGTTGGTACCAATCGTCGTGTGATCATTGAAAACCAATTGGAGGATACCAACCACGATCATCTTGGCAAACTGATTACATACGCCTCAGGTAAAGGAGCCGAAGTAATAGTCTGGGTGGTTAAGCGAGCACGCGATGAACATCGCCAGGCTATTGAATGGCTGAACCAGCATACAGATAGTAATATCGCTTTCTTCCTGTTAGAGATAGAGTTGTGGCAGATTGGCGATTCGATGAAAGCCCCACGCTTTAATATTGTTGAAAAGCCAAATGATTGGTCTAAGACAATGAAGACAATAGAGGGCCTTTCTGATACAGACTTGCTGAAACTTGAGTTCTGGACAGGCTTTAATGATGCTATGAGTAATAACGATGTTTTTAAGCATCACTTCCGTGCGCGTAAAGCTTCACCTCAGCATTGGTACGATTTGAGTATTGGCAGTTCTGCCTATCATGTATGCTTGACCTTTAATACTCAAAAGCAATGTATTGGCGCAGATATATACATTGATGATGACAAGGAGTTGTTTGCACAATTCAAGAGTCATAAGGATGAGATAGCTGCCATGCTTAATAGCGAAGTGGAATGGCGAGAAGCAAAGAAGGCATGTCGCATAGTCATTTCTACAGATATCAATCCCAAGAAGCGTGAGTGCTGGCAAAAGGCCTACAATTGGTTCTTGGAGAAAGCAATTATATATAAAGAAATCGCATCAAAATTTGGTGAATAAGCAATAAAGTATGTCAGAAGAGAAAAAAATACTATCTTGCCCGAAGTGTAAGTCTCAAAACATAAAGAGAACCAGAGGCGTTTACTGGTGTGCCGACTGTGGCTGTGAATGGAGGCTCACAGAAGAGGAACCTCCAAAGACGCAAAGCCTGACTATTAGAAATAGTACGGCAGAGTTTCTTATTTTTCAGGCTCAGAGTCAGGCCAACGGTGTGGAGGTGATGTATGCTGATGAAACAATATGGTGTACACAAGATGCCATAGCAGCGCTATTTGATAAAAGCAGAACGACTATCACAGAGCATCTGCAGAACATCTTTTATGAAGGTGAGCTGCAGAAAGAGTCAGTATGTCGGAAATTCCGACGAACTGCCGCTGATAGTAAAAGTTATAATACCCAGTTCTATAATCTGGATGCTATTATTTCTGTAGGATATAGAGCAAATTCAACACGCGCCACCCAATTCCGTCAATGGGCAACAGCTGTACTCCGTCAGTTTGCCATTCGTGGCTATGTGCTTGATAAGAAACGCTTGGAAAATGGGGCATTCCTGACCATTGACTACTTTGAGCATCTGTTGGCAGAGATACGTGAGATACGTTTGAGTGAACGCAGGATGTATCAAAAAGTGACTGATATCTATGCCACAGCCATAGACTATAATAAAGATGCACCAACTACTCGCCGTTTCTTCGCAAAGGTGCAGAATAAACTGCACTATGCCATTCATGGAAATACGGCTGCAGAATTGATTGTGAAACGTGCCGGTGCTGAGAAAGAACACATGGGGTTGACTACATGGGAAAATGCACCAAAGGGAAAGATCGTTAAGACTGATGTCTCCATAGCCAAGAACTACTTGAATGGTAAGGAACTGGAGAGCTTGGGAAGAATTGTCAATGCATTCCTTGATTTGGCAGAAGATCGTGCTAAACGCCATATTCCGATGACTATGGAAGACTGGGCAAAGCACATAGATAAATTCTTGACGATGGATGACAGACCTATACTTCTGGATAATGGAAGTGTGTCTGCTGAAGAAGCCAAGGATTTTGCAGAATCGGAATTTGAAAAGTATCGCATCATACAAGACCGTCTTTTCAGATCGGATTTTGATGATGAGATAGAAGGATTATTATCGGATAATAAATAGAAATAGCCTATGACACCATTCAACGAACACGCCTTGGAAATGGGCATCATGGAGCTGTTCGAGCAGCAAGGATATAGCTATCAGAACGGTGAGACGATACACAAAGAGTTGTCGGATGTGCTACTTCGTGATGACTTGCGGATGTATCTGATGGACAGATATAGTGCAGAGGGTATTACTGCGCTGGAGGTAGAACGCGTGATAGCAAAACTGACAGCAGACAACGGTGCACCTCTATACCAGCAGAATGCCCAGACCTATAGGCTGATGACAGAGGGCTTTACCATAAAGCGTGAAGATGCGTCAAAGCCAGACTTGTTCGTTGAGGTGATAGACTTTAATGATGTAGAGAGAAATATCTTCAAGGTAGTAAACCAGTTGGAGATAAAAGGTGTTGAAAAGCGTATTCCTGATGGTATCGTATATCTTAATGGTTTGCCTGTGGTAGTGCTGGAGTTTAAGAGTGCTGTAAAGGAAGATACTACCATCATGAATGCCTATACGCAACTGACGGTGCGCTATCGTAGGGATGTGCCAGATTTATTCAGGTATAATGCCTTTATCGTGATTAGTGATGGTGTGAACAATAAATATGGTACACTGTTTTCTGATTATGAGTTTTTCTATGCTTGGCGTAAAGTAGAACGTACTGATAAACCTGACGATGGTATCAACTCACTGCATACCATGATGGAAGGATTGTTTAGAAAAGAACGTCTGTTGAGTATTATCAAAGACTTTGTTTTCTTCCCAGATACTTCAAAGAACGAAACGAAGATAGTATGTCGCTATCCTCAGTTCTTCGCTACGCACAGGCTCTATGATAATATCTTGGAGCACTCGCATATCAATATTCATGGTGATGGCAAGGGTGGTACGTATTTTGGCGCTACTGGCTGTGGCAAGAGTTTAACGATGCTATATCTTACACGTGTTTTGATGAGAAGTAAACATCTCTCAAGTCCAACTATCGTGCTGATAACTGACCGTACCGACCTTGACGACCAACTATCAGGATTGTTCCTGAATGCTAAGCAGTTTATTGGCGATGAGACCGTAATCAATGTGGAATCACGTGAAGAACTGGGTAGGTTACTTAGAGGCAGAAAGAGTGGTGGCGTTTTTCTGACGACAATACAAAAGTTTAGTGAGGATATTAATGTACTGTCTGATAGAGCGAATATCATCTGTATATCTGATGAGGCTCATCGTTCCCAAACGAACATAGAACAAAGTGTCCAAATTACTGATAAGGGTGTGAAACGCAGCTATGGCTTTGCCAAGTATCTGCATGATTCATTGCCTAATGCTACATACGTAGGCTTTACAGGTACACCAATTGATGCTACAATTGATGTGTTTGGTGAAGTGGTAGATTCCTATACGATGACTGAATCAGTAGCTGATGGTATTACTCGCAGGATAGTCTATGAAGGTAGAGCTGCCAAAGTGTTTGCTGACCACAAGCAGTTGGAGGCTATTGAGGCTTATTATAAGCAATGTGCAGAGCAGGGAGCCAACGAATACCAGATAGAGGAAAGCAAGAAAGCAGTTACTCAAATGGATAAGATTCTTGGCGACCCTCAAAGATTGGCTGTAGTGGCTAAGGATTTTATTGAGCATTATGAGAAACGCATAGAGGAGGGCAGTACGGTTTGTGGTAAAGCTATGTTTGTCTGCTCAAACAGATTCATAGCCTATGACCTCTATAAACAGATTATCGCTCTGCGCCCAGGATGGGCTGAGAAGATAGGTGATAGCGAGCATACACCTGTAGAACGTATCAAGTTGGTGATGACTCGTGAAAAGGACGATGATCCAAAATTACGTGAACTGATTGGCTCTGATGAAGATAGAAAAGCACTTGATGTTCTGTTTAAGAATCCTGAATCAAATTTCAAGATAGCCATTGTAGTTTCCATGTGGATAACGGGCTTCGATGTGCCTTGCCTGGACACCATGTATATTGACAAGCCTTTACAGAAGCATACCTTGGTACAGACGATTTCACGTGTGAATAGAGTTTATGAAGGCAAGGATAAGGGTTTGGTAGTTGACTATATTGGCATTAAGACCAATATGAACAATGCCCTGAAACAATATGCAGGAGGTGGTGACTTAGGTGATAATGTGGAAACAATCGAACAGTCGCTGACGATGGTGAAAGATGAGTTGGATATTCTTCGCAGGATGTTTGACAAGTTTGACTACTCGAAGTTTACTACTGGTACTCCATTAGAACAATTGGAGTGCTTGAATCTTGCAGCTGAGTTTGTGCAAGCAACTGAGAAAACGCAGAATCAGTTTATGGGGCATACCAAGAAACTGAAATCTGCCTATAATCTCTGTTCTAATCATGAAGCTATAACAGACGAAGAACGTGAAAACGTACACTTCTTTACAGGCGTTCGTGCCATCATATATAAGTTGACAAAAGGTTCTGCTCCTGATGCTGCACAGATGAATCGCAAAGTAAGCAAGATGATAGAAGAGGCATTGAAGTCGGAGGGTGTAGAAGAGGTCGTTCAGTTAAATGCGAGTTCAAAAGACTTGGATTTGCTGAGTCAGGAGTATATGGATAGACTTGAAAAGCTAAAACTGCCTAATACCAAAGTAAAGTTAATGGAGAAGTTGCTCCGCACTGTTATCACCGACTTTAAGAAAGTAAATAAGATAAAGGGCGTGGATTTCACAAAACGCTTGAATGCTTTAGTGCAGAAGTACAATGATCGTAGTGACAACGCCATCTTTGCAGAGGAAGTACTGAATGAGGTGGCTAAGCAGATGGCAGAGCTACTGAAAGAAGTCAATACAGAGAAAAAGTCATTTAAGGATTTAGGCATCACTTACGAGGAGAAGGCTTTCTATGACATCTTAAAAGACATCGCTCATAAGTTTGGCTTCGAATATCCGGAAGATAAACTTATCCCATTATCTGCAGCTGTGAAAAAGATGGTGGATGATAAATCACGCTATACCGACTGGGCAAATCGTTCAGATATCAAGGCTGAACTTCAGATGGATTTGATTCTTATTCTTGCAGAGCACGGATATCCTCCAGTACCTCAGGATGATGTGTTTAAAGGAATTTTTGAGCAGGCGGAGAACTTTAAAAAGTATGAGAGTCAAGATGAAGATAATTTCTATACAGAGCTAACAGAAGAAGCTCCTGTTAGCAAGTATGCTGTGTTGGAAGAAGAGTCTGGTGATATGCCGATGGCAGCAGAGGGTAGGAGTGAGTATTAATACTCTGGTTCCCAGAAATGACGTTGCATATCTACATGACCATTAGACTTGAAGGTGACGCCTTCGGATGCGAGGAGGGAGCGATGTTGCATCCAGCCAGGGGCTGTGCGACCTTCTTTATTCACTACACGATGACAGGGCAGTTGTTCGGCACCAGGGGTGTAGCGCAAGGTCCTGCCTACCATGCGTGAGTGGCTTGGCCATCCAGCCCATGCTGCGATGGTGCCGTAGGTGGTGACCTTGCCGCGTGGAATCTGTGACACGATATTCAGTACATCGTCTTGAAACCTGCGCACCTCTTCGGGTGTCATCTTATCGGGATAGTCTTTCATGCCATATAGAAGATAAAAAGAAAGACACACTCTTTAGGAGCGTGTCCTTCTAAATTAAAGATGGTCTTACATCTGTTTATTTACGTTTCGCTTCAACAGGGAACTGTCCCATCATAGCGCCTTTGCAAGCATCTTCACCATCAAGGGTGAGGTACATGTCGATGTTCATGCCAGCCATAGCAGCGAAGAAGGTGAAAGAAATCTCGTCTTCCTTCTCGGTGTTGATGTCTTCGCATTCAATCTTCTCGTCACCCATAGCCTCGGCAGTCATATAACCTGTAATCTTGCCATCATTTTCTTCAAACACGATGGTCATCACTGTCTCACCAATAGGTGTGCTTGAGGTAGCTGTCCATGAACCGATAAACGGATTCTTCTTGTCCTGTGCATTAGCGTTGTTTGATACAAACAGCATGCCCATTAGGCAAACCATCATTAAAGCAAACTTTTTCATAATGTATAATATTTAAATTGTTGTTTATTATTTCTGTTGCGAAGATAGATATTATTAATGAAACAAAGGCAAAAAAGAACGAACTTTTTTGCCTTTGTGCGGTATTAAGAATATCAAAAGGGTAATTTAGACCAGTTGATATTACATCTTGCGAATCCAGATGTTACGGAAGCTAATGCTTGGACTTGGGTCACCGTGGCACTGCAGCAAGATAGGACCATCGCCGTGAGCCTTCACCTGTGGGAAGCCGATGTACTCGGTAGTACCCAGGATCTCGGTATGGTTCTGCAAAACAACGCCATTGTGGATAACGGTTACGTATGGGCGTACCTTATAGGTGCCATCAGCATTGAACACAGGAGCATTGTAAATAATGTCGTAGTACTGCCACTCACCTGGCTTGCGCATAGCGTTTACCAATGGAGGAGTCTGCTTGTATAGAGAACCGGTCATACCGTTTACATAGGTCTCGTTGTTGTAGCAGTCAAGGATCTGTACCTCATACATGTTCTGCAGATATACACCACTGTTACCACGAATCTGGCTGGTGAATTTAGCATCCATTTCAGGAACACACCATTCGAGGTGGAGCTGGAAACTGCCAAACTCTTGCTTGGTCTGGATGTCGCCACCGCCATTACGCATGTCCTTGTTAACGGTCATCACACCGTCCTTTACTGTCCACTTAGCAGGGTTTACTTCCTGAGTACGCATATTCTTGGTTACCCAGTTGTCGTTGAGTGACTTCTGTGTACCATCGAACAGAATGATAGCATCAGATGGAGCACTGGCTGTTGCCTGATTACCCGGAGTTACCACCTTTGGCTGTGGTGACCAATACTCTGACATAGTTGGGGTCATGCCTACACCGATCTTATCGTTACGAACATCCTGTGGCTGCTGCTGAGGACGCTGACCCTGTGGCTGCTGAGCAAACATTGCACCGCAAGCCAAAGCAAAGATGCTTAATACAAATAGTTTCTTCATGGGTTTATTAGTTTAAAAATGAAACACATTCTTTTTTTGGAACAAATTCCTCTACAAATGTATGAAAAAAAGTAATAAGCTATTCCGATTTTATCATAAAAAAAACGTATTTTTGGCACAAAGAATTAAAAAGTACCTTGTTTATATGAGAAAGAATGTATTATTATTTATTATTGTGTCTTTGATGGCACCTGTGTTTGCTTTTGCTCAGCAGGCAGAGCCGACACCCCAGCAGAAGGCAATGTATGCCACTTCTACCAGGGACTTACAAGAATGGATGACATTCCTGACCTCTCCGGAATGTCGTGGTAGGTTGACCGGTGATATTGGTTTCTTCAAGGCTGTACAGTATGCAGCTGACCTGTTCAAGGAATGGGGCTTGGAGCCTGGAGGTGATGACGGTACTTATTTCCAGAACTTTGATCATCCGTATGTAATGCCTCAGGAGGGTGGTTTTTTTACGCTTTACATGCCTATGGGCGACCAGTGGGTAGGAAAGCAGTATGACTATCCGGATAATTATATGGTAGGTGGTACTTCCGATACTGGTTTCCTGCAGCAACTCGACTTGGTGTATGTGGGCTATGGCATTACGGCGCCTGAGTTGGGGTATGACTCTTACAAGGGTGTGGATGTGAAAGGCAAGATTGTGGTGTGCGAGCGTGATGTGCCTTATCAGGGACAAGATCCGAAGTTGCAGAAGGCATGGATGCCTTATCAGTACCACAACTTCAAGATGACCAATGCTACGAAGCATGGAGCGGCTGGTATGTTGTATATCTCTACTGCCGGTAATCCTAACCCTGGTTATAACAAGAACTTCGTTTATTGTAACGTAAGTGACAGTGTGGCCAACGATATCTTCTCTGGTACAGGGAAAGATCATGCAAAGGTGAAGGCTGAGATGAATAAGACCTTGAAGCCTATCTCATTTGCCATCAACAAGAAAGCTGACATCAAGGCGATTACTGAATGGCATCCTGAGGGCAAGGGATGTAATGTGGTGGGTATCTTGCGAGGCACTGACCCTACCTTGGCTCCAGAGTATGTAACCATTGGCGCGCATGTAGATCATATTGGCTTGCAGCCTTACCTCTGTCCGGGTGCACAGGATAATGCTTCCGGCTCTATCATTATCATGGGTGCCGCCAAGGCATTGGCTACATCGGGTTACAAACCTCGTAGGACTATTGTCTTTACCTTGTTTGGCGGTGAAGAGACGGGGCTGATAGGCAGTGACTATATGGCTAACCATCCCATTATGGATCAGAAGAACCACAAACTGCTGATCAATATCGACTGCTTGGCAGCTGGTTATGGCATGGGCGTGAGGATAGCCAAGAAACACGGTTCGCTGTTTGATTTCTTTAAATCAACCATGGAGCGTAGCGTGAACCGTCCGTTCAGAGAAGCTGTGGGTAGGGATGAGATAGTGACCCGTCCGCGAACCGATGAGGCCAACTTCTTTATCAAGGGTGTTCCTACAGTGGCTCCGTTCGCTTACGGCTCTACTGTTAGGATTCCTTATCATGTGCCTGGTGACACAATGGATTACATCGACTTCGATCTGTCGCACGATGCTGTCAGGTGGATGGCACTTTCCTTGATGGAACTTGGAAATGTTGATAAGATTGAAGCAACAGCAAGATAAAAAGAAAAGGGGATGTTAAACACACATCCCCTTATTTGTTATACCGTTCCAGCTATTGGAATTTTATCAATCCTGCGTTGGTGTCTGCCGCCTTCGAACTCTTTGTCGAAGTATTCAGCAAGGATCTTGTCGGCATCGTAGAGTGACACAAACCTACCGGGCAAAGCCAACACGTTGGCATTATTATGTTGACGAACCAAGCGAGCTACCTCACGATTCCAGCATAAGCCGGCACGTACTTTGGGGTATTTGTTGAGGGTCATGCTGATACCGTTGCCTGTTCCGCACACGGCAATTCCTTCATCTACCTCATTGTTCTGGATGGCCTGACCCAGTTTGTGGGCGAAATCGGGATAGTCGCAGCTCTCGCTGGAATAAGTACCATAGTCCACAAAATCCATCCCCCTGCCTTTCAGCCACTCTTTTACATGTTCCTTCATGTCGAAGCCAGCATGGTCGGAACACAGTCCAATCTTTTTCATAATAGTTTATCTATTTAGAGAAACGGAGCCTGCGCCCCGTTCCTCAAGTTAAATTTATAACATCATCTCTTTTACCTGACGATAAACATTGTCGGCAGTGAAGCCCAGTTTCTCGTCAAGCACCTTGTAAGGAGCTGAGAAGCCAAAACTTTCCATACCCCAGATCTTGGCATTGTTGCCTACCAGTCCGGCTATTGTTATAGGCAGACCAGCTGTGAGACCGAATTTCTTCAATCGGGCAGGGATGATGGATTCCTGATAAGCTACAGTCTGGTCGTGGAATTTTCCCTCTGACGGAGCAGAGACAACACGTACTTTTATACCGTCGATGCGTAACAGTTTGGCCGCTGCCATGAGAGTAGAAACTTCTGAGCCAGAAGCCACCAGTACCACATCAGGATTCTTGTCGGAGCCAGCCACGATATAAGCCCCCTTCATGGCTTCTTCATAGTCGTTGTTTGCAGGTAAGCTTTCGACGTTCTGACGAGAGAAGATCAAGCCCGTAGGACTGTCGGTATTTTCCATAGCCATGCGCCAAGCCACCGTTGTTTCGTCTGCATCGGCAGGGCGAAGCACCAGCATGGAGCTCTTGCCACTGTGGTTCTTCAGGCGTTCCATCAGTCGCAGCTGAGCCTCTTGCTCTACTGGCTGGTGGGTAGGACCGTCTTCGCCCACGCGGAAGGCATCGTGTGTCCAAATGAACTTGATAGGTATCTGCATCAAAGCTGCCATACGGATGGCTGGCTTCATATAGTCGGAGAATACGAAGAAGGTAGCGCAAGCAGGTATCACACCTCCGTGCATCCACATACCCATCATGATGCAAGCCATGGTGAGCTCTGCCACACCTGCCTGGAAGAAGGCTCCACTGAAATCACCCTTCTTAAAGGCATGTGTCTTCTTCAGGAAACCATCGGTCTTATCGGAATTGCTCAGGTCGGCTGATGATACCACCATGTTGCCCACCTGTTCTGCCAATACACTCAGTACGGTAGCCGATGCGTTGCGGGTAGCTACATTTTTCTTTTGCTGTACCTTCATCCAATCAATCTTCGGAGCCTTGCCAGAGAAGTAGAAGTCGAGCTTCTTAGCCAACTCTGGGTTCTCCTTTGCCCAAGCAGCGTGCAGGGCACGTTTCTCTGCTACAATCTGGCGGAGCTCGGCATCTCGCTTAGCATACAGCTCAGCTACTTCAGGAGCCACTTTGAATGGATCGGCTGGGTCACCACCTAAGTTCTTGATGGTGTTGATATATGCATCGCCACCCAATGGAGCACCATGAGTGGCACAGCAAGCTTCGTAGCTGGTATTGTCGGCACGGCGTGCACCCTTACCCATGATGGTGTGACCGATAATAAGGGTAGGGCGGTTTTGCTCAGCCTTAGCTTCTGTCAGGGCCTTGCGGATAGCATCTACGTCATTACCGTCAATGGTGATGACCTTCCATCCCCAGGCTTCGTATTTCTTGGCAGTATCTTCTATGGTGACATCTTCTGTCTCAGTAGAAAGCTGTACGTCATTGGCATCGTAGAACATGATAAGATTGTCCAAACCCAGTGTGCCTGCCACACGACCAGCGCCTTGTGAGATTTCTTCTTGCACGCCACCATCAGAAATGTAGGCATAAATGGTGTGGTTCATCACTTCACCATAACGTGCCTGCAAGAACTTGGCTGCAATGGCTGCACCCACAGCATAGGTGTGTCCCTGACCTAACGGACCAGAAGTATTTTCAATGCCACGCTGCAGGTTGCGCTCCGGATGACCGTGTGTTGGACTGCCCCACTGACGGAACTCTTTCAGCTCGTCCATGGTGAAACGTCCTTTCAGCATAAGCTGGGCATAAAGCATAGGTGACATGTGACCAGGGTCCAGGTAGAAGCGGTCGCGTGACATCCAAGCACCATCGTCAGGATCGTCAATGAGGAACTCAGAAAAGAGCACGTTGATAAAGTCTGCACCACCCATAGCACCGCCTGGATGGCCTGATTTTGCCTTTTCTACCATTGATGCAGCCAAGATACGGATGTTATCAGCTGCCAGATTCATTACTTTCTTATCGTTCATATCTGATATTATTATTTTTGGCAAAGGTACTAAAAGTAGAGAGTAGAACAAAATATGTTTACATATTTTTTATATCTAAAATGGGTAATAATTTTGCTCTTATTTCTCATCACTGCAATTCCAAGGTAACGATGGATTTGGCAGGGAGCTTCACTTTCAGCGTATTACCACTGATGCTGGCACCATTGAATGCAACAGGCTTCACCTGATTGGGTTTGTCAAAGGTGTTGTGGTCAGTAATGTTGGCCGAGGTAAGTATCTCACCTGTCACCTTTTTGGCGTCCACTCCCTGCAAGCTGATACTTACCTCTTGTGCATTTTGCAAATCCACGTTCGACAAAGAGATGTGGATTCTGTCTTGCTGGTCGCGTGATGCTGTACCACTGAGCATGGGTATAGTACGATTGCCATCTACTTTCTTTGTAGCCGTTTGGATGTCAAGTGGCAGATAAGTAGCATCTTGGTGCACATTATACATGCGGAACACATGATAGGTGGGGGTAAGGGTCATCTGCTTATCGTTGGTCAAGATCATCGATTGCAGTACGTTCACCACCTGAGCGATATTCGCCATCTTCAAACGATCAGTATATTTATGGAAGATGTCGAAGGTGAGCGATGCTACGAAAGCATCACGCAGGGAATTTTGCTGGAACAAGTGACCAGGATTGGTGCCAGGCTCCACATCCCACCAAGTGCCCCATTCATCGAGCATCAGTGCCACACGCTTGTTAGGGTCGTAGAAATCCATGATGGCAATATGGCGCTTGATGACATCCTCTATCTCACGGCATTTACCCAAGGTCCAATAAAACTCGTCGTCATTGAATTGGGTGGCAGAGCCTTTACTGCCGTTCCATCCTAATACGGTGTAGTAATGCAGTGAGATACCGTCCATGCGATTACCTATGTTCTCCATCAGAACCTTGGTCCAATTGTAGTCGTAGTCGCTGGCACCACTGGCAATCTTGAACAAGCGGTTGCCATCGTAATTGCGACAATAGGTAGCATAGCGTCGATACACATCGGCATAGTATTCTGGGCGCATACTGCCACCGCATCCCCAACTCTCATTGCCTACGCCCAGATATTTCACCCGCCAAGCATGATCGCGACCGTTCTGACGACGCAGTCGGGCCATGGGGGAGTCACCCTCTGAGGTCATATATTCCACCCACTTTGCCATTTCTTCTACTGTGCCACTGCCTACGTTACCACTGATGTAGGGCTCTGTTCCCAATAGTTCGCAGAGATTCAGGAATTCGTTGGTACCGAAACTGTTGTCTTCGATGGTACCACCCCAGTTGTTATTCACCATCTTGGGACGGTTCTCTTTAGGTCCGATGCCATCCATCCAGTGGTATTCGTCGGCAAAGCAACCACCCGGCCAACGTAACACAGGTACTTTGAGGGCTTTCAGTGCATTTAGCACATCAGTGCGATAACCGTTGGTGTTGGGGATGTTAGAGTCTTCTCCCACCCACAAGCCGCCGTATATGCAGGATCCGAGGTGCTCAGCGAACTGTCCGTAAATCTCTTTCGGAATGATTTGTGTGCCTTGGTCGGCATGCAATACGGCCGTTGTCTGTGCTTTAACCATAGCCAATGTGGCTACCATAATCATAAAAGTGAATGTTCTTTTCATAATTTTACTTTTTGAATTTAACGGCAGCTTCCTCTACAGGCAAGGCACGTTTATAGTTCTCGATATACGCATTAAAGCCTTCGATGTCTTCGACCGTAGGCGAAACCTCTACGCCAGCGTTTCCTGCAAAAACCTGAGTGTCTAAGAAATCAGCCAGTGTTTGTTGAGGAGTATGATGCACCATATAAGATGCTAACAGTGCAATACCCCATGCACCACCTTCACCAGCTGTCTCCATGACAGAGATGGGTGAACCCAGTGCAGCGGCTAACATACGCTGACCTACTCCCTTGGTTTTAAAGTATCCGCCATGTCCTGTGATACGATCTACCTTCACCTGCTCCTCTTTGAACAGTATATCGTTACCTATCTTCAATACACCAATAGCTGCATAGAGCTGTACCCTCATGAAATTGGCCAAGTTAAACTTATCGGTAGCTGAGCGCATGAATAGCGGACGACCTTCGGCAAATCCAGTAACAGGCTCGCCTGATACATAGTTGTATGCCACTAATCCGCCACAATCGGCATCTCCTTCAAGTGCCTTGTTAAACAGCTTTTCATATATAGCTCCCATGTCAACTGGTATTCCAAACATTTCCTGATATTCCTTGAATAATTCGGTCCATGCGTTGATTTCAGAAGTACAGTTGTTGCAATGCACCATACCTACCAAGCTGCCATCGGGAGTAGTAACAATATCAATTGGTTCGTAGGGCTTTGACAGTTCTTTCTCTAATACTATCATTGAGAATGAAGAAGTGCCAGCCGAAACATTGCCGGTACGCTGCTTCACAGCATTGGTAGCAGCCATGCCTGTTCCCGCATCACCTTCTGGTGGACAGAACGGAACACCTTTCTTCAAGTGACCAGATGGATCCAAACGCAAAGCTCCTTCTTCTGTGAGAGTACCAGCATCTGCACCTGCTACTAACACTTCGGGCAAGATATCACGAAGTTTCCATCCTAAATTCTTCGGAGCTATCAGTTCATCAAACTTATCCATCATATCCTCACGGTAATTCTTTGTATCAGGATTCACAGGAATCATGCCTGATGCATCGCCAATGCCAAGTACTTTCTTTCCCGTCAGTTGCCAGTGAATATAACCGGCCAAGGTAGTAAGGAAACTGATATCCTTGATATGGTCCTCATTGTTAAGTATAGCCTGATAGATGTGTGAGATGCTCCAGCGAAGGGGTATGTTATAGACGAAGAGCTTGGAAAGCACTTTAGCAGCTTCCCCTGTGTTGGTGTTTCTCCACGTGCGGAATGGTACCAACAAATCTCCTTGTTTATTAAAAGGCAGGTAGCCATGCATCATGGCACTGATGCCTATAGCTGCAAGATTCTCTATCTCAATACCATATTGTGTCTTTACCTCTTTACGCAAGTCGGCATAACAATCCTGCAAACCGTTCCAGATGGCTTCGGTGCTGTAGGTCCATAGTCCATCCACCAGTTGGTTCTCCCACGTATGACTACCCTGAGCGATAGGATGATTTTCCGTATCAATCAGTATAGCCTTGATGCGGGTGGAACCTAACTCTATACCCAAGATGGCCTTACCAGCCTGAATAGTTTCTTTTGCGTTCATAATTATCAATTATTTCAACGCTTTGTTCAACATATAATATACCTCGTTATTCCTCAGTTGCTGCTTGAACTCGCTGATCTTGGTATCTTTGTTGATCTTTACATACTCAATACCTGTCATCTCAGCAAAGTCTTCCCAGTATTCCTCGGTGATGTCGTAGGAGAATGCACTGTGGTGCGTACCACCAGCTAAGATCCATGCTCCTGCACCAATCTCGAAGGTGGGTTGTGGCACCCAGAGGGCACTGGCTACAGGCAAGTGAGGCATGGGTTGAGGCTCGATGCACTCCACTTCTTGAGAGATAAGGCGGAAACGATTGCCTAGGTCGATGATAGTGGCCTTAATACCTCTGCCCACCTTAGAGGTGAATACCAGTCGGGCTGTCTGTTGCTTGCGGATGCCAATACCCAAGAAATGCACCTCCAACTTTGGCTTGTCAGTAGCGATGAGCGGACAAATTTCGAGCATGTGGCTCTGGAGGCATGATGAACGATTGCCTGCAAAGTTGAGGGTGTAGTCTTCAAGGAAAGAACATCCTTTTGGCATGCCTTGCTGGATAACCCACAAGGTGCGATAGAGGCAAGCCGTTTTCCAGTCACCTTCAGCACCAAAGCCGTATCCTTCTTCCATCAGACGCTGTGATGCCAAGCCAGGTATCTGGTCGAAGCCGCAGAAGTTAGGGTCGTCAATATTGGCATCGCCCAGATCGTCAAAGTTGGTAGTGAATGCAGTAGCACCTTCGTCCTTGAGTACTCGGCGTAAGGCTATCTCAGCCTTGGCAGCATTCTTCACCTTCTCCCAATACACCTCTTCACCACTTTCATCAATCTTGACAGTATAGAGTTGTTTGTATTCTTCAACCAAGGCATCTGCTTCTGCATCAGTTACCTTTTTATAATATTCCATGAGCGAACTCACAGGGTAATAATCAACATGATAACCTAAACGCTGCTCAAACTCCACGCGATCACCATCAGTCACGGCTACATTGTTCATGTTCATACCGAACATCAGGCAGCGAACATTTTTGGCATCAGCTACGCCAGCTGCCACACGTGCCCATACGGCAATCTGTTGCTGAACAGCTTCATCCTTCCAATAACCACAAACTACTTTGCGAGCTACTCGCATACGAGTACAGATGTGTCCGAACTCGATGTCTCCATGGGCACTCTGGTTCAGGTTCATGAAATCCATATCGATTTCATTCCAAGGAATCTCTGCGTTATACTGAGTGTGGAAGTGGAGCAGAGGTTTTTGAAGGTCTTGCAGACCCTTGATCCACATCTTAGCTGGACTGAAAGTGTGCATCCAGGTAATGATACCCACACATTTGTCGTCATTGTTAGCCGCTTTCATCACGGCTTCCACTTCCTTGCTGCTGTTGGCAGTGCCTTTATAAACAATTTTTACGGGTATGTTGCCACTCTCGTTAAGGCCAGCTACCATTTCTTTAGAGTGCCCGTCAACAGCTACCACTGCGTCACCGCCGTAAAGGAGCTGTGCTCCTGTTACCCACCAAATTTCTAGATCTTTAAATGCTTCCATAGTATTATGATTTTTAATATTTTGTTATTTCTGTCCGTAATAAGCGTTAGGTCCGTGTTTCCTACTGAAATGCTTTTCCACCAGATGTTCGCTCATAGTGAGGTCGGGGTTAATGGAAAAGGCGATTGCAGCCATCTTCGCCACCTCTTCCAGTACCACAGCGTGATAGACAGCCTCATTGGCATCTTTGCCCCAGGTAAAAGGTCCGTGGTTCTTCACCAGTACGCCTGGTGTATGTACAGGGTTGAGGCCTTCAAACCTTTTCACAATCACATGTCCCGTTTCCAACTCGTAATTGCCTTCCACTTCTTCACGGGTCAAATCTGCTGTACATGGGATGGAGTCATGGAAATAGTCGGCGTGAGTAGTGCCTATGTTGGGAATGTCTTTACCAGCCTGTGCCCATGCTGTGGCATAGGTGGAGTGGGTGTGTACCACTCCGCCAATCTCAGGGAATGCTTTATAGAGTACCAAATGGGTAGGGGTATCAGAAGAAGGACGTAAGTTGCCTTCTACTACATGACCTTCGATATCTACGACTACCATATCATCTGGCGTCATTGTTTCATAACTCACTCCACTGGGCTTGATAACCACCAGATTATTTTTTCTGTCGATAGCAGAGACATTGCCCCAGGTGAACAGCACTAAACCATGTTTCACCAAGTCAAGATTGGCCTTGAAAACCTTTCGTTTTAAATCTTCAAGCATACTATAATTTATGTTTCAGGTAATGCTGATACAGCCGCTGGTTAAACCGATAGAGAGCAGCTCCTCGCTTGGAACTAGACTTATCAATTTTATCTGTTTTTTCAATATAGTAAGCCTCTTCCACCACTTTTCGGAAATTACGCTTGTCACGTAGTTTGTCCTCAATGGCCTCTACTAACTTGTGCAGTTGGGAGATAGTGAATAAGGGAGGAAGCATACGCAGGCCTACAGGCTTCTCCATCGTCCTATATCTCATGCGCTTGATGGCAACTTCCACCATCTCGTTTTGATCATACATCATGACTGGAAGTTCTTTTACAGGAAACCATCTGGCATCATTACGTTTGTTTAGCTTCTCGTCATAAAGTTGAATGTTGATGAGGGCATAGTACATGATAGAGATGATACGAGCGTAGGGGTCACGATTCAAATCTCCGAAACATCTAACTTGTTCGATGAAGATATCCTCCAATCCTGTTTTGGCAGCTAATGCACGCCGAACGGTGTTGTCAACGCTCTCGTTTTCGTTGACGAATGCTGTGGGCAAACTCCATTCACCCTTAGAGGGCTCGCTGTCTTTTTTTACCAGCAATACATTCAGTTGGTTATCCTTGAAACAGAAAACCACACAGTCAGTTACTAATAGGAACTTGGAATACTCTTTGTAATATTGTTGTTCCATAATCAGGAGGTGTTAGTTACCAGAAATAAATATAGAAAGCAACCGTCAGAGATAGGATGATGATCGTATGGATAACATCCCAATGATTCCAGCTTGCCCTTGAAGCAGCTATCTGTTCAGGGGTAGCAGTTCCGAATACCAGACCTTGAACTTTCTTCTCGTCAGGCTTTTCAGTACACATACTCACTACAATGACTACCAGCAGACAGAATACCAGCATGCAGCCACTGAAGAACAGCCAGTTGAAGTCGTAGAATACGCTCTTGAACCAAGTCTGAGCAGCATCGGGTACGTTGGTGTAGTACACCTTGGCTCCCAAGCGGGTTAAACCAATGATGATACCACTGATAAGACCCCACATGCCGCCTTTGGCAGAGGCTCGTTTCCAGGTGATACCCAACAAGAATGCAGCTGCAATGCTAGGAGCCAGCACCGATTGTACATCTTGCAGGTAGTTGTAGAGCACACTGCCTATGCTACGCATGATAGGAATCCATAAAATACCTAACAGTACGATGACTACTGTAGCTATTTGACCGATACGCACCAATGCTTTTTCTGATGTGTTAGGACGAAGGCGCTTGTAGAAATCGATGGTGAACAGCATGGATGACGAATTGAAAAGCGATGCCAGCGAACTCATCAAGGCAGCCAGAATGCCACAAACCACAAGACCTTTCATTCCTGCTGGCAATAGTTTCGCTACGAGGGTGGGGAAGGCTGCATCACTGAGCGTGTTGCCATTTGCATCTAAAGGCAGGAAGCCACCTCCCATTTTTGCATTTAAGGCATAGGCAATCATACCTGGAATCAGGAAGATGAAAACTGGCAGCATCTTTAGGTAAGCGCCAAAGATAGTGCCTCGACGGGCTTCCTTTTCGTTCTTTCCAGATAATACACGCTGTACGATGAACTGGTCGGTACACCAATACCAGAAGCCAATGGTGGCCGAGGTGATCAAAGCACCCAACCAAGGGTATTCAGGGTCGCGATTGTCACGAATCAGGTTCGTCATGTGGTCGCCATAATCATTGATGGTTACAGCACTGCAGATACCCATCAGCTCATCCCATCCCCCTAAGGCTTTCAGTCCCAGTACAAGGATGATGATAGAGCCCAATAGTAGAATGGGTGTCTGGAGAACAGAAGTATAAAGCACTGATTTCATTCCTCCCAGCACTGTATATATGGCAGTAATCAGCACCAGTCCGATAGCAGCTATCCAGAAGAAATCAATACCCCAAAGAGTGTCGATTCCAAATACTTGTTGGAATACCAAGCCTCCTGCATATACGGTAACAGCCACTTTTGTCAACACATAGCTGACGAGAGAAATCACAGACAGGATAGTGCGTGATTGTGGGTTGTAACGCCTTTCCAAGAACTCAGGCATGGTATAAACCATACTGCGACTATAGAAAGGTACAAATACCCAACCTAAAATCAAGATCATCCAACCCTGGATTTCCCAATGCGCCATCGCCATACCGCTGGAGGCTCCTGTACCTGCCAAGCCAATCAGGTGTTCTGAGCCAATGTTAGAAGCAAAAATAGAGGCACCAATGGCAATCCAGGTAGCATCTCGTCCACCTAAGAAATAGTCGGCAGAGTTGTTCTGCTTACTCTTCAGTACCCAAACAATGATACCTGCTAATATGCAGCAAAACGCTGCTATTACTATCCAGTCAAGTAGTTCCATTATTTATTTATAGTAAACTTGTAAATACATTCACTGTTATATGTCTGTCCGGGTTCCAGTACAACAGTTGGGAACTGAGGCTGGTTAGGAGAGTCAGGGAAATGTTGTGTCTCTAAACAAACAGCCGTGCGTCTTTTATATGCAATACCATTCTTTCCCGTTACTTGGCCATTCAGGAAGTTGCCTGTATAAACCTGTATGCCAGGTTCGTTGGTATATACCTCAACACTGATGCCTGTAGTTGGACAGGTAGCCTTCGCTGCTAATTGAGAGATGTTACCATTGGTGTTCAATACCCAGTTGTGGTCGAATCCGTGACCCAATTGAATCTGCTCGAAGTCTGTCTGGTTGATGTCCTGACCAATAGCTTTAGGAGTGGTAAAGTCCATCGGTGTTCCTTTCACATTTTCAAGATTACCTAATGGAATCAACTTTGCGTTGACGGGGGTGAAGTTATCGGCATTGATATACAGTACATGGTCTAATATGTCATTCTGAGGGTCGCCACTCAAGTTGAAATAGGAGTGGTTGGTCATGTTGATTACCGTCTTTTTGTCGGTAGTGGCACTATACTTGATGTCAATAGCATTGTCATTCGTCAAGGTAAAAGTAACTTGTACTTTTAAGTTGCCTGGGAAATTCATGTCGCCATCAGGTGAGTCAAGCGTCAGCTGCAATTGGTTATCACTAAGTTGCTTCCCTTCAAATACTTTATATTGCCATCCTTTCGGGCCTCCATGCAGGCAGTTGTCACCGTCATTGGCAAGCAACTCGTAAGTTGTACCGTCCAACTCGAATCTCGCATCTGCTATACGGTTGGCATAACGTCCTATGCTGGCACCGAAATCGCTGGAGTTGTTCTGGAAATCCTCAATATTGTCGAAAGCCAGTACCAGGTCTCTTGGCGTACCATCTTTGTCTGGAAGAATCACAGAAACGATACGCCCACCAAAATTGGTGATGCAAACTTCCATGTTGTTCTTGTTGGTAAGCGTGAAAAGATGAGTCTGTTGCCCGTCAACGTTTGCTTCGAACTTTTGTGGGTCTAAGCCCGACTGTGTCAATGCAGTCTTAGTTTCTTCTTGTGAATGGCAGGCATACAAAGCCATCGCCATGAAACCTGCTAAAAAGAATGTATTTTTCATTGCCTTAAATGATGATTATTACCTCACAAAGATAATACTTATTTTAATAAGTTGGTAATAATAATGTAGAAAATACACGCAATCTCTACACAATAAATCTCAATTGCGTTTCCAGAAATTTGGAGTGAAGAGCAGGATGACGGTAAAGATTTCCAGACGTCCGAGCAACATTAGGAAACTCATCAGCCACTTGCCAGCGTCTGGCATGCTGTTCCAAGTACTGGAAGGACCGTAACTGCCAATGGCAGGTCCCATGTTGCCAAGTGCTGATACGGAGCACCCCATGGCTTCCATAAAATCAACTCCGATAGAGGAAAGGAAGAGTGTGCTACCGAAAATAATAATAAGGTATATTAAGCAGAAGGCCATGACTGTGCTGAGCAACGAATTAGGTGCCACTTGTTTGTCTATCCTTATAGGAAGCACTGCGTTGGGGTGGAGAATATGCTTGAATTCATTTAACAACACTTTAAATAGCACTAAAATACGAATACATTTCAAACCTCCAGAAGTACTTCCGGCACATGCTCCCACCACCATGACAAATAATAACATGCCCCACAGGACAGAAGGCCAAAGCATGTAATCGGTGGTACTGTAACCTGTTGATGTTTGGAGGGATACCACCTGAAAGAGGGCGTGCCTAAACGCATCTTCGCTTTCCATGTTTTGACTTGCCCATAACATAACAGTGATAAAAAGCGTAACAATAACGACAATCATGGTGTACCATTTCAATTCACTGTCTTTTAGTGCCCTCTTAAATCTTCCACTTACAAAGAGGATGAGCAGGCTATAGTTCATGCCCGAAATGAACATAAAGGCTATAATCACATATTCTATGTATGAGGAGTGGTAGTAGGCGATACTTTCCTGATGGGTAGAAAAACCACCTGTTCCTGTGGCTGTAAATGCATGACAGATACTGTCGAAGCCTCCCATACCTCCCAGTAACAGCAGGATAAAAAGCAATGCAGTAATACCGATATAGATGCTCCAAATCCAACGAGCGGTGATGCCGATGCGAGGAGTCACCTTGTTGTGGGTGGGACCACTCACCTCAGCTGCAAACATCTGTAAGCCACTAACACCTAAGAAAGGCAGAAGGGCAATGGTGAAGATGATAATACCCAAACCACCGAACCACTGGGTGATGCTACGCCAGAAAAGCAGTCCATGAGGCATGCTGTCAATGTCATCAAGAATGGTGGCACCCGTACTGGTGATGCCGGACATCGCTTCAAAGAAAGCATTGGTAACAGATGGGATATGACTTGCCAGGTAGAAAGGAAGCATGCCGAATAGGGCAAAAGCTAACCATGAAGCGGTTACCATAATATATCCATCACGACGGGTAAACACATTAGGACTCTTACGGAAAAGGAAAGACATAAGCGAACCGATGATCCCTGTTAAGCCAGCTGTAATGAGCAGACTATTTAAGGCATCGTCATGATAATAAGCCGATACGCCAGACGATAACAGCAACATCATTGTCTCTAACAGCAACAAGTTGCCAATAACCCTTATGATGGCTTTGTAGTTGATCATCAGTTAAAGAACTTCTCGATTTTCTGGATTGTCTGTTTCAGGCAGAACACCATCACATGGTCGCCTGCTTCTATGCGTGTGTTACCTCTTACCAAGATACCTTCACCATTGCGTACCATACCACCGATGGTAGCACCACGAGGCAGACCCAGGTCTTTCACCATGTATTTGGTGGCACGAGCGTCTTCTTTGACGGTAAACTCTGCCACATCTGCATCAGCAAAGGTCAGGCACTTCACATTGCTCACGTCGGCATCCAGCATCATCTGGTAGATGTGTGAGGCGGCAATCAGTTTCTTGTTGATGACGGTACCAATGTCAAGACTTTCCGCCATACTGATATAGTCGATATTTTCCACTTCGGCCACCGTCTTTTCCACGCCCATTCGTTTGGCTGCCAGACAAGCCAGGATATTGGTCTCGCTATTGCCTGTCAGTGCTACAAAAGCATCAGTATTATGCAATCCCTCTTGCTTCAGCAAGTCTAAGTCGCGTCCATCACTATTGATAATCATTGTCTTATCGCTCAATACAGTAGTGAGGTAATGACAACGCTCCGGATTTTGCTCAATAATCTTCACCTGCATATAATCTGGGGCATACATCGCTGTTCGTATGGCGATGCGACTGCCACCCATGATCATCACGGTACGTACATCAGGATAGTCTTCCTTGCCAGCAATCTTACGTACATAGGGCACATATTTTCTGGTAGTGGTAAAATAAACGATATCATAGAGTTTGATCTCGTCATTACCACCTGGTATAATGGTTTCGTTGCCACGTTTGATGGCTACAACATGATAGGGCAGGTCAGTAGCGCCCAAATCCTTTAATGGGATATTTAGAATCTCTGCTTTTTCGCGCATCTTGGCACCCACGAGAATCAGTGCGCCATTGCTGAACTCCCACCATTGGCGTACCCAACTCATACGAATGGATGATACGATTTCCTTAGCTGCCAGGTGCTCAGGATAAATCAAGGAACCGATGCCCATGCGTCTGAAGAATTCTTGGTTCTTGGGCTCGATATATTCATATTTATCGATGCGAGCCACCGTCTTTTTGGCACCCAAGCTACGAGCCAGCATACAGGCCATTGAGTTGGTGGCTTCGTCAGGAGTTACAGCAATAAACAGGTCGGCATCAGAAGCCCCCACATCCTTCAAAGACTGAATAGATATAGGAGAGGCAACCACTGTCATGAGGTCGAAGTTATTACCCAGGGTGCTGAGCTTCTCCTCGCTCTCGTCCATCAAGTAGATGTCCTGTTTCTCTCGCGATAGCAATTTGGCTAAGTGAGTACCTACTGCCCCTGCTCCTGCAATAATGATTTTCATATACTCATCAATGTTTTGTAAATACCCTCCTCATCCATTCCACACAGATGATAGAGATCCTCAGGCGTACCATGCTCAATGAATGAATCAGGTATGCCTATGCGTTTCACCGTAGGCGTATAGTCATGGTTAGACATATATTCCAATACGGCACTTCCCATACCTCCATTAAGGATGCCATCTTCCACGGTGACAACGCGATGGAACTTCTTTCCTATCTCATCCAACATCTCCGTGTCTATAGGCTTAAGGAATCGCAAATCATAGTGAGCGATGCTCAACCCCTTATCTTTTTCAGCTTTGACGATGGCTTCAACAGCTACATTGCCAATAGGTCCAATGGTAATGACTGCTATGTCTTTGCCTTCTTTCAGTTTCTTGCCTTTTCCGACAGGCAACTCTTCCATAGGCTGATGCCAGTCGGTATATATGCCTCGTCCTCTTGGATAGCGAATCACAAACGGTCCCTTGTTGGGTAACTGACCTGTGTACATCAAATGTCGTAATTCTACCTCATTTATTGGGGAGGCGATGGTCAAGTTGGGAATAGGACGTAAAGCCGCCATGTCGAGCATACCGTGATGCGTAGGACCATCCTCGCCAACGATGCCAGCTCTGTCGATACAGAATACCACAGGCAAATTCAGATATGCTACATCGTGAACAATATGGTCGTATGCACGTTGCAAGAACGAAGAATAGATAGCACAGAACGGTTGCATACCCTCTTTTGCCAAGCCTCCGCTAAAAGTCACGGCATGTCCTTCGGCAATACCCACATCGAAAGTGCGTTCAGGAAATACCTCCTTGAGCTTACTCAAGCTGGTACCTTGTAACATGGCTGGCGTGATGCCCACAATCTTGTCATTCTGCTTAGCCAGCTCTACCAAGGTCTCGCCAAAAACATCCTGGTATTTAGGGGGTAAATTGTCTGTGTTTTCAGGAATTCGTTCGCCCGTCTCAGGGTTGAACTTGCTGGTGGCATGCCAGAAAGCAGGATCCTCCTCTGCAGGCTTAAAGCCTTTACCCTTCTTGGTATGCAGGTGCAGCAGTTTGGGGCCTTTCATATCCTTGATATTATTCAGCACTCGTATAATTTCCTCTACGTTATGTCCATCAATAGGTCCGAAATAGCGAATATTCATACCTTCGAAGACATTCTGCTGATTAGCAGCGATAGATTTGAGACTATTGCCCAAACGGATAAACATCTTGCGACGTTCGTCGTTGAGCATTCCTATCTTCTCCATCGCCCTAGCAACCTTATAACGTAACTGGTTGTAGCTGGTAGTGGTGGTCAGGTTCAACAAGTAATGCTTCATGCCACCCACGCTGTTATCAATCGACATGTTGTTGTCGTTGAGGATAATCAGCAGGTCATTGGGCATGGAAGAGGCATTGTTGAGTCCCTCAAAAGCCAATCCGCCACTCATGCTTCCATCGCCAATCACTGCTACCACATGCTTGCCTTCCTCTCCTTTGAGCTGAGCGGCCACCGCCATACCCAAAGCAGCGGAAATTGAATTTGATGCATGTCCGCAGGCAAAGGTGTCATAAATGCTTTCTTCTGGAGAGGGGAAAGGACGAATGCCCTTAAACTGACGATTGGTAGCAAAAGCCTCGCGTCTGCCAGTCAGAATCTTGTGCCCGTATGCTTGATGACCAACGTCCCAAATAATCAGATCTTCGGGCGTATGGAATACATAGTGTAAGGCTACGGTCAGTTCTACAGTACCTAAGCTCGAACCAAAATGCCCAGGATTGCGTGAAACTTCTCTAATGATGTCGTTCCTCAATTCCTTGCAAACTTGTGGAAGCTGTTTTACAGGAATTTTCCGCAGGTCCTCCGGGTCGTTTATTTGTTCAAGTAGACTATATGTTGGTTGTTCTTCGTTCATATTTTACCTCCTTGGATGCAAAAATACATAAATAAACATTATCTTTGCACGAAGAACAGGAAAAAAAACAATATGAACCTCTTTACAAGCGTAGAAACAAGTAAAATCTCCCCTCAGCTGGATTACCATGATGTCCTGCTACTCATGGGTTCTTGTTTCGCTACCGAGATAGGTGAACGCTTGCAAGAGACCAAGTTGCGTTGCCAGATCAATCCTTTTGGAGTGCTCTACAACCCCATGAGCATCGCCTCCTCGCTTCGTTTATTACTGGAAAATAAATTTCCAACGGAGGATGATTTTATTTTTCACGAGGGATGTTGGCATAGCCTTTCTTTTCATGGAGATTTCTCGGCACCCACAAAAGAGGGTTTATGGGATAACATCCGACATTCACTCGTTGCTTGTCGCGATAGCTTGAAACAGACTACTTGCCTGTTCATTACATTTGGCTCTGCCTATGTATATGAATGGAGAGAAACAGGAAAGGTAGTGGCCAATTGTCATAAGCTGCCTGAAAAGCTGTTTAACAGAAGACGGTTGCCGATAGGAGAGATCGTGGATACATATAAATCTTTGCTGCAAGCTATTTGGCAAGTGAACCCTGCCATGAGGGTGTTGTTTACCGTCAGTCCCATTCGTCACATACGTGATGGCTTGCACGAAAACCAGCTGAGCAAAGCCACTTTGTTGTTATCGAGTGATCAACTCAAACAACTGTTTCCTGATAAGATACTGTATTATCCTGCCTACGAACTGCTGATGGATGAGTTGCGTGATTATCGTTTCTATGCCGACGACTTGGTGCACCCTTCCCGTATGGCTGTAGAGTTTATTTGGCAACGTTTCTCGGAGGCGTGTTTCACCCCAGATACTTTGATGACGATGAAAAGTGTTAAAGAAATTAAAAATATGATGGAACATCGTCCTTTGCATCCAGAATCCGAGGATTATGCACGATTTTTACAACAAATTGTGTTAAAAATAGAAGCACTTTCAGAAAAATATCCTTACTTTGACTTCGATAAAGAAAAAGAATCATGTCTTACCAAATTGAACAGATTGCGTTAGAAATAGGTGCACAAAGGGTAGGCGATACCCCTGCTACCATCGATTGGCTGTTGACCGACAGCCGTTCCCTCAGCTTTCCTGAGGCAACCCTGTTCTTTGCCTTGACAACAAAGCGCAACAGCGGTACACACTATATCAATGAACTATACCAGCGTGGCGTGAGAAACTTTGTAGTTGCTCGCTCCGATTATGCTGAGGTAGAAGCCCTCAACATCAAAGATGCCAACATCTTGTTGGTGCCTGATACGCTCAGTGCCTTACAGAAATTAGCGCAGTGCATCAGAAAACAGTTCAATATCCCTGTGATTGGTGTTACTGGCAGTAATGGTAAGACGGTCGTGAAGGAATGGCTGCACCAGTTGTTGAGCCCTGATAAGGTAGTAGTGCGTTCACCACGCAGTTATAACTCCCAGATAGGTGTACCTCTATCAGTATGGCAACTGCACGAAGGTACTGAACTCGCCATCTTTGAAGCCGGCATCTCTCAGCCAGGTGAGATGGAGGCGTTGCGTGACATCATTCAACCTACCATCGGTGTACTTACCAATATTGGAGGAGCACATCAGGAGAATTTCTTCTCGCGCCAGGTAAAATGCATGGAGAAACTGACACTCTTCAGAGACAGCGATGTGGTGATATATAACGGTGATGATGATTTCATTAACAATTGCGTGAGTAATTCCCTGCTTGCTACCCGTTCGATGGCATGGAGCCGTAAGGATGCCGACCGCCCCTTATTTATTAGTAAAGTAGAAAAAGGTGAGGATAGTACGCAAATCACTTATCGTTACCTTGACATGGTGAATCAGTTTACGTTGCCTTTCATCGATGATGCCTCTATAGAAAACTGCCTGAACTGCTTAGGTGTTTGCTGCTACTTGATGATTCCACCAGAGCAGGTTGCTGAACGTATGGCTCATTTGGAGCCAGTAGCTATGCGACTGGAGGTAAAGGAGGGCAAGAATAACTGTCTGCTGATTAATGATAGCTACAATTCCGATCTCACTTCCTTGGAACTGGCTCTGGATTTTCAGTATCGCCGTTCGCAAGACAAACAGTTGAAGCGCACTTTAATATTGAGTGATATATTGGAAACAGGCAAAAAGGCTCCTATTCTTTACCGTCAGGTGGCACAATTGCTAATCAGCAAGGACATACAACGCATTATTGGAGTAGGTGAGGAGATTGCCTCATGTGCTGATGAGTTTTCTATCGAACGTGCTTTCTTTTCCTCTACCAACGATTTGCTGGAGGCCATCAATGAGCACAGGCTGAGGCTGGATCATGAGATTATCCTCATCAAGGGTGCCCGTAAGTTTGGCTTCGACGAACTGACCGAGGCCATCGAGAAGAAAGTACATGAAACCATCTTAGAGGTCAACCTCGGTGCCTTGGTTGAAAACTTCAACTATTATCGCAGTTTGCTGAAACCTACTACTAAGATGGTGTGCATGGTGAAAGCATCGGCCTATGGAGCTGGTGCCATCGAAGTGGCACGTACCTTACAGGATCATCGGGTGGATTATTTGGCGGTGGCGGTGGCTGATGAGGGAGCAGAACTCCGTAAGGCTGGCATCCATGCCAACATCCTCATTATGAACCCGGAGATGACCGCTTTCAAGACCATGTTCGACTATAAGCTGGAACCTGAGGTATATAGCTTCCATTGGCTGGAAGCCTTGATTGAAGCTGCTGAGAAAGAAGGTATCACCAACTTCCCGATACATGTCAAACTGGATACAGGTATGCATCGCTTGGGTTTCGACACTTCCGATATACCTGCACTGATTAACCGGCTGAAGAGTCAGAATGCCCTGATTGTACGCTCGGTATTCTCCCATTTTGTGGGCAGTGACTCCGAGCAATTTGATGCATTTACCTGTCGTCAGATTAATACTTTCCTGAAAGCTGCCAATGAACTACAGGCTGCTTTTCCACATAAGATTTTGCGACACATCTGCAACTCGGCAGGTATCGAGCGCTTCTCAGGCAGCCAGTTGGATATGGTGCGTCTGGGGTTGGGCTTGTATGGTATCAACCCCATTACCAATGCTGTGATGCACAATGTATGTACTCTCAAAACCACCATCTTGCAGACACATGATGTGCCGGCTGATGAGACAGTGGGCTATAGCCGCAAAGGACATCTCAACCGTCCGTCACGCATTGCCGCCATACCTATCGGCTATGCCGATGGTTTGAACCGTCATTTGGGCAACGGCAACTGCTACTGTCTGGTCAATGGCCAGAAGGCTCCCTACGTGGGCAATATCTGCATGGATGTGTGCATGATTGATGTTACCGACATCGATTGCAAGGAAGGTGATAAGGTGGAAATCTTTGGCGACCATCTGCCAGTAACCGTATTGAGCGATGCGCTGGACACCATCCCGTACGAGGTGCTAACCAGTGTAAGCAACCGTGTGAAACGAATATATTTCCAAGATTAAGAATATTATTAACAATTTAAAAACAATAAGAATTATGGAAAATTTACTGTTAATGTTTATGCCTTCGGGCTCAGAGTGGATCATTATCGCATTGATCATCCTGTTGTTGTTTGGTGGCAAGAAGATTCCAGAACTCATGAAGGGTCTTGGTAAGGGCGTTAAGAGCTTCAAAGACGGTGTCAATGAGGCTAAGAGCGAAATTAGCGACGCTACCAAGGAACTGGAAGACAAGGATACTAAGGCTAAAGATAACTGATAGTTGATATTTAATGGAAGACAGAGAATTGACGTTTTGGGAACACCTTGATGTGTTACGATGGGCACTGGCCCGAATAGTGGGATTTTGGTTTTTGTTGGCGATAGGTTTCTTCATTGCCATGCCATACATTTTCGACCCTGTCATCATGGGACCGTGCCACGACAACTTTGTCTTCTACGGATTCTTGCGAAAGATAGGTGAGATGTTCAATCTGACGGGTGACTTCTTTACCCAGCGGTTTGACATCAAACTGCAGAACATCAACTTAGCTGCACCTTTCTTTGTGCATCTCACCACATCATTCGTACTTTCCATCGTTATCCTGGTTCCCTATATCTTTTGGGAAATCTGGCTTTTTATCCGTCCTGCCCTCTATCCTAACGAGGCAGCTGGCGTGCGCAAGGCGTTGCTGTTGGGTAACGTCATGTTCTATGTCGGCATGGCCGTGGGTTATTTCATGGTATATCCGCTGGCTTTGCGTTTTCTCTCCACCTACGATTTGAGTGACAACATCGACACCCTTATCTCGTTGAACTCCTACATTGACAATTTCATGATGCTGATACTGGCCATGGGTATTGCTTTTGAGTTGCCTTTGGTAACTTGGTTGCTCTCGCTCTTTGGCTTGTTGACACGCAGTACTTTGCGTGAGTATCGTCGTCATGCCATCGTTGTGATTGTTATCGCAGCAGCTATCATCACTCCTACGGGTGATCCGTTCACGCTGACTGCTGTGGCCTTGCCTCTTTATGCCCTCTACGAACTGAGTATTTTTATGATTAAAGAGAGCAAGGACGAAGATGACGAAGAGGAGGAAAATACTAATAATAAGGTTACTGATAAAAAAACAGATGGTCCGAAACCTGCCTTGGAGAAGAAACCCGATGGCGGTGGCGACCCTGATGCACCAGCTGCTGAGGCCAAAGAGATAAAGCCAGAGGATAGAGATATCCACGAGACGTTGCGTCTCCAGCGCGAAGCGGCAGAACAGGCGAAGGTGGAAGCTAAGAACAAGGCCCTGCAAGAACGCATCGACAAGGCAGCAGCTGCAGGTGTGGCAGGTACTGCTGCTGAAACAGGGGAAGCTGCAGAAGGCACTACTAAGGAACTGACGGCCAATACCGATCCTTCTGTTAAAGATGCTTTGGCCGAAGCTAAAGAGGCGACCGTAGTGAAAAAGAAGAAACGTGAACCTCGCATGGTTATCATCAACGATGAAATCTATTGGGAAGAAGGCCCAGAAGTTGATGTCGTTGAAGAAACGCCTGCTGAGGAACAAAAGGCTGAAGAATTGTCCGCTGAGAATAAAGAAACGGCTGAGAATACACCTGTAGAAAGGGAAACTGCTGCAGAACCTGCCTCTGAGAATTCTCCGACCCCTGAAATTGCACAGGAACAAACATCTGTTGATGAACCTGTTTCATCAACACCTGCTGTCGAATCTGTAACAGAAGAAGCACCAGTTGAAAAAGTTACTGTTGATGCTGAAGCAGTAAGGACTCCAGCTGAACCTGCAGTAGAAACACCGTCAGTGGATGCCTCTACAGAAAGTCCATTAGCGGAAACTTATATACAGGAGCCCGTCAATAAGCCCGATGTTTTAAATGAGCCTTATTACGATGATCCAGAGGCAATGCCTGATCTCAGCAAGTACTATGCAGAGACTCATCGTGAGATGGCAGAGGAAGAAGCAGCTGAGGCATTGGCCAATACGTCAAAAGATGTAGCTTCTCTTGCAGAAAGCATTCCATCTGTCCCTGATATCCCTTCATCTGCCAATAGCATTGTCGAGCAGGCCCGAATGGCGGCAGAGAACGCACGTAGGGCTGCTGAGCAAGCTGTAAAAGCTGCTCAAGAGGCTGCTCGCATCGCTGAGGAAACTGCCAAAGCTGCCGAAGAAGCTGCCAAGGCTGCTGCCGAAGAAGCTGCCAAAGCCGCTGCACAATCTTCTATTGATATCAGTGGTATCCGTTACGACTATGGTCGTTTCAACCAATGAAACGCATAAGGGTCACATTCCTGCACAAAGACGACCAATACCTATATGTGCAGTCTGGCGAGCCAATGGCTAAAGAGCTGTTGAAGGTACGTTATGCTGTCGTTGATGTCAATGCTGAGTTTAATGCTACAGTGCTGCTGTGGCCACAAGCACAGCTTAACCTCCTGGATGTAAGCATTGATGAAACTGGTGCTCTCATACCTCGATTTATTGTATTGGAACCCGATTATCTGATGGATGCGAGTTCGTTGGCAGAATGCTATAAGAACTATGGCGCCCATCCTGCCAATTACATCTTTTCCAAACTTACCCCATCTGAGAATACTGTTCCGCTTATCTTGGGTAACATTGCCAACACCTTCCTCGATGAATGGATCAACAATGATGCCCCCGATTATAAGGAAAGTATGATGAAGGCATTCCGCCAACATCCTGTCAGCATCTCTGCCTGCATTGCCTTGAAGGATACCGCCAAGGAGCGCGAATTGGCACAAGCCTGCCAGCAACACTTCCGAAACATCCAGCAAACGGTTGATGTAACCTTCCGTGAGCCTGGCTATCAGTTGGATAAATCAGATGCAGTGCTGGAACCCTCATACATCTGCGAGGCATTGGGCATACAGGGACGTCTCGACTATATGCAACGAGATATGCATGCATTCATTGAGATGAAATCAGGTAAGGCCGATGAGTTTACCATGCCCGGACACGTGCTGCCTCGTGAGAACAACCTGGTGCAAATGCTGCTTTACCAGGCCATGTTGGAATATACGATGGGCATTGACCATCGGCGCGTTAAAGCATACTTGCTTTACACTCGTTATCCCATGCTTTATCCTGCCAGTCCTTCGTGGACGATGGTACACCGCATCATCAACCTGCGCAATTGTATTGTGGCGATGGATTACCAAGTACAAGCGCATGATGATGAAGACTATACAGCTGACGTACTTGCTCAAGTCAACCCATCAACTCTCAATGAGCTACGGCTAAGCAGCAAGTTGTGGACACAATACCAAGAGCCGCAGATTGCCGCCTTCCAACATAACCTGCAACGGCTTACTGCGTTGGAACGCAGCTACTTCTATACGCTTTACAATTTCATTACTCGTGAACTATATACAGCTAAAACAGCAGGTGCTTCCGATTATGAAGGTCGGAAAGGGCAGGCTGCCCAGTGGCTTGACACCTTTGATGAGAAGATTGATGCAGGTGAAATAGTGATAGATCTCCACCTCCTTGAGAATCATGCCGATGACATTCTTAATCCCTACTTGATTTTAGGAACTAAAAAAGGTGATGTTGAATTTAAGAATCGAGCGAAACCAAACTTCCGGGAAGGAGATGCTGTTGTTCTCTACCAACGGGATACTCTCGATGCCAATGTCACCAACCGACTGTTGTTCAAAGGTTCGATTGAAGAAATCTATCCTGATGGTAATTGGAAAATAACCCTTCGCCAATCCCAACGGAATCATAAGGTGTTGCCGGCTGAAACTCTCTATGCCTTTGAGCACGATTTCATGGATACCACCTTCCGTTCCATGTATCAAGGCTTGGGACTTTTCTTGCAAGCTTCACAAAAGCGGCGTGACTTGCTATTGGGACAACGGCAACCTATGCATGATGCCCGTTATGATAAAGCTATCCGGCAAGCGAAAGATGATTTTCAACGCATTACCCAGAAAGCGTTAGCTGCTAAAGACTACTTCTTGCTGGTAGGCCCTCCTGGCACAGGCAAGACCTCTATGGCACTGCGAAGCATGGTAGATGCCTTCCATCAGCGAGGCAAACAAATACTATTATTAAGCTATACCAATAGGGCAGTGGATGAGATTTGCAAGATGCTGGGTAAGTTGAGTGTTGATTATCTCCGCATTGGCACGTCTGCAGCTTGTGCTGAGCCCTATCGTTCGCACCTCCTCGAGCAGCAGGTCACTACCTGTACCAATCGTCGTGAGGTGTTGCAGTTGTTGGAGCGTTGCAGTATCTTTGTCGGCACAGTCTCTACGCTTTCAGCCCGCACCTCCTTATTCAATATCAAGCATTTTGATGTTGCCCTGATTGATGAGGCTACCCAGATACTTGAGCCCCAGCTGTTGGGTCTGCTCTGCATGAAAGATGGTGAGGGTAGGGATGCCATCGATAAGTTCATCCTCATAGGCGACCACAAACAATTGCCAGCAGTGGTGCTGCAACCATCATCCGTTTCTGAAGTCAAGAACCCTCTGCTGCGTGCCATGGGGCTCACCAATCTCAAAGACTCCCTCTTCGAGCGACTCTATAGAAATATTGATAATATGTCTGTTGACATGTTGACCAAGCAAGGCCGCATGCACCCCGATGTGGCCAAGTTTGCTAACGATGCTTTCTATGAGGGCAGACTACAACCCGTTGGCTTGCCCCATCAGACAGAAACGATGACACAGCGTACACGGTTCATCCCTTCGGACCCAGAGTCCCCACAGTACTCCCATAAGGTGAATCACAGCGAGGCTGTGATTGCTGCAGAGATAGCGGCAACTATCTACCAACAGACTGATGACTTTGATGCTCAACATACCTTAGGCATCATCACCCCCTATCGCAGTCAGATAGCCCTGATCAGAAGCGAGTTGGCCAAGCTCTCCATCCCTGCATTGAACGACATCACCATTGATACCGTTGAACGCTATCAGGGAAGCGAGCGCGATGTCATCATCTATAGTTTCTGCGTTAACCGTCCTTGGCAGTTAGAGCAACTTAGCAACCTCACCGAAGATAATGGTCACCTTATCGACCGCAAGCTCAATGTCGCCTTGACGCGTGCCAGAAAGCAGTTGTTCCTTATAGGAGTGCCGCAGCTCCTGCGCCAGCATCCTATCTATCGCCGAATGTTGCAATATTTTGACACAAAGGACATACACTTATAGATGCTTATAAGTTTTTTCCCAAATCAAAAGCAACTCTTGTAACTTCACCCTTTTTTGAATAAAAAAAGCTACATTTTTTGTTCTGCATACTTTTTTCAGTAATTTTGCAGAAGAATACTAAATCATAATCAAGATGAGAAAATTATTACTTCTTCTTCCTGCTTTTTTGCTTCTGTCATCTGTGCTACAAGCGCAAGAACAGAGAACTCCGCCTACTCCAGAACAGATTCAGGCTTATTTAGCTTCCCTTCGTCCAGAACCAGAGAAACATCACTTGTTTCCTGATGCTGAAGCTGCCAAAGAAAGTCCTTATAAGGGTTTTGCCAACTATGGAAAACGTATTGCTGTATTTGGTGGATCGCTATCTGTCAATAAGGAGTCTGACGCTGCCAAGCAGCAATGGGCCAACCAATTAGGAACAGAGGTAGTCACTTACGGCGTTGGAGGTGCTGGCTTTTCTATAGAACAGGGTTGCTCGCTCCAGAAACAGGTTGATGAGGCAGGAGTATATGATATCTACGTACTTTGGGCATCCACCAATGACTACGTCAATAGTCGTCCTTGTGGCAACCCGCTGGATTATACAGCCTTGGACAACTACGATGAGGGTAAACTCAATACCCAATGCGGTGGCATCAATTACTGCATCAAGCGGTTACGTGAAAAGAATCCACAAGCCAAGATTTACTTCTTCACCTCTCTGCGCTTCTTCGGTCAAGATGCAGGTCACAACCCCTTCTCAACGGCTCCAAACCTTACCGGACAAACCTTTGCCCACTATGTGGATGCCCAGAAGGCATGTTGTGCATATCATGGAGTTCCCGTGTTAGACCAGTTCAGTCTGCAGGACGTTGATGAACATAATTACGAACTGTTCTATCAGAAAGATAAGCTGCACATGAATGAAGATGGCTATCGTCGCATCGCTCCACTGCAAGTCAGATTCCTGGCACAATAACTAATAATCCAGTGCGACTCATGTAAAAGATAACACAATAAAATAAACAATTATGAACGAAGTTTTAGCTTATTTGAAAGAGTGTGGTGCTTTTTTCCTGGCTACTTGCGATGGAGATCAGCCCCGTGTACGCCCCTTTGGCGCAATGGAGATACTTGACGGACGTCTGTATTTCATGACGGGTAAAGTAAAGAATGTGTTCAAGCAGTTGGATGCCAATCCCAAATTTGAGGTATGCGCCATGAAGGCCAATGGTGCCGAGTGGATGCGATTATGTGGCAAGTTGGTGAACGATGATTCGTTGGCCATCAAGGAGCAGTTCTTGGAACTGAACCCCGAACTGAAATCAATGTACAAAGCTGACGATGGCAATATGGCAGTGCTCTACGTCACTGATGCCACCGCTACTTTCTATTCGTTTACGGAAGCTCCTAAAGTAATTTCATTCTAAGCATTTCTACGGGTCGTCGCAGTATTTGCTATCACCCGTTCCAGTATCTGCTATTACTCATCGCAGTATCTCCTATACCCCTATGGGAGATATTGCGATAACCCATGGCAACTATTGCCGTCGGTGGTAGCAAGTTCTCCCAATAGTAATAGCGAGTTTTAGGCATTGTAATAACAAGCTTCCCTATTATTGTTGGCAGGCAGTTGTATGAATTTTAGTAGTCAAACATCTTAATGCGGTAAATGCTTACCTGCCTGACTAGCAGGGATAGAGGCTAAGCAGAAGCTGACATAGTTGCCATTGAGGCAATGGCCTGCAACAAAGACTGGTTTAGTTTCTCTTGAAAGGCAATGTATCTTGTCACATATGGTGTTGTAAGTTGTGGGTAGTCGCGATTGAAGCGTACAAGGGTTGTTCCTTCAAAGTTTCCAGCCATTTGCTCGAAGGGGAAACGGATGATAATTGGCGTGTTGAAGCCCACACCAAACTCTAATAACAGCATGTTCTTCTTACTGCCTGTCAGTACGAAATCTTGATATTTATCAGCTTGTTGGTGCCAATGTTCATCCTCTACAAAAAAACTGTCACAACGTAAATTAGGACTCAGTGCCTCACCAGTATCTGGATGATGGGGTATCAATGATGTGGGTACCTTGCAATTAATGGTTGCATCCATCGCTTGCTTCACCCATTCCTCATTATAAATCAACTTTTTGTTTTCTCCACCCTTAGCTTGAAAATAGGCATAGTCGCCTTGTGTGGCAAAAATTCTATCTTTCGAGAAGCCCGATTTCTCAAACTGTGCATCCACATTGGTAGTGATGACAAAATAATTCTTGTCTTTAACCAAATCAAAAAGCTGGTGATAAAGCTCCATACCTTTGACGCGATAGCGAGTAAACCAGATATGCCTCGCCCAATATGCCCATCTTTCCTCTTCTGTTGGGAATGGATAGAATGAAGAAGAATAAAGGTCTTCAAATCCATAACGCTCTATCCACTCATGAAACTCCTGCTTGAACTCCGCGCCCCCATAGTCCAAGCCAGCTGCTGCTGAAAGCCCCGAGCCTGCACCAATCAATACATGGTCAGCTTCGTACAAAAGTTTCCTCACTTGTTCAATACGATGCTTAAACGTTGGTTGTGACATTGTCTTTTTACTGAATAAGTCGATGATAGATGTCATAGTCTTTGTCTATAAATACATTGAAAACGATAGTTTTGAGTGACGTCAAGGGATATTTTTTCACAGTTTCCACAGCTATCTCAGCAGCTCTTTGGTTAGGAAAATGAAACACACCAGTAGAAATACAGCAAAAAGCGATGCTTTGTAGCTTATGTAGCTCAGCCACTTCCAGACATGAACGGTAGCAAGAAGCCAACAGCTCCTCTTGTAATGGGGTAGGGTGTCCGTCAGGGATGATTGGCCCTACAGTATGAATCACATATTTCGCTGGTAGGTTATAACCCTTGGTCATCTTTGCCCACCCTGTAGGCTCTTCATGTCCCTGAGCTTGCATCAGCTCATGGCATTCCTGTCTTAGCTGAATACCGGCAGCGGAATGGATGCAGTTGTCAATACAAGCATGCAGGGGCTGCCAGCACCCCAGCAATTTTGAGTTGGCCGCATTCACAATGGCATCCACTTGCAAACGGGTGATGTCACCTTGCCATATGGAAATACCAGGCTGGTCAATCTTAACAATACCCTTATCCTTAGCCTGTAGCTTCAGTTCGGCATCTTGTGCTGCTATGAACTCATCTGATGCGGGCACAGGTTGGCGCACGTTCATCAATGCCCGCATTAATCTTTGTTTTGTTTCTAGATTATCTGGCAACTTGGGGGGGGCTCCTTGTTCCACCAACAAGTATTTCAATACAAAATCAATATTTTCAATCCTATCCCACATATAGTATAATGTTCAAGACTCAAAAACGATTTATCTAATAATCAATTTTCAATATGATTTTACCTCCGGCACCACCTTTCTCTAACAAGGTATGTGCCTCTACAATTTGATCTAAAGTGAACACCTTGGCATAGAGCGGTTTTAGCTGTGCCTTGTTAATCAAGTCAAATAGGTTGTTTATAGATTGATAAGTTGGGAAATTGGAATAGAACCCTGTGAGGAATACTCCGTTTGGTATATATTTGATTGGGTCGAACTGAGTAATGGAGTACACATTGCCCAAAACACCAGTGCTGCATACATAACCAGGGTGTGTGACGGTAAGCAACGAGTCACGTAATGTCTTTGGACCTATTAACTCTAAAATCTTGTTTGGTTTATAGGGTAATGACTGTTGGCTGAGTTGTCCTTCGTCGATGATACAATAGTCAGCTCCGATGCCTTTCAACTTTTCGAAAGATTCTTCCTTACGGCAAGCTGCAATCACCTTTGCACCAACTGCTTTTGCCAACTGGATAGCAGCTTGTCCTACAGTACTGGTTGCTCCACGTACTAACAGTGTGTCTTCAGCAGTAAGGTATAGGCATTCAAACAAAGAACCGTAGGCTGTAAAATAAGTTTCAGGGACAGCTGCCAATGAAATCCAGTCGAGGTTTGTATCAACTTTGAATACATGACTTTCGGGTAGCAAAGCATATTCAGCATAGCTACCATTAAAGCTGCGCCCCATACCTCCCATTAAGGCAATCACCTTATCGCCTTTTTGGAATTGAGAATCAGAAGCATCGGCTATCTCACCCACACACTCTATGCCTGGTACTATGGGCGTATTGATATAATCATTGTCGGCCTCAAACATTCTCAGCAGTGCTTCTGAATGGTTTAAGCCAGCTGCATGCACCTTCACTAATACCCAACCAGGTTTGGCAGTTGGTTTAGGTAATTCACTTACATGCAAGTCTTCTGCCTCGCAACATTTCTCTATTATAATAGCTTTCATAACTAGTCCAATCTAACAATAGCTTCAACAGGGCAGTTTTCAAAACAATTGCCGCAATGCAGACAATGATTAGGTTGTATGTGGTATGTCTCTCCCTCTTCAATACAACCCTGTGGACATACTGTCTGACATGTGCCACAAGCAATGCAACTATCTGTAATTACAAAACCTTTATGTTCTGGCACAGCATTTCCCATCGTTAAGTATTCTCTATCTATAGGATGACAACCTAAGAAGAAATATTCTATTTGAGCATCACGGATATAGAAAATAATACCTATGCTTCTGGTATCGCCTGGATAGACATTAGCCAAATAGGGCTGCTCCTTGAATATCACATCCTTCCAATATTCCTGTTCGTCGTCAGGTACAGGTTTGGCAACGGCAGAGAGACGTATCATCTCCTTATATTTGGTAAGCGCTAGAATCTGCACGTGGCCGTCTGCCATCAACTGCTGGCAGAAATTCTTTCCTCGCGCAGTATAGAAATAGATTGCGTCTGACTCATAATGAATGGCACTGATACTGCGAACTTGAGGATGTCCGTTTTTATCTACCGTTGCAAAGGTAAGGGTTCCAACATACCCAAGCTTTTTAATACAAGTTATTGCGTCCACTTTTTATTGAATAATGATTAACTGTCAATCTCCTTCCAGCATTGAGGATCAGATGCATAGAAATTATGTGTATATCCAAAAGCTACTGCCGGACAACCTCTACAAAAACGTAACAGCTCGCATTTGCGACATTTCTCAAACTTTTCATGCAGTCGATATTGCTCCATTTTCTCACCATTAAACACATCGCACAACTCTTCTTCCACTGTTCCCACATAACTTTCGAAACGTCGGCAAGCCATCAGTCTTCCCTCTGCAGAAATAGTGAAGTGGCAGTTACCACAATTGCAACCATCATAAATGATATCATCATTAAGCCCCTCAGGAATCTTAAACAATCCTTTCTCGTAGAGGAAGAGCGTCCACAGATGATCCTTCAGGTTAAAAGTCGTATCTGAGTTCTTGTATTGTTCGTACTTCGCCCAGCATTTCTCTAATAAGTCTCGATATTTCAGTGGCTCGATATGCCAGCCTTTATCAGGTGTAGCCTTGTCCTCACTGGTGGGGCAGTACCTGCCAAACGCGAAGATGTCTGCATGATGTTCCACTACCAAATCAATAATATCAGGTATCTCGTTAATGTTCGTACCCGATACCGTAGTCATGATGGCACAATGCATTCCCGCTTTGCGGATGGTGGCAATGGCTTCCAGAGTCCTGTCAAACGAGCCGGGTTTACGGAAATAGTCATGTGTCTCGCGCAGTCCGTCAATGCTTAGCTGGTACTTGCGGCATCCTAAGCTCTTGAGGCGTTGGCATACCTCATCCGTCAGGTGGAACGGATTGCCCATAATGGTGAAAGGAATGTTGCGGCTATGCACTAACTCCAGAAAATCCCAAAAGCGACTATGCAAAATAGGGTCGCCACCTGTAATATATAAATATGGTAGGCGGCTCATCTTCCGACACATGCGCTCCACGTTGGCAAGCACCGAAACCAACCTTTCCCAAGGCATCTCAATCAGTTTGGGATGCCCTTCGGAAAAGATGTAACAATGCTTGCAACGTTGGTCGCACTCATCCGTAATATGCCATTGGAAAGCAAAATACTCCATAATGACTGATTACTTCTCACCTGCACCGCATGCGCTACCGCAAGCTGCGGGTTTCTCTTCAGCTGGTTTGTCGCCTGCGCCACAAGCGCTACCGCAAGCAGCTGGCTTCTCTTCAGCTGGTTTGTCACCTGCACCACAAGCTGCACCACATGCAGCTGGCTTCTCTTCGTTCAGCATAACGCCCTGGGCGCTATGAGCGAAATTGAAATCAATTCTCTTCATAATTTCTTTTATTTGAAAGTTAATAAATAGGGTTGTTATTTTTCCAAAGCCCATTCCAACAAATCGGTCATAAAAGCACGACTATCTTTGCCCCACCAGCGGGTTTCCATACCGTTCCTTACTTTGCGAACACCATCATCATAACCTAAGAGCAGGCCTACCATTGTGTCGCCACCGGCAAAGAACTTGCCTCCATTGTCGAGCTTTACATAGCTACTGTGCAGCCAGCCATCTTCCATGCAGACACTGGCAGGTATTCCGCCTGTCATTACGCAAGCACCGCTGTATGGAATCTCGTAACGATCCTTGAAAATTTCATTCTTGAAAGAAACGGCTCCCACATTACCTGGTAGGGCTACATCCTCGCCGAACTCAATGCCAAACGCTCTCGTAACATCGTTGGCCCCATAACGGCTTAAATCAACACGATGGTTGTCATCAACGAAGAATATGAGTGAGCCACCTTTCTTTACAAAGTCAACCAAAGTTTTCTTCTCTACCTCCGTCAAGTCTTTCTGCAATTTGTTGCTCAAGGGTGATAACATTACCAATACATCAATGCCTTTCAGTAGTTGAGGAGTAATCTCTGCCTCTTCATTTACCACTAATTCGGCACCCAACTGCTGTGCCATCTCTGTATAAGCAGGTACCACTAAAGGATAGGTTTCATGACCTTCATATACGTCAGTGCATTGACTGTGTGAGAGGTCAAACATGATTTTCTTCTGTGCATTGGCACCTATTATCAGTAAAGATGCCATCATCAAGAATGATACAAATCTTTTCATAAAATAAATATTTAAGTTCATACATTTGTTTTTTCCATTGCAAAGATAAGATGTTGAATTATAATGCACAAGAGGTTACTTTTTTGTTTCATGGTTACAAATAGTGCAAGATTGACGATTTGAAGCGCTTGCCATTTTTACATTAACAATGATTAACTATACAATGTTACAACAGCCATAGAAATTTAGTCACACCGATGAAGATTTTTAATCAAGGCGATGACTTAACAAAATCACAACGATGAGTAAACACAGTCACCACGGTGACTGACTTCACTGGCTGAGCGACAATATAGATTCTTGCTCATTGAATGTATATAAAAAGACTATTTGCAAAATTCAATCTTCGGTCGTAATCTTCAAGTCACGGAAATAGCCTTCAGTACCCAGTTCCGTGCCTACACTGATGCCTACAGAACCACGCAAATCGGGACCTTGCCACAGGTCTGTTACCACCAGAGAAGGTTGTTCGTGGTTATTGATATACAATTTAGCTATTGAGTCTTTCACCACAATACGCAACAGAATCCAACAGTCGAGTGCCATCTCTGCATACGACTCATATTTCTCTGGAAATTTCTGTCGTGACAGCACGAAGTTCAAGCCTGGGTTTGAAGCATATTGTAACGTATGGTTACGCCTCACTTGGTCATCAACCATCGCATTAAGAGGACGAATATACATATATTCATTTCTTGAATAGTCAGCATTGATACGGAACATCACTCCCATGAAGCCACGCGCCAGCTCAGGAGCTCCGTCAACAATGTGACTCCATACCTTCAGTTCGATGGTACCATTGTGGAAATCCACATCCTTCACCTTAACAAACTGAGGTGGCTTATTGGATGACATCGCCTTGACAGGACCATTATCTGTTTGATTGGCATCCAGTCCTAAGTCAGCTAACGTCATAGCCATAGGAGCATTCTCTTCAGGAACTACATGCAGTACCTGATAGCCGTCGAACATCTCAAACGACATTGGCATACCGTTCACTCCTTCCAGATGGGATGCGTCCATCGGGATCTCTCTCGTAACCTGTGCAAAGGCATTCATCGCCATTGACACAAATAATAACAGTATAGTTCTTTTGATCATATAAAATTACATTAACGTTTGCTCCATCTGTGAATCTTGCTGAACCGGTCTTTCTTCACGCCTCTGGCGTAAGGAATCTCAGGATAGCCGAAACCTACGATGAGATTCATGTAGTGGTCTTCTGGAATGCCCAGCATAGCCCGTGCTTGCGGAACGTCCTGCAATACGCTGGCCGCATAACTCATGATGACGGTACCCAACCCATGAGCATTGCAAAGCAGTTCAAAATAAGCGGTTGCGATGTTGCAGTCAGCAATGGCATCGCTGACCCATTTGCCCGACGCCTTCTGATGAGCCACAAAGAGGTGAGGTGCTCCGCAAAACAACATATCATCCTTGCGAAGACTATTCTCCGACCGCTTCATAGTTTGGTACAGACGTGATGAGAAACCGCTGCTATAGTAGCCTCGCTTCGCATTCTCCTCCATACGGGCATAGGCGATATCCCAAATCTCTTCCAAGCGGTTCATATCATCAATTACTGTGTATTCCACTTGCTGGGCATTGCCTCCTGTGGGAACCTGCTGCATGGCATCCATGATTCTGTCGATGATTGACGGAGCCACATTTTTCATCAGGTATCTTCTGCATGAACGCCTGTAACTCACCAGTCTCTCCAGCTGTTCTGCTATGATATTGTCTGGTTTGGAAGGCAGGTCGGACGTTTTCTTCCCGAAAATAGAGATGGCACCTTCGGGGCATACTGCTATGCAATGCTGGCATCGCCAGCATCCGCTCCATCCGAATTTCTCATAAGGCTGCATAACAGGCATTCCGTCTGACATTTTCAGCACCATGCCCGTACAAACATTTACACAGCGTCCGCAGCCGATGCATTTAGATATATCTACATGAAAGCGGGTCTTTAATTCTGCACTCATAATATAAAAGTGTGAATTCAGCTAAAAGAAAAATGGCACGAGTGCGTTTTATCACGCCTGCCTGCCATCCTCTCAAAAACTATCTGTTAGCAAATGATAAATCACTTCTTGAATGTTTGGATGGCCATCTCACCTATTGCGGCTTCAGCCAATTGAGGTACAATGCGGGTAAAATGATCTGCATTAGAGTGAACGTCCAATGAAGGCTGATCCTTCCAAGTCTCGAATATCATCAGCTGTGTCTTGTCCGTCTGGCTCTGATAGATATCATAGTCAATTACACCAGCATCCTTGCGGGAAATTTCCACCAATTCCTTAGAAAGTCCCAAAATCTTTACCAAATTGTCAGGAGCAACCTTAAATAAGCAGTTGATGCGAATGCCATCACCCTTGCTGTCAGCAGTGAAAGACTGGATAGCCATCTCGCCTACAGCAGCACCAGCCAACTGAGGTACAATGCGGGTAAAGTGAGCTGCGTTAGAGTGAACATCAAGAGATGCTTGGTCTTTCCAAGTCTCAAATATCATCAGTTGTGTAGGATCCATCTGACTCTGATAAATGTCATAGTCAATGTTACCACTATCGTTGCGAGAAGCAGCCACCAGTTCCTTGCTCAGGTTCACGATGTTAGCCACATTCTCAGGAGCCACCTTAAACAGGCAGTTGATGCGAATTTCGTTGTTACTTGCAGCTGCTTCAGGAGCTGCCTCTTCCTGCTGCTGTGCAGCTTTCTGTGCGCATGATGCCATACCAATAAGGCTCATCATTGCCAAACCATACATTATCCTTTTCATACTTTTATTTATTTATATTTACTTTTAATTAGTTTCTTGATGCAAAATTACGTAAAAAGGAAATGCTTGTCAAGAGGTGATAAAAAGGTAGGGTAGTTACAAAAAAGTCTATATTGGTGTTATCAGCCTGTTACAAAAATGACTTTAACTTTTATTATAAGATTATTTGGATGTGTAATTTTTTTCTCTTATCTTTGGACTGATAATTATGAACTTAACGCACAACTGTCATGCTTAAGAAAGAAGAGAAAAACAGCATCTTTGAGGTATGTCCCGTTCGTAACGTAGTAGCCCGTTTTGGCAATAAATGGGCGTTCTTGGTAATATTGGTAGTTAGTGAGAAAGGTTCTATCCGTTTTGGAGAGTTGAGCCGTGCTATTCCTGATGTGTCAACGAAAGTGTTGTCAAATACGCTACGGGCATTGGAAGACGATGCTCTTATCCAACGTGAAGTTTTCCCCGAGGTTCCTTTGCATGTAGAATATCAGCTCACGGAATTAGGCAAGGAACTTGTGCCTTTCATCGTATCGCTTACTGCCTGGGCCGACAAGCATCGTGAATATATTGTGGCTCATCGTAAGAGCAGCAAAGGTAAGAAATTTAAAGAGGAGGAGCAGTAGAGTTATTTGCTTCATTATGAAATAATAAATAAAGGCAGACCAATTGGTCTGCCTTTATTTGTTAATAATAGCTGAAAAGAATTCCAGCTATTAAATCCTTTAGTACTCAAACATCTTGATACGGAAGATGCCCACCTGACCCACAGGGATAGTGGCTACGCTGAAGCTGGTTTCGTCCCCGTTGAGGCGATGACGCAGTTCATTGCCATTAGCGTCGTAGGTAATCTTATCGACAGAGGCGTAGGAGATATGCTGGGCTTTGCTTTTACTGCTCTTATTGATGACTACTGAGAGTCCCCCAATGCCACCTGCCATCAAGAATTCGTCTTCGCCTGTCTGTATTATCAGCAATCCGGCAGCTACATCCGACTGTTTTACTTCTTCCATTGACATACCAAATAGATTTTCTGCACCTTGTGTGGATGAGCGCATGATAGAAATGGTGTATTTGCCCATATCCACCTTGTCGACAGCTTTGTTTTTATTGATGAACAAACCGTCCATCTGCTCAGTATATTGGTACTTCAAAATCTCAGGCATGATGTTCTTCAAGGCTCCGTATGCCAACTGAATAGAATTATCGCCTTCGGCAGCATTGTTGAAATACCAGTTGCCATCTATACCGAAAGGTGCGTAGCACAAGGCGTCGTATTTACCAAATGCATAAAAGGCACGAGCTGCAGCACTGGGGTCAACAGTGGTTTCAGGGATAAATAGCGGGTTGCCTGAAAATTTATATTGTTGTGCTACCCAATCGAAATGATCAACAATGTAGATATCGGGTGCAAAGAGATCAACTGCAGGAGCAGCAGCACGCCAAATGTCGAAAGTATGGGCAAATGGGGCACCAGAAGGATACTTGCCAGGCTCTGCGCCAGTTTCCTGTTTCATCCAGGCGTTGACATACATAGGAATAGGATATTCAGCCTTGCCCTGACGGGTTACTTCGCCCACATACTTGGCATAATTCCACGCACTGAACAGTTCTTCGGTGTAGTAGGGGAAGGTAGTCTGCCATTCTGTAGAACCACGCTCAAAGTCGGGCTTGGGTTGTCCTTTGCCAAACACCTCTTCCCAAGTGCCTTTCTCCTTATAGCCATTCTCCTTCCATACCTTCTGCAACTCAGGATGCAGTTCGTTCTTGTGTGCCTTCAGGTAAGCTATCAACTCAGCTGGCACTTGGCCCTTGAAAGCCTTGTTGGCAGCTTCGCTATAGTCACGCTGACTGTCGTTGCCTTTGGCACTGCCAAACTTACGCATGTTGAACATACCCAGTTCGTTCTCCACCTGCATCATCACCACTGTATGGTGTTGACTGTCCACCTCCTTGATGTGGCGCATCAAAGCTGCATAGGCCTTAGCATCGGCACGCATGGTGTTCTCACCCATAGGAGAGAGCATATTCATGGTTTCGCCCTCGCTGGTTTTGGCACGAGGGAAGCGCTTACTGTCTTTCTTCACCCATTCAGGAGCGTAGGTAGATTCAGTATTTTTCCAAGAAGCAAACCAGATAAGTACCAGTTTGAGGTTTTCCTTGCGAGCCCCCTCGATGATGCTATCCACCAACTTATACTCATATTGTCCCTCTACAGGCTCAAACAGTTCCCACGATACGGTAGCGATAACCGTATTCAGGTTCTTGTCAGCCATCTGCTTCCATATAGGAGCGATGTAGTGGGCACTACCAGCTGTAGAGTTGTGCAGCTCGCCTCCTAACATCAGGAAAGGCTTGCCGTCAATGATTAGTTGTGTACCTTGTCCATTGTTTTGCATACGAGGGAAGTTGGCATCTTGTGCCGCCATACTGATGGCAGTCAGCAGTGCCACCCCTGCCAATAGGTATTTAATTGCTTTCATAATCCTTTTGTATTAACATATTATTTGATGCAAAAATAAGAAAGTCTGCTTTAATTTGCAAATTATCTAAACATATAATAAGCTTATTCAAATAACTACAGGTAACTTGAATAAGGCAGTTAATTTCTGCTCGTGTACTAGCCTTTTTTTCTGGCTCGAAAATGAGAAAAAATTGGAATCAATAAGGTACTTAGAACATGAACATGACGGTGGCATAGGGACGATGATTCACAATGCCATGTGTGTTTCGTACCTTGCCGTAGGCATCGTTTGTGCCGTAGAATGCTTCGGTGAGGCTATACTCAAAGCCGAAGCGCCAGTTGGGGATGTTGTAGTTCAGCATCGCAGATATTGTAAACATCTGGTCGATGTTGGTTCCTGTTCCGATAAGTCCTGTAACTGGCTCAGAGGCACCAAAATTCTTGATGTAACCGCCGAAGAAACCGCCTCGCCACTTGCGGCCATACAGCACATTTACCCAGTTTTGCCAGAAACGCAGAGGGGCATATTGCTGTTCACCAGTCACAGGGTCTTTGCTGGTAACGCCATAACCACCTAAAGTATTCGATTGTGTAAAGTTCTGGTTCAGCATTGTCTTGCCGGCAACCGTGAACAAACCCTTGCGATAGCGCCCGTAGAGCTGAAGGTTGAAGCCACTGACCCGTTCATCTACTTTATAACCTTCATCCGACTCCAAGCGAGGACGTATAGAGGCAAAATGGATAACAGTACCCAAGACCGAACCTTCAGTATTGTGGATCTCTGCTTTCAGAGACATCTCAGGGATACCACTGTTACGCAGGTACTCACGGCTTCTTCCATTAGGGCCTATTGAGCCTCCTTGTGCTTGCCACAGCAAAGAGAAAGCTACCAGATATTTGGCAGGATCATTATACTGAATCTTTATTTGCGGTACACGACCAGTAGGCTGGTAGGGCGCTCCTACATTCAGACTAACTGTTTCATTATAAAGCGAGTGTCCCAAGTCATGTCCCAGCTGTCCCATTGAAAGCCACCAGTTACCCCAGCGGAAACGCATCACTGCATTACGCAGTCGTAAAATGCCTCCAGAGCCGTTCAAACTGCCCCTGAAATCTATCTCAAGGGTTCCACTGGTGCTTACCTTGCCAAATGTAGGACCCGTGATATTTACACCTAAGCTGGTGTGGAAATTGAAAAGATTGGCAGAACTGGCTCGGTTGATGTCTTTGCCCGTTTCGTCATAAACCTTGTCTAAAGGGAACAGCATCACAAAACCTTCTGACGACTCTTGTGCTTGTCGGTTCTGGTAATAGAAATCATTCCTCACCTGTCCGTAGAAACTGAACCTACTGCCCGATTCCTGGGCAAAGGTCATGAGAAACGTCATGAGTGACGCGAGAGTGAGAAGGTAGCGATACATCATATTCTATATTTATTGTCTATGAGCCGATGGTGATTCACCCAAATAGTTTTGCACATAGCGTGAGAAATAAGCGGGAGATGAGAAGTTGAACATCTCAGAGATTTCAACAAATGATAGTGATCTGTTTTTCAGCAATCGGTTGATTTCTATAATTGTAAACCTGTTAATCCAATAGTTGGCACTGAACCCACTGGTTTTCTTTGAAACCTCTGATAAATACTTGGGAGTAACACAAAGCTTATCAGCGAAATAGCTTAGTTCCCTATGTTCTCGATACTCGCCGTTCCTGAGCATGTCGATGAAGCGCATCATGAGAGAAGACTGTTGTTCCTTGATGTCGTTATTGCCATAGATACGTACTTGGAAATTATAAAAATCCAGGAAAAAGGTTTGTACCACACTCATCATAAGATCCCGATGAAAGGCATGGTCGGTATCGGCGAGTCGCTCTTCCACTTGTTGGAAATTATGCTGGCAAATCTTTTTCTCGCTTTCGTTGAGGTGCCAGATAGGATCTACATAGAGCAACAAAGTGCCCTTGATAGCGTAGTTGTTACGCGGAGCGCAAGATTCCAGGAAAGGTATGGAAGTATAAATTGCTTTCGTCTTGAAGCCTTCCCCTGGCTCTATGCGAGAAACCATGCTTGGGACAGTGATGATCATACAGTCACCTTGGCTGAACACCAATTCCTTCTCGTTGAATTTAATGACACAACTTCCCTCTGTACAATAGAAATGACCTACGTAATTCGCCAACCGTTCTTCTAACAGTCCGTTCAGGTCGTTCTCAATGATAATATTGCTCGTATCAAAATCCATATCCTTGCGTTTCTCTTCTTCGCAAAGATATGGAAAATAAAACGAATTATTGCATGTTGGCACGAACAATTTCATTAATGGTGATGTGCGGATTACGATATCTTGCATTCGGATTCACCTCGTGCATATTCAGTTTGATGGCTTTCTGTGGACAGTTCTGTATGCAAGAGAAGCACATCTCGCAGTTGCCATCAGTGGTGATGCCTTGTGAAGTAAATTTGTAGTTCTTATGAGGACATACCCTCGTGCAGAACCCACAACCTACACAAGCGTCACGGTCAATCTTGAACGCACCGTTGCTGTTCATGGTCATGCGCCTATCATAGTCATTGCCGTAGCGTTCATCATGAAGTTTTTTCTCTTCTTCCGTAAAAGGCTGGAACCAGTGCTTCTGCTCATTTACATCAGCCACCGCCTGAGCCAATTGCTCATCCTCATGCTTCTCCAACTTGATTTCCTCGTTCATGTCGAAGCCTACAAGGAAGTTATCCACCATGTGTATAGTGGTGATATAGTCAAACTTTATCCCTGCCTTGGAGGCAATGTGGTCGAGAATTTCTACAGTATTACATTTGCGTGCGCCAAAAGTAGCGACGGCAAACTTATAAGGAGCGTTCAGGGTTGCTTTCTCCAAAAAGTCACGCACGATACCAGGAGGCTGATGGCCATATATCGGATAAACCAGTCCTATTTCATCAGCGTCAAATACAAGGTTGTCACTTTTCATCACCTGTGGGATGCTGAGAGGATTGTCTGAGAACTGTTTCGCTGCATAAAGGCTGTTGCCTGTACCTGTGAAGAAGAATACCAGTCTTTTCTTGCCTCGCTCTGTGGTACAGGCTGACAATACGTTGGCTCCCACGAATGTTGCTGTCATTGTTGCTGCCATAAATCTGATAAAATCTCGTCTTTTCATGGTTAGTCCTCCAGAGCTCTGTTAGATACAAATCCTCTTAAATTTGAATAGGGACTGTTATAGAATCTTTGTTCTTTATTCAGGCCACGCATAGCTGTGATTCCTGGCTCCAAGAATCCTGACCACATCAAGGAAAATATTGACATCTTCGACTTTGAACTTTCAGAAAGCGAGATGAACCAGATTCGTGCACTCGACAAAGGTACACGTACTTTCCAAAGTCGCTATACTGATGTGGAACAGCGTCAGCGTACTCGTCAGATAGATGAGCTGTAAGCAGTTTTTTCTTGATCGATACAATTTGCCCCGTGTGGAAGTAATTCTACACGGGGCAACTATTATTTGCAGCTTCTATTTGGGTTAGCCGTAGGTCTCAATGAGGTATTTTACGAAATTCATGTCTGTGAAGTTCACGGTGCCGGCATCGTGCTGGTTCATGGTAGCAATCTGCTGCATCTCTTCATCAGACAGTTTGAAGTCGAAGATATTCAGGTTCTGTGCCATGCGCTCTTTGTGGGTACTCTTTGGAATAGCCACGATGTCTCGTTGGGTGAGCCAACGCAGTGCTACTTGTGAAGCCGTCTTGCCATAACGGGCACCGATTGTTGCCAAAACCTCACTTTCTCGGATACCATCAACGCCTTGACCGCCCAAAGGCCCCCATGCCATCATGCGAGTGCCATAGTCTGTCAACAGTGGCTCGATGCCTCGCTGCTGAATCAGGGCATTGCATTGCAGCTGGTTCACCATAGGTTTGATATCCACATAGTGGGCAAAGTCGAAGAAACGAGCCTCCTGGAAGTTAGAAACGCCAATAGCTTTCACCTTACCGTCACGATAGGCGTTCTCCATAGCTCGCCAGGAGCCGAACACATCACCGTAGGCTTGGTGGATGAGCAAGAGGTCGATATAGTCGGTCTGCAGTTTACGCAGGCTCTCATCAATTGACTTAGCTGCCTTTTCCTCGCCAGCATTGCTAATCCACACCTTTGTCACCAAAAAAATATCCTTGCGCTTGATACCAGATTTCGCTATCGCATTGCCAACACCTTCTTCGTTGGCGTATGCCTGTGCCGTATCAATCAGGCGATAACCTACTTCCAATGCGTCACTGACGCAACGCTCGCATTCCTGTGGTGGTACCAAGAATACACCATATCCCAGTTTTGGCATCTCAATGCCATTGCTTAACTTAATTGTCTCCATAGCTATCTCTTTTAATGAATATATACCGTTTAATCCGTTTTGTTCTCTTCTGACTCAAAGTTAAAACAAAAAAACGAGAAATCAAAATTTCATCTGCTTTTCCCAAAAGCGGATGGCATCGTCAATCCAGCCATTGGCTACAGTGCCGATGCCAAGGCCGAAGCCGTGAGGCAAACCAGGATAGACATGAAACTCAGTGGGAATGCCCAAAGCAGTCAACTTGTCAATACGGTTTTTCATTGTGCGCCAACTGGCGATGCCATCGTTCTCTCCCACACAAACGTAAGTAGGAGGGTCGTTGCGGGTATAGTCGCTGTGCCCTGTATATTGCATCACGACAGTTCCTGCTCTTTGTGTGGTAATACCCCCAAAGTTGGCAGGTCCGTAGCTGCCCATTGATGCCGCCATTCGAGCTCCTGCAGAACCTCCCCATACTGAATAGCATTCAGTGCCAACGCCCAATTCATCGGCATGAGTGAAAATATAGTCAATGGCCCTTGCTAAGTCTTCCATTGCGCCATTACCTGCTCTGTAGATGAGTGCAAAGGCGTTATAACCCTTTTTGGAAATCTCCAAGGCATGGGGAAAACTGTCGTGCATGGCTCCCACGAAAACGCCACCGCCACCGGCATTACAGATGGCAAAAGGTGCGCCTGCTTTGCCTTTGAAGAAGAACAAGCCCGTATCTCGCTTGCGAGGGTCGGCTTTCTTCTCTTCCTCTGTATAGATGTCGATGAAGAACGGCTCACCAACTTCTGCTTGCGATTTCAGGTAATTCACTATCTCCACCGTCTTGTCAGGGTCAATATGGTTGTACCAAGTAAGGCGTAACTGTTCTAAAGTGTTACCACTCCAGTAGCTGGTGTTTACTGGAAAGAGCAACCTGCCATAGTTGCCAAATGCAGGATCGCTCATCACTTCACTGATGCTGCTATTCCTTGTATATAGTTTTGATGTTGTTGTGCCGTTTTCCATCAGTATGGAAGTGTTTTTATAATCTATAGGTGCCTCTGCTTGTACATAGTTGCTGCTACAGGCTGTAAACAGATACATAGCCATGATGGTTATTAATACTTTCATCACTTATCTAATTCTTGAAAGGTGAATAATAATTGTATTATTTGCTTTCTTGCAGAATGGTGTAAATCTCATCAGGAGTAAGCTGCTTGGCGCAACCTGGTGTTATAATGGTTGTGTCGGCCACCTTGCGTAAGATTTCGTCATCTGTGATGCCCATATCTGATAACGAACCTGGCAGCCCCATTTCGGTAATGAAGTCTGAGAGGGCATCAATGCCGTCTAAGGCAATCTCCTCGTCAGTTTTATTGGTGGTTTCAATGTACCAAACTTCTTCGGCAAACCTTACGAATTTCTCCATATTGTAAGGAATAAGGAACCTGTAGAATGCCGGATGGATAGCTGCCAATCCCTGTCCATGATTGCAATCTGTATAGGCGCCCAGTTGATGCTCAATCATGTGGCACTGGAAGTCTGTGTCTTTTCCTAATTTTAGTAATCCATTCTCACCCATAGCAGAATTCCACATCAGTTCGCCCCGGGCATAGTCATTCTCAGGGTTTTGTTTGATGGCTCTCATGTTCCGTATTACATTCCGCATGATTGCTTCGTTTATTTCATCTGAGACGTTGTTCTGCGAAGGCTTGCCAAAATAGGTCTCCATGCAATGGCTCAAAGTGTCGAAAGCACCGCTGATAACCTGCTTCATCGGCACGGTCTTGGTCAGGTCTGGATCTAAAATGGCAAAATTGGCGAAGCTGCCCCATAAAGGACTTTTCATTTGCTTCTCCTCGTTGGTAATCACGGCACCGTTGTTTTGCTCCGAGCCTGTGCCAGAAGCCGTAACGATTACTCCCATAGGAACAAACTGGTTAGGATAACGATGGTGGGTATATTCCATTTCCCAAATATCCTCGTCTAATAAAGCTTGAGCAGAGACAACTTTGCAGCAGTCAGAGACAGAGCCCCCTCCAACTGCTAATATAAAGTCAATATGATGTTCTTTCACCAGCTTCGCGCCTTCCTGCGTCTTTGCATAGGTAGGATTCGGCATGATGCCACTGAAATCAATAACTCTTTTGCCTTCATCTTGCAAGATGCTCATAATCTTGTCGTAGAGTCCCGTGCGCTTCAAAGAACTGCCACCGTATGCCAGCAAAATGTTCTTGCCTGTGCTCTTTAGCTCTTTGCGCAATGATTCTTCAAAACATCCCTGTCCGAAATATACACGGATAGGATAAGAATAGTCAAATCTGTTCATATTATATTTATTATATTTTTTTTCCTAACTCGTATGCTTGGGTCATAAACTGACTGCCTTTCACGCCTCCCTTGCGTCCCATGCCAATTGCCATTACCATGCCCCTTTCGGTGGGGTTGGGCAGACACATCACGAAGCCGCGGAAGCCGTCGATTGCACGCATGGCAGTGCTTTCCAAAGGATCCGCACAAGCCGTGATGTAGAAAAACTCCTTGTCCTTGATTTCCATAAAACGGCTGAAGGTGCGATCTATCAAAGCTTTCATCTGTCCGTTGATGTTCATGAAATACACAGGACTTGCCAATACAATCACATCAGCATCCACCATTTTGTTGGTAATCATTTGTGCATCGTCCTGTGGCCATTGGATAGGTTCACCAGGTGCTGCATCAGGCTCGGTGTAAAACTTGATGTCGTAGTCGCCCAGGAATATTTTCTCCACTTGTGCACCTACTTCTTTCGCACCACGCATGAACTCATCGGCTAACAGGTCTGTATTTCCTGCCTTGCGTGGACTCGCTGAAATAATCAACACTCTTTTGTTGGGTTTGGGATTAATGGTCTCTGCAGAGAATTTAATCTGATACTGCTCGCCCAGTTCATTGTTTTGCTGGTTGTCAGAAGAATTGCAAGCACCCAGTATCATCAGGGTGCTTGCAACTGCTATGAAAAGAAGGAATTTCTTCATCTTAATTTTTTATTAATGATTAGCACGATCAGCGCCAGGACCACCCATACGGGTAGTGAATACGAAAGAAGTGAGCAGCCATTTGCCGTTTTCCTTGGTGAAAGTCTGAGTAACAAAGAACGGAGTTATCACGTTCCTGCCACCTACCTCAGCATCCAGAACGATGGTGCTATACACAGCCCAGTTGTTTTCGTTAATCTGTTTAACATCCACTCCATATACGTCAGCCTGTTTGTAGAAAATCATCCCACCACCGATGATGCCTAACTCCTGTTCTGTACCCCAGTAGCCTCCCATGTGAACGAACATGGCATTTGGATGGAATATCTCTTTCAAGGCATCAGCATCTTTTGCTGCCATCAAATCCCAAATCTTCTGCGAAAGGTCAGCGAATGGCTGTGCCTCAGCTGTGTGGGTTTTGTTCTCAAAATTCTGGAACTGTGCGTAAGTAGCGGTACTCATACCTATTATCATAACTGCTGCAACGAACAGTGACTTCAATAAATTTTTCTTCATAATGCTTATTGTTTTTTAGTTATTATTGTTTTCTTTTGCAAAGTTAGCGTGATTCAGGACACCTTGAAAATAAAAAAGGCGGTGACTTTTACACAAATGTCGGAATGTGGTTATTTCTTTGGAAAGAAGAAGGGAATTGCGTGATAACAGAACTCCCAGACGGCGTTGAAGTCGTGGTGGCCACCAGGCTTCTGGTGATAAGAGAAGTTTTTCTCATTGAATATCTCTGGGATAGCCGCCATCGCCAATGCCTGGTTGTGCGTTTGATAGAAGCGAACGTCTTCATCGCCCACAGCATACCATACATAAAAGCCATCCCCTTTATATGGAGAAGCGTTCACTAAAGAGGCCAAGAACTCAGCCGTCTCTTTAGGCTTGGTTTGTCCGCCAAACATCTCCACATGCCAGTTGTCTCCACTCATTGGCAGGAAGTAACGCTGGTAGGGGAATGCCTGCTCGAAGATAAACCACGTGGTAATGCTACCCAAAGAGAAACCTCCAATAGCCCGATGGTCGCGAGAGGAGAGAATGCCCTGTAAGTCAGTGGTCTTGGCATAAGTGGAGTAGTGACCCTCAACTGCAGGGATCAGGTCGTTCAGGTACTCTTGCGAGAACACTTCCGCCTCTTGGCAAGACTCACCCCAGCCCTTTGAACGGTTGTCCTTGTCCCAAGTGGGAGAAACGGCAATGAACGGTTTGCACAATCCTTGCTCTATCATGTTGTCAAACAGGTTCTTCATCTGTGGCCAGTCATCGATAGCGAAATATTGCTCTGCCCTGCCTCCCCAGCCGTGTATTAGGTAAATGATGTTATATTGCTGGTTAGCATCATAGCCGTATGGCAGATACACATACGCAGGCTTGTGGGTAGTGGGCTTGCTTGCTTTAGTATAATCCTTAGAGGTATATTCCAACAGCTCAACTGTGCCTTGTTTTGAAGCCTTGTTGAAAAATGAGGAGGGCACCTCCTTGGTCTTCATAATCTCAAAATCGGAAGATGTGTTTGGCGCCAATTCCTCATCGCCAATTACATTATATCCCTGCTCGGTATTGGCAGAGCAGCTGACAGTTGATGCCATCAACATCATCATGGTCATAAAAGTAGTCCTCATGTTTTGCATGTTTTTAATCATCCCAAAATACATTTAGTTAACCAGAAAATCACAACCTATATTTACCTTGTTAATTACATACTCGGACCATTTGCAAAGCCCTTTGTTTGCTGATAGGTTGCGTTGTAGAGACGCTGTTCTTTGTTGAGGGCACGAATCTGTGCCATCTCATCAGCTGTCAACTCAAAGTCAAAGATATTGATGTTCTCCTCGATATGAGCAGGATTGGTAGAACCAGGAATCGCGCTATGTCCTTCCTGCATGTGCCAGCGCAAGATAATCTGAGCGGCACTCTTGCCACGAGCAGCTGCAATCTTGTTGATAGTCTCGTTTTTGAGAATCAAGCCGTTGCTCCATTTACCACCCAATGGGTACCAACATTCTAACTGCATGTTATATGGCGCAATTTTGGCCTTCACATCTAAACGCTGTGCGTATGGATGGCACTCTACTTGCATGATGTGGGGCTTGATCTCTGAGTTCTTTACAATCTCATCAAAGATGGCATCGCACTCGGGGTCAGGATAGTCGAAGTTACTGATGCCAAGAGCTTTCACCTTGCCTTGCTTATAAGCCTGTTCCATTTCCTTCCAAGCTGCCACCACTTCGCCTACTGGCTGATGAACATAAAGCACATCAACATAATCAGTTTGCAGTCGCCCCAACATCTCATCGATAGCCTTCAATGTTTTACCATTAGCACCATAATCAGATACCCACAACTTGCTTACCAGGCAGATTTCCTCACGAGGGATGCCACTCTCCTTGATTGCTCGCCCTACGCCTTCCTCATCTTGATAGGCATGAGCGGTGTCAATGTGTCGATAACCAGCTTTCAAGGCTGCCAGGCAGGATGCCTTGCAAACATCATTGTCGGGTTGCAGGAATGTTCCTAATCCCAAGCGTGGTAGTTTCACACCATTGCTTAGTGTGGCTACTGGTACGGCAGGAATTGCAGCCAAAGCACCTACAGGTGCCGGAGTAGTCTTGTCTGCAGATTGTTTACTTTGTGCATTAGCACAAGCCAATACATTGGATGAGAAGGCGAATGCGCCTGCCAACATTCCGAGGTTCCTCAATGCTTCGCGTCTCGTCATTTTCTTGTTCATATCTTTTTATTTAAATGTTTTTATTTCTGTTGCAAAATTATGTCATTACATATAGGCCACAAAATAAAAATTTCCGCAGATTTTTCACTTTCTGCGGAAGTTATTCTCTAAAAACAAACTGCCCTGTAGTTGGATGGTCTCCACTTGCAGGGCAGCTCTTCAACATAAGCAATTTACGACATGTTTTGTCGTTTATCGATTATCAGTCATCTATCCGACGGGTGCGCTGGCGTTGTTCTACGCTGTCATAAAAAAACAAGAAGTACGCAGAGATTGGATTATTTTTTGTAATTTAGCCAACGCATAATTAAATTGTTATATCAAAGTAATATGATTATCTGTTTTTCAGGTACGGGCAACAGCCTTGCAACGGCTCGAAAGATAGCGAAGACGATAGGTGCTAAGATGTGTCCTGTTGGCAGTATCACCATCCTGACGTAAAACAGAAGGATATGCTGAAGCGATGAAGGTCATCCACGTGGATATGGACCAGTTCTTTGCGGCTGTGGAACAGCGCGACCAGCCGGAACTGAGGGGCAAGCCGATTGCGGTTGGTCACGATGCTGAACGTGGCGTGGTATCGACAGCCAGCTACGAGGCCAGAAAGTATGGGGTACATTCGGCACAGTCCATTCTGGTGGCCAAGCGCCTTTGTCCTGGGCTGATTATCGTGGAGCCGCGTTTCCATCGGTATAAGGAGGTGTCAGCTAAGTTGCACGAGATATTCCACGACTATACCGACTTGATTGAGCCAATCTCGCTTGATGAAGCATTCCTCGATGTAACGGATAATAAGAAGGGCATTGAGCTGGGTGTAGATATTGCCCGTGAAATCAAGCAGCGCATCCGTGAGACGACGGGACTGACAGCATCGGCAGGTGTGAGCTATTGCAAGTTTCTGGCGAAGATAGCATCTGATTGGAGAAAGCCAGATGGTCTAATGGTGATACATCCTGACAGAGCTTTGGACTTCATCGCACAGCTGAAGGTGGAGAAAATTTGGGGCGTTGGTCAGAAGACGGCTGAAAAGATGCACCGCATGGGTATCTTTACGGGTTTGAATCTGAGAAACATGTCACTCACTCGGCTAACGCAGGAGTTTGGTAAGATGGGTCAGGTGTTCTACGATTTCTCGCGAGGGATAGACAATCGACCCGTTATCTCTGAGTGGGAGCGCAAGTCTGTTAGCTGTGAGCAGACGTTTGAGTCGGACATCAGTGAGAATTCTGCTGTCACTATCCACCTGTATCATACTGTGCTGGAACTGGTCAGGCGCATCGAGAAGAACAACTTCGAAGGGCGCACACTGACGTTGAAAGTGAAGTTCCTGGACTTTCAGCAGATTACCCGCAGCATCACTGTTGACCACATCCTCCGTACTAAAGACGAGATTCTTCCTTTGGCTAAGCAGCTGATGCAGAGCGTTGAGTTCCATTCACATCCCATCCGTTTGCTGGGCCTGGGAGTATCAAATCAAAAGAATGCCACAGTTCAGAAGCAGCAATCTTGGGTAGAGCTGGAACTAGAGTTTGAGCCGTGAGCCTACATTTTTATTATATTAAGGCAAATGACGAACGAAGCAAGCGCAAAACCGATGAGAGCATCGGATTTGCGCTTGCAAGGAGGAATAAGACTCAAGGTCAGAGTGCGTGTCTCGTCATGAGTACGTATGATTATTAACTTAACAGTATGCTTTATAAGATTATTTAATAGTTTGATTATCAATATAGGTTTAGTTCCAACCAGTTTTAAAGCGTGGAACTGGCAGTTTGCGCCATTGAAACTCACGGTCTGCACCGTTTGCACTGTCAGTTCTCAACGTTGGAACTGCTGGTTCCAAAGGCAGGCACCTATGGTGCCGTTAACCCGAACCGTCGTTGCCAGATACACAAACCATCCGTGCAAGCTATTTCAAGCGCTGAAAGGAGATAGTGGAACCATTAGTGAAATACCATTTACCAGTTGTAGATATCACGGTATTCTTCGAACTGCACAGGCTCCGTGATGCCGTTTCTGGCAAATACCTGCTGGATATACTCCTGTTCGTTGGGCCAGATGGGACGCTGCTTGTGATAGACGCGGTAATAGCTACTCTTGCCGAAACAGCCTTGTACGCTGTGGAAGACATAGTCGTGCTTAGAGTAGGGCAGATTGTCAAAGATGCGGCTGATGCCATAAGCCACCCTTACCTTCTTGTTCGACCGGTAAAAGGGGCAGCTCTCAGTAGCATCTTTCACTAAGTAGGGATTGACAAGGCGTATGTAACGTTCGTCTTGACAAGGTTCGTCGGCAGTTAGCTGACGGAGGCAGCTCTGTGCCAATGGGCAGTCCTTTCGGAAGCAGACCGCATAGTCTTTGGGTCTGCCAGAATGGTTGTTTTCAGACATGAATTTTTGTTGGTTTTGTTAATAATATGCCCTCTCGTAAAAGGCACACAAATATACAAAATTTTATGCCCAAATGCAAGTGTTTTGCCAGCTTTTTTTGCTGTTTTCGTAACTTTTCTTACGAAATCACGAACAAATTACGAACGAGATACATAATGATACTAATGTCGTATCTATGAATTTTCGTAATTTGTAAGTTAAATTTAATTATAACTACATAATTAGTTTCTCTTTCTATTAAGTGGACATAAAAATAGAGGCAGGGATTACCCTGCCTCTATTTGTTCAAAGACATAGTTTATAACGTGTTCTGTTTCAAACTCTCCACATACTTGTCTATGCGTTGCATCTCAGCTGGGATGTTAATGCGTTGCGGGCATTCAGGCACGCACTGGCGGCATCCGGTGCAATGACTTGCCTGACGGAGTTTTGGCACACTGCGGTCATAGCCCACGAGAAATGCCTGACGGGCTTTCTTGTAGTTTTCATCTGTACGACTTTCCGCAATATTACCCTCATTCACACATTTATTATAATGTACAAAGACAGAAGGAATGTCAAGACCGTATGGGCAAGGCATACAATAGTTACAGCTGTTGCATTGAATGGTTGGATACTGGTGTATCAACTCAGCCGTGTCATAAAGGAACTGCTTCTCCTCATCCGTCAGTTCTACCAATGGTGCAAAACTGCGGATGTTGTCTTGCAGATGCTCCATATAAGTCATACCGCTCAGACAACTCAATACGGCAGGCTGTGAACCGCAGAAGCGGAATGCCCATGATGCCACGCTATTCTCAGGATTACGTTCCTTTAGGCGGGCCACGATGTGGTTAGGCAGATTAGAAAGGCGACCTCCCAACAATGGCTCCATGATTACCACAGGAATATTGCGCTGGGCCAGCGACTCATAAAGGCGTGAAGCCGGAACACTGGCACCCATGCCCACAATCCAGTCTTGATAGTTCATCTGAATCTGCACGAAATCCCAATGATACCTGCCTTCATCATGTAGTTGCAACATATAGTCGAATACTGCCACGTCACCGTGGAAGGAGAAGCCTAAATTGCGAATCTTGCCTGCTTCTTTCTCCTTCACTAAAAAGTCAAGGATGCCAGTGTCAAAAAATCGCTCAGCTACAGAAGGCATACCACCACCAAAGCCCACACCATGCAACAGGTAGTAGTCAATATAGTCTGTCTGCAAGTTGATGAACGAATTGCGATACATGTCCATTGACCTTTTATACATTTCTTCCGTAGGTAATCCTTGTCCAGAAAAACGATGGCTTGATAGCTTGGTAGCCAAAAAATATGAATCACGAGGGTATTTTTTCAATGCCTCGGCAGTAGCCCTTTCCGACTGCCCTTGCACATATACAGGTGCCGTGTCGAAATAGTTCACGCCATGCTCTATGGCATAATCCACCAAAGTATTCACCTGTTCCTGGTCAATAATATTGCCATTGGCATCTGGCTGGGGTAGAGTAGGCCAGCGCATACAGCCATAGCCTAACAAAGACACCTTGTCACCCTGTTTGGGATTGGTACGATAGGTCATCTGTCCTACAGGCACTTCCGTAGTATGGTGTCCTGCTGGGTCAAACTCAGCGTTTTTCCTGTTGGCACAGCTCTCCAAAGCGGCTCCAGCTGCCACCGTTGCGCCTGCTCCCATCGCTTTCAGGAAGCCGCGCCTGCTTATATTGTTCTTGTTTTCTGACATAACCTTCTTTTTTTTAGATAATTCTGTGTACTTCGTGACCTTCTACGTGGATGGCACTGATAGGACGAGACGGGCACAGGTTCTCGCAAGCGCCGCAACCGATGCAGAGCTCCTCGTTCACCACAGGAATCTTCTTTGACTTTGGGTCATTCGCATCCATTGGAACCATCTGGATAGCTCCAGACGGACAATGACGGGCACAGTTGCCGCACTCCTGACCGTCTTTGATGGGAACGCACAACTCGCGCGTCCATACAGCATGACCAATCTGGATAGACGATTTCTCAGCCACATCAATCAGCTTGATGGCACCTGCAGGACAAACCTCGGAACAACGCACGCATTCAGGACGGCAATAGCCTCGCTCGTAGCTCGACACGGGTTGCATCAGCGTCATCAGGTCGGTGCTGGGTCGCAGCACGCCATTCGGACAGGCCGATACGCAAAGCTGACATCCCGTACAGTGCTGAGCCATGTTCTTCAAGCCCCTGGCACCGGGAGGCACGATCTTCGTGGCACGCTTCGGAGCCACCTTGTCCTCTATCTCTGCCAAGCCACCATCCACCTTCTTATCCGTAGCCTCAGGAATGGTCTGACCCTTCATGACAGCCGTAGCGGCACCAGTACCCAGGATAGTGAGGAAAGTACGCAGGCTCTTGTCAGCCACCTCAGCCTTTTCCTCTGCCTTCGGAGCCTCTGCCTTGCCAGCAGCTTTAGGAGCAGGCTTCTCTACCACTACAGGCTTGGGGAATGCAGTCTTCATGCTTGGTACGGCGAACTTATAGCTCAGTGCCCCGAACTTACATTTCTCCAAGCAGTTGCCGCAGGTCACGCAACGGCTGTAGTCAACGGTATGTGTCTTGTAGTCGATACAGGAAGCCTTACAGTTGCGAGAGCACATGCTACAGTTCTTGCACTTCTCGGCATCGAAGGTGACATGGAAGAACGAGAAGCGGGCAAAGAATCCCAACACCGTTCCCACCGGGCAGATGGTGTTGCAATAGGTACGTCCGTTCCTCCATGCCAGGATGAAGATAATCACCAAAGTAACGATGGCGATGATGAATGTCGGTAGACTCTTTATCCACACATCCACATCATAGATGGCATAGCTGTCGTATTTCTCTGCGATGGATGCCAGTACGTTGTTGCCTAAGCGGTAGATGGGCTGGAAGATGTTGCTGGCGATACGGCCGTATGAGCTATACGGAGCCAGCAAGGCAACGAATGAGCCTACACCTGCGATAATCGCCAATACGAATACGCCCAGAACGGAATAGCGGAGTGCGCTCTTAGCCTTAGAGTAGTTGTAAGGCATCTTGCGCTCCTTCTTGGGGCGAGCCTTCTTGCCGAGCCAGGCAATGATGTCCTGGAACACACCCATCGGGCAGATGACCGAGCAATAGATACGCCCGAAGAGCAGCGTCAGGACGATGAGTAATAGAATAATCCCCACGTTCAGTGCCAGCACGGCAGGCAGGAACTGTAGTTTAGCCAACCATGAGAAATAGGTGTGCGTCACGCCCGTGAAGTCCAAAAACATCAGGGTGATGCACACATAGAAGATGGTGGCCAGCGTTAATCTGATTTTACGTACCATAATAATAAATGTATTTTTTTGCAAACTTACGAAAATAATGAACTAACGCATTGTCGTTTTTACGGTTATTTTTACCATTTTCACGGTTTATTCATCTAAATGCTATTATCAATTATCATTCGGAAAAAATGGCCGCCATTGCCAATGCCCGATTATGTGTATGGTAGAAGCGAACGTCCTCATCTCCCACAGCATACCAAACATAAATTACTGACGGTTTGACCTTATAATGTCCTGCAAGGTAACTTTCGGGTGACGATAACGGGCATCAGGATTGCGGTCGCCCTCGTTCATGGTGATGGCCTTCTGCGGACAGTTATGGATACAAGCCAAACATTTTTCACAGTCACCAGTAACTGCTATGCCTTGATTGCCGAAACTCCAGTTGCCTCGGGGGCATACACGGGTGCAGAAACCACAACCTACACAACGGTCTCTATTCACCACAAAGATACGGCTGCTCTCTGCAGGGAAATGATCGCCTCGCATACGTACTACCATCGCACGAAACTCTCGGTCTTGTTCTGTTACAGGCCACTTCCATTGCTTGTGCTCATTCAGGTCGGCAATAACTTTGCCCAAATCTTCTTCGGTAGGTTTTTCCATTTCTTTCTGCTGATTCATGTCAAACGAAGGCAGGAAGTTGTCAATCATGTGCACACAATTCAGGTAGTCGAAATGGATACCATTTTCCTGTGCCAGCTTATCCCAAGCGTCAGTCGAGTCAGTCGGGCGACTTCCGTAGGTAACAATTCCAAAGAAATAGTTAGCTTTTAGCTTGGCTTCACGCATGAACCGTTGCACCATCTGTGGCACGCGACCACGATAAACGGGGCATACGATACCTATCTCATCAGCCTCGTAGGTGATATTTAAGTTTTTCATTACCTGAGGAATACTCAATGGGATGTCTGTCAGCTGACTTGCTACCCACAAACTATTGCCTGTGCCGGTAAAGAAGAACACAATCCTTTTCTTGCCCTCTGGGGTGCAAGAGATAAAGGTTGGCAACGTGGCAGCACTGAGGGTAATGGCGGCCGTAATCTTAAACATGCGCCTAATGGCATCGCGACGGTTCAGTTTGGTTTCCATATTGGTATCAATTGTTTGTTTTTGCAAAGATAAGGGTAAAAACCAAACCACAAATAACACAATTTCCCTTTTTTTTCACATAAAATGCTTAAAGCTGCTTTATTTGCGATAATCTGAAGGCAAAACGCCTGTCTGTTTGTAGAAAAACAGACTGAAATGGGAGGGAGACGAGAAATGAAGTCGTTCGCTTATTTCTGCTATGCTCAGCGTAGTATCTTTTAGTAGTCGCCTAATCTCTAAGGTGGTATAACGGTTGATCAATAGGCTTGCAGAATGTCCGCTTATACGCTTGCACAAGTCGGAGAAATACTTAGCTGTGATACACAGTTCGGAAGCATAATAGCCAAGATCACGATGCTCGCGATAGGCTCCTTCTTCCAGCAGGTTAATAAATTTGCTCATGATGTCAGCATGATAGGTCGAAATCTGCTTGCCAGTGTTTCTGTGTGCATGAAACTGATAACAATCGAGGATTAAGGCTTGTACGGCATTTACCATGATGTCGGTGTAAAACTCGTTCCTCTCACCTGCATGTCGGAAACAGATGTTGTTTATGTCCCGTTGGCAAACGTCCTGCTCCCATGGCTGTAACGACATGATAGGGTTGTTTATCAATGCCATACCTCCTCTGACTCCATAGTTGCTGTTGGGAATGCATAGCGTGCGGAAATCAGTGTGCACATAGATAACTGTTACGCAAAACCCATCATCTGGCGTGATGGATTGCACCAGCCTCATGGTGGGCAGAATCATCAGGTCGCCTTGCTGGAAAATGAAATCCTGCTCATTGTATTTCATCAGGCATTTGCCAGTAGAACAATACGCATGAGCCACGTATGGATGCATGTCATCATGCAACATCCTGTTGAAATGATTGTCAATGATAATATGTATGTCGTCAAACTCCATTTCCGCTGGTATCACTTATTGAAGAATGTTTAGCTTGCTCATATTCTAATTATCTACTGCGAAGATATGAATAATCTTCCAAATCATAATTATTTTGGTGTGAGAATTAGTATATTTGCACCTAAGTTTTTAAAGAATAACCAATAAGATTGTGATATGAAGAAATTAGTTCCTTTGATGTTGGGCATAGCCCTGGGTGTAATGCTGGTAAGTTGCACAGCCAAGCAAGTGGATGTAGAGGCGGAAAAGGCCGAGATCAGTAAGATTATCGATGCCTATGTGAAGACTATCAACGATGATGACCTGGAGCTGGTGAACCAGATATGGAGTCATGGCGATGAGGTATCGTTTATCGGTCCGTCAGGACGCTATTCCACTTATAATGAAATCCGTGACAATTTCGTGCATGGCGTGTTTGGTGTGAACTTTACCAAGCGTGATTTGCAGAAAGAAGAGCTGACCATCACCGTTTATGGCGATGCTGCCTGGGCAGAGTTCAACTGGAAGTTTGATGCCATTCGCAACGACGGCAGTTCCCACAATACCAAAGGTCGCGAATCACAGTTCTTCCACAAGGAAAACGGCCAGTGGAAGCTGGTGCATATCCATTATTCTGGCCGAAACCGATAATTCGGGAAATATCCTTGAGGATAGAGCGTAGGTGTAGCTTTCAATTCATCTGTTTCTCCCAGAACCTCACGGCATCGTCAATCCAACCCTCGGCCACCGTACCGATACCCAAGCCGAAGCCGTGAGGCAAGCCGGGATATACATGAAACTCGGTTGGTATGCCTAAGGCACTCATCCTGTCGATGCGGCTCTTCATGGTGCGCCAGTTGGCTATGCCATCGTTGTCGCCCACGCAAACATAGGTGGGAGGATCATTCTCGGTATATTCATTCAGCCCTGTATATTGCATCACCACCGTTCCCGCCTGAGGCAGTTTGTCGCCACCAAAGGTAACAGGACCGTATGAACCCAGCCAAGCCGCCATTCTGGCACCAGCCGATCCTCCCCAGAGCGAGTAGCAGTCGGTCGACACACCCAGCTCCTCGGCATGAGCAAAGATATAGCTGATGGCACGAGCCAAATCCTCGCACGCTGTCTGTCCTCCAGGACGATAGATCAGTGCAAAGGCATTGTATCCCTTCTTCGAAAGCTCCAATGCATGTGGAAAGCTGTCGTGCATAGCCCCCACAAACACCATTCCTCCTCCGGCATTGCAGATGGCAAACCTCGCCCCCGGCTTACCCTTGAAGAAAAACAGTCCTGTGTTGCGTTTGGCAGGGTCGGCTTTCTTCTCTGCCTCCGTATAAATATCAATAAAGAATGGCTCACCCGCCTGCGCTTGACCTTTCAGGTAGTTCACTATCTCCACCGTCTTCGGAACATTCACATAGTTGTACCAGGTTAGTCGCAGATCCTTCAGTCGCTCGCCGCTCCAGTAATTCCTGTTTACTGGAAAAAGCAGGTTGCCGTGTCCCTGGAAAGCCGGGTCGTTCATCACGTCAGTCACTTTGCTGTCGCCCGTAAAAGCGCTGGTTGACTGTTCTATGTCTGTCGTCAGTGGAGCAGAGGAAACAGGCGTATCCTCCACTGCCGACCTGCATTCCAGAAAGCTGAATGCACAAGCCATTAACAAAGCCATTGTACTCATTCTAATCATTTTTTCGGGAAAAATTGTGGAATGGCATGATAGCAGAACTCCCAAACGGCAAAGAAGTCGTGGCGCCCACCGGGCTTCTGGTGATAAGAGAAGTTCTTTTCATTGAAGGTATCCGGTATTGCAGCCATAGCCAGTGCCTGATTGTGCGTTTGGTAGAATCGTGAATCTTCATCACCTACGGCATACCATACATAGAAGTTGTCCTTGTAGGGCGATGCGTTGACCAGTGATGCCAGAAACGCTGCCGTTTCCTTGGGCTTTGTCTGACCGCCAAACATCTCCACATGCCAGTTGTCGCCACTCATGGGCAGGAAATACTTCTGGGTGGGGAAAGTCTGCTCAAAGATAAACCAGGTGGTAATGCTACCCAATGAGAAACCTCCGAAGGCACGATGCTCGCGAGAGGCGAGTATGCCCTCCATGTCGGTAGTTTTGGCGTATGTGGAATACTTGCCCTCAACAGAAGGAATCAGGTCGTTTACATACTCCTGAGAGAATACCGAGGCTTCCTCGCACGACTCACCCCAGCCCTTGCGAGCATTGTCCTTGTCCCAGGTGGGGGAAACGGCAATGAAAGGTTTGCATAGACCCTGTTCAATCATATTGTCAAAGAGATTCTTCATCTGCGGACGGCTCTCAACGCCGAAATACTCTTCGGCTCTGCCTCCCCATCCGTGAATCAGATAAATCACGTCATACTGTTGCGAGGGGTCGTAGCCGTAAGGCAGATACACGTACGCAGGCTTCTTCGTGGCAGGCTTGTTGCTCTTGGTATAATCCTTCGAGGTGTATTCCAACCTTTCCACTTTGCCCTGCTGACTGGCTTTGTCGAAGAAGCTGCTGGGTACAGGAGTAGTTTTCTGTATCTGATAATCTGCGGGTGCCTCGCCTTTATCGTCGGCAACATCGGCAACCTTCATGGCTCCTGTGTTTTCAGAACAAGCCACAGAGCCCAACGCTGATATACCCATCAGCATCACTGTGATAATGGTTTTCTTCATATGGCTAAGTATTACTGGCGGTTTGACCTGACGATGTCTTGTAAGGTAACCCTCGGGTGACGGTAGCGGGCATTCGGGTTACGCTCGCCAGGGAAATTAGGCATAGGCGATTTCAGTGTCAATGCCTTCTGCGGACAAGCATGCACGCAGGCCAGGCAGTGCTGGCAGGTGCCAGAGTACTGAACACCGAAGTTGCCAAGCGAGAAGTTCTTTTGCGGACAAACCAGTTCGCACTTCATACACTGGATACACTTGTTTCTGTCCAGATCCATGGCATCTTGAGCCTTTACGGCATACTGGAACTGGCGTCTTCCCTCTAATGCGGCAAAATCCATAGGAGGTCTGCCTTCTTCCTGCTGTGCTTCCTGTACGTATGACTTGTGTGCAGCCACATGTTCCAGCAATATAGCCAGGTTCTCGTCGGTATGTTTCTCCAGTTTGAGTTCTTCGTTAATATCGAACACAGGTAGGTAATTATCAACCATCAATATGGTGTTGACGTAGTTGAAATCAACGCCCTTCTTTGCGGCAAAGTCCTTCCACCACTCAGCCACGTTAGCGCAGTAATGACCATAGGTTACGATGGTAAAGAAGTATGAAGCCTTGAAATTGTTTTTCTCGATAAAATCGCGCACAATCAGTGGTGCTGCTGCGGTGTAGTCAGGGAATACAAAACCGATTTCGTCAGCCTCGTAGTTCTGCGATTCCTTCTTCAGTTCCTGAGGAATGCTCAGAGGATTGTCTGAGAACTGACGTGCAATAAAGAGTGAGTTACCAGTTGCTGTAAAGTAGAACACCAGGCGTTTCTTGCTACTGGCACGGTCTCTTAAAATAGCTGCGTGAGCCTTAGGTGCCACACTTGCCATAGCTATAGAGGCTAAGGATAAACTCATCAGTTTAATTGCGTTTCTTCTGTCCATAGTCATAATTATTTAGTTATTGTTTCTGGATGCAAAGGTAGGCTGTAATCCGATGGACACAAAATAAAAACTTCCGCAGATTTTTCACTTTCTACGGAAGATAATCTTCAATGTAAATAATAAGTAAACCAGATAACATCTATGAGATACCATAAATCACAATTACTATTTACAGGTGTCCTTTTTGCATTTCTATAAAAAAAGCATAATCTTAGCATCGTCTGAACACTACTTCGTCTTTCATCCCACGCCTCCGGTCATAAAACTTTTTGGCCTTATAACAGATTTCATAGGCGATGGGTTTGTTGGCGATAGATAATCGAAATAGAATAAAGGAAAGATATATGAAGATGAAAAAAGTAGTCATGCTTATTTTAAGTGCCAGTATTACGCTTGGAGCATCGGCACAATCGGCATTGCAATTTGATGCAAATGCAGGTAAACGGTCATCAATGAAATTCTATGATGGCTCAGAAGTGAGCTATACGGCCTATGAACGGCTGTTCTATGTGACCAACGTAGAAGATGCCAACTACCAGTTTATGAATGTCTTTGTGCCAGATGGAGCTACCCAGCAGACACCTATCTTCCTGCGTACATACGTGGGTGGTTACATGGCTTCTCCAGCTTCAGAGCCACAGGCTGGCGATGCTACCGGACGGGCTTTGAAAGAAGTCTATGTGGTGGTGATTCCTGGTTCACGAGGACGTAATTCTTTACAAGACGGTATATATACAGGTCGTGCACCGAAAGCAATCCTTGATTTGAAAGCTGCCATCCGTTATTTGCGTCATTTTGACAAGGCGATGCTTGGTGACGCAGAACGCATCATTACCGACGGAACCAGTGCGGGTGGGGCGATGTCGGCTCTGATGGGTGCCACGGGCAACAATCCTGCCTATGCTCAGATGCTGAAGCAAATGGGTGCGGCCGATGAGCGAGATGATGTATTTGCTTCAGTGTGCTATTGCCCCATCATCGACTTGGAGCATGCTGATATGGCCTACGAATGGCTCTATGGGCAGACCGACTCCCGCCTAGGGCTTGACGCTACACATAAGGCGCTGAGTCAGGAGTTAGCGACTGCATTCCCAGCTTATATCAATAGTCTTAACTTGCGTAAGCCAGATGGCACACCGTTGAATGCTGACAATTACTTGGAATATATCAAGAGCGAACTGATTCGTAGTGCGCAGATCGCGAAGAATGCAGGTGCAGCTATTCCTGACAGTTTGGGATTCTTGTTCAGTAACTCGGCGGGTGGTATGTTTGCTCCTCCAATCAATGGTGGTGTGCAATCCAATATGCAAGGCGGTGCGATGCCTCAAGGCATGAGACCTGAAGGTGGTATGCCTCAAATGCCGCAAGGCGGAATGAGACCGATGCGTGGTGGCGCTATGGGTGGCCGGCAAGTCGGAGAATATATTACTGACCTTGATATGCAGAAATACCTGAACTATGTGGTTTCTACCCAGCCGCTAAAGGGAGTACCTGCTTTCGACAGTCTGATTGATGGTCTAAACAGTGCAAGTGGTGAGAACGATGAATTTGGCGATGCGAGGGGCAGTAAGGTGAACTACACCGACTTCACTGCCCTGAAAAATGGTGCTATACTGACAGACGACGTTCGCCAGAATGTACGCCTGATGAACCCCATGAGTTTCTTGGGAGATGCGCAAACTACTGTGGCACAGCACTGGTATATCCGTCATGGGGCTCGCGACCGCGATACCGCTTTCCCAGTTCCTATTAACTTTGCCACTCGCTTGCAGAATGAGGGTAAGAATGTGAACTTCCTCTTGGCTTGGAACCGTCCGCATAGCGGCGACTATGCCTTGGATGAGTTGTTCACCTGGATTAAGGAAGTGACGCAATAATCAATGACCTTCATATGACTATGGAAAACGTTGTGATTGAAAGCGCCATGTTAGACAGATTAGAGAACCTTGACTACATCTTGCGGCAACTGATGACCGACAATGGCCAGCAGTATGCCATACCCCCAACCCTGAAAGAGAAGCAATGCATGATGCGGGCATTGATGAACATGCGTCAGCCCATACCGGCATCGCAGGAGTTCTTGCGTGCACAAGACCAGGAACTTCAGTGGCAGGCAGAGGAGAAGGGTGTGGTAACACCCGACGGAGAAGGGTTGCTGCTCTGGCAG
>JAFSPM010000010.1 GCA_017442855.1 Bacteroidaceae bacterium | reverse complement strand
TAACGCAACTGTTAACAATATCAGCCTTTTCATAGTTTTGCGCTTTAATTATTGGTTGCATAAATAAAGAAAAAAGACGAAAGTTCCAAGAAAATGCAAATTTTTTATTAAATGTTTGGTAGATAGATGAATATTTACGACCTTTGCACGTCAAAGAACAAATACGAACCTATTTATATTATTATGGCTGAATTAGAAGTAAAAGAGCTCGAACAGGTTGTTGTTCGTTTCTCGGGTGATTCCGGTGATGGTATGCAATTGGCTGGAAACATCTTCTCTACGGTCTCAGCTACCGTAGGCAATGGTATCTCAACATTCCCAGACTATCCGGCAGACATCCGCGCCCCACAAGGCTCGCTGACGGGTGTTTCAGGTTTCCAAGTACACATCGGTGCTGGCAAAGTCTACACTCCAGGCGACCTTTGTGATGTGTTAGTGGCAATGAACGCTGCTGCTCTGAAGACACAGCTTAAATACTCCAAGCCTCAGGCTACGATTATTATCGACACTGATTCCTTTGGTCCAAAGGACTTGGAGAAAGCACAGTTTAAGACAGAGGATTATCTGGGTGAGTTAGGTATAGATCCTGACCGCGTTATCAAGTGCCCCCTAACCACAATGGTAAAGGACTGTCTGGCAGACACGGGCATGGACAACAAGGCCATCCTTAAGTGTCGTAACATGTTTGCACTGGGTTTGGTTTGCTGGTTGTTCGACCGCGACCTGTCGCTAGTTGCTAATTTCCTACGCGAGAAGTTCGCCAAGAAGCCTGCTATTGCGGAGAATAACATCAAGGTAGTACAGGCCGGTTACGATTATGGTCATAATACCCACTCTTCAGCTGTCAACGTCTATCGCATTGAGTCGAAACACAAGGAGCCCGGTCGTTACATGGACATCACTGGTAACAAAGCTACCGCTTATGGTTTCATTGCTGCTGCCGAAAAGGCTGGATTGAAGCTTTACCTGGGTTCTTATCCCATCACTCCTGCTACAGATGTACTTCACGAGTTGTCTAAGCACAAGTCACTGGGTGTAACCACCGTTCAGTGTGAGGATGAGATTAGTGGTGCTGCCTCTGCTTTAGGTGCCTCGTTCGCAGGTGCTTTGGCTGTTACCTCTACCTCTGGTCCTGGCATCTGTCTGAAGTCTGAGGCCATGAACCTTGCAGTCATCATGGAATTGCCACTGGTCGTGCTCGACGTGCAGCGTGGTGGTCCTGCTACAGGTCTGCCCACCAAGTCAGAACAGACCGATCTGTTGCAAACACTTTTTGGTCGTAACGGTGAGAGTCCCATGCCTGTATTAGCAGCAACCAGTCCCGCAGACTGCTTTGATGCAGCTTTCCAGGCTTGTAAGATTGCCCTTGAGCACATGACTCCTGTTGTATTGCTCACAGATGCATATATCGCTAATGGTTCTGGTGCTTTCCGCCTTCCTGAGATGGCTAAGCTCGACGCCATCAATCCTCCCTATGTTCCAGAGGAACTGAAGGGTAAATGGACTCCATATATGCGTGCTGAAAACGGAACCCGCTACTGGGCTGTTCCTGGTCGTGAGGGTTTCACTCATATCCTTGGTGGACTGGAGAAGGACTCTGAGACTGGTGCAATTTCTACCAATCCTGAGAACCACGACCTGATGACACGTCTGCGTCAGCAGAAGATTGCAAACATCCAGGTGCCCGACCTTGAGGTGGAAGGTGATGTTCAGGATGCTGAATTGCTTGTTGTAGGTTTCGGATCAACCTACGGCCACCTGCACTCTGCCATGGACGAGCTCCGCCAGAAGGGTTACAAGGTTGCTCAGGCACAGTTCAAGTATCTAAACCCGCTGCCAAAGAACACTGCAGAGGTTCTCTCTAAATATAAAAAGGTGGTAGTGGCCGAACAAAACATGGGCCAGTTGGCAGCTTATCTGCGTATGAAGGTCGACAACTTCGTTCCCTACCAGTTTAATCAGGTAAAGGGTCAGCCTTTCGTTGTAGAAGAGTTAGTAAACGCATTCGAGGACATTTTAAAGAAGTAAAGCAATGAGTACATATACAGCAAACGATTTTAAGAAAGGACAACCACGTTGGTGTCCTGGATGCGGTGACCATTTCTTCCTGGCATCGTTCCATAAAGCATTAGCAGAAATCGGAGTCGCACCACAGGATACTGCTGTTATCAGTGGTATTGGTTGTTCGAGCCGTCTGCCCCACTATATGGCTACTTACGGCATGAACACCATCCATGGACGTGCTGCAGCCATTGCCACAGGTGCAAAGGTTGCCAACCCCAACCTCACTGTTTGGCAGGTAAGCGGTGATGGTGACGGACTGGCTATTGGTGGTAACCACTTCATCCATGCCAATCGTCGCAACATCAACCTGAACATGATTCTGCTTAACAACCGTATCTATGGTCTGACCAAAGGACAATACTCTCCCACCTCACCCCGTGGTTTTGTTTCCAAGTCAAGTCCTTACGGTACAGTAGAAGATCCTTTCCGTCCTGCTGAGCTCTGTTTTGGCGCCCGCGGTCATTTCTTTGCACGTGCCGTTGCAACCGATGCTCCTGGCACTGTTGAGATTCTGAAGGCTGCCTATGCCCACAAAGGTGCAGCCGTCTGCGAGATTCTGCAGAACTGTGTCATCTTCAACGACGGAACCCATGAGGCCGTATATAATAAAGAGGGACGCAAGAAGAACGCCATCTATGTGAAACATGGTGAGAAACTCGTATTTGGCGAGAACAATGAGTTCGGACTGGTACAACAAGGCTTTGGCCTGAAGATTGTCGAGATTGGCAAAGATGGCTATACGCTTGACGATGTACTGGTTCACGATGCTCATTGCGAGGACAACACTCTGCAGTTGAAGCTGGCCTTGATGGGTAATGGCGACGGATTCCCCGTAGCTTTGGGGGTTATCCGCGATGTCGATGCTCCTACTTACGACGAGGCCGTTCACGCCCAGATTGCTGAGGTTAGTGCTCAGAAGAAGTATCACAACTTTGAAGAACTGTTGGAGACTAACGACACCTGGGAGGTGAAGTAATATATTTGCAAACTCCACTTGACAATCATCCCTAAGAGCATACGTCTTAGGGATGATTTTGTGTATATATACATTATACATCCAAGAAAACCCAACCAAACATATCATGTTTACCAGAAATTCTTTGTAATTTTGCGACCGTTTCCGAGAATACATTAAAAATCTAACGACATATGTTTAATAACTACAAAGGATTTCATCTCGTACAGTCGTATCACGACTTGAGACACATGCGTAAATACCATCCAACGAACACGTTCGTACGTTTCGCTAAGATTGCTGTTGTCGCATTGGTCACCCTATTGCTCTGGAACATGCCTACCGAATGGTTTGGCATTCAGAACCTAACTATCATCCAGCAACGTATCATTGCTATTTTTGCCTTTGCCACACTGATGTGGATTCTGGAGATTGTCTCTTCATGGGCCACATCCATTGCTATCATCGTGCTAATGCTGCTTTTCTGTTCGGACAGTGGCATTTTGCCTATGGTCAATGAAGAGGAAGTGGGTAAATTGCTTAGCTACAAAGGTGTCATGGCATGTTTTGCCGACCCAGTTATCATGCTGTTTATTGGTGGTTTCGTGCTGGCTATTGCCGCCACAAAGACAGGACTCGATGCCCAGTTGGCCAAAGTATTATTGCGTCCTTTTGGAACCAAAAGTGAAATGGTGCTGTTGGGCTTCTTACTCGTCACTGGATTGTTCTCTATGTTTGTATCCAACACAGCTACGGCTGCCATGATGCTAACATTCCTCACGCCGGTGTTCCGTCAGTTACCTCCAGAAGGTAAGGGACGTATTGCCTTGGCAATGTCTATCCCCGTTGCTGCCAACCTCGGCGGTATGGGAACGCCTATCGGCACACCTCCCAACAACATCGCACTGAAGTACCTCAACGATCCTGAGGGTCTTAATATAGGTCTCGGCTTCGGTCAGTGGATGATGTTCATGTTCCCGTTAGTTGTTGTGTTACTGTTTATCAGCTGGCGCCTGCTGCTCAAGTTCTTCCCCTTCAGCCAGAAGACGGTTGAGTTGAATATTGATGGTGGCATGCAGAAAGGATTTCAGTCGTGGGTGGTCATCGTAACCTTTATCCTTACCGTAGTACTTTGGCTCTCCGACCGTTTCACAGGCATCAATGCCAACACTGTAGCCATGGTTCCTTTCTGCATCTTCGCTCTGACTGGTATAATCAACAAGCGCGATTTGGAGCAGATTAACTGGAGTGTTATCTGGATGGTAGCTGGTGGTTTTGCACTGGGTTATGGTCTTAATGCCTCCGGATTGGCTGCTAACGCTGTGGAGAGCATACCCTTCGGTGAATTCTCACCACTACTTATCTTAGTCATGGGTGGAGCTATCTGCTATGTACTGTCTAACTTCATCTCCAACTCAGCCACCGCAGCCCTGCTCATGCCAATCCTCGCAGTTGTCTGCGGAGCCATGGGTGATAAGCTGGCACCTATCGGTGGAACAGGTACTATCCTTATCGGTGTAGCCATTGCCGCATCCAGTGCCATGATTCTGCCCATCTCTACCCCACCGAATGCCTTAGCCTTCGCTACGGGTTATGTTCAACAGAAAGACATGTCGAAGATTGGCATCATCATGGGTGTAGTATCAATGTTACTAGGCTTTGGACTGGTTTACCTGATGGGTATTCTTCACGTTCTCTAATAAAAAACTTCAGGGCTGTTGGAACGCCATCCAACAGCCCTTGAAGCAACAAAACAAACTACTAATGATATTACTACTAAAACAAATCTTACTTACTATCTAAAACCAAAACTAATAATTGTTGTTTCAAAACTCCCGTTTTTTCACGTTGCAAAGATACGGCATTTATTCCAAACTAATTATATGTTTTGTTTCATGGATTTTGTTTTTTGTATCATCATCATAAAAACATCGTTTTTTTGCATAATTTGAGACCATACAAGGAGTAGTTTGCTCTTATTTTTTTAGAAAATTAGCTCCTTTCCTCGATAGAAATCTACCAAGGCTAACTGATAAAGATGCTCATAACGAGCCTGAACAAGATCGCTTTCTGCTTTTAAGTAATTGTTCTTAGCCTCGTTAAACTCTGTAATGTTAGCCTTACCATTCTCATATTTGGCCTGCGTCAGTTCGAAAGCATCCTTGCTAGAGAGAGCAGCTGTCTGACTGCTTTTATACTTTGATTCAGCTGCAATGGCATTATAGTATACCTGCTGAATCTCCTTATAGAGCGTCTTCTTGATATTATCAAGCTGAAGCTGTTGGTTTGCACGATCCAATTTAGCAGAACGGATGTTATTGCGAACCTGGAAACGACTGAAAATGGGTATATTGAGGTTCAGACCAATATATTGGGAGAAATTATTCTTCAACTGTGTCGCAAAAGCATCTGCTTGCATACCATTGGTCTTATAGTAGTTCGTCTGAAGACCGCCACTGAAATTAAGCGTGGGATAAAGACCAGCACGAGCGATAGCTATCTGACGCTCTGAGGCAGACAAGCGCAGTTGTTCTGCCTGAACTTCAGGTTTCAAAGTAACAGCCTCCTGATAAATGGCATCGGGAGAGGGGAACTGTGTTGACATCGTGATACGCTCAACATCAGGACGGGCCACCGTGAAACCGTCAGGTGAGGGCAATTCAAGCAACTGGCTGAGGGAAAGCAATGAGAGTTGCAGCTTATTATTGGCCTGTGTGGCTGTTAGACGTGACTGAGCCAACTGAGCCTCTTGCTGAGAAAGTTGGGCCTGACTTGCCTTTCCATTATTCACAAAAGCCTGAAGACGTTTCACCTGCATCGAGTCGATTTCAATCTGTCGATAGCTCACATCAGCAATCTCCATATTATACAGAATCTGGACATAAGCCTGTGCAACCTGCATACGGATATCATTCCTGGCTTTCTCTAAATCCTGAGTAGCAGCCTCAAGGTTCAGTTGGTTCAGTTTAATCTGATTAGGAATCTGAAAACCTGTAAAAAGAGGTACAGTAGTGCCTAGACTTAAACTCGTACTGTTAGTTGAACGATTGGTATAAGTATTGTCTAGGGTCAGACCACGACCAAAGCTGAAACTCTCGGAAGCAGTGGCACTGAGATTTGGCAATCTCGAATTCTTGGCAGTAGAGAGCTGCAGTTCTCGCTTTTCACGATTAATCTCCTTTTGCTTGATACTGATGTTGTGCTCAATAGCATAGTTGGCACATTGGCGGAGTGTCCAAGGGTTCTGCGCCTTTACAGGGCAAAAAGAGAAATAAGAAATAAGAAATGAGAAAAGAACAATCTTTTTCATAGTTTAATCCTTTTTGTTATCGTCAGTAATCAACTCAGGACCACGCACCTTGTCCTTCAAGGTCAGTCCCTTCTTAATCTCGATATTCACACCATCAGAAAGTCCTGTGGTAACGGCAGTGCGCTCATACGTCTTCTGCTTACCGTCACCTTTTATAATATATACGAAGGTGGAGTCACCAGAGAATTCGATAGCACTCTCAGGAATGGTCAGAGCCTTGTCAACATGGGCCAGTACGATTTCGGCATTGGCTGAATAGCCCGAGCGTATCTTGTCGTCCTTGGCCACTTTAACAGCTGCCTTGATTTCAAACTGGTTGGCACCATTACTTTCCGTAGCCTTTGGTGAGATATACTCCAAGGCTGCATCAAACTTCAAATCCTGCAAAGCACCAATGGTAATCTTCATAGGCATGCCACCAACCAACTGGCCCACCTCAGTCTCGTCAATGTTACCACGGAAGATAAGGTCGTTCATATTAGCCACAGAGGCAATAGTGGTACCGTCGTTGAAGGTGTTAGAGAGGATAACCGAGTTACCCACCTTTACAGGAATATCAAGAATGACACCACTGATGGTAGAACGAACCAACGTACTGGAAGCAGAAGCATTCGACTTAGAGACACCGTCACGAACAACTTGGAGAGCATCCTCAGCAGCCAACTTCTCATGCTTGGCCTGATCCAATTTCTGCTTGCTCTTATCATATTCATCAGCAGATATGAGTTTCTGATTAAAGAGATTTTCATCACGCTGGAAATCCGTCTGAGCTTGTTTCAAGTTAATATCTGCCAAGCCAACACGCATCTCTGCAGAACTCAACTGCCCCATATCAGGGATTACCTTCACTTTAGCAATCACATCGCCAGCATTTACATGATCACCTGGCTCTTTGTAGAGTTCTGTGATGATACCAGAAATTTGCGGTTTAACATAAACCTCATTACGAGGTTCAATCTTACCTGTAATAATGGTCGTCTTCTGGATGTCCTCCTTCTTAGGAGTAAACTCGTTGTATACGACTTCCTTGGGTTGGCTTTTCTGCCAAAGGAACACGAATGTTCCGATGAAAATCAGCGCGATAATTGCGGCGATAATCAGTTTTCTGTACTTTTTCATATTTTATATTTTAATTCTTAATCTTTTATTTCTAGATGGACTAGATATTCAAGTTTTTCTAGGTTATTCATCACGCATAGCATCAACAGGTTTGATGCTCATGGCTCTTGCTGCGGGAGCCAGACCAGCCAACACACCCAGCGAACTAACCACTAAGGCGCAGAAGATAGCGGTCCAGAAGCTCACCTGGAAGTGGGCGCTGACAATGCCATCCTCCGTATTCCCGATTTCAAGCATTTGCAGGATCAAGACACCAAACAGG
>JAFSPM010000009.1 GCA_017442855.1 Bacteroidaceae bacterium | reverse complement strand
TTTCGGTACTACCAAGTTTTCACAATTTCTAAAAGGATCATTGCCCAGCATCAGTCACGATAAATTTAATGATCTCATGAGGACTCTTGCAAGGCTCAGACGAGACGAGTTCCTTGACTTCTGGATGGAATTGGGGAAGAAGTTGTATTTTTATCCCTCTTCATCCTTTGGTTGAATAAAACCAATGGGATGACGTTTCAAGGTCGCATTTTGCGACCTTGAACGTAAATCAGCCAATTCTTCTGAAGTAAGCTGGAACATAAAATCTTCGCCAGCAAACCTTTTCGGATTGCGTTTCACTTTTTCGTTCAAACGTTTTGGCTCTACACCGTAAAACGCAGCAATATCACGGTCAAGCATGACGCGTTGACCACGAATCTCATAAATTTTGTCTTGTATATTCTGGATTATTATTAAGTCGTTCATTGCTATGAATGATTTAAGTTATTAATACTGTACGCAAAGGTAAGGATAATAATTGGATTATGCAAATGAGTTCCCGAACTTTTAGAAGGATTTGGGGAAGAAGTTGAAAACTCAATAATGATACTATAATCCAGGCCTCTGGCCTTTCAAAAGAAGAAATCGAGAAGCTTTAACTTATAGCAGTTTATAAACATTCTGCAGCATCCACTACCCTGTGGGTGCTGCTTTTTCAATCCCCTCAGACTGGTATAACAAACAACTGGCCCGGGTAGATTCAGTAGCCTGTGGCAAAGCGGAGCATCGCACCGACGCCGTATTGCAGGGCATCCTCATCAATGTCGAAGGCTGAAGTGTGATGCCCTGCCGTGGTGCCAAGTTCCTTGTTTTGTATACCAACAAGCGTAAAGAGTGTGGGGCACAACTGATTGTAAAGGGCGAAGGTCTCGGAGGCATACCAGTTGTAGCCTTCATCGGTGGTGATGCGTCCAGGATAGAGCGTGCCGATGGCTTTCTGGGCAAAGGTTGCCAGTCCTGAGTCATTGACCACAGGCGGCACCTGTGCCGTCATCTTATCACCGAAGCGAACTGTACAATCATGTGCCTTTGCCACAGCGGTAGCCACTTCCTTGACCAGTTCCACTGAGTGGACACCAACCTCCCAGTCGAAGAAACGAAGCGTACCACCGATATAGACAGAGTCGGGAATAACGTTCCAAGTCTCCCCTCCATGGAACTGCGTGATGCCAAGAGTGACCAGTTTAGTAATGTCGCGCTGCTGGTTCCAAGCCACAGCAACGGAGTTCAGGATGGCCGTACTGGCAAAGATGGGGTTCACAGCTTGGTCGGGACGGGATGCGTGACCGCCACGTCCGAATACCTGCCAAGAGAGCATCGCCATACCTGCCATAACAGAACCTGACTTGATATACACCTGGCCACTGGGCACATTAGCGGCCAGATGGTTACCGTATATGGCATCGAAATGGATATCCTTGATGGCTGCTATCATCGGACGAATGCCCGTATTGGTTTCCTCGCCTTCCTCGAAGAGAAATACATATTTGCCCGTCAGCCGGTCGCGCCAGTCATAGAGCGCTCGAATTGTGGTGAGCAAGATGGCCATGTGACCATCATGGCCGCAGGCCTGGGAGAACCCCTGGTTCTTAGAGACGAATGGTTTGAGGTGTCCCTCTCCGTTCACGTTACTTTCAATCACAGGCAGACCGTCAATGTCCGTCCTAAGTCCAATCGTCTTACCGGGCTTATGGGTGTCAAGGATGGCATAGAATCCTGTGCTGCCGGGCACATCGCAGATCTCGAATGTGCCGATCTCGGCCAAACGCTCCTTCAGATACTTGACGGTCTCCACCTCCTGGCCACCCACCTCGGGGTAGAAATGAAGATGGCGGCGCACCTCACGGGTATATTGGTCGTAATTCTTAACCTTACTTAGTATCTCATTGTCGCTAATCTTTTGAGCGGCAGAAATCTGCATAGCACCGCTTAGTGATGCTGCGCAGACAAATAACATGATTTTTGATATGCGCTTCATTTCTCCTTATTGTCAATTATTCCGCTGTAAAGATACAATTTATTTTAATAAAATAAAACACCATTATTTTGCAAAATGCACGAATTGTAGTACCTTAGCGCAGAAAACAAGTGACAATAGAATTTGATAGGATGAAAAAGAATTTACTTTGGTTATTTGCCGCCCTCTTTGTTTCGGTATGCAGTACAACGCTGTTGTCGTCATGCGACAAAGACGACGATCCTGCTGTAATTCCACAACCTCCTGTAAAGGAGTATTTCACACTGTGGAATGAGTGCGAAGCATTGACTGCCCTGAAAGCGTATGTGGCGGACGTAACGAACCCTAGCTCCAAGAATTTTATCAAGGAGGAAGACCGCATCGCCACATTTGATATGGACGGTACGTTCATCGGCGAGCTGTACCCCACGTATTTCGAGTACAACCTGCTGGAATACCGCGCTCTTGACGATGTGACATACAAAGACCAGGCACCTGACGACGTGAAAGAGACGGCACAGGAAATACGCGACTTTGTACGTTATGGCAAGAAGCTGCCCGACCATTTCGACATGAAGCATGCCTATGCAGCAGCCAAGGCATACAGCGGCATGACACTGGCCGAGTTTGATGCCTACGTCAAAGCGTATGCTGCCACACCAGCCAACGGTTTCAAGGGAATGACCTACGCACAGAGCTTCTACAAGCCTATGTTGGAGGTATTCGACTACCTGAAGGACAATGGCTTCACCTATTATGTCGTGTCAGGTTCCGACCGCTTCATCTGTCGTTCACTGGTGGAATCGCTCGGCATAGAGCCCAACCGTGTCATTGGTATGGACGTGAGACTCAAGTCGTCCAAGCAGGGCGCAGAGGAAGGTGTTGATTATACGATGGGCAAGGAAGAGTATCTTATCCGTACGGATGAGCTCATCATCAAGAACCTCAAGACCAACAAGGTGCTGCAGATTTCGCAGGAGATTGGCAAGGTGCCCGTGCTGTCGTTTGGCAACAGTAGCGGCGACTGTGCCATGCACAACTACTGCATGGGCAACCAGCAGTACCCCACCGCCACCTTTATGCTTGTGGCCGATGATGATGCCCGTGACCACGCCGACCTCGCAGAGGGTGCCCGTCGTGAGGCGAAATGGCGTGAGGCTGGCTACATTGTCATCTCTATGAAGAACGACTTCAAGACCATCTATGGTGATGGCGTAGAGAAAGTGGATTTCACATTTAACGAAAATACTTAGCGCCCTGAGAACGACATCGTGCATGGGACGTTATTTTTTGGCTACACGCTTGGATATGCCGATGGCACCTAACGGACAGACAAGGCGGCAGAGGTGACAACCCACACACTTGGTACCTATCAGATGAGGCTGACGCGTCTCGCTATCAAAGACAATAGCTTGGTGGCCACCATCGCTGCACGATATCTGGCAGCGTCCACAACCTATGCATTTATCCCTGTTAAATGTAGGATAGATAACGGTATCACGATCCAGCAGGTGGGGCTTGATGAACTTAAGCAGCTCCTCGCCCACCAATGTACGCAACTCGGTGACGCCTCGCTTAGCCATATAGCGCTGCAAGCCCAGTATGAGGTCGTCGATGATGCGATAGCCATATTGCATGACAGCGGTACATACCTGCACATTGCTGCAACCCAGCTGGATGAATTCAAGGGCATCGCGCCAGGTCTCGATGCCACCAATACCACTCAGTTCTGTCTTCTGTGGCATCTGGGCCAGTTCTAAGATATGACGCATGGCAATAGGTCTGACAGCACGGCCGGAATAGCCTGATATAGTGCGATGTCCTGACACCTCTGCATCTACACCCATCGTTATCGACTTGATGGTATTGATGGCCGAAATGGCATCGGCACCTGCCAGCATACAGGCGGCAGCAGGCTCGGTGATGTGGGTGATGTTAGGCGTCATCTTAGGAATAACAGGTATCTTCACGGCGCTCTTCACACAGTCAGTATAGATCATCACCAGCTCTGGACTCTGCCCTACATCGCTACCCATGCCCTGGTGTTTCATTTGCGGACAAGAGAAATTCAGCTCTACAGCATCGCATCCAACCTCCTCTGCCCTCTTTGCCAGTTCCATCCATTGCTCTTGGGTTTTTCCCATGATGGAGGCTATCACCACCTTAGTTGGGTAGTCCTGTTTCAGTCGGCGCAGAATGTCAAAGTCTTTTTCAAGGGGGTTCTCGCTGAGCTGTTCCATGTTGCGGAAACCGTAGAAATCGCCATGTGTGGCGTTGCTGTGCATTGCATCGAAGCGTGGTGACACCTCCTTGATTTCTTCTTTGCAGATGGTTTTATAAAACACACCACCCCAGCCTGCATCGAAAGCCTTGGCTACCATCTCGTAGTTGGTACACACAGCCGATGATGCCAGGAAGAACGGATTCTCGCAATGGATGCCACAGAAGTCGATGTCCAGACTGGGATACTGGGCTGTCACATCATCCGGATGGATGGAACGCAGGACATCCTTGATTTGAATGGGCCATTTATCGTGAATACAAGCTTTCTGAGCATTTTCCAAATCAGCATCGCTACAGTTTTTCACCCAGCGAAGCGCAGGCTTATGGTTGTCGAAACGGATGGCACGAATGGCACGTGCAGGATCGCCAGTCTTGCAGGCCCTCGTACACGGAGCGTCTAAGCACAACAGGCAGCGTTCGCATTCTTCATAGATATTCAATTGTTTATCCATAACTATAGGTTGAATGGTTTTTTAATATATTTATTGCAAATATACACAATTATCTGATTGTAGAAAAAATATAATATCTTTATTTGTGAAAATAAGAGAATTGTACTACCTTAGCATAGTTTTTTGAATAAAACAATAGATATGGAACTGTTAGGCTTTTCTCTTGATGCGTGGATTACCATCATCACGGTGCTGTCGATGTTTACCATACTGCTGTGTACCAAGCTGCGTACCGACTTAGTGTTCTTGGGTGCGATGGCCATTCTCTATGTAACAGGTGTGTTGGATGCCAAAGAGGCCTTTTCGGGCTTTAGCAGTACATCGGTGGTAGTAATCGGGGTACTGTTTGTGGTGGTGGCAGGATTGACACATACGGGCGTGTTGCAGTGGATTGTGAAACGCCTTTTGGGACAGCCTAACAGCTATTCGAAGGCGGTGGTGAGACTGATGCTGCCGGTGGCTGCACTGAGTTCGTTTCTGAGCAACACCACTGTGGTGGCATTGTTTGTAAATATCGTCAAGATGTGGTCGAAGAAGTTGGGTGTTCAGCCCTCGAAACTGCTGATTCCGTTGAGCTATGCCTCGGGCATGGGAGGTGTCTGCACCCTGATTGGCACACCGCCCAACCTGATTATCTCTGGCCTCTATGCCGACCATACAGGTAGCACGATGAATATTATGACTACCACCATTCCGGGGTTGTTTTGCCTGTTCATCGGTGTACTAAGCATCATAGCCCTGCGTCGCCTGTTGCCTAATCGCAAAACGCCTGAGTCGGCCTTTGAAGCCACCAACGAATATACGGTAGAAATGTTGGTGCCTTCAGACAATCCTTATATAGGCATGACGATTGCTGAAACCAACCTGAAAAAAGTGCACGGTGGCAATTTGATAGAGTTGATTCACTTTGATGCGGTGATTTCTCCTGTGCCAGATGACGAGGTGCTGATGGGTGGCGACCGCTTGGTGTATGCAGGTCAGATTGATGAACTCCTTGATTTAGAAAAGAGCCACCAATTTGTGAATGCTGACCACCCTATTTTTAAAATGAGCGAGATAGACAGGTCACGTCAGTTACGCACTGCTTATGTGAAATTCGGCAGTCCGCTGATTGGTAAAACCATCACTACTTCCAAATTTGAAAAGAAATACAACGTGGTGCTGGTGGCTGTGGGACGTAGAGGTGAGCGCATCAACGAGTCGCCCAGAGAGGTGAAGCTACAGGCGGGTGACACACTGCTGCTGGAATGTCCGCGACACATAGACCTTGATACCGATGCCATGAAATCGCAGTTGAATTTCTTCGACTCGACCGAAGTGGCGAATATCGGCACCAAGACATTTATCTCTATCTCTATCATGATAGCGATGGTAGTGCTATCGGCCCTCAACATCATGCCGCTGTTGCAATGTGCCTTCCTGGCTGCCATGGCGATGCTGATAACACAATGCTGCAGTCCGAACCAGGCCATGAAGGCCATCAACTGGGAAATACTCATGGTGTTTGCAGGTTCCGTGGTGCTTGGTACAGCCATCCAGAAGACGGGCATTGCCGAGCGTATGGCTTTTGGCATCCTCGACGTGTGTGGCACTAACCCTCTTGTGGTGATGACCGCCATCTGCTTTGTGGGTACCTTCGCCACTGAATTCATTTCGAACACCGCTGCGGGTGCCATGTTCTTCCCTATCATGTATAATGCTGCCGAGAATTTGGGTTATGAGCCATTTCCTTTCCTCGTCGCCTTAATGATAAGCGTGAGCAGTAGTTTTGCCACGCCTATAGGATCACCTACCCACATGCTGGTATATGGTCCTGGTGGCTATCGCTTCAGCGACTTCATGCGCATTGGTCTGCTGATGAACATCATCATCCTGGCAGCCAATATCATCATCGTGAACATTGTCTATCCGCTGACGCCCTTGGCTTATTGAAGAGTAACTTTACAATAATAAAAAACGTATGCTGGTAAATACTATTATTAAAGATCGCATCTGTTATGTAGAGATGCAGAATGCCGACCATTTCAACTGTCTGAGTGATGAAATGTGTCATGAGTTGAAGAATGCCCTGGATACTGGTTATAAAAACGAGTGCGTGGGTATAGTCATCAAAGCACAGTGTAAGAAAGGTGTCTGGAGTGCCGGACACGATATCAGGCAATTGCCGCAGAACGGTGACGACCCACTGGCCTACGACGTTCCGATGGAGAAACTGCTGAGGAAGGTGCAGGAGACCCCTATCCCTGTCATTGCCTGTGTAAGTGGTACCGTATGGGGCGGTGCTTGCGACCTCTGTCTGTCGTGCGACATGATAGTCAGCTCGCGCTCAGCTACCTTTGCCATCACACCTGCCAAGATAGGTATCCCTTATAATGCATCGGGTATCATGCACTTCATCAACCAGTTGGGCATGAACAAAGCACGTGAGATGTTTTTCCTGGCTACCCCTATCACGGCTGAGGATGCCCTGAACGTGGGTCTCATCAACCGTGTGGCTGATGCAGAGGATCTGGAGAACGTACTGGAAGAACAGTTCTGCAACCCACTGCGTCGTAACAGTATCGTGTCAATCAGTGCCATCAAACGACAGTTCCGCATCCTGAGCAAGGCAGCTACGGTGCTTTCTTCAGAGAGTTTCGAGCGCATCAATGCCTACAGAACCCGCGTTTACAAGGGTGCCGACTATCGGGAAGGCATCAACTCGTTCCTGGAGAAACGCAGTCCGGTTTACAAAGGCAAGGCCTCAGACCTTGACACCAAGGATAGCTAAGGAAACCACCTATACCCCCATAACTGCCTTGACAAGCCATAAGACGACGGGTACGGTAATACCTAGCACACCGATAAAATCGATGATGAGTCCCGATTTTATCATCTTGGTGATGGGAACCATACCCGAGGCATAAACAATGGCGTTAGGCGGAGTGGATACTGGCAGCATGAAGCCCAGTGACGATGCCAAGGCCACAGCTACGGCTACAGGTACAGGACTGATGCCCAGCGATACCGCCGTACTGATGGATATGGAGCCCATAAGGTTGATGGCTGCAGTGTGCGAGGTAATCTCGGACATGAGCAGGGTGATAACGCAGAAGCAGGTGATGAACATCCATTCTGACGGCGTGTTGCCCAGCATATCCTTGATTCCGCCTCCTAACCAGTCGGAAAGTCCTGTGGTATAGATAAGAGCGCCCATTGAAAGACCTCCACCGAAGAGCAACAGCGTGCTCCAATCAACGCCCTCGATACCGTCTTTCAGTGTCAGTGTCATAGTACCCTTTTTAGTGTCTGTCGGCAGGAAGAAGAGCAACAGCGCTGCCACCATGGCGGCAAGTCCCTCCGGGCAGTGGTCGTTGAAGAACTGCACCTGTGCTGACTTGGCGCCATAGATAACGCTCAGTATGCTGGGTAGTATCCACAGCAGTACGGCAACAGAGAAGGCCAGTATGGTGTTTTTCTCTCCACGTGTCAGCTTGCCTAATTCCTGTATCTTCTGCTTTATCATGGTCTGTGCCCCTTGAATGTGCTTCACATCGGCAGGGAACATCCATATCAGCACCACATAAGCTACTATGAAGTAGAGCACCATCACCACCGAACCCCATATCATCCAGTCGAAGAAAGAGATTGTGGGTGCCTGCGGTGCCAGTTCATCCAGGAATCCCATCATCATAAGGTTGGGCGTAGTGCCTATGGGAGTCATCACGCCACCAATGGAACAGGCGTAGGCCGTCATCAACATCAGTCCGGTAGCGAACTTATAGTTCTTCAAATCTACTATTTTGCCGTTCTGTGCCATCATCTCGCGCAAAGTCTCCAGCAGTCCTAACGAGATGGGGAACATCATGGCGCAGGTGGCGGTATTGCTGACCCATCCCGAGCAGATGATACATGCCAGTCCGATGGCCAGGAAGATGCGTCGCGGAGAATCCCCTACCCAACGCATGGACATGATGCCGTAGGCAATGCGCCTGTCGAGTCCGTTGACCATCATCGCCTTTACGAGCAGGAAGCCACCCATAAAGAGGAAGATCATAGGATTGGCGTAATTGGCAAAAGCATCATGCATGGATGCCACTCCGAACAGCACGCAGAGAGTGGACCCTAACAGCGATGTGATGGCAATGGGTACCGGTTCGGTAATCCACCACACTGCCACCAGTGCCATGATGGCCAGCAGATGATGTGCGGGGGCGCTGAGTCCCTCTATATGAATATGCCACAAGACGATGGCACATAGTGGTCCTACAATCGCTCCTATCAAGCGACGACGATTATCAAAATGTCCGTTTTCCTGTTCCATGATTCATTCTGTCTTTGTAAAATATAGAATTGCATTTTATTTCACCACTACTTGATTGCCTTGCAACTCGAAGCTGAAGGTGCCCGATGTGAGCTCGTACTGGGCACATTCAACGCCATTGTGCTGCGTCATACCTACATAGCGCACACCATTGGCCTCGCCAAAGGTAGTGGCCTTGATGGGCAGATACAACGTGGCGGTGGTATTGGCTGGCACGGTGGTGGTATAGGCTGTCATCTTGCCCTTTCCATCAGCTGTCCAGGCACTCTTCACATCGCCATAGTTGCTTCGATAGCTGCCCTGCAAAGAAGTGTAGTTGGCTCCTGCCGATGGCTGGAGGATGAAGTGCTGGTAGCCTCCGTGGCCATGCACATGATCGGAGGTGATACCCAACTGGTACTCATACATCCACTGCCCTACAGCGCCTAAGGCAAAGTGATTGAAGGAGTTCATATTGTTCTGGTTGTTCTTGCCAAACGCCACTTCCAAGCCATTCCAACGCTCCCAGACGGAGGTAGCACCCTTGGTGACAGGATAGAGCCACGAGGTGAAGTCGGTACAGGTGAACATACGGAACGCCTCGTCGGTCTTGCCATTGCGACTCAGTGCCGGCAGGATATTGGGCGTACCCGAGAAACCTGTGGTGATGGTATAGGCCGGGAACTGCTTGGTGCCGTCACCACTGGATGATGGGTTCTTGGCCAAAGCTGCCAGATGCTCGATGGCCTTAGCCCTGTTCTGTTCGTTGAAGCAGTTAAAATTCAGTGGCGTAGCGTATGATGCCTGTGAATGAATGATCTTCTTGCCATCGGCACTGCGTGTCTTGCCTGTAGCAGGATCGACATACGCCTCGTTCCACTCCTTCAAGGCTGCCTCACGACGAACACGTAGGGTCTGGGCATAGTCCTGCTGACCAATGATATCAGCCATATAGGCTGTTACCTCCATCATATAGATATAGATGGCATTGTTTACCAAATCTGACGGAGTGTTATTGTCCATCGCCAGCCAGTCGGCCAAGCCGCTGGCCTTTGACGACAGATGTGGATATTGCTCGCTGAAATCGTAGAAATCCATGCCATTGAGCCAAGCCATCATGGCCTCCATATTCTCCTCGATAACCTGGGTGTTGCCATACTGGATATAGAGCTGCCAAGGCACCATGCACACGGCAGCAGCCCAGGTGGTGCCATCAGCAAACGAGGTGTCGTCGGCCTTGTTGTAGGTAGGTACAGTACTGCCTATGCCGCCAGGGGCATTGGTATCGTTGCCCACACCTTGGTCGGCACGCAACGCCACCATCCACTGACGGAAGAAGTTCTGCACATCGCTGTTGTAGGTAGCAGTGCGTGTATAGGCCTGTGCGTCGCCCGTCCACCCCATGCGCTCGTTACGCTGAGGGCAGTCGGTAGGGATGGTGAAGAAATTGCCCAACTGACTGCGTTGGATGTTCTTGATGAGCTGGTTCACCAGGTTGGCGGTTTTGTTATTGTCGGCTGTTGTAGCCACGTATGTGCCTGTAGGCAAGGCATCGCTCGACATTACCAAGCCCTGGATGTTCTGTAGTGGCAGGGCGCCCTTGTGGTTGGGCAAGGTGATTTGGATGTACTGGAAGCCTCTATAGGTGGTGGTGGGCTGTATGACTACCTCCTCGCTGTCTTTCGCCACGTAGAAGTCGGTTGCCAAAGCGGCGCGGAAGGTCTCATACAACGGACGCCCTGCAATTTTCTTGCCCTTGCTGCCGTAGGTATCGACGTAGTATTTCTCGTCGCCCTTGAAGCCCGGATAGAGCTGCTCGGCATAGCGGATGATGACCACATCGTCCTTTTGCAGATAGCCTGCAGGAATAGTAATCTGAGGCACACCCACCATGTTCACGCCCATGTCATAGATAAAAGTGTGCTGGTCGGCACTGTGGGTAGGCATCACACGCTGAGCTGTGAGTGTCTCACGCACCTTCACAGGCTCATCATAGCGTGCCATGAAGTCGAAGTTTACCCAGTCGCGCTGGGCAATAATATCGGCTGGCTGCCAAGTGTTATCATTGAAACCAACACTTTTCCAACCATTCACAGCTGCCTCATAATTAGCATCATATCGTTCTCCTTGGAAGAAGCTACCAAAGCGTATAGGACCGTCCTTGTAGGTCTTCCACGTCTGTGGATTGGTCACGATGGTCTGCTTGCTGCCATCATCGTAGGTGATAACCAGTTTCATCAGCAATGCCTCGTGGTCACCAAAGAAATTGTAGTTGCTGGTGGTGAAGGTCATGTAGCCTGTGTACCATCCCGGACTGAGTTGGGCACCAATGGCATTGTTGCCATTCTGCAGGAGAGATGTCACGTCGAAAGCATGATAGCCCATGGTCTCGCGGTACTGACTGTCACCAGGTGTGAACCAGTTGTCGCCCATGCGCTTTCCATTGATGAACAGCTCGTAAGCGCCCATGGCAGTAGCATAAAGCTTAGCTTTCTTGATCTGCTTGCCATCGCTGGTAGCAAACTGGGTGCGTAACATCGTCAATGCCCCATGAGAGGGGTCGGCATAGCCCATCAGCAGCTGTTTGCCATCGTTACGTACAGTGATAGTGTTACCACTGACATGCACGCCTGGTATGCCATTGAACACGCTGTAATGACGGCTGTCGAACGCCACATCATTGACTGCCTGTCCGCGATTCTTTATCTGATAGTCGGTATATTCAATGGTAGTGCCAGGCATAGCGGCAAAGCCAATCTCTGCCAAGTTGGGAGCAGTATTGAAATCGTGGCTACGCCCCCAAGGGCCGATGTTGATGCGGGTAGCATTGCTTACGCGCATATTGGTACTTCCTACAGCGAAGCCTCCGAAGCGACGACGATTAGGGTCAGCCGGCTCGGTAATCAGGTCCTTGCCGTTGATGGTGAAATAGACATTGCTGGTCTCCACATCGATGGTAAGGTCGTAAACGCCCGTCTTACTGGTAATCAGTTCGTTGATATTGCTCTTAGGGAACTTCTCCTGATTGATGGCAAGGAAAGGCACATCGGCCTTGTCGCCTTTGGCATAGCCTACACGGTAGATATTGATGGCGGCACCTTTGGCACTGCCTACGCCACTGAAATCGAACTCAAAGCGGAAATAGTTGTCGCCTTGCAGATTGTCGATGTTTTGGAAGGCATCATTCAAACGGAAATCGTTGGCACCAAGAATGATGCTTGCCTTGTCACCCTTGATGATGTGTAACTTAGTAGCTACTTGGAAATAGAAATGAGAGGCAGCATCGAGGGTTACCTCCTTAGAGCCAATCCATTGCGCCCCACTCCATGCGGCTTGCTTGGTATTCATCAAACCAGTTTCAAAACGGCTGCTCTCTTTATGGCTGTTGCCTTGTGCATCCCATACCTCAACCTGCCAGCTGTAGGCCGTTTCAGGCTGTAATGCCACGCCCCTATAAGGGATATTCACTGATGCCTGGCTCTGCACTCGACCCGTGGTCCACATCACCTTACCATCGCTCTCACGGCTCACTGTCAGGCAATAAGCTTGCTGATATTGTCCCACAACATCCGACTCCATCACCCAACTGAACAGTGGATGGCGGTCTTCAATGGCCAGAGGTTCTACACTATCCTGCACACGCAGGTGGGTAATCTGGGTGCCTGCAAATGACAACACGGGCATCAGGGCCAACAGAGCGGCTGCCAACCACCCTTTTACTTGATTATTCAACATCATATCGTATAAATTTGTATTTCTCAAACAAAAGCGATAATTTTACCGCATCAATATAAAATTGGTGTTTCGCCCTTGATGGGTGAAAATATTTGCAAATGTAGCGAAAATAATAAGGAAAACAAATATGTATAGCGATAAAAAATCTGTCCGTCAGCTGACTGCCTTGCTGAAAGCACATGGCGTAACGAAGGTGGTGGTATGTCCGGGGAGTCAGAATGCCCCATTGATACAGACATTCCTGCAAGTTAAGAGCTTTACCTGCTACCCCATGAACGATAATCGCTCGGCTGGGTTCTTTGCCATCGGACTGGCTTTGCATGAGGTGGCGCCTGTGGCAGTGGTGTGTGCTGCGGGCAACGGACTGACCAACCTGCTGCCTGCTGTAGCGGAAGCGTATCAGCAACAGGTGCCGCTGGTGATCATATCGGCCGATACGGTGCCTTCGCATCTAAAAGAGCCGCTGATTTTCGATAAAATCGTGAAAAAAGCGGTAAATCTGCCCGAGGTACAGAGCGAGACGGATACCCTGACATGCAACCAACTGATCAATGAGGCGCTGCTGGAGAGCAAGCATCATGGCAGAGGACCGGTACACATCAATATTCAGCTGAGCGACCCTGCTTTTGGATGTAACACTACCGAACTGGAGGAGGAACGGGTGATGGAGCGCTACCAGGGACTGAACATGTATGAACAGGACTACCAACCACTGGTGGAGCGTTTGAACCGCCTGAAGAAGCGCATGGTGGTAGCCGGACAGATGAACAACATCTATGAGTTCGACAAGAAACATGAGATGACACTATCGAAGCAGTTTGTGTGGTTTACCGAGAACCTGAGCAACCATACCACACCCGGGACCCCTGTGCGCAGGATGGAGGAACTGCTGTTTCCCATGGACTTGAAGACGCAGGAGAACCTGGCGCCCGAACTGCTGATTACCTTTGGTGGGACTGTTATTTCCCGCCGGCTGAAATACTTCCTGCGCAAGCATAAGCCACTGGAGCACTGGCATGTATCGAAAGATGGTGAGGTTTTTGATGCCTTTGGTGCCTTGACGGCTATTATTGAGATGGATCCTTTTGAGTTTTTCGAGAAGATTGCACCACTCATCGAGGATGTACCTCCACTCTATCCCCGTCAGTGGAGCCAACTGGAGGAGAAACTGCCTGAGCCTCGTTTCCCGTATTCTGAAATGCAGGTGGTGGGACAACTGATAGCTGCCCTGCCTCAGGGCTGTTCGCTGCACCTGGGCAATAGCTCGGTGGTACGTTATGCACAGTTCTTCCCGTTGCCTACGGATGTGGAGATACAGTCGAACATGGGATTGGAGGGCAGCGAGGGGGCTTTGGCTTCTGCACTGGGCTATGCTACTGCAAGCGAGAAAATCAACTACATTGTGCTGGGTGACGTGAGTTTCTTTAGTGGCATGAATGCCCTGTGGAACAGTGTTTATGGCTCAAATGTTCGTATCCTGATTATTAATAATGGTGGTAATGCTCAGCTGCAGACGTTGCCCGGCTTTACGCCTGACGAGCGTACTTTGCGGTTTGTTACAGGGGCTCATCAGGCTACTGCTCAAGCATGGGCGGAAGACAGGGACTTCTCGTACCTGTCTGTTCACAACGAGGATGAGCTTCAGGCTGCATTGCCTGCTTTCACCCAACCTGACATTACTCGTCAACCGCTATTCCTTGAGGTCTTTACCGACAAAGCCGCTGATGCCGAGACTTTGAAGCAGTACTTCAAAGGACTAAAGGGTCGTTAAACATGAAAGGCCGAAATGAATGTGTGTAGACGGCATATCTGCTTGCAGTCAGCCGTCGGCACATTCATGAGGCACAAAAGACACAGGAATGTTTATTGTCAGAAACAAATACCTGCCATTGAAACGCTTCAGCGCCATCAATCTGCTGGGAGTACTGTTTGCTCACCCAGGTGCAGAAATCGACGAGCGCCTGCTGAACCACGAACGTATCCACACACGTCAGATGCTGGAAATGCTGGTCGTTGGCTTTTATCTGTGGTACGTCATAGAATGGCTAATCCGCCTAACCATGAAAGGCAATGCCTACCGCAACATCAGTTTTGAGCGCGAGGCATATTCAAATGAGGGTAATCTCAATTATCTAAAACAACGGAAACTATATTCTTGGTTAAGATATATGCGTCAATAAATTGATTAAAATCCTGAAAAGTATTTAAGCAAAGGAACCAGCATGAGCGACTGGACAAGTTCGCCCCGACGAATCATATCCTTCACTTCTTCTTGCGAGAAAAGATATACCTCAATGTCCTCAGTGGCATCCAAGTGCTGACCACTGACTTTCTCCACACCCGTAGCCAAGAAGCAATGCGTGAGGTTGGTAGTGGTACTGGGGTTGGCAGATATCAGCGCGATCTCACGCCATTCGCCGCCACCATAGCCCGCTTCCTCCAACAGTTCGCGCTTGGCAGCCTCAAGCGGAGCTTCCCCCTGCTCTACTACCCCCGCCACAATCTCGAAGTTGGTCTGCCCCAAAGCATGACGATACTGGCGTACCAGTACCATCTGCCCCTCTTTGGTGATAGCCGTCACGTTGATCCACGTGGGATATTCCAGTACATAGTACTCCTTATTTATCCTTCCATCAGGCAGTTCCACCACATCGCGCCTAGCAGTGAGCCAAGGTCTTTTAATGAGATATTCGGAAGAAAGGATCTTCCACTTCATGTCTTTCATAGCATCCTAATTTTATTCATCCCAAAGTTACGGAATTATTCCCCTATCACACTCCATCATTTGTTAATAAACATTAAAGAAGGCGCTTTTCGGTAGAATATACGGCCTTGCATGGTTGCACGTGAAACTTTTATTACTACCTTTGCAAAAGTTACATTTGAAACTAACAAAACAAGAACATCTATGAAGAAAAGCTTTCTCTTAGGACTGTTACTCAGTACCTGCATCATCGCCCAGGCTGGTGGTTTGATGACCAATACAAATTATCACATTGCTTTTGACCGTATGATGGCGCGTGGCGCAAGCTTCGACATCGATGCTATCTTCTCTAACCCAGCAGGTTTGGCCTGGGGACATGAGGGTTGGCAATTCTCTGTTAACTTCCAGAAGCCTTGGCAGTATCGCGACATTAAGAGTAATGGCATACTTTACGAAGGAAAGGCATCGGCTCCTATCGTGCCAGCCATCTTCGCTTCTTACAAGAAAGACCGTTGGGCCATTTCTACCATGATTGGTATCGTGGGTTCAGGTGGGTTTGTAGAATATAAGAATGGTGTGCCAATGTTCAATGCACTCATCTCTAACACCATCACTCAATTGACGGGTGGTCTTTCTCAAGCTGTAGGAGGTGCAATTCCTGCTATTACTCCTGACCAATACAGCTTTGACTCATCCATGAAGGGTAAACAATACATATATGGAGGACAGCTGAACTTCACCTATAAGTTTACGGATAACTTCTCTGGTGCCGTGGGCTTGCGCGCCAACTACTATGACGGCTACTATCGTGGTCATGTGATTGCTGGCAATCATGCTACCAAGGGTACATTGGCTAAGTTAGAGTTGGATGTTGACCAAAAAGGTTGGGGCCTCACTCCTATCATCAGTTTGAACTTCCACAAAGGTCCGCTGACATTGGCTGCCCGTTATGAGTTCCGCACTAAGATCAGTACGAAGAATGATACCAACGTGCTGGATGCAAATCTGAACACTACTGCTATGATTACTGAGCCTTTGACACAATTGGTGATTGGCGGTGCAATTACTGCAGAACAGGCTGCTGCCATTGGCAAGGGGATTCAGGAGAAGATGGCTAGCGGCTTTGACGCTTATGTAGCTCCTTATCAGGATGGTGCACGCACTCGTTACGACATGCCTGCATTGCTGACCTTCGCTGTGGGTTATGAATTCACCCAAAAATTGCGTGCCACCCTGGAGTATCACTTCTTCGATGATAAGAACGCCAAGATGGCGAATGACCGTCAGAACGAGTTGAAGCATGGCACACACGAGTTCTTGGCTGGTATTGAATATGATATCAATGATAAATTCACCATCAGCTGTGGTGGTCAGCGTACTGATTACGGTTTGAGTGATGGTTACGAGCAGGACACCTCTTTTGCTTGCGATAGTTATAGCGTTGGCCTGGGTGGTGCTTGGAACATCAGCAAGAAGGTTCGCCTGAATGCCGGCTATTTCTGCTCTATCTATTCAGATTATGAGAAAGCAGCCAGCTTTGGCACCGAGGTCTTTTCAAGAACCAATCATGTGATTGGTATTGGTATGGACTTCAAGTTCTGACAAATAAGCGATTCTTTCAATATAACAAATAGCATTAAAAGAAAAAAGCAGCTGTGTTTCTAGCGTGAAACTACAGCCGCTTTTAGTTTTGTTGTATCAGTCCTCGAGTTTGTAAACAATCAGCTTATTTGTTCTGCTTGGTCATGAATGACGCGCATTCAGATAAGATGAAAGCTCTGCAACCGAGATGTTTTTGGCAATAATCATACCATTTTCATCCAGTAGATAGTTGGTAAATCCCTTCTTCAGTTTGTAATCCTTGAAGATGCTGGATTTTGCGCCGTCTGTATCAACAAAGCAGCCGGCACCCACTATACCGTCCTTACGAACCGTTTCACGGAAGATTGACGCATAATCGTCGAATGATACGGAAACGAATTCTACCTGTTTCCGGGAATACTCATCGTCAAGCAAAGCACGATTCAGCTCAATGTTACGCATGCGTGACGGAGCATCGTAAGAAGCCCAGAAATTAACCAGTACATAGTTGCCATGCAACGTGGAAAGCTTGCTATGTACTGCATTTGCTGCATCAAAGTCATCACCGCTCATCACGAAATCTGGTGCGTATTCTCCAATGCTTAGACCTTCAACAGGTCTATCTTTTTCAATAAATGATGTCAAGGAACTAATCAATAATACAACAAAAAACCAATTTACATAATACCTCATGAAATTCGTTTTAGTTAATACTAAAGTAAGATTCAACGACCGGAGCCGTTCGTTCTTATCCTAATTTCTTCACGAAATCGGGCGCAAAATAAAGGATAATTCCCAAAACTGCCAAAATTTATGCTAAAAAACATGTTTTTGATACCATTATTTTTATCTTATTTAGCAAAAGAGGCTGAAATTTTGCCTAATTTTGCAGTCGAAAACAAGGCGAAGAGATGAAATTTGAGAATCTTGACTTACATGATGACGTGCTTGATGCACTATGGGATATGCATTTTGAGGACTGTACGCCGATACAGGAACAAGCCATACCCGTATTGTTAGAAGGGCGCGACTTGATAGGTGTAGCGCAGACTGGTACGGGAAAGACTGCGGCATACTTGTTGCCGGTGCTCGACAAATTGGCTACTGGTGCCCTGCCTCAAGATGCCATTCATTGCATTATCATGGCCCCTACCCGCGAATTAGCCCAGCAAATTGACCAACAAATGCAAGGTTTCTCTTATTACATGGATAATGTGAGCAGTGTGCCTATCTACGGCGGTGGCGATGGTGTGGCTTTCGAACAGCAGAAACGTGGACTGACGATGGGTGCCGATGTAGTGATTGCCACTCCTGGCAGACTGTTGGCGCACCTGAGCTTGGGGTACGTAGATCTCTCCAAGGTGAGTTTCTTTATCTTGGACGAAGCCGACCGTATGCTGGACATGGGTTTCTATGATGACATCATGCAGATAGTGAGTTTCCTGCCCAAATACCGACAAACCATCATGTTTTCCGCCACCATGCCGGATAAGATTCAGTTGTTGGCCAAGAAAATACTCGATGACCCTGTAGAGGTGAAGATAGCAGTGTCTAAACCTGCAGAGAAAATCATACAAGCGGCTTATATCTGTCATGAGCCACAGAAACTGGGCATCATACTGAGTCTGTTTAACGACACCAAACCCGAGCGGGTGATTATTTTCGCGTCCAAGAAGATCAAAGTAAAGGAACTGGCTAACGCATTGAAACAAAAAGGACTGAATGCTGATGCGATGCACTCTGACCTGGAGCAATCGCAGCGCGATGATGTGATGTATCGTTTCAAGGCGGGAAAGATAGATATATTGGTGGCTACTGATATCCTCTCAAGAGGTATTGATGTGGATGATATCCGACTGGTGGTGAACTATGACGTGCCTTATGACTGTGAAGACTATGTGCATCGTGTGGGAAGAACGGCTCGTGCCAACAATGACGGTCTGGCCATTACATTCGTGAGTGACGATCAGCAGACAGAATTCAAGAAAATCGAAGATTTCATTGGTAAAGACATCTATAAGATTCCTGTTCCAGCAGAGCTGGGAGAGACTCCTGCCTATCATCCAAAGACAAAGAATCACCAACCTGTCACACAGAAAAAGGGTTCGAAAAGAAAATAATCTTCATGAATAATGCCGACATCGAACAATAGCTTGCTGTCAGCAGTTGCCTATCTTAATACTATTCTGCTTGAATCTGAAGGACTCCCTGGGGTGAAATGATAAGGTCGATGTAACGAGAAGCAGCACTCTCGGGCACTGTCAATATGGCGCGATAGTGGTATCCATCAGCATCCACAGCCGTAAAGTCCATATCCGATAAAATGGAAGCTGCCAATTCATCAGCATCCACATAATCACTGAACAGCTTTTTATCGATATCTCTGCCATAGAGTTCGTCAGCCCCTCTATACACACAGATATGAATGATGTTGTCGTAATAAACGCTCTCTACACCAATGCCGTTATCATCGTAGATCGTGCGTACTACTTTGTAATGAGTCGGGTTGATAAAGACATAGCCTCGATAGCGTACTTCATCATACACAATCACACTATCTTTCTCCACATATTCCTGAATAATACTCGGTGTTACAGGCTCTGTTTGAGGAGTAAAGGCCAACTGATCTTCTTCAAATTCAGAACGATGTAGTTTTATGAGTACGTCAGTAGCCGTGTTCATCCAGAACGTATTCTCCCCTTGACGCGCTATCTTATAAGAGAGCGTATCATCACCCAACAGATAAATAGAATCACGGATGATCTTGAAGAAGACAGGTACTGCATTGGGATCGGCATAATACAGTGTATCTCCCTCCACCAGCAAGAAAGGCATATCGGTGGAATCGTTCACCCAAACACCTTGGAGCAGTTCCTTGGCCACCTTGTCATCAGACATACGTTGTAAGCGTGTACCTCTCTGGCAGGCAGCGAACATGACCAAACACAATAACAATATGTACTTAACAAACCTTATCAATGATAACACCTCATTTTAATAGACCACAAAATTAATCTTTTTTTTTGATAGTATGAAATGTTTTCGTAACTTCGCATCAAATAATGAATGAACTGGCCAGACATATTGCGTCATTATTACTGGAGAATGATTGTGTAATCATCCCAGATTTCGGAGGTTTTATTACCCATTATATCCCTGCTCAGCAAGTAAATGAAGAAAGCATTTTCTTGCCTCCTACGCGTGTAATCGGCTTTAACCCGCAATTGCGCATCAACGATGGGTTATTGGCGCAATCCTATATGTCAGTATATGGTTCTTCTTTCCCTGATGCTGTTAAGGTAATACGACAGGAGTCGGAAGCACTGATAGAAAACATCCATGAAACAGGCTTTATGGAGTTAGACAACATAGGTGAGCTTCGTTACGACATTCACGGGAAATATGAATTCACGCCTTTTGACCATCGTTTAGCTACCCCTGCATTCTATGGATTGGACAGTTTTAAGATGCAAGAACTGAAGGACTTGCCTATAGAGCAAGTACCAGCGGTCACCGCCATCACCATAGAACCAGAAAGCAAACCAGTATTTACCGCTAAGAACGAAACGTCTGTTAAGGTGGTGAAATTCAATAATTATTTACGTAACATTGCAGCCGTAGCAGCTGTACTCATCTTATTGATAGGTTCATTCTTCTTTATTTCTCCTTTTGAGAAATCGGGTACTTATAATAGCGAGGCAAGTGTTATTTCCAAAGAGGTACTGAAAGAATCGTTGAATATAAGTTCCATCGTCACCCATCCAACACCTACAAAGCAAGCAGATGCTACTACTGAAGAACCAACAAGACAAATAACAAATCAAGCAGCTAACTCTCCCACCACTGCTACCAACACAGCAGTATCTATTAACGGCAAAAAGTTGTATAATGTAATTGTGGCCAGTGTAGGAAGTGCTGAATCGGCACAAAAAGAAGTACAACGCCTCATTCAACTGGGATATTCACACGCCAAAGCAATTATCGGTGACGGAAAGGCACGTGTCTGTGTAGATTCTTTTGAAAAGGAAGCGGATGCCTATCGTGCTATCCACCAATACGAGGCAAACGGACAATTCGATGCAGCATGGGTTCTTCGGAAATAAAACCGTTGCTTTAAGAAGCTAATTATCACAATATAAGCATTTAATGTCCGTAATTTCTCTACAAAAAGGGATATTGGACCTTTTAAGGTTGTTATTCAACACTATTCAACGTTTTTATCATTAAAAGCAACCCAATTCTTTTGTTTATTTCAAATAATATATTAATTTTGCAGCGTCAAAAACTTACAAATTATTATTTAATATGCTAAACGTAGACAAATTTCTGAAGCAGAATGGAATGAACAAGAGTCAGCTGGCTAAGAAAGCCGGTTTGAAACAAGCAAATTTATATGCAGGTCTCCGTAACCCTACTCTCCAAACCATCCAAAAGATTTCGAAAGCACTGAATGTGACTCCATCTGAGCTATTGGCTGAACAGGAATGTAACAATACTGTTAAAGGAAAAAGATTAGGGAAGTTTTCAAAAGTAAAGCTAAATGCCATCATCCTTTGTTATGGTGAGCACTATGAGCCCTCTTCACTGCAAGAGTTGCTGAACGTTTGCAAAACGCTGAAAGATAAGTACGGAGAAGTAAAAGAAGGTTAGTTCAGTCCTTCTAAGATATCAGCAATCGTTTTACATATGATTTCATTGCCCGCTAACTTAAGTAAATAGCTATCGGGCAAAATGGTTATTTCATCTTCATTCTCTGATTTAGCATCAGCCTGTATTCCTATGCGTTTCAATGCTTTATAAACCATTGTATATCTTATTCCTTCTCCTTGCAAACCTATCTTTCTGGTAGTTTCGTTCTCTACCCTAAACAGGCCTGTCTCTTGGTCGAACACAATGCCTTTGCGAGCAAAGAAGCTGGCCAGACTTCCATCTAAAGAAAGGTCTTCGGGTGCTCCAATCTTCACCCCTTTTTGCTTATCCATCAGCCACAGCTTGTCGGCTATTTGTAATGCCAACTCCAGATCATGGGTAGAAAGGAAAATGGTCTTGTCGGTTTCCCTGCTCAACTTGAACAATAATTGCATCATCTCTACTTTACTGGGATAATCCAAAAAAGCGGTAGGTTCATCCAGATAGATTACAGGCGTTTCTTGTGCCAATGCTTTGGCAATCATCACCTTCTGGCGTTCACCATCGCTCAGCGTCTGAATCATTCTTCCTTGCAGGGCATCAATACCCACCAGATGGATAGCTCTGTTTACAATAGCCTTGTCATCTTTGGTCAGTGTTCCCCAAAAACCAGTATAGGGACTTCTTCCCAAGCCCACCAGCTCTTCTACAGTCATATTGCGGATGTCAGGCTTCTCGGTAAGTACTACACTGATGACATGCGACAGCTGTTTGTCGGTGAATTCGTCAATTTCCTTACCTTCAATGAATATTTTCCCCTCCAATTTTGGCTGAAAAGCTGAGAGCGTACGCAGAAGGGTACTCTTTCCCACTCCATTGGCACCCAACAGACAGGTCAATTCACCACTGTAGATGGTAGCTGTGATGTGCTGTGCCACCACCTTTACATCATTCTTGCTCACATAGCCGATGGAAAGATCTTGTATCTTGATTGTTTCCTTCATACGTCATATCATTGAATTAGGCTTACAAAATTCGCTAAAAATCGTTAGATATACAAGAAAATTTGTATATTTGCGCAGTAAAATGATTACTTGAACATTGAAATTATAAACTAAAACGATATAGAGATGAAAAAAATCATGTTAGTTTTCGCGATGCTGTCATTATGTATCGGATATGCAGTTGCACAAAATCAAGCTGACATTAAGTTTGACAAGACTGAACATAATTTTGGCGCTTTTTCTCAGGAAAAGGGTACTGTTAGTACTGTATTTACTTTCACCAACGTAGGTACTGCTCCTTTGGTAATACATCAAGCAGTAGCATCTTGCGGTTGCACCGTTCCAGAATACAGTCAGGAAGCTGTATTGCCAGGAAAGACGGGTACTATTAAGGTTACCTACGATGCACGCGACAAATATCCAGGTCATTTTAAGAAGTCGGTGACCTTACGCACTAATGCAAAGACCGAAACAGTAAGACTTTTCATTGAAGGTGAAGTACTGGCGGATGTCAAATAACAGACGATCAAGATGAAAGAAGAAGAGATACGTACCTCCCTACCCGATAATGCCTATCGTGAACTGAAACCAGGTGAGGTGTACAATCCATTGATGAGCCCCGACAAGACTTACCCTGAGGTAAACGCATGGTCAGTCATGTGGGGTTTACTGATGGCAGTATTGTTTTCTGCCGCTGCTGCCTACTTGGGATTACGTGTAGGTCAAGTATTTGAGGCAGCTATTCCTATTGCCATCATTGCTGTAGGCATCTCCAGTGCCGCCAAACGCAAACATGCGTTGGGCGAGAATGTCATCATACAATCCATCGGCGCTAGTTCGGGTGTCATTGTGGCTGGTGCCATCTTTACCCTACCGGCACTTTACATCTTGCAGGAGTCCTATCCTGATGACATTACAGTTACCTTTACCCAAGTATTTATCAGCAGCCTTTTAGGCGGTTGTTTGGGCATACTGTTCCTCATCCCGTTCAGAAAGTATTTTGTGAGCGAGATGCATGGAAAATATCCATTCCCTGAGGCTACAGCTACCACACAGGTATTGGTATCAGGCCAACAAGGAGGCAATCAGGCTAAGCCTTTGCTGATTGCAGGTATCGTAGGTGGATTGTACGATTTTATCGTTTCCACTTTTGGTTGGTGGAATGAGAATTTCACAACCCGTGTAGTTGGTTTTGGTGAGATGCTGGCCGATAAGGCGAAACTGGTGTTTAAGGTAAACACAGGAGCTGCTGTCATGGGCTTGGGCTACATTGTGGGGTTGAAATATGCCTCCATCATCTGTGCCGGATCATTGGTTGTATGGTGGATTATCGTTCCAGGTATGTCACTGATATGGGGAGACAGCGTACTGAATCAGTGGAACCCTGCCATCACCACAGCTATTGGCGACATGTCGCCTGAAGAAATTTTCACCAATTATGCCAAGAGCATAGGTATTGGTGGTATCGCTATGGCAGGCATCATTGGTATCCTCAAATCCTGGGGCATCATCAAGAGTGCTGTAAGTTTGGCCATGAAGGAGATGGGTGGTAAAGCATCATCAGATACTGGCGCACAGCGTACACAACGCGATCTGCCCATGAAGGTGGTGGCCATTGGCTCTATCATCACCATCATCCTGGTACTGCTGTTCTTCTATTTTGATGTCATGAAAGGCAATGTGCTCTTTACCATTGTGGCTTTGTTGCTGGTAACTGTCATTGCTTTCCTTTTCACTACTGTTGCAGCCAATGCCATTGCTATTGTGGGTACGAACCCCGTATCAGGTATGACATTAATGACACTGATACTGGCTTCTGTGGTCATGGTAGGCGTAGGTCTGCGTGGCCCTGAAGGGATGGTAGCTGCCCTTGTAATGGGTGGTGTGGTATGTACGGCATTGTCAATGGCAGGTGGTTTCGTTACTGATCTGAAGATTGGTTATTGGATTGGTACAACACCTGCTAAACAGGAAGCCTGGAAATTCTTAGGAACCATCGTTTCTGCAGCTACCGTAGGTGGTGTAATGATTATACTGAACAAGGCTTATGGCTTTACTACCGGACAGTTAGCTGCTCCTCAGGCCAATGCAATGGCCGCCGTCATCGAACCACTGATGAGTGGTGTAGGTGCTCCGTGGTTGCTCTACGGCATCGGCGCTTTGTTAGCTATTATCCTTAATTGGTGTAAGATCCCTGCCCTCGCCTTTGCATTGGGTATGTTCATCCCGTTGCAGTTAAACATTCCTTTGGTAGTGGGTGGCGCCATCAATTGGTATGTTACCACACGCAGCAAAGATGCGGAAGTCAACAAGGCACGAGGAGAAAAAGGAACGCTGCTGGCTTCTGGTTTCATTGCAGGTGGAGCCTTGATGGGAGTTATAAGTGCCGGTATGCGTTTTGCTGACATTAACCTCACCAACGAGGCTTGGCTGAACAACCCGTTGTCAGAAGCAGCATCCTTGGTAGCTTACATCCTGCTGATTGTATTCTTTATTAAATACACAATGAAAAATAATAAAAACTGATAATATGAACTTCACTAAGAAAAAAATTTCGCTTATGCTCATTGGCACCTTATGTGCCACCTTATTTTCAACACAGGCATTCGCACAGAATGCAGCTAACGACGTACTTACCAATGCAGTGGATTATTTGGATGTACCTTACGTAGCAGGAGTGCTCGATCAGAATGACACGGAAGAATTAGTATTGAACACCGATGAAATGGATTGCACTACCTTCGTAGAATACGCCATAGCCCTGGCGTTGGCTCCTGTGAAGGAAAACAATTATAAAGATGAGGAAGTGTTCGCTGATTATGTACAGAAACTGCGTTATCGCGATGGTAAGATTGATGGTTACACCTCTCGACTGCACTACATGACCGAATGGGCACAGAACGCCATCAAGGCTGGTATCCTGGAGGATGTAGCAGAAAAAAACAGCAAGAACACCATGCAGGTTCAGACGGGTTATATGACCAACCATCCTAACCTATACAAGCATCTGGCCAACAATCCACAGAACATGGAGAAGATGCGTGCCATCGAGCAGAGCATCAATGGTACCACCGTTCATTATGTACCAGCATCCAACTTACCCAATGATGGTTTAAAATGGATACACGATGGTGATATCATTATGTTCACCACCAACGAGCCTGGTCTCGACATCGCTCACATGGGCTTGGCCTTCAATATCAGTGGTAAGCTGACAATCATGCATGCTTCATCCGTTGAAAAGAGAGTGGAGGTTTCCAAAGTCACCATCAAGAAGATGCTGGAAGACAATCCTAAGTGGACAGGCATCCGAGTACTGCGTGTAGTGAAACACTAAAAGGATGACACCCAACAATAAAGCCCTGGAAGATAATCTCTCAGGGCTTTATTATTTTAGAAAGGAACATCTCCATCCGGCATGGGAGGTGGAGCTGGAGAGTCGTTTCCAATCGGGGTATTCATCTTCGAACGGAATGTCTGTGGCTTAGGCACAAAAGCATTAGCCAACAATTCATCGTCAAGGTTCTGGAAACGAGTATATTCGCCAATGAACCTCAGATGCACATCACCCACAGCGCCATTACGATGCTTGGCAATGATAATCTCTGCTTGTCCACGAATATCATTTCCGTTTTCATCCGTATAAATCTTATAGTACTCAGGGCGGTGGATAAAGCATACCATATCGGCATCCTGTTCAATGGCACCCGACTCACGCAAGTCGCTCAGCTGGGGACGACGGCTATTTGCATCACCTTTCGTGTCGGCATTACCTCGTGACTCCACACTACGGTTTAACTGTGACAATGCAATAATAGGAATGTTTAGCTCCTTCGCCAAGCCTTTCAGCGAACGCGAGATGGTACTCACCTCCTCCTGACGGTTACCATAGCTCATACCACTGGCATTCATCAGCTGCAGATAGTCAATAAAGATAATTTTCACTTTATGTTCACGTACCAGTCGGCGTGCTTTGGTACGCAATTCAAACACCGACAACGACGGTGTGTCATCAATATATAACGGTGCTCCCAACAGGTCGTTCAATTTACGGTCAAGACGTTCCCACTCATGAGGTTGCAAGCGTCCGCTCCTAATCTTGTCACTCTCAATCTCACAAGTATTGGCTATCAGTCGGTTCACCAGCTGCAAGTTACTCATCTCGAGCGAGAAGAATGCCACAGGATATTGGTAATTCACCGCCATATTCTTAGCCATCGACAATACGAAAGCCGTCTTACCCATAGCCGGACGAGCAGCGATAATCACCAGATCGGAGTTTTGCCAACCCGATGTAATTTTATCCAGATCATGGAAACCAGATTCCAAACCACTTAATCCTGTTGTTCGAGAGGCAGCACTCTGAATCTGCTTATAAGCCTCCTCGACAATGGGGTTGATTTGTGTATAGTCTTTCTTAAGGTTCTGTTGAGAAATCTCAAACAGCTTACCTTCAGCCTCTTGCATCAGGTCTTCCACATCCTGCGTCTCATCAAAAGCCTTGCTCTGAATAGCATTAGAATAGGAAATTAATTCCCTGGCCAATGCTTTCTGAGCAATGATACGGGCATGAAACTCCACATGGGCAGCTGATGCTACCTTACTGGTTAGCTGAGTAATATAGAAAGGTCCCCCTACTTCATCCAGCGTACCCTCTTTCTCCAACTCATTCTTCACCGTCAGCAAGTCAATAGGTTGCTGATTGATGGCTAAGTTGGTGATAGCTGTATAGAGCAACTGATGACGATGCTCATAAAACGACTGCGGATGTAACAGTTCGCTCACCAGCGAATAAGCATCTTTCTCTATCATCAATGCCCCAAGCACAGCTTCCTCCAAATCAGTGGCTTGAGGCGGAATTCTTCCATAATCATTCACAGGCTGGGCGTTGGTTGTTGTTCGTTGGCCCCTGCCTCTTCTGGTTTGTTCTGCCATAATTCAATTCCTTTAGTGTGACAAAGGTAATACGATATTTTGAAATTTCGCATCAATTATGGCGATAAGTTTTCAAGAAGTTATTAACTTTGCAGTTAATAACTGATGACTGCTGTCCTTGCCTCTCACCGCTCCGCAGCGACAGTGTATTGAAACCGCAGTTAATAACTGATTGCTGCGACCTAAGCCTCTCGCTGTTGTTGCGGAATAACTGAAAGGTGGCAAAAAAAACAGGCTGAAACTAGTATGATTTGCTTTCCGAACTGCAAAATTAATTTGGGGTTGAACATCGTGAACCGCCGTGCTGACGGCTATCACGATTTAGAGACGGTTTTTTATCCTGTGACAGGCCTTCATGACGCACTGGAGATTACTGTCACTAACGGCCCTGTGGAAAGAGGATACACCTTTCAACAATATGGTAACACGCTCGATTGCGATGCCGACAAGAACTTGGTGATCAAAGCATATCAATTGCTCAAGGAATCATATCCTGACCTGTGCTCTGTAGATATCCACTTGCTCAAGCATATCCCTTCTGGAGCAGGTTTGGGAGGTGGCTCTGCCGATGCTGCCTTCATGCTCAAACTACTTGACCAGTTATTTGAATTGCATCTTTCAACAGCACAGCTCGAACAGTTGGCTGTTCAGTTGGGAGCCGATTGTGCTTTCTTCATCCAGAATCAGCCTACTTTTGCCACAGGCATTGGTGATGTTTTCTCTCCCATCAGTCTGTCACTCAAGGACTACCAGATCATTATCATCAAGCCCAATGTGTTTGTTTCCACCAAGGAAGCATTTGCACATATCCATCCTCAACGTCCAACGGTATCTATTGTCGATGTACTGCAAGCACCTATCTCAGAATGGCGCAAAAATTTAGTCAACGATTTCGAGGCGAGCATCTTCCCGCAACATCCTCAAATCGAGGCCATCAAACAGCTACTATACGACAATGGAGCTGAATACGCTTCTATGAGTGGCTCTGGGTCATCTGTTTTTGGTTTATTCAAGCCCAACACAGAACTGCCTAACCTGACACTAAGCACAGACTACTTCTACTATAAAGGGGTGCTGTAAAACAACACCCCTTTACATAATCCAACGTATTTCTTACCAGCAGATGCAATTATGATACAAATACTGCTTCTGCTTCGGCAGTAGCTGGTTGTTCTACTACAACTTCAGCTCTGTAGTGTTTATGAAAGTTATATTCTTTTTCAGCAAAGCTGGCAGCTATGGGTACCAGCGTTGAGATAGCTACGCCCAAAGCCAGTATCCAAACGATAATCATCGTTACCACTGCCCCTGTTGACATCGACTTCTCGGGCTTACTCAACAGCTTATGCAAAAGCATGAACAATGGAATAGCAAGTACCAGTATAGTAGCACCAGCGAAAGTCCACTGTACCCATGTCGGTACGGTGTTGAGCATATTCACAAAATCAGGGTCAATGCCTAAACCTATCATAGTACCCCCAATACCGAACATAGTAGCACCCAACGACACAAATAAGGCTACCAGCACACAGAGCAATATAGAGCCACATATAAGTGTCAAGAATCCCAAGAACGAGAAGAAGCATACCTTCACGAAAGTAGCCAGACATCCACTAGCTTTGCGCTGATTCTCAGGATCGTTCACAAACTTCTTCGCACGATCCACACCCTGCATCAGTTCCTCGTTAATGGCATTCGGAGTTACTCGTTTGCCCTTCATCTGCAAGCGTTCCTCAGCCGTCTTGGCCTCAGGAATCAGTGCCCAGCAAACAGCATAGACCACCACCAGAATAGCATGTGAGAAGAACACCAGCAACAAGAATATCAATCGTGCTATTACAGGATCTTCAATACCTAAGTAATGGCAAAGACCTGATATCACACCGCCCAAAATTTTGTCGTCTGGGTCACGATACAATTTCCTAACGGACTTATCATCAACAGCCTCTGCATAGCCACCGTCCATTACACGCTCACTTTTCACATCAGCCTCCTCATCCATTTGCTGTGGGTCACCAATACGCTTGATGATATCCTCCACATGCTCTATGGTGATAGCCTCCACCCCTTGAGCCTTCAGGTCAGCAAAGAGTTCAGCCACACGACTCTCCACATCGTTGGCAATTTCCTCCCCACCACTGCGACGGCTATAATAGCTGCGCATATTCTCCAGATACTTTTTCAGCAGATCGTAAGCATCCTCGTCAATGGCGTAGATCACGCCAAACATGTTGATGTTAATATTCTTTTTCATATTAGTAGGTTTTTCTTAATCAATTAAACAATCAGGAATTTTGGGTCGGTGATGCTCGATTTCAGCACCTCTACCGTATGCGTCAGTCCAACCCATGCCTCATCCATCGCTTTCAGCGCCTCCACACCAAGTTCCGTCAGACAATAATACTTTCTGGGCGGACCTTGTGTCGATTCTCGCCATTCATAGTTCAGCAGCCCGTCGTTCTTCAGTCGGGTCAGCAAGGGATAAAGTGTTCCCTCCACCACCAACAGTTCAGCCTCTTTCAGCTGTGAGAGAATGTCAGAAGCATAGGCAGCGTCTCTGTGCAACAGCAACAACACACAATACTCCAGCATCCCCTTCCTCATCTGTGATTTTGCATTTTCGTTACTCATATCTTTATATGTTTTATGTAGTGAATACACACCAAATGTTGTCATATAGGCAACCTTTGGTTTTGCAAAGATATGAAATTATTTTAGTACCTTGCAATACATAGTACTATAAATCTTCCATAATTTGACATTATTTAACACTTATCCCATTCTTACGACCTTTTCGCCTAGGTCATACCGTTCTACAAAAAACTAGGCCTTGTTTCTCAACAAAGCCTAGTCTACAACACAAACACAAAATAAAACACGACAAAACTACTATTCAATTATCCTGTCAATGCAAAAATACATGCATTTGTATGACCAGATTATATTCACATACTATCACGTCAATCAGGTAATGTGGCACAAATTTAAGTAAATATTTTAAAACTAAAAAATTTTTATCAACTATTTTTAAGTTTTATGTCAAAAAACATTATTGTTTGCCTTTTTTTCTGTATCTTTACCACATGGAATTACTCATTTATAAGGCATCAGCAGGTTCTGGCAAGACCTTCACCTTGGCGGTGGAGTATATCATGCACCTTATCATTAACCCCAGCGCCTATCGACATATTTTGGCCGTGACGTTCACCAACAAGGCCACCACAGAGATGAAAGAACGCATCCTGCAACAGATGTGGGGCATTTGGCAAGACGATGCAGCTTCAGCACCCTATCTGGATGCTTTGATAAAACGACTGCAAGAAACGGGACATTCGTTCAGCACCATTGACATCAGACAACGGGCTGGTGATGCACTACATCGCATCTTGCACGACTACAACCGCTTTCAAGTCACCACCATCGATTCCTTCTTCCAGACAGTCACGCGCAACCTGGCACGAGAATTAGGCATCGGTTCCAACCTGAACATTGAGCTGGATAATAAGGCCGTACTCGATGAAGTAGTCGATCACATGATTGCCCAACTCGATGAGCATTCCATAGAATTATCCTGGATACTCAGCTATATCGATGCAAAGATCAACGATGCTACCCGCTGGCAAGTCGATGATGAGTTGAAGTCATTTGGACGGCATATCTTTGACGAGGGCTTCGTAGAAAAGAGCAAACGACTGCACGAGCAATTGAAAGACAGTCATATTATCAAGGATTACCAGCAACACCTCAAACTGATAAAGCAGGAAGCCATCGACGGATTAGCCCCATACAGACAGCGTTTTACCGACATCATGAACGAGCATCGCATCTTCGACACTGACCTCAAATATGGCTCCACCGTCATTGGCTATTTCGAAAAATTGAATAAAGATAAATTCGATGACGACAAACTGCCCGGCAAGCGCATAGAAGAAAAACTGCAGAACGTTGACAGTTGGGTCAATGCCAAAGCCAAGCAAAAAGAGCAACTTGCCTCAGTGGTAGAGCAAAAGCTCATGCCTCTGCTCAATGAAGCCGAAACCTATCGTGCTCAGACAGTGGCCATCAGTCGCAGCTGCGACATGGGTACGCGATACCTATACCAGCTGCAGCTCATCAATGCCATACGCGAGGCTGTCACCCTTGAGAATCACGAAAAGAACCGTTTTCTGTTGGCCGACACCAACCAATTGCTGGCTAACCTGATCAGCGACAGCGACTCGGCCTTTATTTTCGAAAAGATAGGCACCCATATTACCCACATCATGATCGACGAGTTCCAAGACACCAGTCGTTTGCAGTGGAGTAACTTCAAGCCGCTGGTGGATGAAGGACTAGCCCAAGGAGCTGACAGTCTGATTGTGGGCGATGTGAAACAGTCCATCTATCGCTGGCGCAATGGCGACTGGAACATCCTCAACGACATGCACGATCAAGAGACGCCCCATAAAATACGCATCGTGCCGCTTTCGTACAACTATCGCAGCAAGTGGCATATCATTCAGTTCAACAACCATCTGTTTGAGAAGATGGTAGAGAACCTGAACAAGCAATACCGTGAAGAGCTGGATGAAGATTGTCTGCCCCTACTCCATGCCTATAGCGATGTAAAACAGTTAACAAAGAAAGAGACAGACGAAGGATATGTAAAGGTATCGTTCATAGGAAAAGACGAGGAGTCCGACAGCTACGAGGACAATACCATCCGTGCTTTGGGCAAAGAGGTCACCCAATTGCAGCAAAAGGGCATTCCCCTGAATCAGATGGTGATTCTCCTACGCAGTAAACGACAGTTGGGCAACATCGCCACCTGGTTCGACAGAGAGCTACACATCCCAGTGGTGTCAAACGAAGCATTCAGGTTAGACGCATCAACCGCCATACATATTATTATTAATGCCCTGCGATGCCTCTCCGACCCAGATGATCATATCGCAGAGGCAGCTTTGCTGACCGATTATCAGCAACAAGTACTGCATCGAGACATCACCGACCAACACGCCCTGCTTACCGCACCCATCACTGAGCTGTTGCCAGCAGCCTTCTTCGAGCGCAGGAAAGAACTGCAGCAAATGCCTTTGTACGAACTGGTGGAGGAACTGTTCGACATCTTCTCGTTGCAACAGATTGAGCAACAGGATGCCTATCTGTTCAAGTTCTACGACGCCGTGAGCGAATACCTCAACGACCACTCGTCAGAACTTACCGCCTTTCTGCAGTATTGGGACGACAAACTCTGCTACCAGACCATCCCCAGTGGCGAGATCGACGGCATACGCATCATGACCGTCCATGCCGCCAAGGGCTTGGAATTCCATACCGTACTGGTGCCTTTCTGCGACTGGACCATGACCTTGGATTCACAAATGGAGCAACTGGTATGGTGCTCACCGCAGTCAGCTCCTTACGATGCCCTCGATATGGTGCCAGTCAGGTATTCCGAAAAAATGCTGAAATCGGTATTCAAAGACGATTTCCTGCGTGAGCGATTGCAGCTTTGGGTAGATAATCTCAACATCCTTTACGTGGCCTTGACAAGAGCAGAGAAGAATATGATTATCTTCAGTAATCAAGATACAAAGAAAGGAAGAATCAGCGAACTGCTACGCATATCATTACACGATATTGCCGCCCCTCTGGCAGCTAGTTGGCAAGAGGAAGAAAGCGTTTTTGAATACGGACAGCTCATGGGCTATCAGGAAGAACAACAGCAGACATCACAAAACATCCTGGCACAACAGCCCTGCTCGATGAATATCCAGATGGTAAGCCACCATCCCGACATAGAGTTCCGCGAATCGAACCGTTCGGCCGACTTCATCGCAGGCATTGACGAAGCCGAATCGTCGCAGCGATTCATGAACCGAGGCAGCATCCTGCACACCCTCTTTGCCTCCATACGCACCAAAGACGATATAGAACCAGCCATCAGCAACTTGATAGCCGAAGGCATTGTCGGAGGTGTGGTAAGTGAACAGGAAATACGTGATGAGGTACAGCGAGCTTTTGCCCACCCAGCCATACAGCCCTGGTATGATGGTACTTGGCAGCTGTTCAACGAGTGTGAGATTATTTGGATGACGGACAACGGCCTACAGCAACGCCGACCAGACCGTGTGATGCTGCGAGGCGACGAGATGGTGGTAGTGGATTTCAAGTTCGGTAAGCCCAAGCAAAGTCACCGCCGACAGGTACAGACCTATATCGACCTGCTCAAGCGCATGAGCTACCGAAACATCACGGGCTACCTATGGTACGTAGATGAAAATCAAATAGAAAGCGTATGAAAACATTCTTGGAAATAGTAGCACACGACCTCTATCAGCGCATAGGTACCGACCTTTCGCACACAGCAGTGGTGTTCCCCAACAAGCGAGCCAGTTTGTTCTTCAGCGAACACCTCGCCCGTCAGGCATCCACCCCTGTATGGTCACCTGCCTACATCAGCATACAAGAACTGTTCTCCTCCCTCTCCACTTTGAAAACGGGCGACCCCATCCGTCTGGTATGCGAATTATATAAGGTATATCGCGAAGAGACACAGAGCGAAGAATCGCTCGACGACTTCTACTATTGGGGCGAACTGCTCATCAGCGATTTCGACGATGTAGATAAGAATATGGCCGACGCCACACAGCTGTTTGGCAACCTGCAAGACCTGAAAGACCTGGAAGACCTCAGCTACCTCACTGAAGAACAGCAGGAAGCCATCCGTCAGTTCTTCAGTCATTTCTCGATCGAAAAGACATCCGAGCTCAAGCAGCGTTTCATCGGTGTATGGAACAAACTAGGCGCCATCTACCAGCATTTCCGCAAGGATCTTAGTCAGTTGGGCATTGCCTATGAAGGCATGCTCTACCGAGATATCATCGAACGGTTGGATGTCAGTCAGCTGCCTTACGAACGTCTGGTTTTTGTGGGCTTCAACGTATTGAATCGTGTAGAGACCACCCTGTTCAAGCGACTGCAAGAAGCAGATAAAGCCCTGTTCTACTGGAATTACGACATCAGTTACACCATACAACCACGAAAAGCGGCTATCCCGTTCACCCACGAGGCGGGCGAGTTCATCATGCGCAACATGCAGCTGTTCCCCAATGCCCTCAGCGAGGAGCATTTCCAGCAGATGGAGCAACCCAAGCAAATCAAGTATATCGCTGCCCCCACTGAGAATGCTCAGGCGCGCTACATCCCACAATGGTACGCCCAGCTCTCGCACGATGGTGCAGAGAAAGAAAATGCTGTGGTGTTGTGCAACGAGCGTTTGCTGCAACCCGTGCTGCATGCCCTGCCCCAAGAGGTACAGCATGTCAATGTCACCATGGGCTTCCCGCTGTCACAAACGCCCGTGTTTAGCTTCATCAATGTGCTGGCCGACCTGCAAACCATTGGCTATCAAGCCAAGAACGGACATTATATCTACGAACAAGTACTGGCTTTCCTGCGTCATCCCTACACCCGTCAATTGTCGCCAGCAGCCAGTACCATCGAGCAGGAACTCACCAGCAAGAACCGCTTCTTCCCCCAACCCGATGAGCTTAAAGCAGACGACTTCCTCAGCAAGGCATTTACCCCAGTCAGCGGCAACCAAGCCCTATGCACCTACCTGGTCAACATGCTGTTGGATGCCACCACCTTGTTCCGCAATGACGAGTCAGACGAGCACGAGATCTTCTCGCAGCTCTACCGCGAATCATTGTTCAAGAGCTACACCCTCATCAACCGCTTGCTCACCCTCATCCAGCAAGGCGACCTCACGGTCAACACCAATACCCTGCGCAAGTTGCTGAACCGCATCTTCAGCAGCGCCACCATCCCATTTCACGGAGAGCCGGCCATCGGTATGCAGATCATGGGCATCTTGGAAACCAGAAACCTGGACTTCAAGCACCTGCTCCTGCTATCCGTCAACGAAGGACAGCTGCCCAAGACAGAAAGCAATGCCTCGTTCATCCCCTATAACCTGCGCAAAGCCTTTGGCCTCACCACCATCGAGCACAAGAACTCGGTCTATGCCTACTATTTCTACCGCCTCATACAGCGAGCCGAGACGGTGACGATGATGTATAACACCTCGACCGAAGGACTGAACCGTGGAGAGATGTCACGCTTCATGCTGCAACTGCTCACCGAGTCGCCCCAAGCCATCCGGCGAGAGCAGCTCGAAGCCGGACAATCACCTGCACACGAGCGAGAGATCACCGTTGTCAAAACCCCAGAGATATACCAGCTGTTGGTAGATAACTATGCCAATCCGCAGCAAGACGATTGGTACATTTCGCCCTCTGCCCTCAACACCTACCTCAACTGTCCGCTGAGCTTCTATTATAAATATGTAGCCCGCATCCGCAAGCCCGAAGAAGTATCGTCCGAGATCGACAATGCCGTGTTTGGCAGCATCTTCCACGAAGCAGCCGAGAAGCTCTACAAAGACCTCACCGCCCATGGCAATGTCATCAACGCCACTGATTTAGAGAAAGTGCTGAAAGACAAGCCCCGTCTGTATGCCTATGTAGATAATGCCTTCAAGCACCTGTTCTTCCAGATTGACCCACATGAGAGAGCCGCCTATAACGGCACCCAGCAGATCAACCGCAGTGTCATCATCCGCTATTTGGAGAACCTCATCCGCTTCGACATGAAGCACGTGCCCTTCACCCTGGTAGATGTCGAGAAGGTAGAGACAGAAACCTTCCAGGTGCCAGTGGCCAACCAGATGTTGCAAGTCAAGGTAGGCGGCACCATCGACCGCATGGACAGCAAAGACGGCGTGTTGCGCATCATCGATTACAAGACAGGCGGACAAATCCCCAAGGCCACCGATATGGATGCCATCTTTGCAGGCAAGAAGCGCGACCACCGCATCTTCCAGACTTTCCTCTATGCCTCTGTCATGTGTCACAAGCAGCCGTTGAAGGTCACTCCAGGCCTGTTGCTCATCCATCGTGCAGCCTCCAACGATTTCACCACCGACATCCTTCTCGACAAGGTTGCCGTCAGTGATTTCAGTCAGCTGGATGCCGATTTCCGTAAGCGTCTGCAGGCCCTGTTAGCCGAGATATTCGACCGCAACATACCATTTCAGCAAACCCAATATCGCCCCGATGCCTGTCGTTGGTGCGACTATGCCCAATTGTGTAAGATTAAAAAAGAAAAGCTATGAACAACCAATACCCATCCTTGTTATTAGAGAAAGCAGTCAGCGAGTTTGCCAAACTGCCTGGTGTAGGCACAAAGACCGCCATGCGCCTGGTGTTGCATCTGCTCAACCAAGACACCGCCACCGTCGAGGCTTTTGGCAATGCCATCATCCAGCTCAAGCGCGAAGTGAAATACTGCAAGGTGTGTCACAACATCAGCGACACCGATGTGTGTAACATCTGCTCCAACCCCAGGCGCGACAGCACCACCATCTGTGTGGTACAAAACATCCGCGACGTGATGGCCATCGAGAGCACCCAGCAATACAATGGACTCTATCATGTGCTGGGCGGACTTATCAGTCCGATGGACGGCATGGGTCCCAAGAACCTCGAGATTGACAGCCTGATAGAACGAGTGGCCAGTGGCGACATCAAAGAAGTCATCTTTGCCTTAAGCACCACCATGGAGGGCGACACCACCAGCTTCTACATCTCCCGCCGCCTCAAGGACTACCCTGTGCAACTCAGCGTCCTGGCCCGTGGTGTCAGTGTAGGTGACGAACTGGAATATACTGATGAGGTAACCCTTGGTCGCTCCATTATCAATCGAATGCCCTACAAGGTGAACGGATAGCCAAAGACCGTTTCAAATCGCTTCGATTCGATGCAATACCTATTATTGGTCTTTCCATAGCTGACTATCTACCGTAGGAAAACTTTCCACGAAGTGAAAAAAAGTCTTCCTCTGGTGGTCGCAGTATCCGCCAAGAGTCATCGCAGTATCTTCCATCCCCCTATAGGAATATCTCCTTTCACTCGCTCCAGATACTGCGCCGGATCTTGGGGACGTCTCCCTTCAAACATGGCAGGCAGTATTTTTCAGATCGTCAATGCGAAGTTACAACATAAGTAAAACAAAAGCCATCGCTAATCAGCGGGGGCGCTGTTAATTTAGTCATTTATTATTTTGATGTCGCAAATTGCGACATCAAAATATCATTCTCATAATCATCAGACAAATTGGTCGGAACAACAAAACTACAGAAAACTATTCGTGAGAAATATATATAAATGCATTAGTGGTACACTTTTCGATTATTGTTTTTTTACTGCCTGATTAGTTTCTTTGGTCTGCACTCCATAATACTAATATTCCAAGCATTTACTTGTTTTTTTGGAGAGAAAACTTGCTTTTGTCTTCATCTTGCACTATCTTTGCGGATGAAGGGTGCATATCCTTCAAGACATTGATGGAATGAGACCAGTATGCCGTTTGTAGGGCAAGTCTCGAAAAGGCGTTTACGGACGTTATCATTCTGTGATCTCTAACTTCGCAACTTAGAAACCATACACAGAGATAATGCAACGATAAGCGTCTGCGTAGGGAGATTATATCCCAGCTATAGCTATATATAAATGTATAGCAAATAGTTGTATATATAATCGCTTGGCGTGGGCTGACTGCGTTGCTAATCCTTGTATGGGGGCAATGCGAAGGCCTGAGATCAGGGATGGGCAGATGTAGAAACTCCCATGCCTTTTTTTATTGCCATTCAGTAAAGTCAAATATTAACCGCCAATTTGGGGAGTTTGGAGGCATAACAATAGTGCTAAGCCATGAAAAGAACTGTCATATCCCTATTGTGTTATTTCTGCATTTTTGCATGCAATGCCCAAATTCCTGTCTCAGGAAAAGTGTCTCAAGAGAAAATGCTTGAGCGCTTCCTATCCTATGTAAAGATTGAGAGCCAATCGATTGATGAATCAAGTATGACATCATTCCCAATGACCGAAGGACAAAGGGAAATAGCTAAGTTCATATATAATGAGGTGAAAGGCTTTGGTGGAAAAGATGTGAAAGTCACTCTTTCTGATGATTACTACGTATATATCGACATTCCATCGAACATCAAGAAGAATGTTCCTTCAGTACTGTTTATGGCTCATATGGATGTTACTCCAGAGGTACCGGGAAAAGGCATTAAGCCAATAGTTCACAGAAATTATGACGGTGGAGATATTTGTCTCCCTGGTGGTATTACGATAAGTCCAAACAATCCACAATGTGCTCATTTGAAGGATTTGACAGGAAAGACTATCGTAACGAGTGACGGCACAACATTACTCGGAGCAGATGATAAGACTGGATGTGCCATTTTAGTTACGATGGTGGAAGAACTTATAAAGAATCCTAAGTTTAAGCATGGTCGTGTCATGGTCTGCCTTAGTCAAAATGAGGATATTGGAAGGGCTGCTGATAGGTATGACCCTAAAGCGTTTGTTGACAAACCAGATGTGGTTGTTGATATAGATGGTGGGGATTATGGCAAAATGTCTATAGCTAACTTTACCGCCATAGGTCAAACTTATTACTTCAAGGGGAATGATATTCATCCTGCTGAAAGATATGCTGACGCTTTGGCGGCTGCTACTTATTTCATGGGTTTAGTACCACCAGAGATGCATCCCAGTGCGAGAGACGGAAAAGACGGATATATACATTGTTATTCTTTGGCCAAACATGTTACTCCAAAAGGTGACACAATTAAAACGGACTTTGATGTAAAAGTTCGATTGCGTTACTTCGATAAGGAAGAAGGCGCGTATCAAAAGCAATTGATGGAAGAAAACCTCAAAAAGGTGCAAGCGGCATTTCCTTTTGTAGAGGCCAAGAAAACTGATGATAAAATGCAATATGAAAGTATTGCATACAGTTTACCCGATTATACCATTACTATCTGTCACTATAAGACGTCTTCATGACATCGATATAAGTGGCTGGGGGGCACTGTGGTGGTTTTTCCCAATTTGGGGCGGAATCCTCGTGTTTACTTGGTTTTGCAAGGATTCTGATATAGAGAAGAATGAATATGGTGAATCACCAAAATATATAATGAAACTCGATGATAACAGTTAGAAGATTCGGTTTTAATACTGCACGAGCAAATTGCTATGTAGTAAGTGATGAAACAAAGGAATGTGTCATCATTGACCCATGTGCTCAAGACAGCTATGAAAGGGAGTTGTTCCGTCAATATATCCATGACGAGCAATTAAAGCCTGTAAGATGTCTTTTAACGCATGGGCATTATGACCATCTTTTGTCATGTGACCAAGTTCGTGATGAATTTGGATTATTTCCAGAAGTTCATCATAGGGACCAGTTATGGATGGGCCGTATTGAAATGAAAATTGAAGAAGTCTTTGGAGAAGGAGGCTTTGAATATGATATAGTTAAACCCGAACATTATTTGCAAGATAATGAAGTCATAACATTTGGTTCTCACTATCTTATCACTCTTCATACTCCAGGACATTCTCCTGGTAGTGTTGTATTCTATTGTGAAGCAGAACATATCGCGTTTACTGGTGATACATTGCTTCGAAAGAGTATTGGAAGAAGTGATTTGTTGTTTGGATGGATAGAAGACTTAATGAACAGCCTGAAATACATCACAACAACGTTGCCTAACAACTGTACAATATATCCAGGGCATGATTTGGATTCTACTATTGGATTTGAGAAGAAAAAGAACAATTATCTCTTACCAACTTGGTATAAAAAGAACGAAGGTATGAAACATTTAGTTGTATTAACTGGAGCAGGCATCAGCAAGGAAAGTGGTCTCTCTACTTTCCGCGACAAGGATGGAATGTGGCAGAACTTCAATGCCCAAGACTTGGCTAGTATTCAGGGATATAGGCGAAACCGAGCGGCAGTATTGGACTTCTATAATGCCAGAAGACAGAATTTGTTGACTGTTGAGCCAAACCATGCCCACAAAGTGCTTGCTGAACTGGAAAAGGACTATATTGTCTCAATAATCACCCAAAACGTGGATGATCTGCATGAACGTGCTGGCTCAACCAATGTTCTGCATTTGCGTGGGGAATTAACGAAAGTCACTGGGTCTAACAATCCGAATGATTCCAACTGTATAGTTGAAAAGCCTCTTGATGAGCCAATCCAAATAGGCGAAAAAGCGGCAGATGGCTCTCAGATGAGACCGTTTATCGTTTTCTTTGGTGAGAATGTACCCAATATGAAACAAGCAGAAAGAATTGTAAAGGATGCAGATATATTTGTAGTTATTGGCACATCACTTCAAGTCTATCCTGCAGCAGGTCTGATAGAACACATACCTTGGAAGATACCCTGCTACATCATTGATCCTGGTGAGTTTTGGGCAGAGAACATATACGGTTTTGAACATATCAAGACCACAGCCCTGACAGGTATTGACATATTGAAAGAAAAGCTAAAAATTCTATAAGTTATGCTGAAAATTCAAAAGTGGGTTGTAAACCCTTGCCAAGAATGCACTCACGTCGTTTCTGACGAAACTGGCGAGGCTGTTATTATTGATTGTGGTGTATATTACGCCAATGAACGGAAGCGGTTGGTTGAGTATATTGAGAAAGAACAACTGAAACCTGTGCATTTGCTTTTAACGCACTCGCACCATGATCACATATATGGAAATGATTTGATTTTGGATAAATATGGGCTCCTACCAGAGATACATGAAGCTGAAAAAAACTTCATGATTTACATACTCCCCTTACGTATCAAAGAAATATATGGGGACAACTACCCCTATCCTATCCCAATGCCAGGGAAAACTTTCAAAGGTGGAGATTTCATCAACTTTGGAAACCATCAATTGAAAGTAATACATACGCCAGGGCATTCGCCTGGTTCTGTGGTGTTTTTCTGTAAAGAAGAGAATATTGCATTTACAGGAGATACTCTGTTATCAATGAACATTGGACGTACAGACTTCCCTGGTGGTGACAGAGAACAAATGGCAGAAAGCCTTGAGTTAATTGTTCGCAGGCTTAACGATGACACTGTGATTTATCCTAGTCATGGGAAGAAATCAACCATGCTTCACGAAAAAGCATGTAACCCTTATTTGAGGTAAGGGTATGCAAATATTTACTGTTCTACTGTCCTACTGTTCGGTCTCCAGCAAAAAGTGGTTATGCAAAATAACTGAAACTATTGAAACTACTGACTCCATTAGTGACGTTTTATTAATTCCTAACGAGGGAAAAAATAATCCCTCGTTAGGGATTAAAAATTGGGGTGTAAGAAGAGGAAAAGCAGATAGCTATGGCAACAACTATGTATCAAAGTGCACTTGACGGTGCAAAAGGTGAAATCGAATTGTATCAGCTGGACTTAGACAAAACATAATAAAGGGCTGCCCAGATGAGCAGCCCTTGTTAATAATAGGAAAATCCTTAATTGCCTTGAGCGGCGCCGCCAGGCCTGCCGCCAGCACCAGAAGCACCTGCAGGACGCTGTCCTGGCTTCGGCATCAATGCTGGGAATACCTTCTCGTAGGTAGCATACTGCTCTTCAGAGAGGATCTTCTTCAGTTTCTTCTCGTATGCCTCTTGCTGAATCTGCTGTTTCTTGGCCAGCTGCTCTGGAGTGGTCTGTGAAGGGGTGAAGCGCACGCCGTTGGCATTGCCCATGCCACCGCCCATGCTACCGCCGCCTCCGCCGCCGAAGTCACCTCCGCCGCCACCGCCCATAGGAGCGCCACCGCCACCCATAGGACGACCGCCGCCCATGCCGGCACCACCACCCATAGACATGCCTTCATAGAGTGATGAGTACTTCTTGTTGAGTTTTTCCACTTCCTTCAGCTGAGCTGCGTCTAACTTCAGTTCTTCTTGCATCTTTGTGTTTACCTGAGCCACGGTGAGACGCTGTGGACGCTGTCCTTGTGGACCTCCCTGTGGAGCACCCTGACCTGGATTCTGTGCCATGCCTAATGTCATGCAGAGCATAGCTGCTAATGATAGAATTGTCTTTTTCATGTTTATTGAATTTAAAATCTTTTCCGCATTATTTGACTACAAATAAAATAAAAAGTTTAATCACTTGTATATAAAATCGACGAAAAACGCATTTTTACCGACTAAAAGCTATTGAGCCAGTCAGATAGGTTCTGCAACATATCGGCATTGTACTTCCAACTCTGGGAGTTGCCAAAGCCGTGACCGCCCGTAGGATAGACATGCATATTAGCTGGTACGCCATGATCCTTCAGGGCAGCGAAATACCAAGCTGAGTTAATGGATGGCACCACATCGTCGTCATCGGCCAGTACGATAAAGGCACGTGGGGTCTTCTCGGTCACTTGCTTCTCGTTGCTGTAGAGGGTTTCCATCTCAGGGGTAGCATCCTTGCCTATCAGGTTGTCGTGCGTGCCCATGTGGGTATAGCGTTTGTCCATGGTAATCACAGGATAGAACAAAATCTGGAAGGCGGGGCGCACATCATCGGCAGCATGGGTAGCTACGGTAGATGCCAGGTGTCCGCCTGCTGATGAACCCATCACACCAATCTGGTTGGGGTCGATGTTCCACTCCTTGGCATGCTCTTTCACGATGCGGATAGCCTGATAGACATCGCTGGCGGGTACTTCATGATTGCCATGAGGCAAGCGGTAGGTCAGCATGATGGTAGCCACGTTCTCACGACCAAAGAAGAAGTTCCACATGATGCCCTCGTGCATGGTTGCCAACATGGCATAACCGCCACCAGGACAAACAACTACGGCCTTTGATGGCTTGTCGCTCTTGCGAGGCAGCACCACCTTCAAGGCGGGCTTCACATCCACCGTTCCCTGTCCCATGATGATGGGTTGGTCGTAGGTCACTCCATTACTATTGGGTGCGCCATTGGGCCACAGTTCCACATCAATAGCATTACCCGTTACATACGCTCTGTTCAAATAAGCATCCCAGTTGTCGGCCGTCATCTGAGCCTGTGCAAAGACAGCTACACACAGACTGGCACATAATAAGATGATTTTTCTCATATTGATTGGTTTAATTGGTTTTTATGGTTCAAATATAGACATTATTATTCAATAATTGTTACCTTTGTGGCATAAATATTTGATAAGAGATGATAGATTACAGTCTTTTTCCATCTCCTTGCTATATCATGGAGGAAGATTTGCTGCGGCGGAACCTGCGCCTTATCCAGCATGTGGCCGATGAAGCCGGAGTAGAGATAATTCTGGCTTTCAAAGCTTTTGCCCTCTGGAAGTCGTTCCCCATCTTCCGCGAGTATATCCATCACACCACCGCCAGTTCACTGTATGAAGCCCGCCTGGCCTTCGAGGAGTTTGGCAGTAAGGCACACACCTACTCGCCTGCCTATACGGAGCAGGAGTTTGCTGATATCTTGCGTTGCAGCAGTCACATCACCTTCAACTCGCTCACGCAGTTTGCCCGCTTCTACCCTATGGTGCAGGCCCATAACGAACCCGTCTCTTGTGGCTTGCGCATCAACCCTGAGTATTCGGAGATAGAAACAGAACTGTATAACCCTTGTGCCCCTGGTTCGAGATTTGGTATCACAGCCGATCAGATGCCCGATGAGTTGCCTGCAGGCATCGAAGGCTTCCATTGTCATTGTCATTGTGAGTCATCGTCCTACGCTTTGGAACACACCTTGGAGCACTTGCTGCCTAAGTTCGATAAATGGTTGCAGCACCTAAAATGGCTGAACTTGGGTGGTGGACACCTGATGACGCGCCAAGATTACGATGTGGCGCATCTGATAGGTCTTTTGAAAGATTTGCAGCACCGTTACCCACACCTGTGCATCATCCTCGAACCTGGCTCTGCCTTTGCTTGGCAAACAGGTGTACTGGTGTCTGAGGTGGTGGATATTGTTGAGAATCACGGCATTCGCACGGCCATTGTGAACGTGAGCTTCACCTGTCACATGCCCGATTGCTTGGAGATGCCCTACCAGCCTGTTATCACGGGTGCCCAGATGGGTGACGAAGGTCCTTATATATATAGAATAGGTGGCAACTCCTGCCTGAGTGGTGATTTCTTAGGCAACTGGAGCTTCGACCATGAGTTGCAGGTGGGTGAGCGCATCGTATTTGAGGATATGATTCACTACACCACAGTGAAAACCACCATGTTCAATGGCATTCACCACCCTGCCCTTGCCTTGTGGACCACCGATAATAAAGCCGTGATTTATAAGGAATTCAAATACGAGGATTATCGTGACCGCATGTGTTAAGGTGGTGGGAAACGATATTTTTTTGCATTTTTTTCTCAAAATAGTTTGTAGGTTTCAAGAAAATGCCTACCTTTGCATCCGCTACTAAGATAGCAAACGATATTTGACTTCTTGAAGTCTAGCAAAAGACGAATTGATTATGGTGCTGCCGACACTTCACAGCTTTTTGCGGAATTGTCGTGCAAACGAGGGCAGAGCCAAGTTTACTTGAGCTATGCCGAGTGCAGCCTGACAATGCCGACTTTTGCAAGGCAAAAGGCGGAAATAGCTCAGTTGGTAGAGCACAACCTTGCCAAGGTTGGGGTCGCGAGTCCGAGTCTCGTTTTCCGCTCAAACAAGAGATCTTTGATTGATAATGTTAACAAATGGAGAGGTGGCGGAATTGGTAGACGCGCTACTTTGAGGGGGTAGTGACAATTGTGTCGTGGGAGTTCGAGTCTCCTTCTCTTCACCTGTTCATAAAGATATTTGCTATCTATAATCCCATGCCCAAGTGGCGGAATTGGTAGACGCGCACGTTTCAGGTGCGTGTGCTGAGAGGCGTGAAGGTTCGAGTCCTTTCTTGGGCACAAAAAGGTAGCAAGCCTTGCTTTGCAAGAGGTTTGCGGAATTGTTGTGCAAGCCGAATACAAACCAAATTTATTTGAGTTTGTTGAGGCGCAGCCAACAATCTCGCGAAATGCAAAGCATTTCGCGGAAATAGCTCAGTTGGTAGAGCACAACCTTGCCAAGGTTGGGGTCGCGAGTCCGAGTCTCGTTTTCCGCTCAAGAGAGATTCATCGTAAGATGAGTCTCTTTTTTGTTTTAAGCAAACTGACGCGTATGAGTATTCAAGTACAAAACCCGTTTTATGGCCGCAGGAAAGACGAACTGCAGATTGATGCATCCCGTTTCACGGAACTGGTGGTAGAGCAGAGCTGTCCTACCCTGCCCGCCGAATGGGCTGAGCAGAGCGGTGTGCAGCTTACTTGGCCGCATGTCGCTACCGACTGGGCACCTATGTTGGATGAGGTGTCGGCTTGCTTTACACAGATTGCCAAGCAGATAGCACGTCGCGAACTGCTGCTGATTGTGACGCCTGAACCTCAGAAGGTGCAGCTGCAACTCACTGAGGCCAAGGTGATGATGCGTAATGTGCGGTTCCTGCGCTGCAACACCAACGACACCTGGGCACGCGATCATGGCGCTATCACCCTTACCGACCCACAAGGTCCGCAAATCCTTGATTTCTGCTTCAACGGCTGGGGTAATAAGTTTGCTGCCGAGAAAGACAATGCGGTGACACGTCAGGCTTTCGACAACGGGTTCCTGCATGGCAAGTATGTCAGTCACCTTGATTTTGTGTTGGAGGGTGGCTCTATCGAGAGTGACGGTCAAGGTACCTTGCTCACCACCTCTGCCTGCTTGCTGAATCCCAACAGGAACCCTCAATATAATAAGGTAGATATAGAGGAGTATCTCAAGCGTGCGCTGCATATCCATCGCATCTTGTGGCTGGATTATGGCTACCTGAGTGGCGACGATACCGACAGTCATATCGACACCTTGGCACGTTTCTGTTCTCCTGATACTATCGCCTATGTGAAATGCGATGACCCATCAGACGAACATTACGACGAACTGGCGAAGATGGAGGCACAGTTGCAAACGTTCGTCACCCCTACTGGTCAGCCCTATCGCTTGTTGCCATTGCCTATGGCCGACAAGATTGTCTTTGAGGGTGAGCGCTTACCAGCTACCTATGCCAATTTCCTGATCATGAACCAGCAGGTGCTCTACCCTACTTATAACCAACCTACTAATGATGAGCGTGCCAAAGGGGTGTTGCAGGCTGCCTTTCCTGACAAAGATATTATTGGCATTGATTGCCGTGCGCTTATCAAGCAGCATGGCTCGTTGCATTGTGTTTCCATGCAGTTTCCGAAAGGGGTTATTGTTTGACATATAAGCCGAAATGGATGTGCCGGCGACTGACGTCAGGCCTAAAATGTCGCCTACACACATCCATTTCGTCAAATAGATAAAAAAAATGGCAAACCTTGCAACTTTTTGCAGAGCTACTTCGTCTAACACAACAAAGAACTAATAAAACGACTAAAAATTATGAAAACAATTGCAACAATTTTAGCAACTATGATGCTCGGCACCAGCATCGCAGCATGCAACCTCAACGTAGATGGCAGCTTCATGGGCAAACCCATCAAAGCCAGCGACACATTCGTGACAAAAGAGTATAAGGTAAACGAATTCGACAAGATCAATCTGGTGGGCTCAGGCAAAGTGTTTTTCACCCAGCAACCTGGAGCACCGGCAGTTTCTGTAGTTACCTCCGACAATGTGGCTGAAGTGTTGGATGTGTATGTAGAAAACGGCATGCTGCAACTCAAGATTAAGAAAGGCTACAACATTAAGTATTGGAAGAAACTGGATTACACCATCAATGCAGCAGCCTTGAAGGAGATGAATATCAGCGGATCGGGAACTATCAAGCTGATGAACGGACTGGAGACCGATAAACTGAGAATGACCGTGACTGGCTCAGGTGATATGGTGGCTAACAACGTCAACTGCACAGGCGATGTATATATATCCATCTCTGGCAGCGGCGATATTGAGAACAGCGGTCTGCAGTGCGGCGACCTGAAAGTGTCTATCACAGGATCAGGCGACATCGAACTCAAAAACATCAATGCTGGCGACGTCGATGCACACATCTCTGGCAGTGGCGATATTCAGTTGAAAGGCAAAGCTTTGAAGGCTGACTACAGCATCACAGGCAGTGGCGATATTGCAGCCGATGGTTTGCTCACCGAAGAGGTGAAAGCTCGTACTTCTGGCAGCGGCGACATCACTTGCTATGCTTCACAATCTATCGAAGCTAACAGAACGGGCAGCGGCAGCATTGGCTACAAGGGCAACCCAACTAAGGTGGACATCAGTAAGAAGGGTGTTTACAAAATGGAATAAGTGTTGAAATACACTATCATCCCCCTCCACTTCGAGGGGGATTTTTTTGTATTATCTAAGTATCATCTCCCAATGAGAGCTTTCCTTTCGGTCATCTTTCAGAAAAATGACTTTAAGAAGCGATATTCAAAAACTATTCATTATATTTGTATCACGAATTCAAAAAACAATTAAAATAGTATTTATGAACAAGCAAATTTTATTATCCCTGCTGTTGGCAGGAGCTGCAATGAGCGGCTATGCCGACGAAGGCAGACTGCTACGTTTCCCGGCTACCAATGGTCAGGAAGTGGTTTTCTCTTACGGAGGCGACCTATTTAAGGCATCCATCAACGGTGGTGAGGCTACGCGCCTGACCTCTCATGTGGGTTACGAAATGTTTGCACGTTATTCACCAGATGGACAGTCCATCGCTTTCACTGGCGAATACGACGGCAACCGTGAGGTGTATCTTATCTCCAAGAACGGTGGTGAGCCTAAGCGCCTGACCTTTACTGCTACCAACTCGCGTGACGATCTGGGCGACCGTATGGGTCCGAACAATATGGTGCTTACCTGGACGCCAGACGGCAAGAGCGTGGTGTATCGTAACCGCATCAGCGATGGCTTCGACGGTAAACTGTGGACCATCTCCAAGGAGGGCGGTATGAGCGAGCAGATTCCTCTGCCTGAGGGCGGTTTCTGCAGCTACTCTCCTGATGGCAAGAAGCTGGCATACAACCGTGTGATGCGTGAGTTCCGTACGTGGAAATACTATCGTGGCGGTATGGCCGACGATATCTGGATCTACGACCCACAGGCAAAGACGGTGGAGAACGTGACCAAGAACGATGCACAGGATATCATGCCTATGTGGATCGGCAACGAGATATTCTTTATCTCCGACCGTGACATGACGATGAACATCTTCGTGTATAACACCCAGACCAAGCAGACCGAGAAGGTGACCAACTACACCGACTATGACGTGAAGTTCCCCAGCACCAACGGTCAGATTATCGTTTATGAGAAAGGTGGTTATCTCTATAAGCTCGACCCTAAGACACGTCAGAGCACCCAGATTAACATCACCCTGACTTCTGATTTCATCTACGGACGTACAGAGCTGAGGAATGTAGCTGAAGACATTACAGCTGCCAGTCTTTCTGCCGATGGCAAACGTCTGGCAGTCACCGCCCGTGGTGAGGTGTTCGATGTTCCTGGCAAGCAGGGTGTGGTGAAGAACATCACCCGCACACCTGGTGCCAACGACCGTGGTGCACAGATCAGTCCTGATGGCAAGTACATTGCCTACATCAGCGACAAGACTGGTGAGACCGAAATCTGGTTGCAGGAAGAGACAGGTGGCGAGCCTGTACAGCTGACCAAGAACAACGATACTTATATCCGCGCACTGACTTGGAGTCCGGACAGCAAGACCATCCTCTATACCGACCGCAAGAACCGTCTGGTAGAGGTAAATGTAGCTGCCAAGACCAAGCGCACCGTACTGACTTGTCCGGAGAGCGAGTTCCGTCAGGTGCAGTTCTCTCCCGACAGTCAGTGGATTACCTATACCCGTCCGGAGAAGAACGACATGAGCGTGGTGTATGTCTATAACCTCAAGACCAACAAGGAATATCCTGTTACCGAGAGGTGGTACGACTCATCATCTCCTGTATTCAGCACCGATGGTAAGCTGTTATTCTTCAACTCAAACCGTGACCTCAATCCTATCTATAGTCGTGTAGAATGGGATTATGCCTATACCAGTATGGGTGGCATCTACTTCGCTACCTTATCTAAGGACACTCCTTCACCTCTGTTGCCAAAGGATGACCAGATTAGTAGTGGCAACGACAGCAAACCTGCTGGTCCTCAGGGTCCAGGCAAACTAGGTGAGGCTGATGCCAAGAAGGATGTGAATGTGCAGATTGACACTGACGGTATCTTCAACAGAATCGTGAAAATGCCGGTTCGTGGTGGTGAAGGTTACATGAGTTTCTTCTTCAGCGATGGCAAGAAGCTGTGGTACCAGAGCGGTCGCAGCATCATGGTCTATGACTTCGAGAAACAAGAGGATACCAAGGTGGTGGACGGTCGTCTGACTGGCTATACTGCTGGTGGCAAGAAGGCTTTGATTGCTGACAGGAACAAGTACTATATCGTTGACTTTCCATCTGAGCACATCAAACTTGACAAGCCTATCGAAACTGACAAACTAATGGCTACCGTTGATTTCTCACAGGAGTGGCCACAGATCTTCGACGAGGTATGGCGTGCTTTCCGCGATGGTTTCTATCTGGAGAACATGCACGGTGTGGATTGGAAAGCCATCAAGGCTAAGTATGCGGTATTGCTGCCTTACGTAAAGACACGTCTGGATTTGAACTACGTAATTGGTGAGATGATTTCTGAATTGGCCTGCGGCCATGCTTACATCTCTACAGGCGAGAAGCCTGAGGCTGAGCGCATTGACATGGGCTTGCTGGGTGCCGAACTGAGTCGCGACAAGAGTGGTTATTTCAAGATTACCAAGATTCTGGAGGGCGCTCCTTATCGTGAGGAATTGCGTTCACCGCTCACTGAGCCGGGCATCAACGTGAAGGAAGGCGAGTTCATCACGGCTATCGATGGTGTGCCTACCACATCTGTTAGCAACATATACGAACTGCTGATTGGCAAGGCTGATGTGCTGACCGAACTGACGGTGAACAGCACAGCTGCAGCGGGTGGTCGCAAGGTGGTGATCAAGCCTATTGCTGACGAATACCCACTCTACCACTACGCTTGGGTACAGAACAACATCAAGACCGTGGAGAAGGCAACCAACGGACGTGTGGGTTATATCTACATTCCTGATATGGGTGCTGAAGGTCTGAACGAGTTCGTGCGTTACTACTATCCACAGCTGGATAAGGAAGCGTTGATCATTGACGATCGTGCCAACGGTGGTGGTAATGTTTCTCCTATGATTATTGAGCGCCTGTTGCGTGAGCCTTATCGTATGACCATGAGCCGTACATCCAACACGACCAATACTGTGCCTGATGGTGCACATCATGGTCCGAAGGTGTTGCTGGTCAACAAGTACTCTGCATCTGATGGCGACCTCTTCCCATGGAGCTTCAAGGCCAACAACCTGGGTACTGTTATTGGTACTCGCACCTGGGGTGGTATCATCGGTATCAGTGGTTCACTGCCTTACATGGATGGCACTGATGTACGCGTTCCGTTCTTCACCAACTACGATGCCAAGACGGGTCAGTGGATCGTTGAGAACCACGGTGTCGATCCTGATATCTTGCTCGACAATGATCCTATCAAGGAACAGGCCGGCGAAGACCAGCAGCTGAACAAGGCCATCGAGGTGGCGCTCGAGCAGCTCAAGGATCGCAAGCCTCTCCCAGGCGTTCCTGCTCCTCGCACATTCAAAGATCTCCACTTAAACAATTAAGTTATAATCTTAACCATTAAAGGCAGCGTTCCCGCTGCCTTTTTTGTTTTATTTACCACCAAACTCTAGGTTCTAAAAGGGCTGATCCTCCGAGGCTAAACTTTCTTCGTTTTTACTAAGAAAAAATAGACGACCAAAGGTCTTATTGGATTTTTTCTTTTAACGTAAAAACTCGAAATTTCTTCACGCCTCTCCAAATATGCCCTTTTAGAATCTAGTTTGGTAACTAGCAAAAAAAGGCTGCTCGATTTGAGCAGCCTTTAATTTTCAATTATCAATTTTTGGAGCAGCGAAAGCCTTTAAGCTCGCTTAGTTGGCTGAGTCGTGACAAAAATCAACGTAGTTAATTGTCAATCCTTTGAAGCCTCTGCTTCAGCCTCTTGAATCATCTTCTCACTAGCATACATGAAGATCTCCACGCGACGATTCTCAGCAGCCGACTTACTCTCATCATACTGATCAAAGCCCACACCCTCAACATACTTGAACTGAGCATCAGGCACACCACATTGCTTCAGGTAACCCTCAACAGCCTGTGCACGCTGGTTAGACACCTTGATGTTTGCCTCCTGAGTACCCACCTTGTCGGTATGTCCCACAATAGCAACGTCGGTAGTCTTGTCCTCTGCCAAGATATCAGCCAGCTCCTTGAGTGACTTCTTAGAGTCGTTGCTCAAAGCCGATGAGTTGAAACCAAACAAAATACCAGAAGCGAAAGTAACCTTTACGGCATCGAGACCATTGGTATCCTGCACCTTCTCCACCTCAGCGCCCTCAATCTGCTTTGCTGCTTCCGCCTTCTTATCCATCTTACGACCGATGATAGCACCAGTGCCAGCGCCCACGGCACCACCGATAGCAGCGCCAATCAAAGCACCCTTACCACTACCACCTATGATACCACCCAAAATGGCTCCAACAGCAGCACCACCGCCACCGCCAATGGCAGTACCCTTAGCTGTGTTGTTCATTGTACCGCAGCTGCCAAATACCAAGGCAACGCTCAAAAGAATAGCTGTAATCTTTGTCTTTCTCATAATACAATATATTTAATTAGTTATGTTTCCTCTGCAAATATACATTATTAGCTGAATTGTTAGTTTTTGTCTGCCACTATTTTTTACTTTTTTGAGGAAAATAGTTCGATATGAAGATTATTTATGTATTTTTGCAAGTAAATGTTGAACCTTAAATTGGACTAAATTATGAAAATGGACGGAAGACGCGAGAGTTCCAATGTGGACGATCGTCGAAGAATGAGTGGTGGTGGCAAGGCCAGTCTGGGTATTGGTGGTCTTATTATCGTTGCCCTGATTACCTGGTTCATGGGTGGTAACCCATTAAGTGTGTTGTCAGATGCCGATCTGGGCAGCATGGTCTCCACACAGACAGATAACAACCGTGAATTCACAGCTGAAGAAGAAGCTTTGGCTAAATTCTCCAGTCAGGTACTGGCAGGTACAGAGGATGTGTGGACCAAGATATTCCAGCAGTATGGCAGAACCTATCGTGCGCCCAAGATGGTGCTTTATACCGGTAGCGTGAAGACAGCCTGCGGTGGTGCTACCTCACAGGTAGGTCCGTTCTACTGCTCAGGCGACGAGACAGTTTATATCGACCTTTCGTTCTTTACTGAGATGAAGCAGACACTGGGTGCTGATGGCGATTTCGCCTATGCATACGTGATTGCCCACGAGGTGGGACATCATGTGCAACACCTCTTAGGTACGCTCGATCAGGCACACAGTCAGATGTCACGTGCCAGCGAGACACTCAGCAATCAGATCAGCGTACGCTTGGAGCTGCAGGCCGATTTCTATGCTGGTGTGTGGGCTAACAACGACAACAAGATGTTTGGCTCGCTCGAGGCAGGCGATTTGGAAGAGGCCATCAACTGTGCGTCAAAGATTGGTGACGACTACCTGCAGAAGAAGGCTCGTGGCTATGCAGTACCAGAATCCTTCAACCACGGTACCTCGCAACAGCGTCAGAATTGGCTGACCAAAGGTCTTCGCACTGGCGACATCAACCAAGGCGACACCTTCTCACCCAACTACAACGACCTATAAATAAAAAAGAGCAGCTTCGGCTGCTTTTTTTCTTTGCTTTCATCATATTTGATGGCTTCGCCGACTCCACCCATCAAGTTATTCTGTGTCGCAAAAACTACCGGTATTGAATTATTGCATAGTTAAGAGCATAATTGGAGAGGCGTAATAATCGCGAAGCGAGTAAAATCTTATCGCTCGCCCGTAGGGCGCAAGCTTGCGAGCGATACAAGACGACCTTGACGAGGGCGTTAGCCCGAAGTCAATTAAGTCATCCCCTGGGGGATGGTTTGGTAAGGGGGAGTGTTTTCTTTTGCTTCTTTTCTTTGCGCCAAAGAAAAGGAAGATAAAAAAAGCTGCATTTCTGCAGCCTTTTTTTATCTAAGTCGCTCTGAAGCCCTGACCATTACTTCATCAGCGTATGTTGCTCGGAACGCCAGGTAATTCAGAACGATGCAGACAAAAGGCAGCGCCAACGCCCAACCCGGACGGAACGAAGCCTCCATGTCATGCTGCAGCAAATAAATGAACACCCCTACAGCCGCATAAAAGCCAATCTGCAGCAACGCACTGAACACACACATACGTACTTGCAACATACGGTTCTTGTACAAGAAAATCGTTGCAAACGCCACAACAGCATTCAGCAGCAGAATAGCAAACAATCCCCAGGTGCTCTCATACTCGCCATTCGCCATCGTCAGACCCAGCGGTTTCAGCACACTGTCAAACGCCCCACCGGCCTCTGTAAAGAAACCCATTGGAGACAACATGGTCACCACCAGCAGTGCGGTGATGACCAGCCAATATACCGATTGAATGCGCTGTATCATGAGAAATCGTCCATATTTTGCTTATCCTTGGCAGGATTGCGGTAATAAATCTTTCCCTCCTTATATTCCTGCGTTGCAATCAGCGTAGGCTTTGGCAGCTTCTCATAGTAACGGGAAATCTCAATCTGTTCGCGGTTCTCAAACACTTCCTCCAGATTATCGCTGTAAGAAGCAAACTCTGCCAGTTTCTTCGACAAGTCATTCTTGATCTCCACGCTAATCTGATTAGCACGCTTACCGATAATGGCTACGGTCTCATAAACATTGCCAGTATCCTCGCACAGCTGCACAACGTCTCTGGTGACGGTGGTGGTAGCAGCATTTGTCTTTTTGTAATCCATAAATCTTATGTTAGTTAAGTTGTTTTTATTCAATACTTATTCTTCCTCAGGCAGGTCCTTCAAGGCCTCTTCTGATTTCTCCAGCAACTCATCCACAGTCTTTATACTGCTACTTTCAGGAAACTCATTCTTGAAAGCATAGCACTCATCCACTGCTTCACGGTAGCGGTCGCCCTTTTTATCATGCACACTGTTCACCGCCATCTCATACTTAGCCTTTACCACCAACAGAGAGAGGTCCTCACGGTACTTCGTATAGGGATAATCCTTCAGCGCGTTTTGTGCACAGATGACACACGACTGATAGTTATTTCCCAGGTAAGTACCTAAGTGATAGTATAGTTTCGCATTGTCATATTCCTTCTCCACCAACTTATCCTGTGCATCGAAGATGATTTGCTGCGCTTCATCGCGGAACATGGAGTTAGGGAAAAACTCCAGGAACAGTTGCAGTTCCTGTATAGCCTTGTAGGTATCCGACTGGTCAAGCTGCGACTCAGGGGTAGATATCCACAGTGCCTTGCCGGCATTGAAACGGGCCCTTTCCGTATATTTACCACGAGGATAAGAAGTATAATACTGCTGGAACGACTGCGCAGCAGTGGAATAGTCCTTGTCTTTCAAGTAGCACATCGCCAGCATATATACCGACTCTTCGCCACGATCCGAACCCTTCAGAATGGTAATTAGGTCGTTCAGTATTGTAATAGCCTGTGTATATTGTCCTGCCGTATAGTACTCTTTTGCAGCCTCATACAGGTAGTCGTAATCCTTGTCAGCCACCTTGTGCTTGTACAGATTGGTGAAGCTTCCGCATGACGACATCACGAGGCCTAAGAGCAGTATGATGATAATATTTCTCTTCATTTTCAATAGAAATAGACCGTATTTGGCCAAAATCTTGGCAAAGGTACGACTAATCCACGAATAATGCAAAATCTTACCTATTAAAAAAACAAAAAGGCGCATTTACTTGCATATTTCAAACTTGTTTCCTATCTTCGTTCGTTTTATTTCGCACGTCAAATGAACAAATTCGAACTTACATCATACTATCAGCCCACAGGCGACCAGCCCGAGGCTATCAAACAACTCACAGAAGGTGTATTAGCAGGCGATCCTGCCCAGACGCTGTTGGGTGTCACTGGCTCTGGCAAGACATTCACCATTGCCAATGTCATTGCCAACGTCAACAAGCCCACGCTGGTGCTTAGTCACAACAAGACCTTAGCGGCACAGCTCTATAGCGAGTTCAAGAGTTTCTTCCCCCATAATGCCGTTGAATACTATGTTTCTTACTACGATTACTACCAGCCAGAGGCCTACATGCCCAGCACTGATACCTATATCGAGAAGGACTTAGCTATCAACGATGAAATCGACAAACTGCGTTTGGCAGCCACCTCTTCCTTGTTGTCAGGACGCAACGATGTCATTGTGGTATCATCTGTCTCTTGTATCTATGGCATGGGCAACCCGGCTGATTTCTACAACAATGTCATTGAGGTGAAGCGAGGTACGATGTTCAGTCGCAATGTCTTCCTGCGCCAGTTGGTCGATTGCCTCTACGTGCGCAACGACTTCGAACTGAACCGTGGTAACTTCCGTGTGAAGGGCGACACAGTGGATATATTCCTGGCCTATGCCGACCATATCCTGCGCATCGTCTTCTGGGGTGATGAGATAGAGAGTATTGAGGAAGTAGATGCTATTTCAGGGCGAACCACAGGTGCCTTCGACGACTATAAAATCTACCCCGCCAACCTGTTCATGACCACCAAGGAATCTACTTTGCGGGCTATTCATGAGATAGAGGATGACTTGCACAAACAGGTGCAATTCTTTGAGGAACAAGGAAAAATGCTCGAGGCAAAACGTATCTACGAGCGTGTCACCTACGATATGGAGATGCTCCGCGAACTGGGTCATTGTTCGGGCATAGAGAACTACTCGCGTTACTTCGATGGACGACCGGCAGGTACCCGTCCGTACTGTCTGCTCGACTTCTTCCCGAAGGATTACCTTATGGTGATTGATGAAAGTCATGTCAGCGTACCACAGATACAGGCCATGTATGGAGGCGACCGTGCCCGTAAGGAAAACCTGGTGGAATATGGCTTCCGCCTACCGGCCGCCAAGGACAACCGTCCCCTCACCTTCCCCGAGTTCATGGACATGGCCCGTCAGGTCATCTATGTCAGTGCTACGCCAGCCGACTTTGAACTGCAGCAGAGCGAGGGCATCGTGGTGGAGCAAGTTATCCGTCCCACAGGTCTGCTTGACCCCAAGATTGAGGTACGTCCTGCCCTTAACCCTGTGGATGACCTGATGGAAGAGATACAGCTACGTGTGGAACGTGAGGAGCGTGTATTGGTCACCACCCTTACCAAACGCATGGCAGAGGAGCTCACCGAATACCTCCTCAACCATGGGGTGCGTTGCAACTATATCCATAGCGATGTAGATACGCTGGAGCGCGTCAAGATTATGGCCGACCTGCGCGAAGGACTCTACGACGTACTGATTGGCGTCAACCTGTTGCGTGAGGGATTAGACTTGCCAGAGGTATCTCTGGTGGCTATCCTCGATGCCGACAAGGAAGGCTTCCTGCGCTCCCATCGTTCTCTGACACAGACAGCTGGCCGTGCAGCCCGCAATGTCAATGGCTTGGTCATCATGTATGCCGACAAGATTACCGAGAGCATGCAGCAGACCATCGACGAGACCAACCGCAGGCGTGAGAAACAGCTCCGTTATAATCAGGAGCATGGCATCACACCCCGCCAGATTGTCAAGGGCAAGAACCTCGACGTCTTTGCACCCAATATCGAAGCTACCGTCGATGCCAAGGCCACTATCAGTCACCGCAGTGCCGAACTGGCCACTCCTCGTCCTTACATCGAACAAGTGGGCACCATCTCCGCAGCAGCCGATCCTATTGTGCAGTATATGTCACGCGAGCAGTTAGAGAAGAGCATCGAGCAGACCAAGAAACGCATGCGCCAGGCCGCCAAGAAGCTCGACTTCATCGAGGCCGCCCAGTACCGTGACGAAGCAATAAGAATGGAAGAATTACTTCACGAACGCTTCCCTTCGAATTAATTAATAATTAATAATGCTTAATGAATAATGGAAATAGGGCGAAGCCAATGAATAACGAAAAAAGGCTGCTCGAATGAGCAGCCCTAATACTCCATTGTCAATTCTCAATTCTCCATTATTAATAAGCAAACATCGGATACTTCACCATCGTCTCGTTAACGTGTGCACGAACCTTAGCGATGACAGCCTCGTCCTCAGGAGCATTCAGCACGGTCTCAATCAATTCGGCAATCTCCAGCATCAGGTCTTCCTTCGCACCACGAGTCGTGATGGCAGGTGTACCCAAGCGGATACCAGAGGTCTGGAATGCACTGCGGGTGTCAAATGGCACCATGTTCTTGTTGGCTGTGATGTCAGCAGCTACCAACGCCTTTTCAGCCACCTTACCTGTCAAATCAGGATACTTGGTACGCAGATCCACCAGCATAGAGTGGTTGTCGGTACCACCAGAAACGATGTGGAAGCCACGATCCACCAGTGCCTGTGCCAGTACGGCAGCATTCTTCTTCACCTGCTTCTGGTATTCCTTGAACTCAGGCTGCAAAGCTTCACCAAAGGCCACAGCCTTAGCAGCGATCACATGCTCCAACGGACCACCTTGCTGTCCTGGGAACACAGCAGAGTTCAACAGTGTTGACATCATCTTGATCTCACCCTTCTTGGTAGCCAGGCCCCAAGGATTCTCGAAGTCCTTACCCAGCAGGATGATACCACCGCGCGGACCACGCAGCGTCTTATGTGTCGTAGAAGTGACGATATGAGCATATTTCAGTGGGTTGTCCAGCAAACCAGCAGCAATCAGACCTGCAGGATGCGCCATGTCAATCATCAGCAATGCCCCTACTTCATCGGCAATCTTACGCATACGGGCATAGTCCCACTCACGAGAATAAGCCGAGCCACCACCGATAATCAGCTTTGGTTTCTCCTCAAGGGCCAGACGTTCCATCTCGTCGTAGTCCACACGACCCGTCTCCTTGTTCAGACTGTAAGCAATAGGATGATACAGGATGCCAGAAGTGTTCACAGCCGAGCCGTGAGACAGGTGGCCACCCATATCGAGGTTCAGACCCATGAACTTATCACCAGGATTCAGCACAGCCAGCAGCACAGCCGCATTGGCCTGTGCACCCGAGTGAGGCTGTACGTTGGCATATTCAGCACCAAACAGTTCCTTCACACGGTCAATGGCAATCTGCTCGCTTTGATCCACCACCTCACAACCGCCATAGTAGCGCTTGCCGGGATAGCCTTCGGCATACTTGTTAGTCATGCATGAGCCCATGGCCTGCATCACCTGGTCACTCACAAAGTTCTCTGAAGCAATGAGTTCCATACCTTTCAGCTGACGCTGGTGCTCTTGCTCAATCAGATTGAAAATCAAATCGTCTCTTTTCATGATTTGTTATTGTATTAATAAATGATATGCTATTATGTTTATCTTCTAATTTGGCTGCGAAGTTACTACAAAAAGAGCGAATAACCTACTTATTTCTTTTTTTTCTCCACCGACCAGCCAAACTTCCCTATCTTGTGCCCCAAGCTGTAATAACCGCCATGCACATACACCAACGGATTGAACGAAGCCATATCAAATGCCCCCGTTTCATTGTTGAGATACTGACTGTCCACCCGCACGTTCACCACATCAGCGATGAACATATCATGTGAGCCCAATGGTACGATCTCTTTCACGCGGCACTCGATATTCACGGGCGACTCCTCTATCAACGGAGCCTTCACCACACTGCAAGGACCAGGCGTGAGATGCATCTCCTCAAACTTGTTGTAGTCCCTACCCGAACGTACCCCACACCAGTCGGTAGCCTTTGCCAACCGTTCGTTGGTGAGGTTGATGACAAACTCCATGTTCTTCTTGATAATGGGATAAGAATAGCGTTCCGGTCTTACCGAGATATAGCACATCGGCGGGTTGCTGCAAATTGTACCCGTCCATGCCACGGTGAGGACGTTATACTCCTCTGGGCTACTGCCACAGCTTATCAGCACCGCAGGCAGCGGATAAATCAACGTTCCAGGTTTCCAATCTATTCTTTCCATTATATTATTTGAATATCTTCACGATGCTGCTCCTTCTCACAGTAATGGCACTTGATTACACAGTTCTCCTTATCAATGACATGGAAGCGTGTCGGCATCGGCTCATTGTTCGTGATGCACTTCTGGTTCGAGCACTTCACAATGCCAATCAACTCATCAGGCAGTTCCAGCTGACGCTTCTCCACCACCTCATAGTCACGGATAATGTTCATCCGTACATTCGGAGCCACCACCGCAATACGGTTGATTTCGTCATTAGTAAAGAACTTATCAGCAATCTTGATAATGCCCTTCTTGCCCAGCAGTTTACTGTCCAGGTTATTACCAATCGTAATGTTGTTCGTCTCATGCTCCAGTCCCAACAATGCCACCACAGTAAACAACTTATCACTCGGTATATGGTCAATCACAGTGCCGTTCTTCAGAGCAGCCACCTGCATTTCTTCTTTCTTCTCCCGCATACTAGTTTAATTTATAAATTTAAAATTCTCAAGCGAAGCATAGTGTATATGTGTAGCCAACATATCTGCTTGCAGTCAGTTGGCGGCATATACACTAATGCGAAGCAATTTACTTGAACGTCTCTTTCACAGAATTCACTACTTTTTCAACGTTATCCTTGAAGTTATTAATCACCTCAGGCAGATCGTCAGTGATGTTCTTCACCGCCCCACTCACCTTCTCAGTAGCCTCAATCTTCAAGGAATCCGCCTTCACCTCATCCAGCGTAATGCTAAGTACATCGCAAAGAATCGCCTCACGGGCATACAGACCATTCTGAGCCTGCTGGAAGTAATACGCCTTTTCATTGGCATCCACATCGTAAGCAATCTCATTCACACGAGGCAGCGGATGCAAGATGCGCAGGTTAGGCTTCGTATGCTCCAACATCGCATTACGCAAGATATACACGTTCTTCACACGCTCATATTCGTCAAGATCAGTGAAACGCTCACGCTGCACACGCGTCATATACAGGATATCAGCATCCGCAATGCTCTCAGCGGTAAAATCCTTATGCTCCACGAACTTGATGTCATGCTCACGACAATAAATCTTGTACTCCTCAGGCATACGCAGTTCGTCGGGAGCAATGAAGTGGAACGTAGGATTGAAGTGACGCATCGCCTGGATTAGCGAATGCACCGTACGACCGTACTTCAAATCACCCACCAGATAGATCTGCAGGTTCTCCATCGAGCCCTGTGTCTTGTAGATAGAGTACAAGTCCAGCATAGTCTGCGACGGATGCTGATGCGCTCCATCACCCGCATTCACTACCGGCACATGCGTTACCTCACTGGCATAACGGGCAGCCCCCTCCAAGTAGTGACGCATCACAATGATGTCAGCATAGTTGCTCACCATCTTGATGGTGTCGTTCAGTGTCTCACCCTTACTCGAACTGGTCGACATCGGGTCACTGAAACCAATCACACGAGCCCCGAGGCGGTTGGCAGCCGTCTCAAAACTCAGGCGAGTACGTGTAGAGGGTTCGAAAAACAAGGTAGCGACTACCTTTCCGTACAACAGATGGCGATTAGGATGCGCCTCAAATTCCTTGGCCATCTCCAACATGTAGAGAATCTTCTCCTTCGTGTAGTCGGCTATGGTCACTAAACTTCTGTTTTCCATATCGTTGAATTGATTTATCTTTTTCTAGCCTTCAAAGTTAAGGATTATTCGTTGAAAAGCCAAAATTAATTCGTAAATTTGCACAACGAAAACTACCAATGGGCTCCACATTGTATATATGCCGACGGCTGACTGCGAGCAGATATGCCGTCTACACATATATACAATGTTCCGCCTACGTTTGGACTTTCAGCTAATATGTGTTGTTAGATAAATAAAGCCGACATATATTAACTAAGCGTAGCATAGTGGATGTGTGTAGACGACATATCTGCTTGCAGTCAGTCGTCGGCACATCCACTAATGCGAAGCGAAGAAAAAAAAGAAACAACATGAATTTCGAAAGAGAATTAAACGAAGGCCAACGCAAAGCCGTAGAATACTGCAACGGCCCATCACTCGTCATAGCCGGTGCCGGCTCTGGCAAGACCCGCGTGTTGACCTACAAGATAGCCTACTTGATGGAAGAACAAGGATACGACCCATGGAACATCCTCGCCCTGACCTTCACCAACAAGGCAGCACGAGAGATGAAAGACCGCATCGCCAAACAAGTAGGCATCAAGCGCGCCCAATACCTCTGGATGGGCACCTTCCACTCCATCTTCCTCCGCATCTTGCGCTACGAGCACGAACGCATCGGCTTCAACGCCAACTTCACTGTATATGATGCCTCCGACAGCAAGAGTCTCATCAAAGCCATTATTAAGGAAATGGACCTCGATGACAAGACCTACAAGCCCGGCCTGATAGAAGAACGCATCTCCAACGCCAAGAACCGATTGGTGACACCCCAGCAGTACCTCGACAGCTATGACCTGCAGGAGGCCGACCGTGATGCCAAGATATCACAGACAGGTGAAATCTACCGTCGTTACTGGAACCGATGCCGTCAGGCCAATGCCATGGACTTCGACGACCTGCTGTTCTACACCTTTCTTCTTTTTAAGGAGCACCCCGACGTACTGGCCAAAAACCAGCAGCAGTTTAAGTATATCTTGGTGGACGAGTACCAGGACACCAACTATGCCCAGCACTGCATCGTACTGCAACTTGCTGCCCAGCACCAGCGAGTATGTGTCGTGGGCGACGATGCACAGAGCATCTACTCGTTCCGTGGAGCAGAGATAGACAATATCCTCAACTTCACCAAGCAATTCCAAGGAACTAAGATATTCAAGCTGGAGCAGAACTACCGCTCTACACAAACCATTGTAGAAGCAGCCAATAGTCTGATAGCCAAGAACAAGCGACAGATTCACAAGGATGTCTTCTCCGAGAAGGAACAAGGCGAACGCCTGCAAGTTACCGAAGCCTACAGCGATGTGGAAGAAGGCGATATCGTGGCCAACCAGATTAGTAAGCTGCACCGACGTGAACAGGTGGCCTACGATGAGATAGCCATCCTCTACCGCACCAACGCCCAAAGCCGTATCTTCGAGGAGGTGATGCGTAAGAAGGGCATCCCCTACCGTGTGTATGGCGGCCTGTCGTTCTACCAGCGTAAGGAGGTGAAGGATGTCATTGCCTACTTCCGCTTGGTGGTCAATCCCAACGACGAAGAGGCGTTCAAGCGCATCATCAACTACCCCGCCCGAGGCATAGGCGACACCACCGTGGCCAAGATTATCGGTGCAGCTACGCAACATGGTGTAAGTTTGTGGGAAGTGATTACACAGCCCACTGCTTACGAGCTGAATGTAAACAAAGGCACACTGACTAAGCTTGAGGGCTTCCGAACCCTCATTAATGGCTTTATTGAGAAGGTCGCTACCACCGATGCCTACGAACTGGGTACCGCCATCATCAAGACCTCGGGTATCATGGGCGAGCTGATGCAAGACCGTACAGCCGAGAGCATGAGCCGTCAGGAGAATATCGAAGAACTGGTGAACGGCCTACAGGACTTCACGCAGACACACCGTGAGGAAGACAATGAACACATCTACCTCACCGACTATCTTAGCGAAGTATCACTCCTCACCGACCAGGACACCAATACAGGCGATGACGATGCCAAGGTCACCATCATGACCATCCATGCTGCCAAGGGCTTGGAGTTTGGCACTGTGTTCATAGTGGGTATGGAAGAAAACCTTTTCCCCAGTCCTATGTGTTGCAACAGCATCAAGGGTCTCGAAGAAGAGCGCCGCCTGTTCTATGTCGCCCTCACCCGTGCCGAGGAGCATTGCTTCCTCAGCTATGCAAAGTCACGTTTCCGCTACGGCAAGATGGAGTTCTGCACCCCCAGTCGTTTCATTCGCGACATCGATCCGCAGTACCTCCACACCGACAAGCAGTCGCCCGACTTAACCCGTCCCACCTTCCGCCAAAACAACTCCTTTGGCCGTTGGGACTATGTCCCTGGTGAAGAGCACCTCGACCGCCTCCACACCGCCTCCGCCCAGCGTTACTGGCAAGAAGAACGGCCATATAGCTCCCACTCTACCACTATCTCCCACTCTACCGCTAACTCCCACTCTAAGATAGAGGGGGTGGCCGCAGGCCGGGGGAGTATGACCGCTAGCTCCCACTCTAAGATAGAGGGGGTGGCCGCAGGCCGGGGAAGTATGACCGCTAGCTCCCACTCTAAGATAGAGGGGGTGGCCGCAGGCCGGGGGAGTATGACCGCTAGCTCCCACTCTAAGATAGAGGGGGTGGCCGCAGGCCGGGGGAGTATGACCGCTAGCTCATTAGGAAGATTCAAGCGCGTTAGCAGCACCCTCGTCAGCCCCCATAATGGTCAATCCTCAACGGTCAACGGTCAACGGTTAACGCTCAAAGTTGGCCAGAAAATTCAGCACGAGCGCTTCGGTATTGGCGAAGTTATCAAGGTCGAAGGCACTGGCGACAATGCCAAAGCCACCATCAGGTTTGTCAATGCCGGCGAGAAGCAGCTCCTCCTCCGCTTCGCCCGCTTTACTATAATAGACTAAATATCTCCACCCATCAAGTTATTCATATAAAAATCTATCGCTCGCCCGAAGGGCGCAAGCTTGCGAGCGATACAAGACGACCTTGACGAAGGACGTTAGTCCGTAGTCAATTAAGTCATCCCCTGGGGGATGGTTTGGTAAGGGGGAAATGCTTCTTTGGTTCTTTCTTCGCGCCGAAGAAAGGAACAGAAACAAAAAAAGGCTGCTCGATTGAGCAGCCTTTAATAATCAATTGTCAATTATCAATTGAAAAATTACTTCTTATTAAGAGCAAGATCAATTGCAACAGCAATTGCCACCGTTGCACCCACCATTGGGTTATTACCAATACCCAAGAATCCCATCATCTCAACGTGAGCAGGTACAGAAGAAGAACCTGCGAACTGAGCATCTGAGTGCATACGACCCAGTGTATCAGTCATACCGTAAGAAGCAGGACCAGCAGCCATGTTATCTGGATGCAGAGTACGACCCGTACCACCACCAGAAGCTACTGAGAAGTAAGGCTTGCCAGCCAATACACGCTCCTTCTTGTATGTACCAGCTACTGGATGCTGGAAGCGAGTTGGGTTGGTAGAGTTACCGGTGATAGACACGTCAACATTCTCATGCCACAGGATAGCCACACCCTCACGAACATCGTCAGCACCATAGCACTTTACTTTCAGACGACTTGGATTGTTGCCATAAGGAACCTCACGAACAACCTTCAGTTCAGAAGTAAAGTAGTCAAACTGAGTCTGTACGTATGTAAAGCCATTGATACGGCTGATGATCTGTGCAGCATCTTTTCCCAGACCGTTCAAGATCACGCGAAGAGGTTTCTTGCGCACCTTGTTAGCCATTTCAGCAATCTTGATTGCACCCTCAGCAGCAGCAAAGCTCTCGTGGCCAGCCAAGAAAGCGAAGCACTCAGTCTCCTCACGCAGCAGACGAGCAGCCAGGTTACCATGACCGATACCTACCTTACGGTCGTCAGCCACAGAACCAGGGATGCAGAAGCTCTGCAGACCAATACCGATAGCCTCGGCAGCATCAGCAGCAGTCTTTACACCCTTCTTGATAGCGATAGCAGCACCACAAACATATGCCCACTTGGCATTCTCAAAGCAGATACGCTGTGTTTCCTCGCACATCAGATATGGGTCAACACCAGCCTTTTCACAAATCTCGTTGGCCTCTTCAATACTGTTGATGCCATTCTCCTTCAGAGCTGCAAGAACTTGGTTGATACGGCGTTCCTGACTCTCAAACTGTACTTTTCTAATCATCGTCGTTCCTCCTTATTCTTTACGTGGATCAATAGCCTTTACTGCTCCCTGCTCTTCGGTTGTACGACCGTATGAGCCGGTAAACTTCTTGATAGCCTCATTAGCGTCCATGCCATTCTTGATAGCTTCCATCATCTTGCCAAGGTGTACATATTCGTAACCGCAAACCTCGTTGTTAGCATCGAGGAACTGCTTGGTGATGTAACCTTCGGTAAGCTCCAGGTAGCGAGTACCCTTAGCCACTGTGCCATAGAGGGTACCAGTTTGTGAACGCAGGCCCTTGCCGAGGTCTTCCAGACCAGCACCGATAGCCAGACCACCCTCTGAGAAAGCACTCTGTGTACGGCCATAGACAATCTGCAGGAAGAGCTCACGCATAGCGGTGTTGATAGCATCGCAAACGAGGTCGGTATTCAGTGCCTCGAGGATAGTCTTGCCAGGCAGGATCTCGCTGGCCATAGCAGCTGAGTGAGTCATACCGGTACAACCGATGGTCTCTACCAATGCTTCCTGAATAACACCGTCCTTCACGTTCAAGCTCAGCTTGCAAGCACCCTGCTGAGGAGCGCACCAGCCAATACCATGAGTGTAACCTGAGATGTCTTTGATCTCTTTAGCCTGAATCCACTTACCTTCCTCAGGTATTGGAGCAGGACCGTGGTAAGCGCCTTTAGCGACGCTACACATGTTCTTAACTTCAGTTGAATAAATCATAATTTTTTATTAGTTAATAAAATTGTTTTTACGTACCACATATTGGCCGAGGCCAAATAGTTATGCAAGGTCCAATTATCAAAATACAAAATTAAGAAGAAAACCCGATATAATCAACGGTTCAAAGCTCCATTTAAGAACTATTAACAGAGAAAAAACGAAGATTTTTGTCCCTCAACGCGAAAGTTTGTACCTTTGTTCCAGAAACACACTCAATCTCCCTACGCTGCTCCCCTGGTTAGGGATGAGCTAGCACGAATTAACGCCCTTATGCTGCCCCCCTGTTTAGGGGAGCTGTCCGAAGGACTGAGGGGTACACAACGGCGAAGCAGCACCCTATGCTGCCCCCTGTTTAGGGATGAGCTAGCACGAATTAACGTCCTTATGCTGCTCCCCTGTTTAGGGGAGCTGTCCGAAGGACTGAGGGGTATATGATAACAAGATTAAAAATAGATAAATATGAAAGAAATAACAAAAGAAGAGCTGGATAAGAGAGTGGCGCAAGCCGTCGATAACTTCATGGCAGGCTACGGCTGTTGCCAAAGCGTAGTAGCCGCTTTTGCCGACCTATACGACCTGGACGATATCATGGCCAAGCGCATAGCAGCCGGCTTTGGTGGTGGTGTAGGACGCCTCCGCATGATGTGTGGCGCGGTGTCAGGCATCGTCATGCTGGTAGGCTTGGATTGTGGACAAACCGAGGGTAGCGACAATGCAGGCAAATCCGCCTGTTACAAAGTAGTGCAAGACCTCCTTGCCCGGTCGGAGCAAGTCAATGGCAGTCTGATTTGTGCCGAGATCCTTGGCATTAAAGGGCACGAGAAAGCACCTAACAGCTACATCGCCTCCCCTCGCACCGCGGAGTACTACAAAACACGCCCCTGTGCTGCCAAGGTTGAGTCTGCTGCTCGAATTTTTGCAGACTATTTAAAAACTAAGATAGATGCATAAATATAACCAAATGAATGGAACGCTCCTCACGGCAAGCCTAAACATCCGCTTCCTCCATTCATTTGGTCAATATTAAAGAAAATGAAACAAACTATACCAATAGTTGGAATGATGTGTGCAGTATGCGCTGCAAACGTTGAGAGAAAACTCAGCGGATTGCAGGGCATAGAAAGTTGTGCCGTGTCGTTGGCCAGCAGGACAGCCTTGGTGGACTATAACCCCGAGGTGGTGAGCCTTGACAATATGAAGGAAGCACTGCAAGGCATCGGCTACGATCTGGTGACTGAACCTGATCGTGACCTAGAGGCCATAGAGCGGCAAAGCTACCTCAACTTGCGTAGAAGGGTCATCGTGTCTTGGATATTAGCCATCCTTTGTATGGCCATCTCTATGCATTATATTAGTTTTGGCAATACACTGATAAACAATATATTGATGATGATTATATCAATCATCAATTTAATATACTGTGGACGACTATTCTATAGCATTGCCTGGCGACAGTTACAGCATGGTTCAGCCAATATGGATACATTAGTTGCACTGTCAACTGCCGTTTCATTCACCTTCAGTGTGTTCAACACATTCTGGGGTGAAAGCTTCTGGGGTAGCCGTGGCATGGACTGGCACACCTATTACGATGCATCCGTCATGATCATCACTTTTGTGCTAACAGGTCGCTTGCTGGAAGAACGTGCCAAGAACGGTACGGCCTCCTCTATTCGTGCCTTGATGGGATTACAGCCTAAGACAGCCAGAGTGCTACAAATGGGGGAGCTCTCCGAGGTGCCATTGGCGACCATACAGCCTGAAGATGTCTTAGAGGTGCGCCCCGGTGAGAAAGTGCCAGTGGATGGTGTGGTGACCGAAGGCACTACCTATATTGATGAGTCGATGATTAGCGGTGAGGCAGTACCAGTAGAGAAACAAGTAGGTGATAAGGTACTGGCAGGTACCATCGTACGTCAGGGCACCTTCCAGTTTGAGGCCCAGCAAGTGGGTGAAAGCACCGTTCTGGCAGGTATTATTAAAATGGTACAGCAGGCACAAGGGTCAAAAGCGCCCGTACAACGCACCGTTGACAAAATTGCCCTGATTTTTGTACCTACAGTGATGGCCATTGCCCTGCTCACTTGCGTTCTATGGTTGGCATTGGGTGGCATGGACAAACTGCCACAGGCCATCTTGTCTGCTGTGTCAGTGCTTGTTATAGCTTGTCCTTGTGCCATGGGCTTAGCCACTCCAACCGCCCTGATGGTTGGCATTGGCAAGGCAGCTGAGCAACACATCCTCATCAAGGATGCCACCGCCCTCGAGGGTCTTTGTGCCATCAATGCCATGGTGTTCGACAAGACAGGTACCCTGACGGAATTGGTAATGGATAATGGACAATTGATAATGGATAATGGAGATGGGGCGAAGCCAATTATCAATTATCAACTATCAACTATCAATTATAATGGTGAAAAGCTAAAGGACAGTGCCATTGAAGCAGTTCAACAATTAAAACATCACGGTATAGAGCTGTTCATGATGAGTGGCGACAAGGAAGAAGCTGCCCATTATTGGGCAGAGAAGGCGGGTATTGCACACTACCAAAGCAAAGTGTTGCCGCAAGATAAAGAGGACTTAGTACGCAAATTACAGGGCGAAGGCAAACATGTAGCTATGGTGGGTGATGGTATTAACGACTCGCAAGCTTTGGCTGCTGCCGATGTGAGCATCGCTATGGGACAAGGTACCGACGTGGCAATGGAGGTAGCGCAAGTAACGCTTATCGGCAATGACCTCAGGAGAATTCCTGATGCAATCAAACTATCCAAGCGCACGGTCAACATGATTCACCAGAACCTTTTCTGGGCTTTCATCTACAACCTGGTATGCATCCCTTTGGCTGCTGGTCTCCCCTACCTCTTCGGCTATAGCTGGCAAATCACTCCGATGCTGGCCAGTGCTCTTATGGCGTTCTCAAGCGTCAGTGTCGTCCTTAACAGCCTTCGCCTGAAGATACAAAAATAAAGGCTGCAGAAATGGAGGGCACTGAAAAACCCTTCAAGTTAGTAAGGCTTCTCGATTATTAACAAAAAGCAGATTGCATATAACCGTTAATATGCGGATTTGCAATCTGCTTTTGTTTTGTTTTTTTGATAGCCTGTAAGCCGTTATAGTGGTGTATTTCGTCTTACAGGCCTTCGTATAGGCATGAATACTCTCTGCTCAGATGAGTTTGAGGATTCTTTTGATGTTTGCGGCAAATATAGTAATGGCTCCCTGCATTTGCATGGAGTAAAGGCCATCTGAAACTTCCGCTTCAGTATTTTGCGTGGAACAACATCAACCTGACCACCCTGGCCATCGATGCCTGTGCCATCCCATTCGTATTGGTGGGTGGCTATATCGGTATTAAGATTGTGAAATGGCTGCCTGAACGGGCATTCCGTATTTTCACCACGGTAGTGACCATTATCTCCGTCTTCGTGATGCTGTTATCTTAATAGGGAGGGGAGTCTTTAAAGCAGGAACATCAGCATCATCTGTACGATAATCACACGGAGGAACATCCCCAGCGGATAGACCGTCGCATAGCTCACCGAACTGGTATCTCCCTTGATCGTGTCGTTGGCATAGGCCAGTGCCATCGGATTTGCCATCGAACCGCAGAGAATGCCGCAAATGGTTCCGTAGTCATATTTCTTCATCTTCAGGGCTGTCAGACCTACGATCAAGACGGGAACAATGGTCAGCAGAAATCCTACGCCCACCCACATCAGTCCTTCAGGACGCACCACCGTCTCAAAGAAATGGGCACCGCTTTCCAGACCCAGACATGCCAGATAGAGCGAGAGGCCTAACTTCCTCAGCATCAGGGAAGCCGAACGGGTGGTATAGGTAATGAGATGGAAACGGGGACCGAAGGCACCTACGAGGATACCCACGATGATCGGACCGCCGGCAATGCCCAGTTTCACGGGGACGCTCATGCCTGGGAATCTAAGGGGAATGGCCCCCAATGCCAGTCCGAGAATGATGCCGATGAAAATGGCAGCCAGATTAGGCTCGTTCAGACTCTGTACGGCATTGCCCAGAAAAGCCTCCACATGGTTCACGGCCTCATGATCGCCCACCACGTGAAGACGGTCGCCATATTGCAGTCGCAAATCGGGAGTGGCCAGCAGTTTCACATCGCCGCGGGTTATTCTGCTCACATTCACCTTGTATAGTTTCCTGAGTTGCAGGTCGCCCAGCAGCTTGCCGTTGAGCAGCGGACGCGTGAGCACGATGACCCGGCTCTCCACCTTCGAGTCGATGGCATTCCAGTCCACCTCCTCACGGTTCCAGTTCTCGTCCTTGATGCGCTCTCCGAAAAGAAGCTCCAGCGAATCGGCCTCGTCTCTCGTCGTCACCACCATCAGGCGGTCGCCCAGCATAATCACAGAAGACGACTTCGGAACGATTACTTCCCCTTTCCGCCACATTCTCGAAACGATATAATTGAAATGCGTCATCTGGACGATTTCAGCAATCGTCTTTCCGTTGATGGCAGGATTCACCGCATTAAAACGGGCGATATAGGTCTCCTTTTCCGGATGTTGACGCCTGACAGCCAAATCCGAATCCTTCACAAACAGTTTGCGCATGAGGGCAATGGCGAGAATCACGCCCACTGCTCCTAAAGGATAGGTCACCGCACAGCCCAAGGCCGCCCCCTCATGTGACAGGTTCATTTGTGAGAGCGTTTGCTGGGCAGCACCCAGGGCAGGCGTATTGGTGGTGGCACCGCAAAGGATGCCCGCCATGTCAGGCAAAGAGATGCCCGTTACAGGACATAGCGCCAAGGCCATGCCCGTTCCCAGCAGTATCACGGCCAGACACCAGAGGTTCATCGCTCCTCCTTCATGTGCGAGAGAACCGAAGAAACCTGGTCCTACGCTGAGTCCCAGCACATACACAAAGAGAATCAGTCCGAAACTCTGCGCATAGTCGAGCATGGCCGGGTTCACTGTCAACCCGAGATGTCCTGCAAAGATTCCGATGAAAAAGACGAAGGCTATTCCGAGCGAAACACCCATTACGCGGAGTTTGCCAAAGGCAAGTCCCACAGCACAGATCACCGAGAGGATGATTACCGTCTGTATCGGTGACTGTTCAAAGAGCAAGCTGTTAATCCACTCCATCTCAATTATCAATTAATTACTCCCATTCGATGGTTCCCGTTGGTTTCGGCGTCAAGTCATACAAGACACGATTCACGCCAGGCACCTCCGTAATAATACGTTTGGTGATATGATGCAGCAAAGCGTATGGGATCTCCTCGATGGTAGCCGTCATAGCATCACGTGTATTCACGGCACGGATGATCACTGGCCAATCCCAGCTACGCTTGTCATTCTTCACACCAGTTGACTTATAGTCAGGCACGATGGTGAAATACTGCCACACCTTGCCCTCCAAGCCATTCTTCGCAAACTCCTCACGAAGGATAGCATCACTCTCACGCAGCGCCTCCAGACGATCACGCGTGATGGCACCCGTGCAACGAACGCCCAAGCCAGGACCAGGGAACGGCTGACGATACACCATATTGTCAGGCAGCCCCAACTCCTTACCTACCACACGTACCTCATCCTTGAACAGCAACTTGATAGGTTCTACCAGCTCAAACTGCAGATCCTCAGGCAGACCACCCACGTTGTGGTGTGACTTCACAGGGCCCGACTCAATGATGTCAGGATAGATAGTACCCTGTGCCAGGAAGCTGATACCCTCCAGCTTACGCGCCTCCTCTTCAAATACACGAATAAACTCAGCACCAATAATCTTACGCTTCTGCTCAGGATCAGCCACCCCCGCCAACTTATTCAAGAAGCGGTCAGTAGCATCCACATACACCAGGTTAGCATCCAGCTCATCACGGAACACACGTACCACCTGCTCAGGCTCCCCCTTACGCAGCAAGCCATGATTCACATGCACCGACACCAGCTGTTTACCCACAGCCTTTATCAGCAGTGCAGCCACCACTGAAGAGTCCACACCGCCAGACAGTGCCAGCAGCACCTTCTTATCACCTATCTGAGCACGCAGCTCCTTGATCTGTTCATCAATAAACTTCTGAGCCAGAGCGGGCGTCGTAATACGCTCCATATCAGCTGGCCTCACATTTCCTGTTCCCATATAATTATCAATTATTAATTCTCAACGAATTGCTCCCGCAGCTTCCCCCAGTACTCCTTACCCAGCACAATGCCACAGCCCAGCACAATGCCCAAAAACGTCCAAATAATCAACGTCTTGGCACGACTATTAGAAGGCTGTGTAGGCACTGCCACAGGCTGAATGATCGTGAACACAGGCGTATCCTTTTTCACCTGCATCTTTGCCTGCTCCAGCTGCTTCGCAATGTCCGTATAGATAGAGTTGGAGAGGTTATATTTCGCCTGTATGCGGTCATGCCCTATACGAGCACGTGTGGTGGTCACATCCTGCGAGCGGTCCGTCACATGCGCCAACTGCTCCTGATACAGCTCCGTCTCCGCCTTCACCTCATCATAACGCGCCTGGATATACTCCAGCTCGCTCTGCGACTTCTCCACGCGGAAGCGTGTTATCTCCTCCTGCAGCAACTGCTGCGCCTTCAGCGCCAGCTCAGCTGTCATGATAGGCTCCACACCATTCACTGTCAGCGTCAGATAGCCCTCTTTTTTATCCACTGACAGCGACACGGAATTCCCCACAGCCTTCAGCAGTTTCTCCTCATCCTCACCTATCACCAAAGGCTTTGCGCCACCCTCATCAGTACCATCCGAAGGCATCACTAACGGCTCTTTCTTACCACGAATGGCACCCAGAATCACTCCTGGCAGTCCTACGGTATATTTACGGATAGACCCCATCACAGTAGGCTTGGCAATCTCCGTGCTATACGTAAACATGCTCACCGCACTATCCACTTCAGCATAGTGCAACGGCGCATATATCAGCTCCCTGCGGAACGGCACGCTGTTCACTATCTGCGGATAGATGACAGGCGACAACTCACTGCCCGATGACCCAGAGCTCAAGTTGATACCCGCTAATGATGCCAGGCTACTCAGCGATGACGAACTGCCCCCGCTGCTCACTTGCGGTACCATGACTGTACTTACAGTGTAGGTACGTTTCATTGTCAGTGCTGCCACGAGACCCAGTACGATAAACACGCCCGTGCAGATCAGAACGGTCTTTCGACCCTCCCACAACGACTTCAGCAGCGCGATGATATCAATGCCATCCTCTTCCTCAGGCGGCATATTATACATATTATAATTATTATCCGTTTGCTCCATATTTCCTTTACAGTTTGCTTGCCAGAATAATGATAGATGCCAACGAAGTAATCACAGAAACGGTTCTTGTCAGGAAATCCTGCACGTCAAACTTCTGCTTCGGCTGTTCCATCTCACGGTTATAGTCACGGATCTTCTCCTCGTTCATACGCATGGAGATAACACTTCCCGGCTCCACCGTTGGATAGATACGAATGCCAAACAATCCTTTTTTCACTGACTCCACCTGTCCACTTGGCATGGTCACTGTCACGCTCTTCTTGTCGGCAAAGCGCTGGAAGCCACCCGCATAGTGCTTGATATACCACTTGGCGCTCTTGGGCCCCTGGTAGATGACCGCTGTCTGTTCGGGCGTGAACTCATCCGGAGCATACTGTGCAATACGCGTACCCGTCTCACGGATAAACACCGTGTTCTCCTGACGCAGGATGTTCACCACATCCCCATCCATCAGAATAGGATCCGATGACACCTTACCCTTGTTTGCCTTTGCCTGCTTCAGGTTCACGGCGATGTTACCCCTGCCGTTGTAGGTACGGAACAAACGCGCATACGGGTCAGCATCATCCAGCAGACCACCCGCTAACTGAATAATATCCCACAGCTGCGTACGATTATCATCCAGCACATACACACCCGGATACTTCACACGGCCACTCACCTCCACCGTACGACCCGTATTAAAGTCAGGCACCATACGCACCACCACATGGTCATACGGCTGCAGGCGGAAGCTACTGCCCACCAGGTTATAGTTCTTATCCACCTCCAAGGTAATCTTTTCAGTGGTAGGAGTATCCTTCATCGACACATGCGTACGGAACACCTCTATCCTGTTATAGGCAGCCCCTACCGAGAAGCCACCCGCCATCTCAATCATATCATGCAATGTCAGCGACTCGTCGTAGGTAGTGCCAAACGGCTGCTTCACCGCACCGCTGATTCTTACCTCCCCCACGTTCGAGTACAACGAGTTGTCATATACGTTCAGGCTGTCACCAGGCTGCAGCAAAGTCTCTCCATCAGTATCCAAAGACACCCGCTTATACTGCATCTTTGTACGGTCAGCAATATCCCTGCGAACGATATACGCCACTGGGAACGTGCTCGGCCTTACGCCACCCGCCAGCTCTATCGCCTGACTCACCGTCATACGGTCGTTCACACGGAACTCACGTGTGAACGGCTGACGCACCTCACCACTCACCGTGATGTTTGCCACATCCGCATAGTCCGACTGTTGCAGCACACGCACCACATCACGCGGCTGCAGCTTGAAGTCAGGATTACCATTCACACCAGGGAAAGGCACTGTCAGCACCGTGATTGTCGAGTCTGGTGCCATACGCTCCACAAACACATAGTCCGTCTTAGTGGTTATCCTCGGCATCGCCTTCTCAATCAGTCCCTTCAGAGAGCTATTCTGCTGTGCATCATAGTTTCCCTCATAATACACATCACCACGTATGCCCACAAAGTTCTGTATCGGCCTGTCCGTACGGTAGATATGTACGATATCACCATTATGCAGATCCGCCTTCTTCGTGCCACGCATCACCTCACCCAGATTAAACTCTAAGTATTTACGTTCACCATTCTCAAAGCGCTCCACCTGCACATTTTCCATGAAAGCATTGAAGAGCAAGCCACCGGCATATTCCACCAGTTCCTTCACGCCCTCCCCCTCAATCATCTCATATCGCATCGGGCGATTCACAGCGCCCTCTATCGTCACCACCTTTTGCGCCACCGGCACAAACAACACATCACCATTCTGCAGGTCGTAGTTCAGGGCAGGGTTCGATCTCGTCATATAAGCATACAAGTCCAGGCGACTGTTCTTGCCCCCACGACTCATCTGTACGTTACGTACCGAACCAATGGCCGTCGGGCCACCTGCAGCAGCCAAAGCGTTAAACGCAGAGTTCAGGGCCGACAAGGTAAAGCCACCTTGCACACCTACCTCACCGTAGATGCTCACCATTACCGTACGAGCCGTCGTGATGGTCACCGCAATCTGATCTTCACGGAACGAGTAGTGGGCAGCCAGACGCGTACGAATAGCGGCACGAGCCTGTGCCATTGTCAATCCTTTCAGGAAAATCTTCGATGCCCCGGCCGGCTGTATAGAGCCATCAGCATCGATACGCTGATGAATCTCCGTCTGCGAAGAGCCAAAGATAGAGATATGCACCTCATCACCATCCCCCAACACATACGTATCAGGCGCCTGGGCACCATCCGTAGTACGGAACACATCCATTGATGTACCCGTAAACAACGAATGGCCATAAATGTCATCACCTGCTGTTGGCGATACGTCATTTACCACCAGTGCATCCTCAAGCGCAGCCTCTGCAGCCGCCTCGCCAGTCGTTGTCTGAGGTGTATCCCCTGCAGTTGTCACCACAGCCACGCCACCCGTAGCCGCAGCCGCAGGATTTGTCTGTGCAGCCGCCTTCTCAGCCTGCATCTGGTTCAGGATTTCCATCACCCTACCCTCATAGTTAGGATACTCCGACGGAGGGATGTTATCCACATCTATACCGTTCTCTATCAGACGAGCACGCACCTCCGGCAATGTCAGTCCACGTCTCTGCAGCTCATCCTGAGCCATTAACATTATGGTAGCCCGCGACTGTGCCATCATCACCATTGGCAACACCAATGTCAGCACCATCGCCCCCACCAACATCATCCATCTTTTCTTCATATTTTTATCTTACACTTATTAATTCAACATTCAACCTGCAAAATTAGTAATTATTTTTCAATTCTCCATTCTCCATTCTCAATTATTGCATTCACACCCCCTCACTTCCATCTTCGCCATACTTACCATCCTTAGCCTCGTATATCACCGACGGTTCAATTACCTCTACCGTATGCCACACCCCTTTCTGCACCTGGCAGCCATACTTCCCCTCAGCCACACACAAGTGATATCGCTCCACTTCCTTCATTCTCTCTTTACGAGGCACATCCCCACAGTCCGCCACCTCCTCATACAGCACCACGTCCAGCTTCCCAGTTAGCAGAATCATATTCTCATTACTTCTGGGATGCCGATGAATAGCCACCACCGAGCCAGGAAGAATAGCATTCAGCATACGCTGGCTCCCATCTTCCGTCGATGTACGCATGTCAAAGTTCATCCTCTTTCGAGGATTCTCCGCAGCTTGCAGAAAAAGTTGTTCCAAAAAATCTTTATCAATAACCATATCCTATTTCTTTAATAATACCCACGCTCTCCACATCCCCTGCAAAGCACTTCGCCTTACCCTTGGGCCTGAAGTTGAAGATGCTAAACACCAGCACCCCAATGATAGCCACCACCAGGTACGACGACTCAATGAAACCTGAAACTTGGAACTTAGAACTTGAATCCAAGAGTAACATGGGCAGCAGCATGGCAAACGCATACGCAGCCGTAATGCCATTGATGCCATCCATAAAGTTGATGATGTTCGTAGCCCCCACGCAGAAGAACAACGCCACGGCTGCAACCACCACCATCCATACCCAGTTGTCGAATGCCGCACACAGGCCTATAGACCAGAACATCAGCAGCGTGGATACAATCTGCACCACCATGCGCACGCTATCCGGCAACGAGTGAATGTCATCCCAGAAACTGATGCCGCAAATCATCACCAGGCCGCACAGGAAAGGCAAGTACGGCACAATGTCATTCCCCTGCACCACCATCATCACCGCCCACACAATCATGGACAGGCTAAAGATGATACCGCCTCCGCGCAGCACAATCGTACTGTGGCTCGACCGCTCGTTCGGTTTGTCAATGATGTTGAAATGGTCTGCTATCTTAAAGTACATCAGCTCTGCAATCAACAGGATAGCAGCAATAATTACATACGTCCAAATCATATCTTGTTATTCGTTTTTAATTCTTATTAGTTTTGCCGATTAGCGGTTGGTGAGCTTGTCGAAGGGCTACTCGTACTGGTTCTTACGCTTATACTCTTCTATAGTTTCCAGCAGCTCATTGAAAGCCTCTATTCTCTCCGGCTTCATAGCACCGGCATTCATGAGCTTCCTGTTATGCTTGATGAAGTTGAGCATCAGGTGTTCTTCTATGCGATGCTTAGATGGGTTACGCTTGTTTGTTTCAATGAAGGTTTTCACCTCATTGTATTTCTCAAGCCAGCGTTCGTCTTGGGTCATATTTATCTCGCTTTATTCTCGCTCTACCCATACTCACCGAGTAAGCCTAGAGTATGCATAGAAGCAGCTTAGAGCGAGCCTGGAGTATGGCTAGAGACATTCATCGCGACACAATGTCGCGAGAAATGTCGCGAGAAACATCAAAATCTCACCAGAATTCGGTTGTCGCGACACAATGTCGCAAGAAGTGTCTCGATAGAGCTCATCATTCTTCCCGGCTGTCCTCGCTAGCGGAATAAACAGTATTGCTACCTACACCTTTACGAACTATCTTCTGCTTCTCAATAAGAGAATTCAGTAAACGTTCTGCCGTCTTTTTCTCCAACTTCAGATACTCCTCAATTTTCTTTCTAGGCGTATCTCCGTTTAAACGAATGTAGTCAAATGCTTTCCTTTCTTTTTCCGTCAATCCTTCTTCTTTGATACCCTCCGGCTTACGAGACAATACAAGAGAAAGATACGGAGCATCCCATTGTGCTACAGGCAAGGGGAAATTATAGACCTCAGGCAAATCACGCACGGTCTTGAAGCCCAAGCCTCTTTGCTCAGACAAATTCAAAACGCCAAATACGAACATCATTCTGGCGTTACGGCTTACTGTGGGTGCTGAGAAGTTGTTTATCTGCTCTAGGGTTATAGGCTCTACAGGGTATCCAGGAGATTTCACAACAATCTCACTATTGCTGATTGTGAGATAGATAGGAGCACCCGCAATTTCATATTGGCGATGTATGATTGCATTAATAAGAACTTCCCTAATTACCTTCAACGGATAATCATAAATGGGTTGCCTTTCCGGATGCGACCGGTCAATCTGCTTACCAATTTTCTGTTCATACCAGTTATACGCATTGTCTGGCTGTTTCACCAACGGTCCTGCAATGTTAACAATATCACCCTCAGAACCATCATCGTTAAGGAATGTTGCTTTGATTACCGCATTAGGGAACGATGCCTCAGGATGCTTTCCGAAAAGCAATAATCCAGTGCCAGACGGAACATATCCATTCTCTGTAGATACTAAAATCCCAAACTGGGTCAGCAATTCTAGACCGTCCTTTTCACCGAACTTCACATTCCACCCTGCCTTATCCAAGAAATCTTGAACGAGTTCTGCATCAAGCATTTCAAGGGTGCAATTCTTTACCGGGGCATCCAATGAGCCTGCCGCAATATTCAATTCTTTAGGCTCTTCTTTAGCTAGCAGACTCCTTTCATTTGCCGCATTAAGGAATTCGGTGTTACACTCCCTGATTACATCTTGCAGATCCCGGTCAAATAAAGCGACTTCTACGCCATTTGCTTTTAGATGAGCACAACCTTTGCCACTCACCGTTGGGTCAGGATCTTCAATCCCATAGAAGACCTTAGCAATACGCGCATTGGTTATGCGTTCAGCACATGAAAGCTTAGGAGACTTTCTGGCTCCCGGAGCACATGGTTCAAGAGTGGCAAATAGAACTGCACCCGTGAGATTCTGGTCTCTACATTTGCGTTCTATAAGCGTATATTCTGCGTGGTCTCCTTCGCGCAGTTCGCCTCTATAGGCAGTTTCGGTGGTCCCATCAGGTTTCACAATCAAAGCGCCAACCTTAGGCGTTGGCTTACCGTCAACCCTCACTTCTGCTATGGAGTTCCTCATTACCTCCACCACCTCTTCCATGTACTTTCTAATCTGTACTTTTGTCAGTTCTACCATAGTATATCTTTCAAAATTTATTATTTATCCCTGCATCATGCCGCGAGCACCTTCATATGAGCAACTTTTTGCCCCAATCGCCTGAGCCTTATTTAAGGCCACTTCTATCTCTGACCTCGAGAAGCTCTCTATCTTCCTTGAAGCCTTATTTTTGAACAATTCGTTTATTAAGGCTGCAGCCGTCCAGTCCCCGGCTCCACTTGTATCCAGTACTTTATCATTTGCAACTGGCTCCAAATGAATCCAT
>JAFSPM010000047.1 GCA_017442855.1 Bacteroidaceae bacterium | reverse complement strand
TTAAATCTAAACAATTATGTTGAAAGTAAAAGCAAATGAGAAACTCCAGAAGATTGGCAAGTACGCCGACACCTACCGCTACATCATGGCGCCAGAGTTGTACACCACTCTGAATCAGGAGAAAGTGATTAAGGAAGCTGCCCTGCGCAGCGGAATCAGCAAGGGCGTAATGCAGGCCGCTTGGGATGCAGCAGGCGAGGTAATCAAAGCATGGGCAACTGAGGGTCACAGCGTAGCCATCCCCGGACTGGGCAGCATGCGATTCGGTCTCCGCGCCAAGAGTGTAGCCAACGTGAACGAGGTGAAGGCTGGCCTTATCCGCAGTCGCCGCATCATCTTCACGCCTACGACCGACCTGAAGGATGAGTTGGCAGACACTGCCATCCAGATTACCTGCTACGACCGTACAGGTAAGGAAGTGAAGCGCGTAACCAGTGCAGACGAGGGTATCGTTGAGGACCCTGAAAACGGGAACGATAACGTTAACGGGAACGAGGATGGCGGAACCAACGATAACGTTAACCCTAACCCTAACGAGGGCGGCGGTGACAACGGAGGTGACGACAACGGTGGCGGTGACGACGAGCCAGGAGCGGATGAAGACTAGTGAAGAGTACGGGCCTTCGGGCCCAACTCTTCAAATTGACAATTGACAATTGAAAATTGAAAATTATTCGATTAACCGTAAACGGTAAACAGTAAACCGTAACTAAACATTTTAACCATTAAACATTTTAACATTTTAACATTGTTTTTCTATGAAAAATAAAGAGACTTGGAAGACTATACTTCACCTTGTGGCAAGCATTATTGCCTCTATCATTACCGCGCTGGGTACCACTAGCTGCATGAGGTAATCAACCTTAACGTTAACCTTAACCTTAAACGTTTAAGAACTTTGACCTTCAGTCGAGCCTGCTCACACTCAGCATAATTGATGCAAGCATCATTTTGCTCTCGCTTAATCGCAGCCTTGGCTGTTGGCTGTTGGCCTTTGGCTTCGCTAACCTCTAACCTCTAACCTAAAAGACTGCTATCTTAAATATAAATAAGGTAGCAGTTTTTTTGTGTTATATTTGGAAAATCTCTCACTTAATCGTAACTTTGCCGTGAAAACGGGGGCGATAACTCCTAAAAATAGATATAATATGTCTCAACTTGAACCCTTAATTGCCGACCTTGCTTTAATATTGATTTGCGCAGGTCTTATGACATTGCTTTTCAAGAAACTTAAACAGCCCATTGTTCTGGGTTATATCGTAGCGGGATTCCTTGCATCACCCAACATGCCCTATATGCCTAGTGTGAGCGATGGGCATGGTGTACACTTATGGAGTGAGATAGGTGTTATCTTCCTGTTGTTTGCCCTGGGTCTGGAGTTTTCATTCAAGAAAATCCTGAATATGGGTGCAGCACCCATAATTGCTGCTATTGCCATTATCCTTGGTATGATGTACCTAGGCTCGCTTGCAGGTCATCTGTTCGGATGGAGCAATATGGACTGCATCTACCTGGGCGGTATGCTGGCTATGTCATCTACCACCATTATCTTTAAGTCCTTTGACGACATGGGGCTGCGCAACGAGCGTTTCGCCGGCTTGGTACTCAGCGTGCTGATTATCGAGGATATCCTGGCCATCGTTCTAATGGTGATGCTCTCTACGCTGGCTGTCAGCAAGGAGTTTGAGGGCACTCAGATGCTGATGTCCATCCTGAAGTTAGGCTTCTTCCTTGTCCTCTGGTTCTCTGTGGGCATTTATCTCATTCCCCTCTTCTTAAAGAAGGCAAAACCATTGATGAACGAAGAGACGTTGCTCATTACAGCCCTTGCATTCTGTTTCGGCATGGTGGTGTTTGCCTCTGCCGTAGGTTTCTCCGCTGCGTTCGGAGCCTTCGTTATGGGTAGTATCCTGTCTGAGACGGTTGAGGCCAAACAGATTGAGCACTTGGTTTCACCTGTGAAGAATCTTTTTGGTGCTATCTTCTTCGTGTCCGTAGGTATGATGGTTGATGTGTCTCTCATAGTGGAGTATATAGTGCCTATTCTCTGCATCATCGTCGTTATCATGTTGGGACAGGCCATACTGAGCACAGGCGCTTTCCTTATCTCCGGACAGACGATGAAGACTGCCATGCAGTGTTCGTTCTCGTTGACACAGATTGGTGAGTTTGCCTTCATCCTTGCCACCTTGGGCACATCGTTGCACGTTACCAGCGATTTCCTCTATCCCATCGTTGTGGCGGTGTCTGTCTTTACCACGTTTACCACGCCTTACCTAATTCGTTTGGCAGAACCGGCATACAATACATTGGAGCGTGTGGTACCTGCCAAGTGGATAGCCAAGTTGGAGAGCCACGCCGCCGAAAACGAAGAAGAGCAAGAAACTGACGAGATGCACCTGCTTTGGCGTACCGAATTCAAGCGGTTTGTCATGATCATACTTATCAACAGTGTGCTCTGTGTGGCCATTATCGCCCTTATGTACTATTACGGCGCGCCACCGATTTACAAGTTGCTGCCTGAACCTTGGTCTGGTATCGTTACTGCAGTTATAGCATTGTCCCTCTGCGGCCCTTTCCTATGGGCGCTGATGCGTAGAGGCGGCAATAGCGACAATGTCAATAAGTTGTGGTACGAAGGAGGTAATATGGTACGTGTAAAGATTTGGGCCTGTGCCATCTTCCGTCTTGTACTGGGTGCTCTCTTCATTGCTTATATTATTGGTAACACATTGCCTAATAGCGGTTTGATGGGCATATTCGCTGTTATAGCCATTACGCTGTACATTTTATTATCACCTAAGTATGAGAGGCGTAGCAATCGGATGTCCAAGACCTTTATTGAAAATCTGCATATCAATGATCAAGTGCAACAATAATTAATGGGAAGACTAGGAGACATATACAGGCATTTTAAGGAGTGGCAACTACAGCCCTACCAAGTGGCGCCACTCTCTGAGGAACAGCGCGAGTGCGCTACTTGCGGTACGCACTACCAGGGCAACTACTGTCCACGTTACGGACAGTCGGCTAAGATAAGCCGCTATTCCCTCAAGAATGCATTCATGTTGTTTCTTGATGTCTGGGGTTTAGGCAATAGGAGTATGCTCCGCGGCATCCGCGACCTCCTGTTGCGACCCGGCTACATGATTCGCGACTACCTCAGGGGCATGCATATGGCCTATTTTCCACCCTTCAAGATGTACTTCCTGCTCTTCGCATTGTCGCTGCTGATAGATACGGGCCTAAACATCAAGGGCATAAACCGCTTGGAACAACAAGAGAAGGATATTTCTGAAGTCATTATTAGGGCCACTGCAGATAACAAAGAGGATGATGTTCAAGAAAAGAAATCACCAAAAATGACAGAAGAGGAACTCGACAAAGAGAGAAGGTTACATCAAGCAGACAAACAGTTTGAAGGCATACTGGAAACTTTCAGCAAATGGATGGAAGATCACTATTCAGGAGTGTTACTCGTTAGCCTGCTGCTCTTCTGCTATCCGCTCTGGCTGCTATTCCGTCATTGTCCTGCCATACCTGATCTACGCCTTTCGGAGTGCTTTGTGGCGATGGTCTATATCAGCAATATGCTTATCATCTATAGCCTTATCCCCTCGCTACTGTGCTTTAGCACGAATGCAGAAGTCATCTACGGGATACTTACCCTGTTGTTAGTGCTCTTTCCCATTAAACAGCTATCGGGCTACGGCTACTGGAGCACCATCTGGCGATTAGCCATAGCCGCCTTGTATCTCATCGTGGCTCTGATATTGCTAATCGCTGTCTTAGTATTGGTATTTTTAATATGCTATATGAAACAAAGCTAATAATATTTAATAATCTTCAAAACAGACTCTAACAGGATAAATAAGGTATGGAATCATTTATGTTCTTGGGATTTGGCATTGATGCCTGGATCACTATCATTACGGTGCTGGGCATGTTCAGTATTCTGCTGTTTACCAAGTGGCGTTCCGATATCGTGTTCCTCGGAGCTATCGGTGTGCTCTACGTAACGGGAGTGCTTGATGCCAAGGAGGCTTTCTCAGGATTCAGTGGTACCTCGGTAGTCACCGTAGGTGTGCTGTTTGTGGTGGTTGCAGGACTGATGCATACAGGCGTGTTGCATTATATGGTGAGGTATCTGTTGGGGCAACCTGACAGCTACGCAAAGGCTGTCACCAGACTGATGTTGCCCGTTGCCTTTCTTAGTTCATTTCTCAGCAACACCACCGTTGTGGCCATCTTCGTGAAAATCGTCAAGATGTGGGCTAAGAAACTCGGCATCTCACCCTCTAAACTGCTTATTCCCCTCAGTTACGCTTCGGGGATGGGTGGCGTATGCACCCTTATCGGTACGCCACCGAACCTGATTATCAGTGGTCTCTACGAGGAGAATACTGGAGTAACCATGAATGTGTTGGCCACTACTATTCCGGGATTGTTCTGCCTGTTTATCGGGGTGCTTTCTGTCATTGCCATGCGTCGTCTGCTTCCAGACCGTGAGGCACCGGAATCTGCATTTGAGGCCACGTCGGAGTACACTGTGGAGTTGCGTGTTCCGTCGGATAATCCTTTCATCGGCCAGACAGTGGGCGAGGCCGGTCTCTTCCATATCAAGGGTGGTAGCCTTATAAAGATGTACCATTTCGATGATATCCCGTCGCCCTTTACCGAGGATGAACCCATTATGGGAGGTGACCATCTGGTTTATGCAGGACAAATAGTTGAGATCTACGAAATGGCTGTGAGCCATCAGCTGGTTGCCGCAGATCATCATGTCTTCTCCATGAGCGAGGTAAATGACGACAGCCAGATACGCACGGCATACGTTACCTTTGGCAGCAAACTCATAGGCACTAGTATTGCCAACAGTTCATTTGAGAAAGACAATAATCTACATGTTGCCGCTGTCGCCCGTCGTGGCAAGCGCATTAACGAATCACCACGCGAGGTTATATTACAGGCTGGCGACACGTTGCTATTAATATGTCCGGGTCACTTCAACATTGATACCTCATCCCTGAAAAACGACCTTCACTTCTTTGACTCAGATGACGTGCCCAACATCGGGCCCGGCACACTCATCTCCACTATTATCATGATAGCTATGGTGGCACTGTCGGCATTCGGTGTCATGCCGTTGTTACAGTGTGCCTTCCTGGCCGCTGCAGCCATGCTCATTTGTCGCTGCTGTAATATGGAGCAGGCTATGAAAGCTATCAACTGGGAGATTCTCATGGTCTTCGCCGGAAGTGCCGTGCTTGGCCTTGCCATTCAGAAAACTGGCATCGCCGAGTGGATGGCCAATGGTATCCTGGATGTTTGCGGCACCAACCCGCTCGTGGTGATGACGGCTATTTGCTTCGTCGGCACCTTCATCACCGAGTTTATCTCTAACACGGCAGCGGGTGCCATGTTTTTCCCCATCATGTACGAAGCAGCCGAGAAGATGGGCTATGATCCTTTCCCCTTCCTGATTGCTCTTATGATCAGCGTCAGCAGCAGTTTTGCTACACCTATCGGTTCGCCCACGCACATGTTGGTCTATGGCCCTGGTGGCTACCGCTTCAGTGATTTCATGCGCATTGGTCTGCTGATGAATCTCATCATCCTCGCCGCCAATATCTTTATCGTTAACATCGTTTATCCGTTAACTCCATTGCAATAGACACTTGACGATGAATTAAGATCTGATAGGATCACTTTTTATTAAGGTATATACTATTGGTGATGCATTGCGGGAATTCTTCCTTGTAATGCGTCACCATTACCATTGTTTTGTGTTTGCGACTGCAGAAGGTGTCGATAATCTCCTTTACAAGGGCACGATGCTGAAGGTCGAGTCCATGCAATGGTTCGTCTAGTATCAACAACTCGGGGTCTTTAACGAAGGCTCTGGCCAACAGACACAGGCGCTGTTCTCCACTGCTCAGTTTCAGGAAGGTGCGGTCAGCCAGTTCTTTTATCCCAAATATGTTCATCCAACTGAGACAAATTTCTTTCTGCTCTGGTTTTGGGCGAGTGTACAGACCTACGGAATCCGTAAGTCCGCTTGCCACGATGTCGATGGCGGGAAGGTCTTTGAGATAAGCGCGGTGCATCTCAGGACTCACATATCCTATGTGGCGTTTTATTTCCCAAATACTCTCGCCCGTTCCTCTTTTGTGTCCGAAAAGTTCGATGTCGCAGGCGTATGCCTGTGGATTATCTGCACATACCAGACTCAGGAGGGTACTTTTGCCTGCTCCGTTCTCACCGCTCAAAGCCCACTTCTCGCCTTCGTTGACTGTCCAGTTCAGGTCTTTCAGAATGGTGCGTGAACCATAGCGGATGGTAACATTGTTGAACTTCAGGATTTCTGTTCCTTCTTCGGGATAGAAAGACTCTTGGGTCAGGTCTTTCTGTGGAAGAGAGAAAATCCATTCCTTCTTTTCTTTAGGGAGTGATCTCAACACCCTTTTCTGAAGCTGCTGCTGATACTCCTTGCGTGTTATCTTAGGCAGGATGTGAAGACCTTCTATTGGAATCACATGCGTTATGAAATCGGGTATGTTGTCCACCTTGCTTTGCACCAGAATGATGAGCAGGTGCGTTTCCTGAGTCAGCTGTTCCAAAAGATCGCGGAGTTGGTCGCGTGTCTGGGCATCCAGTCCTATAAAGGGGTTGTCCATGATGAGGACACGCGGACCTGTACCCAATGTTTTGGTTAGTTGGAATTTCCTTAATTCTCCACTGCTGAGGGAAATGATGTACTTATCCATCAACTCATTCAAGTGGAATATTTCCGTCAATTTATTTCGGAAGGCTGTACGTTGCTTCTGAGCCGCATCCCGTTCCTCTTCTGAGAGGCCGCGACCTATAGATTCGTCAGCCTGCTGGAAAGCTTCTTCTAAGAGTTGTCCGGCAGTAGGGGTGTTCTCGTCAATGTCATGCTGATTCCATCGCTGTTGATAGTAATAGGTGCCGTCTGTGTCGCCGTATGAATCACGGAAGGTGATATACTTCAGGTTTTCGCTCACCATCTTCAATGGGCTGGGGGAGAAGTCATATTTCACCTCGTTCATCAGCAAGGGGAAATGACCCGTCAGTACTTCAATCAGTCGACTCTTTCCTGCAGCATTGTCACCAGCAATGGCTATCTGCTCGCCTTGCCGAATCTCTACGTTTATGGGTTTTGCCATACGCCATTCGGGGTGGCGTGTTATGCCATTGTGGATTCTTATCATTATGAGACTTTATCTTTGTTCTTGGCTACAAAGTCTTTCCAGGAACGGTATTTCTTGTCTGTTTGCGGACGGCTCATCTGCAGATAGTGGCAGTAGGCAGCACCCAGGGCATCTGTGGCGTCAAGAAATTTTCCCATTTCCTCTGGTTCTATCTTCAGCATACGGCGTAGCATGTCGGCAACCTGTTCCTTACTGGCATTACCATTGCCCGTAATGGCCATTTTGATTTTTGTAGGGGCGTATTCCGTAATGGGAACCTGTTTGCTGATAGCTGCTGCCATTGCCGTTCCCTGAGCTCGTCCCAGTTTAAGCATACTCTGCACATTTTTTCCGAAGAACGGGGCCTCGATGGCCATCTCATCAGGTAAGTATGAGGCTATGATGCCGCTTACACGCTCGAAGATGTGTCCCAACTTCAGGTAATGGTCGGCAAACTTACGCAAGTCTATAACACCCAGGGCCAGCATTTCGGCCTTGCGGTCAATTATTTTCAGTACACCATATCCCATGATATTGGTGCCGGGGTCTATGCCAAGAATTATCTTTTCCAACTTTGTGAGCCAACTTGTTAGCGTGCAAAAGTATAAAAATATCTTAAATAATAAGGTAAGATTATTACTTTTCTTGTTTTTGTGGGCTCTATTTACAGAAAATAAGCTATATTTGCAGAAAATTTATTGATAAAGAACGATGAAAAAACTCTTGATAATGGCCTTTTGCATGCTGTCAGTATCAGTTGCCCAGGCCCAGACACAGAAGCAGAAAGTAAGTACCAGCGAGGTGAAGGTAACTGGTGCAACCAAGGCAGAGAACTATGCCGAGATTAAGTTTGATACCTTGCGTCATAACTTTGGTAAGTTCAGCAAGAACGACCCCATTGTTAAGTGCAGCTTTAAATTCACCAATACGGGAACGGCTCCTCTGGTTATCCATCAGGCTTTTGCCAGTTGCGGCTGTACGGTTCCCACTTTCACGAAGGAACCCATCAAGCCAGGCGAGCAGGGCGTAATTGACGTTACTTACAATGGTACCGATAAGTTCCCTGGACATTTCCAGAAAACTGTTACCGTCCGTTCTAATGCTGTATCAGAGGTAACCCGTCTGATTATAGAGGGGGATATGGAGTGATTTAGTTTAGAGTTTAGAGATTAGGGATTAGAGATTAGAGAATAGAGTTGAGAGACTCATTATAAATCTTAATACCATAACATTTTATGCAAGCCAAAATTTATTTTTTTAGCCTGTGTTGTATTCTATGTGCTTTTACAGGCAAGGCACAGTTGTCTTTCGATTTTTCTACTTCCCAGCGAGGCCCGCTGCTAAGTCCGCTTCAGTATGGTATTTTCTATGAGGAGATTAACCATGGAGGTGATGGTGGTCTTTATGCTGAGTTGATTCGGAACCGCTCCTTCGAGGATAATGCAACGGCTCCCGATGGATGGCAGAAACTGGGCGATACGGGTCTGAACATGGTCAGTACCAATCTTCTTAACAATGCCCAAGCTCATGCCTTGAAACTGACAATAAACGAAAACTACGCAGGTGTTCGCAACGAGGGCTTCTGGGGTATGAATATCGTGGAGGGTGAGACCTATACGCTTACATTCTGGGCAAAGACAGATGGCACGTTCGATGGTAGGATGGTTGCTGAACTGCAAGATGACAAGCAAAACAACTATGGTCGGACGGAATTCAGTGTGAATCTTACAGATGAATGGCAGAAATATACCTTGCAGTTGAAAGCAACTTCTTCGAATACCAAAGGCTGGTTTGCACTCAGAGCTTTACAACACATGGTTCTCTATCTGGATGTGGTGTCCCTGATGCCTCCCACTTATAAAGACCGTCCTAACGGCTGTAGGCGGGACTTGGCCGAAATGCTCTCTGAACTTCATCCCACCTTTGTCCGCTTTCCCGGTGGTTGCTACATTGAAGGTACATGGCGTGATGGCCAGACCAACCGTTTTGAGTGGAAGAAAACCATTGGCCCTATTGAGGAACGACCCGGACACTGGAATGTGAACTGGGGCTATCGGGTGAGCGACGGTCTGGGATTGCATGAGTTGCTGCAACTGACAGAAGACTTAGGTGCCGAACCGCTTTTTGTCAGCAACATCGGCCTTGGGCACGGATGGATGCAAGACTATCAGAATCTGGGTGACTATATTCAGGAGACACTGGATCTGATAGAGTATTGCAATGGAGACATCAGCACACCTTACGGATCTATGCGAGCTGCCAACGGACACCCGGAGCCTTTTGGCCTGCGGCTCATAGAGATAGGTAACGAGAACTATAATTATTCCTTTAATAATAATAACGATCAGAGCGACCACTACGCAGAGCGCTATAAACAGTTCTATGATGCCATTAAGGCCAAGAACCCTGATATGATTCTGATAGGCAACGTAGAGTCGTGGGGAACGGATGATCCCGCCTGGCGCAACGGAAATCCTGTGGATGCAGTGGATGAGCACTACTACCGCAGCACCACTTGGTTCGGTCAGCAGTATAACAAATATGATCATTATAACCGCGACAGCTATCGCATTTATGCGGGTGAGTATGCCGTTACCAGCGAATTTGGCACTTTGGGCAATCTGAATGCAGCCCTTGCCGAAGCCGTTTATATGGCAGGCATGGAGCGAAACTCCGATGTGTGTGTCATGGCTTCCTATGCTCCCATCTTCTGCCACGAGAGTCATCCTTCACCATGGATGCCCGATATGATTCGTTTCAATGCCTCTGCAGCCTTTGGCACCCCGTCTTATTGGGTACAGCAGATGATGGCCTCCAACGTAGGCTATCAGAATATCACATGGGAGGAGAACGACAACTCTTTCAATTTCTCCAATAACGCCATCGCCCTTAGTTCTTGGTCCACAGCCGTTACATACGATAATATTAAGGTCACAGATGCACAGGGGCAGATTCTTTATGCTACCGACTTCAGCGATGCTGAGGAATATCAGCATCATTGGACGGCAACAGGTGGCTCATGGAACATCAACGGTGACGCGCTTAACCAGACAAGCACCACTATGCAAGGTCAATGCAATGTGTGCCCCATTCCATGTGGAGAGAATTATAACCTTGAACTGGATGCCACCAAAAACTCGGGCAACGAAGGCTTCCTGGTTGCTTTCTGCTATGACGACCCCAACAACTACATTTGGTGGAATCTTGGCGGGTGGAATAACTCGCAACATGCCATAGAGCAATGTGTAGGCGGTTCCAAGCGTACCCTGACAACCCTTGCAGGTTCGCTTCAACAAGGACAGACCTACCACTTACGCATTGTAAAGGAAGGCGGTGATGTTTATTGTTATGTGGACAATACGCTCTATCACCACATCACATTGCCTGCTTCACGTAAGCTTTATGCATGTGCTGCCTTGAATCAGGCAGAGGACACACTCATTGTAAAGTTTATCAACCTGGGACAAGCTCAGGATGCGATACTCCGTTTCAAGGATTTTCAATATACGGGTCAGATAGAGCAGCAATTACTTACCAGCGCCAGCGGTGCAGACGAGAACTCCATGACGGATTTAACCAAAGTGAAGCCCGTCACATCTTTTCTCCCCATAAAGGGGGAGCCAGAGGGAGTCCTTTCATATACAGCGCCTGCTTACTCCCTCAGCATCCTACGCATCCCCGTTATAAACGTCACTCCCGAGCAGAAGCCCGAACCTACTGATGATGATTGGACTAACATTAGCGACCAGTTGCAGAATGCATCTTTCGGGCAGGGTAGGGAAGGCTGGTCGGGTACGCCATTCCTTGCCGCTCCAGGTACGGTGGCAGAGTTCTATAACCAGACGTACGATGCATACCAGATTCTCACTAATATGCCTAAAGGCGAGTACCGTTTTACCATCGACGGGTTTTACCGGTATGGCAGCATCGAGAATGCATGGGTGGCTCATAATAACGGCACAGAGGGACTTAATGCCCAACTCTATATTCAGGCCGATGGGGAGACACAGCAGACTCCCTTTATGTCCATTTTCGATGAGTCAGCCCCCTTTACCTATTCGCCATACACCTATCCCGACAATGTGACCGGTGCCAATGTGGCCTTTAATGTAAAGGGAGCCTATCAGCGGAATGCAGTAGAGATAAAGCTGTCAACCGATGGGGGTGAGCTACGTGTAGGAATGCGAAAAACAATGGCTACAACATACGATTGGACGTGCTTCGACAATGCCCGTCTGTATTATCGCAAGGGGATTGATACTGATGGAATTAACAATAATGTACCTTGTTCTGTGATGAATGCTCAATCTTTTTATGACCTAAATGGACGGGAGGTTAATTCAAAATTCAAAATTCAAAAATCAAAATTACCAAAGGGAATTTACATTGTAGACGGGAAAAAGAAGGTGCTTAAATAAACATCTTGGAATAAAATCTCATTTTAGATTTATTTGCCCACGTACCAACAGAAATCAACGAAAATATCGGCGTTCTACGGCTTTAATCGGTACACGGCCAATTTTCGAAAGTATTTCGAAAGTAAGTGAAAGTGCAAATGCTTGATAATAAGCACTATGGCGATTCGACTTGTACCGCGGCTTTTTGCTCGACTTGAGAAATTCTCGTGCGATTGTATTATCCCACTGGATATCAACGAGTTTCTCTTTGTTCGCTACATGTTTCAATTCTGCTGCGAAGTTACACATTTTTCACGAAAAACGTGCAGAATGTTTAACTTTTTTAAATCCACATCTCATAGTTCCAAATTTTCCAAAAGTAGGGGCAAAAAAATATGAGAAATTATCCAAAATACACCCCAAAACCAAAAGTATTGGCAAAATATGGTCTTTTTTATCAAAAAGAAGGGGCAAAATATGACCTCAACAGAAAAAGTAACATCCCTTTTCTGTCGAGGTCACAATCAGAACTTAATGTATTTGCATTTACGGTTGTCAAGATATAAAAACACTAGTGTCCACTAAAAATGGACGAGTTAAAAATTAAATAAATTAGGTTCACCAGAACCGCTTCGGTCTTTGTCATTTTTGAATATAGTTATGTCGAAGAGATCTCTTAGATGCGTTGTGTCAGTGAGTGACATGCTGA
>JAFSPM010000046.1 GCA_017442855.1 Bacteroidaceae bacterium | reverse complement strand
GTTCCTCAATGACTTTATCGATCGCGTATATCATGTCCACATGAAGGATGCTGCGGTCACCCTTGACGGACGCTCTGGTATTCTGGGCAGTCATATCGATTTCGGTGATTTGCGCCGTGGTTGGAATTTCCGCTCTCTGGGTCATGGTGACGTGAATTTCGAAGAGATAATACGTGTGCTCAATGCCTATGGCTACGATGGCCCGCTGTCTGTGGAATGGGAGGATTCGGGCATGGACCGTATCGATGGAGCCACCGAAGCTGCTGCCTTTGTACGGCGTGTTGACTTCAAGCCATCAGCCGTTAAGTTTGACAAAGCAATATCCAATAATTAACAATATAAGAGGATAAGATTATGGCAAAAGAAATTCGTTACGGAATGGTAGGCGGTCATAACAAAGCCTTCATAGGTGACGTGCACCGCAAAGCGCTTCAGTTTGACCCCCGTTCAACCTTGGTTGCCGGATGTTTCAGCACCCGTGAAACTTTGAACCAAGAAACTGGCAAAACCTATGATTTGGATCCCGACCGTGTCTACCCAGACTACAAGTCAATGGCCAAAGCCGAGGCAGCCCGCGAGGATGGCATCGACTTCGTGGTCATAGTTACGCCCAACATCACACACTATGAGATAGCCAAATGTTTCTTGGAGGCGGGCATCAACGTCTTCTGCGAGAAACCTTTATGCTTCACCGTGGCACAAGCCGAGGAGTTGGAGGCTATTGTCAAGTCAACCGGCCTTCTCTTTGGCGTAGGATATAGTTATACAGGCTACACCATGAGTAAGGTGATGAAGGAAATGATTGCTGAAGGCAAGATAGGTAAGGTCATAGCAGTGAATGCTGAATATGTACAGGGCTGGCTGCTCGACATACTTGATCCTGATAGCAAGAATGACATGAGTCTGGCTGTATGGCGCACTGATCCCGTCATCTCGGGCATTACCAACTGCGTAGGTGATCTGGGCACACATATCGAAAACTATGTTTCCTACCTCACCGGCCTTAAAATACATCGGCTTCTTGCCACTCGTGATAAATACAATCAGCCTTTAGAGCTGAATGCCAATATAATTGTGGAATACGACAATGGTGCCCATGGAGCCTATTGGTGCAGTCAGATTGCCGAAGGTCACTGCAATGGTTTTGTCGTTCGCGTTTATGGTGACCAAGGTGCTCTGGAATGGATGCAGGAGGATCCCGAGGTGGTGCGTTATACTCCAAAGGGTGAGGCCATGCGTCTCATACACCGAGGTACACCAGGCATACACGAGAAGGCCGGTGCCTTCGCACGCATCCCATCAGGACATCCTGAGGGACTATTCGTAGCTTTTGCGAATATTCATAAGGAATTTCTCAACGCTGTGGATGCCAAGAAACACGGCAAAGACTATTCTTGCTTCGATTTCCCAACAATATCCGACGGTGTGAGCGGTGTGAAGTTTATTCATGCCGTAGTGGATAGTGCTGACGGTGGAAGTCAATGGGTAACGATCAAATAAGAATCATAATAAAAGTAGAGATAAGGATAAGATGAATTGGTAGTTATCCCAATAACAATACCATCAGTGGTATGGTCAGCATAGATAGCAGGGTTGTGATAAACGTCATCTCTGCTATCAGTGTTGTATCACGGTTGTATTTCAGGCAAAGGATGGTGCCGTAGGTAGCCACAGGCATCGCTATCACCACCGTGTTGATATAGGTCACGTAAGGATCGAAACCCAAGGCAAGGCACAGGAAGTGAACACCTACAGGCAACAAACACAGGCGAAGCAGGGTGGTAGCATAAACAACGGGAGTACCCAACAAAGCACGAAGTGGCAGTTGCGACATCGACGAACCGATAATCAGCAGGGCAGCAGGCACGGTTATATTACCAATCATTGTGAGTGGTTGACTGATATAGCCAGGGATATTGTCTATGCCAAGGGCCACAATCAGCATTGAGATATAGGCTGAGAGCATTGGCGTGCTGTAAAGCACTTTCTTATTGAAATGCTTACGATTAGGGCCATCGCCACCCGTAATCATCATCGTGCCAATGGTAAAGACGGCAAACGTATTTACCACATTCAGTACAGCGGCATAAAAAACGGCTTGGTGTCCGAAGAGTGCATCTACCACAGGATAGCCCATGAAACCTACGTTACCAAACACCAGTGCAAACGCCACTATGCCACGATTCTCCACCTGCTTTGTCAGCAGTCGCGACAGTCCCCATGCCGCAGCTGTCAACACTACATAGGTGAAAGCGCTGATAACCAATAGTGGAAGGATGTAGCGACGGTCAGGCAACTCGCCTGTCATGGCCGACGAGAGAATCAATGCCGGACAAGTCCAGTTGATTACCAAACTGGATAATTTCCGGTCGAATTCTCCTCCCATATAATTCATTTTGCCGGCCGCATAACCTACTACGGCAATGGCAAAAAGGGTTATCATCACTTCAAACATACTGCTTATGTGCTACTATCACAATCTACCTTTTTGGGAGACAAAATTACTTCTTTTCTTCGTAAATCTACAGCAGATGGTTGTTTTTTCTCGCTATCTTCAAGAAAATAGGCAATAATGATTTCCCAAAATCCATCCTGTCATACTTGGGTATATGGGCATTTGAGCCTTATCGTAGTTTATCGGCCAGTTCATGCTCAAACGCTTCCAGCTCAATCATAAATTGATCATACATAGGGTGGTCTTTACGCAGAATCACAGCACCATAATACGAAATAGAATCATATTCAATGCTAAGAGGTCGAAAGGTAAAAATAGTATTATTATGATAATTAGCAAACCATTTTCTGAACAACCTAAATCGTAGAGATTGCTTGCTATCACTGGTGTCACAGATATAGTCCAACACGACATCCCTATTAAGGAAAAACTCTTCCATAATAGCCACAATGGTCATCATGATCTTATCATCTTTTGTCATAGGATTACCACTGTTCTCCATGATGAAGAACTGGTAAACGCCATCAGGCAACAGCATTTCATCCAACAAAAAACCTACTTCATATACATTACCATTGTCAGTGGTAAATGTAAATGAAAGATTTGTTGATTGAGATACTTTATAAGGAGCCTTGGAATTAATAGAATGAGCGGAAAGTTCCATCAGTCAACCATATAGACAGACTTAATGCCCCTGCGGTTCATCTCTTCCTTGCTGATGTTCTTGGCGACAGCATCCTCCCAGACAAACCTCAAGTTTACTGACTTTTTGAAAGCAGCCTCTAACTCGCTCTTTTTTTGATACTTCTTAATCATAATATTAGTTCCTCCTTTACATTAATCGTTCATTGAAATGAATTCTGCTGCGAAGATACAACAATTTCTTTTATCCGCAAACATTTGCCGGCCTTTTCTTACTGCCTTTAATAAAACAGGCAGAGCATCACGCCCTGCCTGTTTTGAATTATATGTCGAAAGAATGACTTATTTACATGGTTAATAGCTTACATAATGTCATCTTGACAAGAATACATTGTTATTGCTGCAATTAATAATATGATTAATCTATACTTCTCGTTTTTCATATCTATCATTTTTATGTGGTTTTTATTATGAGATAATTAGGCACCTGCGTTTTCAAAAGTAGCAAAACATGGCTCAGTATATAAAAAAACATCTATATCATGCAACATATTTGCTATTTCTAAAGCATTCCCTTTAGAGTCCTTTGTACACCACAGTACATAGGTATTCAAGAGTTCGATTCGTCCCAATATACCTACATTATAGTCTTTTAATATTTCTTCTAATGAAGACATTGATCCAGAATAGGACACATAAAGACTGTTAGTAAGATAAAATGGTTTGTTCGTTCCATTCATCACCAATGGGACGATATAAAATGCCTCGGGAATAATCTCCAATAACACTTGCGGATTAGCATCTACCTCCATCCAGTAGCAATCATTTGCTTCATCAATAGCCTTTCCTGTTTCTAACCAATTAGTATTAGCATCATATTCACTGACTTTAATGCCTGAGCAATCAATTTTATTTTTTGAAAGGTTTGAAAATATACTTTCTTTGTCTTTCTCATAGAACATAACAAATGATCTGTCCTCAACATAAGAAAGATACACTTTCTCACTTTCACCAAGACCATTTTTATACCAGTAATATGGATTCTCATTGAGTCTTGTGCCAAGACTTGCTGAAATGGGCTCACTTTGTATTTCAATGGGGTCGTCCTTCGAGTTACTGCATGCTGCCAGCATAAGCATCATACTTGTCATAATAAACAATTTTGTTTTCATACTACTTTGTGTTAAAGATTAAATGATCCATCCAGATAACCGCCAAGCAAATTGGTGATGTGGAGAGAATAAACTCCTAATGGAGCTGAGGAAAGGTCAATCATGATGTTATTGGCATCTGAGTCAGCAAAAAAATCATGATAGATAAAGCCAATACCATTGATGGATACTGCAACAGGAGAACCACAAGCAGCGCCAGAAATATATAAGGCGTTACCCGATAATGTCACGACAACACTATGAGATGGGAGGAATGAATTAACCGAGTCACCTCCTGGCCATTCTCCCTTCGTTGGAATATTATCATCCATAGGACGTGCTATTACCTTAGTTCCAATAACGCTAAATACTGGTGTAATCATAAGACAAAATGCCTTTTTTATAAAATCTTTTCTTTGCATAGTATTTAAATTTAAGATATAATAAATGCAAAGGTAGAGGGTTTATTTGTTAAATACAAAACAAAACATGGAATTGTTTTGGGCGCCAAATATTATATAAATAGTTGTGAATCAGTAAGTAATAACATCATTTAACAAAACGCGTTATGGATTTCTGCAGATTCAGAAATCTTTTAGTATGCTATCTAACTTCGTTTTATCTGCATAACGAACTGATTCTTTGCTTAAAAGTTTTTGCTTAATATCATTCTTCAGTTTGGTCATAGTATTGCTTTCCACATGCATCACATGGGCAATTACTCCTGTCTTATAACCAAGACGCACAAGACAGCAAATAATGAACTCGCGTTCTGAAAGATTTGGATACGCCGCTTTCAGGCGTGAATAGAAACGCAACTGCATGGCATCTACGGCCTCGAAAAGCAGTTGTGGTTTAGGCATATGGTAAGGAGGATTACCAATATCTTTTAATATGGGATAATGGCTATTGAAGAAATCCTGCATGTAAACATTCTGCATTTCAAGAGCAGCATTACGAGCAGTTATCTGGTCAGGCATTTCCTTGATGGTTTGTTGAGCTTCTGTTAATTTCTTTTGACTATTGAATATAATTTGTTCATCTTCCAATAACTTGCCAAAAGCATCTTGTAACTCGACATCTTTCCTATGGAGCTTGAATATGAATGCAATTATAATTATCAATGCTGCTACTAATATGAAAGCCATAAGCAGAAGGGTGCGCGATTGTTGTAACTCCAATGTCTTTTGCTCGTTCTGAAGTCTTTCATTGTCATACTTTGCTTGTATTTCAGCTACAGCTTCAGTCCTATTATGAATGCTAACGGAGTCAGCATAGTCTCTGAACTTGTCATTGTATCGAATCGCATCCTCTAATTTACCTTGCTTCTTGGATATCAAATAAAGTGCTTTATAGGCTCCATGTATGGTATATATGTTGCCTGTATGCAAAGCTTTCTCAAAACAAACCTTAGCGGAATCCAACTGTCCCATGGAATAATATGTAGATCCAATGCCGTAATATGCTTGGGGAAAATAAATGGTATCACCGTGCAGAACATAAATTGCAAGCTGCTTCTGCTTATAAGCAAGTGAATTATTATAGTCATCTTTCAAACGGCTAACTACTCCTAACTGACCATAACCAGCAGCAATCTCAGTAGTATCTCTAAATAGAAGTGCTAGATTCAGTGCTTTCTCAAAATATACTTGTGCACTATCTGCCTTATAACATTCTGCAAATGTCCTACCTAATTGTGAGTAGGCCAAAGAAAGTTGCTTGCCGTGATGTTCTTCTTGCAAGGCATAATTAACTGCTTCCCTGCTATAAGCTAAAGATTCATCGTAAAGGTCGCGATACATATAGGCACTGCCTAATGCCTGACAAACTTGTGAAGCAAGAGCTGGGTCGTCAATCTGTGGTAGCAGCTGATAGGCTTGCATCAACGTTGTCACTTGCCGCTCTACATCTTTCTCTTTTTTGTATTGTTTGCTCTGCTCATACAGGTCGTGCGCTTGCTGTAGTGGTTCCTCAGAATCATTACAACCAACAAGCATAATCATGACTATGCAAGCTAAACAGTATAGATGGCGACGACACATGTTACTTCATGGAATAATCTAAACACCGCTGCAAATATAGCCTGTTCTTTGTATAATTGCAATGTAATAAAGAGAAAATTTTTCTTCCGCTTCTTCCGCTAAATCGAGAAAATGTATAAAGGATATGTGCTATCATGGCGGAAGAAAGAGCGGAAGAAGCGGAAGAAAACTATTGCTATAGAACTATATCTTTATGATGTTGTTCCTTCAGGAAGCGTCTCAACAAGAAAGCAAGGAAATATGGGAAGGTATAGAACTGCCCGTTCCAACCAATGTTCTTATAACCGAACTTGATGCCATATTTCACATCTGGATATGAATCCCACTTGATGAGATTGTTGAGTGAAGCGGTGGCACTATCTTTGGCCTTTACCTCAACTGGTACCAGTGAGTTGGCATCGCGTACGAAGAAGTCCATTTCGAGAGCAGGATTATCGCGCTTGTAAAAATAGAGTTGTTCATAGCCCGATTTGCGAAGCATCTCGCCGACAACGTTTTCATAGATTGCACCTTTGTAGGTGCCGAAATTCTTGTTAGCACGCAAATCTTCCTGTGCCTCTTCATCCAGTGAAGCAATGAGCAGGCCCGTATCGTGATAGTATAGCTTATAGTAGTCAGCGTTGTAATTGCCTTTCAATGGCAACTCAACATTGTTCAGACAATAACATACGTTGATGACACCGGCCTCCTTCAGCCAATCAACAGCACCCACATACTCCCTGTTTCTGGCTCCTTTTGCAATTTTGGTAACCTGATATTTCTTGTTATCCTTTGCCAAGAAGGTGGAGATATGGTTATAGACGGCCAGAAGCTTTGCTTTGTCGGTTTCCTTAGCATATTTCGTGATGTCCTCCTCGTAATCTTTCAGCAATTGGCGTTGAAGCTCTAAGGTGCCTCCGAAATGACCATTGTCAACATACATCTTCACGACCTCGGGCATACCACCCAAACTCATATAGTCACGGAAAACATTCATTATCGTGTCCATCTCCAGCAGTGAAAACGGCTTCAGTTCGGCCATGTGGCGATATAGGTCCTCTATCTGCTCTGGCTGATAGCCCTTGGCCCACAGGAACTCTTCGAAGTCCATTGAAAACATGTCGAAGTCATCTTTATAACCCACGGCGTTGCTCTCTATTTCCTCATAATAGATGCCCATCATCGACCCCGAGCAAATAACATCATAACGCTTGTCTTGACAGAACGACTTGAGCGAGGTGGCACAATCGGGACACTTCTGCAGTTCATCGAAGAAGAGTAGCGTCTTGTGCGGAATAAAACGCCATGTTGGTTCCAATAGCGAGATGTTTTTAATGATTGTTTCCACTTCATACCCATCGTTAAAGATGGTTCTGAACTTCTTCTGAAGTACAAAGTTGATCTCGATGACCGACTCATAGTTGGCTTCACCGAATGCTCTGATGGATTCTGTCTTGCCAATCTGGCGAGCACCCTTTACAATCAGCGGCTTTCTTTTTGGATTGCTTTTCCAATCCAAAAGATACTTATCTATCTTTCTTTTAAGCAGTTTCATACATTGAAATCACATTTTCGGTAACAAATTTAATCAAAAAATCACATTTTCCGATATAAAAATTGAGGAAAAATCACATTTTCGGCAATGTTTCTTGATGAGTATATATGTTGGCAGGCAGTAGTGGAATAAACACTACTAGAGTGATGGCCAAAATGCTAGTAATGTATTCCGGTATCTGTTACGGGTTGTCGCAGTATCTGCTACGGGTCGTTCCAAAGCTTCCTATGAGTCATCGCAGTATCTCCTATGGGGGTATGGCAGATACTGCGACGGGTGATGGCAGCTATTGCGGCCAGTGGTGGGAAGCTTTCCTTCTACCCGTAGTAAGCTTTAGTCCTGCCCGTAGAAGACGGCCGCTCCTCCCGTAGTAGGCACTCGGTCCTCCCGTAGTAGAAAGGCCGTCCTCCCGTAGTAGAAGAAACAGCTATTTTATTGAATCTCGATTCCTTTGTAAAAGTCAAGGATCTTTGTGCGGAAGATATACTCGTACTTGGCTTGCAACTCGTCGCTCTGGGCTTTCAGCAAGTTCTGCTTCGCCTCGTTGTAGGCAACAGCGGTGGCGGTGCCATTCTCGTACTTCTTGCTGGTAAGCTCGAACGATGCCTGACTGGCTTCGGCAGCTGCTTCACTGCTGGCATACTTGCTCTCGGCAGCGGTGGCATTGTACCAAGCTTGCTGAATCTCTTTATAGAGCGTCTTCTTGGTGTTCTCCAACTGCAAGGCATTGTTATCACGCTGTAGTTTGGCAGTACGCACACGGTTGCGGGTAGCAAAGCGGTTGAAGATAGGTATGCTGAGGCTGATGCCTACATAACGGCTGAAGTTGTCGCCCAACTGTTGACTGAAGGTGCGGTTCAGGGTAGAGTAGTAGCTGGTGCCCAAGCTACCATTGAGGTTAATACTGGGATAGAGTGCACTCTGCGCTATCTTGATGCTCTGCTCACTGCCTTCCAGTCGTGCCTGTGCCGCTTGGATGGCTGGCTTGCTAAGCATAGCACTGGCATATACCTCATCAGGTGGGGTGAGGGGATTGACTTGGAAAGCCTCGTCGGGCTCTGCCACTTCAAAGCCTTCAGGGGTCTCTAACTCTATCAGCTGTGTGAGGTCAAGGATAGACAAACGATAGTTGTTGAGCGTCTGCACCACATTCAGCTCGTCTTGCGCCACACGGGCTTTGGCCTCTGCCAGTTCTGCCACCGATGCCTTGCCTATTTTCTCTAAAGCCTCGATGCGGTTGTATTGCTCCTGACTCAAAGCTACCTGACCTTGTGCCACTTGATGCAGCTCTTTGTTGAACAAAGCCTGAAGGTAGGCTGATGCAATGTTGATGGCGAGGTCTTCCTTCGCCTTTTGCAAGTCGGCCATCGAGGCCTTGAGGTTCAGCTTCGAGAGGTTGTACTGACTGGGTATCTCGAAACCGGTAAAGATAGGCATGCTGGCGCTGAGGCTCATGTTGGTGCCCCGACTACTGGTATCTACATACTTGGTGGTATAGTCACCCGTGTCAGCATCCTTGACGGCGGTTTGCGTACGTCCCCAGTTAAAGCTTTGATTTCCACTGGCACTCAGGTTCGGCAGTCGTGCCCACTTGGCGGTGTTGGCTTCCACCTCGCTCTGTTTGACTGAAATTTCTGCTTGCAGGATATTTACATTGTGTGCCGTAGCATAGTCGATGCATTGGCGCAATGTCCAGCTCTCCTGGGCGTTAGCTTGTATGCCCAGGGCTATGATGGCTGATAGTAGTATAGTCTTTTTCATTGTATTATTCGTCTTCGTTAATTTCCAATCCTCTTACCTTGTCGTTCTCAGTGATGCCACTCTTCACGACAATCTTGATGCCGTCGCTCATGCCCACTTCCACGGGCTGGCGCTTGAATTGCTGTGGCTTGCCTGCTTGGGTAAGCAGATAGACAAAGGTACTGTCGCCACTGAACTCAATGGCACTCTCGGGCACTGCCAATACGTTTTCGGCACGCTCCAGCACTATCTCAGCGTTAGCAGAATAGCCTGAACGAATCGTTATTCCATTAGGAGCCTGCACAGCTGCCTTGATCTCAAACTGGTTGGCGCCATTCTCTTCAGTAGCTTTAGGGGCTACATATTCCAAAGTAGCGTCGAAGGTGAGATCTTGCAAGGCTCCGATGGTGAGTTTCACAGGCATGCCCTCATATACCTTGCCTACTTCTGTCTCGTCAATCTTGCCGCGGAATATCAGGTCGTTCATGTTGGCCACACTGGCAATGGTGGTTCCATCGTTGAACGTGTTGCTCATAATCACAGAGTTACCAACCTTTATAGGCACATCGAGGATAAGGCCATCGATGGTGGAGCGAATCAAGGTAGAGCTGATGGAGGCACTGTTCTTGGTGATGCCTTCTTTCACAATCTGCAGGTTGTCGGTGGCAGCTTGCAATTCCTCGCGCGATTGCTTCACGCTTACCTCAGCGCGCTCGTACTCCTCACGACTGATGAGCTTGTCTTTATACAGTTGGTCGTTGCGGCTAAACTCGTTTTCTGCCTGCTTGGCGTTCATTTCGGCCAGACGCAAGCGACTCTCTGCAGCATTGAGCTGTCCTAATTCAGGTATCACCTTAACTTTGGCGATTACCTCTCCAGAATTTACCATCTCACCTGCTTCCTTATATACCTCAGCAATGATGCCTGATATCTGCGGCTTAATCAGGATCTCGTCGCGAGGTTCTATCTTACCAGTAGCAATGGTGGTCTTCTCCAGAGAGGTACGTTCTGGGGTGAGTATCTCATACTCCGTTACTTTGGGCAACGATTTCTGATACAGGAACACAAAGGTTCCGATAAATACAATGGCGATGAGGGCCATTATCACATACTTCAAAATCTTTTTCATATCTATTTTTTTTATTATTCGTCTCTAATAGCATCTATCGGCTTGATGGCCATGGCTCGGAAAGCCGGTGCCAAGCCTGCCAGAATGCTCAGTGTCAGCAGGATGAAGCAGGTACCGATGGCCAACCAGAAAGATACTTGTAAGTCAGTTTCCCCTGTGGCTTTTTCCAGCAAGTCGAGCAATCCTACCCCGAAGCAGATGCCTGCCATGCCTGCCACGCAGGTAATGGTTATACTCTCCAACATGATCTGTTGCAGAATGTCACGAGGTCGTGCACCGATGGCCCTGCGGATGCCTATCTCTGTGGTGCGCTCCTTTACTGTTACCATCATGATGTTGCTCACACCAATGGCTCCGGCAAAAAGGGTACCTAAACCTACCATCCATATCAGTACTTCGATACCTCCCATCAGGTCGTCAATCATCTTGAACAGCGTCTCTGCGTTGATGGTAAGGACAGCCTGCTTGTCATCAGGGGCTATCAGATGCCTCTCTTTGATGATTTGCTGAATCTTTGGCTCTACGTCTTTCACATGTGCACCAGGCTTCATGGTGAAGGCAATCAGCTCTATCCTATTGCCATAATTGTACAACCGTTGCATGGTGCTGAGGGGAATGGCAATGCTTTCTGGTGGGGATCCGTTGATATTGAAGTTGCCGTCGGTCATTGACAAACCAATCACCTTGTAATATACCCCATCCACCTGCACATAATGTCCGCATGGATCCTCCCCGTCTTCGAAAAGCCTTTGATAAACTTCTTTGCCAATCACGCACACCTTACGTTCCTCGCGGATATCTACATCGTTGAGAAAGCGCCCGTATTTGATGTGCTGGTCTTCTATCATCTCGAACGAAGGGGTGAGGCCGCGCAGAGTGCCGTCTGTATATTTCTTTTCCTCGTAGATGATGGTCTTGCCCCAACGTGAGTTGTTGGCGGCTATTACTTCCAGCTCTGGTATTTGCCTTAAGGCCTCCAAGTCTTTCATTTCCAAGTCCCATCCGCGCCCTTTGCGAAAACCTTTGTAGGGCACTGTGGTGCGATTGGATATCACGAAACCTGAATTGTTGGCCACACCTGACAGCTCATTCATCATTATCTTCTTCATGCCATGACCGCCACCCAGCATGAACACCAGCATGAAGATACCCCAGAACACACCAAAGGCGGTGAGCAAGCTCCTGGTCTTGTTCCTGCTGATGGTAATCAGTATCTCTTCAATATTATCTCTGTCTATTCTCATTATCTTTTTATGTTAACGGTCAATGGTCAACGGTTAATGGTCAATCATCTTGCGTTCAAAGCTTCAATGGGTCTTACATTCGCCGCTTTCCTGGCTGGGAAAAGTCCTGCCAGCATACCGGCAATAATCAATAGTAAGGTAGCTCCGATGGCAATGCTCATATCAACAGTGGGATCGATGAACATCGTTGCACTTTCATCACCTAATGTAACGGTGGTGCTGCCATAAGCCTTATCCATCCATTCAGTAGCCGCCACGCCGCATACCATCCCGATATAGCCAAATAGGGTAGTGATGGCAATACTCTCCGCTACAATCAGTTTGTAGATGGCGCGGGGCTTGGCGCCTAATGCCTTGCGGATGCCAAACTCATGCGTGCGTTCCTTGACGGTGATGAACATGATGTTGCTCACTCCCACGATGCCGCTCACCAAAGTGAAGATGCCAATAATCCACAAACTGAGTTGCAGCAAGCCCATGGCCGTCATTGCCTGTTGGTATTGGGTGAGGCGGTTGCTGATGTAAATAGCACTTTTGTCATCGGGGTCAAAGTCGTGGATGCCTGCTAATGCCTTTCTATATTCTGTCTCAAAGGCATCTGATTTCTCCTGGGTATCCAGTCCTTCAGTGGTGGCTACAATCAGATTCACTCTGTTACCCTTGTTATAAATCTGCTGTAAGGTGGTGAATGGGATATAAGCTGGGGCGTTCTGGTCGTTGCCTTGGTCATTGTAGATGCCTGCCACCTGGTAGGTCACATTGCTCGCCTTGATGAATTTACCCATTGGTGAGGTATGTTTGAACAGAATCTCTGCTGTTTTTTTGTGCAGTATGATGGTCTTTCTCTGCTCACGGATGTCAATTGGGTTGATGAACCTGCCTTCGACTATCTTCAGCGCATTGATGTGGTCATAGTTGGGATGCACACCATTCAGGCGGATGGTCACGTATTCTGCTCCGTTGCTTACCGTCACGTTATTCTGATTAACTAAAGCGCCCGCATCTGTGATGTTCTCTGGAAAATTCTCTTCAGTGGTCTTCAGGTCACGATTATCCAATGAAATATTGCGTCCTTCTTTATAGCCTTTGTAGGCTTTGGTGGTCATTCTTCCATAAATAGTTAACGTGTTAAGGGCATTTGTGTTGACGTTGGCCTGATAGGTATGGATGATGCCATTGCCGGCACCCAACAAAACGAGCAGCATGAAGATGCCCCACGCCACTGCAAAACCGGTAAGCGAAGTGCGCAGTTTGTTCCTGCTCAACGAAGCTCCTATTTCCTGTAAAAAGTCTCTCATTTCATTACTCCATTAACACCAAATGGCGAAGCGTCATGGTGCAGATTCTCTTCAATGCTCTCAATGATACCATCCTTGATATGGATAATCTTATCCGTCTGGTTGGCAACGCCACTCTCATGAGTCACTACCACGATAGTCATTCCTTCGCGATGCAGGTCCTTCAGGATTTCCATCACCTCTACGGAGGTCTTGCTGTCCAAGGCACCCGTAGGCTCATCGGCCAATATAATCTGAGGTTTGGTAATCAGTGCACGGGCGATGGCCACACGCTGCTTTTGTCCGCCACTCATCTCGTTCGGCATGTGGTGAGCCCAATCTTTCAGTCCTAATTTATCGAGGTATTCCAGTGCCAGAGCGTTGCGTTTCTTGCGTGAAACGCCCATATAGAACAGCGGCAATGCCACGTTTTCCACGGCATCTTTGAAGTTAATCAGGTTGAACGACTGGAAAATGAAACCAATCATACGGTTGCGATATTCGGCAGCTTTTGTTTCGCTCAGGCCTTTGATCAGTGTGCCGTTCAGGTAATACTCGCCCGTATCGTAGTTGTCGAGCATGCCCAATATATTTAATAAGGTGGATTTACCTGAGCCTGATGCGCCCATAATGGAAACGAACTCCCCCTTGTCGATGTGCAGGTTAATGCCCTTCAATACATGCAGGGGTGTACCATTGTTGTATGTCTTGTTGATGTCTTTAAGCGTAATCATAGTTTTAGCTATTTTGTGAGTTAGACGTTCGTAAATGGTAATAGGTTGCAAATGGAATGCTAAAAAAAGTTATTTTGGCTCGACATGCACTACCACGTGGGTGTTGTCACCATAGTGAAGTCGCAGTAAATCTTCCACTTCAGATGCTTTGTCGTGTGCCTCTTTAAGAGGTATATTTCCATCCATCAGGATATGCAGTTCGATGGCATAATGGTTGCCGATGCGACGGGTACGCAGGTCGTGTGGTTCTGCTACTCCTTCCACAGAGCCTGCTAATTGCAGTATTTCTTCCTCTACCTCATCAGGCAAGGATTGTTCCATAAGGTCGCCAATGCCATTGCGTAACAGACCGATGGATACATGCACGATAAATATGCCAACGATGATGGATGCCACAGGGTCGAGCACCGTCCATCGTTGTCCTAAGAAAATGGCACCACCAATACCGATGGCGGTACCAATGGAAGATAAAGCATCGCTGCGATGATGCCAGGCATTGGCTTCCACTGCCTGGGAGTTTAACTGGCGTGCCTTTATCATAGAATAGTGATAGACAGCTTCCTTCAATATGATTGATACTAAGGCAGCCCACAATGCCAGTCTGCCAGGAGCTGCCAATTCGCCACCTTTTGCCCAAAACACCACCTTTGTTACGCCACTATAGAGTATGCCTGTTGCAACAGCCAACAGCGCCATACCGATGATAGTCATCGCCAAGGTCTCGTATTTGCCATGACCATAGTCGTGTGATTTGTCCTTGGGTTTGCCACTGATGTGCACGAACAAAATGACGATGACATCTGTGATGAAGTCGCTCAGGGAATGGACGGCATCTGCCACCATAGCGGCACTGTTTCCCAAAACACCTGCCACAAACTTGAAGAGCAGCAAAATCACATTCACTGCTCCACCAATCAGGGTCACCTTATATATCTCTTTATTCCTTTCCATTTAGAATCCGGTTAGGGCCCCAAAGTTACACATTATTTTTTAATATCGTTTATGTGTTGCTTTATTTTGACTTTGACAATTCAAAGTGGAACGGCTTATCGAAGTTCCTGTGGGAATAATAAGTGGCAGAAGGATGAGTCAGGTCCATCACCATTGTCCACTGTGTGCCACCCACGACAGGATTCTTTCCCTGTTGAGCAACAGAGGTAATGGCATCGGTGAGCCCTTGCGCATCCATCACGCCATTGGCATTGCCGTATTGTTCCATCAGACTGTCATAGCGATGATCGTTTTCACCTAAGCCCACGTTGTGCTTTGCCTCGCAAAGATAGTGGTTGGTGACAGAAGGAGTTTCGGTAATAACCATCTGATTATCTACATACTCAACCACAACGCTTTTGCCTGTTGCATCCGACATTGCCAGGTGGTAAGCAGCTCCAGGATCAGAGTGCATGTCGATGCTGTTGAGTAAGTCGATGGCCTCAGTCACATTGGCCGCTTTACGTAATAGATAGCGAATGGCACTTGTGGTGGTGAGGTCGGGCTTGCTGGTTAGCTGGTCAGTCTTTACATCGTCACCTGCTTCAAGCACTGCGATGGCAAAGCCTTTCTCGTTCACGCCATCCAAGGCTAAGAACAAGCTGGCCAACGCCATATACTGGTTCTGGAATCCCTCGGGCTTATAATCGTCACCGAAGCCTAAGAACTCCAACGAGAAAGTACTGATGGACTCATAGCCCTCGTCAGGAATGGTATGCAGTATCATGGCCGTGCCGTAGGGATAGTCGAAGTTGCGCCCCATCATCACACCTCCCTGTGGAGTCTTGACGGTAAGCGTTGAGCAACCCACATCCATGAGGGGCGGATTGATCTCTGCTGTTTTTACATATCCTTTCGACAGGAACCCTGTAGTGTAAGCCGCCAACTGCTCAATGTTCTCACATCCACCTTGCTTCATCAGCCCATCAAAGCCGTCATCGCCTTTATATTCCATGTAATACATGGTATTGGTGAGCTTCTCTACCGAATTGGCTCCTTGTATGATGTCGCCGAAGAGTGACCACATATAGGCAACGGAAATAACAATGAAGGCAAGTAGCCCTAACAGTATAATCTTAATGGCTTTTTTCATGATTCATATAGTATTATAATGCGTTTATTGTCTTTTGCAATTCCTCTAAGAAGTGCGTGGCCTGCTGGCCATCCATCTGCACATGATGGAACTGGAAAGAGATGGGCAAGGTAGTCTTGAACCAGCCTTTGTGGTATCTGCCCCAAGCCAGGAATGGATTGTTGTAGATGCCTGAGTATTGGTTGACGATGCTATCGAGCTCTGTGCCTACTAACGCTGATGTACCTACAATGACGGCTTCACTGTCGAGCATGTCCTGACAAGTCTGAGAGGAGGTCTTGGTCAGGTACAGGTAATTGGCGTTAAACTGCTCAAGGTCGTTGTTACTGACTATGTCGCAGAAACTCAGTCCGCCTTTCACGTTATTTACTATCATGTTGATGGCAAGGCGGTCGTATTTATACAGTCTTCCATTTTCTGGCAACAGGTAGAACTCTTCCATCTTGGATGCAGTCTTAGCGATGCACCAGCACAATAGCATATTAAACTTATAACCCTTTCGCTTGCTCATCTTGTATAGACTTGTCACGTTGAAGGTCTTGGTAAGTGTCACCATTGGCATGGGTGATTTCATCCAGTGCTCAAATGCCTCTTTGCGATTCGTCTCTTTAGGGTCAATTTCTTGTTTCATCTTTTTATTCGTTTATGGTGTTAGTTCTAATAATATGTCCCTCTTGAACAGCGGCTACTGTTGCTATTCCTGTTACAATGACGATGGGTATCATCGACCAAAATGTCATTGGAACGGTGAGGAAGAGCAGGAAGCCTGTTACCTTGTTAGCAATGGTATGAGGGAAGCTGCATCTTCCTTGCGTTATAAGAGCAGATACCTGGTTAATGACTTTTATTATGACTATCACACCAGCCCATAGCCACAACCAATGTGGAAGCTCAAGAACTGGGAGTAGCTGCCAGCAGCAACAGGCCACAAAGCAAATATCTGCCACACTATCCAACAACGCTCCTTTCTTTGTTACGACACCAAGCTTTCTTGCCAACCATCCATCTACCATGTCACTAATGCCACAGAGCGCATATAACCCCCAAAATGCTGTACTCTTCACATCACATTGCAAAAGACAAATAGCCCCAATGATTCTTAGCACTGTTATGGTGTTTGGCAATGATCTGCACATCATTTAATGTTATTATTTCATTTTTCCTCCTATTATTTTAAAGTACCTTCTTTACGCCAGGAATCATCCTGATTATCCATGTGAGTAGGAAGGCAAGGATGGTGGTGACGATTCCGATGAACATGAACTTACCGAATGCTCCCATCCAGATGCCGTCAACCGCATACTGCAAAGCTATCATCAGTAATAGATGGACGATGTAAGCTCCGTATGCCTGAGCGGCACACCACTGCCAGAACTTACTGCTCCAGTTCCCGTACTCGCGGAACAGCCACAGCAGTCCGAAGCTTATGAACACACAAAGTAACGACTCGTAGATGCCGAACCACTGAGCTACAAAGTTATTCCACTCACCGCCATCGCGCAGATAGATGCCTAATGCTAACAGGCATCCTATCACAAGCGACAGGACCCCTGTGGTATTGTTCATCTTCTCAAGCCAATGAAAGCGACTGGCCAGAATGCCCCAAATGAACATCATCACATATTGAAGATAGTGGGCTGGCTCCATTGGCAATGGGATGATGCCGAAAGGCCATATCCAATGATCCTGCGGGCTGACCTGACGGATGAAGTAACTGCCGATGCCCATAATGCCACCAAATATCAACAAGCCAATGATGGTAGGTCTGGACGAGCAATTGTCAACAGCAGACTTACAAAACTGGCGTATCAAGGCATAGAGAAGACAGAACACAAGCAGACTTTCAATATACCACATGTGAGCAATTTCAGGCTTGCCAGACAATACAGAAATCAATCCGCCCATCAGCAAAAGCGGAATACCCAGGCGGATGAGTTTCTTTTGCACAAACACCTTAGCTCCCTGCTTGTCGTAACTCGCAGGAACAAAATAGCCAGAAATCAGGAAAAAAAGTCCCATGAAGAAGGCGGCATTTACCGAGAAGAAATGCCAGATCCAAGGCATAAATTCAGCAGGATTGGATGGTGCATAGGCCCAGCTTCCACCATCGCCGTATGCCTGTCCTGCATGGTGCATGATCACCAAGACGGTCAGACAAACCTTCAGATTATCGAGATAATTTAGACGTTGCATCTTCTTTTTCTATTCTCATTTCACAATCTGTCCCACCACCCAAGATGGAATGACAAAGCGTTACGGTGAAGTTCTTGTCTTTCCATAAACTGTGCAGCGAATAAATCACACTTTGGCGTGAACATTCACAGAGCAAAGGCGTAGTGACATATCCCTTTTTACACAACTCACAGGTGCATTCTAAGAAAATAAGTCGATAAACATGGCCTTTCTCAACAACCTCACCTTTTACTCCTGGCAAATCATTAGCCATCTGAAAGAACACATCCATGTTCCCATTGGCATCCTCATAGAGTTTCTTGTAAACAGAAAGCGTGCCGCCATTTACACAGTTTTTCCCACATTCCGAGAAGAATGCAGACCGCTCCTCTGGAGAGAGCCGTGCTATACCTTTCTCGAAACCCTTAAACCAATTTGATACTTCCATGACGATATTTTTTTTAAACCAGGATAATAGCACCACACTAAATTTATTATTCAACAAACGATCCTATTTCTATGAGGTTCCCATCAGGGTCGGCAACGTAACATGTGCGCTGTCCCCAAGGTTCAGTGGTCGGAGGAAGTACGGACTTTGCGCCATTGTTAAGAGCATTCTGATACTCTTTGTCAACATCGGCGAAAGTTGGAACATCGAAGCTCAACTCCATGGTTCCGTTGACTTCCGGTCGAGCCTGCTCATGCTCGGCAGAGCTCAAGCAAGCTTGGCTCTGCTCTCGCTCACTCGCAGCCTTGACCCCTTCTGGATACCAGAACTTCTTTGAGACCATCTGCTCAAATGCACTACGTGGGAAGAGAATGATTCTATTGTTGCCAAGGAACATCTCCACATTCGGTTGTACGCCATCCCATGTTGTGGTAAAACCAAAGGCTTTAGTGTAGAAATCAACGGTCGCCTTGTTGTCGTTAGTGAACAGTCCAATGGTGTTGAACGCAAATCGAGGCTTTTCTTCCAACGGCATCATCACGCCACATTGGTAATCGGGCGACTGGATGTCGGTGCCTTGATACCACTCCATGCAACAGGAATTCGGTGCCCATTTGTACTCAGGATGTGCAGGCAACCACTCCTTATGAAACTTTGTGTATTGCTCTTGAAAGGCTCTCATGCCTCCTTCGAAGTGCATCTTCAGCCATCTACCGCTTTGGATGGGGAAGAGCTGCATTCCTTCTGGTACGTCACCACCCTTATATATGCCGCCAATGACGTATGTAAAGGTGCTCTTGTTGCAAGCACCGAAATTTTGCTCAGCACAAGTTGCGCAATTGTGATTCGGAATGTCGCAAGTGCAGAGTCCAAACTCACCAACCCCATTATCGAAAGCAGCCTTTTGGAAAGCATTTGGCGTTTTCCCTTCAAACACCACAGGCTTGATAATCTTTTCCACATACACACCCCAGAACTTAGGACATTCTTCTTTCGCCTCGTTGAAGGCAATCTTCTTGGCCATGCCAATAATCTGCACATCGTGCAGTTCAATAATCTCGTGTTTCATATAACAGTTATTTCTTTCATAAATTGTGTGATTTATATATTCAAAGAAATAAAAATCTGTCCAGCCAGTATTCTCGGCATAGAGATGCTGCTGTCCGCGGTACTCAAAGCCTAATGCCTTATAGATTTTGTGGGCAGGCGTATTAGAGGCGAGTGCATCGAGACGGATGGCTTTCATACCATTTGTCTGAGCCAGACGGATGGCCTCGCGAATCATCTCAGAACCGATGCCTTTACCTTGGCAGTCAGGACTCACGGCAAGGATATGAAT
>JAFSPM010000045.1 GCA_017442855.1 Bacteroidaceae bacterium | reverse complement strand
GCGACAGAATCGGCAATTTGATCATTACGATCTTTACCGCTATAGTGTCCACTTTCTTTATGCAAAGCTGCATGTGATGAGCAAACCGATGCAGGAAGTGAGGTACCTGGTGGTGCACTGCACCGCTACCCAACTGAGCCAACGTGTCAGCGTCGAGGATATCGACCGCTGGCACAAGGCGCAGGGGTGGGATGAAATAGGCTACCACTGGTACATCGACCGTGATGGACATATCTTCCCAGGCCGCTCAGAGCACTTAGCTGGTGCCCATGTACTGGGCTACAACGATTGCAGCATCGGCATCTGTTACGAGGGAGGTCTTGACGAGCATGGGCAACCTGCCGACACCCGAACACCTGCCCAGAAAGCTGCCCTGCTATTCCTCCTGAAAGACCTGAAGAAGAGCTATCCCAGTGCCATTATCTGTGGCCACCGTGACTTCCCCAATGTCCACAAGTACTGCCCCTGCTTCGATGCGAAAGAAGAGTATGCTGCAATATAGTGAGGTAGTTTGTGGGCATGTTAGAAAAAACTTACGGAAAAAATTGGATGTTTGCGAGAAAAGCTTTTTCTTTATAACATGTATGTTAAACCTTAAATATTGAATGTTATGGCAGAAAAGAAAGTAAAGAAGGAAGAACTGAATGAAGAGGATCTCAAGCAGGCAACTGGTGGTACCGAGCAGGGTGATGATAATAGAATCTGCAAAGGAAAAGGATTCCGTTAAAAAGGATTCCCTGCTACTGATGCAAAAGGGGAGTACAGTGAGATAAAGTAATAGGGCTGCATTTGCAGCCCTATTTGTTTTTACTCTGCAAAGCATACAGCCCGTCAAAACGGGCAGGCGGCAGAGTGGGGATTCAGCTTATGCCTCCTGCCACTGCGTCTTCATCAGCTCTACAGCTGCTGTTACAGTGTCTTTGCGCTCGCCCTTGGTGCCACACTCCAGAGAGATGAACTTGTCGTAGTGCATCTCTTTCAGGGCACGGAATCCGTCGCGATAGTCGTCTTTTTCGCCATCCTCACCAGGCATCAGTCGGCGTCCGCGACTGGCAATGTGGACATGCTGCAGGTATTTTGTGCCTGCCGACCAGAATGCGCCATAATCGGATGTCTCTTCCTGCATGTGCCAGAAGTCGCCCATGCACTTCACACCCTCGCTCTGAGAATCGCGTGCAATGGCTGCTGCATCGGCCACTTGTCGCATATAGAAGCACTCGCCGCGGTTCAGGGGCTCCAGGATAACGGTGGTGCCGCACTTCACGGCATATTCACCCAGTTCGTGGAGCTGTTCGCAGAGGTAATTGCGCGTATCCATTGTGTGAGGCAGACAGGGCTTCTGTGAGTTGAAGGCAGGCACCATGATGACACCTGTAGAGCCCAGCTCTCCTGCTGCTGCTACGATTTCGCGCATCGTGGTGTCAAACTCTTCCTTCACAGCAGGGTCTTCGGCCAGGATGAATCCACCAAAACCTGCACAGATGGCTGACACGCTGATGTTGCGGCCCTTCAGCGCCTGCTGAATCTCATTGACACGACCTGCCAGTCCGCGACCACCAGGCTCAAAGCCCACAACGCCCAGGCTCTCCATGAAGTCTAACTTCTCATTCAGGCTCTCGCCAGGAGGAATGCCTTCCTGGAAAGATATCTTGAGGTCGGGCACTTCGACTTCCTTTTTCGTGCTTGCAGTGCATGAGCTCAAACCCAGCTGGGCAATAGCCAAAGAGGCCATTCCAGCCAATGAGCATTGCATAAAGTCTCTTCTTTTCATAAGCAGAACGTTATTGCTTAGTTTGATTTGAATAGTGAATATTTGCGCCCCCCATCAAGATATGTTGGAGGGCGCAATGGTGTTTGCCTTATTTCTGAGCAGAACCAGGAACTTCCACTGTAAACTTATCGAGTGGCAAAGGACCCAGCTTCATCTCAGGAATCATGCCCAGGAAGTCGAGGTCAGAGCCGCTGATGTCATCCCAAGTAATGGTCTGTCCGGTATAGGCAGCTGTACGGCCCATCACGCCAGCCAGCGTAGAGGTGGCGGTCTCTTCAGCTTCGTCGTGAGCCTCGCCCTTGCGGATATGGTTCACCCAGTCAACATGCTCGAGCACATAAGGGTTGGTCTGCTGATAGTTGGCTTTCTCGGCATCGCCGTCAAACTTCCAGATAACATTGCCCTGCAGGTCAACGATCTCTTGTGTAGCGCTGTTCCATGAGCCCTTGGTGCCCTGAACGAATTCGCTGACGTTGTTGCTGCAACCGTCAATCTGACGGCACATACTGTGCAGGTGTACGTTATTCTCAAATTCGAAGTCGATGCTGAAGTTATCGTACTGGTCGCCAGTGATACGGCGCTGACGGCTACCGAAACCTGTAGCTTTGATAGGCTTCTTGCCGATCATCCACATGAAGACGTCGATGTTGTGGACGTGCTGCTCAACGATATGGTCGCCAGAGAGCCACTTCCAGTTCACCCAGTCGCGGATATTCCATTCCATGTCGCTCCAACCTTTCTCGCGGGTGCGATACCACAGCATACCGTCGTTCCAGTAAACGTTACCACCTGTAATCTCGCCGATGACACCGTTCTGAATCTGCTGGAATGCCTCTACGTATGGGCGCTGGTGGTGGCGCTGTGTACCGGTCACCACGCTCAGGCCCTTGGCCTTAGCCTGCTTTGCTGCTGCGATGACAGTGCGGCAGCCCTTGGGGTCAACAGCCACTGGTTTCTCCAGGAAGCAATGTACGCCCTTCTCAACGGCATATTGGAAATGAACAGGACGGAATACAGGAGGAGTGGTCAGGATTACCATGTCAACACCGCTGTCGATTACCTTCTGATAAGCATCGAAGCCAACGAAACAAGCCTCGTCGGGTACTACCTGGTTGTGCTTTTCCTTCAGCATGTTCTTTACGCTGTCCAGACGATCTGCAAAAACATCGCCCAGGGCAGCTACGGTGATGCCGTCGGCTGCGTCCAGCAGGTTTACAATGGCGCCAGATCCACGTCCGCCGCAACCAATCAGACCTACTTTCAGCTCTTGACCCGCAATGGCCTTGTCGGGCAGTTCGGGAACATAGTACTCACCAGGCTGACGCAGAGGGGTCAGCGCACTCTTTTTTTCTCCTGAACATGATGTCAGAAGGGATGATGAACAAACAGCACCCGCACCAAGCATGGCCGAGTATGAGAAGAATTGTCTTCTGCTAATGTTTTTCTTTTCCATAATAAATGATTTTATAGATTTTAAGGTTAAAGTCAGTAACTATTATTTTCAGTCTTTCACGCTGGCAGGCACTTCACACACAATGCGGAAGCCTATGCCCTTGATGTCTGAGAACCACCAGATGCTCTTTGGGTTCTGGGGGTCTGTTTTCAGCCATTCCTTGGTATCGGTATGGTTTCTGGCAGCACAACGCAACACCCGTGCGTCATCGGCATAGCTGCCGCCGCGCACCACATATTCCTCACCCTCGGTACTGATGGGGTTCTCCACTCCGTCAGGCCATTTGCTGTAGGCCTCAGGATCGTACTTGTCGGCACAATGTTCCATGACGTTGCCCAGCATGTTCTTCAGCCCGAAGGGGTTGGCAGCCACAAACAGCGGCTCCTGCGTCTTGCCCTGACTGTTGTTCATATAGACTACATAGGTGTTGATCATCGTAGTGTCTATGCCGAAGATATTCTTCATGAAGCCCTCGTTGGTGTACTTCTTAGGACTGCCCTTGAAGAAATAGGGCGTGTCTGTGCCGCCTCTGGCTGCGTATTCCCATTCAGCTTCAGTGGGCAAGCGGTATTTCTTGCCAGTCTTCAGCGAGAGCCATTGGCAGAAGGTTTCTGCTGCATAGTGCGTCATGGTGATAGCTGGACGGTCGCCAGTACCCCATCCTTGATCAGGATTGCTATAGGGCGGGGTGGGACCTGATACGGCATCCACATCCGGACGGCTGTTGTTGGCGTATATCTTCTCTGGCGGTGTACGGCCCTCTGACATGGTTTCGTTGTAGAATGCCCAGTACTGGTCCCATGTTACCTCCGTCTCAGCCATGAAGAAGCGAGAGAGCTTCACCTCTTTCTGAGGTCCCTCGTCATCGTTGCGGAATGCCTCTTTCTCAGGGCTTCCCATCATGAACGAGCCGCCAGGTATGGCCACCATGTTGATGCTGACAGGTGTGCCAGGCACCGTTTCGGTAAAGTTCTCAAAGTGGGTAACTGTGGTGGCAGAGTCGTAGCGTATGCTAGTGTCTATGGCTACCAGGCCTTCCAACTTGCCATGTTTGTAGTTAGGCATGTAATGACCGGCATCCAGGTGGCAGCTGATGCAATTCAGGTTCAGGCGCTGTTCGTTCTCTTCGTAATAGAGGTGAGCCTTCACAGCTTCGTCGCTCACGCCTTTGGGATATAGGTTGGTGTGGCAGCGCAGACAGCTTTCGTTATAAACAATCTTCTGCGCATATTCCAGTTCGCGCTTGGCTTCCCAGTTGAAGTCAGCACTGTCTTTGGTCAGATAGCTGTAGATGTCCTTGATGCCCATCCGTGCCTTGGCCGTAAAGTGTTGCCATGTGCCTGGATTTGGCAGGTGGCAGTCGGCGCAGTTGGTCATCACGCCCGTTTGGTTGTTGCCCGAGTGGGTACTTTTTTTCCAGGCAGCATCGGCTTCCTCGTGGACGTGACAACTCATGCACGATGAGTTGGTTGATGTGGCATCCCACGTCCAGTTGAAACCGATCATCAGAGCTATGCCCAGCAGCAGACAAGCTAAGGGCATGTATTGCTTCTTTTCCTTCTTATTGTCTGTCATTTGTCGTTGTTTTTGACCCATGACTGCCCAAAAATACTACTCAGTTTCGTATTCAACCTTATTCTCTTCTGAGCACTCGTGCTTTTCACGAACCACCTTCTCGCCTGGCTTCAGTTTGCGAGCCTCGTATTCGAAGGTCTTGAAGCTCTTGATGAGGTTCTCCTCAGAGATCTTGTCGGCATCGTACTTCACTGTGACGGTTTGTGCTACCAGACTGGTGGTAATGCCTTCAACACCTGCTACTTTGATAAGGTTGGTCTTTACACGGTTCTCGCATTTCTCGCAGTGCATCTGGGGGGTAGTGGTTACAACTACTGTCTTAATGTTTCTGGCAAAACCAGTGACTGCTAAAAGGCATAAACCAATGAATAAAATACTTCTTTTCATAATTTTAGTGTTTAAAGTTAATTAATAATTGAATCAGTAATCATCGTTACTGTAACCACTTTTTTGTATAACGGGGACAATTTTACGAATTCTTTATTAAAAGTGCAAGCGATATGATATGTTTTTTATAAAAAAACAAAATATTAGCTGACCTTATGAGAAAGATAACAGTTATTTATGACGAAATATAATGATAAAGGCTGCCGAAGCAGCCTTTATCATTATGTGGTGTCTGGCATCTGCCGTGTCCGGCAGCATTTGCCAACATCTATACGCGATAGAGCAAGCCGTTCCTGAGGTCATCAAGGGCGGTTTCCTTTATCTTGACGTGCAGCTTCTTGCCTGTAGCGTTGAATGGAATCTGTGCCACGAAACGATAGAAGCGAGGACGCTTGAAGTTGGCGATATTAGGACTTTCCTTGCAATAACTGTCCAGCTCTTCGGGTGTCAGACTCATATCGTCACGCACGACATAGGCGGTCACAATCTGGCCACGCATCTTGTCGGGAACGGAAGTAACGATGCAATCTTTTACCTTGGGGTGCATGTTCAACACTGCCTCCACCTCGGTAGGATAGATGTTCTCACCAGAAGAAATAATCATATCATCCTTGCGACCTACAATGGTGATAAACTGATTCTTATCCCAAGTAGCTAAATCGTTGGTGTAAATAAAGCCATTTGCATATTTACGGTCGGTTTCACCCACATTGTTGGCATAAGAATAAGGTGATTTGGCGGGTGAACAGATGATGACTTCACCTACCTCAATGCCGTCCATTGCTGCCAAATCGTCAGGAGTAGCACGGTGATCCTCATATATTTTTACCACACGCACATCGTCATCCACACACGAAGCGCCAGCTGTACCTGCATTCTCGGGCAGGTCGAACGGACGCAGGAAGGTGTTCCAGAACGTCTCGGTGGTACCATAGCCATTAAATATGTTAGGCGTCAGTACGTGCTGGTAGCGGATACAAGCAGAACGCTCCAGCGGGCTACCCATGGTAACGATACCCTTCAACGTACTGATATTATATCCCTTACGTTCCTGATTGTCGGCCAGTTCCTCCAATACGGTAGGCACGCCCACAATAAACGTAATCTTGTAGTGGTCAACATATTTCAGTGTAAGCTCGGCATTGAACTTGCCCATGATTACAATGGTGGCTCCGGCATAGAAAGCAGGGCAGGGACCTGCACAGTGCAAGCCTCCGCGATGAAACCAAGGGGTAGTGTTCATGGTCACATCCTTGTAATTCATAGGGAAGTGAATCATCACATCGTGTGCTGATAACACCTCGTTAATGCTGGTCAGTGGCACTGCCTTGGGGAAACCTGTGGTGCCAGATGTGTAAAGACGGGTAGTCTCGTCGTAGATATTGTAATCGTAGTCGAATACAGGCTCTTTCACAGAAGCATCTCGTACGTAATCAGCATATGACGTAACCTTGCCGTCAGAAGCACCACCTACCACAATCAACTTCTTGGGCTGGTGCTTGGTAATTTTAAGTGCTTCTAATATATCGGCTTTGTTCACATCGTTAAAGATGATGGCCATAGGTTTGGAATCGTCAATGTTGAACGCGAGCTCACCTGGTTTCAATCTGAAATTAACAGGACAGCAAACTGCGTGGCTCTTGTGTGCAGCCAGGTAGCCAAAAGCAAATTCCGGACAGTTAATGAGCTGCAGCATAATAACGTCGGCTTTCTGCAAACCATCGGCAATCAATGCATTGGAAAGCCTGTTACATTCCTCGTTCATTTCGGTGTAAGTCCATTGGCGTCCATCGTCAGGATTGATCATCGCCAATTTGCCGCCATAACGTCTAACATTACGCATAAACCCCTCAATCCAGGTGTAACGGCTCTCAAATATGGTCTTAAAATTATCCATTCTAACTTTTTTTTATATTTCGCTGCAAAGTTAACAAAAAATGCTTATATTTGCCTAATAAATTTAAAAATGTAGATTATGGCAGTAAAGATTTTAAGTGTTGACGACGAGTTGGATCTCGAGATGCTGTTGACGCAATATTTTAGAAGAAAAATCCGTAAGGGCGAGTATGAGTTCTTTTTTGCACACAATGGCATTGAAGCACTGAGGGTGTTGCTGGAACAACCCGACATTAGCATTATACTGAGTGATATCAATATGCCTGAAATGGATGGATTGACGTTGCTGACCAAGATTAACGAGTTGAGAAATCCTGCCCTGAAATGTATCATGGTGTCTGCATACGGCGATATGGGAAATATCCGTACGGCCATGAACAACGGTGCATTCGACTTTGCTACAAAGCCTATTGACCTGGATGACTTGAGCATCACCATTGAGAAGGCCATTGATCAGATTAATTATGTGAAACAGTCGCAAAAAGAACATTCACAGCTGGTGATGATTAAGAGCGATTTGTCGGTAGCGGCTGAGATTCAGCAAGCCATCTTGCCTAAGAAAATGCCGGATTACGATGAGGGTGTAGGCAAGTTCGACCTGTGGCAATCCATGAAACCTGCCAAAGATATTGGTGGTGACTTCTATGACTATTTCAAGATAGATGATGAAAGGATAGGTCTGGTGATGGCTGACGTGAGCGGTAAGGGTATTCCTGCTGCCATCTTCATGGCTGTGAGCCGTACGATGGTGCATATTTGTGGCTTTCAGCAAGATTATACGGCTGCACAATGCCTGACCATTACCAACAAGATGCTTTGCAAGGAGTCGGTTGACAACATGTTTGTCACACTGTTTTATGCCATCTATAATGTAAAGACAGGAGAAATTAACTTCTGCAATGCCGGTCATAATCCTCCTTATATTTTGAGAAAGAACGGTAAACTGGAACGGTTGCCTAACAGTGAAAGTACTATGCTGGGTGTGTTTGAATTCATGGATTTCAACGACGAAAGTGAGAAACTGGAGGAGGGTGACATGCTGGTGATGTACACCGACGGAGTGGATGAAGCTTGCAATGTGGATAACCAGGAGTTTACTGACGAACGACTGGAACTGGCACTGAATGAATGTGTAGGTCTTAACTGCAAAGAATCCATCGAGAAAGTGCTGAGCAGGGTGAGAGAATTTGTGGGCGAAGCCGAACAAAGCGATGACATTACTATGTTAGCTATTAAGAGATTATAATATTGGACTTAAACAAATACATAAAATACGGAGCCTTGGCGGTACTGGGTGTCTTATGTTTTTCTTTTGGCAGCCAGACTTACTACGTTTCAAAGAAAAATCGGGATTTGGAGGTTCAAGTGAAAGACCTCACCGAGAAAGAGAAACGAAGTGCTGTTTTGCGTAGTATCAGTACGCAAATGGAGGAAATTGCCTACCAACAGAAAGAAGTATCTGACAAACAGCGCGAGGAGGCCGTGGTGCAAACACGCATTGCCAACGAGATGAGAAACCGTTCGGAAATTGAACGACGCAATGCGTTAGAGGCAGAGCGCAATGCGCTGGAATCGGAACAGCGTGCGGTTGTCGCATCACAGCAAGCTGAAAGTCAGAGAATTTTGGCTGAGCAGCAGCGTGAAGAGGCTGAATATGCCCGTAAGGTGGCTGATACGTTGAGCTATGTGGCGTTGGCTCGTAACTTAGGTTCTGAGGCCGTGACACAAGAGAATACCGGCAATCATGACTTGGCTCTGTTGCTGGCCTATACCTCTTATCTGTTTACTGAACGTTATAAGGGAGATGTCTATCAACCGTCTATCTATGAGGCTTTATCACTCATCAGTAAGAGTACCAGAACATGGTCTGCCCACCGCGGAGCCGTGAAAAAGCTTTATTTCACTAACCAAGAAAGAACCAAGTTCCTTTCTATCAGTGACTATGGTTCGATTGCCCAGCATGAATTGAAGAATGGACAATTGGAAACCACCTATTTGTTCCAGAACAGTCAGTATGACATTCGCGATATTTGGTATTTTTCAAATGGAATGATTTATGCCATCAGTCGCACGGGAGACCTTCTGGTGTTCAATCCCAATAAGGCAGAGCCGGTGATACGGCACATAGATGAAGCAATACATCCTATGCGCATTTATAGTTTGAATCAGTTGGATGTGGTGATTGTGGCAGAGAACGGTCTGTTTGTGATAGCATTGGGAAATCTGGAAATAGAAAGAAAAATTCTGGTGGATAAGCCCATCCTCCTCAGCTCATCTGATAAAGGTCAGCTGGTTTTGTTTGATGAATCTGATGAAGTGAAAATAACTGATGAAAACGTTACGAAACTGACGAATAAAAAAATACCAGTAAAAGGGGTAACAGCTGTTTCCAGAGGTAGAAACTGGAATACAGTCTTCTATGGTACTAACGACGGAACCATCTATATGGTGGACGAAAATGAGCAAATAACCCGTTTAGTGGGACATCGGTCTAAGGTTTCACAATTGTCAAATCATCCGCAGAATCCAAGACTGCTTTTATCAACGAGCTATGACGGAACGGCTAAGATTTGGGACTGGCAGAAAGAGAAGGTGGAACCTGTTAATGTGATTTCTTCCGGCAATTGGATTACATCCATGATGATGATGGGAGGCGAGTTTATGTGGACTGGCGATCAAAAGGGAAACTTGACACAGACAGTTATCTCTGTGCCATTGATGGCCACAACAATCAAGGAGTCGCTGACCAGGAATTTCACTCAGGAGGAATGGAACTATTATATTGGTACCAATATTCCTTACGAATCATTTATTGACAGATAAGAGATATGAAATTTATACATTACATATTGTTTATCATCGCTTGTGTAGCGGGCACAACGGCTGTCTCTGCACAGGGATTGCCTTTCTTTCGCAATTATCTGCCAGAAGAATATGATGCCCATAACCGCAATTTTGATATTCTGGCAGAACCAGAAGAGGGGGTGGTATATGTGGCCAATTTTGAAGGTTTGCTGATTTATGACCAAGCTACATGGGATATCAAGCATACACCAGGTATTACACGTGTAACCGCTCTTTATAAAGACAGTGATGGTACCATTTGGAGTGGTGGCTACAACTATATGGGCTACTTGGAACTTAATGAGGTGAAAGACCTCACGTTTCATCCTCTTGAAGAAATCGCTAATATAAGGAGTGAAGTTAACAGAATATGGGAGGCGAACGGTGTACTGTTTTTCTCGACGGTGGATAACGTGGTATATCGTGTGGATGAGAATGACAAGTGGACAAAAGTTGTGGATGGCGCGGTTTCTATTCCACAGGAAAAACAAGATGGACTTCAGTCGTATTCAATAGATCATACCCAAAGATTGCAGCTGGAGGATAATTTCTATGCGGTGGCAGCAGAAGGTAAGGGTATTAACTTTACTGATGGCAAAGGAAATGTGTTATTTAGCTTCACTGAAGAAAACGGACTCATAAACAATAATATAAACCGAATGTCCTATGATGGCAAGGGTATGTTGTGGGGAGCTACAGACAATGGCGTGTTCTCCATAATGGTGCCTTCGTCTTATACCAGATATACAGCTACAGAAGGATTGAGGGGTGAGGTGCTGTCAATGTATGTGTTGAATAATCAGCTGTATGTGGGTACCATGGCAGGCTTATTCAAGCAAGAGGGCACTCGTTTCGAACAAGTACCTGGATTTGACCTGGCTTGTTGGCAGTTAAACAGACGTGGTGATGCATTACTGGCAGCAACCTCTAATGGTGTGTATCGTATCAATGGCAACAAAGTAGAACACTTGACCACATCCAGTACTACATCCATCATGCTCGGCAATGATGGTTTCTATAGCGGTGAGATTGACGGCGTTTATTTCAACACTAGATCTGAACATACTAAGGTGCTGAGCATGGAAAGCGTAATGGACATGAAGGTTGACCAAGAGGGCACATTGTGGCTGCGCAACCTATATGGTGAGGTGGGAAAAACAACCTTCAACGGAAAGCTCTTTGCCAATACAGAATACACCAGGAATGAGGAATTGGCAACCTTTATCTATCAAGACGGAAACGTGACGGTGGTAACGGTGGATGACGAAGAACCATTCGCTTACCCTGGTTTCTCGTTTGCCGATGACAATGGAGTGCTTTGGCTGACAGATAAAGAGAGTAAAAATCTCTATGCTTACAAAGACGGCAGACGGATGGATGAATATGATGAAATACTCTCTCCATTGAAGGACTATACCGTGCGTTCCATGGTATTGAAAGACGGCTTGTTGTGGATTGGTGGCAACTACGGACTGGTGGTGTTGGATATCACTCATCCTGACCCGTTGCTGACTGCTGATAACGAACTTGACATCTGTACTGTAAGAATTAGTAATGATAGTCTGGTTTGGGCTGGATTCGACAAAGCGCCTGAAACCCTTCGTAATTTGCCCAGTACAGAAAGACATCTGACTATTACGTATGCATTGCATTCTGAATCGTTGGTAGGACAGACATTATATAGATATAAGCTGAATAATAACAGCTGGACTACTTGGTCGGAGAACCAGACAATTGAGTTTGTCAACCTTTCTTACGGAAGCTACAATCTGGTGGTACAGGCATTAGATGCCAAGGGAAAATTGTGGGAAGCAGAACCATTGCATTTCCGCATCAAATCTCCAATATATTTAACATGGTATATGGGAGTGGTATATGTCTTCTTGTTGGTCTTGTTGATGATGGCTGTTGCCCGTTGGCGTACCCGCCGATTGGAGAGGGAAAAGTTGAAATTGGAAGGTATAGTGCAGGAACGTACAGCTGAGGTGGTGAAGCAAAGAGATGAGATTGTCAAGCAGAAAGATGAGATTGTCAAGCAGAAAGATGAGATTGTCAAGCAGAAAGATGAGATTGAGGAAAAATCTGCCAGCCTGCAGAAAGCATTGAATGATTTGGAAGCTGCCCAGAAACAGTTGATTCGTCAGGAGAAGATGGCTACAGCTGGTAAACTTACCCAGGGTTTGATTGACCGTATTCTGAACCCGATGAACTACATCAACAACTTCTCGAAGTTGTCGAGCGGCTTGATTAAAGACTTGAAGGCCAATATTGAGGATGAAGAGGACCACATGGATCAAGAGAACTTTGAGGACACTATGGATGTGCTTGAGATGTTGTCACAAAACTTGGAGAAGGTAGAGCAGCACGGACTGAGTACCACTCGAACCCTCAAGGCGATGGAGGAAATCCTTAAAGACAGGTCGGGTGGCATGCAGGAAATGAATCTGGTTGAACTGCTGAACCTCAATTTTGAGATGATGAACAAGTATTACGAGAAGGATATAAAAGAGTGCCACATCGTTACTAAACTGGATTGCCCCTATGATTCTTTGCATATGATGGGAAATTCTGAGCAACTGAGCAAATCCATTATGAGTTTTCTGGGCAACAGCATTTATTCTTTGGTTAAGAAGTCGCAACGTGTTCAATTCCAGCCTGAAGTTGTGCTGAAAGTGGAGCGTTTGGAGGATAAGGTGAAACTGACGGTGCACGATAATGGTGTGGGTATTGAGCAGACGATTATTGACAAGATATTCGACCCATTCTTTACCACCAAGACCACAGGTGAGGCGTCTGGTGTAGGATTGTACCTGAGCCATGAAATTATTCAGAATCATGGTGGTAATATACGAGTGGAATCGGTAAAAGACGAATTTGCCGAGTTTGTCATAGAGATTCCTTTATTAAAACAATGATGATATGGATACGCAGAATCAAGAATTGGAAACGCTGAGACAACAGCTAAAAGACCAGGAAAAGCTGGCATCGTTGGGAATGTTGAGTGCCGGCATTGCCCATGAGATTCAGAATCCCCTGAATTTTGTCATCAATTTCAGCAAGATGTCTTTCAAATTATTGAAAGATCTTAATGATATCGTTGAAGATAACGAAGACAAGATAGACGAGGCCGACCGTGAGGAATTGGATGACATCGTGGCCGACTTGCAAGAAAACATGAACAAAATCGTAGAGCATGGTGAGCGGGCCATCAGTATCATCAGGGGCATTTTAATGATGTCGAGAGGAAAGGAAGGAGAGTTTATTCCAACTGATATCTGCCGTTCTGTAAAAGAGTATGTGTGGTTGTCGTATCATGCCATGCGTGCTAATTACAAGGGTTTCAATATCAGCATTCATGAGGATTATCAAGAGAATATGCCTATGGTTCAGATAATTCCACAAGACTTTAACAGGGCTATTCTGAATGTGGTGAACAATGCATGCTATGCTGTGTGGAAGAAATCACAATATGCTCCTGCTGACTATGTTCCAACAATAGAGGTTAGTGTTAAAAGTGACGGCAATGATGTGGTGGTTACTTTAAAAGATAATGGCGAAGGCATGAGCGAAGAAGTGAAGAAACATATCTATGAGAATTTCTTTACCACCAAACCTGCCGGGCAGGGTACAGGATTAGGAATGGCCATTACGTATGATATTATTGTGAACAGGCATCACGGACGTATAGACTTGGACTCAAAGGAAGGTGAGTATGCTTGTTTCACATTTACTATACCAGCAAAGAAATGAAAAGACTGGCTATTTATATAATAATGTGTGTGTGCGTGATGTCGCAGCTTCATGCACAAGTTGACACAGACCAACAGCTTTCTATCTTTAACGATGCTGAGAATGCGTATTCCATTGGAAGACTGGAATATGTGGATGATTTGTTAACGAAAAACATTAATCTGTTCAAGGGTACTTCAAAGCAAGGCGCCTATAGGTTATTGGCTCTCGCCAACTTGGGATTGGATAACGATGCTAATGCCGAAAGCTATGTATCTTTGCTCTTACAGGAAAATCCTTATTATACTACTACTTCTGAAGACCCCCAGCGATTCATAGACCTGGTGGAAAAGATAAAGAGCGGTATGGGTGCTACTATTACCACTGCATCAAGTCAGGCTGAGAATCTTAATGAGTCGCCTGTGCCTGTAACCTTGATTACCGAAGAGATGATCATCAACAGTGGAGCCAGGAACATTAAGGAAGCGCTGTTGGCATTCGTGCCAGGCATGACGGATGTAGATTGCAACGAAGATCTCAACATTTCGATGCGTTCGATGTACAGCTCATCCCAGGAGAAGATTCTATTCCTCTTAGACGGTCATCGATTGAACAGCTATACTACCAATACGGCAAGTCCTGACTTCAGTATGAGTTTAGAGAAGATAAAGCAGATAGAGGTGTTGCGTGGACCTGCTTCATCACTTTATGGTGGTGTGGCTTTGTCGGCCGTAGTGAATATTATTACCAAGAATGGTGCTGATGTGGATGGCGTCAAGGTGAAGGGCAGCTTGGGTAACTACGGACAGATTAGCGGTGATTTCTTGTTTGGAAAGCGTTATTTCGACTTGGATGTATTGGTATGGGCAAGTATATATAAGGCTAAGGGACAACAGCGTTTTATGCCCCTTCGAGATACAGGCTTGATGCTGAAAGAAGGTGATATAACGCTTGGGGGAATAGGTAATCTGCCGACCTACGACCTGGGCTTGTCTTTAAAATGGAAAGGCCTTTCTCTTTTGTACAATACACATTTCTCTCATTTTATTCCACCATTGTCCTACAGATATACGGCTTCTCCGTATGAATATGGCAATTATACAACCTTCAATGGCAAGCGTCCTGGTACATCCACGCGTTCTCATCATCTTGATGTTGCTTATACCTGGACCAGGAGGAACTTATCTCTCGGAGGAAAACTCCAATACGATGAAAGCGACATGATGAGGTATAATGTGGTGACTGACGAAAAGGCTGAACACCTTAGTGAGTTTATTGGTTTGCCCGATATACCAGGAGTTAATGTAGATAGTATCTTAAGTTTATATAATGGTATTTATCACTATCTTGATGGACAGGACCGCACCGTAGGCATCCAGTTTAAAGGTGATTTATCCTATAAGCTGGGGGAGAATCATCGTGGTTTGATAACGGCCGGTACGGAGTATGACTACTATGAACTGTTGGATGTCCGTTATGTATTGGGGCATAGTTATAACCAAGTGTTGGCTGATATGTCGCAATACCTTAGAGGTAATTTAGGCAAAGAACATAGCATTGATGCCTTTGCCCAATTGAAGCATATCTGGGGAAACCTGATATTGAGCGCCGGATTAAGATATGACTATAAAAAACAATATAACAATAAGATCATCCATGAGTTTTCACCACGTGTGGCATTAATTTTCCTGCAACCCAAATGGAATGTTAAGTTGAGTTATTCAAGGTCGTTCGTTGATGCTCCTTATCTTTACAGGAAAACCAATGATTTGTTGAGGGCGTCAACAGATTTGCTGCCAGAGAAACTGAAATCATGGCAGCTGACATTCCAATTGGTAAACCCTGTACCTGGTTTGATGGTGGAACTGAACGGATTTTTCAATCATTCAGACGACCTGATCTATGCGAATGGATTCTTACATGTGAATTCAACTCCATATTCAACATACGGTTTGGAACTCAGCTCTTCGTATAAGAGCAAGAGGTTCAGTGCCAACTTTTCTATGGAGGTGATGAGATCGGATGATGCTGAATATTCCACAACATTGCATCCTCATAGGATTCTCTACATGCCTAATTTTATTACCAATACAGTTTTGGCTTGGGAAATGGTTAAGAACTTAAAACTTCATACCCATATTACCACGTACAGTGGTCAGTCAGGTTTTATTGCCCATTGGAACCAATTAAACGCTATGAGGGAATTTGATGTTGCCGGACGTGTGTTGGTGGATGCAGGCGCTAACTATAAGATTGGACGTTTGGAACTGGGCGTGAATATCCATAATTTGTTTAACCTGAAGTATTATCAAGGCGGTATGAACTCGAATGGAGCCTTGCTGCAGCAAGGTCGATGGATCAAGGCAGATGTAGCGTTTAAGTTCTAACTGATGCCTGAACGTTAACTATGGAAAAAGAAAAAAAACATATTACCTTTGTCGTCAATCCTATATCCGGTACTCAGGAAAAGGAGCAGATTATTGCTTTGATCAATGAACAGCTGGATATAGATCAATATACGTTTCAGATTCAATATACCCAATATGCGGGTCATGCAGAAGAGATTGCTGCACAGTGTGCCAAAGAGGGACATTTTGCCGTGGTGGCCATTGGTGGTGATGGTACAGTGAACGAAGTGGCTCGTGCATTGACACATACATCAACTGCATTGGGTATCATTCCTTGTGGTTCAGGAAATGGTTTGGCTCGCCATATGCAAATCAGTATGCAGCCTCAAAAGGCGTTGGAGGTGATTAACGAGGGACATGTGGAAAGTATTGACTACGGTACCATTAATCGTCGCAAGTTTTTCTGTACCTGTGGGGTGGGGTTCGATGCTTTCGTAAGCTTGAAGTTTGCTGAAGCTGGGAAGCGAGGCCTAAATACGTATATTGAACAATCGCTCAATGCTTCACTGAATTATAAGCCAGAAACCTATAAAGTGACCGTTGATGGCAATGAGACAGAGATGTATCAGGCGTTTCTCATTGCCTGCGGCAATGCGGCCCAATATGGAAACAATGCCTATATTGCCCCCAAGGCCACTCTTAATGATGGTTTGCTGGATGTTACCATCCTTAATCCATTTACACCATTGGACGTGCCATCGTTGGCATTGCAGTTGTTTACCAAGACGATAGACCAGAATAGCCATATCAAGACTTTCCGCTGTAAGACCATCAACATACGTCGTGAGAAGCCTGGAGTAGTGCACTATGACGGCGATCCTGTGAATATGGGTGCCAATCTGAAAGTCAAGATACATCATGCAGGTCTGCAGGTGATAGTCCCTGCCGACGATAGCAAGAACAACTCGGTATTAGACCTGGCACAGGAAGTGATCAATGGTATTCGTCAGATAAATGACCATTTTTTTGAGGGTATCCGTCAGCGCAACAACGAGTTAATTGATATAGGAAAGAAACATTTACAGAAACTTACCAAGATATAGTGTCTTTTGCTCGTTTTTTTCTGCATATTTCTATTGCAGATTCAAAATATTGTATTACCTTTGCATCTGCAAACCAACAATGGTGCGTTAGTTCAGTTGGTTAGAATACGTGCCTGTCACGCACGGGGTCACGAGTTCGAGTCTCGTACGCACCGCATACAACAATCTCCCGCCATCCGGCGGGAGATTGCTTTTTTTAGTAAGTATTAAAGTCGTCTGGATATTTCAGATTCTGGGTGATTTCGCCACCATACAAACGAACCCACGAACGGAAACTGGTGTCATCCCGAGTCAGCTCTATGATGCGCGCCCCATTGGGCTTCAAGTTATTATAGACCGTATCACATCCACTGAAGCGGCCATACATCAGGAAGATATCGTTCCATTTCATGGCAAAGTCGTCGTCGTGGTCATGACCACAGATCACAGCCTTCATGTCGCCCATCTCCCTCATACTTACAAACAAGCCAGAATTGATGCTTGGGGCACAAGGCTCTTCGCCAAAGTTACCCTTCATGATGCGATTCTTATCCAGTTTGAAAGCATAGCCATATTCGGGTAGGGGGATATGGAAGAAAGATAACGATGGTATAGGTACACCACCATTCAGTTTGGTAAACTCCTGACTGTACTTACGGTACCAGTTGATTTCCTCGATATGGATATATCCCCAACTCTTCTCAAAACCTGGCAGTTCTGCGCGGTTATTGGAATCGAAGAGGTAGAACACCCACTGAGGTTTGTTGTCGTTCTCTTTCGAGAGGGTGATAATGTCATTGCTCACGCCATGCAAGCCTGTTACAGTAGAATTGATATTATAAGGTAATGACTTGATGATATCAAAAATCTCCTTGCGAGAGAGGTCGAAATCGCTGTCGTGGTTACCCAAGGCTACAGCAAATGGTATCTTACGCTCAGATATAGGAGCAAAAATCTCACGTACACTCTTTTCAGCCGGCGCACCAAAGATGGTATCACCTGTATGGATCACCAAATCGGGCTTTTCTGCATCAAGCATCTCGCACACGTTCTTCACAGCACGCTCAGAACGAGGATCGCCTGTAATATAATGGGTGTCGGTAAGCTGCAAAATTTTGAACTTTCCATTGGGTTTGAAGTTGAAGTTCATGAACTTCTCTCCAGTAGTAGTGGCAACACGTGTAGCGGCTATCCCTGATGCAGGAATGAAACCGCTCATGCTCAGCAAAGCCGATTTCTTGATGAACTGCCTACGATTGATAGATCTCTTCTCAGCCATATCTTAACGGTTTTTACGTTGACGTTGCATTTCTTCCTGCTGCTTCTGCATAGCTTCCAATCGAGCCTGGAAGCCCGTTTTGCGCATTTCATTCGGATTCTTCTTGTTGGCCTCCAACTGTGCCAGTAACTTGGCATCATCGGTAGCATAGCGCATCCAAGCCATTGTTACCACACTGATGAGGGTGCTCAGGAAGTAGTAGTAGTTCAAGCCTGCAGGGTAGTCGTTCAGGATGAAGAGGAATACCACAGGCATGATGTAGTTCATATATTTCATGGCTGCCATTGATGGGTTGGCACCAGTGTCCTGCATCTTCATGTTATACATCATGTAGAGTAGGTTGGTGACGCACATCAATACACAGAACAAGCTCAGGTGATCGCCCAGGAACGGGATGTTGAATGGAAAGGTCACGAATGAGTCATAGGTGCTCAGGTCGTCAGCCCACAGGAAGCTTTGCTGACGCAGTTCGATAGCGCTTGGCACAAACAAGAACAAGGCCATCAGGATAGGGAACTGTATCAGCATTGGCAGACAGCCACCCATAGGACTTACCCTATACTGGCTATACATGGTCATGATTTCCTGCTGCTTTTTCATCGCATCAGCCTCATTGGGATATTTGGCATTGATCTCATCCACTTTAGGCTTCAGCGCCTTCATCTTGGCAGAAGATATGTAAGTCTTCCAAGTAGTTGGGAATATCACAATCTTTACAATCAGTGTCATAAAGAGCAAAACCAGTCCCATGCCCAAGCCCAACTTAGTAAGCCAGTCGAACACGTTGATGGTAAAGAACTGGTTAATCCAGCGAAGAATAGGCCATCCCAGATATACCAGTCGCTGCAAGTTCCAATCCTTTTCTCTGTTGTCATCTAAGGCAGAGAGAATCTTGTAGTGGTTAGGACCAAAATAGAAGTGCATCTCGGTTGGCTTGTTGCCTGATGGGTCGAAGATGGTATTCATATCAGCAGCATAGTCCTTGATATAGCCACTGTTACGGTCTTCCATCTTGGAGTCCAGCTTGGCATTGTTGAAGCCTGCATCGCTAATCATCACTGCCGAGAAGAACTGGTTCTTGAATGCCACCCAGGTCAGAGGTTCGGCCACCTCTTCGTGATCTTCGCCACTGGCCGACATCTCCTTTACTTTTTCAGCTGTCTTGTAGGTGAGCTGGGCCAATCGGTTCTCATAGGTGTAACCCTTCTCAATCTGGCGTGCACGCTGCTTCCACTCAATGTCAATGTGGTTGTTGCTGGATGCCAGTTTGCCATTCATGCCCACTGCTTGAATACTCAGATCCACTAGATAGGTGTCAGGGTGCATGGTGTAGGTGAAATCTACATAGCTCTCTTCAGATGCCTGTAAACGCATGGTCACAGCCTGCTCACTCTTGTTGATGGGGGTGAAGTAATAGTCACAGGTCTCAATGGCACCTTGCGCATTATACAGCAAGTAGTTAAGTGAAACGTCGCTGTCTTCAAACAGGGTAACGGGTGTTACCTTATCCTGACTCATATACTCTTTCAGCGTCACTGAATAGAGACTGCCACCTTTGGTGTTGAGCGTCAGCTTGGCCAGATTGTTCTCTATGCTTACAAACTCGGCTGTGCCTTGTGTGGCACCGAAAAACAGTGAAGCAGAGTCTTTGGCTGCTGTAGCACGCTCGTTTGCCAAAGCAGCTTCGGCCTTAGCCTGCAATTCTGCAGCACGTTGCTGCACCTGTGCTATTGAATCATAGTACTGCTGTTGAGCAGCGAGTTGTTCTTGTGATGGACGGCTAAGGTAGCTGAAAACAATCAGTACGAGGAATATCAGCACCATGCCGGTAATGGTATTTTTGTCCATTTTAATGATGTTTTTATACAATTTAGCTGCAAAAGTAATAAAATAAGACCGAAGTGCCTAAAGAAAGCTGATTTTTTTCGATATTCTTGCTTGATTAAGTTATTAACATTATCTTTGCAATAAGTAATAACCATTATAATTAGTAGAATTGAACTATGAAAAAGAAATATTACATATCGCTGTTTGTAAGTACTTTTTTGTCGGTTTCATCGGTTTGGGCCAATATCCCTGTCAATAGTTCTTACACCTATGACAGTCCGATGCCTTCGGAACCCGTAAAGGTTAAGCAATTACAAGGTTTATTGGGAAAGTATTTCTACCAACGACAAACACCCACAGAGAAGAAAAATGTATATCAAAACGATACCGTTTCATTCCTTTATGACAAGTATATATCGGTATTGGACTCTTTGAATAACCCTGCTACTCCCCAACGACATATCATAATTGATCCCGATTACTATAAGCTGTTTGTTCCTACTACTTATTATAAGTCGTCTATTGCGCAGTTATCATCTGTGAAGATGGATGCTTTGCTTCCCGACAAAACAGTATGTGATATTGATAAAACCTTGCCGTTAGACAAGAATATATTTACTGCAAAAGAGCGTGTGAATAAAGTAGTTGACAAAGCTTTAATGAATCTCTACTTAAATAATCCTGAAGCTATTGTCTTTACTGAAGACCAACTGGAAGCGGCTGGCGTTTTCGTGGATAACATAGACATTGAAGAAGATATAAATGCCAATAATGCCAAGCGTAATATGATGGACGTGCTTACTGCCAATTCGCCGATTGACCTGGAACAGGAAGCTGAGGTGGAAGTGCGCAAGCCGAAGTTTTGGACAGTGGCAGGAAACGGTTCGCTACAGTTCTCGCAGCACTATTTGTCTGACAACTGGTATAAGGGTGGCGTGAGCAGTGTTTCCATGATTGGTACTGTACAGTTGACAGCCAACTATAACGATAAGGAGAAGGTTCAGTGGGAGAACCTCTTGGATGCAAAGTTAGGACTGGCATCCACACCGTCAGACTTGGTACATAAGTATCTTACCAACACTGACCAATTGCGTATATTCAGTAAGTTGGGTATCCAGGCAGCCAAGAATTGGTACTACACCATTTCTGCCGAGTTCAAGACACAGTTTGTTAATGGTTACAAGTCGAATGACCCAACACTGATATCTACCTTCCTGGCTCCAGCCGACCTGACCATTGCATTAGGTATGGACTATAAAAAGAAAACTGATAAATACACCTTTTCTTTACTGTTAGCGCCTTTGAACTGGACAATGCGTTATGTTGGAAGCGATGAGGTGGATGAAACCAGTTATGGACTAGATCCAGGAAAGCATGTCAAGCATAACTTTGGTTCACAAATTCAACCAACTATCACGTGGAATATTGCCAAGAATATTACCTTTGAGTCACGTCTTGACTACCTTACCAGTTACAAATGGGTACGTATAGAGTGGGAGAATACATTGAATCTGGCTATAAACAGATTCCTCTCTACCAAGGTATATGTTCATGCTCGCTATGACGATAGTGCCGTGCCATTGAATGGTAGTACGAGTTATTTCCAGTTGAGTGAGTTACTCAGCTTTGGCTTGAGCTATAGCTGGTAAAACGTAAAATTATTTTGTGCTTACAAAAATATAGATTATTTTTGCAGTGAAATTATCAACTAAATAATCTAACCATGAAAGAAGATGTAGTGAAGCATAGTGGAGTTGTGCAGAAGATTGAAAGGAACTTCTTGCAAGTGAAAATAGTGCAGACCACATCCTGCTCATCGTGCAGTATTAAAAATCACTGCACATCGGCAGAATCCAATGAGCATCTCATTGATGTGTATGACAAAGATGCTAGTGAATACCGTGTGGGTGATGAGGTGTGGATTATGGGCTCTACCAGCATGAGCCGCTTGGCAGTTTGGTATGGTTACTTGTTGCCGTTGATCATTCTCATGGCATTGGTGGTAGGTCTCTCTAAATGGTGGGGCAGTGATAGTGAACTATCGGTGGCACTTTGTTCGTTAGCTTGTGTTGCTTTCTACTATCTGTTGCTATTCTTTTTCGGTAGGGACAAGATGAAGAAGACCTTCAGGTTCACTATTTCGAAAATGAACTGATAAAGCTAATATAATCAACAACTTAATAACTAACTAATTTTATGAATGTAATTCTGATAGCAGTAATCTCAATAGGAGTAATAGCATTGGTGGCAGCACTGGTGCTTTATGTGGCTTCTAAAAAGTTTGCTGTGTACGAAGACCCGCGTATTGCTAAGGTAGCCGAGGTGTTGCCTCAGGCCAATTGTGGCGGTTGCGGTTATCCGGGTTGTAGCGGTTTGGCAAGCGCCATCGTGAAAGCTGGCTCATTGGAAGGTAAATCCTGTCCTGTAGGAGGTCAGCCCGTGATGGAGAAAGTGGCTGCCGTGATGGGACTTGTGGCAGAGGCAAAAGAACCCATGGTGGCTGTGGTACGTTGTAATGGTACCTGTGCCAACCGTCCCCGTATCAACCAGTATGACGGAGTGAAAAGCTGTTTCATCGCGTCTTCACTGTATGGTGGTGAAACGAGCTGTAGCTTTGGCTGTTTGGGTTATGGCGACTGCACAAAAGCATGTAAATTTGATGCCATCCATATTAACCCCGAAACTGGATTACCCGAAGTTGATGATGAAAAATGTACTGCCTGCGGTGCCTGCTCAAAGGCTTGTCCTAAAGGCATTATCGAACTTCGTAAAAAGGGCTTGAAGAATCGCCGTGTATATGTGCGTTGCGTCAATAAAGATAAAGGTGCCATCACTCGTAAGGCCTGTACCGTTGGTTGCATAGGCTGTGGCAAATGCGAGAAGACATGTCCGTTTGGCGCTATCACCGTTACTAACAACGTAGCATATATCGATTATAACAAGTGTAAGTCATGTCGCAAGTGTGTAGAGGTATGTCCAACCCATGCGATTATCGACCTTAATTTCCCTCCAAAACCTGCAAAGCCTGCTACTGATGCTGTTAAGCCAGCTGCTCCTGTTGCAAAGCCTGCCTCTCAGGTAGAAGCTGATGTTACTGCTAAGCCTGTGGCTATGCCTAGTGCTTCATCGATTGCCGCTTTGTTGCCACAAGCCAATTGCGGTGCATGCGGATTTGATGATTGTCCTGCTTTTGCTGCTGCTATCGTAAAAGATGGCGGTATTGGTGATAAATCATGTTCTGTGGGAGGTGAGGAAGTGATGGCTAAGATTGCCGACTTACTGAAGTCCGCTCCTTCAGAAACTCCTAAAGTTCCTGAAGCTGCTCCTGTGACCGAGAAAACTGTTGCCAAGGCAGCTGCTCCTGCTTTCGAACTAGTGAATATTGCTGCTCATCCAAAGGTAGATGTAGTGGCTAAGATTGCAGCTCAGGCGTTGGCAAATGCAGCCAAGCAACCTGTAAAGGCTGATGCTGCAGCGGTTGATGCTACTCCGATAGTGCCTGTTTTGACTACTGGTTTGGTGGCTTTGAAACACCCTGCTAAGACCCAGGAAGAAGCTGTAGTTGTGGTTGAGAAAATTGCATCTACATTATTATAAGACAAAGAAATAAATAGAATAATAATATGTTGAAGACATTTTCAATCGGAGGAGTTCATCCTCACGGAAATAAACTTTCAGCAGGCCAGCCCATCGTCAAGGCTGCCATTCCGGCAAAGGTAGCTATCTTGCTGGGACAGCACATTGGCGCACCCGCCAAGCCCATTGTAGATAAAGGTGATGTGGTGAAGGTGGGACAGAAGATTGCGGAGCCTGGTGGATTCGTCTCAGCTGCCATCCATTCATCCGTTAGCGGAAAGGTGTCGAAGATTGACACTATTATTGATGCCAGTGGTTATCCCAAACCTGCCATCTTCATTGACGTGGAGGGCGATGAGTGGCTTGAGAGCATTGACCGCTCTGACACGTTGGTGAAGGAGTGTACACTTACTCCCGAGGAAATTAACAAGAAAGTGGCAGAGATGGGTATTGTAGGTTTGGGTGGTGCTTGTTTCCCTACACAAGTAAAACTTTCTCCTCCTCCTGCTTTCAAACCTGAGTGTGTGGTGATTAATGGTGCAGAATGTGAGCCTTATCTTACTGCCGACCATCGTCTGATGCTGGAGCATGCCCCTGAGATCATGGTAGGTGTGAGCATCCTCATGAAATCTATGCGTGTGAATAAGGCATATATTGGTGTGGAAAACAATAAACCAGATGCTATTGCAGCATTGGAGAATGCTGCTAAAGACTTCTCTGGCATTGAAGTAGTGCCACTCAAGATGAAATATCCACAAGGTGGTGAGAAACAGCTGATACAGGCCATTACCAACAGATATGTAGGTAGTGGGGCATTGCCTATCTCTACAGGTGCTTTGGTGCAGAATGTGGGAACCGCTTTTGCTGTGTATGAAGCTGTGCAAAAGAATAAGCCATTGTTTGAACGAGTGGTTACCGTTACAGGTAAGTCTGTCAAGCAGCCTGGTAATTTCCTGGCACGCATTGGTACACCTGTTCAGCAACTTATTGATGCTTGTGGCGGTTTGCCTGAGGATACAGGTAAGATCATCAGTGGTGGACCTATGATGGGTAAGGCGTTGGTTAATACCGAAGTACCGACTGCCAAAGGAACCTCAGGCATTACCATCCTTAGCCAGAAAGATGCCAAGCGTGGTGAGGTGCAACCTTGCATACGTTGTGCTAAGTGTGTGAGTGCTTGTCCTATGGGCTTGGAGCCATATCTCATGGCACAGTTGGCCGAGCATGCAGAGTTTGAGAGATTAGAGAAAGAAGACATTATGGACTGCTTGAGTTGCGGCGCCTGTCAGTTCACCTGTCCTGCCAATCGTCCGTTGCTGGATTATATCAGCTTAGGAAAGGCAAAGGTAGGAGCTATCATTCGTGCCCGCAACGCAAAAAAATAATCTACGATGGAAAATAAGTTATTAGTATCACTTTCGCCCCACGACCATGCCAATGACAGTGTGCAGAAAAACATGTATGGCGTGCTTATAGCACTTATACCTGCGTTTTTGGTGTCATTGTTGGCTTTTGGTATTGGCGCACTGGTGGTTACTGCTGTTTCAGTAGCAGCCTGTGTATTCTTCGAGTGGGCCATTAGCAAGTATATCTTAAAGCGTGAGCGCCTCACCATCACTGATGGTTCTGCTATCATCACTGGTGTACTCTTGGCGTTCAACTTACCATCTAACCTGCCTATTTGGATTATTATCCTTGGTGCTTTGTTTGCCATTGGCGTGGGCAAGATGTCGTTTGGTGGTTTGGGTTGCAATCCGTTCAACCCAGCGTTGGCAGGTCGTATCTTCCTTTTGATTTCTTTCCCAGTACAGATGACTTCATGGCCACTGGCCGGACAGCTGACTTCTTATGTGGATGCTACAACGGGAGCTACACCTCTTTCATTGATGAAGCAAGCTGTGAATGATAATCCTGGAGCACTGAGTGATTTGCCAGATGCATTGGGTATGTTATTAGGCAATAATATTGGCGGTTCGCTAGGTGAAGTCAGTGCATTAGCTCTTCTGCTTGGCGGTATCTATATGCTTTGGAAGAAGATCATCACTTGGCACATTCCTGTCTCTATACTTGTTACTGTATTTGTGTTCGCTGGTGCTATGTATTTGGTGGATCCCACTGTTTATCCGTCACCAGAATATCATCTGCTCAGCGGTGGTTTGATGTTGGGTGCCATCTTTATGGCTACAGACTATGTAACCTCACCAATGAGTCATCGCGGACAACTTATTTATGGCGTCTGCATCGGTCTCATCACGATGGTTATCCGTCTCTGGGGCTCTTATCCTGAAGGTATGTCGTTCGCTATCTTTATCATGAACGCGTTTGTACCTCTTGTCAATACGTATGTTAAACCTCAAAGATTCAGCAGTAAGGCTGTCAGTGTAAAGAAATGAAGAAGTTAGAATCATCATTAAAGAATATGGTGCTGGTGCTTACAGGCATCACCATCATCTGCGTAGGTCTGCTGGCTGCCGTAAATGAGGTGACCAAAGAACCTATAGCTGCTGCTAACGCCAAGACACTGAGCGATGCGGTAAATGCCGTAGTTCCTGGCTTCGACAACAATCCCATACAAGAAATGAAGATACAGGAAGTAGATGGTGTATCTTATAAAATTTACCCTGCAACTAAGGACGGTCAAAGTATCGGAGCAGCAGTGGAGAGTACCGTTATGGGCTTCGGCGGTGACCTCACTATTTTGGTAGGCTTTAATAAAGAAGGTCAGATTAACGATTACTCTTTGCTGAACCATGCTGAGACACCAGGTTTGGGTGCAAAAGCCGATACTTGGTTCAAGAGCGGTGCTAAGGGAGATATTACTGGTAAGAGCCCCAAGGATGGTGCCTTGACAGTGAGCAAGGATGGTGGAAATATTGATGCCATTACAGCATCTACCATCACATCGCGTGCTTTCTTGAAAGCTGTAAATGCTGCCTATGCCGCTTTCTCTGGTCAAAATGTCGATGGCTCTACAGGTGCTACACAGCAAGCTACCAGTCAAGTTGTTGTTTCATCAGACACCGTTAAGGGTGCCGCTAATTAATAGGAGGGGATAGAATTATGAGTAACCTGAAAGTTTTAATAAACGGTATCGTTAACGAGAACCCAACTTTCGTACTGATGTTGGGTATGTGTCCTACGCTGGGTACAACATCAAGTGCAATAAACGGTATGTCTATGGGTTTGGCTACTATGTTTGTGCTTATCTGTTCTAACACGGTTATTTCAGCTGTAAAGAATGTTATCCCTAACATGGTGCGCATTCCTTCGTTCATTGTCATCATTGCCTCTTTTGTAACACTTTTGCAAATGGTGATGCAAGCTTACTTGCCTGATTTGTACAAGACGTTAGGTCTGTTTATCCCACTTATCGTGGTGAACTGTATTGTGTTAGGTCGTGCCGAGGCATTCGCTTCTAAGAATGGTCCTGTATCATCGTTCTTCGATGGTGTAGGTATAGGCTTAGGCTTCACGTTGGCACTTACTTTGTTGGGTGCTGTTCGTGAACTCTTGGGCACTGGTAAGATGTTTAACCTTTCTCTCGTTCCCGAGGATTATGGCATGCTGCTCTTTGTGCTGGCTCCTGGAGCTTTTATTGCATTGGGCTACCTTTGTGCTATTGTCAATAAGTTGAGAGAAACTAAATAATGATAGATTATGGAACTATTATTAATATTTATAGCGGCGATATTCGTCAATAACATCGTCTTTTCACAGTTCTTGGGCATCTGTCCGTTTTTAGGGGTATCGAAGAAGATTGATACCGCTTTGGGCATGAGTGCTGCTGTGGCGTTTGTGCTAACCCTGGCCACCATCGTGACATATCTCATCCAGAAGTTTGTGTTGGATGCGTTTGAGTTGCAGTACCTGCAAACCATTACGTTCATCTTGGTTATTGCTTCGCTGGTGCAGATGTTGGAGATTGTACTGAAGAAGGTATCCCCGTCGCTTTATCAGGCACTGGGGGTATTCCTGCCACTTATCACTACCAACTGTGCTGTGTTGGGCGTGGCTATTCTGGTAATTCAGAAAGACTTCGATCTGCTCACGGGAGTTGTGTATGCTTTTGCTACCGCTATAGGCTTTGGCTTAGCACTCACCCTGTTTGCCGGCATACGTGAGCAGATGAGTTTGGTAAACATCCCTAAGGGCATGAAGGGTACACCTATAGCACTTATCGTGGCAGGCTTATTGGCTATGGCCTTTATGGGTTTCAGTGGCGTGGTAAAAGTATAAAACAATAACGAAGGCAACTATCTTCACAGACAGTTACCTTCACACCGAAATTCAAATAAGTGATTTGATAAATCAAACCATTGCAAAGTTATATTAATTTCAAGAAAAAAGCAAGACGTTTGTAATATATTTTTGATATTATAAAGACCCATGACGAGAAAATACTTGTATATAATATGCTTTGCAATAATAAGTTTTTTACCTCCTTCTAACCTTGCGGCCCAGCATCGCTTTAAATTGTTGCAAAAAGTAGATAGCCTGCTTGACGTTAGGCAACAGAAATCTAAGCTCGACACCAACTATGTTTCTCGTCCTGATCGTCATTGGACCCTACGCTTGATTAATAACATCTGTGGCACCCACTTTACCCTCAAGGCTATTGACGAAGATAATTCAAAATTGGATTTTCGTTTCAAAGATCCCCTGAGACATACTGTTTCTTTAAGTGCCAACTATCGTGGTCTTGCCGTTGCATTAGCTTTTAATCCATCTCATTTGTTTGGCAAGAAAACCAGTACTGAGATAAACATCAATTCCTACAGCAACCGATATGGCTTCGATTTTATATATGAAACCAATGGCGAGTATAAGGGAGAGGTCGAATGGAATGGTGTTCTTTACGATGTGAGTACGGAAGTCCGTGAAAAGAGCCTTACCATCAATGCTTACTATGCCTTCAATGGTCGTAAGTTCTCTTATCCGGCCGCTTTTAGTCAGTCGTATGTTCAGAAACGCAGTGCTGGTAGTTTTATGGCAGGTCTTTCTTATCATCGTACATCAGTCACTGCAGTACCAGAGGAGGGTGTTGAATATGATAATGATGAAATTCGCAAGTTTAAATTGAGTTATGCCAGTGTAGGCTTGGGTTATGGATATAATTTTGTGCCTAATCGCAAATGGCTTATTCATCTTTCCACGTTACCCACTATTGTATTCTGGAACGACAACAAGATCATCAAGATGGTAGGTGTGGAAACTATGGATGCTACTTTTCCTGAAGTTGCCGTTGTAGCGCGTTTCTCAACGGTACATTATTTCAAGCATTTCTTTATGGGGCTGACTGTAGTGTATAATTACACATCTGCAGGCGACTATGATTCCATTCGTCTCAGACATAATAAATGGCGTAGCCGCATTATCATAGGCAAGCGTTTCTGATTAATGATTTCTTCAGAATAAATCGAGTTGATGACTATTGTCATAAACTTCTTTTTTTAATTTCAACAGCTCTTTCTTCGACAATTTAGGAGAGGGCTGTTGCTTTTCTATGTTGTTCTTATCAGGGTACGCACCTGTTTGACGCAAATAGCGATAAACGGTTGAATAGCTACGGATGTTCAGCAATGTCATGATTCGGCTTACTGGTAGGCCGTTATCGTATAATTGTCGGCACTGCTGGGGCTTGTCTTTGTTTCGCTTGTTCACACTGCCTTCCTTACGCCCAAATTTAACACCCTTCTTTTCGGCCTCTTTCCGGCCCTCTTGAACACGTGCCATAAACACGTCTTTCTTAAGAGATAAGAGGCTCTGGACTATGTGACTGAGCACTTGACCCGTAAGGCCGTTAGTGCTGAAATTATCGTCCAACGAGATGAAGGTGACTTCCATGTTTACAAGCTCATTGAGCAGCATTAAGACTTTTTCGACCTGAGTACCAATGCGATCAAGGCGACAAACAATAAACGTATCACCTGCGCGCAAGCTATCAAGGCATTTCTTTAGTTTTGGTCTATCAGCACGTACACCAGTAAGTGTTTCCTGATAGATGCGTTCGCATCCAGAATCATGCAGCCTTCTTATCTGCTTCTCAAGCGTTTGCTCGATTTCGCTACTGTATGCATATCCTACCTTCATAGCTGTAATTATTTAGTGATATCAAACAAATAAGTCAGTTTAATACTAATGGTGGTATTGGCAGAGCGTCCGAAATAGTCTTGTTTCTCATTGCCGAAGAAGTCGGACAACGCATAATAATACCTGCCTTCCAGTAGGAAATTACCTGCCTTCCGAGTCTTTAATTCAACGCCTAAACCACCGGCTATTCCGTAATCAAACTTATGCTTCACATCCATTGTATGCTGTTCAACCACTACACCCGTTATGCTGTCCCAGTCACCACTTATCTTTCTCTTATCGCTCAGGAAGAAGCCTATCTGGGGACCACCGTCGATAAAGAACTGGAACTTCTTACCGAATGCCAGGTGAGCTAAAAATGGTATGTCAACATAGTTCATCGTGCGCTGGTATTGCAGATCTTCAAAATCTTCCACATACTCTTTCCAACCGTGTTGAGAAAAATTGACCTCCACACGTACACCACACGTCATACCGAAATACTTCTCTGAAATATAACGGCCGGTTACACCAAATACAGTGCCAGTAAGCTGATTCTGACGCACGGTCGGAGAAAACTGTGCGCTGGTAAGGTTAAGGCCGGCATTCACACCTACAGAGAAATTGTTCTGCAAGTCGCCCACCTGTGCAGAAACAGTTGTTGCAAAGCCTACCATTACAACAAAAAGACCTATACAACGGCGCCATCCCAATGGTCGAACCTCCATCGAAACGTTTTTTAAAAAACGCTTCGAAACTTCACAGAATGCTATGAAATGGAGTCTTTTCATTGGTCAAAATCAAGTTTAATCAATTCAAATTTAGGTGTGAATCTTACGAAGAACACTTTTTTGTTGATAAAACCACCCCAGTTGTTCACTCGGTCGAATTTAAAGCCTGTTTGCATAGGCGTAAGTCTCATCTTATCCAGGTTGTTCTCCAATCCAGAACCATAAAGCGCCAATCCCTTCAGGAAGAAGAAACCCGTGTCAAAGCCCAACATACCATATTTCGGATATCTTTCTTCCATGTCTTTTCCATACCAACGGCGGAAATTGGCGTTGAAGCTACGTGGAGCCGCTAATAGGTTATTGGTGTAGAAAGATGAGTAGAAATAGGTGTCGAGTTCAAAGAATGCCGACAGATGGTCTTTTGTATAGGTTTGCCACTCAGGATAACCAAACAAATGTACCTCAGCATTGATTTTCTCTTTATAGAGCGAGTCGTTCACCATCGCCGTTAACTGAGGTAACGTTTTGATAAGTACTGTGTTACTGCCAGATGTGGGCACGAATACATTCGATTTGTTTTGCTGTAAAGCCGCTTGCATTTGCTCAGCAGTAGCATCCTCACTTAAGTTGGCAAACGATATTTTCTTATTGGTCAATTCTTCACGTAAGCCCTTGATAAAGTCGGCTTTTTCTTCAGCACCAGTAGTAGCATCAAGGAAAATCACGTGAGCACGAGGGAACTGACGCACAAAATGCTCATACACCTCAGAGTATAGATACGACTGTGGGGTGTTGATTTGATAAATATCAGGATTGCGATACACCGTATTATCACGACTGGTAAACGGAATCACCAAACGGATGTGATGCTTGCTTGCAAAATCGGCCATAGGCTTAATCTGCTCTGTGTAGAGCGGACCGAAGATAACATTCATCTGTTGCAACTCAGGTTTCGCTAAGACAGCATTCACAGAAGCCACTGTTGATCCAGAGTCATAGGTGTAAAGATCCACAGAGGTGCCAGTACGTTTTAAGCTATCTACAGCCATCAGGAAACCCTGAAAATACTCCACCATACGATCGCTCTCGGCCTTGCCCTGTTCTCCAGGAATCAATGGCAATATCACAGCGGCTTTGATAACGTTGATTTTCTGGTCAGTAACCTTATTCTGGCTGAATAGTTCTGCATCAGTTGGAGCCTTCTCAGGCTGAGCAGTTGCACTCTGTTGTGCTTTAGGATAAGGGATACAAAGCAACTTGCCCTTTTTCAATTTCTTGGCATCGCTGATTTCAGGGTTGGCTTCCAGCAGCTCCTGCTCGGTAATGCCATACTTACGTGCTATGCTAAAAACCGTTTCTTTTCTTTCCACCTTGTGCATTTCCTTGCATCGGCTCTGCACTGGGCCAGGAATACCTTGTTGCACTTTGGGCGCTTCAGTTTGAGCTGTCTGTCCCTGTGTAGTTGGAGATTCTGCGACTGCCGCATTTCCTTTTGGGATGTTCACCACCTGTCCGAAGCGGAAGTTCTTTTCGTTCAAGCCAGGATTGGCATCGAGTATCGATTTGACAGATACTTTATACTTCTGCGATAAGCCATACAGTGTTTCGCCTTGCTGAATCGTATGGAAAGTGCCTTGATCAGTAACAGCATCAGGGCGTGGCACTTTCAGTTGCTTACCCTCAACAATCACCTGGTCGCTTCCTGGGTTCAGTTTTACAATAGCATCAACTGTGGTGCCATACATATTGGAAATAGAGTAGAGGCTCTGACCTTTCTGAATCGTGTGAATAATGTACGTCTGGTTCTCCTGTGCACGGGCTTGCCCCATATACATAGCTGCTAACAGGAAAATAAGGCATACTTTACTAAAAATCTTCATTTCATTGTGTTTTTATTCTATTCTACGTATAGGCATAATATACCTTGTTGCAAAAATACAATTATTAATTGAAATAATCCATCCGTTGACATACTTTTTTACAAAGGGCTTTGCTTTTGACGTACTTTTCTTTTATTTTTGTGGTGCAAAATTGGAGTTATGAGCGAAAAGACCGACTATATATACGTTTATGGTGCACGAGTACACAATCTAAAAAACATCGATGCCACCATACCCAGACACAGTTTAACCGTAATGACTGGCCTTAGTGGAAGTGGCAAGTCATCGTTAGCTTTCGATACCATCTATGCCGAAGGACAACGCCGCTATATCGAGACCTTCTCAGCTTATGCCCGCAATTTCTTGGGTAACCTTAATCGTCCGGATGTGGATAAGATAACAGGATTAAGTCCTGTGATATCTATCGAGCAGAAGACCACCAACAAGAATCCACGCTCTACAGTGGGCACAACCACAGAGATTTACGATTATCTTCGTCTGCTGTTTGCTCGTGCTGGTGAGGCTTATTCCTACCTCTCTGGCGAAAAGATGGTGAAATACACCGAAGAACAGATACTCGACCTCATCTTGCAGGATTACTTAGGTAGGCGCATATATATCTTAGCACCTTTGGTAAAGAGCCGCAAGGGTCATTATCGCGAGTTGTTTGAGACCATCCGCAGAAAAGGTTTCATCAATGTCCGTGTGGATGGAGAGATCAAAGAAACCATACCAGGCATGAAGGTTGACCGCTACAAGAACCACGATATCGAGGTGGTGATTGATAAGTTGAAGGTGACCGACAAGGATGATGTAAGGTTAAAGAATAGCGTGAACAACGCTATGCAACAGGGTAATGGTCTGATGCTTATATTAGATGCGGAAAACGGACAGATTAAACATTACAGCAAGCTGTTGATGAATCCCATCACAGGCTTGTCATACCCGGAGCCAGCCCCACATAGTTTCTCGTTTAACTCCCCCCAAGGAGCCTGTCCTAAGTGCAAAGGATTGGGTGTGGTAAGTCAGATAGACATCGACAAGGTAATTCCCGATCGCCGTCTTTCTGTTAGAGATGGAGGCATCGTGCCATTAGGCAAGTATAAGAACAATATGGTATTCTGGCAAGTAGAGGCCGTGTTGGAGAAATACGAGGCCACACTTGATACACCAATCAGTGAACTGACAGACGAAACCATCGATGAAATCCTTTACGGTACCTCAGAGCGCATTAAGATAAAGAGTTCGCTGATAGGTACTTCCTCTGATTATTTCATGAATTTCGAGGGGGTAGTGAAATATATCTCTATGTTGCAGGACAACGACGCTTCGGCCACCGAACAGAAGTGGGCAGAACAGTTTGCCAAAACAGCTGTATGTCCTGAATGTGGGGGAGCCAAACTGAACAAGATTGCTCTTTCATATCGCCTGCACGACAAGAATATCTACGAACTGTCCTGCATGGATATCAATGAGTTATATGATTGGATGCAGCAAGTTAATCCTTTCTTGTCGCATAAGCAGGGAATCATAGCCGCAGAGATACTGAAAGAAATCAGAACCCGACTGAAATTCCTGTTGGATGTAGGGTTGGAATATCTCTCGCTGGACCGTTCTTCTGCCAGTCTTTCAGGAGGAGAGAGTCAGCGCATTCGCTTAGCTACCCAGATAGGCTCACAGTTGGTGAATGTACTCTATATCCTTGACGAACCGAGCATTGGCTTGCACCAACGTGATAACCAGCGCCTTATCAAATCTTTGAAGGAACTGAGAGATTTAGGAAATACTGTGATTGTGGTGGAGCACGATAAGGATATGATGCTGGCCGCCGACTATGTGGTGGATTTAGGTCCCAAAGCGGGTAGGTTGGGTGGAAAGGTAGTCTTCCAGGGCACCCCACAAAAGATGATGCAAACCCACACGCTGACATCACAATATCTCAATGGGGAGAAGAGCATCGAGGTACCCCAGCAACGCCGACCAGGTAATGGTAAAAAGCTTATAATCAGGGGTGCATCGGGCAACAACCTGAAACATATTGATGTGGAGTTCCCATTAGGCAAACTAATCTGTGTAACAGGCGTTTCAGGTAGTGGTAAATCTACCTTGGTCAACGAGACCCTGCAACCCATATTATCGAAGAAGTTCTATCGTTCTTTGCAAGATCCCTTGCCTTACGACAGCATCGAGGGAGTTGAGTATATCGACAAGGTGGTGAATGTGGACCAATCGCCCATTGGCAGGACACCACGTTCAAATCCAGCCACTTATACTAACGTATTTACCGATATCCGCAACCTGTTTGTCGATTTGCCTGAGGCCAAAATCAGAGGCTATAAGCCTGGGCGTTTTTCATTCAATGTCAAGGGTGGCCGATGTGAAGCCTGTCAGGGCAATGGTTATAAAACCATTGAAATGAATTTCTTGCCTGATGTATATGTGCCTTGCGAGGTATGTCACGGCAAACGTTACAACCACGAAACCTTAGAGGTGAGGTTCAAGGGCAAGAGCATAGCCGATATCCTCGATATGACTATCAACCAGGCAGTTGAGTTCTTTGAGAACGTACCTAATATCTTGAACAAGATAAAGGTCATTCAAGATGTGGGTTTGGGTTATATCAAACTCGGACAGTCGTCAACCACCTTGTCGGGTGGTGAGAGTCAGCGAGTTAAGTTGGCTACCGAACTCAGCAAACGAGGCACAGGAAAGACACTCTACATCCTTGATGAACCTACCACGGGTTTGCATTTCGAAGACATCAGGGTATTGATGGGTGTGTTGAACCGCTTGGTAGATCAAGGAAATACAGTGGTGGTGATTGAACACAATATGGATGTGATCAAGATGGCCGACTATATCATCGATATGGGACCAGAAGGCGGAAAAGGCGGTGGAACCGTTCTTTCCACAGGCACTCCAGAGGAGGTGGCGATGAGCGAAAAGGGCTATACTCCTCAATTTTTACGTGAGGAACTGAATAAAATTGGTTCGTAGCGTTCGCTATGATTGTTCGTGCCGAACGCTATGGTTATTCATGGCGTGCGCTACGGTTATTTTTGGCGGCCGCTAAAAAATCGAGATGTAGCGTCAACGCCCCATACATCTACGCTATCCTCCCCTTAGATCTGCCCGTCAATTACCCCTCTACAATGCCTTGGCTTTGTTTATGGTCTAATCGTTTGTCTATTCAACAAACTTGTATTACTTTTGCACGGACTAAAAGAAATAATTATGCCACGAAAGATAGACGGAGTACTCTTTGAACTACAGCCACGACCCACAAAGGGTGACGATGGCAAGCCCCTGCTTTACGCTCAGCCAGTGATAGAGCAGAAGCACGACTTGGATGATATAGACACTTTTTGTGCCAAATACCGCCATACCAGCAAAGGCGAGATGAAAAGGCTTTTCTCCCTACTTGAAGAGGTTACCACGATGTGGCTTAGCCAAGGGCACCGCGTTGAGACACCTTTTGGCTCTTTCGCCCCCAAACTGAGATTGTTGGGTGAGCATACCGACCCAGATAAAGTGTTGGGGCGAGATATTATGTATGGTGGCGTTGAGTTCATCCCCTCCAAGCAGTTCGTAAAGGATGCCGACTGCTCACTTGATGGATTCCGCAAACATAAAGTCAGTGTTGGCAACAGTCAGGTATATGATGCCAAAGCTATGGACGAGGCCCTGGCAAAGAGTACCCGTTACGGCTACATTACCATCAGCACCTTCATGATTTTTAGCAGGTTGAAGTACAATTCGGCAAAAAACTATCTTGACAGTCTTTGTCAAGGTGAGCATCCACGCCTACGACGCTATAAGGAAGGTCGTACATGGCACTATGCCGTTATCTCTTCGATAAGATAGGCTGCGACTCAACAAAATCAAAAATAATCAAGCTTTTATTTGCTTTTATGTTCGGCTTGCACTATTTTTGTAGGCAAAGAGATGTAACTATGCATGTATCTTATCGGCAAATGACTGAATTGATTAAGCAGAATGTTCACGAGGTTGATCCTTCTGCTAAAGTCTTGTTGTATGGGTCACGTGCCAGAGGTGATGCCCGTTCGAACTCTGATTGGGATGTGCTTGTATTGTCAAGCAAAGATAAACTTACTTTCAAGGAAGAAGAGCAGTTTATGGATCATATTTGTGACGTGATGATACAGACAGGTCAAGCTATACAGTTATTTGCTTATGGTACGAAAGATTGGCATCAAAACCATTCTATCACACCCTTTTATAAGAATGTTCAATCTGAAGCAGTGTTGTTATGAATGAAACTGAAGACAATATGACCGCCTATATTCGTTATAGGCTAGAGAAAGCCCAAGAAACGTATCAAGCTGCTCTTGTTTTGTATGATGCGTCTCAGTGGAATTCTGTAATAAACCGGCTTTATTATGCATGTTTCTATTCTGCGACTGCTTTATTGTTGTATAAAAAGCTCCATGCTAAGTCTCATTCCGGGGTGATTAGCCAGTTTTCAGAGAGCATTGTTAGAACTGGTCTTGTCTCCAAAGAAGATTTCAGGGTATATGCCAAATTATTAAGCTGGCGTTCAAAGGGAGACTATAGCGACTTGTTTGATTTTACACAAGAAGATGTTGATTCCATGATGCAACCCACTAAAAGGTTTATAGACAATGTAGCTTCACTGGTTCAATTATAATTGAACCGTTTTTTTCAAGCTACATTCAAAATTTCCCTCCTTTTTCTTGTAAAAATGCAAAAGAATTATTTCCTTTGCAGTTGCAGTCGCCCATAACCATGTCTTTGGATGTGGTGAAGGGTGGGTGCAGACATAGTTGGAAAAGCGTTTATCATGCGCTTTGTCTTTTGACACTCTGAAATCTCGCAAGTTTCAATGTCCGCCAAAAAGCAAAGCAACGGTAGATGTTCATTAGGGTATGTTTTTATGCCTCTTTTGTTACACCATATTTATATATAGGCGTAATTTGATGCATATTCATATTCAGCGTGGGCTTCTGCGTTGCTCGTTCTTGACGGATAGGGCAATGCGAGAGCCTCAGAGTGTGGGACGAGTAACTGGTACAGACTCCCGCGCTTTTTCTTTTTGGGGGAAATAGACACGAAACAAGGTCACCCCACACTTCTTTAGTTTTTTTGTATGCTGAATCAGGGGAGGCTATAGGCACAACACATTTTTGCAATGAGAAAATTTAAACTTGCAGTTTTAGCATTATCATTTATGGCTATTCCTCAATTCGCTTTAGCGGATGATGATCCTGGCTTTGCCATGAGTACAGACTTAACGGTAGGTTACTCCAAAGAGAGAGTATCAGCAGTACTTGGTTATGATTTGGGCTACAGATTTAACAGTTGGCTTTACGTGGGTGCTGGCCCTATGGTAGCTAGCAGTTTTGGAGATGGGTCAACAATTTTTAACGCAGGTGGATATGGTAAAATACGTTTCACCCTACCCTTGGAATTCACAGTCAAACCCTATTTGGATTTGAAAGGAGGTTATTCGTACAATTTTGACAGTAAAAACGGTGATGCCTTGTTTGGAGGAGGCGTAGGTGTAAAAGTGAATAAATTTGTAATAGGTTTCTATGCTAACATGTCAACCTATGAGAAACCGACTGTTAATAAAAAAGGCAAGGTCGGCAGCAAAACAGAATTAAACTTTACCCCTTGTTTACAATTAGGTCTTGAGTTCTAATCAATACTATTTCTATTATGATTGATAAGTTTTCTTCCACACCATGCAGAATGATAAGGCTGGTATTGTTTTTCTCTTTCATTTTCTTTACGTTGGCTCCTGCTAACGCAAAGAAAGTAGACATTACCACCACACGTTACGACATTGAAGGGGTAGAGGTAGGCGCACAAGGCACCTATCTTGTCAAGGTTTACATTTACACAGACAAGCCTACAGCCACTACAGAGCAAATAAAATATGCCGCAGTTCATGGCGTGATTTTCAGGGGTTTTTCCGGGAAGGGATTTACAACCCAGAAACCTTTGTCACGACCTGAGGCAGAGAGCCAAAACGCTGATTTCTTTAGTGCCTTTTGGAAAAACGAAGACTATCTGGCTTATGCGAATATTGTGAATGCTGTGGCCGACAGAGTAAAAGTGTCGAAGAAAGAATACAAAATAGCTGCCATCGTTTCAGTATCAAAGGATTCCTTGCGCAAGTCGTTAGAAAGTGCAGGCATCATAAAAGGGCTTAACTCTGGCTTTTGAGAAAATAAAAATATGAGGACTTGGATCATAATATTTTGTGCGCTATTCGCTACTTGTTGGGGCTATGCCCAAGAGCGAGAGATAAAAATGCCTGAAGCCCCAAGACAAAGCCGGTATACGGAGTTCTCTCTACGGGAAAAGGGGTATTGGTGGGCAACCGATCTTAGCATTGGTCAGTCTATCACTTTCCATGAGAAGGATCTATTGACAGCTGGCTTTACGTTTGTTAACGGTTATCGCTTCAATGATTATTTGCGCATTGGCGTTGGTATAGGCGTTCAATACCATGCCATAAACAGTGATGAGATAAGAAATACTGATATCAGATGGACTATGCCAATGTTCTTTAATGTACGAGGTAACTTCATGTCGCAGGAAGTCCGTGAAATAGTGCCCTGTTGGTCGGCAGATGTTGGTTTTGTAGTAGGCGATGGGGTCATGTTTACTCCCTCTTTTGGTTTCCGTTTTGGAGAGCGTCGTTCCGCTTTTTTATTGAATCTTGGGTATAGCTTTCGTACAATTAAGGCTAAACATGGATTTAGCGAGAAACGAAATTATGTATTGTTGAAAATTGGTTATGAATTTTAAAATATCCTATGAGACTATTTAGATATTTGATGTTAACACATTTGCTCATGCTTCTTTCACATACACTATGGGCACAGACTTCAACGTCAGCATACTACGAATATGAGGTGGAATGCCTGGGTGTGGAACTTGACGGATCACAAACTTTGAGAGCATGGGGCGTGGGCAGAAACAAAAGCGACGCTGTAGAACAGGCGAAGAAAAACGCTGTCAGGGCGGTGTTGTTCAAAGGAATCAGAAGAGGATTGGCAGGGTGCAATACCAAGCCATTGATTTTTGAAGTGAATGCCGAAGAAAAGTATGAGGATTATTTCAACGTGTTTTTCTTGGATGGTGGGGAGTATTCCAACTATGTGTCAATGAAAGATGAAAAGCGTGTGAGTCTATTCAAGAAAGACAAAGAGAAGGAAAAGAGCAAACATTTCGTGAAGTATGGCGTGACGGTAAGAGTGCTACGAGCTGACCTAAAAAAGCGTTTGGAAGGTGATAATGTATTACAAAAGTAAGATGAAAAAGATTATTAGCATATTATTTATGGTGTCGGTGGTCATCTCGGCATCAGGGCAAGTAAAGAAGCCAACCTTGATGGTGGTGCCAGCTGACAACTGGTGTGCTACGAACGGATTCATGGATCAGTATGATGACCAAGGCACTATGGTTGAAATACCAAACTATAAGCGTGTCATACAGCATAGCAGTGAGTGCAATAATGTCATTACCAAGATAAATGCGTTAATGAGTGACCGGGACTTCCCATTGAAAGACCTGTCAGCTGTAACAAGGAGTATGGAAACCAGTCAAGCGATGGATGCTGTTACAACCACAAGGTCAGGCGTCGGTTTGGCAGAATCGCCTCTCGACATATTGAAACGAAACGCCAACGCCGACATCATCATTGAGCTAAACTGGCAAGTAAACACCACGGGGCCAAGACGCTCAATCACCTACTCACTGGCCGCCAAAGACGCCTATACGGACAAGCAGGTAGCTGGCGTACAGGGCACTGGCTCACCGTCAACTTCCGCTGAGTTGCCAGTATTACTTGAAGAAGCCGTTATTGGAAACATGGATAATTTCACAAGCCAGCTGCAGGCTCATTTTGACGACATGATGGAGAATGGGCGTGAGGTTTCGATGGAAGTAAGAGTCGTAGATAACGGATCTGGGATTGATTTGTATAGTGAATATGGAGGGGAGGAGTTGACCGATATCATTGATGATTGGGTTTCTGATAATACTGTTAACCACCGTTACAGTCTTTCTTCTGGTTCGGAGAATTTTCTGAGATTCGAGCAGATTCGCATTCCCCTCTATCTGGCAAATGGTAGGGCAAACGATACACGCCGATGGGCAAGGGAATTGTCAAGATTCTTGACAGCCAACTATCAAGTGCCCAACCGCGTTGACATTCGGGGTCTTGGGAAAGCTGTGGTAATGATTGGAGAGAAATAAAACATAAATGTTATGAAAAGAATATTTACTTTCTTTATATCATTAGGAATGGTGGTTGTTTCAATGGCGCAGAGCAATAACATTTCGCTCTATGTTTATGCACCTGAACAAGCAGAAAAGGTTCCAGACACTTCTGTTAACTACCTTATCAACAGCCTATGTAATGCTGTTACAACTGACGGGCTTGCGGCTCAAAATGATTTTATGACACAATTTACGCTAATGCCCAAAATAGGTGTTGCCACAAAAAACATTTTGGCCAATGTTCAACAACAAGTTGTGCTGACACTTGATGTGTGGCTGCAAGTGGCTGACAGATTGACTGGCACTGTTTACGCCAGTAGCACCCTCAATATGAAAGGTGTGGGAACCAATGAGACAAAAGCGTATATCTCAGCCTTCAGGACATTAAGCAAAAGCAACCGTCAGATACAGTCACTGGTTTCTACAGCCAAGCAGAAAATACTGGCCTATTATGAATCAGAGAGTGATAACATCATTAAACGCGCCAAACAGTTAGCTGCGCAAGAAATGTATGACGAAGCGTTCTATTTGCTTTCCATGATTCCTTCCCAATGCAGCAAGTTTGATGACGGTATTGCCGCAAGCCTGGATATATGGCAGAATTATAAGGACAAAGCATGCCATGAGAACCTGGCGAAGGCTAAATCAATATGGGTGGCCGGTCAAGACCTGGAAGCCGCCAACAATGCCGGCGCTTATCTCTCGCAAATACTTCCCGATTCAGGTTGCTATGACGAAGCCCAGCGTCTTTGTGATGACATCAAAGCAAAAACCGGTGAGTTGTGGAAGTTTGAAATGAGCATGTATAAGGACGAGAATGAGCTACGGATGGCGAAAATCAAAGCCATGCAGGAGATTGGTGTCGCTTACGGCCAAGGCCAGCAGCCAAACATGATTATTACTACTCCCAAAAGACAGAATAAATAATTATATAAACATTTAAAATCAACAAATTATGAAAAAGATTCTATTTACATTTTTGACATTGCTCTGCGCTTTGAATATGAGCGCTCAGTACAAGGTAGGTGACTATTATGAGAAGGATGGCCTGAAAGGCATTGTTGTTCGTGTTGACGATTCTGGTGAACATGGATTGATTATGTCACTTAGCAATAGTGCAAAGAAATGGATAGAAGATAGTGATGAAAAATTCAGCACAAATTTCTTCTATGAAGATGACGGGGAGAAAAACATGGCTGCTGCTCAAAAGTACATTGACGAAAACGGTAAGTCTTGGGATTTATTCCCATTTTTTAGTTGGTGTCGCAGTTTGGGTGAAGGTTGGTATGCTCCTGCCATTGATGAACTGAAAGATATTGTCAAGGCAATCAATGGAGATGTTGGCAAACTAAACGAAAAGCAATTGAAAGTTGTTGAAAAAACAATTAAAAGCCATAAGGGAGATGCGCTTCGCCAGAAGATTCTTACCAAGGTAACAGATCCATGGAATATGCTGTCTTCAACAGAAGGAGAGCAGGGTATGGTGCAGCAAATAGCCTTCATACCAGCTTTCATTGGCAAGGGAAAATTTGAAGTAATGTCTTTACCTAAGAGCCAGGGTGGCAAGATGCTAGGGCTAGGATCTCGCGCAGTTCACAAATTCTGAAAAACATGAAGAAAGTTGTACTGTTATTATTATTGTGCATGTGTCGTATATCGGTGCATGCACAACTTGACGCCGTGTCAATAGGCGACATAATAGACATTCATGGTGTAAAGGCCATTGTTTTTCAAGTTGATGAAAATGATAATCACGGAAAGGCTATGACAATAAATTGCCTTCGTGGCGTGAAAAACATGTGGTGTAATGATAATACATTGGCAGATGCAATGCCAACGATTGCCAGTGAGAATGATGGTTATTCAAATACGATGACTGTTATTGAATATGCAAGATCGGAAAATGCACTTGCAAAGTTCCCTGTATATGAGTGGTGCTCAAAATTAGGGGATGGCTGGTATATACCATCACTGAAAGAATTGGAGAGTTTTGTTAATTTCTGGCTTGGTAATGAACAAGAGATAGACTGGGATGATGCGATAGAAGAGGAGTATGAAGTAGATGACAGTAAGCCTTTTTATAAGCAGATAAACATGAAGATGTTGGATGCAGGAGGAACGCCTTTCCTTAATGGAGTGTTTACATCTACAGTTGATTCAGATGGTAAGGTTTATGTCTTTATGTTTAATCAGAAGAAAAATTCATGGAGTTTCCGCAAGCATCCAAAAGAGAAATTAAGTAAATATTATGTTGGACGTGCTTTTTATAGATTTTAACAAATGAAGATGTGTCGCATATTGTTGATTATGGCCCTATACTTATGTTGTTTGGGAATATCTGCACAAGATGAGAATTTGGGGAAGTATCATCGCAGTTCACTCTATTCTATTTTGTTGAAGCATTCAGAAAAGCAGTACTGCAATGAAATGATAGAAGCATTCAACTCTATACCAATACCTGACAAATACAACAATCATGACCTGAAAATTAAAATAATGCCCGCACCTGTAATAAAGGCATTGACGAAAACTGAGATAGAAGGCGGATATAAGGACGCAATAACAAAGTTGCTAACAAAGAATAAGATTGGTGGCCGATTGGTGGAGAAGTGGTTTGACAGAGACAAACAGACGGGAGCTTTCGATATGAATCTTATAGAGGAACGTGGATATTATGATGCTTCAATACTTGATGTTAAAGAAGCTCTTTCGACAGTAAGAGGAGCCGCTATGCTGGCAGATGCAGGTGAAGAACTTCTTAATCATACATATGTACTTGTTAACGATATACGATACGCTGATAAGGAAACCATGAAAACTGCGGTTGGCGCAGGTCTTGTAGCCGCACAATTAGCAGGAGACCTTTTCGGAGTAGATCTGAGTGGTTCTACAGAATTTGTAGGGGGGATAGTAGGTGACATTGCAGGTTTTAGGGTACTCGTTACTTCTTACCTTTTTAAACTTGTATGGAATGATGACGTTGCCAGTGATTTCTATGGCAATTATTATATTGATGCAAACGCCTTGGATAATGCCAAGAGAGAAGCCTTTAATGCAGACTTAGGAAAGTTCAAATTAAAATACATAGGCTCTGCAACAGTTTATAGCGGGAAAACGGCACTGGGTGGTGTAAAGAGTGAGAAAGACATGTTCCTGAAAGTATGTACCCGTGCAGTTGATAAGTCAATATCTGAGTTACAAAAGAGCTTTGATGAATTCAAGGTTTTCACACCTTTAATATCAACAGAACCACTTTGTGCGTATATAGGCATGAAAGAAGGGGTTGATGAAGATTCACGTTTTGAAGTGTTAGAAAAGACATTAGATGAAGATGGTCGAACAAAGTATGAAAAAGTAGGCGAAATTAAGCCAGAGAAAGGGCATGTCTGGGACAACCGTTTTATGGCAGCAGATGACGAGGAGGCTGGGGCAGAGCTAAAATACACGACGTTCAAAAAAGTCTCAGGCAAGGATTTCTTTCCTGGTATGCTGATAAGAGAAATTAGATAAGTAGGATAATTATAGACAATATTTAACAACGCAAAGCTATATGATTGTATTGATGTGGCTTTGCAAAAAAAAGAATAATGATTATGGAAAAGAAAGAATTACAATCAAGAAGGGAATTTTTTAAGAATGCTGCGAAAGGTGTTTCAATGATAGGAATAGTTGGATTTACCTCAACAGTATTAGAATCTTGCAAGAAAAATGATGAAAGCGACAGCGGTGGTTGCACACATTGTAGGGGAAACTGTAGTGCAACATGCCAAAATGTATGCAGAGGCAATGCTTATCGGTCATCATCATGTAAAGGATCAACTTGTTATAGCCTTTGCATAAGTACATGCAAAGGTCATTGCATGAATACAGCTAAAGATAACGGTTAATTGATGATGGAATCAATTAAATCAAGAAAAGAAGAATGGCAGTTAGGGCAATCAAAAAGTATTACATTTATTGTTACCAAAGACTGCCAGCTTGCTTGTAAGTATTGTTATTTAGTTGGCAAGAATGCGAATGAGCGTATGTCCTTTGGCATCGCCAAACAGGCCATAGACTATATCCTCTCTTGTGAGAATGAAATGGATGAGGAGTCTGTGGTATGGGACTTTATTGGCGGTGAGCCTTTTCTTGAAATAGAATTGATAGACAACATCTGTGACTATATCAAGACACGGATGTTTGAAATTGGGCATCATTGGTTTGACTCTTATAGATTTAATTTCTCTACCAATGGCATCAACTATCATCAAGAGAAAGTACAGCGATTCATCAAGAAGAACCATAGCCATTTGAGCATTGGAATAACAATTGATGGGACAGAGGTTAAACACGATTTGAACCGTGTTTATAAAACTACAAGTAAAGGCTCGTATGCCGATGTGGTAAGAAACATACCTCTATGGATGGAACAGTTTCCTTTTGACGGCACGAAAGTAACGATAAGCAGCGCAGATATTCCCTATATAAAGGAAAGTGTGTTGCATCTTTATGGGCTTGGAATCAAAGAGGTTAACATCAATTGTGTATTTGAGGATGTATGGAAAGACGGTGACGATTCTTTGTTCGAGGAGCAACTGTTGACATTGGCCGACGCTATCATAGAACAAAGGCTTTATACGGATTATTATTGCTCTTTCTTTTCCGAAAATATTGGTAAGCCTCTTGATATAACCTATGACAACCAAAATTGGTGTGGGGCAGGTATGATGCTTGCAGTAGATGCTGCTGGCAACTTCTATCCCTGTACACGTTTTGCGGCATATTCCCTTCGAAGCAAGAAGCCTACTATCATCGGCAATGTTTGGGATGGGATTGACAAAAACAAGTTGCGTCCTTTCCTAACGCTTGATAGAACAACCCAGTCAAGACAGGAATGTATTGACTGTGAAGTGGCAAGCGGATGTGCATGGTGCCAAGGAGAGAATTATGACGCTGCCGATACGCCAACCATTTATCAGCGTGCTACTGCTATCTGCAAGATGCATAAGGCAAGGGTTCGGGCCAATAATTACTATTGGAACAAGCTGTACCGAAAGCTGGAGATGGAAAGCAAACGTGAAGAATTTGAGAGAGATAGGATAAAAAAGTCGGACAAACAAATCTGCTGAAGCTATGTTGCAGTACTTGAATATACTATTAGATGATGCAAGTGTTTCCTTCTGCCATTATGAAAGCAGGAGGGAGCATAAGACAATACCTATTGATATCTTGAAGCAAGCCATCCGATTCGGCATGACAGAGAACTTGATGATACAATTCGTATATCCAGATAGTACATTACCAAAAGGATATGAAGAGGTGATTGATAGCATTGATCACTTCAACATCAAGCCAAATGAAGAAATCGCTGATGTAATGGTGATAGATAAACTGGCTGAAATTCATACGAATAAGCCAGTTGTATTGAGAATCAGCAAGCAAGAACTGTTTGCTCATACAAACGATATTATCTCTATGTTTGAGCATGTGCCAAGGCTTAATGTCGTTATCAAAGACATAGATGATTTTACGGAAGATGATTTTGAGCAATATAAGTCTTTCTTTGATGTTGCCTCTGGCAAACTGGGGCAAATGTTTATAGAGGGGAAGGCACCTCAATTCAATCTCTTGACTGATCGGATGATGCTGAAGGAGATGAATAACTGTGGGGCGGGCGATTCCACTATCACATTGGCACCTAATGGAAAGTTCTACATCTGTCCTGCTTTCTATTATGAGAATGAGGATGACAATGTGGGAGATTTGGAGTGTGGTCTTGATATTAAAAACAAGCAACTTTATAAGTTGAATCATGCACCAATCTGCCGTCATTGTGATGCCTGGCAATGCAAACGATGTGTCTGGCTGAACAGAAAGACCACCCTTGAAGTGAATACACCAAGCCATGAGCAATGTGTAGTCGCCCATTTGGAGAGGAACGCATCTCGCCAACTTTTACAGAACATTCGTAAGCATGGCTCATTCCTGCCAGAAAATGAGGATATACCAGAATTGGATTATCTTGACCCTTTTGACAAACGTGAAGAATGGTAAAAAATCTTTTGAATATGGAAAAGAAAATTGTTGGGCAAGTGACACCTGAAGAACGTAATGAGATTCAGCGCCTCTTTGAACGTCGCAATGGGTTGAATGAGTTAGCCAAGATATTGACGGCTGAAAATGGTGACCTATATGAGAAACTGGTAAAGGACATGGGCGATACCGCCACCAAGTTTCAAGATTGGTGGAACAGGATGGCTTATAAGTACCAATGGGAAAGAGCTGAAAACAGCAATTGGGAAATCAACTTCGACACCTGCGAGATATTCTTAGTTAGCAGCTGATTGTTGGAGGATACAGCATTGTATGCCCCTCAAGGCATTGTAGTACTTGTTGAGCAGATTGGATAAAGGGAGATCTCCTTTCTTCAGGTAACGTTCTGCGTCAAGCTTCAAGATTCTTTCGCTTACAGGTTTTCGTCCTTTAAACAAGGCTTTGAGATACGGAATTCCATTCTCCTCAGTAATGCTTACCCTTTAAAGGCTGTAGTAATTTAAAAAAATGAAATACCTGAAAGTGTTACAGAAAAAAAAGGAAGTTTACAATGTCACAGCGAAAAATGATGAGGTTGTTTGGATAATTACCAATAAATTACTTACTTTGCAGTGTGACTATTAATTGTAATGTATTATGACAGCATTGGAATTACGTGCGGAGTTGTTTCGTGAGATTAATCCAATTCTTGATAATGAAGGATTGATGATTAAGTTGCTCAATTTTATGAAGGTTATAGCACCTGCAAAGGAAGACGTCAATGCGATGGAAACTGACTGGGCAAGTGATTTTGCTGGCAAGTGGAGAGATAGCAGGACAACAGAGGAGATAATTAATGATATACGTGAAAGCAGAACTGGTAATTGCAGAGATATTGAATTATGAAAGGGTATCTGTTGGACACAAGTATCTGCGTTTTCTTGTTTCGTGGGAACAAAAATGTAGAAATGAAGTTAAATGCCATTGGCTATAAAAATTGTTTCATTTCTGATGTTGTTTTAGCAGAACTGCGATATGGGGCATACAAGAGTAATCGTATGGAGGAGAATCTAAAGATGATTGACAGGTTCATCAGCAAGGTAAGTGTTATCCCGTTCGCAGAAAGCATAGATATATATGCCCGTGAAAAGGCTCGCTTAGTTAATATGGGTAAACCTCTTGATGATTTTGACCTTTTGATTGGATGTGCTGCTAAGGCAGCCAGGCTTACGATGGTTACTAATAATATAAAACATTTCAGTCATATTGAAGGGCTTGAGATTGAAGATTGGACTCTTTGAGAGATATTGGAGATTCGGCCAGAAAGAGGAATGTGAAAAGTGGGCTGAAAGAAGATAAAAAAGAAACAGAGAATCTGTAAGGGGGAAAAACAGCAAAAATATACTTACATACTTACATAGTTACACTATGCTCATTAACCACTTGATACTTACTGGCTTTATGCAAGTGTAGCTTTGTCCAGAAGTTACACTGCTTTTGCTTGCACCCAAACAACTTGTTTTGGTGGGGTTTGGTACTATCTAACACCCCGTTAAAAGCATCTTAACGACACCAAAACAAGTTGTTTTGGTGCGACGCATTACTTCTTCTTGATGAGGATAATAGAACCTTGCCTCTGGCGTTTAAGTATGCAACCGGTGGGATGTCCTGGTTTTGCTTGATAAGTCGCACATCTTTCCAAGTGATGTGGATGACATTGCATACCCTATTAGGGAACTCATCCGAAGTTGTATATTTCTTCGAACTCACGTTATGTTTACATATCCTCCAATGACAGGCCTATCTGTGTAACAGTATATTTTGATAGCTCCTTGTTCAGCGTAGCCGCCTTTTCTGCCAATTCCATGGGGCTGAGTTTCTTGCGTTGGCGCTTTATTTCCGCTATCACAGCAGTCTTGTCAATATCGTTAAGTGCAATCAAGTCTATTTCATTCTGTCCTTTGCGATCCCAATAGTTGCCAACTTGTGTGACCCGTTCCTCTTCCATCCACTTTTGGCGGAAGTACTGTTCAAGCACAAGACCTGTATATTGCTCATACCCTTTTTCAACAATTTCGAGTAACAGGTCGTTGCGTTCCATTTCGACGAGGGCCTGATTACGCATGATGAAGCGGAACCAGAAACGCAGGAAGCAGTCGTCCAACTGCCATCGGGAATTCCTTCCCCCCGGCTTGCTGAACATAGGTTGCTTGCGGTGGATATAGCTATAATCCTCTTCCAGGTTGTCAAGGTAAGCACCTGTGTTTTTTCCGATGGCACCATCTATCTCGCTCTGGGTAGTCATGCCAGATGCTATCAGTTGCAGAATGCTCAGATAGTTGGCATAGTCCTTGCCGAATTCTGACATAATAAGTTCTGTTCCCTCTGAGAGATAGGGGGAACCAGCCTGAGTGACCCATCTGAGCATTTTGGCCTTTGTGGTCGCCTTGGCATCCATCAGCCATGCAACGTATTTAGCAACACCGCCTGTTAGTGTGTAAAGACATAGCAAATCTTCAGGCGTGTATTTAGGGTTATGGTCGTGGAGGATTTGTTTCAGTATGCTGATACGGAATGGCAGCATATTCAATCGGCAATCCTGACGACCATATAGAGGTTCGTCCTCGTTGTCGAAAATCTTATGCATCATATTATAGATACTGCCACAAGCCACCATGTTCACTTTTGTCTTTTCGTGATAGCGATCCCAGATGTCTTGTATGTGGCTGGGAATAGCAGGATTCACTTTCAGGAAATTCTGGAACTCGTCGAACACCAGCGTAAAGTGATTCAACTGTCCATAGCGCAACAGATGCTCAAAGAATTGGGCAAATGTCTCCATACGTCCGAATATCTGGAGACCAAGCGTCTGTTCTGCCGTTTCCTGGAACTTTCCTGTCAATACCCGCTCGTTATCTTTAGAGACATAAAGATAAAGCAATGGGTGCCCACCATCATCAGCACTCTTTGTCAAGAGTGTAGTCTTACCGATGCGCCTTCGACCTATCAGTACTGTCATCCGTCCACATTCTATTGTCTGTTCCCAATTTGTCTGGAGTATGCCCAACTCCTTTTCTCTGTCATAGAATCTCATATCCAATGCCAATTAATTTAATGCGTGTTAAGTTAATATCGGTTACAAAGATAGCGATTGTTTCGCAAACTGACACCATATTTGCCAAAAATAATCCTATTATAGGTAAACAGTAGGTTTATTGGTTTAATGCTATACCTTATATAATAGACTCCCCAATCGCTCATCCGCAGTGGTTGGGAAGGATTGTCATTTGGGTAAGCGTGAGGAGATCGAAAGAATGTGTGTTTTTTAGATGGGTTATCGGCATTTTTACGGTTATTATGGGGGTTTTGAGAATTTTTAAAAAAAAAAGACGAGTAGATATTTGCAGATATGGAAACTTATCGTATTTTCGCAGCGAGTTTTAGAAAAAGCAGTTTTTGCATCAGCATATATTCATGACAATTCTTCGCATGGGCGGAGATGCCCACTATGAATGGAAGGATGGTGTACCGATAACGGCATACCATCCAGTTCCATTTCCATATACGTCTTACTACTCAACGGTATCCATGTGTTTGCAGTGAGGAATTACACCTCTTAAACTCATCATGTTCACGTAACAATTGTTCTAAAAGTTCATGCTGATATGAAGGTAGCTTATCTTTCATACTTTTGTTCACCACATCATAAGCACGGTCAATGGCATCATTATGTGTTTTTGCCCTATAAATCCGGAATTGGGTGGCAAGGTCAAAGCAAAGCAGGAAACACAGGTTATTATCCAACTCTTCAGTTGAAGGGCTGTCGTTAAGGATTTGTTTTATCTTGAACAGGCAGAACTGATGAAAACTGTTCTTTACAATCCATTGGGCTTTTTTGACCTCTCCAATGGCAACTTTAAAGATTTCTGTCTTTTCATGTTTGCGCACATGAAGGATGACTGAGTCCGCATCCAGTTTTGTGCAAAGGCAGAACAGATGATGATTGGCTCCAGGCAGCATATAAGCGTTAAGATGATACCATTCGCCCAATTCAGGTGCCACTTGCTGGCTACTTTCTTTGAACATGCAAAAATAAAATTATTGCGTTAAACACTTCCTTTTTTCTAAAGAGATTGGGCGGATTATCGGAACGCAAAGCCAAGCCCACTTGGAAGTGTGTCAGAAAGGCGCACAGCCTATTTATTACAAGATTGGCGCAAAGATAATGATAATAATGACACAACAATGTTAAAATGTTTTTTTTTGAGATTTGCAAATTGTCAACTCTATCCATGTTCAACCATGAGGTGTGCTAAGAGCAGTAACAACAGTAAAGTTTTTGTAAATTGTTTTGCGATTTTATAAAAGATAATTACCTTTGTACTTTACAAAAACGCTGATTGAAATAATATTAACAAAATAATCTTTTAATACCATGTTTGAAGGACAACCGAAAGGTCTATGGGCATTAGCCTTGGCCAATACAGGTGAGCGTTTCGGCTACTACACCATGATAGCCGTTTTCGCACTATTCTTGAGAGCTAATTTCGGCCTGAGTGCCGGCGTTGCAGGAACCATCTACAGTTCGTTCCTGATGTTTGTGTATTTCTTTCCACTTATTGGTGGTATGCTGGCCGACAAGTTCGGTTTTGGCAAGATGGTAACCACAGGTATCATCGTGATGTTCCTGGGTTACTTGCTGTTGTCAATTCCTTTGGGTGGCGTTGATCCTGCTACGGGTCAGACAGATATGATTGCTATGAGCGCCATGATTGCTGCTTTGTTGGCTATCGGATTTGGTACGGGCTTGTTCAAGGGCAACCTGCAGGTGATGGTGGGAAATCTGTATGATGACCCTGCTTATGCAGCTAAGCGCGACTCAGGTTTCCAGCTTTTCTACATGGCTATCAATATTGGTGCATTGTTTGCACCTACAGCCGCTATCAAGATTAAGGAGTGGGCTGAGAATTCACTCGGTTTCAGCGGCAATGATGCTTATCACTTCTCATTTGCCGTAGCTTGCGTATCACTGATAGTATCCATCGCCATTTATTATATCTTCCGCTCAACCTTCATTCACACAGAAGGAGGCAAACGTGCTGTTGCTGCTGTTTCCAACGAACCAGAACTGAGTCCGAAGGAAACCAAAGACCGTATTGTGGCACTGTGTCTGGTGTATGCTGTGGTGATTTTCTTCTGGATGGCTTTCCATCAGAATGGTCTGTCACTGACTTACTTCGCCAATGAGTTTACCGCCCAGAGCTCTTCTGGTTTAGAGAGCATGGCTTTCGATGTAATCAACCTGGTGATGATTGTTCTCATCGTCTATGCTGGATTTATGTTGTATGATGCCAAGACAGCAAAGAGCAGAATCATCTCTATTGGTGTGATTGTACTGGCCCTGCTGGTATTGTTCTACAAATATCTGAATCTCGATGGACAAGTGGAAGTAAGTGCTCCTATCTTCCAGCAGTTCAATCCATTCTATGTGGTAGCACTGACTCCTGTCAGCATGGCACTCTTTGGCTATCTGGGCCGTAAAGGCAAGGAGCCTTCTGCGCCTCGTAAGATTGCCTATGGTATGTTGGTAGCTGCATTGGCCTACTGCGTAATGGCTGCATTCTGCGTTGGTCTTCCTAAGCCTCAGACAGAGTTGGGCGCCGATGGTATCATGGTGGCTAAGCATGTGGCTGATGTAACACCTGACTTGCTGATTGGCACTTACCTGATTCTGACTTTTGCTGAGTTGTTGCTGAGTCCTATGGGTATCTCGTTCGTGACCAAGGTGGCTCCTCCAAAATATAAAGGTATGATGATGGGTGGTTGGTTCGTGGCTACGGCCATCGGCAACCAGCTGGTGATGGTAGGTGGACTGTTGTGGGGTCCTCTACCTCTGTGGGCTGTATGGAGCGTATTCATCGCCCTCTGCTTGCTCTCAGCCCTCTTCATGTTTGTGATGATGAAACGATTGGAAAAAGTCGCTAGATAAGATACTATGTTGCATATCCGAAAAGCAAATATTGACGACTGCCAGCTCATTCACGAGCTGGCAGTTCAAGTTTTCCCCGTCACATACAAAGACATCATTACGCCTGAACAATCTGACTTCATGATGGATTGGATGTATAGCGTTCCCAACCTGCAGAAACAGATGATGGAAGAGGGGCATGTCTATTTCCTGACAACTGACGACGAAGGCCATTATATTGGTTATGTCAGCATACAGCCCCAGGGCGAAGATCTGTTCCATTTGCAGAAAATCTATGTATTGCCTCAGTATCAGGGACTCAAGGCGGGTAAGTTCATGTTTGATCATGTCGTTAAATATATCAAGGAGATACATCCAACCCCTTGTGTGATGGAGCTCAATGTCAATCGCGACAACAAAGCAGTGACTTTCTACGAGCACATGGGCATGCACAAGGACCGTCAGGGCGATTTCCCAATAGGTAACGGTTTTTACATGAACGACTACATCATGGCCATGGACCTTTGATTGTTAAATAATAATGGTGTATGTTTGCGTAATAGCGAAGAAATCTATATCTTTGCACCCTCAAATCGAAAAACTAAATTAGAATATGGCAGTAGAATTAAAGAACCTCACCAAGCGAAGCGAAAACTATTCGCAGTGGTATAACGAACTGGTTGTGAAAGCCGATTTGGCTGAGCAGTCAGCAGTGCGTGGCTGTATGGTCATCAAGCCTTACGGCTATGCTATCTGGGAGAAGATGCAGCATGAACTCGATCGTATGTTCAAGGAAACTGGTCACCAGAATGCCTATTTCCCCTTGCTCATCCCCAAGTCATTCTTTGGCCGTGAGGCAGAGCATGTGAAAGGTTTCGCTAAGGAATGTGCCGTAGTTACCCACTATCGTTTGCGTGAAGCAGAAGGTGGCGGCATTGAGGTTGATCCTGAGGCAAAGTTAGAGGAAGAGCTCATCGTTCGTCCTACGTCAGAGACAATTATCTGGAACACCTATAAGAACTGGATCAAGAGCTATCGCGACCTGCCTATCCTGTGCAACCAGTGGGCCAATGTGATGCGTTGGGAGATGCGTACCCGCTTGTTCCTGCGCACGGCCGAGTTTTTGTGGCAGGAAGGTCACACTGCTCATGCTACTGAGGCAGAGGCTGTGGCTGAAGCACAAAAGATGTTGGGCGTTTATGCCGACTTTGCCGAGAACTATATGGCAGTACCTGTGATTAAGGGCGTGAAGAGCGAGACAGAGCGTTTTGCTGGTGCTAAAGACACCTATACTATTGAGGCCATGATGCAGGACGGTAAGGCTTTGCAGAGCGGTACTTCCCACTTCCTGGGACAGAACTTCGCCAAGTCGTTCGATGTACAGTTCATCGACCAAAACAACCAGTTGCAGTATGTTTGGGCAACCTCTTGGGGCGTATCTACTCGTCTGATGGGTGCCTTGATTATGACACATAGTGACGACAATGGTTTGGTATTGCCTCCGAAACTGGCTCCTATACAGGTAGTAATCGTTCCTATCTATAAGGGTGATGACCAATTGAAGCAGATTGATGCCAAGGTGGAAGGTATCGTCAACAAACTGCGTGCTATGGGCATCAGCGTGAAGTACGACAATGCCGACAACAAACGTCCGGGCTTCAAGTTTGCCGACTACGAGGTGAAGGGTGTACCAGTACGCCTCGTGATGGGTGGCCGCGATCTGGAGAACAATACCATCGAGGTGATGCGTCGCGACACCTTGGAGAAAGAAACCCGTAGCTGCGATGGCATCGAGGAGTATGTTGTCAAGCTGCTCGACGAGATTCAGCAGAATGTCTATCAGAAAGCGTTGACTTATCGTAATGCACGCATTACCAGCGTTGATACCTACGACGAGTTCAAGCAGAAGATAGAAGAGGGCGGTTTCATCATGGCCCATTGGGACGGTACTCCTGAGACGGAGGCTAAGATCAAGGAAGAGACCAAGGCTACTATCCGTTGCGTGCCTTTCGACACGTATGTTGCTGGCGACAAAGAACCAGGTAAGTGCATGGTAACAGGCAAACCTTCAAAATGTCGCGTTCTCTTTGCAAGAGCATACTAATTATTGGTTGAATATCTTTGAAGAAGCGTCTGTGGACTTAAAATCCTAGGCGCTTCTTTTTTTTTTGCATGAGATTTATTTGGTGATTTAACTTAAAACCAGTAATTTTGCAACGAAAATATGAAAATAAAGGATATTGTGTGCGCCCTTGGACAATTCGCGCCTCTGCCTTTGCAAGAAAGCTACGACAATGCTGGCTTGCAAGTAGGACTGACAGAAGCGGAAGTTACAGGGGCTTTATTGTGCCTTGACGTCACAGAAGCTGTGGTCGATGAAGCCATAGCACTGGGCTATAACTTGATTATTTCGCACCATCCACTCATCTACCGTGGATTCAAGTCGCTGACAGGTGCGAATTACATCGAGCGGTGCATCGTGAAGGCTATCAAGCACGATATTGTGGTTTATTCCGCACACACTAACCTTGACAATGCGTTCAATGGTGTCAGCTTCAAGATGGCAGAGAAAATAGGTTTGCAAGACATCACCTTTTTGGAGCCGAAGACAGAAAGCGATGTGCCAGCAGGATCAGGGGTAGTGGGCATGTTGCCAACACCAGTAAAAGACATCGACTTCCTGCAGCACATCAAACAGCTTTTCCAAGTGGGTTGTGTGAGGCATACCGCATTGAATGGCAGGATGATATGCAAGGTGGCGCTATGTGGCGGTTCAGGATCATTCCTGATGGATGAAGCCATTCGTCAAGGTGCCGATATCTTCATCACGGGCGAGATCAAGTATCACGACTATTTCGGTCACGGTGAGGACATTATCTTGGCCGAGATTGGACATTACGAGAGTGAACAATATACAAAAGAAATATTTCAACAACTTATAAGGGAGCGGTTCCCTGAGGTGCCGGTAAGGTTGACCTCACTGAATACCAATCCTATTAATTACTTGTAAACCATTATGGCAAAAGAGACAAAGAAAGACCCACAGGAACTGACTGTGGAAGAGAAACTGAAGACATTGTATCAGTTGCAGACAACCCTGTCTAAGATTGATGAGATCAAGACACTGAGAGGTGAACTTCCTCTGGAAGTAGAGGACTTGGAAGACGAGATCGTTGGTTTGAACACCCGCATCGATAAGATCAAGACCGACATCCAGGATCTGCGTCGCGAACTGGTGGCTCGTAAGGGAGATATCGAGAAGGCAAACACTTCTATTGCTAAATACAAGGAACAGCTTGACAATGTGAGCAATAACCGTCAGTACGACTTGCTGAGCAAGGAGATTGAATACCAAACACTGGAGGTGGAGCTGGCTGAGAAGAAGACGCGTGAAGCCAACGAGGCATTAGAGGCAAGACAAGTTGACTTGGCTCAGGCCATCAAGGACCTGGACGAAAAGAACAACGACCTGATTGACAAGAGAGCTGAGTTGGAAGAGATTATTGCAGAGACCAAGCAGGAGGAAGAGCGCCTTCGTGAGAAGTCTAAGGAATTGGAAACCAAGATTGAACCACGTTTGTTGCTGTCATTCAAGCGTATCCGTAAAAATTCCCGCAACGGTTTGGGTATCGTGTATGTACAGCGTGATGCTTGTGGTGGTTGCTTCAATCACATCCCTCCACAGCGCCAGCTCGACATCAAGTCCCACAAGAAAATCATCGTATGCGAGTATTGTGGTCGCATCATGATCGATCCTGAGTTGGCTGGTGTAACGCTTACTCCCAAGGAGGCTCCGAAAGAGCGGACAAGAAGTCGTCGCCGTGCAAAGGCTGAGGAAGAAGAAGCATAATAAAAGAAGCTGCTCAATTCGAGCAGCTTCTTTTATAGGTTACTATACGAAGGAATTTCTGAAAGAAACTCGTAGCTGTTGTTGGAATAATCAAGCTTGCAGCAATAATGCTCAAGGCCATTGCTAACAATAAGATACTGCACCCTCAGCACCATATTATACCGCATAATCTGGTTAAACACCTTCTGCGAGATATTCACATCAGCCGCCTTATACTCCACAATCATACGCGCCTGTAAGTCACGATCATAGAGCACTGTGTCACAACGTTTACTGGTGCCATTCAGCGACACCTCCACCTCATTGGCCAGCAGTTCTTGCGGATAGCCCAACTGCTCGATGAGATAATGCACAAAGTGCTGCCGCACCCATTCTTCGGGTGTCAGCGCCACATATTTCCGACGAATCACATCGAAAATGAGTTTTTTTGCGCCCTCATCTTTCATTTTTACCTCAAAAGCAGGTAGGTTTAACGCTAACATTTGCTATCTTTGTAACATCATTAGTTTCTTGACAAAGATACGCTTTTTTTATGAAAACCAAAGAAGAAATTGTAGCTAACTGGCTACCAAGATACACGAAACGTCCGTTGGAGGATTTCACCAAGTATATTCTGTTGACCAACTTCAACAATTATGTGGATATTTTTGCCGAGAAGTTTGATGTGCCCGTGATGGGACAGGATGCCAATATGCGTTCGGCAACTGCCAACGGCATCACCATCATCAATTTCGGCATGGGCAGTCCTAATGCCGCCATTATCATGGATCTGCTCAGCGCCATACAGCCAAAGGCCTGTCTGTTCTTGGGAAAATGTGGCGGAATCGACAAGAAGAACCAGTTGGGCGACTATATCCTGCCCATAGCAGCCATCAGGGGCGAAGGTACCAGCAATGACTACTATCCGCCCGAAGTGCCTGCACTACCGGCGTTTATGCTACAGCGTGCCGTCTCGACCGCCATCCGAAACTTCGCACACGACTATTGGACGGGCACCGTCTATACCACCAACCGCCGCATCTGGGAGCACGACGATGATTTTAAGGAGTATCTCAAGAAAACACGTGCGATGGCGGTAGATATGGAAACCGCTACGCTCTTCACCTGCGGCTTTGCCAATCATATACCTACCGGTGCCTTGTTGCTGGTATCCGATCAGCCCATGATGCCCGAAGGCATAAAGACCGAGCAGAGCGACAAGAAAGTCACCTCCCAGTTCGTACACGAACATGTGGAGATTGGCATCGAGGCACTGCGTATGATCATCGAGGAGAAGAAGACTGTCAAACACCTGAAATACGAATGGTAAGTTATGGCAAAACAAGAACTTACATTTGATGATGTCATGACCAGCCTCAGGGCTAAGCAATATGCGCCCATCTATCTGTTGATGGGTGATGAAGGCTATTACATCGATGAGATAGCCAACTATATCATCGATCATGTGCTGACCGATAGTGAGAAGGAGTTCAACCTTACCATTGCCTACGGCTCGGACGTGGATATAGCCGCTATCATCAATGCCGCCAAACGCTATCCCATGATGGCCGAATACCAGGTGGTGGTGGTGAAAGAGGCACAGAACGTCAAGAACATGGACGAACTGGCGTTTTACCTCCAAAAGCCGTTGAAATCTACCATTTTGGTCATCTGCCACAAGCATGGGAAAATTGACGGTCGTAAGAAATGGGTGAACGAAGCGGCTAAAATGGGCGTGGTGTTTGAGTCGAAGAAGCTGAAAGAACAGCAAATGCCTGCGTTCATCAATAGCTACATGCAGCAAAAAGGCTATGAGATGGATGCCAAAGCCACGCAGATGATGGCCGATTTCGTGGGAACCGACCTGGGGCGCATGACGGGCGAGCTGGACAAGCTGATCATCACGCAACCCAAAGGACAGAAACGGGTAACCCCTGAGCAGATTGAGCGAAATATCGGCATCAGCAAGGACTACAACGTCTTCGAGCTGCGCAACGCTATCATTGCAAAAGATGTGATGAAGGCCAACCGCATCATCAAATACTTTGCTGAAAACCCCAAGACCAACCCCATACAGATGACCTTAGCGCACTTATTCAGCCTCTTCTCCAATCTGTTCATGGCGTATTACGCCCCTGAGAAGAGTGATGCAGGGGTAGCCACCTTCCTGGGCTTGAAATCGCCCTGGGCGGCAAGGGATTATACAACGGCCATGCGCAACTATTCCGGCTTGAAGGTGATGCAGATTATTCATGAAATACGCATGACCGATGCCCGTTCTAAGGGAGTGGAGAATAATTCGGTGGAAGATGCCGATCTCCTGCGCGAACTGGTCTTCAAAATTCTACATTAATAGGATAGGGCACGAGAATCGCGTTTTTCGATGAACTCGACCATTTGTACGAAAAATCGCAAGGATTTTCATTTTCGCTTCTAAAAAATTTTTAGCCATTTCATCGGTAAAAGCAAGTTGACCAAAAGGGGAGACTTCTATCTTTATAAATGTACACTTTCGGCAAACTTCCAACACCCATTTTGAGGCAAAGTTTTCCCATTAACTTCCGTTTACATTTACATTTATACAAATTATTTCTGTAATTTTACTATAATAATACAAAGATACACGTCTATCTACGTTTTTACAACCATCAATTCTACTGTAGTATTGTAAACAAATAGCCCTGTTTCTTACAATGATAGTTGTTTTAAAATAGCCTTTTAAGTACTATATACGCTTATTTCCCAATATTTTATCATTAATTATTAAACTAAACAATCGTACAAAGGTGCAGTACGAGGGTATTACCAACCTAAAAGGTCTATTATTGTACAATATTGCATTAATAACGTCTAAATACCAATTAATTACGCAATTTTGCTAAACTAAATTACGAAACGGAAACGCTCTATTTTCGTGTCAGGTATGTTGATAGTTCTTATTTTTATATCGATTTCATCGTACAATTATACAAGTTATTTTTGTATAAAAATATTTGCATTTGTAAACAGAAGTTTCTATTTTTGTAGCAGCATTAAAAACGTTTACAATTGTAGTTTTCCAAAATGATGACCATTATCGACCGCCTGAAGCTGATTTTGGAGCGTGTAAACCTCACGCCAGGCAACTTTGCTGACAAAATTGGAGTAGCGCCTGCTACCATCTCCCACATCCTTAGCGGCAGGAACAAATATCCCAGCGCTGAGGTTATGTTACGTCTGCATGAGACCTACCCTGACATAGATCTCAACTGGTTACTCACCGGCGAGGGCACTTTGGTCAAGGATGATCCTGATTCCATGTTTACAGGTTCTTTGTTTGGCGACAATGCGATAAATCCCGCCCAACGTACGACTGAAAGCGAAAATCGCAAGGAAAATGCGTTGGAATCGGCAAAAAATGACGATAATGTAGTTGTAAAACAGGAGATTATCTATAAAGAAAAGCCTGCAAGAAATATTGCTGAAATAAGAATTTTCTACGACGACGGCACTTACGAGACGTTTACGCCCAACAAATAGTTGGTTGGTTGAATTTATTTTCTTACCTTTGACTTCGTAATATCATCTTATTATGAAGAAATACCTTTTAGATCTCAAGGTGGTGGCAAATGAGCGACTGGCTTCCAACTTCGTGTTGTTGAAGCTACAAGGCGACCAACCGTTGCCTGACATGTTGCCAGGACAGTTTGCCGAACTCCGTGTGGACGATGCTCCCCATACTTTCCTGCGTCGTCCTATATCCATCAATTTCGTTGACAGACAGCAGAATAGCGTATGGTTTCTCATACAGCTTGTAGGCGAAGGCACCAAGCGATTGGCCACCCTCGAACTGGGTAGTGTGGTGAATGTGCTACTGCCTTTGGGCAATGGTTTCGCTATGCCCCAGCGTGCTGACGAGCAACTGTTGCTGGTGGGAGGAGGTGCCGGCACAGCCCCCATGCTCTATTTTGGCGAGCAACTTCAGCAGCAAGGCATCCGTCCGTCATTCCTCCTGGGCGCCCGCACCGCATCCATGTTGCTGCAGCTCGATGAATTCAATAAATATGGTGATGTATATACCACCACAGAAGATGGCAGTCACGGCGAGAAAGGCTTTGTCACCCAACATTCCATCCTGAGCGACAAGCACTTCGACCGCATCTGCTGCTGTGGCCCCAAGCCCATGATGCTGTCGGTTGCCCGCTACGCCAAGGCCAAAGGCATCACCTGCGAAGTCTCTTTGGAAAACAAAATGGCCTGTGGCTTAGGCGCTTGCCTCTGTTGTGTGGAAAACACCACCGCAGGTCATGTATGTGTGTGTACAGAAGGTCCCGTGTTTAATATCAACGACTTGTTATGGCAGATTTAAGAGTAAATATAGGCGCGTTGGCGTTGAAGAACCCCGTGCTCACCGCCTCCGGCACATTTGGTTATGGTGAGGAGTTCGCTGATTTTATCGACCTCACCCGTTTGGGAGGTTTCATCGTAAAGGGTACCACCTTGCATCCCCGTGAGGGCAACCCATATCCCCGTATGGCAGAAACCCCTATGGGCATGCTTAATGCGGTAGGTCTTCAGAACAAGGGCGTGCATTATTTCGTTGAGCATATCTACCCCCGTCTCAAGGACATAAACACCCATGTTATTGTCAATGTATCAGGCTCATCGATAGAAGATTATAGCGAAACGGCCGCCATTGTCAACGACCTTGACAACATCCCCGCCATTGAGCTGAACATCTCCTGTCCGAATGTCAAGAAGGGAGGCATGACCTTTGGTGTGCAACCCAACGCTGCAGCCGAGGTGGTGAGTGCTGTGCGCAAGGCCTATCATAAAACACTCATTGTCAAGCTCACGCCCAATGTGACAGACATCACCGAGATTGCCAAAGCCGTTGAGGGAGCCGGTGCCGACAGTGTTTCCCTTATCAACACCATGCTGGGTATGGCCATCGATGCCGAGCGCCGCAAGCCCTTGCTCTCTACCGTAACAGGCGGTTTGTCAGGACCTTGCGTCAAGCCAGTAGCCCTGCGTATGGTGTGGCAGGTGGCCAAGGCCGTGAAAGTGCCGGTAGTAGGGTTGGGAGGCATCATGAACGCCACCGATGCCATCGAGTTCATGTTGGCAGGTGCCACAGCCGTTGAGATTGGCACAGCCAACTTCATCGACCCATCCATCACCGTCAAGGTGGTTGATGGCATCAACGACTACCTCGATCGCCACGGTTTCAAGTCTGTCCGCGACATCATCGGTGCTTTGGATGTATAATGTCTTTCCCTGTATGTTTTTTCTATATTATTTAAGCTCGAGGTGAACGATGCCACCATAAGGTACTAAGGCAGAAAAGGCATTGTCGAAGGTGACATGACCTGCATAGACCTGGGCACTGATGAGGATGCCTCCATGTGCGAAAATGGCTACGTTTTGGTATGGCTGTTGGCGCAACTCGTCGAGGAACTGACTGACACGATGGAGCAGGATCTCGAACGACTCACCATGAGGGGTGGGTAGGTGCAGGTAGTCGTTGTACCAATCATTGACATAAGGGCCTTTGAGCTCGCTGTATGGCTTCATTTCCCAATCGCCCATACTCATCTCCATCAAACGTTTGTCACGTTGGGCATCAGGATAGCCACAATAGGTGGCGAGCTGAACGGCACGTGTGAGCGGACTGCAGAAGACTTTGTCGAAGGGGGTATAGGCTTCGAGGTTGGACTTGACCAACGCTGCTTCTTCTGAAAATGTGGACTTTACGGGCACATCGGTTTGTCCGTAGCAAGTGCCTTGTGGCACATTAACTGAGGTATGGCGGATGAGTGTTATTTTCATAATTGAGAATTGAAAAATATAAGGCATGTGAGGAGGTAGGCGAGTTCGCTGGTGAGGAACAGGGCACCACAACAATCGCCTGTGTAGCCTTGGATGCGTCGCTTCATCAACCAAGTGAGGAGGATAAACACTACCACGGGAGCCAGCAACGCAGGCCAAAAAGTGTTGGGTAGAAGGACAACAGCTGGGATGGTACCCAGCAGAGCACCTACGAAGGCCTCGAGGGCACTCATGCGCTGATAGATGGTTTTGTTCTTGGCATCTTCTTCCTTGCGTGCGTATGGTAAGATATTGATTATGTGTGATGATACGAACTTGCTCCATATATCACCCACGAAGACTATGGCACACAACAGTTCTAATGGTAAGGCGCTCATTTGCATGAGCAGGAGGAAATAGATGATGAGTCCGATGACTCCATAGGTGCCGATGTGGGAGTCTTTCATGATGGTGAGAACACGCTCGCGTGTGACACCACCACCCATGCCGTCGCAGAAATCGGCTAAGCCATCTTCGTGCAGACATCCTGTGATGAGCAAACGTGCCACAATGGCAATGAGCCACGCAGTACTGAGGGGTAACACCTGTGCTGCCAACCACAACACACCCACCATGATGCCTCCTGTGAGCCAACCTGCTAATGGCCAGAGGGGCACTACATGCTTGAAGTGCTCAGCATCGACCTGCTTGATGCGCCAGAATGGTAAGCGGGTGAAGAAGATTAATGCTGCTAAAACTCGGTTCATCTCAAAAATATTTTGTGATAGAGGCTTGCTGGAAGCTCTCCATTTCGTTTATCATACGTACGGCAGAATCGACAATGGGGTAGGCGCAGATAGCTCCTGTGCCTTCACCCAATCGCATGCCCAGGTGCAGTAAGGGTTTGGCATCCATGGCATTGAGCAATAACTGATGACCTGACTCATCGCCACAATGTCCGAAGATGGCATAGTGCTTCACATCAGGATAGAGCTGCATAGCGGCCAACATGCAGGCCGTCATGATGAAACCATCGACCAAGATAATCACGTGGTCTTCGGCTGCTTGCAACATGGCACCTATGGCCATGACCATCTCGTAGCCACCAAAGTAGCGGATGATATCGCTGGGCGTACCGTCGCCACTATAGTTGTCAACGGCTTGCTGAAGGATTTGCAGTTTCCTGCTGATGCCCTGACTGTTGAGTCCGCTACCGGCACCCACACACTGTGCCAGTGGGATGTGGGCAAACAGATGCATCCAGATGGATGAAGGAGAGGTGTTGCCAATGCCCATCTCGCCAAAGCTCAGGATGTTACTGCCTTCTTGTTCACAAATATCCACCATCGCGGCACCACGCATCAAGCAGATAATCATCTCATCCTCTGTCATAGCTGCTTCGTGCAGGAAATTGCGTGTGCCCTTGCGTACTTTCATATTGATAATGCCTCGTTCGTAGGGTAAATCGAAATCTACGCCAGCATCCACAACCTTCAGTCCGAAACCATGTTGGTGGGTGAGGAAATTAACCCCTCCACCTCCGTGGGTAAAGTGGATGGTCTGCTGCCAAGTAACCTCTTTGGGCGACACGCTCACGCCTTCGTCGGCTATGCCGTGATCGCCACAGAAGATGATGTTTTGCGGATGATGCAGTTGCGGAGCGAGTGTTTGCTGTATGAGTCCTATCTGCAGGGCCAAGTCTTCCAACGTGCCCAACGAACCCTTGGGCTTTGTCAGGTTATTGATCTTGTCGATGAGCTTGGGCTCGATGGCTTTGTTGGGTGCCTGTATATTAAATAAAACTTTCATAGCTATTTGATTTTCATTGGTATTCCGCTGACCATGAAGATGACCTCATCGGCTTGGGAAGCTACAAATTGATTGAACCATCCTTGCAGGTCGGTAAAGCGGCGTTGCACATCGTTGACCGAGGTTCCCCCCATGCCTATCTCGTTAGTAACAAAGATAAAGGTGGCTTCTTGCTGGGTGAACTTCAGGAACTCCTGTTTCATGGCTTCGAGAGTGGCCTCTATATCATCGTGCAGGTCGAAGAAGAAATTGTTGCACCACATGGTGATGCAGTCGATGAGGACGGTACGCCCCTCCAAATGGTGCTTGCTCAGCTGTTTTTCCTCTTCGATATTGGTCCACTCGGGTCCTCGGCGCTCCTGGTGCTTTACGACACGCTGACGAAATTCGTCATCCCACACGCGAGCGGTGGCCAGATAGACAGGATTGGCCGACAAACGTAAAGCCAGTTGCTCGGCATAACTGCTTTTACCAGAACGTGCTCCACCAGTGATGAGGATGATTTTTCTCATAGATGCAATCTTTCATATTTTACTCTGCGAATATACGGATTTTTCAAGAGATATGTGTATCTTTGTGTCATAAAATCTAACTGTTTATGAGAATAATACCACAATTCTTGATTGCAGCCCCTACATCGGGTGCAGGTAAGACGACGGTGAGCCGTGGGTTGATGGCCCTTTTTACACGTAAGGGCTATCAGGTGCAACCGTATAAATGTGGACCCGACTATATTGATACCAAGTTTCACGAACAGGTGTGCCATCGTCCTTCGTATAACCTGGATACGTTTATGGCACAGGAGGATCATGTGAGAGCGGTATATCGACAACATGCCCAGGATGCTGACATGTGCATCGTAGAGGGTATGATGGGTTTGTTCGACGGCTATGACCATGACCGTGGTTCCTGCTCGGAGGTTGCCAGACTATTGGATTTGCCTGTAATATTGTTGGTGGATGCCAAAAGTGCAGCCTTTTCTACAGCTGCTATCATCAGTGGTTTCCTGCATTTTAGAGATGATGTGAAGATAGCTGGGGTGATATTTAATAATGTGGGTTCTGCGAAGCACGAAGCTATGTTATTGCAAGTGACAAATCATCTGCATGTTCCTTGTTGGGGACTTATTCCCAGACGACCAGAACTGATGCAGGCATCGAGGTACTTGGGATTGGATTTCAGTGAGAAAAATGATGGGGAACGTTTAGCAGACCTGATGGAGAAGCATGTGGATTGGCAAACTATCTTACAAGCTACTCGTAGGGAACTGTCTGAAACAGTGATTTCTCAACCACGCAAGAAGAACATGAATATTTGGGTGGCTCGCAACGACGAGTCGTTCTCATTCATCTATGCCGAACACCTGGATATCTTGCAAAATATGGGAATGGTGACCTTCTTCAACCCTGAAGAAGACCAAGCAATCCCTGCTGATATCGACTTGCTCTATCTGCCTGGGGGCTATCCGGAAAAACATGCGGAGGCTTTGATGGCGGCAAAGACTACACGTGCTACTATCAAGCAATATATTGAGCAGGGAGGTAAGACATTGGCCGAGTGTGGGGGTATGATTTATCTGTCGAAAGGCATCGTGGCTGATGAAGAAAAGTATTTTGAAATGACTGGTGTTCTGCCGTTTAGTATATCCATGAGGAAGCAGGACCGCAAACTGTCGTTGGGTTATCGACAATTCGAATCCAACAAACTGTCGATGCGTGGACATGAGTTTCATTATACGCAGTTTGTACCACAGGAAGATATGCCAAACTCCATTGCGCAAGTATTTGATGCTAAAGGAAATGCCGTTGATACGTCTGTGTTCAAATATAAGCATCTGATAGCCAGTTACACTCACCTTTACTGGGGAGATAATGGTATTATGAAACTGTTTCAATCATGAAAAAAGTATATACAAAGACAGGAGATGAGGGACTGACAAGTCTGAGGAATGGGGTTCGTGTGCCCAAAGATGATATACGCATAGAAGCCAATGGCACCATAGACTTACTGAACGCCTTGATAGGTAAACTGCGCATGATGCCTGAGGTGGGCGACGAGTGGAAGTCGTACTTACAGGATATACAGAAGGAGCTGATGACAGTGATGAGTCATGTGGCTACGCCTCAGGACAAGAGTAATCCGCGCACGTTGCATGTGAACGAACTGACGGAGCGTATGGAGCAGAAGATGGATGAGATGATGGCACGAATGGAGGAATATACGCACTTTATTTTGCCCAGTGGGTCGTTGGCATCGGCAGAGATACACATTGCCCGTACGATAGCCAGACAGGCGGAACGCCGACTGTGGACGGTGAACAGGGAGTATCCTGTGGATCCGTCTGTCATGCGATTTATGAACAGACTCAGCGACTTTCTGTTTGTGATGACCAAGGCACAGTTGCAGAGCGAGGGCATCGCTCCAGAGAAATGGAAATAAGCACTTTATTCATCTACTCTGTCTCCCTTGCGCTTGCCAAAAAGTACCATTGCTACGATGGGAGCACCGATGAGGGCTGTTACAGAATTAACTGGCAACACACCTTCGTATCCAGGCATACGGGCAACGAGATTGCAGAGCAACGCCAAAGCAGCTCCTGCCAACACACAAGCGGGTAATAGGATGCGATGGTCGGAGGTGCGGAACAACGCCCTGCACAAATGGGGCACTGCCAAACCCAGGAACATCACGGGACCGCAATAGGCTGTGACGATGGCGGCTAAGGTACCCGAACAACAGATAACCTGTGTGCGTGCCCACTTGATGGATAGTCCCAAGCTACGAGCGTAGCTGTCGCCCAACAACAACAGATTCAAAGGTTTGATGAGCGTCATGGAGAGGGGTAGGAGGACGACCATGATGAATACAAACAGCAACATCTGATCGCCTGACACTCGTGAGAAACTACCTAAGCCCCATACGACGAAAGCCTTGACATCTTCCTCATTACTAAAGAATTTCAATACACCAATGATGGCAGTAGCCAAATAGCCAATCATCACACCTATCACCAACAGGGTGACATTGCCTTTCACCTTATGCGACACCCAAACGATGAGTGAAAGCACTGCTAATGAACCGATAATGGCGGCTACTGACATAGCTGCATCGCCCAGATAACCCAAACGGCTGAGGGCTACACCACCTAACGAGCCCGAGAGCAAAACCACGAAACCTACGCCCAGAGTGGCACCACTGCTGACACCCAATACCGACGGACCAGCCAACGGGTTGCGAAAGACCGTCTGCATCTGCATACCACTAACAGCCAAGCCTGCACCGGCTACCGTAGCTGTGAGGGCTTGTGGCAAACGGGAACGCATGACGATGTTGCGCCAGATTTCCTGCTGGGTATCGTCACCAAAGAGAATCAGCCAAACGCTTTTCAGGGGAATCTCGATGGTGCCGATGGCCAAATTGAGGGCAAAGAGCACTACAATCAGCAGAAACAGTCCGATAAGGTAGGTGGTAGTCTTCATGGTAATATCTTGTAATAAACAGGTTGGTAATCAGCTGGTAACACTTCTGGATGGAATACATACACCAAATCGGATAGCAGTACATCGGGTTCTACAGGTGCTTTCTCATAATAAGGACTGCGTTGCATGTTGCAATAGATGACCTGATGCTCCTTGAACGACTTGAACAGTTCGTTGCGGGGTTCGCTCGACTTTAATGCTTCATAGCTGAATTCGCCCGGATAACTGTTGAGGATGCGCCAGTAGTCGGCATTGGCGGCCATAGCATACAACTTCTCAAACTCGATGTTCACACCTCCGCTATTGGGATCGTCCTTCAAGATATAGTCGGCTCCTGCATCGGCAAAGATTTGTGCCAGAAAACTCTTGCCGCCCACAGCGTACCAGTTGCCGCCATGCATCTCGCCGCTCAGTACGGTGGGACGATGCTCCGCTTTCGAGGCCATCTCCTTGATATGGTCGTAGCGTTCACAAATGCCGTCGAACAAAGCGTTGGCCTGTTCTTCCTGTCCGATAAACAAACCTATGAACTTCACCCATTCTGCTTGTCCGAGTGGATGCAACTCCTTGTATCCAAGGTGTGGTACTAAGGTAATGCCTGTTTGCTTGATGGCTTCGTAACCACCTCGCTTGAAGGGAGAGATGAAGATGACCTCAGGATTAGCGGCCATAATTACCTCTGCATCGAAGTCGCCCTCAGAACCAATGGTAAATATCTTGCGGTCTTTCACTCGTTGCAAGACGTCTTCGTTGAACAAGTTCTTGGTACTGGTGATGCCTGAAACATGATCTAATGCTTCAAGCACGATGAAGTCGGCCAGTTGCAACATGGTCATGCAAATGGCTTTGTCGATAGGGGTGCGAACAACAGTATAATCCTGTGGCACATCAAATGATTTCAGTTCTTTGGGTACCAAAGCAAAATGCCAAGCGGTAGATTCTTCTGCCTGTGGGTCTTGAATGTCGATAAGGTAGATACCATCGGCAAGGTTCTGCACTTTGAAGCCTTGGGCGTATTCCAATTGCCGTTGACCGTTAACCGTTGACCGTTGACCGTTGCCCTCTTGACCATTAGAGGTTTTGTTTCCTTTGCAGCAGCAGAGGAGACAGGCCAGCAAACATAAACCGAGTGTTTTGATAAAGCTTTTCATATAGTTATTCATTTTTCTTCTTTTACAAATTCTATGTCTAATTGTCCGTTAGGGAAGAGGGGCGCACAATGATCATAACAATGTTGCAGTACCACAGATATAAAAGCCTCCAGTTCCTGAGGGGGCAACAGACTGATTAAATCGCGAGCCATATTCAGGTTGTCGGCTAACTGTAAGCTACTTTCTGAACAACCTGCTTCACGCATCATTTCTTTGATGAATTCTTTGTTCATGGTGGCCATGCGACTATGGGTATCTAAATGTCCCTCAGCCAGTTTTACGGCCTTACCCAACATGATGCCGATGGTTATTTGGGGTATCTGCATCTCGTTGGCCAAACGAATTGCCTCTCCCACATAGTTGCCATATTCTACGAAAGCGATAGTGGGTAAATCGGGGTGTTTGTCTTGCAAAATATGTTCGCTCTTGGCACCAGAGTGAAGTACCAAATGTTTGCATCCCATAGCTTTAGCTACGTCTATGCACTTCCTGATGGAGTTGATGAAACCTTCGATGCTGAAGGGTTGTATAATGCCTGATACACCTACAATGGAGATGCCGCCCATAATACCCAAGCGGGGGTTGAAGGTTCTGCGAGCGAGTTCGGAACCTACAGGGACACTTATTTCAATATTGAGAATTGACGATTGATATTGTTCTGTTTCGTTGTAACTCGGAAAAAACGATGCCAGCATCTTTGGCACTTGCTGCTCCGAAAACTGAGGATTGAGAAAGTGTCGGAGGTTGTGACGAATCATCTGGCGAGGAACCTTATTGATGGCAGCTGAGCCTGGGGGATAGTCGAATCCTGGTAGGGTAATTGTGCCAATGCCTTCACCACCTCGGATAAGGATACGAGGCTGGATTCCATCATCATCTACTTCATCCTCAGGGGTTAAGGGAGTGTCGTTCGGCAAGAATCCAAGGGTTGCTCTGATTTCAATGCCTTTGGTGATATCAGGGTCATCTCCACTATCTTTCAAGACATAGGCGTAATTGTTGCCATAGTGTACATCCACATGAATGGTTTCGCCATTGGGTAGCATTACCGGAACGGCACTTGGACATTGTCCTTCTAACTGATACAGGGCGGCTATAGAAGCAGCTGTAGCACAGGTGCCTGTTGTGATACCGCTATGCAAGGGATAGAAATCGGGCAATAGTTGCTCGACCATTCGACGCAACCCATGTTCGCCGTTGACGATATGGAAGACAGCAGGGGTAGTGGGGCGACAAACGGCAAATATTTGCATACCGTTTACTTTGGCTGCTTCCACTTTCTCTTGGAAGCCTCCTGACAGACCACTTTCTTTGGTAATCATAGCGTCAAATAGTGACCATTGACTTCGTCCTGTTTGGTCGTTATGATCTGCATCATAATAGAGCAGGTGGTCATCGTTGATGCCGTTTTCGTGCGCTATTCGCAAAGAGCTTTCTCGGTTCAAGATGCGGAAGTAGCAATCAACGCCCAGATTGACAAGCGGCTTGAGCTTGGTGATGGTCTGTACGCCTGTAAGCGCCAACAGCCGTTTCACGCCTTTTTCTTGTATCTTTTCAATGGCATCGGTATAGTCCTTGCACCAGATGATGGAGGAGTCTCGTGTAGGATAGATTCTTTCAAAACGGATAGCTGGAAGATGTAAAGAATGGGCTACCTCTGCTACCGTTTGATGCAACACCTCGGCAAAGGGGTGACCTGCATCAATGAGCAAGCGGATGGTGTGTTCTTGACAGAAGGTGGTGAGTTGTTGGGCATCCATAGGGCCTGTAAGGCGAGTGCCGTGGTGCAGCGTTACTTCCTGCTCATCGCCTCGCGTTGAGTAGTAGTAGGGGGTGCCGGCTTCTTCGAGCTTTCTCACGGCAATCTTTCCTTCTGTTGTTCCTCCAAATACTAAAATCATGACTTTCCTTCTCTAAAAAGGTGAGTAAACTGTTTGTTATACAGCTCCGACAAGCCCTGACGATTGTCGATGGCATCGCCAACGACCAGCATTGTGGTAAGCGTCAGATTGTTGTCTTTCACTATTTTAGCTAAATCTTTTAATACCCCACGATAGATGCGTTGGTCTTTCCACGTAAGATGATAGCAAGCTGCCACAGGGGTATCTTCAGGATATTCCATCAACAATTCACGTTGTACCTCGTCAACAATAGCGGCACTTAAGAAGATGCACATAGTACTCTGACTACGAGCCAAGAGATGCAGCTTCTCCTTTTCAGGCATTGGGGTACGACCTTCTCCTCGAGTCAGGATGATAGTTTGCACACGTTCAGGTATCGTAAACTGTGAACGAAGCTCAGCGGCAGCTGCGAGGAATGATGAGATGCCTGGGGTGATGTGATAGCTTATGCCCCATTTGTCGAAGTAATTCATCTGTTCCTGGATAGCTCCGAAGATACATGGGTCGCCAGTATGGAGACGAACGATGAACTTGCCCTCGTCGTAGAACTTCTTCATCAGGTTTACTTGTTCTTCCAACGACATAGAGGCAGAACTGAGAACAGTAGCTCCTGGTTTGTGGCATTCGGTTAGTTCCTTGGGTACCAGACTGCCTGCATACAAGATGAGGTCGGCTTTCTCTAACATCTTTCTTCCACGAACAGACACCAAATCGGGATCACCAGGACCAGCACCAACAATCTCAATATGACCGTGTTGACGCTCCCGCAAATGGGCATAATCGATAGCCAAAGCGGCTGTCCAGTTTTTGCCCTTTACCTTTTCTATGACGAGCTTTCCATGATTAGAGCCTAAGATGGCAGCTGCTTCGCAAACGCTGGGTGTGCCCACATGCTTCATTACCGTATCGCTGGGGTGAGGCACCTCCACTTGGGCTAACTCCTCAGCGGTGAAAAACCACACTTCCTCACCATATTCTTCCTTGAAAACCTTGACAAAGGGTTCATCGGCCTTCACATCAATGGTACAATACTTATGCGAGCAGGGCAAGACCCCCCTTTCAGCAAAGGCTTTATCTATCTCATCATAAATCGTCAAAGGATCTTCTGCCTGATGAGCCAAACCAAAACCGATGGTGCCAACCATAGGTACGAAATGCAGCTCCTGTACTCTATGAGGGACTCTGTGCAGATAAGGAGATACGATGATAACCAGCTTATATTTGTCGGATGTCACCTCGTCCATACTGTTGACGATGGTCACATGGGCGGGTAGGGTACGTTCCAGATACTCAGTACCTTCGTCACGTACATCGAGCAACAAGGCGGTGGGCTGACCACTGACAAAAGTAGCAATAATCTTGTTCATGTCATCACCACATAAGTCGCTGGCAATGGGCCAGTCGAACCGCTTTTCAAACGTATCGAGTGCCCATAATCCTGCCTTATCGCTTTGGGTAGTAATCACTGGTTCTGCCCCCAAAAGACCTGCAATTTGTAAAGTCAAATCATTGGCTCCACCAATGTGTCCAGATAGTACAGATATAACCTGTTTACCCAAGCTATCTATACACACTACGGCAGGGTCAGTATGTTTGTCTTCGATATAAGGGGCAATGGTTCGCACGCAAATGCCCATGGCTCCAATAAACACGAAAGCATCATATTCATGCCAACAATTGCCAACGTCAGTACGCTTGATAACCTGTGCTTCCAGTTGTTGTTGAAGCAAGGTGACTACTTGTGTACCAGCTTCATTTACAGGTATTATGGCTATTTTATTCATATCGTTGCTTTTATGATTTCAATGGGGTTATAATCGTTCAGCGTTATGTGCATCGAGGGTTGCAAGGTAAAGCCTTTCTCTCCGGCTTGTTGCTTAAATGCTTGCTGACTCTCTTGGCTTACAGAGTTGAATACTACACATCCTTCAGGCAACAACACACTCTTGATGCGTTCCAGCATCTGGGATAGTTGTCCGTTATGTCCGCCAATAAACACAGCATCCGGACGGGGAAGAGCACTTAGGTCTTGTGTCAGGAAATCACCTATCAATGCAGTGATACCAGGCGCTCCAAAACGTTGTGAGTTTATTTGCATCAGTTCTTTGCCTTCCTCGCGCACTTCAAAGGAAACAATTTCTAGATGGGGGAACTGTAGCTTTGCCTCGATGCTGACGGAGCCAGTACAGAAGCCGATATCCCAAAGGGTATGCTTCTGATACAAATCTAAGGCTTGCAATGAAAGCAGTCGGATAGGGGCTTTGGTAATCATCCGTGGTCGTCCTTCCAAAATAGCAAACTGGTCATCGGGGATGCCGAATATCCTTGGTGAGGTGTGGGCTGCTTGCAGTATCAGGCAATTGGGATTGTCGAACGACCGTTGAGTGGCTTCTGCTAAAGAAAGGTAGGTGATGCGTTCTTTTTCTAGGTTACCCAGATGTTCTCCTACACACAGGTTGTATTGGTCGTAACCATAGTCCATCATACGTTGTGCGATGGTGGCTGGGGTGTGTTCTTTGTTGTCGGTCAGTACACCCATCTTGGGAGTTCTTTCTATCAATGCTTTGTCGAACTCATGCCAAGGACGTCCAGTGAGGGATACAATGCGCATATCGTGATAGGGCATCAGCATGCGGTGTGCCAGTGTCTGCAGGGAGTTGAACGATGGGAATAGCTCTATTTCTGCATCAGGCATCTCGCGTAAAATGGTGTTGGCGAAGCCGAAAAACAGAGGGTCGCCGGAAGCGAAGACAACGATGAACCGTTGACCATTGACCATTGACCATTGACTGCGTCCTATTTCGTCACTACTCGACAAAACATGCATGCATGATGGCTCTCGCTGTTCCGAAAAGTGACCATTGAAAATCTGTTTGTATTGGGCAAACACATTTAATAGTGGTACAGTGATATCTATCCACTCGTAACTCTCTGGCAAGAATGGTCGCATAATCTCATGATGCCGCTTGCCGCCGCTAAACACTTTTCCTTGCTTAATGGCTTCCAGCGCCTTTGGTTCCAACCAAGGCTCTGGTGCATCGCTCAATCCTATTACAATAAATTTAGGTCGTCTCATTCAATTCTCAATTCTATAAATCCCTCCCAGGCCATAATGCCTCTGCATCATTAAAGCAGAGGATAGAATTTACCAATGTCGCTGCAAGGTTACTGCCTCCCTTTCGCCCTTCCACAATAAGTTTGGGGATATTCTTGAATGGCTTCACCATGTGCTTCGATTCCCTAACGTGTACAAATCCCACAGGAGCGGCAATGATGCCAGCTGGATAGGCTTTGCCTTTGCGAATTAAGTCACATAGCTCCATCAAGGCAGTTGGTGCATTACCGAAGGCAAAGATAGCATCATTAGGATAATGTTCTACAGCCAGACGAATACCTGCTTGTGTGCGGGTAATGCCTTTTTCCTCCGCCATTTGCTTTACGCGAGGGTCATCCAGGTAGCATTTGGCTTCCACACCCAAACGTTGTAAGGCACCTTTGCGAATGCCGCTTACCACCATCGTCACATCGGTAATGATGTGCTTGATGCGTCCGCTTGTCACGCCCTCGTATAGTGTTTCCACTGCATGGTCATCTACCAACAGTATGTTCTCCATATCGAAGTCGGCTGTGGTATGGATGGCATGCAATAACGACCATTTTCTTCCCAATGGTATATCTTTGTCTTTTAATTCTTTCTCGATGGTGCGGAAGCTCTCAATCATGATGTTCTGACCCACTTTCTGTCCTTCGGTAACGACCTCACGATAATAGCCACGAGGGGTAATCATCGTATCTTGCCAGTTGTACGATTGTGAGTTGCCTATGATGATGACGGTAAACATATCTACTTCCTCAGGGTCGAAAGCCGAGAGGGTAGTGACTTTTACTTCTTGCTCGGGTCGGCCAGCTTGACGCACATAGCCAACGGGTGTATCGCCACTCCTCCCATGTTGCAGGAACAACTCTTGCAAACGATAGAGTTGCCAGTAACGCCCCACACTCTTGGGGTTATAGATAGCTGTCACGAAGTCGGCTTCAGCAGCAGCAATGATGCGTTTTTCTATCTTATCCCAAGGTGTCATCAGGTCGCTCAACGATATCAGACACAGGTCGTGACCAATGGGCGCACCCAACAAAGAGGCGGCTTTCTGGAAAGCACTGATGCCTGGGATAGAAATGACTTCAATATCGCTGTTCTGCTCCTTTTTCATCTCGTAGATGAGGGGAGTCATACCATAGATGCCTGCATCGCCTGAGCTGATCACTACCACTGTTTGTCCTTCTTGGGCCAACTCAAATGCTTGTTTGGCTCTTTCGCGTTCTTTCTTCATGCCGGTATCCACACACTGGGCGCCTTCATGAAGGAAAGGTTTAACAAACTGGAAGTAATACTTGTAACCAACGACCACATCAGCTTCTCTCAATGCGTTGATAACTGCTCCTGTTATGTCGGCTTCGTTTCCAGGACCTATGCCGGCCACTATGATTTTTCCGTTCACCATCTTGTTGTTATTATATTTTGGCTCTATTCTAAATTGCCTCGGTTATACTGAATCAGCAAATATAAAGAAATTACTTCAAAATATCCTTGATGTGCTGGATATAAATATCCCTGATGGCTTTAATTTCTCCTAAGCCCTGCAACTTTACATCTACTTCGAAGCCTTGTTGTTCGAACAATTCTTTCCACTCTTTGGCAATGTCGTTGCGGGCATGATCACCAGCTGTGAGCAATAACGGACGCAGTTGCACTTTTTTAACCTTCTTCTGCTTCAGACTCTTTAGCGTCATTTCCTGTGTGGGATACCCCTCGATGGTAGATACATACCAGTTGTTTTGCTCACGCTCTTGCAACATAGTTTGAAGCATCGCATAAATGGCCGTAGAAGGGTGGGTTGTTCCGTGTCCTACCAACACCACAGCTTGGTTCTTTTCTGCTGCATCACGAGATAAGATGTCCAATACCTTCTGGCAATCTTCTACGCTGTATAGCAGTGGGTTGCCTGCTTTCAATTCCTTGAAGAAGGGTTGCAGGGCGGCAATGGCTTCTCTGAGGTAGGTCATTTCATAGCCTTCCATCAAGGTGGTGCTTTGCACATATACTCGCTCATAGCCGTCGGCACGCAGTTGCATCAGCGCTTCTTGCGGACTTAAAAAGCGTTCGCCTCGTTTGCCCCAGATGTTGCGGATAATGGCGGAGGCATAGGCTTGTCTCACTTCCATATCAGGGAACGCTGCTTTCACATCATTGTTTACTGTCTCCAGCGATAATGCTCTACCTTCTGGTTCGGTCGTACCGAAATGCACCATCAAGATTGCTACTTTCTCGTTTTGAGCAAAGCACATCATGCTCATACACAGCATTAATAATAAAACACTTAATTTTTTCATAATATCTTTCTTCAACGTCTTAATGAATATTTTTGATGGTAAAACTGTCTGAGTTTCTTCCACTAAAAATCGCTCACGTTTTCCTAAAACGCAAAATAAACATAGCGCTCTGACCTGTTTGCGTTTTTATACGGAAAACTTTCCCGATTTTCTTTACGCTGCAGAAACGTATGCCAGTTTTATCATCATAAAATTCTCAATTATCAATTTTCAATAAAACTTAATATTCAATCCAACGGTCAGCATTCTGCCAGGAGAAAGCAACGAATAATTGACACCCTTCGGACGACAATCCTTCTTGTTGAAGATATTGTCGATACCAATGCTCGGCTCAATCTGTACATGCTTCAGATGGTCGAATGTATGACGCGTGTTGATATTCCAGACACCATAGCCAGGAGCATCGTCCTCGTCAGGGAAGAGACGCTTGCTCTGCATTCTGCCCGTAAGGTTTACATTCAGGCGATAATAACCCCAGGAGTGTGAATAGTTGGCAGAGATAGTACCCGTATGACGAATGCTACGCTCTATGTTCTGCCACACACCATCGAACTTGCCTCGAGAATAGGTATAGCTATAGTTGCCTGTAATGATAAAACCAGGGAAGAGGTTAGCCGATGCATCCACCTGCACACCACGAATAATGGCCCTATCGAAGTTGACGTAAAGGCTGTAATCTTCCAGACGGTCAATCTGCTCCTCTGTCAAGTGCAAGTTCTGACGCGACCAGTTCTTTACCTCATCCGTAATGGGGTAGGCCTTACGGGTAATCATATCATTCAGATAGTTCAGATAGCCCGTGACAGACACACTGTAGCGGTCGTTCCTGTATTCAGCATTCAGCGATACATAGTTGCTCTTTCCAGCTTTCAGGTCTTTGTTACCGATGGTAATGGTAGGTTTCTTGCCTGCATTGTCGTTGTAGTATTTGTAATACAACTCACTCAACTGCGGCGACAGGAATCCATGAGCATACGTAGCACGGAAGTTGAATCCACCCACGGAATACATCAAGGTAGCCTTTGGACTGAAATGACTGCCAGCTATTTCGTGATAATCATAGCGGGCACCCACCGTAGCCTTGAAAGCGTTCCACTTCACCTCATGCTGAGCGTAGGCCGACAGCGTATGAGCATCACCCTCCACATCGCCACTCGATGATTTCAATTTGTCCTCACGGGCATTCAAGCCAAACACCGTATTGCTGTTCTGCGTAAAATGGAACACACCACGCAGTTCGGCATTATAATATTTCTGACGCTTGCTCATCGCATAGTCGCCAGGATGATATCCTTGGTAGTCGGTAATGAACTTATGATTCTGTCGATACTCGTCCGCCGTGAGATCCAGCTTGATGGAGTTCTTATTGTTGATGCGATACAGTCCGCCCCCCTCGAAGCGCCACGACTCATTGTGCAAGTCGTAGTTGAAGCCACCATTGGTGTCTTTCGTCTTCACAGGACGATCCGTAAGTTTCCAGTAATAGTTGCCGCTGACATAGAACGACAGTTGGTCGTTGGCCTTGAAAGTGAACTTCTGACTCACCGTATTTGAGTGATAGCCAAACGACATGGGATAGACAGTCTCGCGCAAGCTCACTGTGCCGTCTTTCGCTGTGACTGTCTCGTAGGGACTGTTCTGCCAGTTGTTGGCCTGTGTATGTCTGTAGGCAGTAGATGAGCCCAACTTGCCCTTGGCAATATCGAGGCTCACATCCTGCGTGTATTGTCCTTTTCCGCTGTATTTGCTGCTACTGGTAAAGGTGATTTCGTCCTCTGGGTCGTTGGTAATGATGTTGATCACACCCGCTATGGCATCAGAGCCATAGATAGACGAAGCAGCACCGTTCAGTACCTCGATACGTTTCACACGACTCATGTCGATACGCTCGAGGTCAATGTTGTTAGAGATGTCGCCAATGAGTTTATGTCCGTTCACGAGAATAAGCACATATTTGTTGCCCAAACCGTTCATCATCAGATAAGAGCCCATGGTGGTAGGGTTGAACGACAATGATGGTACCATCATCGTCATCGCTTGTTGAAAATCGGTGATGCCGGCACGTTTTATCTCGTTGGCCGTTACCACAGCCACAGGGGCAGTGGTGTTCTTCAGTCGTTGGTGCGTACCTGTACCTGTCACTACTACAGGGTTCAGTTCGAACTCTTTCAATACATCGGGGTTTTGCCCCATACGTCTTACTGTTGTACTGTCTTGTGGTGTTGACGCAGGTGTTTGTGCTACAGCATTCAGTGCTGTGATTGACAACAGAATGGCGATTAAATGCTTCATAAAATGTTCTTCTTTGATACGGAGAAACGGGGCGTGCCCCCGCAAGGGGGGCAGTCCCGTCAAAATTAACTTAACTGATATTATATTTTATTTGAGAGAATAAACCTCTTATGGCTCTGGATTCTTTGAGTGATAGTAATCAAGTGGATCGCCATCGATAGCATCCTGGGTGTGGTTCATCCAGATCTGACGAATGGTTGGCAACTCCAACAGACCCAATGGGATGATGGTATCGTCGTCGCAAGAGAAACCAGAACCATCAGCACCGAAATAGTTCTTCCAGCTGGTATCTTCCACTTCACCCTCTTCGTTAGCTAAAGCCTGCAATTCAGCGAAAGTATAGTTTTCTGGATCTAAATCCTCTGGTAGGTCGTCACCAGCCATATCGTTGTGACCATGGTCACCGTTAATGGACATCAATGGGTGCAGCCAAACTTTCTGATTATTCTTACCGGCAGCCACCATGCGGTCATATACTTGTGTCTTGAAGTTCTCCATCATATCCACAGTACCTACAAAGTAGTTAGTACTCTTAGCCTGCAAAGCTGCTTCCAGCTCGGTGTAGCGTACGTTTGCCTTATAGGTATCGTATGAATCAGGGTTACCATGACCCATGAAAGCCACAATATCTGTAGCGGCTTTATCGCCATACAACTTATGCAGTTCTGCAGCTACATTAGGCACATCAGTATCCTTATCCTGCAGCAATGGCACACCCAGTTTCAGGGTAACACCAGACAGGTAATCGTCATCGAGGTCACCGTTAGCATTGTTGGCAAAGTCCTTGATGTAGTTAATCACACGGGTGTATTCCTCACCTGGAATTACCTGTAATGACTGAACAACAATCTCCTTATACTGGATGTCCTTGTTAGCAAAAGCACTCAGCCAGTAAGAAGGAGCATAATAGTTACGCGTAACACCGTTCTCACCAGCAGCGGCACGGTTGATGCAGATAGCTGAAGAGTAGCTCAGGAATACATCATAACCAGCAAATGCGGCTTTGTAAGCAGCGATGGTTTCATCGAAAGCATCGAATGCCTGCTCCCAAGTAGAACCGAAAGCCACCAGCAGGATAGCCTTGTCGTTCTTCTTCTCAGCCTTCACGTTTGACACGACAGCATTCAGGTAGCGACTGTAGGCAGTTTCCTCAGGAACTTCCTTCACCACTTCTTTCTCAACTTCCACAATCTTCTCATCTTTCTTACAAGAAGTAAACGTTCCTGCAAGAACCATGGTCATGACGACCATCAACGCTAATTTTAATTTTTTCATTGATAATAAGATTTATATAAAACATGTTAATTAATCATCTTCACTATTACTCATATTAGAGTTGAACTTATTGTTCGTTTTCTTTCCTTTGCTGAACTTGATGGTCAGCGACGCATAGATGGTCCTGCCCGGAGTGGTGGTACCCAGATGCCTTCCATGCGGCGTAGTATCCACATAGTCAAAGATATTGTCAACACCCGCTTCCAATCGATAAGACATCGTCTTGCTCTTGCCGAAATCGTGGGTAGTGTTGATGCGCCATATCTGATAGCCCTTACCATCACCGTCGGTCTGGTAATAGCGTTTCGTACTCATACGGCCATATACCCCCACACCCAAGCGATAGACATCGCCAAAAGCATGCTTCCATGTCACATACGCATTGGCCTTATGATGTGCTGTCCCGTCGATGATTACCTTCTTCAATACCTCCTTGTTGCTGTCATACACATGCGCCGAGTTGTCCAGCCAGCTGTAGCCAATACCCGCACTCCATTCTTTATGGGCATAGCGCAGTGATACATCCACACCATAGGTCTTGGCATCCTCCATATTCTGATACTGGCGCGTCTTCTTCAGCTCGTAGGCTACCTGATATTCTGCCGGAGCCTGATAGTTAGGAATGGTCACCAGCGTAATCATGTTGTTCAAGGTGTTGTAATAGCCACTCACGTTGAAATAGAAGCCTTTCCAGGAATATTCCACACCCAGTGAGAAATAGTCAGATGTCTGCGGCTTCAGGTCAGGATTACCCATATAGAGATAAGAGCCGTTCATCTCTTTCACATACCTGTAGTACAACTCTTTGGGAGTAGGGGACTTGAACCCTTCGCTCCAAGTAGCCCTGATGCGCCAGTCGCCCAAGCTGAACATGGTTGAAATCTTAGGTGTCAGTTTCATACCGAAGTTCTGGTTCTTGTTCAGTCGCAGTCCACCAGTAACGTTAAACCAGTTCCAGAGGTTAAACTCATCTTGAATATATAAAGCCCCTGTCCAGTCGCTCACCTTTTCTCCCTCTACGCGCATGGGCGCGTTCAGCCAGTCGTAGCGCCATTCCAGTCCGGCACTCAGACGGTTCTCGTAGGGCAGTTCAAACACACCTTTCACGTTGACCATTGTGCGCTGCTGGTCGCTCTGCAGTTCATGCTCTCCAGGAAACATAGGATAATAGTGTGTGAATTTGCCAAACAAATACCCATCCACCAGCGTCGTGTCAGTGAAATGATAGAAGTAAGCATGACGGTTCCAATCCACGTCTAAAGTGATATAGTCGGTTCCACTAAGCTGGTATTTACCACCACCGGCCAACGAAGAGTTATGGTATTCCAGGTCGTAGGTCTTTACGTCATAATGTGCATATTTGCCTGATGGACGATAGATATGCTTCCAGTAAGCACTACCTTCGGCATAGATCTGCAGTTTGTCACCAATGTCATACGTAAACTTCTGCGCCACCTGTGCGTTCGTGTATCGGTTCACCGTCTTGTTCTTACTGTCGGTAATAGATTCTTCCGTACCAGTAGTATATTCCGTAGCAGTGTTTTGCCAACCGTCAGTATGCTGTAGTTGCAAGTTGGTGTAGTTTTGGAACCTACCTATCCTGAACCCGATGCCATTGTGCTGGCGAATGTCGCCATAGGATCCCACACGGGTAGTGTTTTCCAGTAAGATTCCTTCGTCATGTTTCTTGGTGATAATGTTGATGACGCCTGCAATGGCATCGCTGCCATATAAGGCACTTGAAGCACCTTTTACGATTTCAATCTTATCGATGTTGTTGGGATCAATCAGTCCCAGATCGTTCTGTCCTCCCACATCGCCATGAATGCGTTTTCCGTCAATGAGTATCAGTATATAATTGTTACCCAATCCGTTCAATTGCATCTGACTACCCATGTCGTCTTGGTTGAAGTCGAGCGATGAGGTCAGCATCATCAGAATGTCTTGCAGATTCTTCCCCCCGTATCCCTCAATGATCTTGTGGTTGATAACCTCGGTCTGCACGGGAACATCCTTCAACAGATGCTCCGTACCAGTACCAGTCACCACTACCTCGTCAAGCATCAACGACAATTCCTCATTGGACTTGTTCTCGATGATGCTCTGTGCCGATATATGCATAGATAGCAGGTAACAACAGCCTGTTACAACAAAATGTCTGTAGTTCATACAATTATAAAAAGCCGACATTCTTCGCTTCTTACCTGGAAGCTAATTAATTTCTGTTTGGAAAAGGTAGGTATTCTGGCTTTCCTCGGTCTTGCCCGACCTTCCCATCTGACGAATCAGACAGTGGTACTTGTAGTAGCAGACCTCTTTGTTGAGGATTACAGCTGCAGGAACAGCTCAGGTCTTTCACCTGATTCCCTTGAAGCCTTGTACGAAAATACAATGGCTTGCCAATTCCAATGGACAAAGGTAGTGCTTTTATCTGAAATGACAAATTATTTTTAGGGAATAATTATCTTTTTGTCGCTCTATCTTATAAAGATAGGCCTTTTGGGACTTGAAAAAATCCTCCGTTTTTATTTTGTTCTGTCCTGTGCAACATTTATATTTGCAGCATGAAACAACTGCATCCCATCATGTTTGCCGGTACGGGCAGCGATGTAGGCAAGAGTATCATCGCTGCCGGTTTCTGCCGTATTTTCAGGCAGGACGGCTATTGCCCTGCACCCTTCAAAGCACAGAATATGGCCCTCAACTCCTACGCCACGCCTGAAGGCTTTGAGATTGGGCGTGCGCAAGCCGTACAAGCCGAAGCAGCTGGCATCCCTTGTCATACCGATATGAACCCTCTTCTTCTGAAGCCTCAGAGCGATCATACCAGTCAGGTGGTGCTCAACGGCAAACCCATCGGCAACCGTCATGCTTACGACTATTTCCGCAAAGAGGGGCGTGAGGAATTGCGTCAGGCTGTGTGCGAGGCCTACGACCGTCTGGCGCAACGTTATAACCCCATTGTGATGGAAGGTGCGGGCAGCATCTCCGAAATCAACCTGCGCGACAGTGACCTCGTAAATCTCCCTATGGCGATGCATGCAGGTGCCGATGTCATCTTAGTGGGCGACATCGACAGGGGTGGGGTGTTTGCCAGCGTCTATGGCTCCATCGCCTTACTGCGTCCTGAAGAGCGCAAACTCATCAAAGGCATCATCATCAACAAGTTCCGTGGCGACCTGCGCCTCTTTGAAAGTGGTGTCAAGATGTTGGAAGACCTCTGCCAAGTGCCTGTTTTGGGTGTGGTGCCTTACTACAAGGATATCTATATTGAAGAAGAAGACAGTGTGGCGCTGGCCACCAAGTCGATGCAGGCCGAACTGGGAAAAGTGAATGTGGCAGTGGTACTGCTGCGACACCTCAGTAACTTTACCGACTTCAACGTCTTGGAGCGCGACCCACGCGTACACCTGTTCTATACCAATAATACAGAAGACATCCTGAAAGCCGATATCATCATTTTGCCAGGCAGCAAAAGCACCATCGACGATCTGTACCAGCTGCGCAGAAACGGAGTGGCACAAGCCATTGTGCGTGCCCATCGAGAAGGCGCTACCGTCTTGGGTATCTGCGGCGGATATCAGATGATGGGCGTCGAGGTGTTAGACCCAGATCATGTGGAGGGCATCATAGAACGCTTGCCTGGGTTGGGGTTGCTGCCTATAAGTACTTCGATGACAGGCGAGAAGGTAACGCGTCAAGATACCTTCCGCTTGGCCGTTCCTAACGCAGCTGCAAGCACTATGCAAGGCTATGAAATCCACATGGGCGAGACAAAGCCTGTGCAAGAGGCAACACCCTCGCCCCTGAACATCTTTGCCGACGGTCATACCGATGGTTGCTTTGTCGATGCCAAATGCATGGGTACCTATATCCACGGCATCCTCGACAATGCCGCCTTTATCAATTTTCTCCTTGGCCCTTGGCAAGAAAAGATTGACAAAGCCATTCAGTCGTTTGACTATCAGGCTTTCAAGGAAGAACAGTACGACAAGTTGGCTACCCATATTCGTCAGCATGTAGATATGGACAAGGTCTATCAAATACTCACCACGCCATGATTGAGGGACACGGAGACGACAGCTATCGCTATCAGGATATCCGACTGAATTTCAGCTCCAATATCTATAGTCATGCCGACCTGGACGGTTTGCAAGCCTATCTGCACGACAAGATGGAGGTACTGTCTTCTTATCCTGAGCCAGAGGCCACAACGCTGGCCGCTGAGTTGGCCCAGTGGCATCATATTGACCCCGATTGTGTGATGGTCACCAGTGGGGCTACCGAGGCCATCTACCTCGTCGCACATGCCTATAACGGACAGCATACACAGGTGTTGCAACCCACATTTCGTGAGTATGCCGATGCCTGTGTCATGAATGGCTGCAAAGTAAGTGCCATTTACCAGTTACCCACCCAATGCGAAAAATTTCGCATTGACAATAGAGTCGATTTACTGTGGATTTGCAATCCAAATAATCCGACAGGTAATATTTTGGATAAAAGCTATTTGCAAAATTTAATTGAAGCAAATCCGCAAGTAACTTTCATTATCGACCAGTCGTATGAGGACTTCGTAATGAAGCCACTATTCTCGGCTTCCGAGGCCCTGCAATACGACAATCTTTTGCTGCTGCATAGCCTCACCAAGCGCTATTGTGTGCCAGGCATCCGACTGGGTTACATCACAGCAGCACCTCATCTCTTGCGACACCTCCGCACACACAAAATGCCTTGGTCGGTCAATGCGCTGGCCATAGAAGCGGGACATTACTTGCTGGAGCATGGGATAGGGGGTGTTCCTCCCATTTCCGATTACCTGCAAGAGGCACAACGCCTGCGCGACAGCTTGATAGCCACTGGTGCCGTAGATGTGTGGGAAACCAGCACTCACTTCATGTTGGCACAGCTCCGCATGGGCAAGGCATCTGCGCTGAAGGACTGGCTTGCGATGCAGCATGGCATCCTGATTCGTGATGCCTCCAACTTTGATGGACTTGACAATCGTTTCTTCCGTGTTGCTGCACAGCTGCCAGCAGAAAACGATTGCCTTGTTGCTGCTATTAACGAGTGGATGTTAACTTAATATACTGAAGTTATATAATATGGAGCTAAATAGATGTGTGTAGACGGCATATCTGCTTGCAGTCAGCCGTCGGCACATCTATTTAAGCGGAAAAGATAAAATGAGCAGTATAAACATTATAGTAGGATGGCTGTTGGATTGCCTGTTCGGCGACCCAGTTTGGCTCCCGCATCCTGTTGTCGGCTTCGGCAAGCTGATAGCCAGCGGTGAGCACGCATTGAACAAAGGCCAGCACAGAAAGGCGAAAGGCGCTATACTCGCCATAAGCCTCGTGTTGCTTACCTTTGTCGCCACATGGGCATTGCTCAAGCTCTGCGCCATCGTATCCCCCTGGCTCAATGCAGCGGTGCAAATCATCCTGATATTCTGCTGCTTGGCAGGCACCACCCTGATACGAGAAGTACGCGAAGTGTTCCATGCCCTCGACAGGTCTTTGGAAGAAGGCCGTCAACAGGTAGCCCGCATTGTAGGTCGCGACACTACCCAACTCACTGCACAAGAAGTTCGTAAGGCCGCATTAGAAACTTTGGCCGAGAACCTCAGCGATGGCGTTATTGCCCCCATGTTCTGGTACATTTTGTTGGGCGTCCCAGGCATGATGACCTATAAGATGATCAACACCCTGGATAGCATGATAGGCTATCACTCAGAGCGATACCTGCATTTTGGCTGCTTTGCCGCCCGTATGGATGATGTTGCCAACTACCTCCCGGCACGCCTCACAGCCCTGCTCATGGTCATGGCCGCAGGCAAGCCCCAGCTGTTAGGCTTCGTCAAGCGCTTCGGCAGGTGTCACGCCAGTCCCAACTCAGGCTACCCGGAGTCTGCCTTGGCCGGCATCCTCGATTGCCGCTTCGGTGGTCCCCACATCTATTTTGGCGAAATGTTCGACAAGCCCTATATCGGCACCAACGAACGCGAACTCACCACTGCCGACATGCAGGTGGCCGTCCGCATCAACCGCATCTCCGAGCTCCTCATGCTTGCCATCACCATCGTCCTCGGCTTCATTACTACGACATAGTAACAAAAAAAGACAGTAGGTGTTTGTTTTAGTAGAATAATATCTCTATCTTTGTGACAAACATTGTGATCAAAACTAGCCATGAAAAAGAACAAAGACAAGCGAGTATTACGAGTAGAGCTCGACGACGAAGTAAAGAAGGTCTCCATCACTGGCATAGGCAGTGATGAGAAAGTAGTGATGAAGCAGGAGCTGGGTGAGGAGGAGCTGGAGCAGGCGGCAGGAGGCTTCCCATTCAGCCCAGGTCCCTGCCCTGCAGATGGTGCTTGTCCCAGAGTATTGCCCTAAGAAAATCCATAAAAGGGTTTTAGGTTATGAAAGAACAGGAAAACCAATAATTATGAAAAAAGTTGTTGAAAAGTTATTTGGCTTCGACTTCCAGAAGCACAACGTCCGTACAGAGATTATGGCGGGCATCACTACGTTCCTGACAATGGCCTACATCCTGGCCGTCAATCCAACCATTTTCAGCGCCTTGCCTGGTATGCCTGGCGGGAGCGTGTTTACCGCTACGGCTCTGGCAGCCGTCATAGGTACGCTGGTCATGGCCCTCTATGCCAAGAAGCCCTTTGCGCTGGCTCCCGGCATGGGACTGAATGCTTTCTTTGTATATACCGTCTGTCTGGGCATGGGCTATAGTTGGAAGTTCGCCCTCACCGCTGTGCTGTTGGAAGGTATCATCTTTATCATTCTCACCGTCACCAAGGTACGCACTATGCTCCTGAATGCCATTCCAGGTACGCTGCAGAAAGCCATCGGAGCAGGTATCGGTCTGTTTATTGCCTTTATCGGTATGGCGAATGCCGGCATCATCGTGAATAACGATTCCACGCTGGTAAGTCTTGGTCACATCACTCAAGGTACCGCCCTGCTGGCCATGTTAGGTCTGTTTATCACCTGGGACTGGTGATGGCCAAGGTGCGAGGCGGCATCCTCTGGGGTATCCTTCTCACCACGCTGATTGGTCTGTTCATTAAGGATCCGGCTACAGGCGAGGCTATCACCAAACTGAATGGGGTGGTTTCAACACCTGAGAGCGTGGCACCTATCTTCTGTCAGTTTGAGTGGAGTGAGATACTCAGCCTGGATATGGTGGTTGTGGTCTTCACTTTCCTGTTTATCGACATGTTCGACACGATGGGTACCATCATCGGTGTGTGTCAGAGTGCAGGATTGGCTGATCCCAATGCCAAGAAGAATGATATACCCGATATGGACAAGATGTTCATGGCCGACTCTGTAGCCACCATTTGCGGAGCCTGTCTGGGAACCTCTACCACCACTACTTATGTGGAGAGCGCCTCTGGCGTAGGCGAGGGTGGTCGCACAGGTCTTACAGCTTTCTCCACCGCACTGTGTTTCGCCTTGGCGCTGTTCTTCAGTCCGTTGTTCCTGGCCATCCCCAGTGCAGCTACGGCTCCTGCCCTTATCATCGTAGGTGTAATGATGATGCCAGCCATCAAGCGCATCCATTGGGAAGACTATTGCAGGGCAATCCCTGCCTTCCTCACCATCATCATCATGCCGTTGGCCTATAGCATCAGCGACGGCATCCTCATCGGTGTCATTGCTTATGTGGCTTGTCATGCTGTAGCCGGCAAGTTCAAGGACATCTCGATTACCATGTGGGTGCTGGCGGTCCTGTTCATCTGTAAATACATCTTTATATAATAAAACTGAACAACTAAAATAACAGAGTTATAGAAGAGCAGAACAACAATGCTATCATTACGGCTGAAATAGTTAGCAAAAATGACGGATAAAATGAAGATTTTGCTTTTGTCCATTTGGACAATGATTCTGATGTGCTGCTACTCCTGTGGAGGAAATGACATCAAGCCCACCAGCGGAGATAAATACTATGTCTGTGCCTACGTTTGGCCTTCGTGTCACGACGACTCGCTCGGACATAAATACCTGTGGCCGCAAGGAGAAGGGGAATGGGAAGTCATCAAGCAGGGCAATCCTCGCTTCCCTGGTCATTATCAGCCGAAGCAGCCGCTTTGGGGTTACGGGCACGACGATGACCCCAAGGTGGTGGAGAAATGGATAGACACGGCCTTGAAGTATGGTGTGAATACCTTCGTCTATGACTGGTATTGGTATATGGACTATCCTTATCTGGAAGGTGCTCTCGACGATGGTTTCCTTGGTGCCAAGAATAACGGGAAGATGAACTTCTACATCATGTGGGCCAATCATGAAGTGAAGAAGAACTACTGGAACTATCACCTTTATGGTGATGACACTTCGCTCCTTTTCGACCCGAAGGTGAACATGGATCAGTTCAAGACGATTGTGGCAAGAGTTATCAATCAGTATTTCAAGAAGAAGAACTATGTGAAGATAGACGGCTGTCCTGTATTTGGAATCTTCGACATGAATCAGTTCGTCCAAAGTTTCGGTACGTTAGACGAAGCCGCCAAGGCGATGAAATACTTCCGTGCCGAAGTGAAGAAAGCCGGTTTCAAGGGGCTCCACATCCAGCAGAACAACGGCGGCGGCAGTTTTTTGGCTGAAGACTTCATCACAGCCCAGCAGGAACGTATCGACAAGCTCGGCATCAACAGCCACGCATTTTATAACATGGGTGGTTTCACCCCAGACTATCTAACCTATGGTGCCAACGCTATCCAGATACGTGAGCAATGGGAAAAAGCTTTTAGCATTCCCGTCTTTCCTACGGTTTCCATCGGATGGGATGACACACCCCGTTTCCCTGCAAAGGGAGAGAACGACATCACGCGTTTCAACCAGACACCGCGTGCTTTCGAATCTTTCCTTGAAATGGCCAAGAAGTATGTTGATGAGCATCCTCAGCAGCCTCCCTTCATCATGATAAATGCTTGGAACGAATGGGTGGAAGGAAGCTATCTGCTGCCCGACCGCTATTTCGGCTTTGGCTATTTAGAGGCTGTTCAGCACGTCTTTCGTCAGGAAAAAGCAGTAGAATAAAACAATAAGATCATGGAAGATAAGAATGAAAAACGCGTGTTGAGCATAGAGCTCGACAACGAATTGAAGAAAGTTTCCGTCACTGGCAAGAACAGCGATGAGAAGGTGGTAATAAAGCAGGAAATCAGCGAAGATGACCTTGATGTAGCAGCAGGAACAGAAAAAAAATATTGTAGTGGTCATTGCGTAGTTGTAAGGCATCATCATACATTTTCCTGTGATTTTTTTAGCAAATAAAGTTTATAAATCCCCCGCAAAAAATGCGGGGGATTTTCTTTCTTTGTTAGCTGGCTTGTTTGCATACGCTTTGACGCAGGCATCAAACTAGGCCTGTGTCATGCCGCTGTATGTTCTGGCTTGTTGCATACGCATGTTTCATGTCGAAATGGTCAGGCAATTTCTTGCCTTTATACAGCCTCCTTTCCGTCCATTTTCAAAGGAATGCCTTCTACAGGTTGTTGCAGTATCTGCTACGGGTCGTTCCAAAGCCTCCTATGAGTCATCGCAGTATCTCCTATGGGGGTACGGCAGATACTGCGACGGGTGATAGCAGATATTGCGGCCAGTGGTAGGAAACTCTCCGTCACCTGGTAGTAAGCTTTACCGCCGCCCATAGCGAGTTTTCCGACGACTGATAGCAGGCATTATAGCCTTGACTTTGATGCAGAAGTGGTGAAAAAGGTCGCGTTTGGTTAAATACTTCCGTAAAAAAATGCATGTTTGCTGAATAATCTCTTACTTTACAACAATTTTATACCATAATATTTATTCCATGAAAGAGAACAAAGAAAAGCGAGTGCTACGAGTAGAACTCGACAACGAAGTAAAGAAAGTTTCTATCACTGGTGTGAACAGTGATGAGAAAGTAGTGATGCGCCAAGAACTGAGCGAGGAAGACTTGGAGCAGGCGACGGGAGGAATTTTTAGGACGGATCCTGACCACCATTCGCAGAGAGTTGTATGCTACTCGCATGCTTGAATAAGCTATTTATTAGGGAAGTCGCTTATTGCAACAACTTTTTTTCATAAAGATTTGGTTATTGCAATAAGTTTTTTTTACCTTTGTTCCTAAAAGTATGAAGTATAATATATAGTCATGGAAATTCTGTTTAAGAAGCATCGAGTACTGGTATCCCAGGTCAGCATGAAGATTGTTCGCCAATTGATGGACAACATCGACTGGGAAAAACAGTTGGTGTCGATACGAGGCTCTCGCGGCGTTGGCAAAACAACCCTAATGCGCCAATACATCAAGAAAAAGTATGGCGTAAATGCAGGTGAAGCCCTTTATTGTGTGATGGACAGCATGTATTTCACCAATCATACACTGCTTGAAGTTGCGGAGCGTTTTCATCTGATGGGCGGCAAGCATCTTTTCCTTGACGAAGTTCATAAATACCCTACTTGGAGCAAAGAGCTAAAAGAAATCACTGACTTGTGGCCCGACATGAAGATAACGTTTACAGGCTCATCGCTGTTGCAGATACTGAATGCGGATGCCGACTTGTCGCGACGGGTGCTCAGTTACGATATGGCGGGACTTTCATTTCGAGAGTTCTTGCATTTCTATAAAGGCATAGAATTACCTTACTATACTTTAGATGAGATTCTGAGCGATGCAGACGCCATTTGCCAGAAGGTTTGCGGGGTATGTCAACCCCCAAGCACTCTTTGAAGAGTATCTGCACGTGGGCTACTATCCCTTTTATGACGGAAATGAACAAGAGTACTATAGCCGAATAGAGAATGTGGTAAGTTTTATCATTGATCAGGAGATGACACAATTCTGCGGCGTGGATCCTGCCTATACACGCAAACTAAAAGCCATGCTTTTATTTCTGGCTAACAACGTACCCTATGATGTAAGCATTGCCAAATTCGCATCTTACCTGGAAATCAACAAAAACACCGTTCTTAGTTATCTTTCCAGCATGCAGAAGGCAGAACTGCTTAATCTGCTCTATACCGACAACAAATCAGTGACCAAGATGCAGAAACCCGATAAGATTTACCTTCACAATCCCAACATGCACTATGCCATGAGCTCAGCGCAGAAGATTGGTACTATACGCGAATGTTATGTCGTTAATCAATTGTCGAACAATCATACTGTAGAATACGGAACGGCTCAGGGTGATTTCAAGATTGACGGAAAGATAACCATTGAGGTTGGGGGCAAAGATAAGTCTTTCGACCAAATAGCCGGTATTCCCAACTCATATATTCTGGCTGACTCTATGGAATTCCCCATCGGTAAGAAATTGCCATTATGGTTAGCGGGCTTTCTATATTAACAAAAGTGATGGTTATATTATTACGAACCCTTTAACAACATAGATTATGGAAGAGAAGAAGAACGAAAAACGAGTGTTGAGCATCGAGCTTGACGATGAAGTGAAGAAAGTTTCCATCACTGGCACGGACAGTGATGAAACCGTAGTGATGAAGCAGGAACTCAGCGAAGAGGACCTTGATCAGGCCAGCGGAGGATCTAAAATACTATTACCAAGATGTAGAAAACATCAATACTAGTAGTCAAATCAAATGGTTTTATAAAATTAGTCTATGGAAGAGCAGAAAGAAAAACGAGTGTTGAGCATTGAGCTTGACGATGAAGTGAAGAAGGTTTCTATCACTGGCATGGGCAGCGATGAGAAAGTGGTGATGCGCCAGGAACTGAGCGAAGATGACTTGGAGCAGGCGACGGGCGGCTATGTAGGTGGAGGCGGCCGGATAAGTAATATCTATCCGTATGAGGGGTGCTCCCCCAAAAACGGATAGCAGCATGAGGATACAATCAGATTGAGCAGAAGAAATAACTATTAGATTGATATTTTTGGAGAAAGACAAGCGAGTGTTGAGCATAGATGAAAACGATTTTTGAACCGGCAAAGCCCTATTTCAAACTATTGGGCAATCAGAAACATCGGACGGGAGCGACTTACCGCCTGATGAACTTTGTGGTGCAGACCGCCGTGGATGATGGCCTGCTGCTACTGCATAACATGACCAAAGAGATGGTGCTGCTGTCGAAAGAGGAACAGCAGGTGTTTGAGCAATGTCCCACCGACTTGCCTGAACTGATAAACCATTGGTTCCTGGTGCCTGAGGATCACGACGACTGCTTGCTGAGCCGACAATATACGAACGTGGCGCGTATGCTGGCACCCAAGAAGACGCACATCACGGGCTATACCATCATGACCACCAGCGACTGCAACGCCCGCTGCTTCTATTGCTACGAGCTGGGGCAAGCACGCAGACCGATGACGGAGGAAACGGCGCAGCAGACGGCCGAATACATCATCAAGCATTGTGGCGGGGAACCTGTGAACATCGAGTGGTTTGGTGGCGAGCCGCTGTTTAATAAGCCCATTATCAGCCTGATTTGCAACAGACTGAAGGAGGCGAACGTGAAATATGAATCCTCCATGATCAGCAATGGCTATCTGATGGATGCCGAGACGGTGAAGGAGGCGCACGACGAGTGGAAACTGAATCAAATTCAGATTACCATAGACGGCACGGAGCAGACTTACAACCGTGTGAAGGCTTATATCTATAAGGGGGTGAATGCCTACGAAAAAGTGATGGAGAACATTGGTCACCTGTTGGCGGCGGATATCTCTGTGAGCATCCGCATGAACATAGATATGCATAATGCCGACGACCTGGAGCGGGTGACGGAGGAGCTGCATGAGCGCTTCAAGGACAACAAGAACCTGCATGCTTACACACATCTCTTGTTTGAGGACAAGAACAAGCGTACAGGGATAAGTGACGACAAGAAACGCAAGGTATTGCTACAGAAAATGCGACAGATACAAGACAAGATGACGGAATGGGGAATGTATGATCGTGATTCGTTCGAGGGCATTGTACGATCGGGCAGTTGTATGGCTGACAATGATGCCTGTGTGGTGATTCAGCCGGATGGATACATTACCAAATGCGAGCATTATACTGACAGTCACCACGTTGGACATATCAGCGAAGAAGGCTTTGATGAGCAGATGATTGCTTACTTCAAGGAGATGGGCTATGACTGGATAGAGGCTTGCAAACATTGTGCGAAGTATCCTGCGTGTGCCGTTCTGAAGGCTTGTCCGAACTGCAACGAGTGCTATCCTGAGATGCCTGAGGAGTATGCGCGCGAGATGCAGCAGGAGATGAAGCAGCTGTATAAGGCACACCTGAAGCAGGAACAGGAGGAGGCCGAGAAAAAGGCACAGGAAGCAGAAAAACAGTCACAGGAAGTCACTGAGAAAGCTAAGCCCTCAGCAGAGGCATAACATCTTTGCAAACCTCAAACTATTTCTTCGCTTGGACTTCTTTTTCCTGAGGCTGGGGCGTTTCAAACTCTTCCTTAAACTCTGGAGGTACCTGCAGGTCAAGATCGGTGCGATGGGCATAGATATGCGGCGACATAATCTCAACACCTTCTTCGAAGAAGCGCTTCAGCAGGTTCTGATGCAGGTTGGAGTAGATGGTGGACAACCTTACGGCATCGTCGGTAAAGGCGTTGATTTCGTATTCCACATAGTAATCATCGAGCGAGGTGGTCATCATAAACGGACGGGGTTTGTGCTTGATGCCCGGGGTTTCGAGGGCTGCCGACTCCATAATCTCTTTTACTTTTTGCCAAGGCACATCGTAGCCAATGGTAACCTTGGTGTGCATAATGAGGCCGTAGTTCTTGGCAGCTACGGTGTAGTTGCTGGTTTGCGACCCCATAAGGTTTGAGTTTTGTATGGTGATAATCTCGTTCTTGCGGGTTCGGATGCGGGTAACAAGTATGGTTTTCTCCACCACCTCGCCCACAATATCGCCCACCTTGATATAGTCGCCTATGCTGAAGAGGCGCATGTAGGTCATCACCATGCCTGAGATGAGGTTGCCAATGATGGAGGTAGAGCCCAGGGAGACGATGATTCCGATGAATACTGACACGCCCTGGAACACCTGTGAGTTGCTGTTGGGCAGCAGGGGCCATATCATGACGAACATGAGCGAATAGAGCAGCACGCGTAAGATAAAATAGGTAGGTTTTGCCCAATCGGGATAGAAGCCGCTGATCTTCATTCGCTCGGCCGCAATCTCGTTGCAGATATAACGGATAAACCTAACCAGATAGTAGAAGCATACCCAAATGACGGCTATCTGGAAGATATTGGGGATATAGTCGATGACGGCCTTGACGATGTCTTTGAACGGGTCCCAGATGTAGCTGAAGACGGTCATGGTGAACGTCTGGGTCTCTGGGAAAATGTAAAACAGCGTAGGAATGATGAGGAACAGATAGATGACGATGAGGATATAGCGCAACGTGTTGTAGGCTATCATCACCATAACGCACTGCCGATGGATGTTGAGGAACTTGTAGTTCTCCGTACTGAGGGGGCGCAGGAGGCTCACCACCTTACGAATGAGCTTCATCCTGAAATGGCGGAAGAGCCAGTTGGTGAAGCGGATGAGCAGGTAGAGCACAAAGAGAAGGACAGCTGCCATCAGAATGCCTCTCAGCTTCTGCTGCAAGCCGTAGTCTTCGTGCAACTCATCGATTTTCTGCTTGATGAGGGGCAGGTATTCGTTGGCCAGCTCAGTGCGTGTCTTATGCTGCCAGAGGCCATCCATATCAGTGATGCTGACGATGACTTGATTACCCACCATGATGTCGGTGGACAACTCGTCTTCGAAGGTGTAGATGGAGTCGATGGTAAATGAGAGGCTCTGTCCGACGGTGGTAATCATCTCCTTGGCCTCTCTGACACGTGTCTCGGCCAATTTGCCGCCTTTACGGGCATAGAGTACAAACAGGGTATCGTTGTCGAAGACGAGTGGGGCACCTGGGGTAATCTGCCTGAGCGAGTCAACACGCATTTTGCGCTGCACCTCGGCCAGCGAGTCGTTCACATATCTCTGTCCTGTGCGTTCGAGTTCTTCTTGCAGGATAATCTGTTGCATCTTAAACTCCTGCAACTGACTCTGAAGCTCTCGCACGAGGGAATCTTGTGCACCCTGAAGTGAGTCAATCTCTGCCGTCTGTGCAGCAGCTGTTGCTGCCGTCTGCGCCGCTGCCATTCCCGTACACAACGAGAAACAGAGCAACAATGCCCATTTAGTCATTCTCATCATAGTGAAAAGTATTTACCACGGTGTAAAGATACTACTAATTCTCGTATTACCAAAGCGGAAACGAAAAAAGACAAGCAGTGGTTGGGTAGGTCAGAAATTATAGCCGGTGAAGATGCCGGCAACAATAGCAATGATGCCGACAACCGCCATAATGGCGAGGACAAGCGACAGGGCCATCCAGCAATAGGTCTTAAAGGTGCACTTGATGGTGGTGAACCAGTCGAGCTGGTACAGCTGTTTGAAGTTGCGGGTCAGCAGGAAAAACTCGATGACGGTGCTGATGAAGACGGGACTGCCGGCAACGAAATAGGTGGATACATTGGAACCATAGAAGGGTACCAGCAGGATGTCTTTCATGATGAACTGCGAGCCAATATAGCCAAAGATAAAGGTGTATTCGCCTGCGTTGAGTTGCTTGTTTACGCGTGTGTGGCGGAAGGCTCTGCGTGTGCCATAGATAAAGAACGGGATGGTGATGATGAACATAAACGCCTGATTGCCTTCGAACCAGCCTTTCAGTAGGTCATATATGGAATACAGAATAGTGCCTGGACCAAAATATTTGTCAATCCATTCGGAGGCGTTGACGCTAGGGTTCTCTACCTCCTCATTGTCTTTATCCTCGTTCTTGTTATTGTTTTCGTTAACATTTTCGTTAACGTTAGCGTTTGTAAAATCTTTGGCCGATAGCTGCAAGGAGTCGTTTATGACTGACTTTCTGGCAACAAACAACGAATCGATTTGCTTGCCAACGGTTTCTATCTTGTCCGATTTCTTACCTACCGACTGGGGGTCGAAAATATGGGCTGCCACAATGTAGAGGGCGGCCATAACGATAAGCAGCGAAAAGGGCTTGTAGTAGGGTTGACGATGCCCACGGACGAAGTCCATCACCATATAGCCCGGACGGTACCACAGTTCGTAGATGGTGTGCAGAAAACCTTTCTCAATGCTGAAGAAAGAGGAGAAAAAATTGGCAAATGAATTCTTGAGGGTGATGCGCTTGGTGGAAGCTGACTGACCGCAAGAGGGACAGTAGTCGCCCTGATAGACTTTGCCGCAATTCTTACAAACATGCTCTGCCGGAGGCGTTATGGGCTTGTTCTTGTTGCCCTTGATCTGATGGATGTTGAACGCCCTGCGCCTGATATCTACTGAGGTAGGGATAGGCTGCTTGGGTATGTAGGCAACATCTTTCAGCAACAGAGGGAGCAGGGTGAGGTCGTTGAGTATCTTGCGATGTGGATAGGCCGCCAACTCTTGATAGGTGGTGAGTCCGTTGAGCACTCCGCAGAAATCGACACCTGCCTTCCAGGCTGTCTCGGCATCGACCGTGCTGTCGCCCACATAGAGCGCAGTGGCTTTTTGGGCTTTCAGCTTTTTGAGCGCCGCCTTGACGCCTTGGGGATGGGGCTTGGGGCGCTTGACATCCTCGCCTCCGATGATGACATCGATAAAGTCTTTGGGGAAGTATTTGTCGATCACCGCCTGTATGCGATAGCGGTATTTGGTGGAGATGATGGCCAACTTGGCACCTTGCTCTTTCAGCTGGGTCAGCACAGAAACCGTTTCAGGAAACAGCACTGTGTTGTCGTTCATATAGATATCAGCCTCTTTGGTATATTCCTGCTTGAGGTCGGCCAACTGGGCTGGGTCGGTGATGCCAGTAAGAATGGCGAAAGAGTCCTCTAAGGTCTTTCCAATGGTGCGCTTGATCTGCAGCTCCGTCACGTCGTTGTAGCCGTGCCTTTGCAGTACATGGGTGAAACACATCACGATGCCTCGCGACGAGTCGGCCAGTGTCAGGTCAAAATCGAAAAGATAATAGACATACTCTTTCGCCATACTGGTGGTTTAACTTCCTCCCCTAAACAGGGGAGGGGTTGTGGGTTTTTTACTTCAAACCGCGGTTCTCCAGCAGACCGTCGATCTTAGGATCGCGACCACGGAAGTTGCGGTACATCACCATACCTTCATCAAGGCCTGCAGGCTCGAAGATAGTCTCACGGAAACGCTGAGCGATACTGCTGTCGAGGATGTTGCCAGCTTCCTTGTATGCCTGGAAAGCATCGCACTCATATACCTCGGCCCACAGATAGCTGTAGTAACCAGCGGTGTAGCCACCACCCATGGTGTGAGAGAAGTTGGTAACGCGATAGCGAGGCAGGATCTGTGAAGGAATGCCACGTTCCTTCATTTTCTGCTCCTCAAAGGTCATTACGTTGAAGTCGGCAGGAATCTCAGTCAAGGTATGCAGATCCATATCTACCAATGAAGCAGCTACCAGCTCAACAGTTGCGAAGCCCTGGCCATACTTCTCGCTCTCCTGGATCTTCTTCACCAAATCCATAGGAATCACTTCTCCGGTCTGATAATGCTTAGCATATACATTCAGGATCTCTGGCTCCAGTACCCAATGCTCGTTGATCTGTGAAGGAACCTCCACAAAGTCGCGCTCAACGCCACCAATGCCACGATAGTGAGTGTTATGCATGAAAGCATCCAATGCATGACCAAACTCATGGAACTGGGTAGTGATATTGGTTACATTCTGCAAAGCAGGAGTGTCACCACTTGGAGGAGTTAGGCTGGCGCAATTTACCACGATGGGTACAACGCGCTCACCATCCTTGTAATATTCACCACGGAAGCTGGTACACCAAGCACCTGCACCCTTACCATCACGTGGGAAGTAGTCGCTGTAGAACAAAGCCAACAGAGAACCATCCTTGTCGCGAACCTCAAACAGTTTGGTATCAGTATTATACTTAGGCAGATCGGTGCGCTCTGTGAAGGTCAGGCCATACAGTTTGTTGGCCACATAGAAAATACCCTGCTGAACGTTGTTAATCTCCAGGTAAGGACGAACGGCATCATCATCGATATCATACTTAGCCTTCTTGGCTTTCTCCAGATAATACATATAGTCCCAGCCTTCCGGTTCGAAGTTGTTGCCTTCCTTCTTGATCTCTGCACGGATATCTGCAATCTCTTCCTGCGCCTTCTTTACAGCTGGCGTCCAGATCTGGTCGAGCAGGTTATAGACATTCTCGCTGGTCTTAGCCATACGATCTTCCAAAGCATAAGAAGCATAGTCCTTGTAGCCCATCAGCTTAGCCTTCTGCAAGCGGAGTTCGATGATCTTAACGCTCACTTCGTTATTGTCCCACTCATTGCCTTGATTACCACGGTTGTAGTAAGCATCATATACCTTTTTACGCAGGTCGCGGTTGGTGCAGTACTGCAGTACAGGGTTGCAACTTGCACGCTGCATGTTGAACATCCACTTGCCCTCCTGGCCATTCTGCTTAGCCATTTCAGCTGCACGATCGATGTTCTCCTGTGGCAGACCGTCGAGGTCTTCGAGCTTGTCAACGGTTACGAAAGTATTGTTGGTCTCGTGCAACAGGTTCTGGCTGAACTGCAACTGAAGCATAGAAATATCGCTGTTCAACTTGGCGAGCTGTTCCTTCTTCTCAGTGTCCAACTCTGCACCGTTGCGAACGAAACGCTTGTAGTAGTTCTCGATGAGCTTGAGCTGTTCCTTGTCGTACTCTCTGCCTTCCTTGTTCTCGTAAACTTGCTTTACACGCTGGAAGAGCTTGTCGTTCAAGAATGTAGAATTGCTCAACTCAGAGGTAAGAGGAGAAATCTCCTTTTGGAAGTCACGGAATTCCTGATTAGAGTCACTGCTTGACAAAGGACCAAATACTTGGCGAACCCTTGACATCAGCTCGCCTGCATTGTCGAGTGCCAGGATGGTGTTTTCGAAAGTAGGAGCCTCAACGTTTTCAGTGATGGCCTGGATTTCCTGCTTCTGTTCGTCGATACCCTTGAGCATTGCCTCACGGATATCATCCATAGTGATCTCGCTGAAAGGAGGAATGTTGTACTCTGTACCGTACGATTCAGCAAAGAAAGGATTGGGTGTTGTTTTTTCACTTGTGCATCCTGCTAACAATAGGGTAGCTACTGATGCCATTAAGAAATGCTTTTTCATTACGCTTTGCTTTTAATTAATATAGGTGTAAAAATATGCCGCAAAATTAACAAAGTGGTTTTTTATGTGCAAATGTTTTCGGATAATTCGTTATATTTGCAGCATAATAACAGAAATAATGACAGAACAAGACCAGATATTAGCACTGCGCGAGGAGTTGCATCGTCACAACTACAACTACTATGTGCTGAATGCGCCTGAAATTAGCGACAAGGAGTTTGACGACAAGATGCGTCTGTTGCAGGATTTGGAGAAGCTGCACCCTGAGATGGCTGACCCTAATTCGCCTACGATGCGTGTGGGAAGCGACCTGAGTAAGGATTTCAAGCAGGTGGTGCACCAATATCCCATGCTGTCGTTAGGCAACACGTATTCGGAAAGTGAGGTGACTGACTTCTATAACCGTGTGCGTGAGTTGTTGGCAGGGGAGGCGTTTGAGATCTGCTGCGAACTGAAGTTTGACGGTACGTCGATATCGCTGGTATATGAGGACGGCAAACTGCTGCAGGCGGTGACGCGTGGCGATGGTGAGAAGGGTGATGATGTGACGGACAATGTGAAGACCATCAGGAGTATTCCGCTGGTGCTGCATGGCGATTATCCGCAGCGTTTTGAGATAAGGGGTGAGATTCTGATGCCTTGGGTGGTGTTTGAGGAGCTGAACTGCGAGCGTGAGGCGCGTGAGGAACCGTTGTTTGCGAACCCTCGCAATGCGGCTTCTGGTACGCTGAAACTGCAAAACTCATCCATAGTGGCGTCTCGCAAACTGGATGCTTATCTGTATTATCTGCTGGGTGAACAGGTGCCTTGTGACGGTCATTATGAGAATATGCAGAAAGCGGCCTCCTGGGGCTTTAAGATATCGGAGCACATGCGCAAGGTGAAAACCTTGCAGGAAGTGTTCGACTTTATCAACTACTGGGATACGGAGCGCAAGAATCTTCCTGTGGCTACCGATGGTATTGTGCTAAAGGTAAATAGTCTGCGACAGCAACGTCACTTGGGTTTTACAGCTAAATCCCCTCGATGGGCAATAGCTTATAAGTTTCAGGCTGAAAGAGCTTTAACAAGATTAAATCAAGTAACGTTCCAAGTGGGTAGGACGGGCGTGATTACCCCTGTGGCCAACCTGGATCCTGTGCAACTGTCGGGTACCGTCGTAAAGCGTGCTTCGCTGCATAATGCCGATATCATCGAAAGTCTTGACCTGCATATTGGGGATATGGTGTATGTGGAAAAGGGCGGGGAGATTATTCCCAAGATTACAGGAGTAGATGTGGATGCTCGTGGTTTTATGCTGGGTGATAAGGTGAAATTCATCAGTCGTTGTCCGGAATGTGGTACGCCATTGGTGCGTTTCGAGGGCGAAGCAGCGCATTATTGTCCGAATGATAGTGGTTGTGCGCCACAGATAAAGGGTAAGATTGAGCATTTTATCAGTCGTAAGGCGATGGCCATCGACGGCTTGGGACCTGAGACGGTGGATTTATTCTATCAGATTGGCTTGGTGAAGAACGTGGCTGATTTATATACGTTGCGTGCGCTTGACATCAGGGGCTTGGATCGCTTGGGCGACAAGTCGGCCGTGAGAATAGTTCATGGAATAGCCGACAGCAAACAGGTGCCTTTTGAAAGGGTGTTGTTTGCGCTGGGTATCCGCTTTGTGGGGGAGACGGCTGCCAAGAAACTGGCAAAGGCCTTCGGCAGTATCGAGGCGTTGGAAGTGGCTACGAAAGAGCAACTGATGGAGGTGGATGAAATAGGCGAGAAGATTGCGCAGAGCGTGGTGGCATATTTTTCTCTGCCTGCTAATATCGAAATCATTAACCGTCTGAAAGAGGCGGGCTTGCAGATGGAGAAACAAGTGGAGGACGAAAGCGAGTACTCCGACAAATTGGCGGGTTTGTCGATTGTAATCAGTGGGGTGTTCAGCAAGCATTCGCGTGAGGAATACAAGGATATGATTGAGAAGCATGGGGGCAAGAACGTGGGCAGCATATCGGCAAAAACGAGCTTTGTATTGGCGGGTGAAAACATGGGACCGGCCAAGTTAGAGAAAGCTCAGAAACTGGGCATAAAGATAATAAATGAAGATGATTTTCTGCAAATGTTGTTATAATTTGCAAATCTATTACTATCTTTGCAACGGAATTACGAAATTATAGTGTTTTTATGATACAAACTACCTTGAGAGGACTGGGCGTGGCGTTGATTACGCCTTTCAAACAGGACGATAGCGTTGACTATACTGCTTTGTTGCGTATGGTGGACTATCTGCTGCTGAACAACGTTGATTTCCTCTGTGTGCTGGGTACCACGGCAGAAACTCCTACATTGACAGACTACGAAAAAGAGAAGGTGAAAGAGACCGTTATAGAGCGTGTAAACGGCAAAGTGCCTATACTGTTGGGTGTAGGCGGCAACAATACACGTGGTGTGACAGATGCGCTGAAGAACGGCAATTATAATGGTGTGGATGCCATACTGTCAGTAGTTCCTTACTACAATAAGCCTTCGCAGGAGGGTATTTACCAACATTATAAAGCTATCTCTGAATCGACTGAGTTGCCGTTGGTGCTTTACAACGTACCAGGTAGAACGGGTATGAACATGACGGCTGAGACAACGTTGCGTATTGCCAACGATTTCAAGAACGTGATTGCGGTGAAAGAGGCTTCTGGCAATATGACACAGATTGACGATATCATCAAGAACCGTCCTGAGGGCTTTAACGTTATCTCTGGTGACGATGGTATTACTTATCCGCTGATTACGATGGGTGCCGTGGGTGTTATCTCTGTTATCGGTAACGCTTTTCCTCGTGAGTTTGGTCGCATGACTCGCTTGGCGCTGCAAGGTGATTATGCCAATGCGCTGACGATTCATCATAAGTTTACGGAATTGTTCAAGCTGTTGTTCGTGGATGGTAATCCTGCGGGTGTAAAGGCGATGCTGCATGCTATGGGTATGATAGAGAACAAGCTTCGCTTACCGTTAGTACCAACGAGGATTACTACTTTTGAAGCAATGAGAAAGATCCTCAGCGAGCTGAATATAAAATGTTAACGTAAAATCCTTAGCGAGCTGAATAAAAAGAAGGAGAGGGGCGAGAGTCTCCGAAAAGCATAAAAGAAAGAGAGGTCGGGAAATCCCGGCCTCTCATATCTTTGTAGTGAGCAGATCAATAAGTCATCACAGGAGGCAATTCCTTTGCCTGGTTGACCATCTTAATGATTTCTTTGATAACAGGAACACGACGAACGAGGTGCTTCTCGTTGTTGATCTCAAGAACCTTAGCAGCCAGATTCTCCGGGTTGCGGTTTCTCAATTCCTTTACTGTATCAACACCAGCAGCTTCCAGCAGTTCTGAGAACTGTGGGCCAACGCCCTTGATGCGGAACAGATCTGCATGATTGGTCCATTTCAGAATCAGACCATCAGCAATACCAGTTTGTTCTGACAAAGCCTTGCGGCCAGCAGGACCTGCACACTTTGCTAACAATTCTTCGGGCTTTGTAATGCCAGCAGCAATCAGCTTTTCAGCATATACTTCACCAACGCCCTCAATGTCGATAATTTTGTAAGCCATAATGGAATTTATTTAAGGTTAATAATTAGGTTATGCCCTTTATAATCGCCTCAAATATAAATCTTTTTTTTAATATATAAAAACATATTGGATATTTTTTTCTATTTTAATTCAAAAATTTTTACGTTCCTGAATTGCAGTGGACCACCTTCGCTCTGCAGTGCAATGTAACCCTGCTCGAACTCACCATCGGCCTCGTTTTGTACCACACCATTAATCTTGAATATCATGTGTTTACCTACGCATTCGATATCGGCTTCGTTCCATTCGCCAAAAGGTTTCTCTGATGGTGCATCTGCAATGCGGGGCTTGATGCCAAATTCTCCGTTCTGGATAGCACCTTCTACCTTATAACCGCCTAAGCCAACTACCATTCCGGCATTGCCATCAGCCAACTGACATTCTGCACCTTTAGGCCAAACCTTGTCGCCCGGCTGTACACGCTGGAAGCATCCGCTGTTCTTGGTAGCTTTGTCATCTACCCAACGCCATTCCACATGCAGGCGATAGTTGCCAAACTGACGGTTGGTACGCATATATCCGAAAGGATTGCCCAATACGTTGATCACGCCATCCTGAACGGTAAACACTTCCTCAGGCTTCACATCGCTGGTAGGATCGGTGAAGAGTGTCCAGTTGTTGAGGTTACGACCATTGAACAAAGCAATCTCAGTAGGGATTACCTCAGGAGCAGGGGCACCTGTAGCGGGCTTGAGTTCCTTTACCCATACGTTGCGGAACTCCAGCGGTCCACCTTCGCTCTGCAAGCCAATAAAGCCTTCGGTGAGCTCAGTCTCAGCTTCGTTCACTACCTTACCGTTCAGGGTAACAGTGAGGTGACTGCCTTCAGCTTTTACTTCCATAACGTTCCATTCGCCAGCAGGACTCTCCAAACCTTCCTCTTGCAGACGAAGTACGCGTTGAGGTCCTCCAGGAGCTTCTACTTTATTGGCCACACTACCCATCAAATCGCCAATGCTGCCGACTTTCATCTGTACCTCGACATCAGTAGGGAAAATCTTGTCGCCTTCCTGTACACGCTGGAAGAAACCGCTGTTAGAGCCCTTACCGTCAGTCCAACGGAACTCAGCATGTGCTACATAATCAGCATACTTCTTAGCGGTACGCATGTAACCATAAGGCATACCAGTCACACTGATAACGCCGTCCTTCACTGAAAACACCTCTTCGGGCTTTACATCACTGGTGGGATCAGTAAAGAGTACCCAACCGTCAAAATCCTGTCCGTTGAACAGTACTTCCTTGCCGTCACCGCAAGAGGTGAACAAGGTCGCCAGCATAGCTGCTGCAAAGAATAACTTTTTCATACACTTAAAACATTGAATTATTTATCTTGTTTCTCATTAAATTTCACAAATCCTGTATCTGTATCAGGTTGTTCTTCTGCAGACGTTTCCGTCTCTGTTTGTTTCTTGTTTCCCTTGCCTCGTCCAAAGAACAGTTCGCGCCAGTTGTCGAAATCTTTCTTGAAGATGATGCCCAAGCCCTGAGTGGTTGGGTTGGTGCGCACGAAATAGCGGTCGTTGGTTTGGTTATATGCTTTCAGACGGATATTGCCAGATTGGTTCAGTAGCAGCTGAGCATCGAAATCGCCCACGAAGTTGGTGTTCGACATGCGGTTCTCGCGATAACCGAAATTACCGTTAAGCAGCAAACGGTTGTTCAACAATTGACCTGAAAGGATACCTTCTACTTCCCAGTCATTCCATCCATTCTGTCCTGTACTGAGGTTGGTGCCAAAATTCCAATTATTGCTGTTGATGACGTCTGACAGGGCGTTGTTCAATTGTCCCGAGAGGGTAGAAGACACCACACTACTCATCACATTGGAGTTTTGGGAAACATTGACATAATCAGGGGTATAGAATTTTCCGATACTCAGCAGATAAAGAATCTGCATGTTCATCTGTTCTTCTGTAGGAATATAATTCTGCACCAATGACTGTACTTCATCGCTTTCTTGTGGAAGCTCTAAGCCCAGACTCAACTCAGGGTTGGTCATGCTGCCCGATATGTTGAGCAGACAGTTCACCTTCACGGAAGTCTGGTTGACAAACGAACTGGCATTAGGTATCAGGTCGTTCAGAGAGGCAGAGTTAACGGTATATTTCGCATGCCAGTCGAGCTGGGCATCCAGTGGGTCTCCACTGAAGGTAAGCGTACTGCCTTCCTGCAACTGAAGGTCTTTGCGAATAATCTCCTGCATACTGAGCTTATAGACACCCTTGTCCATCGTATAGGTGCCAAACATATTGAAGTCGCCCTTGTTGTAGTAATTGGCACGCAGACTACCAGAGCCCGTGAAGCTGATATTATCGCCCACAATGGGATCCATGATGATGCGGAAGGTAGCATCGGGAGTCACATCGGCCAAGATATTCAAATAGGTATCCATCGTGTGCGAGTCTTCTTCTATCTGCTCTCTTTGCATCACTTTTTCAAAGTCTGACTTGGGAATGGAATCGAGGATAGAACGGCGAGGCGTCTTGTCGTTATAAGTAACAAACTGACTGCCTGAAGCAGTAGTAATACCATCCTTGATATAGTTGAACGTTGTATTGCGGTTAGTGGTGATGGCTGCATCAATTCGCATACCGTTATTGTCGTCGCCATAGATATGGGCGTTGCCAGTACCATATACTGTTCCGTAGAAAGGATATTCCACCGATTGCTGGGTGTTGAGCACCAACATGTTGTTCATGTCAAACCTCAGGTCGAAACGCACATCAGAGAAGTTCTTCCAATGGATAAAGCCATTCAGACGGCCATCATGATCACCACTGTGGTCGGTCATGTGACTGTTACTGAAAGTAAGACCGTCTTGTTTCACCGTAATGCTGTCGCGGAGGACAAAATCGGTGTTCAGCATACCGACCTTAAGACTGGCCATTGCCGCTACTTTCTTCTCGGCTTCCACATTCAATGCTTTGAATTTGCCAAAGAAATGTACATCACCCCAAACACGTCCGTTGAAGTCGGGCGTCACACCATCCAGGAAATGTTGGAGGAATCTTAGGTTGGTACCTTGGGCATTCACCATCAGGTCGAGCGACGAGGTGGGCTTGATAGGGTAAACATAACCTGTTACATGACTGTGGGCAATGGTGTCTTCCTGGATGTCGCCAATGATCCATAAACCTTCTTTTTCGTGGTGCCACTCTCCGTGAAAATCCAAGTCGCCAATACGATAGCCCTCCGTACCGAAATCCTTGACATGAAGATTAGAATAGAGAAATGGCGCTTTCAGCACACCTACGGCATACGACTCTCCTGTGGCATCACCGTCGAACGACACGCCTTGGTCCAGGATCTCAAAAATGTAGGTGAGCTGCATGTCGTTCATGTCGATAAATACAGTGTCTTCAGGAGATTCAGAGATGTCGCCATTGATCTTCAGAAATCTGTTTTCGGCTTGGGTTACCAAGAAATCATCCACATGGAAACGCTTGCCTTCAATGGTAACATGTGAGCGATGAATGTTCCACAATGTATCGTTGATGATCACGTTCGATGGGTTGATGTCAATCTTAGCTTTCAACGGCATCAATTCTGCCGCCAAAGCCTCGTCACGTGCTTCAGGCTTGAGGAAACTAACCAAAGTGGAAAGACGACCGCTATAGGTATGTTCACCCTTATTGCCCCAATTCATCAAGGCAATCACGCTGTCGTTGCGGGCAGAGATGTCAGCTGCGTAATTCATGTCATCTTCCAGGTCACGGTCGCTTACCCTTGCCGTAACGTGGAACTGGTCGGTGGGTGTTTCTGCCAGCAATACACCAGATTCCAAGAACTTATCATCATACATGAACCTGGGGAAGAAACCCTCGATGCGCATCTTTCGTTCTTTGTCGTTGAAGAATCCTTTGAGTGTGGAAGGGGTATAGACAGTTAAGGGTATGTGTAACAAGGCAGAAATAAACTCAGTATTGTCCAAACGCATGTCGAAAGTAAAGTTGTTCTCCGACTCCTTGATGCTCTTGTAGTTGAACAAAGAAGGTACATAGCGGTCGATAACAGCCATCACACTATTGGGAAGCGTACGATAGGAATAGTCGCCCTCAATATTGGCCTGTAGGAAGTTGGAGGTGAAGGTCAGCTTCTTGCTGCCATTATCCTGTTTTACTGCCGCCACTTTGAAATTGTCGAGATGATAAGCTCTGGAAGGCGTCACAAATCGCATGTTGTTGATATTCAGTTCGCCAATCATATCATCTATCGAACGACCCACGAAGTCGGCCTTGATATTCAACGACAATTCATTATCCTTATAACCTTCAGCCAAATGCAGCGGAGTGGGGCGGAAATGCTCGATGTCAGCATTAAAGTTAAATACAGGAACAGAAGAGAGCATGTTCATGGTGCCCACCATTTTTATGTAGGCATTCATATCATCCAGTACGATGGTTCCGTTGTATCCACCGTTTTGTTGCTCACCATCGAGGGTGATGTTATGATAGGTATAGCCGCTGTACATCAAAGAGTCGATAACGCCCTTGACAAGCACTTTCGGATGTCCAACTCGTGGATAGGTACCATTCAAGTCGAGGCTGAAAGCGATATCACCCAAATTTTTGTTTTCCAACAAACTACCCAAAGAGAATCCATCGGTCTGCAAGTCGCCTTCATAGCCAAATGCGCCTACTGCATTGTCCGATTTTAGCTGCATGTTTCCTTGGAATGATCCCAAGTCGGTTTCCAGTTTTCCGTGTGTCACCATGTGACTGAGTGGTCCTGATATATTACCGTTGAAGTGGATGCTTCCCAAGTTCCTTATTACATCGGGCAATTCATCGAAATTGTTGGACAAGTTACGCATCAGGAAAGCCAATCCTTCTGGGTCGGCATAAACCTCACCCAACTGTCCTCTGATGCTGGCTTGTTCGGGGTGGCCAATACCTTGAATGTCAGCATCTCCATTAATGCGAAGATGATTGCCGTTAACTTTTAAGATGGGCAGGTGTAGATCGTTTATAGTTCCCTCTGCCAAGAGTTCGACAAAGATTTTGTCTCTGAACGTCTTGAGGTTAGGTACAAAAGCGGCAATATCCTGCAAAGTGACTTCTGAGGGCTTTAGGTGAACGGAAAATCGGGCATTATCGGCGAAATTATCCAATGCATTTATGCTGTCGTAGCGTACATTGATGGTATCTATCATCAAAGTGGTGTTTGGCAATTGGATGTCAAAGTTGTCAATTACCGTATGTTGGTTATTGCTGATGATTCTAAAGTCCAACCTTTTGAGGATGAACCCCGATTTTGCTTCCTCCATGCTCAATTGTCTAATGGATGCATTCAGTGTGTCGTTGCGCAAAGCCTTGAGTGACACATTAGCACGCATATTGTTCATTTGTAGATGGTTAGGATTAAAAACACCTTCTTTCTCTGCTTCTGAAAGTACGTCATAGGTAATGTTTCCTCTTCTAATCAAAAGTGAGTTAATGCGTAGGTCGATGCGTGAAGGTTCCTCACTATCCGACGATAAAGCATCAATGATAAACTGAAAATTGGGCTTGGCATCAGGTGTTTCCTTGCTCAGTTGCGCATTGAAACCAAAGAGTTGGGCACTGCTAATATCAATCTTTCCATCCAATAAGGGAGTGAGGGCATAGGCAGCAGAGACACGCGCAACAGATAACAATTCAGCACCTTGCTCATCATTCAAGCGTACATCTTCCAGAATGATACGATTCAGAAAACCTAAATTGATATTGCCTATAGAAACATCTGCCCCTAAGACTTTGGAGAGTTCATCGCTAGCAAAAGAAGATACTGCACGCTGAACAACAGGTATATTCAACGCGAGGATGATGCCGATATAGCTTGCCAGCAAGATAACGACAAGGGTTTGTATGGCTCTTTTCAGTATCTTCAGGTTGCTTTTTATTAATTTATTGAACAAAATTACTCATTTTAATGAAATGATTGATACTTTATCACTATTTTTGTACCGCAAAACGGAAAAATAGCTATGAGTACAATAATTTTAGGCATAGAATCATCGTGTGACGACACTTCTGCAGCTATTATAAAAGACGGCTATCTGCTCTCTAACGTAGTAGCCAGTCAGGCAGTACACGAATCCTATGGAGGTGTGGTGCCGGAATTGGCTTCAAGAGCTCATCAGCAAAACATCGTACCAGTAGTGCACGAGGCATTGAAAAGGGCAGGAGTCAGCAAAGAGGAACTGAGTGCCATTGCCTTTACCAGAGGACCAGGTTTGATGGGTTCGTTGTTGGTAGGTGTTTCTTTTGCAAAGGGTTTAGCTTGCTCATTGCGCATTCCATTGATAGACGTTAATCATTTGACAGGTCATGTATTAGCTAACTTCATTAAAGTTGAAGGTGAAGAAAACGACCAACCCCAATTTCCTTTCTTATGTTTGCTGGTGTCAGGTGGTAATTCGCAGATTGTATTGGTGAAAGCCTATAACGATATGGAGATTCTGGGACAAACCATCGATGATGCAGCAGGAGAAGCAATCGACAAGTGTTCGAAGGTGATGGGATTGGGCTATCCTGGTGGTCCCATCATCGACAAACTGGCCCGTCAGGGAAATCCTAAGGCATTCACATTCAGCAAACCACATATTCCCGGATTGGATTATAGTTTCAGTGGTCTGAAGACCTCGTTCTTGTATTCGTTGAAAGAGTGGCTGAAAGATGATCCCGAGTTTATAGAACATCATAAAGCCGATTTGGCCGCTTCGTTGGAAGCTACTATAGTAGATATCCTGATGGATAAGCTTCGTAAGGCAGCTAAACAATATAAAATCAAGGAAGTAGCCTTAGCTGGAGGTGTATCAGCCAACAACGGATTGCGCAATGCTTTCCGCGATCATGCCCAACGTTTCGGTTGGAAGATTTTTATCCCAAAATTCAGCTACACCACCGACAATGCGGCCATGATTGCCATTACTGGTTATTACAAGTATCAAGACAAAGATTTCTGTCCGATTGATGCCCCTGCATATTCTCGGGTTAGCTTATAAATAAGACGATGGAAAGCATACAGAAAAGACTGGGAAAACTGCTGATTAGCAAAGGACTCACCGTATCAACTGCAGAAAGCTGCACGGGTGGGGGAATAGCTGCCCGACTTACCTCTGTAGCAGGCAGTTCAGCCTATGTGAGAGGCGGCATCGTATCCTATCAGAATGATGTGAAGGAACAATTGTTGGGCGTTCATCCATCTACCATTAATAAATATGGTGTCGTGAGTGAGCAGACTGTAATAGAGATGGTGAAAGGGGCGATGAAATCGCTTAAAACCGATTGTGCTATGGCAACAACGGGTATAGCAGGTCCTGGTGGTGCTGAACCAGGAAAGCCCGTAGGTACGATATGGATAGCAGCAGCATGGGGTGACAACATCGTGACGTTGCGTCAGGAAGGCGACCAAGGAAGACGCAAAAACATTGAAAAAGCCATCCAACAAGCCCTCAGATTGCTTTTTGAACTCTTGAAAAATAAAAAATGAAAGAAAAAAGAGAATTATTTGCTTAAAAACTTGGTGGATAAGAAAAAAAGTAGTTACTTTGCAGCCTGTTTGGTGAAACCATCAAAAATTTGCTAATTAAAAAGATAAGATAAAATGTCAAAGATTTGTCAAATTACGGGAAAGAAAGCCATGATTGGCAACAATGTTTCACACTCAAAGAGAAGAACTAAGAGAACATTTGATGTGAACTTGTTTACAAAGAAGTTCTACTATGTAGAGCAGGACTGCTGGATTAGCCTGAAGCTGTGTGCTAACGGTTTGAGAACAATCAACAAGATGGGCCTGGATGCTGCTTTGAAGCAGGCTGTAGAGAAGGGCTATTGCGATTGGAAGGAGATTAAAGTGATTGGTTAATATTTAAAGGAGAAAAGAAGTTATGGCAAAGAAATCTAAAGGCGATAGAGTGCAGGTTATCCTTGAATGCACAGAGATGAAGGACAGCGGTCTGCCCGGTACTTCTCGCTACATCACTACTAAGAATAAGAAAAACACTCCTGAGAGACTGGAACTGAAGAAGTACAATCCTATCCTCAAGAGAATGACAGTTCATAAGGAAATTAAATAATAATAGTTTACTACTATGGCAAAGAAAACAGTCGCTACATTGCAGACAGGCTCAAAAGAGGGTCGCGCATATGCTAAGGTTATCAAGATGGTAAAGTCGCCTAAGACTGGTGCCTATATCTTTGATGAGCAGATGGTACAGAATGAGAAGGTACAGGATTTCTTCAAGAAATAAAACGCTGAACTTCTTTAACAATCATACAAAGCTTTCTTACAGTGCAAGTAAGAAAGCTTTTTTATTGCTTATATTGTGAGATTTCTATATCTTTGCATCAATTAAAATGATGAGCTATGGGATTTTTCGGATTATTCTCTAAGGAGAAGAAAGAGACATTAGACAAAGGCTTGCAGAAAACCAAAGAGAGTGTGTTTGGCAAGTTGGCACGCGCCGTAGCAGGCAAATCTAAGGTGGACGATGAAGTACTCGACAACCTGGAGGAAGTGCTCATTACCTCAGATGTGGGCGTAGAAACCACATTGAAGATCATTGAGCGCATAGAACAGCGTGTGGCCCAAGACAAATATATGAACACCTCTGAACTGAATAACATTCTCAGGTCAGAGATTTCAGCTTTACTCATTGAGAACAACACTGATGATGTGGATGATTTTGAAGCGCCTCTCAAATCTACTCCTTATGTCATTATGGTAGTAGGTGTGAATGGCGTCGGAAAGACCACCACCATTGGCAAAATAGCTTATCAGTTCAAGAAAGCTGGTAAGAAAGTTTATCTTGGAGCTGCTGATACCTTCAGGGCTGCAGCCATTGAGCAACTTCAAATATGGGGCGATCGAGTGGGTGTGCCTGTCATCAAACAACAAATGGGCTCTGACCCTGCCTCTGTGGCATACGACACGTTGAGCTCTGCCGTTTCCAATAATGCCGATGTAGTAATCATCGATACTGCCGGACGACTGCATAATAAGATTGGCTTGATGAACGAGCTGACCAAGATCAAAAACGTCATGAAGAAGGTAGTACCTGATGCACCACAAGAAGTATTGCTGGTGCTCGATGGCTCTACCGGACAAAACGCTTTCGAGCAGGCAAAACAGTTTACCAAGGCCACGGAAGTAACGGCTATGGCTGTGACGAAATTGGACGGTACGGCCAAAGGTGGTGTAGTCATTGGCATTTCTGACCAATTCAGGATTCCTGTTAAATACATCGGATTGGGCGAGGGGATGGAAGACCTACAAGTATTCCGTAGAAAAGAATTCGTCGACTCTCTGTTTGGCGGTGAATAATGAGAAGGAAAGACATTGATATTATCACGTTAGGATGCTCGAAGAACCTTGTGGATTCTGAGCGCCTGATGGGTATGTTGCGTGCATCCGGCTATAATCCCCACCACGATCCTGAAACTCCCAAAGCTAAGATTGCCGTCATCAATACCTGTGGCTTCATTGGTGATGCGAAAGAGGAATCCATCAACATGATACTCGATTTCGTACAGGCCAAGCAAGAGGGCAGGCTCTCGAAACTATATGTAATGGGATGTCTTTCACAAAGATACAAAGGCGAACTACAACAAGAAATTCCTGAAGTAGATAAGTTTTATGGCAAGTTCGACTGGACAGGCTTGTTACATGATATAGGTGCAGCTGAACGCAATGAATTGTTGGGCGAGCGCATGCTTACTACTCCCAAACACTATGCATACCTTAAGATATCTGAAGGATGCGACAGACATTGTTCGTATTGCGCCATTCCCATCATCACGGGTGCTCATCATTCGCGCCCTATGGAGGAAATACTGGCCGAAGTGAAAAACATGGTGGCACAGGGCGTAAAGGAGATTCAAATCATTGCCCAGGAACTTACCTATTACGGCATCGACCTTTACCAGAAACAGATGATTGCCGAACTGGTGGACAAAATAGCACAAGTACCTGGTGTAGAGTGGATCAGACTTCATTATGCCTATCCTTCACATTTCCCACTCGAATTGCTCGACGTCATGCGTAAACACCCTAATATTTGTCGCTATCTCGACATCGCCTTGCAGCATATCAGCGACCACATGTTGGACCTGATGCATCGTCATGTTACCAAAGCTGAGACCTATCAGTTAATCGAGACCATGCGAAAAGAAGTCCCTGGCATTCATATCCGAACTACGCTCATGGTAGGACATCCTGGTGAGACGGAAAGCGATTTCGAAGAACTCAAGCAGTTTGTACGCGATATGAGATTCGATAGAATGGGGGCTTTTGCTTATTCTGAGGAAGAAGGCACCTATGCGGCTACTCATTATGAAGACACTATCACACCAGAGGTGAAGCAACAGCGATTGGATGAACTAATGGCCATTCAACAAGAGATATCTGCCGAACTGAACCAAGCAAAGGTAGGTCAGGTACTGAAAGTCATTATCGATCGCGAAGAAACCGACTATTTTGTGGGGCGCACCGAATTTGACTCGCCAGAAGTTGACCCAGAAGTGCTGATTGAAAAGACAGATAAAACGTTACAAATTGGTAATTTTTGTCAAGTAAAGATTACTTCTTCTGAAGATTATGACCTTTTTGGACAAATAGTGTGAATTTTTTGCCCAAACATTTCCAATTTATCGAAGAAATCAGTAATTTCACGCTCGGAAATTATAATTATCTTTATCTCTTTATACCGTGAACAACAAAGATTTTATAGCTGAATTGGCGCGCAGATGTGAGAGTTCCTCCAGGGATGTCTCTGATATGATTTTCACGCTGACGCAAATGATGACTGATAAATGGCAGAATAACGATAGTATTGCCATTCAGAACTTCGGATCGTTCGAAGTACGTAAGAAGTCGGAGCGCATTTCCGTCAACCCGGTTTCCAAACAACGTTTGTTGGTGCCTCCTAAATTGGTACTTACCTTCCGACCAAGCAACATGTTGAAAGATAAATTCAAGTAAATACGATGAACGAAAAACTTAATATACAAAATCTTACCGACGAATTTGCTGAGAGTTGTGGTATCAACCGTAAAGATGCAGAAGCTTTCATAAAAGAGTTCTTCTCAGTGATTCAAGAGGGTCTTGAAAAAGACAAGTACGTCAAGATAAAAGGTTTCGGTACCTTTAAACTAATCGAGGTTGATAGCAGTGAGAGCATCAATGTAAATACAGGCGAACGCTTCGAGATACAAGGTCATTCAAAGATAACCTTTACTCCCGACAACAATATCAAAGAGGCAGTAAACAAGCCTTTCTCCGCATTCCAGACAGTAGTTTTGGCCGATGGTGTTGCCATCGATGCACCAGAGGAAAACCTTATCGACGCCCTCTCTGACGAAATTAAAGAGGAGGAGCCAGCTGTAATAGAAGCAGAGCCTCAAGTCGAAACAGCATCTGTTGTTGCCGAAGCTGAACCTATAGACGAACCAGCTGCTTCAGTCGAGCCAGTTGTGGAAGAAGTGCCTGCTGTTGAAGAACCAGTGGCTGAGGAGCCTGCACCTTCTGATCCTTCTGAAGAAGATGAGGTTCAAGAGGCTGTAACAGAAGAGCCTGTGACAGAAAGTGAAGCACCTCAGGCCGAAGCTGAACAACCAGCAGATGCAACAATACTGTCGATTTTTGATGATGATGCCATTAAGAAGAAAGACCAGCCCGTGAGTCATCAAGAAGAAGTGATGGCCCTGAAGTTGACTGAGGAAAAACGCAAGGAAATCTCTCGTAAAGCCGACAGATCGGCCACACCTTATCTGATGTTCTTGGCGGTGCTAACCATCATGATCTGCTTGGGCATTGTCGCTTATATCTATTATCCTGATTTGGCGAATAATGATGCAAAGCCCATCACACCGCTTTCTTCAGAAATCAATACCCAGCAGCCAGAGGCTGAAAGTACAATAGAGGCTCCCGTTGAAACAACCCAACCAGATGTTGCACCTGATTCTGTAGCAGTTCCTGCTGCTGAAGCACAGACACAGTCTGAGGAACCTGTCAAGAAGGAGGTAACAGCCCCCATCACCGTCAGGGAAGAGTCTGTTCCTAAGGCTGAAACTCAACCAGCTACTCCTGCAGCTACACAACCTACTACTTCTGCAGCAGAGCAGCCAAAGACAACCACCAAGCCTGCAGCGAGCGCAGCTACCCAAGCAGCAAAGCCTGCTACTCAAACAACTAAGTCGGCTACCACGCTCAAAGTAGGGAAGAACGAATATGTTGTCGAAGGTGAGATAGAAACACACGTATTGTCAAAGGGAGAGACACTCTTTTCTCTTTCCAGAAAATACTATGGTAACAATGCTATGTACGCCTGCATCATTGAATATAATAAAGACGTTATCAAGAATCCGGACAACATACCAGAGGGTACTAAACTAAGAATTCCTAAATTAGTAAAGAAATAAAAAAACTATGGCAGATTCAATTAATATCCGCGAACTGAACGAGCGGATTGAAAGCAAAAGCGCATTTATCACGCATCTTACTACTGGCATGAACCAGACAATAGTAGGACAGAAACACCTGATAGAATCTTTGTTGATTGGCTTACTTTCTGATGGTCACGTACTGTTGGAAGGCGTACCAGGTTTGGCTAAGACATTAGCCATCAAGACACTGGCATCGTTGATCGACGCGAAATACAGTCGCATACAGTTTACACCCGACTTGCTCCCTGCCGATGTGATAGGTACTATGGTATATAGTCAGAAAGACGAAGTGTTTCAAGTGAAGAAAGGTCCTGTGTTTGCTAACTTCGTACTGGCCGACGAAATCAACCGTGCCCCAGCCAAAGTGCAGAGTGCTCTGTTGGAGGCTATGCAAGAGCGTCAGGTCACCATTGGCAGCGAGACGTTCAAATTGCCCGAACCGTTCTTGGTGTTGGCTACTCAGAACCCTATCGAACAGGAGGGAACCTATCAGTTGCCAGAGGCCCAGGTGGACCGTTTCATGCTGAAGGTAGTGATCGACTATCCTAAGCTCGACGAAGAAAAACTCATCATCCGTCAGAATATCAATGGCGACAGAACCAACATACTGCCTGTCATCACTGCAGCAGAGATCATCGAAGCCCGCAAACTGGTTCGCGAGGTCTATATCGACGAGAAGATTGAACAATACATCCTCGACATCGTGTTTGCATCGCGCTATCCTGAGCAGTACGGCTTAGAAAAGCTCAAGGGCATGATCAGTTTTGGCGGTTCACCTCGTGCTTCCATTAACTTGGCACTGGCCGCTCGCAGCTACGCATTCATCAAGCATCGCGGCTACCTCATCCCAGAGGATGTGCGTGCTGTGGCTCACGATGTGATGCGCCATCGCATTGGTTTGTCTTACGAGGCAGAAGCCAGCAACCTCACTGCCGACGAGATTGTGAGCATGATTTTGGATGAAGTGAAGGTTCCTTGATAACAAGCTGTTCAGCTTATGGAAACTACCGAGTTATTAAAGCGAGTCCGTCGTATTGAGATCAAGACCCGTGGGTTGTCCAACAATATCTTTGCTGGCGAATATCATTCGGCCTTCAAGGGTAGGGGTATGGCCTTCTCAGAGGTGCGTGAATACCAGTATGGCGACGATATTCGCGATATCGACTGGAACGTAACCGCACGCTTCCACAAGCCCTACGTCAAGGTGTTTGAGGAAGAACGTGAGTTAACGGTCATGTTGCTGGTAGATGTTTCCGGAAGTCTGGATTTCGGTACAGTCAAGCAGATGAAACGTGATATGGTGACTGAAATAGCGGCCACCTTGGCGTTTTCGGCCATGCAGAACAACGATAAGATAGGTGTCATCTTTTTCTCCGATAAGATTGAAAAGTTCATCCCTCCCAAGAAAGGAAGGAAACATATCCTCTATATTATCAGAGAGTTGATTGATTTCCATCCTGAGAGCAAGAAGACAGATATTGGGGTAGGACTGCAATACCTCACCAACGTGATGAAACGCAGATGTACAGCCTTTATCCTGTCCGACTTCATCGACCGCAAGGACTTCAAGAATGCAATGACCATTGCCAACCAGAAGCACGACGTGGTGGCCTTGCAAGTGTACGACCGTCGTCTGGAAGAGTTGCCGGCAATAGGTCTGATGAAGGTCAAAGATGCCGAAACGGGTGTGGAACGATGGATTGACACCTCATCGAAGGCAGTACGTAAAGCCCATCACGACTGGTGGATAGCACAGAAAACGACGCTCGACGACATCTTCCAGAAGAGTAATGTTGACAGCGTGTCCATCCGTACCGACCAAGACTACGTGAAATCTCTTATGAGTTTGTTTGCACAACGAAACTAAGTGTAAGAAATGAAGAAAAGACTATTAGTTGTATTGACATATATCACCTGTTTCCTGATGCCTGTAGCGGCACAGGTTTTCGTCGAGGCATCCATCGATTCGCTCGAGTTGCTGATAGGCGAACAGGCACATATAACGTTGCAGGTGACGCTCGATGCCGACAAGCGTTTACAGCTACCTTTTTATCCAGACACGTTGGTAAGAGGGGTGGAGGTACTCGATGTGGCCAAGCCCGATACACAGTATCTCAACAACAACAAACGCATGCTCATCCAAGAGGTATATACCATCACCTCGTTCGATTCAGCCCTGTACTACTTGCCCCCAATGGAGGTTCAAGTTGAGGATGAGACATATAAGTCCAATCCTTTGGCACTGAAGGTGATAACAATGCCTGTCGATACCCTGCATCCAGAACAGTTCTTTGGTCCTAAAGATGTGATGAAGCCCGATTTCATGTGGGCCGACTGGTACGGCATCATTGCTTGCATCGTACTCTGGGCACCAGCCATATTCCTGTTACTCTACCTTATCAGACGCTTCCGCGACAACCAGCCTATCATTCGCAAGGTGAAGGTAGAACCCAAGTTGCCGCCCCATCAGGAAGCCATGCAAGAGATTGAACGCATCCGCAATGAGAAAGTATGGCAACACGGTTTGCAGAAGGAATATTACACCCAGCTTACCGATACGTTACGTACCTATATAGAAAGACGATTCGGCTTCAAGGCCTTGGAAATGACCACCGACCAGATTATCGAGCAGTTGGAGAGCATCCATGATGCCGAGGCCATGAGAGAACTGCGTTCTTTGTTGCAGACAGCCGATCTGGTGAAGTTTGCCAAGTTCATCCCAATGATGAATGAGAACGATGCCAACCTGCTGAATGCTGTTAATTTCATCAACGAGACACGCGAGGCCGAAGACCCCGATGCCAAACCCGAACCTACGGAAATCACCATCGTCGAGAAGCGTCCGCTACGCACCAAGATCATCTTGGGTGTGGGCATTGCGCTCGTCTCCATCTTCCTGGTCGGATCGTTGGTGTATGTGGGCTTGGAGTTGTATAACAATTTAGTATAGTGTAGATTATGGTTTTTGCAGATAGTGGATATTTGTTTTTGTTGCTCCTGCTTATCCCACTCATCGTGGGTTATGTGCTGAGCCGAAAGAAGGCCGATGCGTCATTGCAGATCTCTGACGCTTCTGTCTATGCCCATGCACCAAAATCATACAAGAACTACCTGATACACGCCCCCTTCATTCTGAGAATGCTGGCTTTAGCCCTGCTGATCATGGTGTTGGCTCGTCCTCAAACCACCAACAGTTGGCAAAACAGCGAGATGGAGGGCATTGACATCATGCTGGCCATCGACGTTTCCACCAGTATGTTGGCCGAAGACCTCAAGCCCAACCGATTGGAAGCAGCCAAGCAGGTAGCTGCCGAATTCATCAATGGTCGTCCTAACGACAATATTGGCATCACATTGTTTGCAGGCGAGAGCTTCACCCAATGTCCGCTGACCGTTGATCATAGCGTCCTGCTGAACCTGATCAAGGATGTGCAGTGCGGCTTGATAGAAGACGGTACTGCTGTGGGTATGGGCATCGCCAATGCTGTGAGCCGTCTCAAGGACAGTAAGGCCAAGTCGAAGGTAGTAATTGCCCTTACCGATGGTACCAACAACCGAGGCGACATCTCGCCCCTTACAGCTGCCGAGATAGCCAAGAGCTTCGGCATCAGAGTTTATACCATCGGCGTAGGTACAAACGGCATGGCACCTTATCCTTATCAGGTAGCAGGTACCGTTCAGTATGTCAACCTGCCTGTCGAGATTGACGAGAAAACACTGACCGAGATAGCCAGTGTTACCCAAGGCAACTATTTCCGTGCCACCAGCAATTCAAAGCTGGAGGAAGTATATCAGGAAATCGACAAGCTGGAAAAGACCAAGCTCAGCGTGCGCCAGTTCAGCAAACGCGACGAGAAATACGAATGGTTTGCTTTAGCAGCACTGTTCTGCATCCTGCTGGAAGTGCTGTTGCGTAATACAATATTGAAAAAGATTCCTTAAATAAAGATATATGTTTAGATTTGAAGAACCGGCTTATCTTTACTTGCTGCTTTTGCTGCCAGTGCTGACAGCCTTATACATATATTCCAACTATAAGCGTCGCAAGGCTATTCGTGAGTTTGGCGACCCTGAGCTGATGGCGCCCCTTATGCCAGAGGTGTCCAAGCGTCGCCCAGATATCAAGTTTGCCTTGATACTGGTGTGCATCGCCCTGTTTGCCGTGCTACTGGCCCGTCCGCAGTTTGGCTCGCGACTCGAAACGGTGAAACGTCAGGGGGTAGAGGTCATCATCGCCCTCGACATCTCCAACTCCATGATGGCACAGGATATTCAGCCCAACCGCCTGGAAAAGGCCAAAAGACTGATCTCTCAGCTGGTGGATAAGATGGAGCAGGACAAAGTAGGACTCATCGTCTTCGCAGGCGATGCCTTTACCCAATTGCCCATCACAAGCGACTATATCTCTGCCAAGATGTTTCTCGAATCCATCAGTCCTGAGCTCATCACCAAGCAAGGCACCGATTTGGGGGCAGCACTCACATTGGCCAACCGCAGTTTTACATCGCAACCCGAGGTGGGGCGAACCATCATCCTCATTACTGATGGCGAAAACCATGAAGGTGGGGTAGAACAAGCCATTAAGACATTGACCGACAAAGACATACAGATTAATGTATTAGGTATTGGCTCACCAGAAGGATCACCTATACCTATTGATAATTCCAACGATTTTCGTCGTGACAAGGATGGTAACATCGTGGTCACCAAGCTCAACGAAGCCATGTGTCAGGAACTCGCCAAGGCGGGCAATGGCGTCTATGTCAGAGTGGATAACACCAATACGGCGCAGCGTGCCATTCAGCAGGCCATCGACAAACTGGCAAAGGCTGATATCGAGACACAGGTCTATTCCGACTACAACGAGCAGTTCCAAGCCGTTGCTTGGCTCCTGTTCTTGTTCCTGTTGGCCGAGCTGTTCATCCTGGAACGTCAGAATCCGTTATTCAACAACATACATCTATTTGAGAAATGAAATTACGACTATTGACATATAGTTTACTGCTTGTAGCGTGCTCGCTTGTTTCGCTGGGTGCTATGGCACAGAAGGCTGAGCGCGACAACCTGCGCAAGGGCAACCGACAATATCATGACAGTGCGTTTGTAGATGCAGAAGTGAGCTACCGTAAGGCACTCGAGGCCAAGCCCACCTCCGCTATGTCACGCTATAACCTGGGCAATGCCTTGCTCTTCCAAAACAAGCCACAGGAGGCGCTGAAAGAATACGAGGCCACCTCCAAGATGGAGCACGATAAGGCCAAGCTCGCTCAGGTCTATCACAATACAGGCGTTATCCACCAAGGCGCCCAGCACTACCAGCAGGCCATAGAGGCTTACAAGGAGTCGTTGCGCAACAATCCCAACGATCACGAGACGCGTTACAATCTGGCACTCTGTCAGAAACTGCTGAAGGACCAACAGCAGCAGGGTGGTGGTAACGACCAGAACCAGCAGCAACAGGAGCAGCAACAAGAACAGCAGCAACAGCAAGACCAGCAGCAACAGCAAGACCAACAACAGCAGCAAGATCAGCAACAGCAGGACGACCAGAACCAGATGTCGCAGGAGAATGCCGAACAACTGCTGCGTGCTGCTATGCAGGATGAGAAAGACGTACAAGACAAAGTAAAGAAACAGCAAGTGCTCAAGGGCCGTAAGCTGGAAAAAGATTGGTAAAATGATTATGAAGAAAACATTCTATATTTGGATACTACTGAATGTCTGGATGCTCACAGGCATCTATGCAGCCGATCAGGTGGGCATCACAGCCAATGCACCTGATGCTGTAGCCGTGGGCGATCAATTCAGGTTGTCATTCACCATTAACACGCAGAACGTAAGAGATTTCCGTGTGGGCGAGATCAAGGATTTCGACGTACTTATGGGGCCCAGTCGCTCACAGCAGAGCAGTACACAGATAATCAACGGCAAGGTTACCTCCTCCAGCAGCATCACCTTTACCTATATTCTGATGGCCAACAAAGAAGGAACCTTTACCATTCCTGCCGCTACGGCACAAGCCGACGGCAAAGAGGTGGCATCAACACCTTTCCAGGTAAAGGTATTGCCGAAAGACGAAGCCAATGGGATAGGGGGCGTTGGTAGTGGCGATACCCAAACCAGTCGCAATAGCGGTACCTTGAATGCCACCGACTTGTTCATTACCAGCACCACCAGCAAGACCACCGTCTATGAGCAGGAAGCCATCTTGCTCACCTATAAGATATATGCTGCTGTCGATTTGCGTGGTTTCGACAATGTGAAACTACCTGATTTCAAAGGGTTCCAGTCGCAAGAAGTAGAGTTGCCTGACGACCGTCGTTGGGAACTCGAGCACTATCGTGGGCGCAACTATCGCACCACCATCTATCGCCAGTTCGTGCTGTTCCCACAACAGACGGGACAGTTGGAGATCGAGAGTGCCCGTTTCGACGCCTCAGTAGTCCGTGCCATTGAAGCCATTGACCCTTTCGATGCTTTCTTCAATCGTGGCAATACCTATGTTGAAATCAAGAAAACGCTCACCACTCCGAAGATACTGGTCACCGTCAATCCTCTGCCAAACGGCAAGCCAGAAGGCTATACAGGCGGAGTAGGGGATTTCAGCATCAGCTCTTCGCTGAGCAGCAATCATGTAAAGGCCAACGATGCTGTTACCCTCAAGATCAACATCACGGGTGTGGGCAACCTCAAGCTCATCAAGGCGCCAGAGGTGAAGTTCCCTGATGATTTCGAAATCTACGACCCCAAGGTTGACAATCAGTTCCGCATCACCAGTACAGGACTTTCAGGCAGTCAGACTATCGAATACTTGGTGATTCCACGCAATGCTGGCAATTATAAGATTCCTGCCGTGAAGTTCAGCTATTTCGACACCAAGTCGCAAAGCTACAAAACACTCACCACCGAGGCCTACGAGCTGCAGGTAGATAAGGGCGACGGCACCTCATCGCAAACGGTGACCAACTATAACAACAAAGAAGACCTGCGTATCCTCAACGAAGACATCCGCTTTATCAAGCAGAATGACGTGAAACTGCGACCCAGAGGCGGCTATTTCTTCAACTCACTGGGATACTGGCTGTTCTATCTTATACCACTGGCCTTTTTCATCATTATCTTCATCATCTATCGTCGTCAGATAGCTGAGAATGCCAATGTCACCAAGATGAAGAACAAGAAAGCCAATAAGGTAGCCCTCAAACGCATGAAAGAAGCAGGTAAGCTGTTAGCCGATGGCAATGGCGACCAGTTCTACGATGAGGTACTCAAGGCCTTGTGGGGCTATACCAGCGACAAGCTCAACATTCCTTCATCCATGCTGTCGAAAGACAATATCGAGGGACAGCTGAAAGAACACCAAGTGTCGCAGGAAGTCATCAACGAGTTTATTGAAATCCTCGACACATGCGAGTTTGCACGCTTTGCACCAGGCGAGGAAAAGCATCAGAACATGGACAAAGTCTATGCATCTGCGCTCGACACAATAGGTAAAATGGAGAACACTATCAAACACTAAAGCAGTTATGAAACAACATATTAGCATATTATTCGCATTATTATTTGCAGTCACGTCAGCATTTGCGCAAACTAAAGCGCAGGCCGACAGTGCCTATATAAATAAGGAGTATGCCCAAGCCATAGAGATCTATGAGTCGTTGTTGCAACAGGGCGAGTCGGGTGAGATCTATTACAACCTGGGCAATGCCTATTTCAAGCAAGACGAGTTGGGTAGGGCCATCCTCAACTACGAGCGTGCCTTACTCTTGCAGCCCGGAAATGCCGATGTGAGCGCCAATCTCGATATTGCCCGTGCCAAGACAGTCGATAAGATCAACCCCAATCCAGAGGTATTCTTTGTGGCTTGGACACGCGCACTCATCAATATGCTGCCTGTAGATACTTGGGGCGCATGGGGCATTGGCTTCTTTTTCTGCACGTTAGCAGCATTGGCCATCTATTTCTTTACCAAAGGTGTCAGATGGCGTAAGATAGGCTTCTTTGTAGCACTTATCTCTTTGATTTTGTGTATAGTTACAAATCTTTTTGCATTCGAACAAAAAGGTAAAATCGACCATCGTACCGATGCCATCGTACTGTCGCCAAGTGTCACTGTAAGAAGTACGCCAAGCGACGAAGGCACCAGCTTGTTTGTCATCCACGAAGGCCGAAAAGTCAGCATAAAGGACAACAGTATGAAAGAATGGAAAGAAATCACGTTGGAAGACGGAAAAGTGGGCTGGATTCCTGTCAGTGCTATAGAAATCATTTAAGAAAAGCTAAAATCAGTACGAAAGTTTTGCAGATAGTTTTTAATTGAGTAATTTCGCATACAAATTAATAAAAAAGAATACGATCATGAAGAAAATGACATTTAATGAGCTTCGCAGAATCAAAGATTCTTTGCCAGATGGTAGCATGCATCGCATTGCCGACGAACTGGGCATGGACGTCGAAACAGTAAGAAATTTTTTTGGTGGTGACAACTACAAGGTTGGCCAAGCTGTAGGCATTCATGTTGAACCAGGTCCTGATGGCGGCATTGTTGAGATTGATGACACAACCGTTCTTGACAGAGCATTGCAGATTCTTGCTGACTGTACACAACAATAAATCAAACCAGTTCTAAAGTTTTGATTGGAGTCTCCTCAGTTTTTGAGGAGACTTTTTTTATCCACGTCCTTAAACCCTCTAATTTTCTTATTATCTCCAACAAAATACAGGAATAGGTGATATTTTCTCAAATTATATTAAACATAATTGTGATTATGACTGAAAAGCGTTCAAATTCGTTTTTACCCGTTTTCTTGCTTATTTAGCCTACATTCTGTATTTTTGCAAAAAATGTTCAAACATGCGAATCGACATTATCACAGTATATCCGGAAATGATTGAAGGCTTCTTCAATTGTTCCATTTTAAAACGAGCCCAAGACAAAGGTTTGGCAGAGATTCACATCCATAATTTGAGAGATTACACCCTCGACAAATACCGTCGTGTTGACGACTATCCCTTTGGCGGTTTTGCAGGCATGGTCATGAAGATTGAGCCTGTAGAACGTTGCATCAATGCCCTGAAGGCCGAACGTGAGTACGACGAAATAATCTTTGTCACTCCAGATGGTGAGCAGTTCTCTCAGCCCATGGCCAACACGCTGTCACTCATGCAGAATATCATCATTCTCTGTGGTCATTTCAAAGGCATCGACTACCGTATTCGAGAGCATTTCATCACCAAGGAAGTCAGCATTGGCGACTATGTCCTTACTGGTGGCGAACTGGCAGCTGCCGTTATGTCCGATGCCATTGTACGCATCATTCCAGGCGTCATCAGCGACGAGCAATCAGCCCTATCCGATTCCTTCCAGGACAACCTTTTAGCCGCCCCTGTCTATACCCGACCGGCAGAATACAACGGCTGGAAAGTGCCTGATATTCTGTTATCTGGCAACGAAGCCAAGATCAAGGAATGGGAAATGGAGCAATCGCTCGAACGCACCAGGCGCCTTCGTCCCGATTTGCTTAAAAATGATTAATAATCATATATTTTATTAACCAATTCAACCCACGAAGTTATGAAAACTACCCCATTATTTTTAGCCGTTTTTCTGATGCTGCTGCTCTCATGCACAGGCCAGAAGAAGCAAGAAGAAACAAAGATTTCCGTCTTTGCTGTACACATCAACACCATTGCCCAACAAGAGAATATCTCTTTCACAGAAGCAGCCGCAAAGTTAAGACAGATAGGCTATGCCGGCGCAGACGTTTACCCCTATCAGGAAGATATTATCCCCGTGCTCGACAGCCTTGGCTATGGTCACTCATGCGCCATTGTCCACATCAATTACCTGGGTGAAGAGCATGTTGACAGCATAGACGCCACTACCCCACGCGGTTTCTTCCGTGCTGGATGGGGCGATCTGGAAGCTGTTGCCATCAATTTTGTCAAGAAACACCACTACCCTCACCTCATGCTGGTGCCAAATGTGTTGCCTAAAGAAGCCACGCCAGAAGACGCTGAAAATGTACGGAAACATGTGGCAGCATTTGCTGACCGATGCGTGGCCGAAGGTATCGACCTGGTGGTAGAAAGTTTTGATAATGAGGCATCATTATGCTATGGCACCGAGCGCCTCCAAGCCCTGTTGAGCAGGTCGAAGACGCTGGGTGTAGCCTTTGATATAGGCAATTTTACCTTCGCCAAAGAAGATCCTGTAGAGGCCTATGAGACACTGAAAGACAGGGTTCGTCACGTACATATTAAAGACCGTGCCAGTCTTGACGATATGACACCTGTTCCTGCAGGTTTGGGATGTTCAAAAATACAAACTGTGCTGCAAAAAATGCAAGACTCAGGCTATGATGGTTGGTACACCATCGAGATTTTCGGTTCCAAGCAAATGCTCACCGAATTAGAAACCGCCTATCGCAACACCCATTCTTTCTTAAATAAAGAATAACGATATTAAAGGCTGCTCAATCGGGCAGCCTTTATTTATACCTCTCAGTCAACTTCTTCTATGAAGTTGCCTTGTGGGTCGAAGCGCAAATCCATATAAATTTCATAATGATATAAATGGCAATTGATAATTATTTAATGACAGAGGATGCTAAGACGTGCCACGACTTATCCGAATCACGTCGCTGAATATATCCTTTTTCGACCATACCTTCAATGAGTTTTTGAGTAGCAGAAACATTAATGCCAAGCTCTTCTGATAGTTTAGAATAGGTTATATATGGGTCTTCTTTCAGGATACCAAGTAACTTGGAGGAATTAGGGGAACGGAAAGTAAGTTTCTCACCATCGTACCACCATACATTATCATCTTTGTTTTCTATATAAGCAATGTTATATGCCAATTCGTTCTCCACAAGTTTCGTGAAATAAGCCACAAATTTCCTGATTTTGGTAAGGCTTGCATGAGCACCTTCTGACGGCACAAGTCCTACGACGAGGTCTGCCTTGTGCAGAGCCTCTAAGTATTCTTGCTTCTTCCTGCTTCGCACCACTATCATTGGCCATCCATGCCGGGCCAGAATATAGTTTACCATCAGTCGGGCTATACGCCCATTACCATCCTCAAACGGGTGGATACGAATGTAGCGGTAATGAAACAGTGCAGCCAGTTCCACCACAGAATACTTGCCTGATGCCTCAACATCGTTGTACCAATTCACCAGGTCTGTCATCAAAGCAGGAGTCTCTTCTGGTGATGCGTATTCAAAGCAGTCACCATAGCGAGTTATCACGCTGTTGGGGCGTGTCTTATACTGCCCTGCATGAATGACATAACACGTCTGAACGCCTCCGGGAAGGGTTCGATAAACGGTGTAGTCCTCGCGTAAGAGCGTTTTGTGAAGCTGACGGATAAACGTCTGTGTAAGCGGCAAGTTTCCCTCTTTCACCAACTGGCTCATCATCTCAAGTCCCACCTGGCTGGCTTTCATCTCTGAAAAATCCCGTAAATGTCCTTCACCGCTAACCGAACCAAACATCAGCAGAAGTTCTGTCTGTCCGTAGGTCAGAGTGTTTCCTTCAATGTGGTTACTATTGTAGTTATACTCCACCGTGAAACGCCGACTCAAGCAATACTGCTGAATGTCTGTGAGCGGCTGTAATGCCGTCCATCTTTCAAATAACTCGTTTAACTTTTCTCGTGCCATTTTATATCATTATTTTAGTTCAAAAACTCAAAATATTACCATTAAAGGTGGTAAACTACTACCTTTAATGGTGCAAATTTACTTTTTTTCTTGAACCAACGGCATTTTTCTTCTCTTTTTTCTCTAATTATTCAAAAGAGTCTTCAATTAGATAGCTTATCTTATGGCATCTACCTTTTCCTCACCGTTTGTGCCAGTGATGGAAACCTTCTTCACGTCGTTGTCGAGCTCCACTCGCAACACCCGCTTTTCTTTATTTTCTTCCATAGCTATATAGAATGAAAATATACCGTATATACAGCCGACAGATAAACATACCCCAAAACACGCCCGGTAGCAAGCCTGGCGCTTAGTTCTAGTAAACGGGCGGCTTACTACTAGTAAACCCTCCTTTTACTACTAGTAAATTAAATAAGGGCTTCCAGGGGCTTAAAACAGGCTTCTGCGATGTTGTATATTTATAAGCGTTTGCCTCACTTAACGAGATAGCCACTACACCCCACCGTCTTCTCTCCACACACTCCCCACATCATTTATTCGCCAGTTTACCCCTTTAATGGGAATCCTACCCGCCCCTCTCTCCCTTTTTGGGGGTCACACATCCACCCTCCCTTACTTCTAATGGGACTTCTTTTCTTACTAGCCCTATCATCATAAAAAAACGCTTTTTTGGTAAATATTTTATTATATTATTTTGTAGTATAAAATATATTTATTATCTTTGTAGTGCAATTGAGAAACAGAGCTGACAACCAGCCAAAGGCCACGGCGGTGGCGGCGAAGAATCTTGATGGCACGAGCGGGAGCTACAGCCCGGAGTAGCCTGTAGTAAAAAAAACAACACATTTCGGAGCAGCGAGCGCAGAACCAGGCTAGCATGGGTTATGCCGAGTCGCGACGAAATAGGACGCAAGTCAAAATAAAACACACAAAACATGGCAAAAGAAAAGATTGCGCTGGGTATCAACCTGCGCCAAAACAAAATCACTGGTAACTCCGGTTACGGTAAGTACTACCCTGAGGTAGATGTACAGAAAACCCTTTCACTGCGAGGCTTCGCAAAGCACATGACGGATCATGGTAGCATGTTCGGTCGTGACATCCTCGAAGCTGTGCTGATCAAGATCACCGAGTGTCTTCCCGAACTGGTTTCACAGGGCGTTCCTGTGCAGCTCGACGGACTTGGCACCTTCTATCCCACCGCTCAGGTGAAGAAGGATGCGGGCGTGGCAAGCATCGAGGCGATGGATGGTCTGAACCCTAACGACATCGTGGAGGCTATCCACATCCGTTTCCTGCCGGACACCTCGAAGCTGGACAACATCAGCGGTAAGGTATTCAAGGAATCATGCTCTCTGGAACTGCGCAACATCGTGGATACCCAGAAGGTGACCATCAACGACAAGGTACGCGTGGTGCAGACACTCACCCCTATCGCTACGGCAGTAGCGCAGACACGTGCTGGTGGCAGCAGCAACAGCGGCTCTGGTTCTGGCACCAATACTGGCGGTAACACTGGTGGCAATACCGGAGGCAATGACGGTGGTGACAACGGTGGCGGTGGCGGCGACGACGGCATGCAGATCTAAGCAATGCATAATGGATAATGCATAATGGATAATGAACCCCTCAGTCAGCAAGCTGACAGCTCCCCTAATAAATCAGGGGAGCAGCCAAGGGGACAATTCTCAAAGCTCCTCCCCCTGCAAAGGGGAGGTGGCTCGGAGAGCCAGAGGGGTAAAAGTAAAGTATTAACCTAGACCTAAACTAAAGTATTATGAAAAACAAGGACCTTTGGAAGACGGTGATTCAGTTCGCCATCTCGATACTGACAGCAGCACTGACTGCCATGAGCACAACTTCGTGTATGGGACAAGGTCCCATATTTTTCTAAAAAAAGATATATTTTAGAGAAAATATTTCGAGCTATGGGGTATGGACCTATATTTTGAGCCCTGGGCATATAAAAGAAGAAAAGCTCCCGCTATTGCGAGAGCTTTTTCTTGTTGGTACACTTTTCATTCATGTCTTTTACAAGACGGGGACAAGGGTTTTGTAACTACAGGTGTAACATAATAACTACGACATTCACCCCCTGCTACTACATCCAGGTCGTCTTCAGAGAGTTCCTGACGCATCACTACCTTCTCATCACTGTCCTTGCCAGTGATAGAAACCTTTTTTACTTCGTTGTCGAGCTCGATGCTCAGCACGCGCTTGTTGTTTTTCTGCTCTTCCATAAAGATTTAAGGGTTATGATATGGAGCCGAAACGACGTGTTGACAAACACCATCATTAACAAGCATGCAAGAAACAACATAATCCCGATGGAATGAGCATAAATCACCACCAGCAGCCTGTTCCAGGTCTTTCTCCTCCAGTTCCTGCTTGTCCAGCTCCTGTTTCACCACCTTCTTTTCGTCTTTCTCATCCATAGTTAGTATAGTCTTTATCTATTCAACCCGTAAAGTAACAGCATTTCTAAGAAATATCCAAGCAATTAACAAAAAACTTATTGTACAGTCATACTCCACAGTCACTACGTGACAGCTCTCTAAAATCGCGAGTAAGCCCATAGTTAAAGTTACTCTTGCGATCTGCGCCATGCGAAGTACTCGTCGAGCACACACATGGCTGCTTCGGAAGCTACTGGTGCAGGATGCGGACCTTCGCCGGTAAGTACCATCACCTGGGAGTTGTCGTTCTTGAACAACGGCCATTCGGGCAATGATGGGTCTGCCTTTTCGCCATTGGGGTTGCAATACTTGGCAAAGTTGGTCCAATACTTCAGCATGTACTGTGCCAAAACCTGGTCGGTAGGATTGTTGCCTGGCTGCAAGCTCTGGAACACGAAGTTGACATCCTGTCCGTGTGGTGAACGATGACCGTAGCGACGGTCGCCCTCTGGATACATCGGGTCTTGATCGAAGTAATACATATAGACGGGCTGCTTGCCTGTTTGGTTCTGCAGGCGTCCCCATGACCAGGTGCCCCAACCAAAGGCAGCATCACGGCCAAGGTCACGAGTGGCTTTCTCTACCTTGCCATCCACTAACGGATAGACAGCCAGCAGACGGTCGGCAAAGTCCTCGTAACGCTCACGAGTAGCTGCCACATGTTCCTTGGGGTCTTCAGTAAAGCCGAAGCTATCGCCCTCGTCAGCATTATAGCCAATGAGCAGTGCCACATCGTTATAGTTGCCTGCCTCATACATCTTATATTGGTCGTCGGGAATGACATAACCATCTACACAAGGCCAAGCACCACCAGTGACTACCGTCTGACGACTCAACTCTGCAGGATCAAGGGCACGGAGGGCTTCGGCTGTAGTGGCGCCAACTGACTCGCCATACGCTACACCTTCCTGCTCAACCTGTGCCAACGACTTCATGTTTTCACCTGGATAGGACTTAGGACGGATAGGACCAAACGAACTGCCACTCTGTGAGATGGCTCCACGGAACAGACCTTTTGCCAACGGTGAGGCGCACAGCATGCTGACAGAGATACCACCTGCTGATTCGCCAAAGATAGTGACCTTTGCTGGATCACCGCCAAAGGCTGCGATATTGTCCTGTACCCATTGCAGGGCAGCAATCTGATCGAGGATGCCATAGTTGCCTGAAACGTGCTGAGGATTCTCGGCACTCAGCGCTGGATGAGCAAAATAACCCAGTCTGCCAACGCGGTAGTTGATGGTAACCAGCACTACACCCTCGCGGGCAATAGGTGCTCCGTCATAGAACGATGAGGTGCCCATTGAGAAACCACCGCCGTAAATCCACACCATTACAGGCAGTTTGTCTTTCGTAGATTTGGCTGGTGTCCAGACGTTCAGATAGAGACAGTCTTCGCTGGCATCTTTGGGGAAGCCCATGCTGGACAAAGGACTGGGACCAAATTCGCTGGCATCGCGCACACCCTCCCAAGGGATAACGGGCTGAGGTGCTTTCCAGCGCAGGTCGCCCACAGGAGGAGCGGCAAACGGTATGCCTTTGAAGATCATCATGCCGTCTTCTACCACACCTTGTACTAAACCGCCAGTGACAGCCACCATGCCTGGGGTCTTTGGCTGAGAGTTGCAAGCCATCATGGTCAGTGCAACCATACAGAATAACAGAACTTTTTTCATAATAATATAGTAAGGTATTAATCTTCCTTTACAATTGGATAGAGCTCAATAAACTCTCCCTGATGGTTTTGTCCGTCGTTGATAAGCTCGGACAACTTGGCACCAACAGTATCGATGTCGTGGAACCCAGGGAGCGACATGTTGCCATTGAGGTCGGTGGTAGTGGGTCCTGGGTGTACGGAGAATATCTCCAACGGAGTGCCTTGCTGCTGGAACTCCATCGCCAGTACCCCCATCATGGCATTCTGTGCCGCCTTGCTGGCTACGTATGCCAACGGATGCCAATAAGGACTAATCTCTGAAGGCACGGTGATATTGACAATCCTGCCATTATTCTTTGTCAACAAAGGAATCATCTGCTGGGTAAAGTAAAACGTGCCTATAAAATTGACATCAATGGTTTGATGGATATCTTTCATCTGGGTGTGAAGGCCATCGACACTCATATCGCCCGGGATGCCGGCATTATTGACCAGCAAGGTCAGTTCGGGGTATTTCTCGCTGATTTCCTTCGCCGCCTGTGCCAAGCCTGCTTGGTCGGAAAGTTCGATACTCACCCACCCTAACACTTTGATTCCTAATGATGTTAATTCATCAATGGCTTTCTCTGCACGATGTTGGTTTCGTGCACCGATAATGATTTGCCAACCACTAAGGCCAAGGTGTTTGGCAAGACCAAAACCTATGCCCTTGTTAGCGCCTGTAATTAATGCTGCTTTCATTTTTGTTGTCATTAATAGTTTTACGTGAGTTTATTTCAGGTACAAAGATATTATTTAACAAACAACTAAGCAAGAGAAAAATGATTTTTAGAAAATAAACCTGAAAACAATAGTCGAAACAGAAAAAAATAGTTACCTTTACCCAGAATTACCATCTAGTCTTGGAGGATAAAAAATGAAAGAAACAATAAATCGCATCAAGGGAATGGAAAAACGGATGCGCAGGGCCGATAAAGTGTTGAAGTCGATGGAGTATGCCCTCGACGAGTGGGACATGATGAACTCTGACCTGAAAGCACTGAACAAATACTTGGGCAGCGAGGATTGGAAGGCCGACATGAAGGCTGATGAAGCTGGATTATTGCCTGATAACCTGCGTCGTGGCGTATTGAGCGAGGACGGCATCTGGAACTTGCTGGTGGATCAGCGCGTACTGATGCAACGTTTGTTTGAAATGATTAAAAATGAGCAGAAATAATGATAAACGATGAACTAATAAAACTGTATGTTGCCTATACAGGACATGAGCCAGAGGCGATTGAAGAGATGCCGTCGTCTGGCTCTAATCGTCTGTATTTCCGCCTAAAAGGTCAGCCTACACTGATTGGGGTGAAGGGCGAGTCGCAGGAGGAGAACCGTGCGTTTCTGAGCATGGCGAAGCATTTCAGAAGAAAGAGGCTACCTGTGCCTGAGGTGGTGGCGGAAAGCGATGACCAAATGTTCTACCTGCAACAGGACTTGGGCGACTTGCTGTTGTTCAAGGCCATAGAGAAAGGACGACTGACGCATCAGTTCAGCGATGAAGAGAAAACGCTGCTGAAGAAGACCATGCATCTGCTGGCGAAGGTGCAGTTTAGGGGGGCTGAAGGACTGGACTTCAGCGTGTGCTATCCGCAAGCTGAGTTCAACGAGCGCAGTATCTTATGGGACTTGAACTACTTTAAATATTGCTTCCTGAAGGCTACAGGACTGCCGTTCCAGGAAAACCGTCTGGAGGATGATTTCCAGCGTATGGCGGAGGTGCTGCTGCAAAGCTCGTCAGATACCTTTATGTATCGCGATTTCCAGAGCAGGAACGTGATGGTGAAGGACGGTGAGCCATGGCTGATTGACTTCCAAGGTGGTAGGAAAGGTCCTTTCTACTATGATGTGGCTTCGTTCTTGTGGCAGGCAAAAGCCAACTATCCTGAGAGTCTGCGTCAGGAATTGCTGCAAGAATACCTTGATGCCTTGCGTGTGTATCGCAAGATGGAAGACTCGGAGTTTTACACGCAATTGCGCCACTTCGTGCTGTTCCGTACGATGCAGGTGCTGGGGGCATACGGTTTCAGGGGCTATTTCGAGAAGAAGCCTCACTTTATGCAGAGCATTCCGTTTGCGATGGAGAACCTGCGTCAGCTGCTGAAACACCCCTACCCTGAGTATCCTTACTTGTGCGAGGTGCTGCAACAGCTTACCGAACTGAAACAGTTTAAGGAGCAGGAGAAGAAGCCGCTGGTGGTGAAGGTGATGAGCTTTGCTTATAAGAAAGGTATTCCTGATGATACGACAGGCAATGGTGGTGGCTTCGTGTTCGACTGCCGTGCGGTGAACAACCCTGGTAAGTACGACCGCTATAAGCCGTTTATCGGATTGGATGAGCCGGTGATTCAATTTTTGGAGGAGGACGGTGAGATTCTGACATTCCTGAATCACGTGTATGCCTTGGTGGATGCATCGGTGAAGCGCTATATGGAGCGTGGATTCACTAACCTGTCGGTGTGCTTTGGATGTACAGGCGGTCAGCACCGTTCGGTTTATGCGGCGCAACATCTGGCGGAACACCTGAACGATAAGTTTGGCGTGGAGGTGAATCTGATTCATCGTGAACAGAATATACAACAAACTTTACCAGCAAAAGGGTAAGATATGAAAGCAATGATATTTGCAGCGGGCATTGGGTCGCGACTGAAACCCATTACCGACACGATGCCAAAGGCATTGGTGCCTGTGGGGGGCGTACCGATGTTGCAACGGACACTATTGCGACTGAAGGAGGCTGGCTTTACGGATGTAACTATCAATATTCACCATTTTGGTCAGCAGATCATTGACTTCCTGCAGCAGAACGATAACTTTGGTTTGGATATCCACATCAGCGACGAGCGGGATGAGTTGCTGGATACAGGTGGCGGCATCCTGAAGGCAAGGCCTTTCTTGGAGGGCGACGAACCGTTCTTGGTACACAATGTGGATATTTTAAGCAATATTGACTTGAGGCAGGTGTATGATGGTCATGTGCAGAGCGGTGCCGATGCTACCTTGCTGGTGAGCGACCGCACTACTACGCGCAAATTGCTATTCGACAAGGAGATGCGGATGCAAGGATGGCTGAACCACTCCACCGGTGAGGTACTGCCAGAAGACTTTGTGTGGATGCCCGAGCAGCATCGCGAACTGGCTTTCGAGGGGATCCATGTGATATCCCCTACCTTATTTAAATATATGGGCGAAGGCACGCAGTGGCAAGGCAAGTTCTCTATCATCCCGTTCTATCTGTCGGTTTGCAAGCAGTTACATTTACGGGGTTACGAGCTGAAGGACATTACGTGGTTTGATATCGGAAAACCTGAGACGCTGCAAAAGGCGAACGAGTACTACCGTTGACTACGTCCTATTTCGTCACGACTCGGCATAGTTCAAACAAGTTTGACTCTGCCCTCGCTGCTCCGAAAAGTGACCGTTGAACGTTAAAGCTCGAAGAGACGCAATGGATGTGTGTAGGATTGATAATTTTAAAATTAATAAATATGGAAAAGGGAAACAGAATTATTGAGGCGGCAATTATTGCGCTGGGCCTCGTGATTATGGGTTACTGCCTGAAGGCAGGCATCGACAATTTTGTGAACAAAGACAGACAGGTAACAGTGAAAGGACTTTCTGAGAATGAGGTACCTGCCAACACGGTGACATGGCCGCTGACATTCTCACAACAGGGCAACGACCTACCCTCACTCTACCAGAGTGTGAACAGGACACGCGACATCATTGTGCGTTTCATCAAGGACAACGGATTGAGTGAGGATGAGATTTCCTTCAACTCGCCATCAGTGTATGACAGAACGAGCAATATGTGGAACGAGAACAAGTCGCCTTACCGCTATCAGATGACGGCGGGTATTACCGTGAAAACCAAGAAAGTGGATGAGGTAAGGAAAGCATCGGGCCAGATTGGTGACCTACTGAATCAGGGCATCGCCATCGACGAGGGGTACATCAATTATGATTTCACCGACTTCCAGGAGATGAAGCTGAAGATGATGCAGGAGGCTATCAAGAATGCTGAACAGGCTGCTTTGCAGTTTGCCGAGAATAGCAATAGTCGTCTTGGTGGCATTATGCAGGCTACTCAGGGCACTTTCTCTATCGAAGACCGTGATGACACTACGCCTTATATCAAGAAGCTGCGCGTAGTTACAACAGTAACGTACTCGCTGAAGGATTAGCATATTTCCCCGCGCTGCGGGGAAATAATAGTCATAAAACTTCGCGTAGTTACAACTGTGACTTATTCTTTGAAAGATTAGTGCTGCTAAAACTGGCATGTGTTTCTGAAGCGTTAAGAAAATCGGGAAAGTTTTCCGTGTGAAAGCGCAAACCTGTTTGAGCGTAGCGAGTTTTTGCGGTTTAGGAAAACGTGAGCGATTTTTAGTGGAAGAAACTCAGACAGTTTTAACAACACTAAAGCTAGGATAAAAAAAGAAAGGAAATACATCACGTACTCCCTTACTTTAATCAACTTTAACCTAATAAAACTAACCTATGCTTTTTTACCTAAAAACTAATTCTGCAATTAAAAAACTTTGCACTTAGAACTATTAACCTTTATTCAACGCTGCAAAGTTAAAGGATATTTTTTAATCTTGCAAGCAAAATTGAAAATAAATATGCAATTTGTTGCAAAGAGTGATTAAAAAGAGTATTTTTGTCAGAAACCAAGCTTAAAATTATCATTATGACGAATAGCACTAACGACCTACAAAAGAAAATGAGCAATGTGCGATGGATTATCTGCATCATGCTGTTTATTGCTACTACCGTGAATTATCTTGATCGTCAGGTTTTATCACTCACATGGAAGGACTTTATAGCACCCGAGTTTCATTGGAGCGATTCAGATTATGGCAATGTAGCAGCGGTGTTTTCTATTGTATATGCTTTTGCTAACATTTTCTCGGGTCGCATCATCGACTGGCTTGGTACAAAACGAGGATACCTGTGGGCCATAGGTATCTGGTCGGCTGGTGCCTGTCTGCATGCAGTTTGTGGATGGGCTACCGAACAGGTGGTAGGACTGGATGATGCTGCGGGCATGGTGGGTGCTGTAGGTGAAACAGCTTCTTTGGTGGCTATGGTGAGTGTGTATTTCTTCATAGCCGCTCGCATCGTACTGGCTTGTGGTGAAGCGGGTAACTTCCCATCGGCTGTGAAAGTGACAGCTGAGTATTTCCCACAGAAAGACCGTGCGTTTGCTACCTCTATCTTCAATGCCGGCTCTACGGTAGGTGCACTGGTGGCACCGCTGAGCATTCCTTTGCTGGCTCGATATTTCAAGAATATAGGTGTGGGAAACGGCTGGGAAATGGCGTTTGTCATCATTGGTGCCTTGGGCTTTATCTGGATGGCGTTCTGGGTGTTTATCTACGACAAACCTACGGAGCATAAGGGTGTAAATGCAGCTGAACTGGCTTACATCCAGCAAGATGTCGTTGAAGAGAAAGCGGAGCCAAACGAAGAAGATGGCTTGCCAAAATATACCGTCTTGCAATGTTTGAAATTGCGCCAGACATGGGCGATTCTCCTGGGTAAGTTTACTACGGATTGTGTGTGGTGGTTCTTCTTGTTCTGGACACCTGCCTATCTGTCGGATGTCTATGGGTTGGCTTCTGACAATCCCACCGCTCAGATGCTGATTTTCGTGCTGTACGCCATTACTATGTTGTCGCTCTATGGCGGTAAGCTGCCTACCATCATCATCAATCGTACGGGTTGGAACGCTTATAAGTCGCGTATGAGGGCGATGTTGATATTTGCCTTGTTCCCGTTGTTGGGTTTGTTTGCACAACATTTGGGCAACTTTTCTTACTGGTTCCCTATCATTTTGATAGGTTTGGTGGGGGCAGCGCATCAATCGTGGTCAGCTAATCTGTATTCTGTGGGTAGCGATCTGTTTCCACATCGTGCCATTGCTACGATCACAAGTTTGAACAGTGCTGCTGGCGGCTTGAGTTCATTCCTCATCAACTATGGTTCTGGCAAATTGTTCGACTATGCTGATAGTACGCAGATGGTGTTTATGGGGTTCCAAGGTAAGCCTGCTGGTTACTTCATCATTTTCTGCTATTGCTCTGTTGCCTACCTCATTGGCTGGATTTGCATGAAGCTGCTGGTTCCAACTTACAAACCAGTGAAATAAAAGATAAAGGTTGCAGAAATGCAGCCTTTATTTGTTTTATAATTTATTATTGATGGTAAAACTGTCTGAGTTTCTTCCACTATAAATCGCTCACGTTTTGCATAAGCTTGGCTGCACCTCAGCAATTAAAGCAAGCTTCATTGCGTTCGGTTTGCACAAGTTTTCTAAAACGTAAAAAAAACATAGCGCTCTGCCCTGTTTGCGTTTTTATACGAAAAACTTTTACGATTTTTTTATACGCTACAGAAACGTATGTCAGTTTTATCCATCATAATAACTAGATAATTAAAGAAAGCTCTGCAGAGAGTTTAGAATGGGTAGCCTACAGCAAAGTGGAAGGCAAAGTCGCGGCTAAAGCGAGGATGAATGATGGGGTAACGATCGCGCCCACTCTCGTAAACAGGATTGATGGCCTTCATACCACCATCGAAGCGGAGGATGAAGAAGCCTAAGTCGATGCGAAGTCCGATGCCATAGGCAACAGCAATCTGCTTGTAGAATTTGTTGAAACGGAACTGGCCACCAGATTGGCTCTCGTAGTCACGAAGCGTCCACACATTACCCGCATCGATAAAGATGGCACCAGCCAATTTCCAGAACAGGTTGGAGCGATACTCTATGCTACCCTCCATCTTCAAGTCACCTGTCTGATTCATGAAGTTGCCGTCGCCAGGAAACTTACCAGGACCCAAGCTGCGTACTGACCATCCTCGCACACTGTTGGCACCACCTGCGAAATAACGCTTCTCGAACGGAATCATCTTCGCATTGCCATAAGGATAGGCTATGCCAAAAGCAACATGATAGGCAATGGAGTTGCGATTATCGATGGCAATATTTTTCGCAAAATCGAAGTCGGCCTTGATGTACTGGGCGAATGGGATGTTCAAGATAGTATATTCACCGTCTTTGTTCTGCTTCATGTTAGTAACTTTCGCCAAAGCATAAAGCCAGTTGCCCGCCGCCTCGATGCTGGCACGCAAAGTATAGGAAGTGCCATTGAAAATATTGGACGCCATACTCGTACCTCGACTATTATAGATAAAGGTATAGCCAGTGCGTACAATGAGTCGGTCTTCATAGTTGTAGCGTACAATATAGTTTTGCTGGTCGTCGAGATATTTCTTCTTGAAATCTGGATGTATCCAAGGCATGTAGAGATAGTTGACATCCTCCAAGTCGATGCGATGACGAACACGTTGTTGTTTGAAACTCCACTGATAGCTCCATCCTGCAGAGGCGATGATGCGCGTAAACTCAGGGCGTAATTGGAAGTTATAGCGCATATCGAGCAACGTGTTGGCACGGATGCGATTAACAAAGCTATGATTCAGGAACGGGAACAAGATACGAGGGAAGTTGAGCGATGCCTCGGCACTAAGTTCGGTATAGCTCTCATTGCGGTAGTCGCCCTGCAAGCCCGAGACGGCCTCGTAGGCCCCTCTAAGGCGAAGGGTGAGCGTTTCGGAACCACGAAACAGGTTGCGGTTGCTAAGCGACACAGCTGCCGCAGCGCCCAAATCGCCAGCAGAATTGGTGCCTTCTATCTCAAACGACACTGAGCGCAACTTATTCTTAGTGAGTTGGATATAGGCATCTACCAGCGAAGAGTCGTTGCGTAGCAACTCCTCAAAGCGGATGTTGGTATAGCGCAACACAGATAAGCGGTTGAGGTTCTGATAGGTTTGCTGAACATCGTTGCCATTGTACAATTCTCCTTTCTGGAGGCGTTGGTTGCCCACCAGCACACGAGGACGGATAAATGGTTTGCCCCGATAGTACACAGGATAGCCTTTATACATCATAGAATCGCCGCTCTGCTCATCGTCACTGTTCTCCAAAGCATTATATTCGGTAAGGAAATGCACCTGGTTGACATAGTATTGCGGATGAACGACCGTCACACTGTCGGCATTCACACGATAAGGCTCGAGGTGCATGGTAAGGTCGATGAGATAAGTATTGCGGGTGGTATCAGCCGAATAAGTAAGGTATTCCTTGTTGAAGCGATAGTAGCCGTTTTTCTGTAACAAACTGGTGATGCGTTCGCGCTCGCTATCCAGCACATTGATGTCCATATTCATGCCTTCGCTCAGCAAAGTGGCGGCTGAGTCTTGACGCATATAGTTCCAGATGGTGGTATCAGGAATATCATAATGGATGGAGCGTACTTTATAGGGCCTACCCGTCTTGATATCGTAGGAAAGCGCTATTTTCTTGGTTCCTCTCAACTGGGTTCCAGCATCGACTGAGGCGCCCAAATAGCCCAGGTTGCGAACAGCTTTCTCCACTTCCTGGCGCGAACGTTCTGTCTCGTAGGAGTCGAAGATGACAGGCTCATCGCCCATTCTCCGAAGTGCCCTATTCACCCATTTGGTGGTGTCGCGTCCAGACATGTTGTAGATATAGAGCTGTGTCTTTATCAAGTTGAACCACTTGGTATTAGGCTGCTGACGAATGAACATGCTGAGGTCGGAAGGCTTCACTTCTTTATTGTCGCTGTGTACATTGAGTTCGTCGAGCAGATAGGCACCCTCGGGTACATATTTGGTGGATGAACAGCCTGTTATCATGAGCAAGGTCATTGCCCATAGTCCCAACAAGATTCTATGTTTTAACTGTTTACCCATCGTCGCTCAGAGTCATGAGCCTTTGTCAAGTTTATTTTCGGTTGTAAATTTAGCGGTTTTTTATCAGAAAAGCAGTATATTTGCATAGAAAAAAGCTACTTATGGCAATATCGAAGAACAAAATAAAGTGGATACGTTCGTTGGAGCAGAAGAAAGTACGACGTGAGGAGCAGGTGTTTGTGGCCGAAGGTCCCAAGCTGACGGGCGATTTACTGGGGCATTTCCATTGTCGCTATGTAGCTGCTACTGCCGATTGGATAGCTGATCACCCCACCCTGCATGCGGATGAAATAGATACCGCCACAACGGACGAGATAGCACGTACCAGTTTGCTGAAAACGCCTCAGAATGTGATTGCTGTCTTCGAGCAACGCCAAGAGCAAACCGATCCTTCTGTGATAGCCCACCAGCTGTGTCTGGCGCTCGATGATGTACAGGATCCAGGCAATTTGGGTACCATCATCCGTATCGCCGACTGGTTTGGTATTGAGCATATATTTTGTTCGCAAGGCACTGTGGATGTATATAGTCCTAAGGTGGTACAAGCCACTATGGGGGCATTGGCTCGTGTGCATCTGCACTATGTTGATCTGCCAGCGATGATTGGTCAGTTGAAAGAAGATGTACCTGTTTATGGTACCTTCCTTGATGGCACCAATATCTATACGCAAACGCTGAGTACTTCTGGCTTGATTGTTATGGGCAACGAGGGCAACGGCATCACGGCAGAGGTAAGAAAGTTGATCAACAAGAAGCTGTTTATTCCCAATTATCCTGCAGGTCGCGACACATCAGAATCGTTGAATGTAGCAGTAGCTACAGCCATCACCTGTGCGGAATTTCGTAGAAGAGGATAGATTTAACGCTGCTTGGCGTGCATGCGGATGAGTGAGACGCTATCTACCAGCAGCATGCGGTCTTCGCTTTGCTCAGGCAGGTAGATAAAGCCATATACTTCGCGTATTCTTCCATTTTTGTCGCTCTGCAGCGTCAACTTGTGTTTTCCGTCACCATAGATATAATGCATCTGACTTATAATGCTGTCGTTGCGATAACGGATGGAGAGCGCCATTACGGCATATTCTTTAGAATTGATGGGTTGATTGACGTGCAGATAGCGGAAACGTGCATTGAAATGAAGGGTATCGTACTCTTCATAATTGGCATCGTTCTCATAGTCAAAAGCTATTCTGTTGTCATAAGGACGGTTAGTAAGACTGAACATCGGCATGCCTGTCCAGATATTCACACTATCACCACTTTGCGTAACGCTGCTACCTTGTCCGCTAATGGAAATAGAACGTTCTAACACCTTCTTTTCTCCTTCAATGCGCCTGATGACGCGCTGATAAACCCTGTCAAATGCTTCTGGATTGCGTGAATACCACGATAAAGATGAGTCGAATTCCTGTTCGGTGGTATGGTGCTTTTCAAAAACATTGAGATAATAAAGCGTAGCCTTGTACTTGTTGGAAGGAGACTCCAATTCACCCAGTGCCTTTGCCTTGTGATAGTCGTACAATACCTCCTCCATTTTGCTGTCACTTAGCACACCATCAGGCCGACTAGGGCCACATGCTGCGATGCATGCCATCAGAAACAGCACCATGATGCATAACGGTATGGTACGCATGAATTTCATGACTTCTTGGATTTCAGTACATCAAAGGCATGGTTCACATATCTTCCGTAGAAGATGAGCAACGCCACGATGCCTACCGAGATACATGAGTCGGCGAAATTAAAGATAGGACTGAAAAATACGAAATGTTGCCCACCTACGAAAGGCATCCAGGTGGGCCATTCGGTCTCAATAAGAGGGAAATAGAACATATCTACCACCTTGCCGTAGAGCAGCGGAGCATAGCCGCCTCCGTTGGGCAAGAAGTGAGCTATATGGGAGAAGGTGCTCTCACTGAAGAACACACCATAGAACACGCTGTCAATGATGTTACCCAGTGCCCCCGTGAGAATGAGGCTCACACACACCAAGAATCCTGTCTTTAAGTGAGCCTTCACAAACCTATAGAGACACCAAATGATGACAGCTACAGCAATGATACGGAACGAAGTGAGGAACAGTTTTCCAAAGATTTGCATGCCAAATGCCATACCGTTGTTTTCGGTAAAGAAGATGTAAAACCAGTCGGTCACACGTATGCTTTCATGCAAGTACATGTGTGTCTTGATGTAGATCTTGAGACACTGGTCTATCAGCAGTAGCAGTAATATCAAAGCAACTGACATACTGCCCTTTTTAATAGTTTTGCTCATCTTCTTATTTAAGCGTTCGACGCTTCTTCTTTAACGGTTTCTCTTTGCCTCAATACTCAGTGTAGCATGAGGAACGGCACGCAGACGTTCAGCAGGAATCAGCTTACCTGTCTCGCGGCAAATGCCATAGGTCTTGTTTTGGATACGTACCAATGCTGCCTGCAGACTCTGTATGAATTTCTGCTGGCGCTGTGCCAAACGAATGGTCTCATCCTTACTCAGTGCATAGGCATCATCCTCAATTACTTTATAAGTAGGAGAAGTGTCTTCGATACCATTGCTGTCTGAACCGTTTAAACTGGCCATCATCTGGTTATAATCTTTTTGAGCCACTTCTAACTTTTCCAGAATAATCTGCTTGAACTCCTCTAATTCGGCGTCGGAGTATCTTGTTTTCTCTGCCATAACCAATAGTTTTTATAGATTAAGGTAAATTTTATAATTTTTCAATTTTTACTTCCAGTTCGTACTCTTCCATATCGAGCTTCACGCCATCCTGAACATTATCCACTAAGGTCAGGGTATTACCCAACACCTGGTTGCAGATATAATCCTTGTAGGCTGCTACAGCATCGTCGGTCTTCTCGTTCTTAGACAGCGTGATGTTGATCTTGTCGGTAATCTCCAAACCGCTCTGCTTTCGCAGGTTCTGGATACGGTTCACTAACTCACGGGCGATACCTTCCTGACGCAACTCTTCGGTGATAGTTACTTCGAGAGCTACAGTCACTTTTCCTTCGTTGGCCACCAACCATCCTGGGATATCTTCGCTGAAGATCTCCACATCAGCTGCTTCTACCACAGCCTCTACGCCATCGAGTACGAAGGTAAACTTGCCCTCCAGCTCCATACGGTTGATATCTTCCTGACTCATAGCCGTAACAGCAGCGGCTACAGCCTTCATCTGCTTGCCAAACTTAGGCCCTAACTTCTTGAAATCACACTTCACCTTCTTCACCAGAATGCCAGTAGCGTTATCCACAAAGTTCAGTTCCTTCACATTCACCTCGTTCTTGATGAGATCCTTCACAGCCTCGATATGAGCACGCTGTGCTTCATCGTTTACAGGCACCATCACGCTCTGCAGCGGCTGGCGTACCTTGATGTTCACCTTACGACGCAACGCCAATACCATAGAGGTGATTTGCTGCGCCAACTCCATGCGAGCCTCCAGTTCCTTGTCTATCAAACTTTCATCGCAAACAGGGAACTGAGCGAGGTGTACTGACTCTACATTGTCTCTGCCTGTTACGGCAATGAGATCCATATACAGCTTGTCAGCATAGAACGGTGAGAACGGAGCCATCAACTTAGCTACTGTCTCCAAGCACACATAGAGTGTTTGGTAAGCAGCCAACTTATCCTGTGTCATGCCTCCACCCCAGAAACGCTTACGGTTCAGACGTACATACCAGTTGCTCAGGTTGTCGTTTACAAAATCCTGAATCAGTCGGCCAGCTTTCGTAGGCTCGTAGTCGTTGAGATTGGCATCCACATTCTTGATCAGCGTATTCAATTCAGAAAGAATCCAGCGGTCGATCTCTGGACGCTCCTGAACAGGCACTTCTGCTTCTGCATACTTGAATCCATCTACATTGGCATAGAGCGCCAAGAATGAGTAGGTGTTATACAAGGTGCCGAAGAACTTGCGACGTACTTCCTCTACACCATCCACATCAAACTTCAGGTTATCCCAAGGAGATGAGTTGGTGAGCATGTACCAACGTACTGGGTCGGAGCCATACTGCTCAATCACACCAAACGGATCAACAGCATTGCCCAAGCGCTTCGACATCTTCTCGCCATTCTTATCGAGCACCAGACCATTAGAAATTACGTTTTTAAACGAAACACTATCGAACACCATCGTAGCGATAGCATGCAGTGTAAAGAACCAACCACGAGTCTGGTCAACACCCTCAGCAATGAAGTCGGCTGGGAACACCTTACCGCTATCGAGCAGTTCCTTGTTCTCAAATGGGTAATGAATCTGAGCATAAGGCATAGAGCCAGAATCGAACCATACATCAATCAGGTCGGTCTCACGCTTCATAGGCTTGCCTGATGCTGACACCAGCACGATATCATCCACGAACGGACGATGCAGGTCAATCTTATCGTAGTTTTCCTGGGTATAAACACCTGGTACGAAACCTGTTTCCTTATAAGGATTTGCTTTCATCACACCAGCAGCTACAGCCTTCTCTATTTCATTATAAAGCTGCTCAACGCTTTCGATGCAAATTTCTTCGGTATTATCTTCTGTGCGCCAAATAGGCAATGGAGTACCCCAGTAGCGCGAACGACTCAGGTTCCAGTCGTTCAGGTTCTCCAACCATTTGCCGAAGCGACCAGTACCAGTACTCTCAGGTTTCCAGTTAATTTGCTTGTTCAGCTCCATCATACGCTCTTTACAAGCAGTAGAACGAATGAACCAACTATCCAATGGGTAATAAAGCACAGGCTTGTCTGTACGCCAGCAATGTGGGTAATTATGTACATGCTTCTCAATCTTGAATGCCAGATTGTCGGCTTTCATCTTCATGCAGATATAGATATCCAAGCTCTCAGCGGCAGCTGCTGCTTTGTCATCATACTTGCCGTTAACGGTAAACTGAGGATCGTAAGCATTCTTCACCCAGCGAGCCTCGTATTCCTTGTAGATATCATAGTTTACGCACTGCTTAACGAAATCATCGTCCAAATCAGCCGTATCGAAGAACTTACCCGTCAGATCCACCATTGGACGATATTCGCCTTTCTTGGTGTACATGAAGATAGGAGGAATGCCAGCATTGCGAGCCACAAAAGCATCATCGGCACCAAAGGTAGGAGCGATATGAACGATACCAGTACCATCTTCGGTAGTCACATAGTCGCCAGGAATCACTCTGAAAGCCTTATCAGCGGCCTCGTGCCACTTGCCCTCAGTATCCACCTCCACAGGCTTCACAAACTTGAGCAACTGCTCGTACTTCATGCCCAGCAAGTCAGTACCCTTATACTCGCCCACTACTTTGAAAGGCACCACTTTGTCGCCCTTCTGATAGTCCTTCAGCGGCATATTCTCACCTTTCTGATTGAAGTGGGTATAGAGCAGCGCCTTAGCCAAAACGGCCGTGATAGGTTCTCCAGTATAACTGTTATAGCTCTGCACAGCCACATAGTCGATCTTTGGACCCACGCAGAGAGCAGTATTTGAAGGCAATGTCCATGGAGTAGTTGTCCATGCGATGAATACAGGAGTACCCCACTCCGCCATTTCAGGCTTAGGATCCAGCATCTTAAACTGGGCCACTACGGTGGTATCTTTCACATCGCGATAGCAACCCGGTAGGTTCAACTCGTGTGAGCTCAAACCAGTACCAGCAGCTGGGGAATAAGGTTGAATAGTATAACCTTTATAGAGCAGACCTTTCTTATGCAACTGTGCCAACAGCCACCAAAGGGTCTCGATATAGCGATTGTCGTAAGTGATATAAGGATTGTCGGTATCTACCCAGTAGCCCATCTTGTGTGTCAGATCGGTCCACTCCTTGGTAAACTTCATCACATCCTTCCTACAGGCAGCATTATACTCCTTTACGGTAATGGTTTTGCCAATATCTTCCTTGGTGATGCCCAGTGCTTTCTCCACACCCAGCTCTACAGGTAGTCCGTGTGTATCCCATCCTGCCTTACGTTTCACTTGGTAACCCTTCATCGTCTTGAAACGGCAGAACACATCCTTGATGGAGCGTGCCATCACGTGATGGATACCAGGCATACCGTTAGCTGATGGAGGACCCTCGTAGAACACGTATGAAGGACAACCTTCACGTTCCGTCATGCTCTTCTCGAAGATGTGGTTTTTCTCCCACTGAGCCAACACTTCCTTGTTGATTTCCGACAAGTTGAAGCCTGTATATTCAGCAAAATTCTTACTCATTATATCCTTATTTTAGCAGTTTACTTTATTAACAAGGCGCAAAGATACACCTTATTTCTTTAATAACAAAGAATACACGTTGAAAAGTTTCCATCCACCTTGATTTAGAAAATATATTGCCAATATCCTTTCTAATCCGAAAAGGGTTTTGTAAATTTGCAGTTCTGAATAATAATCTGAATGTAATTATGGCAACAGTAAAACCATTTAAGGGCATCCGCCCACCACAGGCTCTTGTAGAGCAGGTTGCATCAAGACCTTACGACGTATTGAACTCCGAAGAAGCACGTAAGGAGGCTGAAGGCAACGAGAAATCACTGTATCACATCATCAAACCGGAGATTGACTTCGAGCCTGGCACTGATGAGCACGACCCTCGCGTTTACCAGAAGGCAGCTGAGAATTTCCAAAAGTTCCAGGACAAAGGTTGGCTGGTGCAGGATGAGCAAGAGAACTACTACATCTATGCCCAGACCATGAACGGCAAGACACAATATGGATTGGTGATAGGTGCTTACGTGCCTGACTATATGAACGGCATCATCAAGAAGCATGAGCTGACTCGCCGCGATAAAGAGGAAGACCGTATGAAACATGTGCGTGTGAACAATGCCAACATTGAGCCTGTGTTCTTCGCTTATCCTGATAATGCGCAACTGGATGCCATCGTAGCAAAATATACAACCAACAAGCCTGTATATGACTTTATCGCTCCTGGCGATGGTTTCGGACATAAGTTTTGGATCATTGACCAGCGTGCCGACATCGATGCCATTACCAAGGCTTTTGCGCAGATTCCATATCTCTACATTGCCGATGGTCATCATCGCAGTGCGGCAGCTGCCCTCGTAGGTGCCGAGAAGGCCAAGCAGAACCCACATCACAAGGGTGATGAGGAATACAACTACTTTATGGCGGTAGCTTTCCCTGCATCACAACTAACCATCATCGACTACAACCGTGTGGTGAAGGACTTGAATGGTTTGACTGAAGCTGAGTTTCTTAATGCCTTGAAGGAGAATTTCGATATTCAGGAAGTAGGTACAGAAATCTACAAGCCTGCTCGCTTGCACAACTTCTCACTCTATTTAGGAGGTAAATGGTATAGTCTCACGGCCAAGCCAGGTACCTATAACGACAACGATCCTATTGGTGTGTTGGATGTAACTATCTCCTCTAATCTGATATTGGATAAGATACTGGGCATCAAAGACCTTCGTTCCGACAAGCGCATCGATTTCGTAGGTGGCATCCGTGGTCTCGGCGAACTGAAGCGTCGTGTTGACAGTGGTGAGATGAAGGTGGCTCTGGCGCTTTATCCTGTAAGCATGAAACAACTGATGGACATTGCCGACAGCGGCAACATCATGCCTCCAAAGACTACTTGGTTTGAGCCCAAACTGCGTTCGGGTCTTATCATCCACAAACTGGTTTAACGAAACATTCAGACCAAGAAACAGCTAATTATCACCACCCCATCAACTCTCGCAGGAAAGGCGTCAGCTCGCTGGCCATCTTCGCTTGTTGCTGTATGGAGGGGTGATAATTAGCTCCATAGCCCAAACTGCCGTCCTGTGCTGGGAAGGTAAATCGATATACCTCTTTGTCGCCTTTCTTATTGAGCTCGGCTACCGCAGCATTTTGCGCATCCTCTACATCCTGCATACGTTGACCTGTCAGCATACAGCCACTCATCAGCACTATCTTGGCCTGCGGATAACGGTTTCGTAAAGTCTGCAAGAAAGCAATATATGCCTCACGCAACTTGATCTTGTTATATTTTCCCGCTGATGTATCATTGGTACCCAGATTGATACAAACCACATCAGGCGTATATTGACGATAGTCCCATACCTCGGTGGTGTCGTTGTAGTTGGTGTATTTGTACAAAGCAGGCATCGCCGTTTCAGGCTTGCCGTCATACGGACCGTTATAATTACGGAAGATACCTATGCCACTTCTTGCTACCACCAAGTGTTGAGCCTCTAAAGCCTTTGCTGTCAGCGCTGCAAAGCTTAGGTAATGGTTCTCAGTGTAGTAATTGAAAGGATCTGTTGCTTCGGTGGCCTCTACCCCATAGCCACAGGTAATTGAGTTGCCTATAAACTCTATTTTGCGTTGGGGCAAAACAGGCGCTTCCGTCAGGTCTTTCCCAGGGTCGAGGATAAAGCCATAGAACTCGGGCTTCAGGTCATACCCCTCCGTAATATGCATCAGCTTCACCGTATGCTTGCCCTCAGACAATCCTTCAGCCAACAACAAAACACTGTCTTCCTGATTGAAGAAATCCACCTTAAACGGCTCTTGGTCATCAATCTGCGCCACATAGAAAGCACTCTTTGGTTTGGCTACCATTCGTACAGAGGTTCCCTCAAAGCCAGCAATAATCTGCACGCCAGGATACGTAAACTTTATCACATCCGGCTGTTGTTTGTTCACCCTGCCTACATACTGAATCCTTGCATCCGATGCAGGTACATGTGTCTCTGTAGCCGTCTGCTTTCCTGCCGAGCAACCCAGCACCATCAGCAAACAAGCGCCCACTATCCAACTTACTTTTTTCATAGTCCTTTCGTTAATCAAAATTCCAAGTTCATTTATTTTGTCGACACAGCCCGGCTTAAACCTAAGAAATACCCTATTCCCAACTCGGGTTTACTAAAAGGCGGAACGGCTGTTAAGAAAAAAAATAGCTGCAAAAATGCAGCTATTAGAGTATTGCTTCAATCTGTTTTGCTACCTCCTCCATACTGTCGGTAGGTTCAAAGCGAGACTTTACCATTCCCTTCTTATCAATCAAAAACTTGGTAAAGTTCCACTTTATGTCAGGAGAGTTTTTATATTCAGGATCAGCTTTTGACAACATCTCATCGAGAATTTTCGCAATGGGATGATTCATGTCAAAACCACCGAAAGGTTTCTGACTTTTCAGGAAAGTAAACAAGGGAGATGCCCTGTCGCCATTCACATCCACTTTCTTAAATTGTGGGAACTTGGTAGCATAGTTCAACTGGCAGAATTCGTGAATTTCTTCAGCGGTACCGGGAGCTTGCTGACCAAATTGGTTGCAGGGGAAGTCGAGGATATTAAAACCCTGACTGCGGTATTTTTCGTAAATCTGTTCCAACTCGGTATATTGAGGCGTAAACCCGCAACGAGTAGCGGTATTCACAATCAGAATCACTTCGCCAGCATATTCCTTTAAAGAAACATCACGGCCTTTCCTGTCCTTCACGGTGTAATCATAAATAGTTTTCATTCTTTTGTATTAAATTTAAAATCCTTTCTTCTAATAGAAACTAATAAATTAATTTATCAGTACAAAAATAGTGATAATCTATCATTAGGTCAAAACAATTTCCTTAAATATCTTTAATGACAACCTCTTTTTTTTGCCGATAAACAGTAAGGTCAACACCGACAATTTGTCGCTCTCACAACAGCCAGTTCAGTCATTTTGGCTGAACGTGTCAGTTGGCAAGCAATTTGCGCCGCTAAGGGTGAAAAACTAACACGAATAAACTAACGAAGAAAGGAGAATCAGATATGAATTTCAAGAATTATACAATTAAAGCACAGGAGGCTGTGCAAGAGGCTGTGAATCTGGTAGAACGCCAGGGACAGCAGACCATCGAGCCAGTGCATCTACTCAAAGGTGTGATGCAAACTGGAGAGAATATCATGAAGTTCGTCTTTCAGAAGTTGGGCATGAACGAGCATCAGGTTTCCATGCGTCTTGATCAGGAAATCAGCAAGCTGCCTAAGGTACAGGGAGGCGAACCTTACTTGAGCCGTGAGGCCAATAGTGTGTTGCAACAGGCCGAGGACATTTCCAAGAAGATGGGCGATGAGTTTGTTTCCATCGAACCGATCTTGATGGCTTTGCTCAAGGTGAACAGCACTGCTTCTACCATACTGAAGGATAATGGCATGACTGAGAAAGAACTGGCCAGCGCCATCGACGAACTGCGTAAGGGACAGAAAGTCAACTCACAATCGTCTGAAGACACCTACCAGGCCCTAGACAAATATGCTATCAATCTGAACGAGGCTGCTCGAAGCGGCAAGCTCGACCCTGTGATTGGACGAGATGATGAGATTCGTCGTGTACTGCAGATCTTGAGCCGACGCACCAAGAACAACCCTATCCTGATTGGCGAACCTGGTACTGGTAAGACGGCCATCGTAGAGGGTTTGGCACATCGTATCTTGAGAGGCGACGTACCAGAAAATCTGAAAAACAAGCAGGTATATTCACTCGACATGGGTGCATTGATTGCTGGAGCCAAGTACAAGGGCGAGTTTGAGGAACGACTGAAAGCAGTCATCAACGAAGTGACGAAGTCGGGAGGCAACATTATCTTGTTCATCGATGAGATACATACATTGGTGGGTGCCGGCAAGAGCGAAGGCGCTATGGATGCAGCCAATATCCTGAAGCCTGCATTGGCCCGTGGTGAGTTGCGTAGCATCGGTGCCACTACCCTTGACGAATACCAGAAGTATTTCGAGAAAGACAAAGCACTGGAACGACGTTTCCAGGTAGTGATGGTGGACGAACCAAGCACGCTCGACACCATATCTATATTAAGAGGCTTGAAGGAGCGTTACGAAAACCATCATCATGTGCGAATCAAGGATGATGCCATCATTGCGGCCGTAGAGCTGAGCAACCGTTATATCACCGATCGTTTCTTACCTGATAAGGCTATCGATCTGATGGACGAAGCAGCAGCTAAGTTGCGTATGGAGATTGACTCAGTGCCTGAAGAGCTGGATGAAATAACCCGTAAAATCAAACAGTTAGAGATTGAGCGTGAGGCCATCAAGCGTGAAAACGATGAACCTAAACTTGAGCAGATTGGCAAAGAATTGGCGGAGCTCAAGGAACAGGAAAGTCAGTACAAGGCTAAGTGGCAAAACGAGAAGACGTTGGTCAATAAGATCCAGCAAAATAAGGTGGAAATCGAAAGTCTTAAGTTTGAGGCCGAGCGTGCAGAACGTGAAGGCGACTATGGCAAGGTGGCTGAGATTCGTTATGGCAAGTTACAGAACCTAAATCAGGAAATTGAAGATACCCAGCGCAAACTACACGAGTTACAGGGCGATAAGGCTATGATTAAGGAGGAAGTGGATGATGAAGATATAGCCGAGGTGGTGGCTCGTTGGACAGGCATTCCTGTAAGCAAGATGATGCAGAGCGAGCGTGAGAAACTGCTACATCTCGAAGAAGAACTGCATAAGCGTGTCATCGGTCAGGACGAAGCCATCAAGGCCATCTCCGATGCTGTGCGTCGTAGTCGTGCAGGCTTACAAGATCCGAAGCGACCTATTGGCTCGTTCCTGTTCTTGGGAACCACAGGTGTCGGTAAAACCGAGTTGGCAAAGGCGTTGGCAGAGTTCCTGTTTGACGACGAGAGCATGATGACGCGTATTGATATGAGTGAGTATCAGGAGAAATTCACTGTATCTCGCCTTGTCGGAGCGCCTCCGGGCTACGTAGGATATGAAGAAGGTGGTCAGCTTACCGAGGCCGTTCGCCACAAGCCCTACTCTGTTGTGTTGTTCGACGAGATTGAGAAAGCGCATCCAGATGTGTTCAACATCCTGTTACAGGTATTGGACGATGGACGCCTGACCGATAACAAAGGTCGTACGGTCAACTTCAAGAACACCATCATCATCATGACTTCCAACATGGGTAGTAGCTATATCCAAAGTCAGATGGCGCAACTCAACGAAAGCAATAAACAACAGCTGCTGGCCGAGACCAAACGTAACGTCATGGAGATGCTGAAGAAGCAGATACGTCCTGAGTTCCTCAACCGTATCGACGACACCATCATGTTTACCCCGCTCAACGAGAGCGAGATACGACAGATTGTCAACCTGCAGTTGAACAATGTCAAGCGTATGCTGCATGACAATGGCGTAGAGCTCGAGGTTACCGACGATGCGCTCAACTACTTAGCTGATGTAGGCTACGATCCTGAGTTCGGAGCTCGTCCTGTGAAACGTGCCATCCAGGACTACATGCTCAACGAACTCTCTCGCAAGCTTCTTGGCGAAGAAATTGATCGCACTAAGCCAATCATAGTCGATTCGTTTGGCGAAGGCTTAGTATTCCGCAATTAAAACAAAGGCTGCATTTCTGCAGCCTTTTTCTTTTACAATGTATTTTGCTTGAGTTTTTCAACAAAATCGTCTATGCATATTCATGCAAATTCCCCCGTGCCGCGGGGGAATTGCTGTTACAATGTATTTTGCTTGAGTTTCTCAACAAAATCGTCTATCCTATTCATCCAGTCAGGAATGTTAATCATTTGCGGACAATGCGGCGAGCACTGATTGCAATTTGTACAATGCGAAGCCTGTCGCATTCTTGGCACCGTACGATCATACCCCACGAGGAACGCCTGACGCGCCTCACGATAGTTAGCGTCCTGCTGAGATTCTGGCAGATATCCCTGATTCACACACTTGTTGTAGTGTGTCAAGATACCTGGAATATCTAATCCATAAGGACAAGGCATGCAATAGTTGCACTGGTTGCAAGGCACTGTAGGATAGTCCTGCATCAAGTCAGCCGTCACATACAGGAACTCCTTCTCCTCATCCGTCAACTCCTTCAACGGAGCAAAACTACGGATATTATCCTGTAGGTTCTCCATATACGTCATACCACTCAAAGCACAATACACATTGGTATGTGAGCCACAGAAACGGAAAGCCCACGATGCCACACTATTCTCAGGCTCAGCCTGTTTCAGTCGTGCCACCAAATGATTAGGTATATTCGCCAAACGACCACCCAGCAACGGCTCCATAATCACCACAGGAATGTCGCGTTTGGTTAGTTCAGTATACATATACTCTGCTGTCATCGATGCCCCAACAGCATGATGCCAATCCAGGTAATTCATCTGAATCTGCACAAAGTCCCAATGGAAATTACCCTTGTCATGTTCCTCCATTGTCCAGTCAAACGTCTCCTGATCACCATGGAAAGAATAGCCCAGATGACGAATTCTACCCGCCTCCTTCTCTTTGAGCAGAAAATCATACATGCCATTCTCAAAGAAACGACGCTTTGACATAGCCAAACCACCTTGTCCCATCACATGCAACAAGTAGTAGTCTATATAGTCGGTCGAGAGTTCCTTGAAAGAGTTCTCATACATCAACTTAGACCCTTCATAACTATGCGTTCTTGGGTCAAAGTTCGACAACTTCGTAGCGATGTAATATGACTCACGCGGATATTTCTTCAGTGCATCACCAGTGGCCTTTTCCGAAAGACCCATGCAATACGCAGGTGATGTATCGTAATAATTAACACCATGAGCCATAGCATAGTCAATCAGCTCATTCACACGCTCCTGATCAACGGCTTGTGGTCTACCGTCAGCATCATTGATCATTGGCCAACGCATACATCCGTAGCCCAACAACGAAATGCGGTCGTTGTCCAGATTAGGCCATGAACGATACGTCATCTGGTCGGCTCCAGGCACAGGAGTAGAGTGATGTCCCGCAGGATCATACATCGCATTCTGTTTGTTGCCGCACCCCGTCATTGTCATAGCACCAGCGGCTGCTGCCCCAGCTCCCATTAAGCCTAAGAATCGGCGTCGGCTAATAGCTTTCTTTTCCTTGTTTTCCATTGTTATATGTTTTATTGTTTATTCATTTTTATTCCAGCCCTTCTCAACAGCGCTTCCAAATAATAGTAATCAGCATAGATGATAGGCACATCTATCTCATCGTTTGCAGGATAGTTGCCCGTAGAATGCAGCAACAAGAATCCTTGTTTATCCTGGGGCTCAGTCAGATAGTCATTACTCAACGAATCCACGATCTTATCAGCCAAACGGTGGTATTCGGCCGCTTCCGGACTTTCCACATAATCCGCCAACTCATACAGTGCCGAGGCAATGATAGCAGCAGCTGATGCATCACGAGGAGCATTCGGAATAGCAGGATCTCGCATATCCCAATAAGGTATCAGGTCATCAGGCAACAGTCTTTGGGAGAACCAGAACTTCGCAATCTTGCACGCCTGTTCCAGATAAGCCTTGTCCTGTGTATATCTGTAGCACATCGTGTAGCCATACAAGCCCCACGCCTGTCCCCTGCTCCACACCGACTCGTCGAACAGTCCTTGATGGGTGATACGTTTAATTACACTGCCGGCCTGTGGGTTATAATCCACTACATGATACGACGCCCCATCCTCACGGAAATGATTACGCATCGTCACATTTGCATGACTCACGGCTATGTTACGGTATTGCTCATCACCCGTCAGTCGCGAAGCCTCAAACAGCAGCTCCAGATTCATCATATTATCAATGATCACAGCATATTGCCATCGCTCAGGTGTGCCCCAGCTCCACGAACGGATGCATCCCACCTTCTCGTCAAAACGAGTTGCCAATGTCTTGGCCGCCTGTACCACTACATCTCTATATGACTGTTCGTTAGTCACCTCCCACGCCTTACCGAAAGCGTTATACATCATAAAGCCCAGGTCATGACTGCTGGCGTTCCATTTATTGTCCTCCAACTTCCATGTGTTCGACACCGCCCGTTCGCGCCAGAAAGCATCATTCGTATAGCGGTACATCATCCATAGCTCACCAGCGAAGAATCCTGAACACCAGTCGCCAATGTTCACCAACCTCAGGCTCCCGTCCTTCTCCACACTACGAGGCATCAGTTTCCCCTTGTCAGGAGTAACCTTCCGCAGTTGTTCCGTCTGCTGCAACAAATAGCGCATCCTCATCTCTACCTGAGCGAAAATGCCGTCCGTATTCTGCTCGTTATTCCCCACCGTTTGTGCACTCATCATCTGCGTCACACACAGGGCAGCTATCACCATCAGTCGTTTGATATTCATCCTAATCACTATTCTTTATAGGTAGATTTCTGCGTAAAGATACAATCTATTTATGAAATCACAAAAAAAAGATGCACTCCTTTTCATAAAGAAGTGCATCACATAGGAGCGGCAAACGGGGTTCGAACCCGCGACCTTCGGCTTGGGAAGCCAACGCTCTGCCAACTGAGCTACTGCCGCAATCAAGTTAAGCGGATGCAAAGATAAGGGATGTCAAAGACAAAAGCAAATAAAAATGCGCTTTTCATGTTGTCTTTCTATACCCCATTCCAGTAATATGACAGATTAGGCGCCCTTCTTGATTCGTCACCCTTGCCTCTGCAGAAGGAATTTTATGATGGTCAGCCACCCATACCGCTTCAGCTCGAAGATGATCACCCACATTGGCACTTGAAACAAATGTAATGTTATTACTGATGCCAAAAGTTAGTCGCCCGCCACTATTCACCAAGGCAGCAATGGCCAGATCACCCAGTGTAAAAAGCGCTCCACCCTGACAAACACCACCGCCATTCAGGTGCTCAGACGTCACCGTCATCTCAGCCACTGCATGTCGTTCATCCACATCGGTTATCTTGCAACCCGCATTCGCTGCAAACTTATCACGATTCATTAACTCTATTACGTCCATCACAATATTTATATGAATCCTATAGTTTATTCTTCTGGCAAAGATAATGAATTAAAATTGGCATTACAAAAAAAATAGTATCATTTATATACCCTCACTTTATTAAACCATACCCATTTTTCATCGATAAAGTGTATAATGCCTGCTTTCAGTCGTCGGAAAACTAGCTATGAGTGACAGTAAAGCTTGCTATCAGGTGACGGAAAGCTTCCTACCACTCGCCGCAGTATCTGCTATCACCCGTCGCAGTATCTGCCATACCCCCATAGGAGATACTGCGATGACTCATAGGAGGCTTTGGAACGACACGTAACAGATACTGCGACAATCTGTGGAAGGCATTCCTTTAAAAATGGGCGGAAAAGAGGCATTATTATAAAAATAAAACATCATTTTTTGCAGAATACACGAATTGTAGTACCTTAGCGGAGAATAATAATTATAAAGATATGAAATATAAAGTTGAGATTGCTGAATTAGCTGACCATTTTGTGGTGGTATTCAAGGAGAAAGATACACTCAAGGTGAAGAAGGTGATGTCGCTGAACAAGCTAGGCACTGATATACTAAGGGCTTATATGGAGGGCAAAACACAGGATGAACTGGTGCCCCTACTTGCAGAATGCTATGATACTACCCATGATGAAATGAAAGAGCAAGTAAGCAATTTCTACAGTGAACTGGCAGCATACTAAATTATCAACAATACCGCTAAACAATGAAAAAACTATGGTTGATACTGGTGGCTGTACTGATGTGTGGCACCCTGAATGCAGAAAACGAACAGACACGGAGTGAACGAAAAAAAGTAGGCGTTGTGCTGAGTGGCGGTGGTGCCAAGGGCATGGCTCATATCGGCGTATTGAAGGTACTGGAGGAAGCCGGCATTCCTGTTGATGTCATCACGGGTACGTCTATGGGTAGCATCGTAGGCGGACTATATGCCATAGGCTATAATGCCAACTCGCTCGACTCAATTGTAAGGATGCAGGACTGGAGCTATGTCATTACCGATAAGGAAAATATGCGTAACCAGAGCATTGACGACCGCAAGAAGCAGAATACATATATCATTTCTACTGGCATGGCCATTGGCAAGCGTGCTGAGAATGCCGGCGGACTGATCAAGGGCAAGAACTTAGCGGAGCTGTTCCAAAGGCTCTGTACAGGCTATACTGACTCACTTGATTTTTCAAAAGACTTGCGCATTCCTTTTGCTTGTGTGGCTACCAATATCATCGACAATAGCGAGGTGGATTTCCACAGCGGACGTTTGCCGCAGGCCATGCGTGCCTCTATGTCCATTCCTGCAGCTTTCTCGCCTGTGAGATTAGGCGATATGGTGCTGGTGGATGGCGGTTTGAAGAACAACTATCCTGCCGATTTGGCTCGTGAGATGGGGGCTGACATCATCATTGGCGTGACTGTACAAACCGACCCGAAAGTGGCTGACGACCTGGAAGGTACGATGAGCATCCTCAACCAAATTATCGACATCAACTGTAAGAACAAGGTAGAAGAGAACCTCGAGATAACCGACCTGCACCTACAAGTAGATACAAGGGGTTATAGCACGGCCAGTTTCTCGGCTACCGCCATTGATACGCTTATCATGCGTGGCGAGGAGATTGCAAGACAACACTGGGATGACATCATGGCCCTGAAGAAACGCATCGGCATTGACGATTCATTCCGTCCAAAAAAATACTATCCGCTGCGCCCGCAGGTACTGACCGAAAAGCGTTATGTGACAGGCTTTACCTTCGAGAATATGACACCTCAAGCTGAGCGTTACCTGCGTCAGAAGTTCCACCTGAACAAAACAGACAGCATTGATGCCGAACTGGAGCAGCAACTGACTACCACCATGCGTGTGGATCTGTTTTACCAAACCGCCGAGTGCAGGATGGAGCCTGATGGCGATGGGATGCGTGTGGTGCTTTCTGCGGGCAACCGAAAGACTTTGCAACTGCATGCTGGTATTCGCTTTGACACCGAGGAATATGCTGCATTGCAGTTGGGGCTTGATATCCCATTGAACACTTCCATGCCTGTCAATACGGATGTTACTGTACGATTGGGCAAGAACATCATGACCCGTGCCGAGATTACTGTGCATCCACGCAGTTTCACCCGCCCCGCCCTGAGCTATACTTTCTATCGCAAGGATGTGGACGTGTATATGCAAGGCAAAAGGGATTACAACATCCAATACAACCAGATGCAGGCTGAGTTTCTGCCCCTCAACTTCGACCTGCGCAACTTTAACATCCAGATGGGTTTGCGTTGGGACTATATGCACTATCGCAGCAAGTTAGGTTCTGACCAATCAAAGCAGATAACACTCAAGAACGAGCACTTCTTCAGTTACCGTGCCCGTATAACCTACAACAGTGAGGACAATTGGTACTTCCCTACTCGTGGTGCCCGCTTCAAGGCTGAATATGCCTATGTGACCAACGACTTTGCCAAACTGAACGTGCGTGATGCTGACGGCAACAAGCTGGGTCGGAAACCAGGTATGAATGAAGTGAATGCCAATTGGCGTATATCGTTTGCTTTGACGAAGCGTTTCACCTTGCAGCCGATGCTCTATGGACGACTGCTTTTCGGCGATGTGGTGCCTGCTGTGTTTGGCAACACTGTCGGTGGCGAATGGTTCGGTCATTATGTGGAGCAGCAGATGCCTTTTGCTGGAATAGGACATTTGGAGTATCTGAACCGTCATTTTATGGCGGCACAGTTGCAGGCGCAAGAGCGTATTGGCAACCACCACTACTTTTTGCTGCGTGTGGCTGGAGGCCAGCAAGCTGATAAGCTGAAGAACCTGTTTGACAACAAGACGCTTTTTGGCGCGCAGATAGCTTATTACTATAACACCATGTTTGGTCCTGTTGGAGCCACACTGGGTTATAGCAACCACACCAAGAAAACCTATTTCTATTTGAATCTAGGATTTGAGTTCTGAGAAAAAAAACAGGTATTGTCTTCTAAAGAATTACTGGTTGTTGATTAATGCATCAATCTCGTTAAACTTATCCCCCATACTGAGATTGTAATACACACGATGAAGGCCGTTAAGCCAAAGGGTACGGTCATTGGGCTTGAGCTCGCGCGCCTTCTCGTAGTATGGCAGGGCATTTTCGTAGTATGACTTGAGTTGTGCCTGATCAACGGGATAGCGAGGGTCTTTAATATCGGTCACCGCTTCCTGAGAGAAATCCTGCGCTTGCAGACAATATACCAGTCCGACATTGCTGTAGGCCTCGGCATAATCTGGATTGGCCTTGATGGAACGCTTATAGTAGGCCAAAGCATCGTTGTAGCGTTTCATGCTGTGATAAAGGAAACCCTTGACGAAAAGGTAATAATAATTACCAGGGGCTTTCGCCAACATCCCGTTAGCGAACTCCAAAGCCTCGTCGTATTTGTCCTGACTACCATAATAGTCTATAAGGTTGGCAAAGAAATAGTCATCTTGCGGATGTTTCTCTATAGCACGCTTTAGGGTTTCAATCCAAGCCGTAGTGTTTCCGTTTTGCTTATAGGCCTGTGCCAAAAACTCCATAGCGTACTGCCCAACTGTAGCATCATCTTCAGCATAAGGCGCATATTTCAGCACACTGGGATAGTCGCCGATACGCACTGCTGCCAAACTAGCATAATAGGCCACCTGTGAGAATACAGAATCACGTGGCAAAAGGTTGTCGAGGGCGAACATATCGCTCATGGTAGCATCGACATAGGTGCCAAAGAAATCACGTGCCTTGGACAAGTTCACAGTGTCACCCTCCGTGGCATGGTTGTAATAATAGATACCTCCATTCAGCAGGTTGCCTTTGTCTGCTAAAATGGATTGCTGCATGTCTTTACGGTATTTATTAATTTTGCCTGGTTTTGTTTCGAGTTGTGCCAGCGAGTCGCAACGCAGAAAATATTGCGTCATATTGAGCACGCTGTTGTAAATAGTGAGTGTGTCGTAGGGCTTGCGCAGATAGGCTTTCTCCATCTGCTGTTCGGCTTTTCTTTGCTGTACCCTGCCCGATACATACCAGGTGTCTGGGTCGTTCTTGGTAGATGGATCAACAATGATCTTGTCCACCATCTTCTGCAACTCTTTCACATCGCCTTTCTTGAATGTGGCCTTGGCTTGTTTCAAAACGTCGTTCTGTGAAAAGATAAAGCTAAACGGGATGGCTAACAGCAAAAATAAAATAAGTAGTTTCCGTACCATATTAAAAATAAGAATTCTTCATTATTAATATGGGAACCCCAAAAGTGTGTGCTTCCAGGGTTCCCATATTATTGTTTGACCGCAATATTGCGGTGATTCGGCTATTAATAAGCCTGCATTACTTCCTCATACTCTTTCTCCATCTGCAGGTTGTAGTAAACACGGCCCAAGCCCTGCTTCCACAGACTTACATTATCAGGAGCCAGCTGACGAGCCTTCTCGTAGTAAGGACGTGCCTGCTCGTAGAAACCACGCAGAGTCTTAGCATCTTCCTCAAACTTAGGATCGTTAGGATTAGCTGAAGCTGTCTCAGAGAACTCCTGAGCCTTGATCTCATACAAGTTGCCTAAGTCGTGATAAGCCTCTGCATAGTCTTCTTTCTTGCTGATGCAATTCTTGTACTGTTCAATGGCATTGTCATAATCCTTAGTCAGAGAATAAACAAAGCCTTTTACATAGTAGAAGAAATAGTTGCTAGGATCCTTAGCAATCTGCTGGTCAGCAAATGCCAAAGCCTCGTCGTACTTCTCCTGTGAGCTATAGTAGTCAATCATATTAGCGAACAGACCCTGGTTGGTTGGGTATTTGTTGAGGGCTTCCTTCAATACGTTCAGCATCTGATCGGTTTTCTCCTGCTTCTTCAGAGCCTCTACAAGCAGCTGAGCAGCAGTAGCTCCATTCTCCTTATCGCCCTGTGCAATAGTAGCATATTTCTCAACAGCAGCGTAGTTCTTAGCTTCGTTTGCTACCAAAGTTGCATAGTATGCAATGGTGGGAACCAAGGTATCGTTAACGACAGCAGCCTGGTTCTTAAACATAGGAGCATTTGCCAAGTCAACATAGGTGCCAAAGAAGTCTAAAGCCTTAGCATAACCAGCCTCTTCATTAGAACGATAAGCTGACACACCACCATTTACGAGGTTACCTCTATCGGCCATGATAGCAGAAGCCATCTTAGAAGTGAAAGCATTCATCTTGCCTTTCTGATCTGGCAACTGGTCTGCCTTCAGGAAGTACTTTGTCATCTGCAGAGCTGCATCATACATAGCTGCTTCGTCAAAACCTTGGCGCTTGATCTGGTTTTCCAGCTGCTTAGCACCTTTCTTCTGTTGAATCTGACCAGCTGCATACCATGTGTCAGCCAGATTAGCAGTCTCTGGATTGTTCAGAGCCTGTTGGATCAATGATTCTGCAGTAGCAAAATCACCCTTGTTACCTGCTTTGGTAGCATTTTTAACGGCGTCCATCTGTGCGAAAGCACCGCCGGCTACCAAAACAAAAGCCATAGATAAAAATAACTTCTTCATAGACAAAAAATAAATTAAATTAATTATTACTTTCATTCATTATTTATAATTCAGTCTGAGTTCCTTCGTCTTCCTGCATAGGATTTTCAGGCTGGATATCTTCCATTTGATTAGCGCTCTGCTCAATCTCCTCTTCTTCTGACTCTGACATGACCTTGCATACAGAACCTATCTCGTCGTTGCGTTTCTCGAGGTTGATGAGCTTTACACCCTGAGTAGCTCGCCCCATGATTCTCACATCAGCCACCTTCAGGCGGATGGTGATGCCCGACTTGTTGATGATCATCAGGTCATTTTCTTCCGTTACCGTCTTGATGGTTACCAGCTTACCGGTCTTCTCGGTGATGTTGAGGGTCTTCACACCCTTGGCACCACGGTTGGTCTTGCGGTAATCTTCAATATCTGAGCGCTTGCCGAAGCCCTGCTCTGATACCACCATGATGGTTTCGTTCTCAGAATCCTTCACGCATACCATACCTACTACTTCGTCCTGACCGTCTTCATCTAACGTCATACCCTTCACACCAGTAGCTGTACGGCCCATAGCACGAACCAGCGTCTCGTTGAATCGGATGGCACGACCGTTCTTGTTGGCCATGATGATCTCGTTATCACCGTCAGTAAGGCGTACCTCAATCACCTTATCACCTTCCAAAATATTGATGGCGTTGACGCCATTCTGTCGTGGACGAGAGTACTCAGTCAGACTGGTCTTCTTGATAATACCATTCTTGGTACAGAACACCACGTAGTGACTGTTGTTGAACTCAGCGTCTGCCAGATTCTTCACGCGCAGGTATGCTGTTACCTTGTCATCTGGTTCGATGTTCAGCAGGTTCTGGATGGCACGGCCCTTAGAGGTCTTGCCCTCCATAGGAATCTGATAAACCTTGAGCCAGTAACAACGGCCTTTCTGGGTAAAGAACATCATGGTGTTATGCATCGTAGCCGGGTAAATATGCTCCACGAAGTCCTCGGTGCGCGTATTAGAGCCCTTTGAACCAACACCGCCACGGTTCTGTGTACGGAACTCATGCAGTGGTGTGCACTTGATGTAGCCCAGATGAGAGATAGTAATCACCACTTCATCATCAGGATAGTAGTCCTCAGGATTGATGTCACCATCCATCATACTGATCTCCGTCTTGCGCTCATCACCATATTTATCTTTAACCTCTATCAACTCATCCTTGATGACCTTGCGGCAAACCTCTTCGTCAGAAAGAATCAATTCATAGAACGCTATCTTTTCTTCAATCTCTTTATATTCAGCATGCAATTGATCCTGCATCAGACCTGTAAGTTGGCGTAAGCGCATCTCTACAATGGCCTTTGCCTGAACCTCATCCAACTCGAAACGCTTCATCAGTCCTTCAATGGCATCGTTAGGAGACTTAGCTGCTCGGATGATATGTACCACTTCATCGATATTGTCGCTGGCAATAATCAGGCCTTCGAGGATATGTGCCCTCTCTTTTGCCTTAGCCAGGTCGAATTTAGTACGACGTATCACCACTTCGTGACGATGCTCGATGAAGTATTTAATCATGTCGCGCAGGGTCAGCAGGCGTGGCCTTCCGTGTACCAATGCTACATTGTTAACGCTGAAGGAGGTCTGCAACTGCGTCAGCTTGTATAATTTATTCAACAAAACATTGGCATTGGCATCCCTTTTAACATCTATTACGATTCGCATACCCTCGCGATCGCTCTCATCGTTAGCATTGGCAATGCCCTCAATCTTCTTGTCGTTCGCTAGGTCAGCAATGTATTTAATGAGTTCGGCCTTGTTGACGCCGTAAGGAATTTCGCTGATAACGATCTTGTCGTGAGTAGCGCCGGTCTCAATATCTGCCTTGCCGCGTACAACAATGCGACCCCTACCCGTTTCGTATGACTCGCGGATGCCCTGGGTACCCAGGATGATACCTCCTGTAGGGAAGTCGGGGCCCTTGACATACTGCATGAGTTCATCGACGGTGATGTCGTTATTATCTACGTATGCCACACAAGCATCAATCACCTCGCTCAAATTATGGGTAGGCATATTAGTGGCCATACCTACAGCAATACCTGATGCGCCATTTACCAACAGGTTAGGTATGCGAGTTGGCATGACTGTAGGCTCAAACTCCTCGTTGTCGAAGTTGGGCTGCATGTCAACGGTATCCTTATCGAGGTCCTGCATCATCTCCTCGCCCAACTTACGCAAACGGCATTCGGTATATCGCATAGCAGCCGGTCCGTCACCGTCAACAGAGCCAAAGTTACCCTGTCCGTCAACCAGCATGTAGCGCAATGCCCAAGGCTGTGCCATACGCACTAAAGCACCATATACGGACGAGTCGCCATGTGGGTGGTATTTACCAAGCACCTCACCTACAACACGAGCGCATTTCTTATACGCCTTGTCGGAAGTGTTACCAACTTGTTTCATACCATAAAGGATTCTACGATGTACAGGCTTGAAGCCGTCTCTTACATCCGGGAGGGCACGAGCTACTATCACAGACATGGAATAGTCTATGTATGAGGACTTCATCTCCTCCTCGATGTTGACTTTTATAATTCTGTCTTGATTGATCATTTTGTTTTATTAATTGTCTATTTTGAGGCTTTATACAAAAAACCGTGTAAAATTACTACTTTTTTGTGACATACGAAAGCGTTTGGGGCAAAAAAATAATTTGGCACATTATTTGTAAGATTCATGTGGGGATATGAAACAATTTCGTATCTTTGCAAGGCAATGGATTAAGATTTAACCGAGAAGAGATTTATAGATAAATGGAAAACAGATTTTCTAAGAGAATAACAAACATTGTACACTTCAGCAAGGAAGAAGCCAACAGACTAAAGAACAGCAGTATAGCTCCTGAGCATTTATTGCTGGGCATCTTGCGTGAAAGGAATGGAAAAGCGATAGAGCTACTAAAGATTCAAAACGTTGACCTACTGGAACTGAAGATTCATTTGGAAGAAACGCTGAAACTAAGTGCTGTAGAGGGGCTACCTGCTATCGCCGACTTGCCATTGAATGCAGAGGCTGGGCGCATCATGCGCATCAGTTTATTGGAGGCACGCTTACTGAAAAACGAACAGGTGGATAGCGAACACCTGCTACTGGCTATTCTGAAAGATAATAACACCGATGCTGCCAGTACGCTAGCTGACTGTGGACTGGATTACCGCAAGACGTTGAATCTGGTGGAAAAGAAGCAGACAAACACACAAGATGGTATGGGCTACACAGAAGATGACGACCTGGATGACGAAGAAGAGGAAGACACCTTCAAGAAAAGCTCAAGTAACCCATCTGGCAATCAGAAATATACACAACAAGCAGCATCATTTCCTCATACACAGAAAGACACACCTGCTTTGAACAATTTTGGTACCGACATTACCAAGGCTGCCGCTGAGGGCAAACTGGATCCTGTGGTGGGTAGAGAGAAGGAGATTGAGCGTGTGGCACAGATCCTAAGTCGCCGCAAGAAGAACAATCCTATCCTAATAGGTGAGCCTGGTGTGGGTAAATCGGCCATTGTGGAAGGATTGGCCATACGTATCGTACAACAGAAGGTGTCGCGCATGCTGTTCAACAAGCGTGTGATGATGCTCGACATGGCGGCTGTGGTGGCCGGCACGAAGTATCGCGGACAGTTTGAGGAACGCCTGCGTACTATTATGAAGGAGCTGCAGAGCAATCCTGACATCATCTTGTTTATCGATGAAATCCATACAATTATTGGTGCTGGTGCTGCATCGGGCTCGATGGATGCTGCCAACATGCTGAAGCCTGCATTGTCGAGGGGTGAGATTCAGTGCATCGGTGCCACAACGGTGGACGAATTCAAGAAAACCATCGAGAAAGACGGGGCACTTGACCGCCGCTTCCAGAAAGTAATAGTAGAACCTACCACCCCCGAAGAAACGCTGCAGATCTTGCAGAATATCAAGGTGAAATATGAGGACCATCATAACGTGACATACACCGAAGATGCATTGTTGGCTTGTGTGAAGCTCACCGATCGTTATATCACTGACCGTCAGTTCCCTGACAAGGCCATTGATGCTATGGACGAAGCTGGTTCTCGTGTACACCTAACCAATGTAAGTGTGCCGGTTGAAATAGAGGACAAGGAAAAAGAAATAGCTGCTGCCATTGAGCAGAAATCTGAGGCAGTAAAAGAACAGAACTACGAATTGGCTGCCAGTTTCCGTGACAAGGTGAAAGAGTTGTCTGTAGAGCTGGAAGCCATGAAGGTGGAATGGGAAAAGAGCATGAAGGGCAACCGAAAAGAGGTGGATGCAGAAATGATTGCTGACGTGGTATCCATGATGTCTGGAATTCCTGTGCAAAAACTGGCTCAGTCGGAGGGCATTCGACTGGCTGGCATGAAGGAGGAGCTGAAGCATCATGTGATTGCACAGGACGATGCCATCAACAAGATTACGAAAGCTATCTTACGTAGCCGCATCGGACTGAAAGAACCTAACCACCCTATCGGCACCTTCTTGTTCTTAGGTCCTACAGGTGTGGGTAAAACCTATCTGGCACAGCAACTGGCGCAGTTTATGTTTGGCTCGACCGATGCTTTGATCCGTGTAGATATGAGCGAATATACCGATCAGTTCAATGTATCACGTCTGATAGGTGCGCCTCCGGGCTATGTAGTCTATGAAGAGGGTGGACAACTGACTGAGAAAGTACGCCGTAAGCCCTACTCTATCGTATTGTTGGATGAGATAGAAAAAGCTCATCCAAAGGTGTTCAACATCCTGTTGCAGTTGCTCGATGAAGGCAGACTGACTGACAGTTTTGGCAGAACTGTAGATTTTAAGAATACGGTAGTGATTATGACTTCGAACATTGGTACCCGTCAGCTGAAGGAGTTCGGTGGCGGTATCGGCTTCAATGCAAGTCAGCGTGCTAATGACAAAGAGTATTCTCGCAATGTGATCCAGAAGGCACTGAACAAGCAATTTGCACCGGAGTTCCTAAACCGCATCGATGAGATTATCACCTTCGACCAGCTGAATGAAGAGGCTATCCTACAGATTGTGGACCTGGAATTAGAGGCTTTGGAGAAGCGTATAGAGAGTATTGGTTATAAGTTGGTTATTGATAATCAAGTGAAGCAATACTTAAGTAAGAAAGGCTATGATGTGCAGTTTGGCGCACGACCACTGAAACGTGCCATCCAGAACTACTTGGAGGATGAGTTGTCGGAACTGATCATTAACGATAACATCCCCGAGGGCGCTACGATTACGGTGACGTATGATAAGGAGGCTGATAAGCTTACTTTCACTAAGTAATTACCTCTTTTTACGACACTTTTTGGAGCAGCGAGGGCAAAACCAAGCTTGCTTGAGTTTTGGCGAGTCGTGAAAAAATGGACAAAACCTGTAAAGGTTTGTCATTATGTCAGTCCGTCCGGGCTGGCATTTTTTTTGACAATAAAAGATGGTAAGGCCCCTACTCCTCACCCGCTTGTGGGAAGATACCTCGAAGAGGCTAAAGGGAGTGCTACGAAAAAAGAAATAATTTTAAAATTTAATATTATGCAAAAAGGTAATATTGGTGTAACTACCGAGAACATTTTCCCCGTTATCAAGAAGTTTTTGTATAGCGAGAATGAAATTTTCCTGCGCGAATTAGTTTCTAACGCAGTTGACGCAACACAGAAAATAAAGACCCTGGCATCGATGGGTGATTTCAAGGGTGAGTTGGGCGACTTGACCGTGGAGGTGAAGTTGGACAAGAAAACCATTACGGTCTCTGATCGTGGTATTGGTATGACAGCTGAGGAAATTGATAAGTATATCAACCAGATAGCTTTCTCTGGCGCTAATGACTTCCTGGAGAAGTATAAGAACGACGCCAACGCCATTATCGGTCACTTTGGATTAGGATTCTACTCTGCCTTTATGGTGGCCAAGAAGGTGGAAATCATCACTAGGTCATGCAAAGAAGGGGCTCAAGCAGTGAAATGGACTTGCGATGGTAGTCCTGAGTTTACACTGGAAGAAACTGACAAGCCGGGGCGCGGTACTGACATTGTATTGTATATCGATGACGACTGTAAGGAGTTTCTCGAGCAAAGCCGTATTGAAGGATTACTGAAGAAGTATTGCCGCTTCTTACCTGTACCTGTGGCATTTGGGAAAAAGAAGGAATGGAAAGATGGAAAGCAGGTGGAGACAAAGGAAAACAATATCATCAACGATACCACACCTCTTTGGACACGTACCCCATCAGAGTTGAAGGATGAGGATTATAAAAAGTTCTACTCGTCACTCTATCCTATGTCCGACGAGCCATTGTTTTGGATTCACCTGAATGTGGATTATCCGTTCAACCTTACGGGTATCTTATATTTCCCGAAGGTAAAGAGCAATTTAGAACTGAACAAGAACAAGATCCAGTTATATTGCAATCAGGTGTATGTAACAGATTCAGTAGAAGGCATCGTACCCGATTTCTTGACTTTACTGCATGGCGTACTGGATTCGCCTGACATTCCATTGAATGTTTCTCGTTCTTATTTGCAGAGCGATGCGAACGTGAAGAAGATTTCTACCTATATCACTAAGAAGGTGTCAGACCGCTTGCAGGATATCTTCAAGAAAGACCGTAAACAGTTTGAGGAAAAATGGAATGACCTGAAGATTTTCATTGATTATGGCATGCTGACACAGGAAGATTTCTACGATCGTGCGAAAGACTTTGCCCTGTTTACCGATACAGATGGAAAGAGCTACACATTCGATGAATACAAGACTTTAATCAAGGACAACCAAACAGATAAGGACGGCAACCTGATCTATCTGTATGCTAACAATAAGGACGAGCAGTACAGCTTTATTGAAGCTGCTGCCAGCAAGGGCTATAATGTGCTGTTGATGGACGGTCAGCTGGATATTGCCGTAGTGAGCATGTTAGAGCAGAAATTGGAGAAATGCCGCTTCACCCGTGTGGATAGTGATGTGATTGACAACTTGATTGTGAAGGAAGACAAGAAAGCCAATACATTGAGCGGCAGTCAGCTGGAAGCCATTAACACCATCTTTAAGATGCAGATGCCTAAGTTGGCTAAAACCGAGTTTGAGGTAATGACACAGGCAATGGGTGAAAACAATACCCCTATCATCATTACGCAAAGCGAATACATGCGCCGTATGAAGGAGATGGCCAACATACAGACTGGCATGAGCTTCTATGGCGAGATGCCGGATATGTATAATGTAGTACTGAACAGCGACCACAAGTTGGTGAAGGATATCATCAGTGACGAGGAAGCCAACTGTCAGGCCAATGTTGCCCCTATCCAGCAAAAGATGGATGAGGTGACTAAGCAGCGTAACGAGCTGAAAGACCAGCAAAAGGGAAAGAAAGGTGATGAGATTCCACAAACCGACAAAGATAAGGTTTCAGAGCTTGACAAGCAGTGGGACGAGCTGAAGAAAAAGAAAGATGCAGTGTATGCTGACTATGCAAGCAAGAACCAGCAAGTGAAACAGCTTATTGATCTAGCCCTGTTGCAAAACGGCTTGCTGAAGGGTGAAGCATTGAGTATTTTTATAAAGCGTAGCATTGAATTGATGAAATAAAAGATTAAAAAAACTGCGAATAAGCATTGCCAATTAAAAAAAAGTATGTAAATTTGCAGCCGTTAAACAAAACGGAATGGTTCCGTAGCTCAACTGAATAGAGCATTTGACTACGGATCAAAAGGTTGTGGGTTTGAATCCCGCCGGAATCACTCCTAAACGTTTACAATGGCTCGGTTCCGTAGCTCAACTGAATAGAGCATTTGACTACGGATCAAAAGGTTGTGGGTTTGAATCCCGCCGGAATCACGAGGACGGAAATGGAGACTGAAAGCTTGCTTTCGAGTCTCCATTTCTATTTTTTTGTAGATTAGCCCGTAGCAGAGTTGAGACTGACACAATCAGCTCTATATCTATTAGATTTACAAACTGCTTTGCTACCGGTTCTATACTTAATCCAGTAATATTACCGTGGCAGAAGAATTGTCCATATCTGGCATTGTTCGCCCCACTGGCGCACCGATGTAGGTAGGGTCACATACAACATATTTTTCACCATTCAGCAAAATATAGTCACCTTTCACTTCTTCTGTAAAATGGACAGCCGCAGCCAAATGTCCTGGATAATACATCAAGACAACTTTAAGACCTAATAAATCACGAACCAGCCTTGAAAACAATATCGACCGGTCTTCACAGTCACAATAGGGATAGAACAATGTCTCATCTGCAAAGAAAGCCCTGTCGTGCCCCCACACTTTATCATCATATTCGTATTCAAAGGCTGTCTGAACAAAGTTGAGCAACTTGTTTACTGCATCTAACTGTCCACTATTACTGACAGCACTCTTCAGTGAAGGATACAAGCTCATCTGAGCATTCTTGCTCAATGGTGTGTTGGCATACATAGCCCACCTCGTGCCCAAATCATTGTTTATCATAGCAGTAGGATAGCTGTTATAGAAATCTATCAGGTTTTTGTTGACACTGACAGAGGTTTTGACATCCTTGTAGCGCGTTGACTGCAGATTACGACTCTCCGATATATTAGAGCTGAAGAGCTGTTCTGATGTCATCTGTAATGACAAGGGCTTCTCATTAGGGAATGAGGCATTACAAATATGAAGTTGCTCACTGTTACAATCATACGCATAGTAGTCAACGCCTCCAATGTTCCAATAAGGCATATCATAAATGCCATAATTACTCGCATATAGCATATATAACCGTTCACCGGCGTATGCTAATCTCATCTTGTAACCCGACTGACAGTATATGAATGCTGCAAGCAAGACTGCCTCATTCTTTCTCCCTTTGAAGAAAGAAGTTGACATCTCGTTCAGCATTTCCAAATACGCCCAGTCGCAAAGACGATATTGCACCCTGATTTTCAAACAATCATTAATAACATCATTGTATCTATTTCCTGACAGGACATTCCAAACTTGAGCAACAGACTTCTCATTACAGCTGGCTAACGTGAAGCGATGGCTGTTGCCAAGCCTCACAGACATAGGTGTATGATAGAAAGAGAAAGCGTGTGATTCAACAACAGGTTTCGGGCTGTCTTCAATAGGAGCGACAGGGGTTGGCTGAGGCTCTGGCTCAACAACAGGTATAATTTCATCAAAAGGTTTTGGATTGTCTTTTATAGGCTTTTTGTCATCATATATCACTGGAGGGACAGGCTCATCTTTCGGTTTTGGAATTCCTTTGAAGCTATTATACTCCTCCCATGATTTCTTGAGGAAATCAGCGTATTCCGCATTTATCTTTTTCCTAAAGTCGTCATACTCTTTATTCTTCTCATTTTGGAATCTTGAGAAGTCGCTGTCAATTCTCCTTTTAAATTCGTCAAAGGCATCCTGAGCCTCAACCCCAGACGGTATCAAGGCTAACAGGAGTACCATATATATTATTACCTGTTTCATAAGTGTAAATTTATTACATATTGCTGCTAAACACCCACGATGCGCTTATCGAGAGTTTGTTCTGTCTCGTTGTGAAATCTCCGAAGCTTGAATAAGAGCCATGATCTGTGATTCCCTTGGCATATTGAGCGTTAATCTGCACAGAGCCAACCCTGAAACTTACACCTATCTCAGCTGCCATGTTGAATCGTTTGGCAAAAGCAGGCTCTCCATAGAAATCAGTCCAATCCTCATAATAGTCATCTTTGTCGGAGAATGCGCCATATATACTATAATTAAAGCCTAAACCACCATGAATAGCCAATGCCACTTTCTCGCCAAACGGCAGTCTGAAATAAACATGTGCCGGCAAATACAGACAGTGCTCTTTGAATCTGTTATATTCATAATTGTCTTTTGATGAGAAATAGAACTCATAGAAGAGGCCTGTGTAAAGACCTAATCCGTAAGAAAAGCAAGGGTTGACGTGGAAACCCACTTGAATACCATGCAGAGACTTACCTTCTCCGTCATCCCATATACCATTTTCCTTTAGTTTCTCTCCCTCGCCTGTTGTAACCAATTGCTTTGACACATATCCTATAGAGAATCCAAGAGGTGTGGCATCATATTCTCTTTGCCAAGGCCAAACCATCTGGTTGCGTGCGGATATGGTGAAAATCTGTTCCTCGCTCATCTCATTCGTTATCTTCAGGCGTTTTTTTGAGCTATTACCCAAATAAGTCATATTCATCGAATAGGTTTTACCTATTGGCAATGAGAATCTTCTATCTTCTTGTGCCTTGCCGTCAAGATAGAAATCCGCATCCACCTTGCTGCCATTATACATGGCGACAACCTCAAAGGTCTTTTTCTTGATGGGCTCAAGTTTGATCTCTGTTGGAGATATTTCATTAACTATTATTGCCAATTGGTCTTCTTCGCCAGGACCAAGTTTAGCTTCTATGTTATAATTGTCATAAGGCAACTCCATCTTTAATGGGGTTGTGCCTTTATTCTCACCGTTCACAAAGAGTGTCGCTCCTTTGGGGTCACTGGTGAAAGTCACAGTCTTCTTTTCCCTAAAGTCGTAAGGATTGCCAAACGAGACGCTGTTTTCAGCGACGTTAATTTCCTCGTTAACTCTTTCCAATCCCTTATAGCTGATAGATAAGTTATGTTTACCTACCCTTATATTCGGAATGTCCTCATTCGCATTAAACCTTTTGCCATCTATCATCACTCTCACATCATCAGAAGACGGTAGAGTTCTCACATTGATAGTCAGTGATTTCTCGCTCATTAATGTAATGTCATAAATCCCTTTCGATGCTAAATTGTTTAAAGGCAACCTGTTGCTACTCCCAACACCTGGCCATGTCGCCTCGATAAAAGCGTCACTTACGCCAGAATCAACCCATATCCATTTACGGTTGAAGACATCCTCCTCCCAGAAGACCTGTCTCTCTATGTTTAGATTACTTGAGGTCTTGAACTCAATACTTGCGGCCTCCTCAATGGTAATGTTCTCGAAACTTACCCTTATCAATGCGGTGGGATTATCACCAACATTGTTGTCTGGCCAACTTTCTCCTGGCTTGGAGTTGACCATGTTATAGGTCAGGTTGACATTCTCGTCCGATGGCTTGAAATCCTTAAAGTTCAACGCTGTTTCTTGGGAATACAAATAATTAACTGTGCAGATGCTACAGATAATAAAAAACATAATTCTTTTCATAATGATGCTATTTTACTTGAAATGTTTTCTGAAATTCTGAAAAACTTATCATTTCCTCACCTTCAGGCTGCCAGAAGCGCACCTCAATAACCGGGTATTGACCCTGCATGTTGAGGAAGAGGGACAGGTAGCCCCTGTCAGAATACACGGGAGATGTGTATATCTGCTTTATCTGAATGCCAAAAGCCGATCCGTCTTTCAGCACTCCTTGGGTGTTTATCATACCTGTAATGTTATCCTCAAACGACAGGTGAATGTATTCCCTGCTGTTGAAATGCTGCTTCAGCCTTTGCAGATATTGTTGCTTGTTCTGCTTGGTATATCTGACGTTGCTGGCCTTGCCGAAGCTGAAGTTCTCCTCATTATACAGTCCTTTGGTAGGTGCCAACACCGAGCCTGTGATAATCAGGGCATTGTCAGAGAAGATGCTTTCTATGAAGTCAAGTCTTTTCAAGGCATAAGCTGTCTGGTAGTCCTCCATAAACCGCTGGATGGTGAACTTTGAGACCTCCGGCCACATCAACGCCGCATTGAAAATATCATCCTCGGCTTTCTTTGTCAATGCCATAGCCAAAGACTCTATTTTCCCAGTCGGCAAGAATCTGAACACCAGCTTCTCCATGAATGACCTGCCGTTGAACTGTATCTTGACATTGCAAAAACGGGCCAGCACTAGACCATTGCCCTCGATGAACTCATAATTCTGCTTCTTGCCTACCAACGACACCTTTCCTGTCTTTGTAAGCAGAGTGGCAAACATGTTATATCCCTCAGAGCTTTCATCAAAATATCCTTTCGCCAATGTGGGGTTTCCTGCGGATATGGCTTGCTCGATGACATCAAGAGCCGACTTATAGGTCGCATCGTCAGCCACAACCTTCATTTGCATTCGCTCCTTTACTCTGACTTCCTCGGGTGTTATGTTTAAATCCTTATCTGCCCCAGCAGTGACAGCTCCTGTGCCAGCGGCTACCATTGTCCCGTTCTTCTCATTCACCTTTACCGGCACATCCACGTTGGCATTCACTGCCAGAGGCTTCACATTATCAAACACAGCTTGCAATTCCGCTCCATGATTTACCGCCTCCTCCTTGAAGCGGTATTCATAGCGTAGAGGTATTTTCTTGTTGGCAGGCAACGATACCAGGTCAAACTCACCAATACCATCGCGTACACTGACAGGACCCACATAACGCTGGCCGTCGTTATACCAGACCTGTAGTGAGGCGGTCTCATAACCATTGTATGTGAATCTCAGTCTTGCATGATATCTTTGGTCGTTTTCCTGGCAATCCACTAACTCACACTTGATATTGCTGATTACAGACTTGATTTTTGAAGGCAAATAGACTTTTGTGTCGATTTTCGACCCCTCATGCTCTATCTCTATTGGATCAATATTTGCTTTAGCCAGCATCAATGCCCAATAATAGCAACGTAGGGCATCGTCTATTTGCAATCGCTTTTCTGCTCTCTTACCTGTCTCAATGTAATCTGACACTTGCTTCGCTTTTGCCGACTTCAAGGCATTAATATCGTCTATATGGACATAGCGGAAAACCTTGCAATCCGGCTCTGGTGATAGTTCTACAACATGAGCATTGGGAATCGTGTTCAGGGTAAAAGATTTCAAAAATATATTTTGCTTGTTTTCTGAAGTCACTTCGCCATCAACTACAGTTGAACTGCCTGTTTGCGATGAGCTGCTTACTATAACAGTCCATATACTTCTGCTCAATGCGGCTAACGCCTCGTTGTCTGCGTCTTCAAATGTAATACCTGTACCTTCACCCCATTTGTAATTGGGGTCTTCTTTTATCCTGCCAACATCAACCTGAGCTTTTAAGCTGGTTGATGCCGACAGAATAACCAATATTATATGTAAGATACGGAATCTCATAAAGAAAATTTATCTTTGTTTCTTCATTTCTTCTTCAATCCTCTTACGGTACTTCTCAAACTCGAAGTTCATTTTCATGCGTTCGTCATCAGAAATCTGTTGCTCCACTTGCTTGGCGATAGTCTCTGACATTTTTTCTATTCCATCCAGATACTCTACACATACGTAGATGTGGTACGTGCCGTCGTTCCTCAGATACTTCGACATTTCCACGATAGCGGTGTTCCTCACGATGCCTTCTGCTATCTGGTCAGCATATATGTTGCCTTTTGCTGCCTCATCTCTGACTCCAGCGCCTTCATTTCCACTTGATGCGAATTTCTCATAATAGCCCCCGTCTTCACTTGATGATGACTTGATAGCTGCTTCAATCTTTCGTCTCAATTCAGCGCGGGCTTGTCCTTCTGCGTATGTCTTTGCATACGACTCGCGTCTATCGTATGCCTCACCTACGGCACGCGTTTCTGGCTTGCGCATCGCATATTTTTCACATTTGTCCAACTCTGTATAGGTCTCTTGAACTATACCAGAGTTTGATGTTAGTTGCTTTGAACCACCACAAGCACCCAATACTACTAACGACACAATGCTTAAAGCTAATGTCTTTACTTTAACCATAATAATAACTAAAGTTGTGCTTATAGACTACCCCTGATTCAGCGGTTAGAAAAAAAAAAGCGCGGGAGTCTGTATCAGTTACTCGTCCCGTACTTCAAGGCCTTCGCATTGCCCAGTCCACCAGAACGAGCAACGCAGAAGCCCACGCCGAATATGAATATACCTCCCTGCTACACTTATATATATTATGGTATAGCTGAGGAATGATAAACATACCCCTGATGAACATCTATCGTTGCTTTGATCTTTGATGGACTTTTAAAGTTGCGAAGTTTAGAAGTACAAAGACAAAGCGCATGATAAACGCTTTTCCAACTATGTCTGCACCCACCCTTCACCTTAAACGTTAACAGAATAAGATTTGTGGGCGACTGCAAGGGCAAAGATAGTGCAAGCCGAACACAAAAGCAAATAAAAGCTTGATTTTTTTTATTTTGTTGAGGCGAAGCCTATCTTATCGAAAGACAGAGTAGCTAATAAAAAAGTTACGATGAAATAAACTAATAGCAAAGTTTTGACGTTGCTATTAATAAGACAAAGCGCTAAGGAGTGGGGAGAAGACCAGCAGATGTATGGGGAGGAGACCTATTGATGTGTGGGACGTTGGCACTATATCTCGATTTTTTAGCGTCCGCCAAAAATATTCATGGCGGACACTAAAAATATATGTACCGCTCGCTATGAAAAATTGCTGCGTTCGCTATGAACCATTTTTGTTATGATAACTTATTTCAACGCAAAACAGAACTCTCCAATCAGAATAACAGGCAGGATGTTATTCCTGCCTGTTTTCTGTAGGGACGATCGGGCTCGAACCGATGACCTTTGCAATGTGACTGCAACGCTCTAAACCATCTGAGCTACGCCCCTAACACTTATAGAACTAAAACCGTGCAAATATACAGGTTTTTCTGAATCTGACAAAATTTAAATGCAGTTTTTTTTTGACGTCATCAAATATCACTTACTACAGTCCTGCCAAATGGAGTCAAGGCTATGCCAGCAAACTTGAAATGTTGTAGACCAAAGGGAATGCCTATGATAGTGATGCAGAGCAATATGCCAAATATTAGGTGGGTAATACAAATGGGCAAACCTGCAAAGAGCCACAATATATTCATAATAGTGCTCAAACAACCAGGCTGTCCAGGTAACAAATCCACCCTACTCCCAAATGGCCACAACATAAGTATGCCTAATTTGAAAGCCTGTAGTCCAAAGGGTATGCCGATGATAGTTATACATAATACAACACCAGCGAAAAAATACTCAAAAGCGGTTTCCAAGCCACCTACTAAAAGCCAAATTATATTGCCTATCAGTTTCATGATTTCCTAAGATTTTCAAGTTAAAAACAACGGCAACTGTCTTCCCAGACTGTTGCCGTTCTACATTTTCTTGCTTTACTATAATCAACTAAAAGTTAAATTAACCGCCTCTAATTTAGTGACAAATCTACAAAACACCAAATATTTAGACAAATAATTTTATTTTTTTTAGTTTTAGCATACTTTTACCATAGCTGCCAGACGCTTGCACTTATCACGCAGTTGGTTGAGATCGCTGCCAAGCGGTGCAGATGTAAGCATCACTCCCATCCTTCTGTGCAGTCTTGCCACTGGCTTGCCAAAAATGCGCAAATCGGTATCGTCTTCTTTCAATGCATCCTCCAATCCTGTATATTCAGGCTGTGACTGTTTCACTATCTCAGACAGTATAACCGCACTTGCTCCACAACGTAACTGCTTGATAGCTGGTATAGGTAAACCCAATACCGCACGTGCATGTAGCTCAAACTCACTGAAGTTTTGGCAACCACTAAGTGTCACCATACCTGTATCGTGCGGACGTGGTGACAATTCTGAGAAATAAACGCCATCTTTCTCGCTGATAAAGAACTCAACGCCCCAGATACCAGCACCTGTCAGCGCACCAGTAACCTTAGCTGCCATATCTTGTGCCGCTTTCAGGTGTTCGGGTTTCATTGGCATAGGCTGGAAGCTCTCACGATAATCGCCACTAATCTGTACATGCCCCACAGGAGCGCAGAACAATGTTGGCGCATTCTTCTGGGTGACTGTGAGCAAAGTAATCTCATAATCAAAATGGATGAACTGTTCAACAATCACTTCCTTGATATCACCTCGAGCTCCCTCGCTGGCCTCTTTCCATGCCTGCTCCAAGTCTTCTGCTTTCTTTACTACCGACTGTCCATGACCAGATGATGACATCAATGGTTTGATGACACAAGGAAAACCAATGACAGTTGTTGCCTCTTTCAATTCATCAAGATTCTTGGCATAACGGTAGTTGGCAGTCTTAACGCCCAGTTCTTTAGCTGCCAAATCACGAATGGCTTTGCGGTTCATAGTATAGTTGACCGCACGTGCACTGGGTACCACCTGTATGCCTTGCTTTTCGAAATCAAAAAGACGTTCGGTACGAATGGCCTCAATCTCAGGCACGATAATGTCGGGCTTGTGCTTCTCAACTACCCTCTGCAAAGCATCGCCATCGAGCATACTGAACACCTCACATTCGTCAGCCACCTGCATGGCAGGGGCACCAGCGTATGCGTCGCAAGCCACCACATGCTGCCCCAAACGCTGCATCGCAATGGTGAACTCTTTACCCAGTTCACCAGATCCTAACAACAATATCTTTTTCATTGATGAGCTTCTCTTAATAAGTCGTTTACCACTTTAACGGGGTTGAAAGTTGATACTGGTACCTCTACGAAAACAGTGTTCCAGTCACTCATGGCACCGTTCCACAGTCCTGGTAACTCAAGAGCCTTCAGTTCTCGGCCATTCTTGGATTTCTGCGAGATAAAACCAGTCGCCTTGTCCACATATTTTGGCAAGTCAAACTTATTACCATTGAAATCCTTGATGGCACAAACCAAATCCACAGGGTTAAAGTGAGTGCCTTTCTCAAACAATGCTTTTTTCTCAGGGTCGTTCATGTCGATCTGAGAGCTCTCAAGGATTTGTGAAGAGATGGTGCCATCAGGGTTGTAGGCCAGGAACGGACCACCACCAGGCTCGCCCAAGTTCTTCACCATACCACAAACACGCATCGGTCGGTTGAGCTTATTCTTCAAATAAACCACAAGTTCAGCATCTTCCAGGTTTTTGGTTTCTGGATTCTTGCAGAACAATTGTTTTTGAACAAACTGCAAAATGCCAAGCACCTGTTCGTGGGTATATTTACCACTCTCCAGCAGTTCTAAATAGCTGAATGCCTGCTGTTGCAGCGTTACCAGCACGCCAGCAAGAATCTTCTTATAAACCACAGTATCACCTCTCTGTTTTTCGCTCACCACATTGTCGATATTCTTGATGAATACAATGTCGGCATCCAAATCGTTCAGGTTTTCTATCAATGCGCCATGACCCCCCGGACGGAACAGCAGTTCGCCATTGTCTTCACGGAACGGCTGGTTGTTCATATCCACAGCGATGGTGTCAGTGCTGGTTTTCTGCTCAGAGAAAGTGATGTCGTATTCAACGCCATACTTCTCTGCATAATAGTTGGCCTTCTCAGCTACCTTAGCTTCAAAAAGCGCACGATGCTGTGGGGAAACAGTAAAATGGACATTTACTTTTCTGTTTTTGTTGGCCGCATAAAGTGCACCTTCCACCAGATGTTCTTCCAATGGTGTACGATTGCCCTCTTCGTAACTATGGAACTTTAACAAACCCTTTGGCAGGTTGCCATAGTTCAGTCCTTCTTCCTTCAGCAAAGCTGCCACCACTTTCTTATAGCCACCTTCAGCTATCAAAGCCTCAATGCCCTTTCCATAAATCTTTTGGCATGCCTCATCAAGGTCATTAAAGAAAGCAAACTTGTGGATGTCAGCAAAGAATGTTTGCTCGTAAGCCTTTGTAGGCACGTCATAATCGGCATCTAAGAAACCAAACAAATCCTTAAACATGCGACTTGCAGCGCCTGATGCAGGGACAAACTTCACCACTCGCTTGTCGGTCATGGTGGAGGTGTAAACATCCCATGCCTTGAGATAGGCATCTTGTTTGATGGGAGAAAGTTCCATGATACCATTCTCTACAGATGCTGCCGCATACAACTTCAGGAATGGAAAACCATGTTCGAAACACGCCAGCTCTTCAGCCAGTTTTTCTTCAGAAATGCCTTTCTTCTTAAGCAAATCCTTGTCTTGTTGAGTTAAAGTCATATCAATAAGTTTTTAAATATTTCTTCATAAGTAGCAAATATAAGAAGATTTCTGCAGATTATCATTCAATAGAAGGTAAAAAACACTTTACCCTCTATTTTTTTGCATCCAAGGAAATAAAAAAGGATGTGCCTGCAAGGACACATCCTTTTATTGTTCAATACGCCATGAAATATTGCTTTCCGTCTTCCTCTATCATTCCGATACGATCTTCACGAGCAAGCCATCCAATAGCGTATGCTAAATCAGTAGCATGAAGCTTTGATTGTACAATCATGTCGATAAATGTCATTCGACTTGCCGCCTTCTCCAAGATATTCCACACTAATCTTGCATTCTTTGCGATTCTATCAGCGTTCATGGTATTATCTCCTTTCTGTTAAAATATCGTGTTTTCTTGATTACTCCCTAAAGATAAGAAATCTTTCGGAAACCACAAAATAAAATGTAAGAAAAAACGCATATTTTAAAGAAATAATCTATGTTTATGCATTTTTAAACAGTTTAGTTGGTTTTTTTAAACACTTTTCATTAACTTGCAGTCGATTTTGTATAGGCATCATGACAGAACAGACTTTCTTTTCCCCAGATGAGCTTAAACTCTTCCTGGCGTTATATCATAAACTGCTCAGACTGACAGGAGATTCCTTCTTGCCAGCAGATACACGTAAACTCAAGGAAAAGTTAGTCAAATCCATTGGTTCTGGCAAGATGACGCGTGACATTTTCGGATTGAATCCTCTGCTGAAAAGTTTGCAAACAGCCATCATTGTGGCCGATGAGATTGGCATGAAACGAGCTTCCGTCATGGGTGTCATGCTACACGAGTGCGTGAGTGCAGGCACTTGCACCATTGAAGAAGTGAATGACAACTTCGGTTCCGATGTGGCTGGTATTGTTAAAGGACTGCTCAGAGTACATGATCTGTATATAAAAAGTCCGTCAATAGAATCAGAAAACTTCCGCAAATTGCTACTGACGTTTGCTGAAGACATGCGAGTGATTCTTATCATCATAGCCGATCGTGTGAACATCATGCGCCAGATACGCGATGTTGATAATGAAGAAGCTCGTCTGCAAGTAGCCAACGAAGCGGCCTATCTGTATGCTCCCCTCGCCCACAAGTTGGGCCTTTATGCTTTGAAATCTGAGTTGGAAGACCTCTCGTTGAAATATACCGAGCACGATACTTATTACCATATAAAAGACAAGCTCAATGAAACCAAAAAGAGCCGCGATGCATACATTGCCCGCTTTATTGGTCCGTTACAAAAGAGCTTAGAAGATGCTGGACTGAAGTTCCATATCAAAGGGCGTACTAAATCCATCCACTCCATTTACCAGAAGATGAAGAAACAAAAATGTCCGTTTGAAGGTGTGTACGACCTGTTTGCTATTCGAGTTATTTTGGATTCGCCCTATGAGAAAGAAAAGATGCAATGCTGGCAAGTATATAGCATCGTGACGGATATGTACCAACCCAACCCAAAACGTTTGCGCGACTGGTTGTCTGTACCCAAGAGCAACGGCTACGAGTCGTTGCACATCACCGTGATGGGACCCGAAGGCAAATGGGTGGAAGTGCAGATACGTACAGAACGTATGGACGAAGTAGCCGAAAGAGGTTTGGCTGCCCACTGGCGTTATAAAGGTGTAAAGGGAGAAACAGGACTGGATGACTGGCTTTCGTCTGTGCGTGAAGCACTCGAGAGTTCCGACGGAACAGGTCTAGAGGCTATGGACCAGTTCAAGATGGATTTATACGAAGACGAGGTATTTGTGTTTACACCTAAGGGCGACCTCTACAAACTTCCTAAAGGGGCTACTGTGCTGGATTTCGCCTTTATGATTCATACCAAACTGGGTTGTAGTTGCACGGGCGCAAAGGTGAACGGCAAAAATGTGCCTATACGTCAGGAATTAAAAAGCGGTGACCAAGTGGAGATTATGTCTTCGGCTTCTCAAACGCCTAAACAAGGATGGCTCAAGATTGTAGTCACCTCAAAAGCCCGTACAAAAATCAAACAAGCGCTCAAAGAGACGGAAGCCAGACAAAGTGCTTTTGCCAAGGAAGAATTAGAACGCAAGTTGAAGAATCGCAAGATCGACTTCGACGAGTCTGTAATGATGAAGGTCATCAAACGTATGGGTTATAAAATCATTACCGACTTCTATCAAAATTTGGCAAATAATATTATTGACACCAACTCCATCATTGAGGAATACCTCGAGCAACTGAGACGTGAGACGGATAATTCTGAGTCACAAGCACGCACGGCCGAAGGGTTCAGCCTGCAGAAGATGGATAACGAGGATAGCAATAGCCATGAGGATGTGCTGGTGATTGATCAAAACCTCAAAGGCATACAATACCAACTGGCACAATGCTGCCATCCAATTTATGGTGACGATATCTTCGGGTTCGTAAGCATCAAGCGAGGCATCATGATTCATCGCACCAATTGTCCCAATGCCCATGATATGCGCGAGCGATATGGCTATCGTATCGTTAAAGCCCGCTGGGCAGGAAAATCTGTGGACTCACAATATCCTATCACTTTGATGGTGGTAGGTCATGACGATATTGGCATTGTAACCAACATCACCTCTATCATCAACAAAGAGGTGGGTATCAATCTTAGAAGCATAAGCATAGAAGCCAATGATGGTTTGTTCAGTGGTCAACTTACCGTTATGGTGAGTGATACATCGAAGCTGAACACCTTGATAAAAAAACTTAAAACAGTAAAGGGAGTAAAAAACGTAAGCAGATTATGAGTTATAGTTTTAAGAAACAAATGAAGAGCTTTACCTTCGCATGGAATGGTATCCTCACTTGTGCAGGACACGAGCAAAATATTAAGTTCCACCTGTTGGCTGCGATAGCCGTAATAGTGGCAGGTTTCTTCTTCCATATCACACATATTGAATGGATGGTAGTGATGCTTTGTATAGGATCTGTCATAGCTGCCGAGCTATTCAACTCTGCTATCGAACGACTGGTTGATCTGGTATCTCCCGAACGGAACAGAATTGCCGGAGAGGTAAAAGATATAGCTGCTGGTGCTGTCTTGGTGACAGCCATCGCAGCAGCTATTGTGGGTCTTATTGTCTTTCTACCTTACGTATTAGCACTGTTCTAACACATCAAGGTCTCACACGCTTCTGTTTGAAATACGACCAAGTGACGGTACCGAACATCAGTACTGAAAGTAAAATAGTGATGCTCCCAAACAACAGATTGTTGGCAATTCTTTCTCCTTCAACCAACCCCAATATCAGACCTGCTTGTGTGGCCAACTGCATTGTTGTATTTGCTGTGCCTCGCTGACAATGATGCGACAGTTTCACAAACAGTCGGGTCAGCGGAGCAGTAATGATGGTAAGTCCCACCATCATGAATACACCTATCCATGCATACGGAGGAAGCAGATTATGCAACATTCCAATGCCGAACGACAATATGCAGATATTCACTGCTGGCACCCAAGCTAATGGCAAGAAGAAACGGTCAAGGTTGAACACCCCTACTCCCACGGGCGCCCTAAACGCCACATAGACACCTGCCTCCACAATAAGACAGAGAAAGAACAATATCAACGATATGATTATCAGAGTACTGAATTCGATCGTCAGAAAGAGTGGCGACAAACAACAAATACCTAACAGCATACCTAAAGCTCCCGAAAAAGCATATATACGGTTACCCATTCCACGACGGTGTGACTGTGTGATATCTATACCGATGGTAATGCCAGCTGTAGTAGCTATCCCAAATGAGGCACCCGCTAACAGCATCAACAGTTTTGCATGCCATATTTCAGTAGCCAGCAACCATCCACCATAACAAAGGGCAATAGTAAAAGTGGAGAGCATCAACACATATTTTCTTTTAAAAGCATCACCCAAAAAGGCATGTAATGGCCCTACTCCAATCATAGCTGCCACAAACAATAGAAACGAAAATGCCATTTCTGTTTGGTTCATTCCCATCAAGTAACACTGTGCCGGCAATATAGGCAACAACGCCCACACTGCTGCGTAGAACATAAAATTGGAAAGGCAAATACGCCAGAAATCCAACGTCATCAATTTATGAGTGCTTTCTTTCATTGAGTTCAATCAGTTTGTCAAAAGAGAAATCCTTGTAGTCATATAAGATATGATGACACAACGGAGCAATGTCATCTGCCATATTGGTGGTAGCCAAACCAACTACGGTAGCCCCTGATGCTAAACCAGCTTTCAGTCCGTTGAAGGAATCCTCGAATACGAATGTATGTGCTGCATCAGTACCAAATTCTCTCATCCCTAACAGATAGCAGTCAGGATCGGGCTTGGATTTAGTAAACATCTCAGCAGTGAAAATGCGGTCGAACAGTTGGGGTATCTCAGGATGAGCGGCATATACAGCAGCCATCTTGCCTTCATCGGAGCTGGTCACCACAGCCGTCATTACCCCATGTTTCTTCAAGTCGTGCATAAAATCTTCAAATCCGTCGATATATTCATAGTTCATGTGCTGTTCAAAATACTTCAGCTTACCGTCAATCGTTTCCCACTGATCTTCCAATCCCTTAAAATAAGTGTTGAAGATAGTAGTCAACGTCTGACCTTTGATAATCTGTTCCAAATAGTCATGTTGCAGATATTCAACACCTATCTGGTGCCAAAATACGCTATATTGTGCCTCAGTATCCATCACAACTCCATCGAAGTCGAACAATACCGAAATTTTCTCTATTGTATTCATAAAAACAATAGTTATCCAAACGTCTGCAAAGTTAACAAGTTTTTTCTTATCTTTGCAATAAAATCATCAAAACCGTATCGTTTATGGAAGAGAATATCCGACAAGCTGTTGCTACTTTGAAGCGAAATTTCGCCTATTTATGGTTTGCTGCTTTGTTCATCATCATAATGGGAGAATCTGGCGGATTCAACCTTACAGGCATCTATGCTGACAATGTAAGAGTGGTGTATTTCACTGAAACCATAGTGATTCTACTCACCGCCTGTTGTGTACCAGCAACCTTGAAGTTCTTTGCATGGGTAAAGAAGAAAAAGATTGATATCGATGTCAGCACCGATGCCGCTTTGCGTCAGTATGTAATGTGGAGCAGTGTAAGAATTGTATTATTGGCCATTCCTGTTATTTCTGGCATTGTTGGTTATTATCTGATGCAAAGCACATCATGCATCCTTTGTGCGTGCATCGGACTGACCGCTTCCATCTTCTGTGTTCCATCGGAGAAGCAATTAAAGAAAGATTTGATGATTGACGAGTAATTATTGCACAACATATATTATTTTGTGCAGATTTACAATGCTTTATGTACTATAATTTGTTAAATGTACATAATTGTCGGCATTATTATTCTTTTTTCCTATATCTTTGCAGCCACAAATAATTTATATGATTAAAAGATTATGAAAGCATTCGTTTTCCCTGGGCAAGGTGCTCAATTTGTGGGTATGGGTAAAGACCTCTATGAAAACAATCCATTGGCAAAAGAGTTATTTGACAAAGCTAATGATATTCTGGGCTATCGCATCACAGACATCATGTTTGATGGTACTGACGAGGAACTGAAGCAGACCAAGGTTACACAGCCTGCCGTATTCCTGCACTCAGTAATTTCTGCTCTCTGCATGGGCGATAAGTTCAAACCAGAAATGACTGCAGGACACTCATTGGGTGAGTTTTCTGCCTTAGTAGCAGCTGGTGCACTTAGTTTCGAGGACGGACTCAAGCTGGTTTATGCTCGTGCTATGGCGATGCAAAAGGCTTGTGAGACTCAGCCATCAACTATGGCCGCTATCATCAACCTGTCGGATGATAAAGTAGAAGAAATTTGTCACCTGGTTTCTGAAGGAGGCAACGTGGTGGTAGCTGCTAACTACAACTGCCCTGGACAAATTGTGATCTCTGGATCTATCGATGGCATCAACAAAGCTTGCGAACTGATGAAAGCTGCTGGAGCTAAGCGCGCTTTGCCGCTCAAAGTCGGTGGTGCCTTCCATTCTCCACTGATGCAACCAGCCAAAGAAGAATTGGAGGCAGCTATCAACGCTACTAACTTTAGCACTCCAAAGTGTCCTGTATATCAGAATGTAGATGCAAAGCCTCACACCAATCCTGCTGAGATTAAAGCCAATCTTGTAGCTCAGCTCACTGCTCCTGTACGTTGGACACAGATCGTTGAGAATATGTTGGCCGACGGAGCTGATGACTTTACAGAGTGTGGTCCTGGTGCTGTTCTGCAAGGTTTGATTCATCGCGTAAACAAGGATGTTTCTGCACACGGAATAGAATAATAAATGGATAAGAAAGTAAACGGACATGCCGCCGTTATACTGGCAAACGTGATATTTGGTTTAGGCGTTCCTGTTACCAAGTATCTGTTGGAAGACTGGGTCACTCCGATGGTCTATATGGCCCTCAGATGCATTGGTGCAGCTTTGATATTCTGGTTGATAGCAGCCTTTCTTCCCAAAGAAAAAGTCGAGAAGAAAGACCTGATTGTCATCATGCTGGGTGGTCTCACAGGTTTTGTTATCTCACAAACCCTCACAGCCTGGGCATTGAATTATACCAGTCCGGTTTACTACTCGCTCATCGCTACCCTCGTACCCATTGGTACCATGTTACTGGCAGCGCTATTCTTGAAAGAAAGCATCACAGGCGTCAAACTGATGGGCGTTTGTCTGGGTATCGCCGGTGCTGCTTTGTTGGTATTGGTAAAATGGCAAACAGAAGCAGGTAGCAACGACTTGTTGGGTATTTTCTTTGCCTTGCTGAGTCTGCTTACGTGGGTCATTTACCTCATCATTACCAGTAAGGTATCACAGAAATATACAGCTGTCACACAGATGAAATGGACCTTCCTCGTTTCCACTATTGCTGTATTGCCCTTTGCATGGAACGAGTTTGGACAAACCAAACTGTTCAGTGGTGATTATGGATTTACCGAAGGGATGATGGGTGTTGGAGGTATGGCCTTCATCGTAGTATTTGCCACTGTGATGGGTTATTTCATGATTCCTTACGCCATGAAGTACTTGCGTGCTACTACGGTCAGCATTTATACCAACCTGCAACCTATTGTGGCATCACTAATCGCCATTGTCATCGGACAAGACATATTTACTTGGGATAAACCAGTAGCAGCAGTACTGGTATTGGTAGGAGCATATTTGGTTACACAGAAAGGCCAGGGATAACATATCATCTCCCCATAAACAATAATGGCAGACCTTCTGGGCCTGCCATTATTGTTATCCAGAAAGAGGAAAATTACTGCATATCTCTCAGCCAAACATCTATACCCGAATTATCAGCATCTAAACGCTGCTTGATAGGCGCCACATCTGTCTGACCAAAGTGATAAGGAATCAACACCTTAGGCTGAATCATCCAAGCAGCACGGATAGCTTGATCAACAGTCATGGTATAAGGCTGATTCACAGGGATGAATGCCACATCAATCTCCTCATCTTTCAGATTCGACATCTCAGGTATGTCTTCAGTATCGCCAGCAATATAGATCTTCAGACCATCAATATTCAGCAAATAACCGTTGCCAACGCCTTTAGGGTGGAACTGCAAATGATCTGGTGTCGTGTTATAAGCCGGTACCACCTTCATAGAAATATCCTTTGTAATCTTGCGGGACTCACCATTACGAAGCACCATACCTTTCTGCATCTGGTCGAAGCAACGCTGGTTCATAAACAACAAGTTGTTGGGCTTGCTAATTAACTCAATGGTCTGCGGATTGAAATGATCACCATGCTCATGTGTCACCAACACCAAATCACCTTTCGGGAACTTGGTGTAATCAGTGCCATAATTAGGCACAGCATCCACATGAATCACATAGCCATCAAAATCTATGGCCATAGTGGCATGTTTAATCAAAGTGATATTTACATTTTTGCCACTCTTTGTCTTAAAGGTTTCCACCTTGTAGTCTTGCGCTGATACCGTCATTGCGATAGTTAATGTCAACGCCATCATGATTAATTTTTTCATCTAATTTTAACTTTTTAAATTATTGATAGTTTACCATTCTCTTCCTTCAATTTACCAGTTCCCACCAGTTGGTTTATGGCCTTCTCTGCTGCCAAATCTACATTAGAGCCCTTGCGACTGAATCCCAATAGTGTGGCCACCACCTTCTTCAAGTCTTCACGGGGGATGGATATCTGTTGCTCTACAGCATAGAGAGCAGCATTCATCAATTCTATCACAGGCACATCGGAAATATCTCGTTTCGACTCTACACGATAGTAAGAATAATCGAACGCCACCACCTTGTCTATCCAATATACATTGTTCTTACCATCACTCATCGGGTCCATATAGAATTTCGGTAGCAGTGAGTCCACCAAACTCTGCAATCGGGGTGTCACACGCTGCATATTCCACAAAGTGGCAATACGCTTATACAAATAATTGTTAGTAACAGGCTGTTCTACTGTGATTATCTGTGTCAGCTGTTCTTTCACTTTGGCAGCATTTCTTACCACACGTTCAATGTCAGGTTGAGCAGTCGATGCCCTTAACGAAGCCGTTTTATACACTTTCTCGCGCATGTTCACAGCCTTAGCTATTGGTTCATCAGCCACGCTAAACAACTTCAACTGGACAGCTTGTTCTTCATTGTTTTTCTTCTTTTTAGCCTCCTCTGGATGTAGTAGGTCATATATCTTTTCGATGATAATCTTCAAAACCCCTTCTTTATCTTGGAACCAATCAACCGACCATACACGCATATAGTTCCATTTGAGCATACGCAGTACGTTTGGCTGACAAATTTCACGATCACGGGTGGTCTTGGTATTATAATAGCTCAATCCATCTGTCAAGATACCCATCAGATATTTATCTGGGTCACGAGGATCAACAATCGCCAAATCAATGCGGAAGTTCGACTTACCAACCATCTTATCTACCTGATAGCCACGCTCCTTCAGTGCATCGGCCAACTCATTGATAACTTCGCTTGCCTGCAACTGTGATGTACTGACGGTAGGCAATACTTGCATACCCTTAGCGGCAAACTCAAGGAATCGTTTCAAACCTACCACACCCTTGGCATTCGAACGGCGCAGATCGATCTGCTCAGCCTTCAAGGTAGAGAACACCATCATCTCATATCTTGCACGCGATACGGCCACATTCAGTCGTCGTTCACCACCTTCGTTATTCAATGGGCCGAAATTCATTGACACATGTCCGTTCTTGTCGGGTCCATAGCCCACCGAGAACAAAATCACATCACGTTCGTCGCCCTGTACATTCTCCAGGTTCTTAATAAAGATAGGTTCGTCGCTTTGATTAGCCTTCAACTCCAAATCAGGATGCTTGGCCAACTCATCATCCAGATAGTCTTCTATCAAACTCTGTTGCACCTTACTGAATGCAACGATACCTATGCTGTATTTGCTCAGTTTTTCGTCAGACAAGCGTCTGATTACCTCCTGCACAATCTCCTTTGCTTCAGCAGGATTGCTTCGTGTACGACCTTTATCATAAGTACCCTCGATCTGCACTAACGACACTTTGGACAAGCGATCATCGATAGATGGGAAGGTATAGAGTCGTCCATCGTAATACTGCGAGTTACTGAAAGCTATCAAACTTTCATGCTTACTACGATAGTGCCAAGTGAGGTAACGCGAAGGAACCGATAATGTGATACAGTCGTCGAGGATGCTGTCCATATCATCAATTTCCGCCTCTTCTTCATCTACAGCAGAAGTAGCAAAGAAGCTTGTAGGCGGCATCTGCATTGGGTCGCCCACCACCACCAGCGCTTTACCTCGGGCTATAGCACCCACAGCCTCACTGGTAGGCATCTGAGAAGCTTCGTCAAATACTACAATATCAAACTTATCTCTGTCAAGGTCAATGTATTGCGCCACAGAAATAGGACTCATCAACATACACGGACAAAGTCGGGGTAATAAGGTAGGAATCTGGTCAATAATTTTTCGGATGGTCGTTCCTCGTCCGCCATTGGCAATGTTACGTTTTAAGATACCCATCTCTGAGTTAGCTGCAGCTTCCATTGTCTGCGACGGCACATTGGCAGCCAGGCGACAATACAGTTCCTTTTTCGTGAGTTCCTGGAAGGCAGCCGTCTCTTTGCGGTATTTGTCAATCAGCTCACTAAAAATTAGTCCATTGAACATTCGAAGATGCTCATCGCTATCTACCCTCATCAAAATGAGCTGATGATAAATGCCCTTGAGCAAGGCCTGAGCTGCTTCTGTTCCATCCTTATGTTCCTCTTCAATATATTCGCACACACAATGCAGGTGTTCGGCCTCCAACTCACGCTTACGTGTTACCCACTGGCACCAGTTCTTCACCTTGTCATAGTTCAGTATCCAGCGATCCAACGTATTTGGAATACTGGTGGAGATCTGTTCTTGAGGCAGTGTTATGATAGCAAAGGTAGCCATCATTGATTTCTGCTGTTTGTGTAAGAGACTCAGATTCAGCAGTTCCTTCATCTCACCTCCATATTGCTGTTTAAACATAGGCAGGTCACTACCCGTCTTTTCCAAGAACATATCCCTTACTGTTGCATAACTCAAATCATGCTTATTGGCAAAGTCCACCATGAACTGAATCACCTGTGGAGCAGCGTTATACGATTGTTCTATCTTGGTCCAGTCCTGGTGGTCATTCCTTACCAACGGTCCGAAAGTCTCCTGAAGCAAATCACGATAGTCATCCACTCTCTTGGCATTCTTCTGATAGCTGTCCACATTCTCCAGCAGTTCCACCACACCCTCTGGCTTTAAGTGAGCATCATACACTATCATCTTATTCATGAACGAACGCTTAGAGAAGAACCTTATCAAGAACCATTTCTTCTGAATGTTTTTCCATTCTTCCAACAGACTCTCGGGATGAATGTCAAATATGCCGTCAGTACACTGTCGTTGCAACTGTTGCTTCAGCAAATCACGCTTTCTGCCGGATGTCACCACCTCAACAAACTCTTTCTTGAAGTCTTGGTCGGCTGCTAACTTCATCAAACTGCCATTCATGATATAGGAATTATCCAGGGCAGTAACAAATTTAATCAATCCTTCAAGTTCCTCCATGCTATCGTCTGTGCCAGAGTTAAATATCTTCTTCACAAACGACTCACTTGCTCTCTTGAGATCAGCATATGCCTCACTGTATTTCTGCAGGGTTTCCTTCACCCTATTAGTGGTTTCCAGACGAGCATCATGAGGCTCCAGTCCTCGCAACGGATGATCTGAAGGATGCCCCGTAAGCTGGAATACAGCATCCAAACTGCGTATATAGTTCTCCCATTCGTTCAGTTTATCCACATTCACCAACTTCAAGTCGGGCAAATCATTCAGCAGTTCCTCATCATATTTAATGGACAGGTAGCGTATGATATAGTCGTAAAGCGATAATCCTGAAGGCAACACCTTGTGCAAGGCCTCGATGTTACTTATCATCTTTAAACGATGCTCGTACAGCTGGTTAGCCGCACTCTCAAACTCCTGGGGCGATTGTATATGTGCCGCATCCAACGCCATCTGCATCTGTGCCAGAAAGTGTTGTTTCGTCATCTTGTTTGAGTGCATCTCCAAGCAGAACGGGTCGAGTCCAATTTTCTTGAGTCGCTTCTGTACCACTTCCAATGCGGCCATTTTCTCAGCCACGAACAACACCCGCTTGCCTTGATATAAAGCGTTGGCTATCATGTTGGTAATGGTCTGCGACTTACCCGTTCCAGGAGGCCCATGCAAGATAAAGCTCTTTCCATCACCCGAATCAATCACTGCCTCCAACTGGGAGGAGTCCACATCTAACGGAATGGCATATCGTTGTGGCTTAATAGATTTATCCAATAACCTCGAATCAACACCCGCCGAAGTATCCTGCCATTTCAATTTATTCTCCATCAAGGTGGCAATCACGGGGTTCGACTTCAACTTGGAAGCGTTGGTATGTATATCATTCCACATCACAAACTTATTGAAAGAGAACAGGCCCAGCATGGTTTCTTCCAACACATTCCAACGTTTCATATTGCTAAGGTACTGACGCAAAGCGGCAAACACCTGTTTTACATCCACTCCGTGCTCATCGGTAGGCAACGGATTCAAGCCCTTGAGGTTGATATGGAATTGTTGTTTCAACAACTCTATCAGGGTGATATTCAATATCATATCCTCATCACGAGAACGAATCACATAGCCAGCTTCCCCACCCTTGCGCACCAGATCAACGGGCAATAACAAGATAGGTGCATAACGAGGTTGCACACTCTTTTCGCTCTCATACCATTTCAACAGTCCCAACGCCAAGAACAGCGAATTGGCACCGTTCTCTTCCATTGCCGTACGCGCCATACGATAGAGAAACTTCACAGCGTTCTTCAGTTCCGTCTCACTCAAGAACGAAATCAAGCGTTTGTTCTTCAACTCATCCTTCGCCAGAGCCTCCAGATCGGCCACTTGGAGCGACGAGTCATACATACCACTCTCGGTGGGTTCTATCTGTGCCTTCGAGAATGATTGCATAGAGAAACTCTTTCCATCTTGCAACTCATCTTCCACACGGTCGATGCCAAACGACACAAAAGGTATGATGCGTTTGCCTAATTTAACATTTATCAAATTGTTGCGCAATGAGAAATCCAACAGCTTTCGCTCCCATATCGTCTGTTTGGTCACCGTCTGCTTATCCTCCTCAATCTTCAAAGCATAGTGATCCAAGCGCTCTACCTTCTCTGTGGCATTCTCATGTTTCACCCCTTCATTCTCCACCACCGTCAACTTACCGTTCAGTTCAATACGCTGTGGCAACGGCTTCACATTACTCAGTCGACAACGATGCACATCCACAAACAACTGGAAATTGTCTTCATCTTTCAGCTTCAACACTGCAGATTTCACCGCTTCATCAAAAGCCACACTAATCGTCGATGTCAGCATGGTTGTTTCCACCAGCACGATATCGTTCACCCCATCGGCACATTTCTTCAACAAAAACGATGCATCATCACCAATATTCTGAGCATAAATATCTTCCGTAACCCACGCCCCCACGAATGCATGCCCTTTCAACAGCACCAGTATGGGGAATAAGCCGACTGCCTCCAAACAGGAAGCGTAGAGCAAGGTAGTATCCAAACAAGTACCCAACTTCTCCATAAGCACCTTGTCGGCCAGTCTTATCCGCTGTCCCATAGGCTCGAACGATGCTGGTGGAGCCACATAAACCAAAGCCTGTTCGCGTAGTGCTTCATAAATGGCAGCCACCTGCAATCGAGCCCTGTGGCGATCTTGTGTCTGGTATTCATCCATTGCCGACGAGCCCGTCCATTTTTCCATATATTGCGATGCCTTCACAATGACACTGGATATCAGCGGATGGTTGGGTACCACAAATGATGCCAACAGTTCAGGACGAACGGAGGTACCTGTCCACTGGTCAAACGCCATCAAGCTGATGGGGAAATCCTGTATCAACAACGTCTCCTCTCCAGCAGTGATAGTGATGGTAAACACAGTATCTACCATCTCTGTCATACTCAACAACTTATCAAGCAACGGTTCAATCTTTAATTCAGATATTTGTGCACGCTGTCCAGCCTCTATATAATCAATATGTCGTACTATAGGGGTAATGAATTCACCACTCACACTCACCTTCACCGCTTGCCAGTTGGTAGCATCATGATTCTCCACCTCACACATTGTGCAGGTATTCACTTTATTAAGTAACATGGAGTAGTTCACACAAGGCAGATAATCCAGTCGCAAACCGCCTTTATGCCCATTCATAAAAGAAGATATATAATCCATATTTCGTGTGTTTTCACGTTAAGCACCTCAAATTTAAATATATTTTTAGGAATATCAATAAAAAATGCTTTATATTTGTAGAAAATATATCAAAACAAAATCTTTATGCCATGAAAAGACACATCATCACTATGGCAGTATTCGCTTGTAGCATGAGCATCTTTGCCCAACTGCCTTATCAGAACCCTTCCCTTTCTCCAGAGGAGCGTGCCGAAGATTTACTACTTCGTCTTAACCTCGAGGAGAAAGTAACGCTTATGCAGAACACCTCAAAAGGTATCGACCGTCTGGGCATCAAGCCCTATGACTGGTGGAACGAAGCCTTGCATGGTGTAGGTCGTAATGGTTTGGCCACCGTATTTCCTCAAGCCATCGGTATGGCTGCGTCATGGAACAACGAGCTGCTTGAAGAGGTTTTTACTGCCGTGAGTGACGAGATTCGTGTAAAGCATCGCTTGGCTAAGGAATCAGGCAGTGTTAATCGTTACCAGGGATTAACCTTCTGGACCCCTAACATCAACATCTTCCGTGATCCTCGCTGGGGACGTGGACAGGAAACCTACGGCGAAGACCCTTACCTCACTGGCACTATGGGTTTAGCTGTAGTACGAGGCTTGCAAGGACCAGTTGATTCACAATATGATAAAGCGCACGCTTGTGCCAAGCATTTTGCCGTACACAGCGGTCCTGAATGGAACCGTCACGTATATAATGCCGACCTTACCGACCCTCGCTACCTATACGAAACCTACCTACCCGCTTTCAAGGACCTGGTAACCAAGGGAAACGTAAAAGAGGTAATGTGTGCCTATAACCGCTATGAAGGTAATCCTTGTTGCGGCAGTAACCGCTTGTTAGTACAGATTCTGCGCAACGAATGGGACTATCAAGGCATCGTAGTGAGCGACTGTGGCGCTATCGATGATTTCTATCGTAAAGGCTACCACGAGACCAGTATGGATGCTGCGGAAGCATCGGCTACTGCTGTGCTTACAGGCACCGACCTCGAATGTGGTACGGCCTACAGAAATCTGGTATTGGCTGTGCAGCGTGGTGAGATCAAGGAGAGCGATATCGACGTGAGTGTGAAACGCTTGCTCAAAGCTCGCTTCGAACTGGGTGAGATGGACGAAACCACTCCTTGGGACAACCTGCCTAACTCGCTGCTCAACAGCAAGGAACACCAGCAACTGGCATTGAATATGGCTCGTCAGAGCATGGTTTTGTTGCAGAACAAGAACGACATCCTACCTTTGAAGAAGAACCTCACAGTGGCTGTTATTGGTGCCAACGCCAATGATTCAGTGATGCAATGGGGCAACTACAATGGTGTACCTGCTACTACCGTCACGTTGCTCAAGGCCCTGCAACAGCGCCTGCCAAAGTCTAAGCTCATCTACACCCAGGGTTGTGACCTTACCTCCGACCGAGTATTCACCAGTCTTTTCAACCAGTGCTATGATGCTACTGGCAAAGGCTTCGCGGTAGAATACTGGGACAATAAGGACTTCACCGGTAATTCCATCGTAAAAGGTCGTGAAACCACCCCTTGGTCGCATTATACCGAAGGTAACACAGCCTTTGCAGCTGGTGTACCATTAAACGATTTCTCTTGTGTGTATAAAGGAACCTTCCATGCTACGCAAACAGCCGATGTGGAATTCCGCATTGGTGCGTTGGGCACAGTGGTACTGAAGATCAATGGCCAGGAAGTGGAGAAGAAGGTGGGCAACCTCAACAACCTCAGTGCTTTCTACACCCTCAAAACGGAAGCAGGCAAGAACTATGATATCGAACTGACTTACCAATATATGTCCTATGCTGGCAAGCTGAGCTTCGACATCGGACTGAATGAAGCATTTGATGCACAAAGGGTGATCAGTCAAGTAGCCAAAGCCGATGTGGTGATCTATGCAGGTGGTATTTCTCCAAGCCTCGAAGGTGAGGAAATGCCTGTGGCTATCGAAGGTTTCAAGGGCGGCGACCGTACAGATATCGAACTGCCTGCTATCCAGCGTAATCTACTCAAGGCACTCAAGGCTGCCGGCAAGAAGGTGGTTTATGTCAACTTCTCAGGTTCAGCCATCGGTATGGTACCAGAAACCGAATCGTGCGATGCCATTATTCAAGCGTGGTATCCCGGACAGGCTGGTGGTACTGCTATTGCCGATGTTATCTATGGCGACTATAACCCTGCTGGCCGTCTGCCTGTTACGTTCTACAAGAACATCAACCAGGTGCCAGATTTCGAGGACTATAGCATGCAAGGACGCACCTATCGCTTTATGACCGAAAAGCCCCTCTATCAGTTTGGCTATGGCTTGAGCTATACCACCTTCCAATATGGTACTCCTCGCATCGAAGGCAAGAATGTGGTAGTGGCTGTTACCAATACAGGCAAGCGTACGGGCGACGAGGTGGTGCAGCTCTATGTCAAGAAGAACGACGAGGAAAATGGTCCACAGAAAACCCTTCGCGGCTTTAAGCGTGTAAACATCCCTGCAGGACAGACCGTGAATGTCACTATCCCACTCACCGACGAGACCTTCAACTGGTGGGACAACACCATTCATACCGTTCATCCGCTCAATGGTGCATACACCTTGCTCGTTGGCAGCAGCTCTGATGATGCCGACCTGCAAGCCATCGCATATACTTTTTAACTAAAATGGATATTAAAATCCGAAAAGCAACAAACAATGATGCTTCAGTCATAGCCCAGGTAATATGCCTGGGCTTTGGCGAAGATATGATGCGACAATATTGTGGTGAAAATGGAGTATCCATCATCGAAGCATTAGCCAAGATGGAAGTGTCGCAATACAGCTATCGTCATGCACTAATAGCAGAGGTAGATGGACAAGCTGCAGGTGCTATTGTAGGCTATGATGGCGCCCAACTGCAAGAGCTTAGGCAACCCACCCTCGCCTATATCTACAGTCAGGCAGGATTCATGCCTCAGATACAAAACGAGACTGAAGCCGGAGAATTCTACCTAGATACTTTGGCTGTATTCCCCGCCTACCGTCATCAAGGCATCGGAAAAGCGTTAATCCTAGCCTTATGTGAGAAAGCTTTCAACGAAGGGCATCAACGCGTCGGCCTTTTGGTCGATACTGACAATCCCAAAGCCGAGCAACTCTACACCTCCCTCGGCTTTCGCCGCATCAATCAAAAAAATCTCTTTACCCACACCCTCTGGCATTTGCAAAAGGAGAGATGTTAGTAAAACAATATTGTTTTTAAAAGGGTCTTTAAAACAGTTTTACTACTTTAGTAAAAAAAGGATGTTAAAAAACGATTTGATGGATAAAACTGACATACGTTTCTGCAGCGTAAAGAAAATCGGGAAAGTTTTCCGTATAAAAACGCAAACAGGGCAGAGCACTATGTTTTTTTTGCGTTTTAGGAAAACGTGAGCGATTTTTAGTGGAAGAAACTCAGTCAGTTTTATCCATCATAATAGTAAAAAAGAAACGGCTGCAAAATTCACAGCCGTTATTACTTTCAAAAATGTCAGATTATTTTATTACAACAACTGCAAAAGCATTTGCCGGCAATGAACCACCCACCACATTGCCAACGATCTGCAGCGGAATCTCAAACGGCTGAATACGATTCGGATGATCAATGCTATTCTCAGCCTCCAAATCCTCACTCATCAACACGACAGCCTTAGCCGAAGAGAACTGCTGCCCCTTCTTCAAGCCCTCCAACTTCACACTCACATACTGCGATTGCGACGAAGTATTCGCCACCTTCACATACACCTCATTCGTCTTAGAATTAATGACAGAAGATGCAAACAAGCCATCCTGCCCAGCAGCGCCAGTCACAGGTTGACCATTCATCGTCAGCGACAACACATTTGTACCCTTGTACGTACTATATAACTGCTGCACATAATACGAAGCCGTACGCACCACACTCAAGTTGTCGAACCAAATAAGGTCAGGTCGCCACTGCCAACCCTCCACATGGGCAAACAACGGAGCATAAGTAGCCATGTGCACAATATCAGCATTACGTTCTAAGCCCGTCATGAAAGCAGCCTCCAGCAAAGCCGGATAAAAATGATTGTACTTTTTGCCAGCAATATGACAAGCATACTCCCCAGCAAACACCTTCGGACCTTTACGGTCGTAGTTGTCATAGCGAGCGCCCTGCGACAAGAACCAATCAGCAGGACGATAGAAATGCTCATCCACCAAGTCGGCACCCAATCGTTTCATCTCAGGCCACAGATAATCAAACTGTTCGCCCTCAGAGTTAGGACCTGCACTACCCACAATCTTTATCTCAGGATATGCCTTGCGAATAGCCTTCACAAAAGGCTCCAGATGCTGAGGATATATCTCACCCCATTGCTCGTTGCCAATAGCGATATACTTCAAATTGAATGGTGCCGCATGCCCCATTTTAGCACGCAGCTTACCCCATTTCGTATCCGTGCTACCGTTAGCAAACTCAATCAGGTCGAGGGCATCCTGCACATACTCATCCAGCTCGTCCACTGGCTGATGTGCACTCGGATCATCGTTCTGGAATTGGCACGCCAATCCGCAACTCAGCACAGGCAACGCATCGGCACCAATGTCCTCACACAGTTGGAAGAACTCAAAGAACCCCAATCCGTAGCTCTGATAATAGTCAGGCAAGTAACGATAAGGGAAAGTATATTGCCAACGGTTCTCGTTCAGCGGACGGTTCTCCACAGGTCCCACCGTATTCTTCCAGTTATAGCGGGTAGGCAAGTCAGTACCCTCTACGATACATCCACCAGGGAAACGGAAAATACCAGGTTTCAAGTCGGCCAACGCCTGCGCCAAATCCTTGCGCAAACCATTCTCACGACCCTTCCAGGTATCTGTTGGGAAGAGCGACACATGCTCCAGATCCACCGCCTGACGCCCCTCGAGGAACACCCTCATCGAAGCCTTCTGTATGGTTTTGGTCGATTTTATCACCACCTCATATTTCTTCCATTCCTTCGAGTCAATCGTCACCCGCTCGGTTGCAAACGCCTGTCGTTCAGCGTTGGTATAGGGGTCGCACAGCTCCACCCTGATCTTCACAGGGTCGTTACCCTCTACCAGTCGGGCCCACACCGAGAAGCGGTAGTTCTCTCCCTCTTTCAGTCCCATACCGAAGGTACCGCTGTTCTCCATCACCGTAAACTTGTCCTTGTGACCCGTATAAGCCATTCGCACATAGTGAGGGTTGCGCTCAAACGGACCGTCATTGCGTACCTGCACATTGCCCACCGTCTTCCATCCATACAGCTGTTGCGGAAACTCAAACGAGCGGTTCAGTACCAGTTCGGCATACAAGCCACCATCGGCAGCAAAGTTGATATCCTCGAAAAACAAGCCGTACATCGTATTCTGTATGGGAGCCCCCACCTTCTTCATCTGCACGGTCATCTCGTGCGTCTGTGCCTGTATGGTCATCGCAGCCATCATCGCACAAGCCGTTGTTATCGTCAAAAGTTTTCTCATAAAACGTCTGTTTTTATTAATTCAATGAACAAATGTAAACAATAATAGCGATATTTTCATTATCTTCGCACCATAAAATTATGATAAATCATTTAGCAATGAAGAAAACCAATCTATTGATTATGTCAGCAGCATTGACATTGGCCGCCTGCAATGGTGGCACACAACCAGCTGGTGAGACCAACGACGAACTTATTGGTCGCACCACCGAGCTGAATATCAGCAATAAGCGTATGACCCCAGAAGCCCTGTGGGCGATGGGACGCATTGGCGGAATGGCTGTCTCTCCAGATGGAGCGAAAGTGGCTTATACCGTGAGCTACTACAGCGTGCCACAGAACAAGAGCAATACCGAAGTGTTCGTCATGAATACCGACGGCAGTGACAACCAGCAGATCACCCACACCCCCAAGGGCGAGAGCAATGTGGTGTGGACCAAAAACGGTAAGCTACGCTTCCTCAGCAGCGAGAGTGGCAGCAGTCAAATCTGGGAGATGAATGCCGATGGTTCTGGCCGTAAGCAGCTCACCAACTACGATGGCGATATCGAGGGCTTTGCCTTCTCGCCTGACGAAAGCAAGGTACTGTTCGTGAGCCAAGTAAAGACTGTGGCCAGCACAGCAGATAAATACCCAGACCTGCCCAAGGCAACTGGTCGCATCATCACCGACCTCATGTACAAGCACTGGGACGAATGGGTGACCACCGCTCCCCACCCCTTTGTGGCCGACTTCAACAACGGTTTGGAGAACATTACTGATATCCTTGAAGGTGAGCCATACGAGAGTCCTATGAAGCCCTTCGGAGGCATGGAGCAGTTAGCTTGGAGTCCTGATGGCAAACAGATAGCTTATACTTGTCGCAAGAAGACGGGCTTGGAATATGCTATCTCTACCAACTCCGATATCTATATCTACGATCTTGCCACCAAGCAGACCAAGAATATCTGTCCTGAAATCATGGGTTACGACACCAACCCACAATACTCGCCCGATGGCCAGTACATCGCTTGGCAGAGCATGGAGCGAGATGGGTATGAAAGCGACCAGAACCGTCTGTTCATCATGAACCTGCAAACAGGCGAGAAACGCTTTGTCAGCAAGGCTTTCGAAAGCAATGTCGATGAGTTTATATGGGATGCCAACTCACAAGGTTTCTTCTTCACTGGCGTTTGGCACGGACAGACGCACATATATAATATAGACATTGCCAATGGCGACAAGCTGACCAAGTTGACCGATGGCGACTACGACTTTGGTACGCTGGCGCTTTGTGGTGACAAACTGCTGACCAAGCGTCACAGCATGATGATGGGCGACGAAATTTATCAGCTCGATAAGGCACGCCCTGGTGAGGCATTTGCAGAGGTGAAGCAGATGACTTTCGAGAACCAGGCCATCTACGACCAGGTAGAGATGGGCAAGGTCGAGGGCCGTTGGGTCAAGACCACCGACAACAAGGACATGTTAGTATGGGTCATCTATCCTCCACAGTTCGACCCCAACAAGAAATATCCTACCTTGCTGTTCTGCGAAGGCGGTCCACAGAGTCCTGTGAGTCAGTTCTGGAGCTATCGCTGGAACTTCCAGATGATGGCTGCCAACGACTATATCATCGTAGCTCCCAACCGTCGTGGTTTGCCCGGATTTGGCAACGAGTGGAACGAGGAAATCAGCGGCGACTATATGGGTCAGTGCATGAAAGACTACCTCACCGCCATCGATGCAGTAGCCAAGGAGCCATACGTTGACGCCGACCGCTTAGGTTGTGTAGGTGCTTCATTCGGCGGCTTCTCCGTTTATTGGCTGGCAGGCAATCACGATAAGCGCTTCAAGGCTTTCATTGCCCACGATGGCATCTTCAATATCGATATGCAGTATCTCGAGACCGAAGAGAAATGGTTCGTCAACTGGGATCTCGGTGGCCCTTACTGGGACAAGCAGAACAAAGTGGCACAGAAGACCTACGCCAGCTCGCCCCACCTCTTCATCGACAAGTGGGACACCCCTATCCTCTGCATCCATGGCGAGCGCGACTATCGCATCCTGGCCAACCAAGCTATGTCTGCCTTCGATGCAGCCATCATGCGAGGCGTACCTGCAGAACTCCTCATCTATCCTGACGAGAACCACTGGGTACTGAAACCCCAGAATGGCATTCTGTGGCAACGCACCTTCTTCGAATGGTTAGACAAGTGGCTGAAATAAGAGATTAAAAATAATCGATTATTATTTCAAAATGGGTTAGACAAATGGTTAAAATAAACAACAAAGGCTGCTCAATCGAGCAGCCTTTTTATTTTCTCTCATCCCAAGTTTGCTTTGTATGATTTAGGGGCCCAATGAATTTAAACATCTACTCGACATTTTGACAGTAATTGAACAACTGTTCGTCGGTTTCAGCTTGGGATTATTTGCCATTCTTCCCGGCAAGATCAGGAATCAATCCCCACCAGTCAGACATCAACATATTGTTACCAGCCTGTTCATGCACATATAGCGTTCTTTGATCAACTTGCCGATCACCTCCTACTACACAGTCCAATTCATCATCGTCTAAAGGAAATGCGCCAGCCTCCATGAGTTCGTCTCTGAGAGCCTTAGCCTCATTCATCTTCCCTGAGAGCTGTTGCCTTTTCTGCTCAATCTGTTCTTTTGTATGCGTTGCCATAATCTAAATAGTTTTTGAAACCTTTATAGCTTAATCTACCGATTCTTCATACCATATTCCATCTGTAGTGCGACCAGTAGCCAGCTTCGATCTATCAAAATCACTTATACCACAACAGTCAGTAGGTATTCCTCCAGTTGACCCTAAGATCTTCCCACGGGAATGGGATGTGCCCCCCGTTGCTTGTTTGAGATCCTCTTCATCGAGCTCCTGCTTCATTACCACTTTCTCATCATCACTCATGCCAGTGATAGAAACCTTCTTCACTGCGTCGTCGAGCTCTATGCTCAACACTCGTTTGTTGTTCTTCTGTTCTTCCATAACTTTAAAGTATAAGTTCTTTTGCAAAAATAAGAAAAAAAAACAATCAAATTGTCTAAATATGAGATAAAGTTTCACTATCTTTTCATAAGATAGTGGTTGTTTTTGAAACCACCCTATCCTACTTCAAGATATACTTTATATGGCACCTGTTGTTCTCCGGCCTTGCGGCAAAATGCACCCAATAAACAGGTTTGCCTTGTTTCATCATACGCTCTTCCAGCAATTCGTCGAAAGCCTGCTGCTGGTCGTTGGCAATGTCTTGCAAGATCTGCATGTAACGCTGCGCCTGCTGCTTGCCCGTACAGCCTATATCTACCGCACAACCTTTCATGTGGTTGCTCGACGTACTGGGCCGATAACCAGCTTTCTGCATGGCGAGCATCACCTGGTAGGAACGGAAACCCTGGTTGATGACTAAAGGTTCAACATCTTTCGAGGTGTTGTAATCTTCATCGGGAGCCAACACATACTGCCTGTTATAGCGCTCGCGCAAAGGCTCTAACCAGTTATCGCAGAGGTCTATCATGTTTAATATGGCCTCCAAAGGTGGCTCATTACGGTCAGGCGTCATAAACCTGGTCTTGGTCATTTCTTTCAATGTAAAATGAGGCGATAATAATTGTTTTCTATCTATCATAATCATTATTTTTTAGTTCTTTTCTTTTTCTCAATATTAATCGGAGTACTCTGCGGGAAGGCAATACTATAGGCATCGTCAATCATGCTCAGACTTACCTGGTGAAAATTCAAACCGAGTTTTACTTGCACAATGGCATGCAACAAATAACGGTGCTTACGGGGATATAACGTTGGCTTGTCCAGTACATCATAGCCATATACAGGTTCTTTGTCACGAGAGGCACGGTCACATACCTCCCAGATAAATTCGTCGGTAGCTTCAGCACCAAACCATTCCTGCAATACACGTCTGACATAGAAGCATTTAAACTGTCTCTTGAAGAGCTGCCTTGTGCGCTCCAGCCGAAGCCAGAGCTGCACAAAGCATTCTTGGGTGTTTTGGATTTCCATATCAAAATCGATTTTGACCATTTTGACCTTGACCACTTTGACCACATATCTTCCTGTACTTGCCATCTTCGGTTATAACAACAAGTCCCTGTTTGCGCCAGTTCTTCAGCATCTGCCGAACGGTGTTGTGATTAACACCTGCACCCTTGATGGCAATGCTGTGTTGAGTGGCTTGCTCGAAAGTAAACTGCATATCCAAGCGCTCATAGATAGAATCGTTCTTTCCACGTTTCAGGCGGTCACCGCTTAGATAACCAGCATAGTCGCGACTGCTGAAAGCGTTCTCTATACGATCACGGAAGAAGTGCAAGGCATTCTCCAACAGCGAGTCGGCTATCACATCATAAGCCTCCAGCATCTGAGGTGTCTGAGCTTTCAAGAGTTGCTCCTTCCACAAGTTCGGATACTGTTTCAGCTGTGCCTCTGCCCCGTTCAAGCCATGCTTCTGAATCAATCCCTCACATACCTTGCAAAGCATCAAGCAACAGGTCATTCGCTGTGCTGTTACGCACACGCGGAATCGCTGACGGGCACGTACCTTATCATCGTTCTTCATTGTTTCCAAGCGAATGCGCTCCACCCACTCTCGACCTTTGGCTTCCAACTTCGGCAATTCCACCTCGCCTTGCATCAGCGGCAACAGATGGGCTATCTGCTGGATGCGTTCTGTCTGACGGTCGGTCAGCACGAAGGGCTTGTCTTCCAACTTCGCATAGGTATTGTCAGGAGTTCGAGCCACTGCTAAGCGGCTCTGGAAACCATCGGTATAGTTGTTCACCACACGATAGAGGGCGTCAGGAGTACCACACATCGTAACATTCCACAGCAAACGGTCGATATGCACATTCACGGCTTCGGCACTTCGAGCCTCACGCTCATACCTGGTACCATCATAACTCTGACGCAACATCACCGAAAAGTCACTCATGGTCGATTTCCACTTCTGGGCAACGGTATCAGCTTCAGGTGTGAACGAGAAAGCATGCTTCCCCTCAGTATTGGCCAAACGCTCAGCCAGGTTCGCCACTGTATTGTTCAGTGTCAGACAACGCACTGGCAGCTTCGGCTCCTCTGGTTGCTCTTTCTTATTCTTTGCTGCACGTTTCTTGTTACGCCATTCATCCTCCTGCATCTGGTACATCTTGTCGAGCGCCACCACCTCACTCATCCAGGCATCCACCACAGGATCGATTTGTCCCTTGCCGCTGGCAAAGTCACCAGCTATATAAGCAATGAGATTAAGTCCTTTCTTCTGACCATGAACATCCAGCACAACACCCGTAGCCAACGCACCGATACAAGGACAGATAGCCATCACAACGGGCATCGCCAACTGAGGACCTACGGCATCGATGGAATCCTTGATGCCTTGCGGCATCTTTCGGATGGAAAGTTGGGAGTTGAAAGTAGCAACCTGTTCATCGTCCAAATCCAGCTCTTCCATCTGCTCTTTACCATCTTCCTTCTTCTGTACCTTAGCATTGATCTCACGCAACGAGGCGTTCATAAAGCCCTTGTCGGCATCGTATTTGTCGTAGAAGTAGTCGATAAGTTTCTGGCAATCCTCCGTTGCTGAGTAGTTGGGCAACCTTTCAGCCACCACTGCACCCAGTTGCTGGCGACTCATCAGTTTGGCCACACCCACCGACAGCACCGCCATCAGGTTGGTGTGCCAGTTATGCTCGCCCCACACATCCATCTCGCTTGGGTTCAACCCTGCCTGCTGAGCGCAGAGATCGAAGGCGGTGAGAGAGGCTGGTGAAGCCTGCTCAGAGTTTGTAGATTCTGCGGAAACGGTCTTTATATTCATAGGATTATCTTTATGATTATCACTGCACTTATGATTCTGCAACCCATCAACAGCCGTTGCTTCCTCTATCTCAAACAGCTCATCTGACAGATACAAGAGATTTTCCTCATCAGCAGTAGTGGTATAGAATACCCTTGTGATGTCCTTTGCCCCCTCATCGAATTTCACGCCTAAAAGTTCGCTTGCCTACAACAGGTTATCCACCTGCGACAGCTCTGCCCTGCGCATGAACACCAAGTGATAGCCCTGTTTACGTGCACTCATCTCCAGCATCAGTAAACCCAACTCGTCCTTCTTTTGCAGTATTCGTTCACGCAAGGGAAGCATCTCCTCAGCTGGAATATGGTCGATATCCATACCCACGGTAGTACTCATGCGGGTACTGCCCTTCAGTGAACCGTCGGCATTTGGCAGACAGCTGTAGTTCATCTGTATTAGGCGGTGCTTTTGCTTTTCATCACCCTCATGCACAGCCTTCAATATCTGCTGTTGTTTCTTGCTTCCACGCAGAGCCAAATATTCTTCTCTGGTGAGGACGGGGCGCATCATCTTCGCCCCATCCTGATAGTAAATTACATGTACACTCATAGTCTTACCACATTGTTTCAGTTTGACGTGTCTTGATAAACGCTGCCTGCTCGTCGGTCTCTTCACGATAGAGCGACTCGATGAGCGCCTTGCCCATACGCTTGGGGAAGCGCAATTGGAAAATCACATCCTCCAGCGTCTCCTTCACCTCGCCGTGAGCCGTGCGGAAGAGTGTGTTGTAGCGACTGCCGCTATCCTTGGCGTAGGCACGGAAGTGGCTTGTGCCATCATCCTCCGTTACCATGCGACCCTTCTGACTGGCACGATCGCCACCACTCACGATGTGCTGTCCCATCTCAAACCCACAAGGGTAGATGTTGATGTTACCGTTCTGATTGAACACCGTCTGTGTCTCCATCTGGAGATTCTCGACAAAAACATTTTGCTTTTGCATAATTGAGTTGATTTGCGAGAGAAGTTTTGAGAAAGGCGCCTACATCATTGCTGATGCTCAATTGATTCCCTCGACCTCAACTCAGGTTAATGTTAGTTGATTTGAACGATCTCGTTTGCCATAATGTCCTGATAGAACACCCCATTACTCTCATGAGTAGAAAAGCGAAGGCTCACCGCCACCAACTTGCCCACCTCATATCGCTTTTGGGCATTGTCACCCAGCAGGCTGCACTGGTACTCGTCGGCATAATCGCCTCCCACCTCCTTAAGTCTGATTAAACACTTGGCCTTCTCGCCGTTCTTCGTCTGCACTTTGGTTATTTCGGTCTGTGCAACGACCTTCAAAACTTTTGTTTCCATATTTTCCCGTCAACGCCGCTAGTGGTCGGTTGACTGATGCAAAGGTCGGAAGAAGGCATAAAAAAAACCTGCTACGTAGTAGGTACGCGTAGCAGGTACGGATGCTATTATCTAATTGATAATCAGCCTAAAATATTTTTAATTTTTCCTTGAAATTTCAACGACTTCTTTTGGTCAAATGCTTTATTCAGGTAGCTGCGCAGTGTCTCAGGCTTCTCATTCCACATCTGTCCGAACACCTGCCACACCTCCTTAATGTCAAGTCTGTCGCTCACGGCCTTGGCCACCAAAGCCCTTTCTGTGCCGCTCAAGCCATTGGGTTGCCAGTTGTCTTTCAGGATACCCCCATCCACCAGGTCCTCCATCAGTTCTTCGGCTTGCTGGGTCTTCAACCTGTCAGGCACACTAGACTTACTTTTTTCCAACGCCTCCTTTTCCACTGTCACATAGTCAGCATCCTCCACTTCCTCTACGTTCCAGCGTCCGGTCTTATCTTGTCGCAGGTTTACGACACCACCCTCATGTACTTCAATATTTGGTGCGTAGTTGTTTTTAATATTAATATTCATAATTTACTTTTCTATTTTTGGCAAAGCTATTAAACCCCCATTCTGTTCTATATTAGCACCATAGTTTGTTTCGATGTTTGTCTCTTTCTTCTGAATCAGTTCAATGTTATAGTTGTTCTGCGTTGTTGGTTCTTCCAGTTTTTTCATCAAAGCCTCACCCATCTTCTGCTGCTTATCTTGCTGCTCTTTCTGCTTTGCCAGAATTTTACTTTGTATCTGAGGAGCATATTTCTGCCAGGTAGGGTTCAAGGCAAAAAGAGTTGACATATTACCAAAGAATGTCAGCGCCAATTCAGCAGGGAATCGCAGAAAAGCAGCCTCCAAATCATCAGAAGTAATCTTATCAGCTTCGAGATCTTTTACAGCTTCAGCAAGTTGTCCCAACACTTTGTTATATCTATTTGTCAAATCATCCACAGCATTCTCTAATTCTTTGATTCGCATTTCCTTTGCAGCCACCTCTTCTTTCAAGCCAGCAATGGTGGCTGCAGGACGACTTGATGACATAGCATATACAAAATGTTTAGGGAATAAGATATGGTACAAATCGTCCAGGTCGGTTTTCTGCTCATGAAGTGCTTCTACATCCCTCATCTTGCGAATTGCTTCTTGAAGTCTATACTTATTCTCAGCATTATTATACCTGCAAATTTTATCAATGTTGTTTTCAACAAGTGGCAGATACAAGTGTAGATAGTGCATTCTCCGGTTTTGTCCTGCTTGTTTAACTACAGCCGTAAAATTGTTATAGCCAGTTCCCGTTAATCTGCCAATCGCCATGCCGTACATCCAAGAAAACTGATACCACTCCTTTTTTAACTTATTTATTCTTGAATCAAAAATAAAAGAACTTGTTGAGTTCTCAGCTATCATAAGAGTCCCAATCAAGAAGCAGTAATACTCCGTACAAAAGCGGTTATACTGAAGTCCACCTGATTGTTGAATTGCATGCCATAGTTGCTGCTTCAACCCTTCCCATTCAGATTTGTCCAACATCTTGGGAACAAGAGAAAGGAGATCTTGACATAATTCTTCTCTTTTCCAATCATGATCATCATGTGGGCACTCATCCTCTATAAAAGCAATAAATGGATTCTTACCTCCTTCAACATGTTCATTACCATAAACATAATCCAAAAAAAACTTATATCCCCAAATTTTCTCGTTTTCGTTGGCTTCATATAATTCAATATTGTTATCTGGTATTACATCCATATACCACATATTATCTTCATTCTCATCATAAAGATTATATGCAGCCAGCATCATTTCATGGTCTTCCATTACGATAATTCCAGTTTGTGGCTTACTATAGAACCAAGATCTAAAAGCCACCACTTTCCCTCTATGAAGAGAATAAGTTGATAACTGTTCTCTTTTATTATTGATGACAGGCAATGGTATGTTGTATTTCATTATCTTCTAATTTATGTTTACAAATACATTATTATCTCTCGTACTTCTTGAGTCAAACATGAATGTACATTATGTTTCCCACATTGACACATTCGTGATAAATTTCCTATCCTTGTTTAGAACGCATAGAACTTGTCTTGCATTTTATTTTTGAGATTGAACTTCTTGGTAGTATCGAGGGCACGCTCTATGCAGATAAACTTGGTATCGGTATGCTCCATGAAGTAATCTACGGTCTCGTCATAAAGGTTGGAGTCAACAGTAATGAAAGCTTTCTTGATGCCGTCGGTGACTTTGTACACTCTGTTCTGAGTGAACTGAGTTTGCTGCTCCAGTTTGTAGGTGAGCATGAAGCCCTGCTTAATCAGAATCTCAGTTATAAGTTCGTCTTCATTAAAGGCGATAGTGAACTGCTGTTCTTTCTGAGCAACATATTCTTGGAACAAAGCGAGGTTCTCTTCTTCGCTCTTGTCTGGATTGGGAGCGAAATCCACACGTGGGAAACTGGATTTGCTCAATGTGAAGACTTTGAAACCGAGCTGATTTAATTGCTGTTGGTCTTCTGGAGTAATCAGCTTACCTTTGTAAGAAGCTTTTAACTTATCATGCACAGCTTTATTACGTGCAATGGTTATCTCACTGATGGTTTTATAGCCAGTTCTGTATGCATTACTGTTTTCATCTGTCAATTGTGGAATCTGAACCAATATGTATTTTCGATGTCCTCCATCTTTTATGTTTTGATTAACGACCGCATGGCCAGTTGTACCTGAGCCTGCGAAGAAATCAAGAACAATACAATCTTTATCTTCATTTCCGTTTATGAAATAAGAAATCGCTTTCTGAACTAATTTTGTTGGTTTAGGGAAGGGGAAGATACCTCTACCTATCAGTTCTTCAAGATCTGCACTTGCTTGATCTGTTGTTCCAACATCTTCACGTTTCCAGAAATTTGAAGGTACCATACCCCCCTCCATTTCACTTAGGTATTTTTTCAACCTCGGATAAGTGTTCCCTCCATCTTGTCCCCAATATAGTCTATTCTCTGCAACGTGTTGCAAGTATGTTGCATATTCATATTTCCATGCATTTGTTGGATGTTCTATGGTTGCTCCCGTTATTGGATTACTTATAGGATAGCAAAGGTTTGGCCGCTCTTCTCTTAATGCAGGGTTTACATACGAGACACTTGTCCATTCGCCACGTTCATCATTGTCTGGATTTGAATAGATTTCATCAGATTTGTCGTTTCTAGGCTCTTTAATATTTTCTAAAGATCTCGACCTCCTATAGCAAACTACATGCTCGGTCATTGTTCCAAAAAGTTTTGAATTATTACTTCTTGTATATCTCTTTTCCCATATGATATTAACCAAGAAGTTTTCTTCGCCGAATATCTCATCACAGATCTTACGCAGATGATGTATTTCGTGATCATCCATTGAGATAAAGATTACACCATCTGGTTTTAAAAGAGTACGAGCCACCAATAATCGGCTATACATATCATCTAACCAATTACTATGGAAACGGCCACTACTGTCAGAATTGGTATCCAATTTGACACCATTGTCTGTTGATTCGCTTCGCTCCCAATAAGCTTCTTTTTCTTCAGAGAAATCATCATTATACAGGAAATCTTCACCCGTATTATATGGTGGATCTATATAAATACATTTAATCTTTCCCCTATAGCTTGAAGAAAGAATCTTTAAAACTTCAAGGTTCTCGCCTTCTATAATAATGTTGTCTGTTGTGTCAGCATTAACACTACGCTCTGCATCATAATGAAGTGTCGCCCTTGTTGGAGTAAAGGCGTTTCGTTTGGCAGCTGATTTGCCAAACCAACGAAATTCGTAACGTTCGGTCTCTTCAACGCTGTCAGGATTGACGGCTTTCTTCACTTCGTTTACATCAAGATAACCTTCTTGTGTAAACCAGTCAGGGAATAATTCACGGAGTGTGTTCAGACGTTCCTCGTTCATATCGGGAGTCATCGTTATATGGTCTTTATACGTTTCCATTTGCTTGATAGTTATTGTTTTTCGGCTTGCGCCTTAAATGTTGAATATTCACGAATTGGTGCCTTATAGCAGGCCTCGATGCCAAGGGAGCGGAAATGCTTGATGGCGCATTCGATGCGTGCTTTTTCATGTGGAGTTAGGGCTTTCTTATCGTTAAGGTCATTAGTACCTTTAATCTCAACAACAAAATAGTATTCCTGCTGTTCTTGATTGTTCCGTAAAGACACGCGTTTCAGCACCACACCAAAGTCTGGCTCATAGCTGCCTATCGGAGTCGGAATCTTATACCAAGTAGGGAACTTCAAGAAGCAAAGCACATCGGGATTTTTGACGTTATTGTCTGCATCAAGAGCGAAGTCTCGTTCAAATCCACTATCATAAAGGGTTTTATCCCATACGCCATGATTAGGGGTTGAAACATAATTGTCGCAAGCATCTTTGGTAAAGTCGGCAAAATCGAAAGGATAAACTTCTTCAGTAGGGTCATATTCCACACACCTTACCAATTCTTCTAATTGTACCTGCTTAATCTTGAAGGCTGCCTGTTCCAGAAAGACGGGAGGATTCTTCAGATATTCCTTCTGCGTCTCTATTTCCGTAACAATGCGCATCACGGAGTTATAGCATAATCCTGTTTTCTCGCTTAGGTCTTCAACCAAGTCCTGAGGTGAGTAATACCCTTTCAGATTACGGTCTTCTGAGCCTATATATTCCCGTTGAGAAAAATCCTCGATGTCACCAACACGATAACTGGCAACTTCGGCTTTGTAGTCAGCAATGGAAATGGTGTTCAGTTCCTCTATGCTACGGCGTATGATGGCATCCTCATCGAAACTGACGCGATAAGTGGTCTTCTTAGCAATTGTGTTCCAGAAACGACGAAACACACTCTGAACACTCTCGTCTTTATTCAGTTTGAACTTTACGCGGTTCTGATGCTTTCCTTTGTGATTATGCTTAAGCTTCGCACCAGCACCGGCATTGCCGTATGCTTTCTCGTTTTCATTCTGATAGCTACGTGCAAACGTTTCGTATGTCTCATTAGGGACGACGGTAAGTTGATTGATGACTTCGTCGTCGGGCGTGCCCTCTTCATCATAGATACGCTCGCCCTGCTGATTAACACAGATACGAAGACCACGGCCAATCTCTTGCCTCTTCTTGTTCTCCGAATAGCTTTCGTTCAATGTGGCTATGCCAAACACATTCGGATTGTCCCAACCTACACCAAGTGCCGAATGAGAGAACACGAACTCAATGCTACTTCCAAACGACAACAATTTCTGTTTGTTGTGTAGAATCTCGTCGTAGATTTCCTTATTGCTCTGATTCGTTTTTTCGTTATCCGTATATTCCCCTTGTGTTGTCTTGGCGAAATAGAATCCCTGAACAGCCGTTACCTGTTCTTGTGTAGGTGCTTGGCCTTCGTGGAACTCGGCATATACAGTTTTGTACTGTTGTTCAAAAATCTTCTTGATGACAGGATTTGTTGGGTCCATATAATTGGCCACCTTATCAATGAAGATAAGCGATAGATTTTTAATGCCCAATGGTTTCAGACGTTGCTGATTCTCAAAATGGCGACGTATGAGCCATTCTAACTGCAAAGCCCACACCTGTTCCTTGTTAGCTGACGATGCGCCCTCTTCAATGCTGGTGCCATTGGAGAATTCCACCACCCACTTGCGAGTGCTCAGTTTCTTATATATACGACTGATTGTAAAATCTGTGTAGGTGTCATTGCCGGACTTTTCAGCAAGATTGTCGCCTTTCTTTAGTAAGCTGGATTCTTTGAAAACAAAGTTCTCTTTAGCCTTGTTGTACTTCCAGAGTTTCAACTTCACCTTGGGTTCTGTCTTTGTCTCTTGTACCTCGCTGATTTCAATTTTCAGCGTGGCTTCATCGTTCTTTTCCGTCACGGTGAGCACTTCTATCTTCTTTACTAAGCCTAACCGATAGCTCTCGCTGGGAGTCAGCTGATATAGCATATTCACCTTCACGGCATGTGTTGCCGAGTATCGGAACTTGAACAACGGAGATAGTTTGGCAAGCCACTGCTTTGAGTTGTCTGTATCCATGCCCTCCTGTGGTTCATCCATGAAGATGATAGGGTGAGTTTTAGCAATTGCCTCAATGTAAGGTACATTGTTAAACAGCCCTTCGCGTACTTTCTGATTTAGAATCTTATCTTCAGAGTTGAACGATGCCATCGTCATAATCATAATCTGCGGTGTCTCAGCCGTAATATAGTCGCGAAGATCACTTAGTTTGGAACTGTCATAAACAAAGGTGTTTGGAGTAAAATCGTATTTGTCCTCCAACTGTGTCTTGAAGTTCTCAAAAGTATCTATGACCCCCTGGCGGATAGGGATAGATGGCACAAGAACAATGAACTTGGTAAGACCATATTCCTTGTATAGTTCGTATGCCGACTGGAGGTAGGTCAAGGTCTTACCCGTACCCGTTTCCATTTCGATGCATGCGTTTCCTGATTCTTGAAAATAGGTTTGTAAAGGGTCTATTCCATTTTCTGCCGCAATCTTATTTATATTAGCCATCAATGCGCTTAATGATAACGAGCAATGGTTCGCCCGAATGTCCTCATCCGTAGCATTGTCATAAGTGTTCTTTTCCATCCCACGGAACACCTCTACCACACTTCGTATGGCAGTTCGCTGATGTTCTGGGGTTTCAAGTTTGAATATCATACTTTATTCTATCGTTGGAATTATTTTATCTCAATCAAGTCACTTATTACTGACAGATTCTAATTCGTATTTCGTTTTTACTATTCTTCTTTTTTGCTACTCTCCACAAAAACCCTTTGCAGCTCTTCCTTTGGCGGTAGGGCTTTCAGGAGTTCGGGGTCCATCTCGTCGGCAGTCTTATAGGTAGCTACGCCCATGGGCTGTCGAAAATCCTGCATGATGTATCCGGCATAATCCTTATCAGCCTCTTTGCAAAGGATGATGCCGATGGGAGCCTCTTCGTGGTCACGACGGTCATCGTCATTCAGAATACGCAGATAGGCACTCAATTGTGCCAGATAACCCACCTTAAACTTGCCATTCTTCAACTCGAAAACAACGGTTCTATTCAGGTCGCGATTAAAAAACAATAGGTCAATCCAGTGGTCATGCCCAAGCTTGTCGAAGTGAACTTGACTTCCTATAAAAGTGAAGCCTCGTCCAAAAGTCATGATGAAGTTCTTTACGTTATGAACAATATTGCTTTCTATCACACTTTCATCTACATCTTCGTCGTGCATTCCCAACTCCTCCACATTGATAAAATCCAGCAGATACTCGTCTTTGAACATCCTGATGGCACGATAAGCCTGTTTGTAATCGGCTATGGTAATCAAGAAATTGTTGGGCATCTTGTCCTGATGGTGGTAAAGGTCTTGTTTGATGACCTTCTCCAAATCCTCTACAGTTGGCTTATACCCATCAGCATACTTCATGTAAAACACGCGCTCCTCATATGTCTTTGCCTTTGTGAGGATGGCAATATGGTGGGTGAAGCTGATGCTCAGGAACTCACGCAAAGGGAAGTTAGGCAGATTTGCCAATTGTAATTGGCGAATTTCTGCATCAGGTATGTTAATTTTTGTAATTTTATCAGTTGCGACTGATGAATTGGGGGGAAGAATCTGAATATCATCAGTTGCGACTGATGAATTGGTTTCCAGCTGCCTCCATTCTTCGTAGAAAGTACGCATATTGCGCATACTTGTAGCCGAAAAGCCACGAAGTCCTGGCAGTTCCTTGCGCAACTGTTCGCTAATGGTATCGATAGCTCCCTTACCCCAATTCTTCTTCCGGCTATTAGCAGACACGTATCTGCCAATACCGTAGTAGAGAGCCAACTGCTCCTGATTGACTGCCTTAGCTGCACGTGCCTGACTCTGTAGTATCGCGGTTTTGATGACTTCCACCGCGTTTTGATATTTTCTTATCTCGTCTGACATATTATTTCATGTATACAAATCTTGATAATCATTTTTTGAGGGTATCAGGATTACATCCTTTGACTTTTGACCTCGTCACTTTTATCTTGGCAAAGGTACAAAAAGTAGAGAGCAGAACAAAATGAACTTGTTTATTTTTTTACGCTGAGACGAAGTAACTTATCTAAAGGTACGGAAAAACAAAAAAAAACATGGTCAAAGTGGTCAAGGTCAAAATGGTCATTTTCATTTTCGGATTCGGTCATTTGCTCACTATATATAAATATAAAATATTTATTATAGTGGCGGATTTTGACAACCAGAAAACGATTTTGACCAAAATGACCATGACCAAGATGACCGCATCTTGTCGGGAAAAATAAAAAAGAAAAAAAATGCCAAAACATTCGTAACCCGCAATGGCGATATTGTATATTTGCAGTGTCAAAATCAAGACGGATTTTTTGCGCCCTAGTTAGGAAAAAAGTTTTTCCTAGTTATTCCGGCCTTTTTTGCTAGTGCACGAGCAGAAAAAACGAAAAGGTGCAAAAAGCACGTTCGGGGTTCAAAAGTTGGAAAAAGACAGTTGGAAGACGGAAGGCAATCGGGCCCAAAGCTGGAAATCGGAAGACACGAAACTGGAGAACTGGAACCTTATTTTGACGAAGGTAAAATTATTATTAAAAAACTAAAACACGACAGAATTATGGCAATGAAAGTGAAGGCCGTTGAACGCCTGGTGAAGTTCAACAAGAATGATGCGGGTACTTACCGCTATGTAATGCAGCCGGATTTGTATATCCCGCTGAGTCAGGAGAAGGTGATCAAGGAGGCAGCACTCCGAAGCGGTGTCAGCCGTGGTGTGATGCAGGCTTGCTGGGATGCAGCTGGTGAGGTCATCAAGGCATGGGCAACCGAAGGTCACTCTGTGGCACTGCCCGGATTGGGCACCATGCGATTCGGATTGCGTGCATCCAGTGTGGCCAACGTGAATGACGTGAAGACCTCGCTCATCAAGACACGCCGCATTATCTTCACCCCTGCAGTGGATCTGAAGGAAGAGCTGGCGAACACTTCTATCCAGATTACCTGCTACGACCGCAACGGCGAGGAGGTGAAGCGCGTGACCAGCTCTGATCCTGGTAACATCGAGGACGATGCTGATACCCGCACCGACACTGAGAACACCGGCAACAGCGGCTCTGGTTCAAGTACTGGTGGCAATACTGGCGGTAACACCGGAGGCAACGACGGTGGTGACAACGGTGGCGGTGGCGGCGACGACGGCATGCAGATTTAACCAACCCCTCAATCAGAATACCCCTCAGTCACTTCGTGACAGCTCCCCTATATCAGGGGAGCAGCTTAAAACTAAATCAGGGGAGCAGCTGAGGGAGGCTAAATCTAAACCCTTTCTCTAAATTCCTCCCCATGAAAAGGGGAGGTGCCCGAAGGGCGGAGGGGTAAAGCAAAGTAACTAATATAAAATAAACTAACATTATGAAAAACAAGGACTTTTGGAAGACGGTGATTCAGTTCGCCATCTCAATACTGACGGCAGCGTTGACTGCCATGAGCACAACCTCGTGCATGGGACAAGGTCCCATATTTTTCTAAAAATAGATATATTTTAGAGAAAATATTTCGAGCTATGGGTCACGGCCCCATCTATATGTAAGACTAAACCCCTCAATTCGAGGGGTTTAGTCTTTTACGGCTCAGCGGCAATGGCGTATGATCGTATCCTTAAGAGTTTTTAAAAATTTTGCCGTTGGCGGATCATCTCACCCATCTTGTACGCAAAAGAGCTTTCTCCGAGCTTCTTAAAAAAATCTAAGAACTTACCACCACCAGTCACGCTGTCAAGTTCTTCATCAGACAGTTCGATTGCACCCGCCTCTACAAGTTCATTGTAGATAGCTTTCATTTCTTTCAGTTTCTCTGCGAGCAGTTGTTTCTTCTGCTCAATCTGTTCGTTAGTTAAAGTTGCCATAATTATTTAGTTTCCATATTGCTTGGCTCGTTTTTATTTCATCAGCTTTTACCGACACAGCCTACCTTGGGGCAATACCAGGTTCGATCTAGTAACCCTCCCGTTGCCTGATTGAGGTCATTTTCACTCAGTTCCTGACGCATCACGACCTTCTCATCACCGTTCAAACCAGTGATAGAAACCTTCTTTACTTCGTTGTCGAGCTCTACTCGTAGCACTCGCTTTTCTTTGTTCTCTTTCATAATCTTATAGTATTATTATTCTTCTGTAAGTATGCCAGTCCCTTTGCTGTTAGAAGATATTTCTGGCGGGGATGACGTGGGGAATCTGGGTACTTCATTTGTACGAGCTTATCTTTTATTGCAGGATTAAGATGATACTCTATAAAATTGGGTCTATGTTTTAATCCCGTCTTTTTCATTAACTGAGTGATGGACAATTCTTCTTCACCAATTACCTTTATTAATCCTAAAACCAAAGGATTTTGGGGACGCAACAAACATTGAGCTTGTTCGGGTACTTGTTCGGGTACTTGCTCACTACTTGTTCGGGTACTTGTGGGGGTGTTCAAATTGCGTTGTTCGCTCCACTCTTTAGTTGGATTAATATGCAGATAGCGATTACGCAAATCCCATTGCTCCCCAAGAAGAAGATTGCGAAAGAAACGTTCCAAGTACACAGGAGAATAATCAATGCCTTTCACTGCATTCTTATAGTTTGCACGCACCAACGCATTACGAAAATACCAAGAGTGCTGAGCAAACATATCGTTGCTAACCTCAAAACCAATATGGCGGAGATAAAGAATCGTAAACACAGCTGTAGTACGAGTATTTCCCTCGCCAAAGGCATGTATCTGCCACAAACCAGAAACGAATCTGGACAAATGAGTTATCATCGCGTCTTGCGAAATGCCTTTATAACTAAAACCACGTTCCTGCTCCAAATCATATTTTATGGCACGGCGCAAGTCTTCAAAGTTCAGATAGTTCACCGTATCACCCTCAAGCACCCATTCTTTCTTAGTAATATCATAGTCGCGAATCTTACCTGCTTGTTTAAACACGTCTTCGAATATTCTACGATGCAAAGAAATGAAGCCATTGGTACTAAAATCGAATGTCTTCGACGAGAGAATCTTGGTAATATTGGCAGATACCTTATCCGCCTCTTGTTTCTCTTCATCATCTGGTTCGCGAACAGATTTTGACTGATAATAGGTTTTTATCAGTTCGCGAGCCTGGTCTATATCAATATCACCCTCAATATGCTTGCGAGCAGTTTCTTTAAGATAGTCTGATGTTTTAAGACCATCAACCGCTTGTAGGCCTATGGCTGTTTGCCAGATAGATGCTTTCTCTTTCTTATCCGGTTCCCCTTGGCGAATATATTCTTCAAAATCCAAATATCCTTCCTTCATATGCCATTATAATCCTACTGCGAAGTTACGAATAAGCGTCTTTATTCTCTTTCATGGAGTAAAATTTTCCGGTATTTTATTGTTGTAAAGTAAGGTATTTTTCAGCAAACATGCAATTTTTTTGTAAGTTTTAACTAATGAATGAAACTGATGGCAAAGGCTTATCATTCTACCACATATTCCATTTCATACGCCGTTTACACGTTTCTGACTGAACCAGATGCGAGTAACACAATAATCTTTATTCTCATAATAATCAACAATGACGTGTCAATGATTCAAATTATTTTCGTTATCTTTGCAGCATGAAGAAGATAGTGATACTGATGATGCTGGCGACTATGTGCCTAAGGGCCATAGCGGATGAGGGACTACAGCCAGGACAGGCGGTAGCAGTGAGCGAGAACTGCTACGGGACAGTGGTGCCTGAGACGCTGGACAAGCTGGCGGAGTACATCAGCAACGAGAACTTCGAGATGTTCTCTACCTTCTTCAAATTCGGCTATGCCACCTACCTGGATAAAGGTATGCGGGCAACGGTGGTGAAGGTCCAAGACAACAAAGCACTGGTGAGGTTAGAGAACCTCACACACTGGTGGGTGCTGACGGATGACCTTCAGAATCTCATTTCACCATTAAAAGAGATAGGATCACGCTCACGACCCCTGACATCTATCGACGCCCTGCCATTATCAAACACAGTAATCGTAAAGACATAAGTGTCTTCTGAGTTTTTTACACCAATCTCAACGACGAACTCATCGCTCTTCTTCTGGGTTACTTTATAACTATCGATGCTTTCTGTAAAGTTCAAGCCCTGACCTCCGCCATAAGGAATGTTGAAAGCGTCTCCAGCATAAGGAAGATATGAAAACAATGTCTCGCCATTCACCTGCAAGTAATGATCTGGAGTAACACTTCTTGCCATTCCTTTTAACGGAGTCATAAAGTTGACTTCAATTTTAAAATTCTGCTCGGTCAAAGCATCTTTAACCTTAGCTGCTAATTCTGAAGCTTTCTCAGAACGCTGGGCAGAGGCAGTGGTGCCACAACTTGCAAACAAAGCCACACCTGCCATCCATGCAATTGAAAGTAATAATCTTCTCATAATCAAAAATTAAAGTATCGTTTAGCATTATAATAACAGATATCTTCTATCATCTGGGCGATGCGGGGCATCTCCTCTGCTGGCAACTCGCCATTCTCTACATCCTGACCGACAAGGTTGCACAAGATCCTGCGGAAATATTCGTGACGTGGGTAAGAGAGGAACGAGCGACTGTCGGTGAGCATGCCTACAAAGCGACTGAGCAACCCCTGCAACGACAGGGTGTTGAGTTGTTTCTCTATGCCATCTTTCTGGTCGAGGAACCACCATCCACTGCCCCACTGCATCTTGCCTGGTACACTGCCGTCTTGGAAATTACCTATCATGGTGGCCACCATCTCATTGGCATTGGGGTTGAGGTTATAGACAATGGTCTTGGTGAGGCACCCCTCGCTGTTGAGGTGGTCGAAGAACTGCGCCATACTCTTGGCGGTAGTGAACTCACCCATAGAGTCGTAGCCTGCATCGGGACCTAACAGCTGGAACATCTTGGTATTATTGTTGCGCAGAGGACCGAAGTGGAACTGCTGTACCCACTGGGTGTCGGCATCGAGCTCAGCGAAATAGGTGAGCAAGCCCGACTTGAACTTCAGCTTCTCGGCCTCAGTAGCTTCGTCACCGCTCATGACCTTGACAAAGATGGTTTGCATCTCGTCCTCGGCAACTGGCTCGGCATAGAAGCAGTCGATGCCATGATCGGACAACTTGCAACCGTGCTGGGCAAAATAGAGATGACGCAGGTAGAGGGCTTCGAGCAGGTCGCTGTAGTTGTAGATATCTACGCCGCTGACTTCCGACAGCTGTTCGATGTAGGTGCGATAGGTCTGGGGGGTGTCGATAGCCATCGCCTTATCAGGGCGCCAAGTTGGTAACACTTTGATTTCGAACCCACTTGCACTGATTTGTTCATGATACAACAAGGAGTCGATAGGATCGTCGGTAGTGCATACCACCTCCACATGATAGCGCTTCATCAGACCACGGGCAGAGAACTCAAGCTGTTGCAGTTTCTCGTTGCACTCGTCGTAAATTTCCTTCGCCGTATCTGGGTTGAGCAGCTTCTGAATGCCAAAGGCTGTGCGCAGCTCCAAGTGCGTCCAATGGTACAACGGATTGCGGAAGGTATAGGGGATGGTCTCTGCCCACTTCTGGAACTTCTCCCAGTCGGTGGCACCTCCTGTGATGAAATACTCATCTACGCCATTGGCACGCAAGGCACGCCATTTGTAGTGGTCGCCTCCCAGCCACAGTTCGGTGATGGAACGAAAACGATGATCCTCTGCTATCTCTTTGGGATTGAGATGGCAGTGATAGTCGATGATGGGCAATTGCTTTGCATGCTCATGATAGAGCATCTGAGCCGTCTTGCTCTGCAGCAAGAAGTTGTCATCCATGAAGGGTTTCATAATAATGAAAAAATAAAAAAATGCCTCTATGTTAGCGTAGCATGTGGATGTGTGTAGGCGGCATTTTAGGCCTGACGTCAGCCGCCGGCACATCCACATTGCGAAGCGTTCAACGTAAAATGGTCAAAACTTCCTTGCACTTGTTGGTGATGTACTGCCAGTCTTTGTTAGCAACGACATCTTTGGGGAAGAGCTTGCTGCCCATACCCACACAGAAGACACCAGCCTTGAACCAAGCGGAGAGGTTTTCCTCGGTGGGCTCTACCCCACCCGTCACCATGAGTTTTGTCCAAGGCATAGGAGCCAGTAGGCCTTTCACAAACTTAGGACCCAACACATCTCCTGGGAAGATCTTGATGAGGTCGCATCCTGCTTCCTGCGCAAAGCCTACCTCGCTGACACTGCCACATCCTGGAGTATATGGCACCCCACGACGATTACATACTTTAGCCACATCGGGGTTGAACAACGGTCCTACCACGAAGTCGGCACCCATCTGGATGTACAACGATGCGGTGGGTGCATCGACCACAGAGCCTACGCCCAGTGCCAAATCGGGACATTCCGCCCAAGCAAACTTCCTTACCTCGGCAAATACTTCGTGGGCGAAATCGCCTCGATTAGTGAACTCGAAGGTACGAACACCTCCGTCGTAGCAAGCTTTCACTACTTGCTTGGCTACCTCTACATCCTTATGATAAAAGACGGGCACCATAGGGGCGGCTGCCATCTTACTCAACACTGCTATTTTATCAAACTTACTCATATTTTTATGTTATACTATTTGCAATTCCTAACTCAAGGCCACGCAGTTCAGCAAGGCCACGCAGGCGCCCTATCAAAGAGTAACCTGGGTTGGTTTGCTTGCGCAGATCGTCTGCCATCTGGTGACCATGATCGGGACGCATGGCGATGCTCTCTCCACGCTGTTGCTGAATCTCCAAGAAGGCCTTCATCACCTCCACCATAGGCACATCACCTTCCAGGTGATTGGCCTCGTAGAAGTTGCCTTCATCATCGCGCTTGGTACTTCGCAGGTGCACAAAATGAATGCGGTCGCCAAAGCGGCGCATCATGGCAGGAAGGTCGTTGTCGGCACTCACGCCCAACGAGCCACAACACAAACACAGACCGTTAGCTGGCGATGGCACAGCATCAATGAGTGCTTGGAAATCGGCAGCATTGCTCATGATGCGGGGCAAGCCCAAGATGGAGCATGGAGGGTCGTCAGGATGAATGACCAACTTGACACAAGCCTCTTCAGCCGCTGGTGTCACCTCTTGCAGGAAATAGATGAGGTTGGCACGCAGGCGCTCAGGGGTAATGTCTTTGTATCTGTCCAACTCCTGCTGGAACTGCTCCAGCGTAAAGCTCTCCTCAGAGCCAGGTAAGCCGGCTATCATATTACGCACCAGGCGGTTCTTCTCTTCGTCCGTCATCTGTTCAAAGCGTGCCTTAGCCTTGGCTATCTCGGCTTCGGTATAGTCTGCCTCAGCACCAGGACGTTTCAACAAGAAGAGGTCGAAGGCTATAAATGCTGCACGTTCGAAACGCAAGGCACGACTACCATCGGGCATCTCGTAAGCCAAGTCGGTGCGTGTCCAATCGAGCACAGGCATGAAGTTGTAGGTCACCACCTTGACACCACACCAACCCAAATTAAACAGACTCTTCTTATAGTTCTCGATATAACGCTTGTAATCGCCCGTCTGTGTCTTGATATGCTCGTGCACAGGCACACTCTCGACCACTGACCACTTCAAACCTGCCTCCTCAATCATCAGTTTGCGCTTCATGATTTCTTCTACTGTCCATATTTCACCATTAGAAACGTGATGCAGGGCGGTAACGATGCCTGTGGCACCTGCTTGACGTATATCGCTCAGGCTTACTGGATCGTTAGGGCCGTACCAACGGAATGTTTGTTCACAAAGTATCATAATCCTAAATAGTAAATACGTTAAAGCCTCCATCAACAATAGCAACGGTACCCGTGACAAACTGAGAAGCATCACTGATAAGATAGTGGATGGTACCACAAAGTTCCTCAGGTTTACCCATACGTCCCATAGGCGTTTGATGGATAATGTCTTGTCCGCGTTGTGTCCAAGAACCATCTGGGTTTGTCAGCAATGAACGATTCTGTTCGGTAAGGAAAAAGCCCGGAGCAATGGCATTCACACGGATGCCCGTACTGAACTTCTTCGCGACCTCGGTAGCCATATAAGCAGTGAAGTTGCTCACACCAGCTTTAGCTACACCATAACCAGCCACGCGGGTCAGCGGGCGAAAAGCCGACATCGACGAGAAATTGACGATAGCGCCTTTACCCTGCTTTGCCATCTGTTGCAGGAACACCTGTGTAGGCAGGACAGTGCCAGTAAGATTCAAGTCCAACACCTTTTGGAAGTCTTCTACCTTGAGGTCGAAGAAAGTAGCATCAGGACCAATAGTGGCTCCTGGCATATTGCCACCAGCTGCATTGAGCAGGGCATCTACACTACCATAGGCCTGCAGGATATCAGCTAGATTCTGTTCGAGTACCTCACGTTTCATTACATCAGTAACAAGAAACAACGCCTCACCACCTTTTGCCTTGATGTCGCTCACAATGGCATTGCCCACCTCAGCCTTACGTCCCATGATAACCACCTTGGCTCCTTGTTCAGCAAGGTAAGAGGAAATGGCGCGACCCAGCACGCCAGTACCACCTGTGATAACTACTACCTTTCCTTTTATATCAAACAGATTTCCCATTCTCCATTCTCCATTCTCCATTAAATCAAAGTACGTTCCACGTTGCAGAATCATTGCCATGAGCTGTTCGCACTTCCACCTGATTCACACCCTTGTTCAGTTTCACATTCTCCCAAACAACGGTAGCGTAGGCATCAGTCTTTTGGGTGCCCACCAGCTTGCCATTGATATATAGCTTCACATTAGGAGCTGTAGTAAAGACAATGATGTCGGTCACATCCTCTTTTCTATCTTCATAGCGCTTCGAGCACAGATGCACAGTGTTCTCTGCCTTGTTCCAGTTAGCCTTATAGAGATAGAAAGCATCCTTGCGCGTCTGACGGTCGTGGGTCACCAAACCCTTGTCGTTCAGGTTGTCGGTGTCACCTTCCCTACGCATTGACGAAGCGAAGTCGAACATATTCCACACATAAGAGCCCCAGATATATTCACGCTCTGTAATCATCTTGATGTGCTTCATGTGAGAGACGGTCTGCTTCTCTTCCGGATGGAGCCGTCCACGTGAATTGCTGTATTCTTTGTTGTTCTCGTCAAATTGTCCCACATGCTGGTTGATGCTGGCTCCAGCGCCATATTCACTGATAGAAATCTTGGCATCAGGGTAAGTCTGGTGCCAGTTGTCGAAGAAGGTAGCGAAATCAGCTATCTTGCCATCGTACCAGCCGAAATACTTGTTCCATCCCATCACATCAGAGATGAAGTTGAAGTCGCCCTCGAAACAAGTAGCAGAGGTGGTGAGGCGCACTGGGTCAAGCTGATGAGCGATATCATTCAACTCGCCCACAATGGCATTCTGGCCTCCGGCCACCTCGTTGAACAAACCCCAGAACACGATGCTGGGGTGATTATAGTTCTGGATAATCATTTCCTTCAACTGGAAACGCAGGTTATCTTCAAATTCCTTATAGGCATTATAGCCTGTGATGAACGGTATCTCTTCCCATACCACGAAACCACGACGGTCGGCCTCTTCAAACATGAAATGTGCCTGTGGGTAATGGGCCAGACGCAAAGCATTCACACCCATCTCCTGGATGATGTTGAGGTCGGCAATATGGTTCTCTTTCGTCAAGGCTGATGCCAAACCTGCCCAGTCCTGATGGCGAGATACGCCACGCAACTTAAGGTGCTTGCCGTTAAGGAAGAAACCCTTGTTCTCATCTACATAGAAACTACGGAAACCAAACTGGTCTTCTACACGGTCAATTTCCTGACCGCCTTTCTTTAGGATGGCTACTACCTTATAAACATAGGGGTCGGCCATTCCATCCCACAGATGAGGATTGTTGACGCTGGCATTGATGGTTACCTTGTCGTTGTTGATGATATGACTCGTTTTATCGGCTACCACCTTTCCATTGGCATCTACCAACTGGAACTCCACTTCACAGTCCTTGTAGCCTGATTTGCTGGTGAGGCGAATTTCTGCACTGATCTCTGCACGATCAGCGGTGAGCGACTTCTGCGTTACCTGCAAGCCATCGGAGCCAAAATATAGCGGAGAGATAGCCACATCGTCGGTAATGATGAGCCAAGCATCGCGATACAAGCCACCATAGACGTTGAAGTCGCCACTGAGGGTAGCCACATCGTAACGATGACTGTTGTCGCAGGTTACCAAAAGGTAGTTCTTCTGGCCATAGCTGAGATAGTCGGTCAACTCGAAAGTAAAGGCATTGTAGGCTCCCTTATGCTCGCCTACCTGCACCCAGTTTACTTGCACGTTGGCTACGGAACCAGCACCCTCGAATTTCACGAAGATACGTTTGCCTTTCCAGCTTTCTGGTACATCGATTTCTTTCATGTAGGAACCTTCGCCACGATAATAACCGTCATTGTTCATGAAGTCCTCGTCGTTGTAGGTATGAGGCAGGTTGACAACCTTTTCACCTCTGGGTACCATGATATTGGGATAGACGCCCCAAACGCCAAACGTTCCCTTTCTGAATTGCCACTCTTGGTTCAACGATGTCACCTCTCTACCGTTGACCGTTGACCATTGAACGTTGAACATTAACAACGTCAATGCTGCTAACAGAACTTTAATGTTTTTCATATTATTAAATTTAGTAATTATCGTTGTACCCTGCCAGAGGCGTCACCCCCAGCAAGAGCTTCAACCTCAGCAACACTTACCATATTGACATCACCAGGGATGGTATGCTTCAACGCAGAAGCAGCAACGGCAAACTCCAACGCCTCATCCTGATTAGCTTTGGTAAGCAAACCATGAATCAAACCGCCAGAGAACGAATCACCACCACCCACACGGTCGATGATAGGATTGATGTCATAGCGCTTGGATTCATAAAACTCTTGACCATTATATATCATCGCCTTCCAACCATTGTGCGTAGCAGAGAACGACTCGCGCAAGGTAGATGCCACATACTTGAAACCAAACTCCTTGGCCATCGCCTCAAAGATACCCTTATAACCAGCAGCATCGGTCTTGCCACCAGTCACATCAGCCTGTGGCTTGAAGCCCAAGCAAAGTTCGGCATCTTCTTCATTACCGATGCACACATCCACATATTGCATCAGGGGCTTCATCACACTTTGTGCCTTCTCCTTCGTCCATAGCTTCTTGCGGAAGTTCAGGTCGCAGGAAACTGTTACGTTGTTGCGTTTAGCTGCTTCGCAAGCCAACTTCACCAATAGAGCAGCTTTATCACTGATGGCAGGTGTGATGCCTGACCAATGGAACCAATCGGCCCCTCGCATGATGAAATCGAAATCGAAATCCGAGGGTTCAGCCTCTGCAATGGCGGAATGGGCACGGTCGTAAATCACCTTACTGGGGCGCATAGAGGCACCCGATTCCAAGTAATAAATGCCCACACGGTCACCGCCACGAGCGATATAGTCGGTCTTGACACCAAACTTACGCAATGAATTGACTGCTGCTTGTCCGATTTCATGCTGGGGCAGCTTGGACACGAAATAGGCATCGTGCCCGTAGTTGGCGCAGCTGACAGCCACATTGGCCTCACCACCACCATACACCACATCGAAGGCATCCGACTGCACGAATCGGGTGTTGCCAGGAGTTGAGAGCCTGAGCATGATTTCACCCATAGTCACAATTTTCTTTCCCATAAAAAAAAATATAATGTTTGTTTGGGCAAATATAAGCAAATTATTTGAAAACTGGGCATGAGAACAAAAAAACTGCGAATTCCAAAAAGGAATCCGCAGTCGTACTATTTAATCTGTATATCTTTTATTTCTAAAGATCTTTCTTTTCGGTCGTATAGGCAGAAGTAATCTGACCCACAACATCACAAGTTTTCTCAGTCACTACTTTGCTCTTCTTCAGTTCTTCCCAAACGCCCTCAATCTGCTTGCAATAGCTATGTATTTCAACGGTCAAACCATCGCCAAAGTTGGCTTTCAATTCATCAATCATGTCATCCTCAATACCTGAGATTTCAATGGTTATACCTTTATCATCGTGTGTAATCTTGGTCTTTACGTTTTCGTATTCCTTATAGTAATAATCATACACACGGATGTTAAAATCATCCTGCTCAACGATGTTGCTCTCAGTCAAAGGCAAGTTGATGGTTACAGCGCCTGCATGGGTTCTAATATGGGTAGAAGTCTTAATTTCGTTCCAATCCTCATGCTGCTGCAAATGGATATCAACCTCTACATTATTTGGAACCACTGCCAATGGATCGGTATCCACTAAGTTACCAGCCTCTACTTCTGCGTTTACTTCATCAGTTACATCTGGATCAGCAACGTCATTAACATTCTCAACTTCCTTATTAGTCAAAATACCATTCACATGCCAGCCATACTGCATGCCCACTTCCTTTACAACATACCACAAAACTTTTGTTTTATTGTTATTAAGGTCGTCAATGGCTGATTGCAATGCTTTTTTATTAGCAGTTTCGCTCGTTTCCTTGTTCAACCAATAAGTCAGGAATGTCACAACATCTGGTGCTTCCTTTATCGCATTCTGAGTAGCAATACCAGATTCATCATAGACATACCTGAACATACCTACATTATTACCGGTTTTTGTATCTTTCTTATAATAGTCCAAGCCACGATCATCATAGGTACCGTAAGCATAGCCTGTCCAAACTTTACCCAAATTAGGGCCTTCATGACCACCCCAGTACTTGGCAGCACTTTGATTCAACCAACCAGGAAGAGTACCGTCAATTCTGATGGTAAAACGAGCTACTTCCCAACCTTCAACAACATTTACACTCGGCCAAGTCAAGTCGCCATAAGAATAATTACGGGTAGTGGCCCAACCAGATCTTGTGTCAGCACCTGATAAATGAGCGCCCTGCACAAAAACCTTTGTAGCTGGCAGATCTACAGTAGATACTTCTGGATTTAAAGGGGTTATTGTGCGGGTTAATAACTCATCACCACTTGAGCAAGCGGCTAACATTACCATTGATACAATTGAGATAGCTAAATAAACAATTCTCTTCATGTGTTATCTTGTTTAAAATGTCTTTTCTTTCTCCTTTTTTATTTCGGTGCAAAGTTACACATTACTTATATAGGTTGTACATTTTTAACATATTTTTAATGCCGAAGGAATGAAATTCGTGCAAAAAGCCAGATTTTAGAGTTTCATTGCACAAAACACGAAAGGATTTCGTATATTTGCAAAACAAAGTTCTGCGAAATAAAAAACTAACTATAATGAAAAGAATGTTTTGGAGCATGGTGCTGGTGATGACCTGCATCGGTGCAATGGCGCAAAAACCCTTGATTGGCATTAGTACTGGTTATAGTGCAAGTGATAATTCTGCCAGTGTGCGTTTCACCTATGTGGACGCTGTGGTAAATGCCGGAGGCATACCAGTGTTAATCCCTTTGGCTAAAGACTCTTTAGCGGCAGCTGAGGTGATCAACAAAGTTGACGGTCTTATCCTGAGCGGCGGCGAAGATGTGTATCCTTTTTTCTATGGTGAGGAGCCTGCTGGAGCTTTAGGTGGCGTGAACTATGAACGTGACCTCAGCGACAGGTGGCTGTTGCAATCGGCGGTGAAGATGGGTAAAGCGGTATTGGGCATTTGTCGTGGTGAACAGCTTACTAACGTCACTTTTGGCGGCACCTTATATCAGGACCTTCCTTCACAATTTCCTAATCGTCCTGTACTTCAACACGGACAACGTTCCAGTGGTACGTTGCCCATCCATCATGTGAACGTGGAGAAGGACTCACATCTTTATGAGATTATGGGACAGGAACAGTTGGCAGTCAACTCGTTCCATCATCAGGCGGTAAAGGATGTGGCACCCGATTTCAAGGTAGTGGCTACGGCTCCCGATGGTGTGGTAGAAGCTATCGAGGGCTTTCCAAAATATAATATCCTGGCTCTTCAGTGGCATCCTGAATATTTTGCTCAGCAGGGCAACAAGCAGTGGATAAAAATTTTTGAGGACTTAGTGCAACGTGCTGTAGTCAACAAGCCCGTACTCAATGAACCGAACATCAAACAACCTAAAATAAGATAATCAACCATTACTTTATGAAAAGACATATAACTACACTGATAATTTGCTTATTAGTTTTAGTTGTAAAAGCGCAAGACACCTATACTGTCATCGTTTCTTGTGACGGTTTCCGTTGGGATTTCCCTATATTGTATGAAACCCCTACAATGGATAAGTTATCAAGAATAGGGGTGCAATCCGACATGCAACCTTCCTACCCTGCTTCTACTTTCCCCAATCACTATGCTATGGCCACAGGACTCTATCCTGACCATCATGGCATAGTGAACAACTCGTTCTGGGATCCCGACCTGCAACTTACCTATGCAGTGGGCGACAAGGTGACGGGCAAAGACCCTCGTTTCTTCTTGGGCGAACCCATCTGGCGCACAGCTGAGCGACAAGGAGTGAAAGCAGCTACTATCTACTGGGTGGGTAGCGACCTGAATGACGACAGTAGTCACGCTTCCTACTGGTACGACTACGGGAAGCCACTGATTTCTTACGAAGAACGTGTGCAGAAGGCTTTGGAGTATCTGCAACTGCCAGAACCTGAACGTCCTCACTTCATCATGGTTTATTTTGACGAGCCAGACAAAACAGAACATACCTATGGTCCCAATAGCGAAGAGACACGACAAGCTGTCAAGAAAGCAGACGATGCTGTGGGCCAACTGTATGAGGGATTGATGAAATTGCCTATAGCAGACAAAATCAACTTCATCGTGGTAGCCGATCACGGTATGGCTTCAGAGCATCCAAGCAGGGTTGTCAATCCAGATGAATATCTGAAAGCTGAATGGTATGAGCACATGGTCATTGGTATTCCTACTTCTATCTTTACTAAACCAGAATACCGTGAAACCGTGTATAACACGTTAAAAGACATCCCCCACCTCACGGTATGGAAGAAAAATGAGATACCAGCATATCTGCATTATGGCACCAGCAGGCGATTAGGTGATATCATTGTGGCACCTGAAATGGGTTGGGAATTCAGAAATACGCCCCGTGGCGGATATGGAGCTCATGGTTACGACCCTACCGACCCTTATATGCATGCCATCTTCCGCGCTGTGGGGCCTGCTTTCAAAGAGGGTTACATAGCCCGACAGTTTGAGAATGTGGATATATATCCCTTGCTTTGTCACTTGATGGGCATTCAACCTGCACCTTGTGACGGACAGCTGGACAGGATAAAGCTTATATTGAAATAAACGTGAAATATTAATATTAACCTCTTATTTTTTAGAATTATGGCAAATAGAAGAGAATTTTTGAAGGGAGCATCCTTACTGACATTAGGTGCTCTGTTTAGCAACTGTGCCAAGGCTGAAGCTGCTCCTAAGGGTGGCGGTCCTCTGGGCTTGCAGATTTATTCACTGGGTCCTGAACTGTCAGCTAACGGTGTAGCTGAGGGTTTGAAGCGTATCAAGGAAAGTGGTTACAGCTATATCGAACTGGCTGGCTATCGTGACGGTAAGATTGGCGAGACAAGTATGGCTGATTTCAAGAAGATGGCTGACGATGCAGGTATCGAGATCGTTAGCTCACACTTGAACCCACCTGTACGCGACTACTCAAAGGACAACTTTGAGGAAATCAAGGACTTCTGGAAGAAGGCTACTGAAGACCACAGCGTTCTAGGTCTGAAGTATATGGTACAGCCTGGTTTGCCAAACTGCAACAGTGCAGAAGATGCTCAGTTTGTAGGTGAGGTATTCAATGCAGCTGGTGAAATCACTAAGGCAGCTGGTATCCAGTTTGGTTATCACAACCACAACTATGAGTTTAACAAACTGACTCCTGGTGGCACCGAGCCTATCAGCTTCGCTATCCGTGGTTTCCGTCCTGCAGAAGGACAGCCAATGCCTAAGACTGTTGAGGAAATCTTTATCGAGAGCACAGACCCAAGCAAGGTAATCTTCGAGCTCGACGTTTATTGGACTGTTATGGGTGGTCAGGATCCTGTAGAATGGATCAATAAGTATGCTGACCGCATCCAGATGCTGCACATCAAGGATCGTCTGATTCTGGGTGACAGCGGTATGATGAACTTCCCAAAGATCTTCGACGCATTCTACAGCCACGGTCACAAGTATTTCTTCGTAGAGATCGAGGACACTCGCAGTGGCATCCAGTTCGACCGCGTAAAGGCAAGTGCAGACTTCCTGAACAACAATGGTCTGGTAAAGAAATAATCTTTCAAGAAAGCAAAAGAAAGGGAGCAACTATTAGGATGCTCCCTTCTTTTTGCTAGTCTTTACCTCCCACTACATTTTGATATCTGGATTGTGTCTGCGTTGTCTGTCTCTACTGGGAGCTCCACCACCTTCACCACGTGGGCGCCACATATCTCTTACCATATTGGTACGGAATCCCATCTCCGCTTGCTTTATCTTGTAGATCTTCTTATCTGACAGAATCTTCCGGAATTGTTCTAAATAGCTTTTCTCCAAACGGGCTGAGTTAAGTTGCGACTCTGTGAAGGTATCGTTAATTTCCTTATAGCTACCTTCTTTCGCATTATCGTTCTTACCCTCGCGAAACAGTTTCCATGCTTCATCTTGTATGGCTTTTTGTTTCTGCTTCATCTCAAAATACAACGGGAAGAACTCTTTCGCTTCCTGTTCAGTCAGTTCGGCTACCTTTGTAAGGTATTCTTGTTGTCTTGCCTGGAACTGCTCGGGCGTCATTCTTTCGCGACGTCGTGTCTCTTGTGCGTTCAGTGATGCAATTGCCACCACCATAGTCAATAAAAATACAAGTCTTTTCATAATAGTTTTTTGTTTATAATAAAGTTACTCTGCGTCAGACAAATACAGATACAATGAATAGTCATCCATCTGCATAGCATCCACCAAATTCTGTACCATTTCAGTTTCGTATTGCTCTTCTTCTGCAGCAATCACCGCTGGGTCGTTGTTATGCATATAGCCCAACACCTTGATGATGATAGCTGCACCAGCGAACATAGCTGCCAAATAGACACTGGGTTTGGCCTTATCCCACCAAGTGAGCGGTTTGACCTTATACTCAGGTACCGGCTTCTCAGGCAGACTATCCATCACACGGTTGGTAAGGCCTTCAAAATAGCCTTCTGGCACCGTAAAGGGATTGCTTTTCCCCACCTTGTGTAACAACAGATCTTCTTCTTTCATGGTTCCTATCGTTTTCTGTTTATAAGACAATGATTTATTCAATTGGTTTAATCGGCATCTTCAAAATATTTCGAGATTTTCTTTACAGCCAGATGATAATCAGCCTTTAAAGCTCCCACTGTAGAACCTACAATCTCTGATATCTCAGTATAGGTAAGTTCGTCGAAATAGCGTAGGTTAAACACCAGTCGTTGTTTGTCGGGCAAGGTGGTGAGTGCTTGCTGCAACAATCGTTGTGCCTTGTCGCCATCGAAATAGGGATCATCCTCCAGCTGATTGGCTACACTCACTGCTTCATCATCCATCGACACCTGTTGTTGAGCCTTTTGTTTGTTCAAAAAATTCAAACTCTGATTGATGGCTATACGATATAGCCAAGTTGACAATTTCGACTCACCTCGGAAATAATCAATATTTTTCCAAGCCTGAATGAGTGTCTCTTGCAGGACATCGTTGGCATCATCATGATCAAGTACCAAGCGACGTATCTGCCAGTACAGTTGTTGACCATACTCCTCCACAATCATGCCGAATGCCCTGCGTTGCATGGCATCGTCTTCCTGCAACATCCTCAGCACATTTTCTTCATCAAATCTTGCACCCATATCCTTTTACTACATTCATTATTCATTAGACTATTGGAAAAGTCAAAGGTTTAATCATCTACTAAAATCGTTTGATCCTCTTGTGCTAATATGGTATTGAGGAATATGGTTTTTGCTTCCTCCAACAGCTTGTTATCATCGTCGTATCGTGCAGAGAAATGACCTATCACCAACTGCTTCACTTGTGCATCTTTTGCTATCTGGGCTGCCTGAAGGGTGGTACTATGGAAATGCAACTGAGCCTTAGCCTCGTGCTCGGCAGCATATGTAGCTTCATGATACAACAAATCTACTTCCCTCACTTGTTCAACGATCTGAGGATGGTACATCGTATCGGAGCAATAGGCATAGCTATGTGCTCTTGAGGCAGGCGTAGTAAGTCGATCGTTAGGTATTACCTCGCCATCAGGGAGAACGAAATCGGCACCAGCCTTGATATTATTAATATAGGCTATTGGGATTTTGTAGGCATCAATCATATCACGACAAATATGTCGTAAGCCTTCTTTCTCTTTGAAAAGGAAACCACAAGTAGGCACACGATGTTTTAATGGTATGGTAGTAACCGTGAGAGTACGATCTTCAAAAATCACGGCAGACTGGTTGGTATCAAACTCATGAAAAAACACCTGATAACTCATGTCGTAATTGCAATAGTCCATAATGGGCTTCATCATCTGTTCCAAACCTTGTGGACTATGTACATGTAACTCTGCCGTACGGTTCAAAAGGTTAAAAGTAGATATCAAGCCAGGCAAACCAAATAGGTGATCACCATGAAGATGAGAAATAAAAATATGATTCAACCGACTGAACGAAAGTTTGTTTCTGCAATACTGCAATTGTGTGCCTTCTCCACAATCAATCATAAAAAGCTTATCGCGAACATTTAGCACTTGCGACGAAGGAAAATGTCTGGTCGTAGGTTTTGCTGATCCACATCCCAATATTGTCAGTTCAAACTTTTCCATATTTGGTTTAATTGTTCCGACAACAAAAATAGCAATAAAAAAGGTGCCTGCAAAATATGCAGACACCTTTTATATATATAAGGTAACTTTATTACTTGCTACCCTTAGAAAGCTTAGCCTTCAAAGCTGCCAGTGCATCAATATCACCCAGGGTGGTTGATGCTGCCTGGTTCTGAATAGCTGGAGCCTCTTCGCGCTTAGCTGCGTTGTTCTTGCGAGCTGCACGGCGCTGTTCGTTTCTTTCTTCACGGGCCTGATCTTCGTAAGTACGGCTGTGTGACAAGAAAATGCGACGAGTGTCCTTGTTGAACTCAATTACCTTGAATGGCAGCTTCTCATTTACCTGAGCCTGTGTACCATCCTGCTTTACCAAGTGCTTAGGAGTTACGAAGCCCTCAACACCATGAGGCAGAGCTACAACGGCACCCTTATCTAACATCTCGGTGATGGTTCCCTCGAACACTGCACCTTCAGTAAATACACTTGCAAATGCATCCCAAGGATTCTCCTCCAACTGCTTGTGACCAAGACTTAGACGACGGTTCTCCTTGTCGATTTCCAATACTACTACATCGATTTCTGCACCAATCTGGGTGAACTCTGAAGGATGCTTCACCTTCTTGGTCCATGACAAGTCAGAGATATGGATTAAACCATCAACGCCCTCTTCAATCTCAACGAACACGCCAAAATTGGTAAAGTTGCGTACCTTAGCTTTGTGCTGTGAGCCAACAGGATATCTCTCTTCGATGTTCTCCCATGGATCAGACTTCAGCTGCTTGATACCCAAAGACATCTTACGCTCGTCGCGATCCAGTGTCAGGATAACAGCCTCCACCTCATCACCTACATTCAGGAAGTCCTGAGCACTACGCAGGTGCTGGCTCCAAGACATCTCAGAAACGTGGATCAGACCTTCAACTCCAGGAGCAATCTCAACGAATGCACCATAGTCAGCCATCACAACTACCTTACCCTTCACATGGTCACCCACTTTCAGATCCTTATCCAGTGCATCCCATGGATGTGGGGTGAGCTGCTTCAGACCTAAAGCAATACGACGCTTCTCATCGTCGAAGTCAAGGATAACAACATTTATCTTCTGGTCAAGCTCAACAACCTCATGAGGATCGCTTACACGGCCCCAGCTCAGGTCGGTGATGTGAATCAGACCGTCAACACCACCTAAATCAACGAATACGCCGTAAGAAGTGATGTTCTTAACGGTTCCTTCGAGTACCTGACCCTTGTCAAGCTTGCTAACAATTTCTTTCTTCTGTGCTTCCAACTCAGCCTCAATCAAAGCCTTGTGAGAAACAACTACGTTGCGGAACTCCTGGTTGATCTTCACAACCTTGAACTCCATGGTCTTGTTTACGAATACATCGTAATCGCGGATAGGCTTCACATCAATCTGTGAACCTGGCAAGAATGCCTCGATGCCAAATACGTCCACAATCATACCACCCTTTGTGCGGCACTTGATGAAACCCTTGATAACTTCCTGGCTCTCGAGTGCTTCGTTTACGCGATCCCAAGCCAGTGATAGACGAGCCTTGCGGTGTGACAGCACCAGTTGACCCTTCTTGTCTTCCTGATTCTCAATATAAACCTCCACCTTATCACCAGGCTTCAAATCAGGATTGTAACGGAACTCACTCATTGGAATGATACCATCAGATTTGTAACCGATATTCACCACGACCTCACGTTTGTTCATGCTGATAACGGTACCTTCAACGACCTCACGCTCGTTAACTTTATTCAGCGTGTTGTCATACGCCTTCTCCTGGTCTTCTTTGCTGACTGGAGAAAGAGCTTCGCCACTTTCATAAGCCTCCCAATTGAACTCATCGAGTGGCTTGATTTCTTTTAAGTTTTCCATTCTTGTTAATAAATTGTTTAATAATTAATTGTGTTAGACATTATGTTGTCTGAAAAACGCGGCAAAATTACGACATTTTTTTCAACCTACAAACTGTTTAAGCATTTATTTTTTCTCTTTATTTTTTAAATAGGTAAGAGCTGCACCAATGGCTGTGCTGTATTCTGCATACGGAGGTATGTGGAAACGCACTCCATAGAGACCTTCCAATTCATTGAAAACATCCTTGCACTGAGGCATTCGAGTAAGATTACCTATCAGTACAAAATCCTTAATATCAGAGTTAAGTGCACAAAGTACTGCTCCACTGCCTATGGTCTGCAATACAGTTACAATGATTCCTGCAGCTATATCTTCTTGTGTAGAATCGCTATGTGCCTTGCCCAACAAAGATGCTGTAGCATAAAGAGGCAACCCAGGCAAATCAGACTTACATACATCTCCAATAAGTAGATCTACTTTTGTATGATCACCTTGCAACGCTAACTCTGACACCTGACGGATATCATGTGTCTTAAGCAACAGATTTGACAAACCTTGAAGAGTACCACCACCGATGCCCATACCGCCTATGTGCTTGATTTCTTCATGGTCAATCTTCACGAAGGTAGTACCAGTACCCATGCTCACCACTATCAACTTATCAATATCAATGTCATGACGAGCTCCTAAACCATCAGCCGTGAATTCATCCACCATCTGTGTGGGCAGATTATAAATGGGTGTAGTAACAAACGCACTACCAACACCTGTCATCATTACCTGCTCTATATCTTCCAACCTGATATCGTTATCATGCAGGTATTTACCAAATGCTCCAAAAAAAGAGGTGACGGGGTCGGCTGCTGTAATAAACATTGGCTTAATAATCTGATCGTTCTCATCAATTCCAACAATCTTCGTAGTGGATCCACCCACGTCAATTCCTATAACCATTCCCATTTTGTTTTTCCGTATATAGGGTTTATAATTTGATCTTATTTATTGTAATATCTTATCTGCAAAAACTTGTTTGACCAACACAGCAAACTCTTGAAAAGCTGCTGTATCGCTCAGAGAGGATAAAGATTGCATAAGTCCATAATAATGCCAAGCATGCTCGTGTGGGTCAGTTACATGAAAACGTTTCCACAATTCATCGCCAATCACAGAATAATCATGAGCAATTATACGCATATTAGACAGTTTGTCTCCCATCGCAACAATCTTTGCATCATGGGGCGCTTTTGCTAAATGCTCAATAGCAATTTGTTTACGGAAATGCCATGTAGCTGAAGCATCGCCTTCCAACTTAACATCACTTTCATGTGCTACCAGATCTGCCACTCGTTTTCCGAACTCGCGTTCCAATTGCTCATAGGTTGTATCAGTATCTTCTAAAGTATCATGTAAAACAGCTGCCGCCAACAGCTCTTGGTCAGAAGTCATGGTTGATACAATAACTACAGCTTCTAAAGGATGAACAATATAAGGGAATCCTTTACCTTTACGTTCTGTATTGGCATGAGCTTTCACAGCAAAACAGATGGCTCGATCCAACAGACTGCTATCTAAATAGTCTTTCTTACTCATAACTACTTTTTATATATATCATCCCAAAAAGCTAAGCTCTTGGCCATGTCCATAATCATATCAATCAAAACATCATAATTGTTTTTACCATTTATGGTTTCATACACAAATTGAAGTCCCTCACGACCTCTACCCTGTTTCAGCACATACACCAAACACAAGTTTTGTAAGCCTATGTTTTCTGCCAAGATATCCAAATCGGTCAATGCTATCTGAGTAAGAGCCAACTGATAGGCATCCTCCGAGTTTTCTTTGATAAAATGATCCACATCACTCAATGTTTCAAAACCAAACGACACCAGCAAAGGCAAAAAACCCATCAAAGAAGCAGGGAATATTTCCGCTTGATTTACTGAAGCTATACGTTGGTTCAAGCGCTCAAACGGACGCATTTCCAAATAACTCTTAAAGGAATCGACAGTCAATGTCACATCATCTAATTTTCCAGATTGAACCAAACTCTGAACGTTGCGACGATAATCTGTTATTTCATTACGTAAACGGCTGAATTCGTCATCCATCAATTCCAACATTCCTGCTAAACGACTAAATTGACGTCGATGCTCATCAAGAATTTTCACGTTGCCTTTATAGCCTGTATCGTGCTCAATGGTGGACCAAACATGCTGCAAAGCCGTACGCATCTGTAATTCGAAACGAATGTTTTTCAATGCTGGATTATTCGTACGCAAACTACAAATATAATGTAAAGAGTTATAACCAAAACTGGTCAATTGATGCAGCTTGCGCTTATCTACAGATTCTTTCCAGTCAATAATGAATAATTTTTTCGCAATCGTAGCAACCTTATCTACATCATCGCTGTAAAAGGTAATGATGCGGAAACCCACCAAATCTGTGATATCATTGATACTATGATATTTTGCTCCTTTTAGCAGTAACTTGCCAGCCAACGAAGGTTCTGTCTTTACCCTATGTTCGATAGCTGTCACATAGATACCCTGGTCGTCCAACGCTTTCTTAAGTTTGTTACTTGCCAGTTTCTCAATCTTCTTGAGACTTGGCACTAAATCACGAAACTGCTGCAACAACTCTTCGCCATGAGGATCTAATATAATACTCGTTGTTTGTGACATATTTAAATTATTTGATTATCAATTATTATTCACTACAGAAACGCTTCAATATCTCTTCATATGCATCTATCCGCCTATCACGCAGGAAAGGCCACCAGCGGCGCACTTGTTCTGATCGTTCAATATCAATTTCAACTACATAGTTTTCATCTTTTTCTGCACTGGCCACAGCCAAGAACTCACCTTGTGGTCCAGCTACAAAACTATTACCCCAGAACTGAACACCATTGGTCTGTTCAGAGGGATCTGGCTCAAGTCCTACCCTATTAACAGCTATCACAGGCAGTCCATTTGCTACAGCGTGACCTCGCATAACAGTCTGCCAAGCATCCAACTGACGTTGTTTTTCCTCAGGAGTATCTGTACTCTCCCATCCGATGGCAGTTGGATAGATCAACATCTCCGCCCCCCTTAATGCCATCAGTCGAGCACCTTCCGGATACCACTGGTCCCAGCACACCATCAAACCAAGTTTCCCCAACGATGTCTGTATGGGTTCAAAGCCAAGATCACCAGGAGTAAAATAGAATTTCTCATAGTAAGCAGGATCATCGGGAATATGCATCTTGCGATATTTGCCAGCCATACTTCCATCTGCATCAAACACCACTGCAGTATTGTGATACAAGCCAGCAGTTCTTCGCTCAAACAACGAAGTGACTAGTACAATGTTCAGCTCCTTAGCCAAACCACCAAAGAATGCTGTTGATGGCCCGGGAATCGTTTCTGCCAAGTCGAAATTCATAACATCTTCCACTTGACAGAAATAAGGAGTATTGTGTAACTCCTGCAACACAACAAGTTGAGCACCTTTTTTGGCACATGCCCTTATGTTGGCAGCCAGCTTCTCTTTGTTATCAGAGATGCTGGCTGTAACCGACATTTGTACTAATCCTACTTTTATTGTTTTCATTTGCAATACAGACTTAGAATCGTTTCATACAATTCCTGCTTACCGCTCTTCTGCACTGGTTCACCACACTTCTTTGCATGAGCCACAAGCTCTTCCAAAGTCATCTTACCCTCTTCAAAACGTTTACCTTCACCTGAATCAAAGCTTGCATAACGATCTTTCAACATTTGAGGTAATGGCGACTCTTCAACAATAGCAGCGGCATTCAGCAAAGCACGAGCCATAGCATCCATACCACTGATGTGTGCAATGAAAATATCTTCTGGATCAGTAGAATTACGACGCAGTTTTGCATCAAAATTCATACCTCCATTGCCCAAGCCACCATTACGTATTACTTGCAACAGGGCCTGTGTCAGCTCGAAATTGTCAATAGGGAACTGGTCGGTATCCCAACCGTTCTGAGCATCTCCACGATTAGCATCAATGCTGCCCAACATACCGTTGTCAACAGCTACAGTCAGTTCGTGTTCAAACGTATGTCCAGCCAGAGTAGCATGATTCACTTCGATATTTACCTTGAAATCTTTATCCAATCCATTAGCACGAAGAAAACCAATCACCGTTTCCGTATCCACATCATACTGATGTTTGGTAGGCTCCATAGGTTTAGGCTCTATTAAGAAGGTGCCCGTAAATCCTTGTGCACGAGCATAGTCACGAGCAGCCTTCAACATATTGGCTAAGTGGTCTTTCTCACGCTGCATCTGGGTGTTCAGCAAAGAAGAATAGCCCTCACGGCCACCCCAGAACACATAGTTAGTACCACCCAACTTAATAGTTGCATCGATGGCATTCTTAATCTGAACAGCAGCACGAGCCACTACATTGAAATCAGGGTTGGTAGCCGCGCCATTCATATAACGCTTATGGCCAAAGACATTAGCAGTACCCCACAATAGCTTGATATCGGTGCCGGCCATCTTTTCTTTCAAGTAGTCGGTAATTATCTGCATACGTTCCTCATACTCTTCTATGGTGGCCCCTTCCTCAATCAGGTCAACATCATGGAAGCAGAAGTATTCAATGCCCAGTTTCTGCATGATTTCAAACCCAGCATCAACTTTAGCTTTAGCACGGCAAATGGGACACTCTCCCTCATCCCATGCATAATGACGAGTCTGTCCGCCAAACTGGTCTCCACTTGCCTGTCCAAGGGTATGCCACCATGCAAGGGCAAACTTCAACCAATCCTTCATTTTCTTACCCAACACCACCTTTTCGGCATCATAATAATGAAAAGCCATCGGGTTCATGCTCTTTGTTCCTTCAAAAGGAATCTTACCTATTCCAGGAAAATAATCTTTTGCCATAGTATATTATAATTTAAGAATTCAACTTTCTTTTTCCAACACCAGTTTCCAATGATGATATGCTTCCTGATAAGCAGCGGCATTTTGAGTATCAGGCTCAATCACCTGCAATCTTTCCAAAGAAGCAAAAGCCTCATTATGGTCTTTATAAATACCGGCGCCAATGCCAGCACCCTTTGCAGCACCAGCTGCTCCATCAGTATCAAACAGTTCGATAACAGCACCAGTTACTCCAGCTAAAGTGTTTCGGAATATCTCACTAAGGAACATGTTAGCTTTTCCTGCATGAATCTTGGACACCTTCATACCCATGTTTTCCATGATATCGATACCATATTTGAACGAGAATACAATACCTTCCTGAGCTGCTCGTAAGATATGTGAACGCTGATGACGATTGAAATCAATGCCATGCATAACGCAACCTGTTTCCTTGTTCTGAAGCATTCGCTCTGCTCCATTACCGAAAGGTAAGATGCTAACGCCCTCACTTCCAACAGGCACGCCAGCTGCCAGATTGTTCATTTCATCATAAGAGATGCCTTCTGGCGCAATATTTCGTTTTATCCATGAGTTCAAGATTCCTGTGCCATTCACACATAGCAACACACCCAAACGAGTCTGTTTGTCAGAATGGTTCACATGTGCAAACGTATTGACACGCGACAAAGGATCATATTCCACTTTCCCATTCACGCCATATACCACACCCGACGTTCCTGCTGTCGATGCAATCTCTCCTGGGTTAAACACGTTCAACGAAAGAGCATTGTTGGGCTGATCACCTGCCCTATATGTAACAGGTGTCCCTTCTTTCAAACCCAGTTCGCAAGCAGCAGTAGCATTAACAGTACCTTGCTCACCAAACGTAGGAACAATACCAGCAATCATGGATGCATCCAATCCGTAATAATCCAACAGGAAATCTGCCAGTCTGTTCTCTTTGAAATCCCAGAACATACCTTCTGACAAACCTGATACAGTAGTGCATACGTCGCCAGTCAACCTCATAGCAATATAATCTCCAGGCAACATAACCTTATCTATCTTTTCAAAGATCTGAGGTTCGTGTCGCTTCACCCATGCCAGTTTGGATGCTGTGAAGTTACCTGGTGAGTTCAACAAATGCGACAAACAAACATCGGCTCCGATTTCATCGAAAGCTTGTTGTCCTATGCCCACAGCACGAGAGTCACACCAGATAATAGATGGTCGCAATACTTGTTGGTTTTTATCCACACACACTAACCCATGCATCTGATAGGATATGCCTATCGCCTTGATATTTTCTTTCTTCACTTGAGAAGAAGACAGTACATCAGCAGTAGCCAATTTGAGATGATGCCACCACATTTCAGGGTGTTGCTCAGCCCAACCAGCATGTGGAGCCATTATCTCAGCCTCTTGTTTTGGATAGAAAGCTGAAGCCACACATTTACCTGACTGTGCATCCACCAAACTCGCTTTAACTGACGAGCTTCCTATGTCATAACCTAACAGAAACATATTAGTAATCGATTAATTGCGTAAAAATAGGAACTTTTTGCGACAACACAAAAAAAAGTGTCGATAAAGATTCACTTTATCGACACTTTTGATAGTTTTATGTATTAAGCTTAAATTAAATCAGCTTAATGAACAATTCCTTACCGTCTTCAGTAACCTCAACTTTGTTCTCACGCAGCAACCAGCCAATAGCCAGATATGCGTCCTTGTCGAGTAATTTTACGTCGTTTTTCTTTGCTTCGCTCTTGATGTCTTTCAGAGTCATACCATTAGTACCATTCAGAACATTCCAAATAACACCAGCAGTTTCGCCAACTTTTTCCTGTAACATTTTCTTTTTACTTTTAAAATTAAACATTAAAAAATAGTATTTTCATGGGCTCGGTAACCCTCGCTTTTGAAAAACGGTGCAAAGTTAAGCATTTATTTAATATAATGTATCATTTTAATGATTATTTTTTTCAAAATAAGCACTTTTCATAGTTTCTTTTCAATTGGAAACACTACCCCCAATTGTTTTCTAACTTCATCAATCACTTCAATGGTAGCCAACGAAACAGCATGTGAATTAACTTCACTTTCCAATTTTCCTTGTTTAATTAAATTGATAAACTCCGCCACCTCATAATAATAATCATCATGATTAACCAACACGCTCATATCTTGTGGTTCAGCCTTGGGGCCTCTGCCTGACATTGCGGCTGGTCTTGGAATATAAGTTACTTTACGTATCGTATGAATTTCATCCATTATCAGATTACCATCTTCACCTTCAATTTCTGTAGGGAGATATGAATTAGCTATTTTAGAATATAAAGCCGTAGCATTCATCCCGTCATACAACAGGTTCACTACACCTTGGCCATCGGTACCACTTGAAAGGATAACACCTTGGGCATTGATAGCATTTGGTTTTCCAAACAAAGCGATAAGCGGATAAATGGTATATACGCCAATATCCATCATTGCTCCATTAGACAATGCAGGATTGAAAGCATTGAGCACAATGCCTTCCTTGAACTTATCGTAACGGGAAGAATACTGGCAATACGAAGCAAAGTATCTTCGTATAGTACCTAATTTCGGCAACAAGTCTCGCACTCTCATGAAATTCGGATTCATGGTAGCAATCATAGCTTCCATCAAAGTAACATGATTCTTTTTAGCCGCTTCAATCATCTGTTTTACCTCGTATGCATTCGATGCCATAGGTTTCTCACACAACACATGCTTCCCATGATTCATGCAAGTGATAGCAATCTCAGCATGCGTACAATTGGGGGTTGCAATATATACAGCATCCACCACATCGCTCGATGCCATTTCTTCTACTGAAGTAAAAGTATGCTTCACTCCATATTTGGCAGCAAATTCATCTGCTCGTTCCTGTGTGCGCGAACAAATAGCAGACAACTCAAACCGTTCGTCTTCTTGTGCGCCAGCCAGTAACCAATCGGTTATCTTATTAGTGCCGACCACACCAAACCTTACTTTCTTTACCATAATCAATAACCCAGTTCTTCTCCTACAATCATTACGCAGAAGCGTCCGTTGTCGTAGGAATTTCTAATGATATGTATTTGATTACAAATACTGTTAGCAGAATGGCAATCGTGACATACGCCATCTAATGTACATGGTGTATCACGATTTAATCGAACAGTATTGATGGGAGCCGCAGTGCCTCTTGCCCGTTTGATAGCAGCATCTAAATCTTTTGCAATTTTATTGATGCCAACAACGAAAATTACCTTTTTAGGTCCCCAAGCAATAGCGGCAACACGGTTGCCGTTACCATCTATATTAACAATATCACCTTGTTCACTCATTGCATTAGCGCTACTGATATAAAAATCAGCGCCAAAGGCTTTACGATACACTACCTGCGCTTCTTCTGGCGATTGCGCCAGATCTCTGTCAAACAAAGTGTAGGTACCAGATTTATGCAAAGCATCCGTCAGTCCCATATCACGAATCGTCATCGAGCCGCCCCACGATATACTGCTGCCTTGGGGAATAAGTCCGAGTACTTTCTTAATAGCATCAGCAGAGGTAGCACAATAATAGCCTTCAATATGACGTATGTTAAGGCTCTTTATTACCTTATTGGCCAACAATTCGTTTCTCTTTTCAATCGGTGTCATAAATACTTTATTTTGATGATTATTTTTCCAAAGATAGTGCATTTTGATGAAAAAGCACTATTTTTGCACGCATATTTGCGAAGGGGTATGAAAAACAAACTACCATATCACATATTAGCCATCAGCATCATAGCCATTTGGGGTGTTACATTCATCAACACGAAATTCCTGATCATTAATGGTTTGAATCCACAAGAAATCTTTCTTTTGCGATTCATCATTGCCTATTTGGGTATATGGACAATCTCACCCCACAAGCTCTTTACCGATAATTGGCACGATGAGTTGACTGCCGTACTGCTGGGCATCTCTGGCGGATCACTTTATTTCTGGGCGGAGAACACAGCCATCAAATACTCGTTGGTCAACAATGTGGCATTTATCGTTTGTAATGCTCCCCTACTCACCTTGTTCCTCGGAATGGTTTTCTCCAAAGAGATACGAGCCACCAAAACCATTGTGGGAGGTTCGTTTATCTCATTATTGGGTGTAGCACTGGTCATATTCAACGGCAGTTATATACTAAAGCTCAATCCTGTGGGCGATTTCCTTGCTTTGGTAGCAGCAGGCTCATGGGCTGTTTACAGCTTAGTCATGCGTAACATGACAAGTCGTTATGACGTTACATTCCTAACCCGCAAAGTGTTCTTCTATGGCATACTCACCATTCTTCCTGTGTTCCTGATTACTCCGTGGCAGTTCCCGTTAGAAGATTTTGGTAAACCTGTTATTTGGATGAATCTGGTATTCTTGGGTGTTATAGCAGCCCTGATATGCTATGTCTTATGGAACATAGTGATTCGTGAACTGGGAGCCTTGTCATCAGCCAATTACATCTACCTGTCTCCTGTATCTACCATGATTGCATCCGCCATATTCTTACAGGAGCCAGTCACTTGGATATCTGTCGTAGGATCCATCCTGATACTCTTAGGTCTGTTCATCGTGGGGACGAACTTTTTGAAGTAAAACCATATCGTAATACTTATTGCCTATTTTCCACCATTCCTTCAATATACCGCAATCCACAAAACCTGCGTGATGCAACAAATGAATACTATCCACATTATCCACCAGAATATGCGCATCAAGTTGTTTGAAGTGCAGGAAGGTAAATACATAGTCGCAGAGCAAGTCTAATGCTTCAGCAGCATAACCCTTACCTCGCTCTTCTTTCAATAAGGATATTCCTATTTCTGCCCTACCGTGCATAGGTTCGAAATCAGTAATATCGATAATCCCAATCGGACGGTCTTGGGAAAGTTCGCAGATAATCAATCGGAGTTGACGATCTGCGAACATATCATTCATCGAGTTCTTGATATAGTCATTCAGTGTAGCCTTGGAATAAGGTACCGTAAAATTGGAAATACTCCACAACGAGGGGTCATTTTCTATCTGGTAGAGCAACTCCAAATCTTCTGGCTCCACAGCACGCAACCTCACCAACTGGCCTACAAAGAACTTTTTCATCTGTTTAAAAGAATATGGTAGTAATCAGGTATGCCACAATGGTTGACACCGTTACGCATATCAAACCAGGCATCATGAAACTGTGGTTCAACAAATACTTGCCAATCACCGTCGTTCCGCTCCGGTCGAAGTTCACTGTTGCGATATCTGACGGATAGTTCGGGATGAAGAAATAGCCGTATACACTTGGCAGTACTCCCAGCAGCACAGGACCAGGAATACCCAACGAGTAAGCCAACGGCAACATAGCCACCACCACAGCTCCCTGGGAATTAATCAGTACAGACACCAAGAAGAATACAAAGGCAATACTCCAAGGGTACTCTTTTACAACGTCCTCAAGCAACACCTGTATCTCTGCCATATAATTGCCGAAATAGGTGTCAGCCATCCATGCAATTCCATAAATAGCTACCACAGCTACCATGCCACTCTGCCAAACAGGACCTGCCACTGCTTTCTTAGGTTGTGCCTTACAGAAGATAATCATCAGTGCAGCGGCAGATATCATTACAATCTGGATAACAAGGTTCATCTTTAGGTCAACCATACCTTTCTCAGTAAAACCCTCAGCCACGACTCCAGCCTTAGCCAGTTCTTGCGCTGTAATCTTAACGCCACTGATAAGCGTCAGGTCACCAGCTCCTTTTACAGCATTGATGGTGCTATATGAAGGCAAAAGACTGGGTACAGCAGCAAAAACCACAATGATGGCAAGAGCTCCAAGGAAGATAAATACAGAGTTTTTAGCCGATTGAGGAATTTCTTTGTCAAGTGTAGTGGCAGTGCTACCATAAATGTACTTATACTGTTCAGGATCTTTCAGCTTGGCTTGAAACTGTGGATCTTTGTCTAAGTCAAATCCACGATGATAACTTGCTGAGGAAGCTACTAATAAACCGCAGATACAGGCAGGAATGGAAACGGCCAGAACTTGTGGTATAGTTATATCGAAACCGTGAGCGTTTGAGATGGTTACAAACGCCACTACGGCAGCGGCAATGGGTGAACAAGTAATACCTACCTGGGAAGCGATAGATGCAACACCGCAAGGACGCTCCGGACGGATGCCTTTCTTCAGGGCGATATCACAAATAATAGGCATCAAGGTATAAACCACATGACCCGTTCCTACCAGCACGGTAAGGAAGAAAGTACACAATGGAGCATAGTATGTAATGCGGTCGGGATGCTTACGCAGCATGCGCTCCGCAATCTGAATCAGCCAGTCCATACCACCCGATGCCTGCATCACACCCGCACAGGTTACGGCTGCAATGATGATATAGATAACATCGGTCGGGGGAGTTCCTGGCTTCAAGCCAAAGCCAAATACAAGCAGTGCCAAACCAATACCTGAGATGGCACCGAGCGCCAAACTGCCGTAGCGCGAACCTACATAGAGGGCTCCCAGCACTATCAACAACTGAATAATCATTAAAGCCATAATAACACGATATTAGATTAAGTACAATTTATGCAAATGTAATAAATAATTCAGACATACTCAGCAAAAGCCCGAAAAATTTGCTTATTTGCCACACATAATGTATTTTTGCACAAATTTTAAACCATTATATAAATATGTATAGAACACATAACTGCGGAGAACTCCGCATAGCTGATGTTAACAAAGTGGTAACGCTGGCTGGTTGGGTACAGCGCTCACGTAAAATGGGAGGTATGACCTTCATAGACCTGCGCGACCGCTACGGCATCACACAGCTGGTTTTCAACGAAGAAGTGGATGCTGCTTTGTGCGAAGAAGCCAACAAACTGGGACGAGAATATGTTATCCAGATAACAGGTATCGTCAACGAGCGATTCAACAAGAACCAAAACTTAGCAACAGGTGAAATAGAGATCATTGTCAACAAGCTGAATGTACTGAACGCTGCAATGACCCCCCCCTTTACCATTGAGGACAATACCGATGGTGGTGATGACCTGAGAATGAAATACCGTTATCTTGACCTTAGAAGAACAGCCGTACGCAAGAACCTGGAACTTCGACACAAGATGACCATCGAGGTACGCAACTACCTCGACAATCATGGTTTCATTGAAGTAGAAACACCTGTATTGATTGGTTCTACTCCAGAGGGTGCTCGCGACTTCGTGGTGCCTTCACGCATGAACCCTGGTCAGTTCTATGCATTGCCTCAGAGTCCGCAAACCCTGAAGCAATTGCTCATGGTAGCCGGTTTCGACCGCTATTTCCAAATTGCCAAGTGTTTTAGAGATGAAGACTTACGTGCCGATCGTCAGCCTGAGTTTACCCAAATCGACTGTGAAATGTCATTCGTAACCCAAGATGATGTAATAGAATTGTTTGAAGGTATGGCCAAGCACCTGTTCAAAACCCTTCGTGGTGTAGATTTGGGTGAAGCTCCTTTCTTGCGCATGCCTTGGGCTGATGCCATGAAATATTATGGTAGCGACAAGCCCGATTTACGTTTCGGCATGCGATTCGTAGAGCTGATGGATATCATGAAGGGCCACGGTTTCAGCATATTCGACAATGCAGCTTACGTTGGTGGTATCTGTGCCGAAGGTGCTGCTTCATTTACACGCAAACAACTCGATGCATTGACAGAATATGTGAAACGTCCGCAGATTGGTGCAAAGGGTATGGTATACGCTCGTGTAGAAGCTGATGGTAACGTGAAATCAAGTGTTGACAAATTCTACACACAGGAAGTATTGCAACAGGTGAAGGAAGCTTTCGGAGCTAAGCCTGGTGACTTAATACTGATTCTAAGTGGTGAAGATATCATGAAGACCCGCAAGCAGTTGTGTGAACTTCGTCTGAAGGTAGCTGACGACTTAGGTCTGCGCGACAAGAACAAGTTTGCGTTGCTGTGGGTAGTCGACTTCCCCATGTTCGAATGGAGCGACGAGGAAAATCGTCTGATGGCCATGCATCATCCGTTTACCCATCCAAAAGACGAGGATATTCCTCTACTTGATACCAAGCCAGAGGATGTTCGTGCTGATGCATACGATATGGTGTGCAACGGCATCGAAGTGGGCGGTGGTTCTATCCGTATCCACGACCCAAAGCTACAAGCCAAGATGTTCGAGATTCTCGGTTTTACCCCAGAAAAGGCACAAGAGCAGTTTGGGTTCCTCATGAATGCCTTCAAGTATGGTGCTCCTCCTCACGGAGGACTGGCCTATGGTTTAGACCGTTGGGTAAGTATCTTTGCTGGACTCGATAGCATCCGAGACTGCATCGCCTTCCCAAAGAACAACAACGGGCGCGATGTAATGCTGGAAGCGCCATCAGCTATTGAGCAGAAACAGCTCGACGAACTGGCGTTGAAGGTTGACCTGAAGGAATAAACCTTATAGGCTTTATTGAAAGGTCTGCATCAACCATATCAGATGCAGACCTTTTTTTGTCTATGCTAGAGGAGAAACAACTCTGTGCCATGTCACAGCAGCGATCTGAATCACAAAATGAGGCTTTAAGTAGTCAACTAAAATCGTTAAACTACATCAACTAAAATCGTTAAACTACAGTTCCCCCTTCGTTCCAATAAGGGGAACTGTCAGTTCCCAACGTGGGAACTACCTGTTCCCTTCAGGGGAACGAGCTGTTCCCTACGGGGGAACAACCAAGACTAACTATCGAAGCCGACAATGCCAAAGTAGAGAGCGAATCATCATCTATAAAGGAACAACCTATGCCGATGATTGGCAAGAGGAATGAGGCTATGCCAAACTTTGGAGTAATGACACCACTTAGACACTCCATCTCCTCATTCACTTTGTGAATTGCTTTCAAAGCGAGTGTTTTTGCAAAAGGGAAACAATAACAAAGGTGTTAGCACTATGCATAAAATCAAAGCGTAGTTCAATAGGTGCAAAAACTTAACCAAAATATTTTGCAAGGCATCCAACCCTCCAAAATTAGATAACAGAAGTTTTTGGTTTGATTATGATGAAGGGACTCCAAGTAAAGATAGGCTTACTGTTTATGTTCCTAAAGAATCTTTGGAGAAATACAAGTCATCTCAGTATTGGCACCCATATTCCAAAATTCTTGAAGGTTATAAATTTTAACAACTAAAGAAGGGTGACATTTTACACAATAATTGTTTTTATATACCCCTTCCAAACAATGTCACATTAACAGGAGGCTCAGAAATGGGTCTCCTGCTGTTATACTGGACGTGAAATCTTTTTCTTCAAGTTCTCCCTTATAAGTAAGCATCCCCATATTATTTATTCATGCTTGAACAACCGTTCTTCTGCCAATTTTTCGTATTTGGTGCCAGGACGGCCGTAATTGGCGTATGGGTGAATGGATATACCACCACGAGGAGTAAAGAAACCTGTTACCTCAATATACTTGGGGTTCATCAGTTGTATCAAGTCTTTCATGATTATGTTCACGCAATCTTCATGAAAAGCGCCATGATTACGGAAACTAAACAGATAAAGCTTAAGACTCTTGCTCTCTACCATTTTGATGTCTGGTATATAACCTATACGAATCTCGGCAAAATCTGGCTGTCCTGTAATGGGGCATAAACTGGTGAACTCCGGGCAATTAAAGCGCACCCAATAATCATTTTCAGGATGCTTGTTGTCAAAAGCTTCCAACATCTCAGGTGCATAGTCTTGACGATAGACTGTCTGTTTTCCCAAAGCTTTCAAATTTGCTCTCTTCTCTTCCATATTGCGTTATTTTTTTGCAAAGATAACGATTTTATGCTATCTTCGCACACAGGTTTACATATTTTTATCGCTACATGGCAGAAGTAAAGACATATTTCAAGGTGTGGCAACATCGCAAAAGGCTGAGCAAAGTGGTGTTCAGCTATGCCGACTATTTCATTGTGTCATTGTTTCTTGAACGTGGCAAGCTGTCATACGCCGACAGATGGATAGAGATAGTACCTGGTACGATAGTGTTTGCCAACCCCGCCCTGCCCTCCGCATGGGAACCTATGAACGATGAGATAACTGAAAAAGGGTTTTCTTGTATGTTCAGCAACGAGTTCATCCGTCAGGATGAATGGGGCTTTCTGTTAAGCACCCCCCTGCTCGACTTTACCCAACAACAGGCTATCACCCTGAATCAAGAGTCATTACAAACCGTGCAACATCTCTTTCAGCGAATGATAGAAGTGAGCCTGACAGACAACGGAATGAAGGATGAACTTATGCATAGCCTCCTACACCTTATTATATATGAGGCCATGAGGGGCAAAGAAGAAAGGCCTTATAAGGTACAGCATAATGCTGCCCAACGAACAGTGGAGCTTTTCCTGTTGTTGCTCGACCGGCAATTCCCCATCAACTATCCGCAAGAGAAGCTGGAGATGCGTTCGGCTACTGACTATGCCCAACGACTTTCCATTCATGTGAACCATCTGAACCGCGTGGTAAAACAAGTAACAGGTAAAACGACCACCGACATTATTGCCAGTCGCATCGTGAAAGAGGCCCTGCGACTACTGCGCGACACCCAACTGAATGTGGCTGAGGTGGCATACGCATTGGGGTTTGAGGAACAGGCCTCGTTTACCGCCTTTTTGAAGAGGAAAACAGGTAAAGGACCGAAGGAGGTTAGAATTGTTTGATATCAACAAACTATGGTTTGAATGTAATAATTATCATATCTATATAAATAACGAACTTTGCAAACGACAGGGAATCTATGGAAAAGTCGATGAACGAATTAATTGAAAAACTCCATGAAGAAGGTTGTTCTTGTGTGGTAAGCAACAAGGAGATAAGGACATATACCCATCGAGGTGTAGATGACCTTTACAGATTGCTGACGCAAGAACCATCATTTCTGGAGGGTGCCGAGGTGGCCGACCGTGTAGTGGGAAAAGCTGCAGCAGCCATGATGGTAAAGGGTGGCGTGAAGAACGTCTATGCCGACCTTATCAGTCTGTCAGCATTGACACTATTACGTGATGCGGGAGTAAGAACAGACTTCGACCAGTTGGTGACCTACATCAAGAATACAAAACTGACAGATTGGTGTCCGGTTGAAGCCTTGTGCTACAACGAGCAGACGGTAGATGAGATACTGCCCGTAGTACAACGTTTTGTGGAGAACAAAAAGCAGTTCTTCCAAGCAAAGTCATAGGATTCCCTCTCGACCACCGTTTTGAAACGGGTTGCAACGAGCTATGTCTTTGAAGCATTTTTTATTATATAGATATGAAGAGAATTTTATTTTTGAGTGCCTTACTGACAGGTTCGGTCCTGTCGGCTTATGCACAAAACAACGACATTTCTAAAGATGTAGAAACTGATGAAGTAGTAGTTACAGGTACAAGGAATAGCACCGATATTCGTCATTTACCTATGACTATCACCACAGTAAACCGTTTGAAGCTTACAGAAAGTCATCGCTCATCAGTACTCCCTACCCTTACCGAACAAGTGCCCAGCCTCTTCGTCACTTCACGTGGTGTTATGGGTTATGGCGTATCTGGTGGAGCCGCTGGTGGCATCTCCCTGCGTGGTATCAGTGGTGGTAGTGGTCAGCTGATGGTGCTGATTGACGGACATCCACAGTATATGGGCATTTTCGGACATCCCATTGCCGATGTATATCAGAGCTTGATGTCAGAGAAAGTGGAAATATTGCGAGGTCCCGCATCTGTGCTATATGGTTCAAATGCCATGGGAGGCGTTATCAATATTGTGACTCGTAAGATGTTGGAAGATGGTGTAAAGACCGATGTCAGTGTAGCCTACGGCTCTTATAACACGTTGCAGACAGAGGCTACCAATCGTGTGAAGGCAGGCAAGTTCAACAGTGTTTTGTCACTCTCTTATAATCGCACTGACGGCCATCGCAAGAACATGGAGTTCGAGCAGTATGGAGGGTACGGCAAAGTGGGCTATGACTTTACCGACAACTGGAAAGCTTACGCCGACTTGAACCTCACCCACTTCAATGCCACCAACCCAGGCACCATTCAGGCACCCATCCTTGAAGGAGATCAATGGATTACACGTGGAGCAGTTTCTGCCACTATAGAAAACAATTATGACAAGACATCAGGTACCTTAAGTTTCTTCATCAATTGGGGACATCATAAAATCAACGATGGTTACACTCCTGGTCCGGAAAGTGGCCCTCAGAAAGCATTCTATCTCTCCGACGACTCTATGATGGGGTTCTCTTGGTACCAAAGCGTACAACTATTCGAGGGTAACCGCCTTACTGGTGGCATTGATTTTCAGCATATCAAAGGGCATGCGTGGAATGAGTCACGTACTACTGGTGAAGTGACCAACACATACGCCGACAAGTCATTGAACGAGGTTGCTGGTTATGTAGATTTCCGTCAGGACATCACCTCATGGCTTACCCTTGATGTCGGTTTACGTATTGACCATCACTCACAAGCAGGCACCGAACTGATTCCACAAGGTGGTTTGTCTTTCCGTCTGCCGCAGGATACCCAAATCAAGGCAATGATAAGCAAAGGATTCCGCAATCCAAGCATCCGCGAAATGTATATGTTTCCTCCTCAGAATGACGAGCTGAAGCCTGAAAGACTGATGAACTATGAATTATCGTTTACCCAACGCGTACTGGATGGTGCTTTGAACTATGGCATTAACCTCTTTTACTTAAAAGGTGACAACATGATTCAGACTGTGCGTGTGGATGGCAAACCTCGTAACTTAAATACAGGAGAAATTGAAAATTGGGGTATAGAAGGAAACATCGCCTATCGTATCAATCAGGCTTGGAGCGTGAATGCCAACTATAGCTTCCTGCACATGAAGAATCCTGTTTTGGCGGCTCCTGAGAACAAATTATTTACTGGAGTGAACTATAACCACGACCGTTGGAGCTTCAATATGGGCATACAATATATCAATGGTCTCTATACAGCTGTGGGCGATAATCCACAGAAAGAGAACTTTATCATCTGGAATGCTGATGTCAACTATAAGTTGGCTGATTTCGCCACTTTGTTCGTCAAGGGTGAGAACCTGCTGGCACAGAAGTATGAAATCAATGCAGGGTTTCCAATGCCAAAAGCCACCTTTATGGGAGGTATTCATTTAACATTCTAATTTATACGTACGATAGTTTTATTGTGATTTGGAAACATCGTCTGCGTGATGCAGGCGATGTTTTATTTTTCTGATAGAAAGTATTAAAAAGCGGCACGGGATAAATGGACGCTTCCACAATCCCGTGCCAATCAACCATTCACGAAGTCAAAATTAGAAAATAAATCATAGTTGATTAGGTTTAGTCTGGTTTTTGGTTTATTTCTTATATTTCTAGTCTAAAATTTCGTTTTTAAAAAAATAAATATTTTCTTTGTCCTTTGAACAGATGCAAAGATACAGCATAGTTTATTTAATAAATGTACCATTTGTTACGAAGCCTGTTAATAAAAATTAATTATGGACTTAAGCGACCTTTTAAACATCGATTTCTTTAAAGGATTAACCGAGGACGATATGGCCAATCTTCTCTTTGCTGTTCCTGGTGCCAAGAGAAAGTACAAGGAAGGAGACTTTGTTGCACACCAAGGTGAGGTATGCGATAAGATTGCCATTATGACGAAAGGATCAGTTTGTTCCATCATGATTAACGAGTATGGCAAAGAACTAATCCTGAGCAATATCGAAAGTCCTGACGTCTTGGGTTACACCTATCTTTTCGCTACAGAAAACAAATTCAATGTGAATCTTATAGCCAAAACTTCCTGTGAAATGTATTTTATTGAAAAAGAGCGTATAGTAGCTTTAATGCACGAACGTCCTGCTTTCATGCAATCATATATAAAGAGTATGGCTGATAGAGGTTTGTTCGTTTTCAAGCGTCTTTATGAACTCAACTTACACAGCTTAAAACAGCGTTTATTGAAATATCTTGAAAAGAATCCAGAAATCACCAACCAAGCCGAGCTTGCCAAACGATTAGGCGTTACTCGTCCTTCTCTATCCAGAGCACTTGCAGAACTGAGACGTGATGGCCTTTTTGACAAATAAAGCATTTAACGTTATTTGTTCATAACTTCTTGGTGGGATACATTGCTTCCCACCAACTATCATCATCTTGCAACCATTTCTGGAACCAGGCAAAGATGGTGTTTTGCCAACGAATGCGTTTCTCGTAGTCAAGGATATGATGATTCTGTCCATCCACCACCACAAAAGCCGTTGGTCTGCCCAGCAACTTCAAAGCCGTGAACATCTGGATGCTCTCACCCATAGGAACATTGGTGTCGGCATTGCCATGCAGGAACAACAACGGAGTATGGATCTTATCGGCATTGAACAGCGGACTCTGATCCACATACAGGTCTTTGCGTGTCCACGGATAGCTGTTGGCCATACTTACCTCACTATAGTTATAGCCCCAATAGCCTTCACCCCAATAACTGGTGTGGTCACTGATACCCGCATGAGAAATAGCCGCTGCAAAGATATCGGTCTGCGTCTGCAAGTACTGCGTCATGAAACCACCATAGGAAGCACCTATGCAGCCTATCTTCTTGGGATTGATGAATGAATGCTCTGCCGTAAACTGCTTCACACCTTCTATAATATCTTCAGCTACCCCCTTGCCGGCAGTGTTGACATGACGGGCAGCAAACTCCTGTCCGAAGCCTGTAGCGCCACTGGGATTCACCACATATACTACATAGCCCATTGAGGCATATACATGCTGGGGATAACGACTCTCAAATGTACGACTGGTCGGACTGCATCCACCATAGTAGTCCACCACCATCGGATATTGCTTGTTGGGGTCGAAATCTGCAGGCAGATAATAACGGCCAAAAATAGTATCACCCCTACTATTGATAAAGTTCCAGCTTTTGCAGTCGCCCAGCTTGATCCCATCCAACAGTTCATGACTCAGGTCTTCTACCAACTTATGACTGTTGTTCTTCAGGTCAACGGAATAGATACGGTCGGAATTCTTGGTTCCCTGTCCGCAATACACCATAGTCGTTGCCTTATTGGCCAACGAGAAACTCTTCACCAACTCCTCAGGCACCCTCATCTGATGTATCTCCCAAGAGGCTGGCTCCATGCGATACAGACACACACTGTCTTTGTTTTCCGCCATGAAGTAGATATTTCCATCGGCAGTGCTCCACTCCATATCCGTTACATTCGGATTGAAATACTTCGTGAGCGGCTTCAACTCTTTATTCTTTATATCCATCACATACAACTGATAGTCATACATGCTGGGCACCTGGTCGGCTTTCACGTTCTTCCCCACACCGTCGAAAGCCTCTGGTGATCCTTGGAACAACACCTGCTTGGCATCAGGAGAGAAGGTAGCCCCAGCCAAGAAGCCGTCTCCATCCACCAACTTTTCTGCTTCCAATGTATTGACATCCATGCGATAAACAGTCTGCAGACTGGTAGGTCGTTCTGTCAGTCGGTTGGTACTCACACTGAACAATATATACTTGCCGTCTTGTGAGATATCGTTCAGATACATATTTCTATAGCCATATGTAAGCTGCTGCAACACATGAGTCTTCAAATCATATTTAGCCAGATAGGTTCTGTCTCTCCACCCTGGTTGTCTATCGTCCGGCTCCAGCACCTCAAACACATCCTTGCGTTCTTTAGGGCCTTCCTGACGCATCATATACAACAGATAATCCTCTGATGGAGCCATGATGGCACGTCCATCGGGCAACTGATCGGCCAACACCTCCTCCGCACCTGTCTGCGGATCAACCACCACCAGTTCCCTTCCGTGCAGCCGTTCTCTGAAATAATAATATTTCACTGATTTGGGCATCCACTGCCAGTTTTCAGAACCTTGTGCCACCACTCTGCCCGTAGCCAGTTCGGTGATAGCAGCAGAATAGTCGGACTTCCCACCTGGTTTCGTGTCGCTATAATTAGTAATCAGATACTTCCCGTCAACTGAGAGCGAAATACCACTGAATCGCTTCCCATGCAGTATATCAGTCAGCAGAATGTTTCTGCCCGCTTTTGAACCAGTCAGTTTCAGCAAACCAGTATCGTTGGTACTAAGATTGATCTTTGCTTTCTCAGCATTATTTTTGGCAGTCAACGCCTTAATCACCACTTGATGCGTGCCAGGTTCCAGAACCAGACTATCGGTACCAACCTTCGTTCCATCCAGATAAAAATGATATTTCGTTAATCCCTCAACTGTCAGCTTGGCCTTCCCATAACGGTTGTTCTGCAGGGTGAAACCCATCAGATGCAGGGCATGGTCTGCATCCGACTTCGGCAGACTGATGCCATCATTGCCTTTGATGTCGGCATGTTCTGACACAAACACATCGGTCAGTGGCAATGGGGTATCTATCAGTGTTTCAGCTGAATATTTCTTGGCATTGACATCCGTTTCATCCACCATAAAAGGCTGTTGCATGGGGTATGGACCAGCATATTTCAATGTATTCACTTTAATGTCTTCTGCTTGGACGAATGATGCACAAGCCGTCAATGTCATCAAAAAAAGAATCTTCTTCATCATTTCAATTAGTTTTAAATATCGGCAAAGGTAACAAAAAAAACACTATCTTTGCAACAAAATCAAAAATATGGCGGAAAACAAGATAGTAAGTTTGCAAAACGCAAAAGTAAAACAGGTGGTGGCACTCCAGCAGAAGTCGGCTGAGCGTCGCAAACAAGGTGTCTTCGTGGTCGAAGGCATCAGGGAATTGCAGCATTGTCTGGATGCCGACTACAAGGTCAACAGCATCTATTTCTGTCCCGAGTTGACAACAGCTACTACCCTGTTGCAGCTTTCTGCCTCCATAACAACCTATGAAGTATCGCCTGAGGTGTATGAAAAGATGGCCTATAGGGGCAGCACCGAAGGAGTGATAGCCATCGTGCAATCGCGACAACTCCAGCTGAAAGACTTGCAGCTGAAGCCCAATCCCTTGTTGATGGTACTGGAGAGTGTTGAGAAACCTGGCAACTTAGGGGCTATCTTACGTAGTGCCGATGCCGCTGGTGCCGATGCTGTCATCGTGTGCGACCCACTGACTGACCTCTATAATCCCAATCTGATACGAAGCTCTATAGGTGCTGTATTCAGTGTACCTTGTATAGCCTGTTCTTCAGACGATTGCATTAGTTTTTTAAAGAAGAACAATATCAAAATACTGACTGCTCAGCTGCAAGATTCCCGCTTGTATTATGATACCGATATGACCTGTGGAACGGCCATCATCATGGGCACTGAGTCCACTGGGCTGACTGACTGTTGGCGACAAGCGGCCGATGCTCACATCCGTATCCCTATGCTGGGACAGTTAGACTCGCTCAATGTGAGCGTCAGTGCTGCCATACTACTTTTTGAAGCTGTAAGACAAAGACAACATTAGGCGAATTCGCCTTTACACCCTTGTTTTTCGTCATGACGAGCCGTATAACTATAACAAAACGAATTATTCAGTACTTTTGCCAAACATGGCAGCTAAGATAAGAGAAACAAAAGACGATTTGTTGCTGCTAATCCGACAGGGCAGACCAATGACTACTGCACAACAGCTCCGACTGGTGTTGCAGCTCTCTACCCCTGCCATTTTAGCACAAGTAACCACTACCATGATGCAGTATATCGATGCCTCCATGGTGGGTAGTCAGGGTGCCAACGCTTCTGCTTCCATCGGACTGGTAGAATCCACTACTTGGTTAATGGGTAGTCTGTGCTCATGTGCTGCTGCTGGTTATTATGTGCAGGTAGCTCACCGATTGGGGGCTAACGATGACAAGGAAGCGCGGTCGGTGTTACGTCAAGCTTTGGCGGCAGTTATCGGTTTCGGATGTGTGATGGGACTGATAGGCATCATCATTAGTCCGTGGTTACCCATCTGGTTGGGTGGCAACGACGATATCAATGCCACAGCATCCATCTATTTTGCTATCTTTTCATTGGGCATTCCTGTTTTCCAAACAAGCATGTTGGGCTCAGGCATGTTACGAAGCAGTGGCAATATGGTAATACCAAGTGCCATGAATGTTCTTATGATGACCCTTGATGTGATATTCAACTTTTTCCTCATATTCCCTTCACGAACAGTAGAGTATGGAGGAATAGAATGGTTCATCCCTGGGGCTGGTTTGTCAGTGATTGGTGCCGCTATTGGTACAGTGTGTGCCGAGGTGGTTGCAGCAGCCTTGCTGATGTATTTCCTTTGCTTCAAATCAAGGGATTTGAGACTTACAATAGACAAGGGGTCTTTTAAGCCTTCATGGAATTACATAAGGAAAGCCATTTACATAGGAGGGCCGATGAGCGTACAGCGATTCCTGATGAGCAGTGCATATATTGCCACTACTGTCATTGTTGCTCCTATAGGCACCATTGCCATTGCAGCCCATTCGTTTGGCATTGTCATTGAAAGTCTGTGCTACATGCCAGGGTATGGTATTTCAGATGCCGCCACCACCTTGGTAGGACAAAGCGTAGGAGCAGGACGTAAATTATTGTCGAAGAAGTTTGCCTATATGACGGTGGCATTGGGTATGGTGGTAATGGCCATCATGGGTATTGTGATGTACATTGGAGCGCCTATGTTCCTCAGCATCATGACACCTGTGGAAGAGGTTCGTCAACTTGGTACGACAATTCTCCGTATAGAAGCCTTTGCAGAGCCCATGTTTGCAGCTTCCATCGTATGTTACGGTGTATTTGTGGGAGCTTCCGATACCCTGATACCAAGTGGCATGAACCTACTCAGCATGTGGGCAGTACGTATCCCATTATCAGCAGTCCTTGCTATCACCTTAGGCTTGCAAGGTGTTTGGATTGCCATGTGTGCAGAACTCTGCTTCCGTGGCGTTATCTTCCTCTGCCGATTGCGTTGGGGAAACTGGATGAATAAAATTGAAAAATGAAAATTATACCATAATATTATGAAGGAAATTAGAAACCAAATTTTTGGAGGCGAACGCCCCCTGTTTGAAACGCATGACACCCTACTCGATCATGTAAAGATTACATTTGGTGAATCTGGCATCAAGGAGTGTAGCAACATCATTTGCAAAAACTGCTATTTCGAGGGTAAATATCCTCTGTGGCACGTCAAGGGTTCCGAAATCACCAACTGCTACTTTGCCCCAGGTGCTCGCTCAGCCATCTGGTATTCAAATGACATGAAGATGACCGACTGTGTTATAAACGGACCGAAGTTCTTCCGTGAGATGAAGAACCTCGAACTCACCAATGTCACTATCAACGATGCCGACGAGACCTTCTGGGGCATCGACGGACTGGTGCTGAACAATGTTACCCTGCACAATGGCACCTACCCTTTCATGCATTGTAACAACATCAAGGTGAATGGCTTAGATAGTGACAGCCTGTATGTCTTCCAGTACTGTAAGAACATCGAGATTCACAACGCCCATATCGTCACTAAGGATTCTTTCTGGGAGGTGGAGAATGTTACCGTTTATGACTCCTATCTCGATGGCGAATACTTGGGTTGGCATTCCAAGAACCTGCGATTGGTGAATTGCCACATTGCTGGTGAGCAACCGCTCTGCTATGCCCACGACCTGGTGCTGGAAAACTGTACCTTCGATGCCGAATGCGATCGTGCTTTTGAGTACTCCACCCTGCAGGCTGATATCAAGGGCTTTATCAAGAGCGTAAAGAACCCTGCCAGTGGTCGCATTGTTGCCGACAGCTATGGTGAAATCATCCTTGATGAGAACATCAAAGCTCCTGCTGATTGTCAGATTCTCACCAGAGGTTAATAACTACGCTGAATTATGAATATAAGATAAAGTAAAGACCCCTCAGTCCTTTGGACAGCTCCCCTAAACAGGGGAGCAGCTTTAGGGGTTACAAAATAGCTCCTCATGCAAAGGTAATAACAGCTCCTCCTCATGCAAAGGTAATAACAGCTCCTCCCCATGTAAAGGGGAGGTGTCCCGGAGGGACGGAGGGGTAAAAAGATTATAAACCAACAATCATTTATAACATGAAAGTAAGAAATGACGAGAAAAACGCCAGAATATTTAAGGATCAGAGAAAAGACCTTAGGTCAAACGGAACACCTGCAGAAGCCAAGCTTTGGACATTGTTAAAAAACAGGCAGGTAGAAAACTTAAAATTTAGAAGACAATTTAGCGTAGGCAATTATATACTTGATTTCTACTGCCCCGAACTAAAACTATGTATTGAATTAGATGGGGACTATCATTACCATAGCCAAAAGCATGAAATGGATAAAGACAGGGATTCAAAATTATATGAAGAACTTGGTATCAAAGACTTTGAGATATGAAAACCACATAGTCTTTGATAGTCACAACATAATAATATACAACATAATACGTGTAAAAAACGAAGAACATTATGAAGTACGATTTTGACCAAATAGTTGAGCGAAGAGGCTCAGGTTGCTACAAGTGGGACGATGTAGCAACTGGCGTCATTCCGATGTGGATAGCCGACATGGATTTCCAAACAGCACCCTTTGTGATAGAAGCCCTGAGAAAGCGAGTAGAGCACGGCATATTCGGCTACACCAGAGTACCCGACAGCTATTACGATGCCGTCGTAAACTGGTTCCAGAAACGCCACAGATGGAGCAACCTGCAGAAAGAGTGGATCCTCTACACCTCAGGCGTTGTCCCAGCTCTCTCCGTTGTCATCAAAGCCTTCACCCAACCAGGCGACCAGGTCATCGTGCAGACACCCGTCTATAACTGTTTCTTCTCCTCCATCCGCAACAACGGATGCGAAATCGTAGAAAACAAGCTCGTTTACAACAACCATACCTACCAGATGGACTTCGAAGACCTTGAGTGCAAAGCCGCTGACCCCAAGGCCAAGCTACTGCTGCTCTGCAACCCCCACAATCCTGCCGGCAGGGTATGGACGATAGAAGAGCTAAAGCAACTGGGGGACATCTGTATCCGCCACAACGTACTGGTGGTAAGCGACGAGATACATTGTGAGTTCGTGTACCCAGGTCATAGGTTTATACCCTTTGCCTCCATCAGCGAGACATTGCAGCACCATTCCATCACCTGCAACGCCCCTTCAAAAGCGTTCAATATTGCTGGTCTGCAGATAGCCAATATCATCAGCGATAATGCCGACTATCGCCAAAAGATAGACCGTGCCATCAACATCAACGAGGTGTGCGATGTTAACCCATTTGGCGTAGTAGCCCTGCAAGCTGCTTACACTAATGAAGGTAAAGAATGGTTATGTCAACTCAATGAATATCTGTATGCTAACTATACTTACCTAAAGGAATGCTTTGAACTTGAAATTCCCCAATTCCCCATCACAAAACTTGAAGGCACCTACCTCGCATGGGTAGATTGTAGTGCCTTGCCACATTCCTCTGAGCAGATTGCCGAGCACCTGAAGACCCACTTCCAAGTGCAGGTCAACGAAGGCCGCATGTATGGCGACGACCGTTTCATCCGCATCAACCTCGCTTGTCCCCGCCAGCGGCTTGAAGAAGGATTGAAGCGTATTGTAAAAGGGCTGCAAGTTTTGCTTTAAGACCCCTCAGTCCTTCGGACAGCTCCCCTAAACAGGGGAGCAGCTTTTGTGGTAACAACTCCTCCACAAATATAGCTTTACAACTCCTCCACAAATATAGCTTTATAACTCCTCCACAAATATAGCTTTATAACTCCTCCGCAAATTATAGCTTTACAACTCCTCCACATGTAAAGGGGAGGGGCCTCGTAGAGGCAGAGGGGTAACACCCTTTTCTTAGAAAAGGCGAAGAGATTTTAGCCTTGGAAGATTAGCCCTTTTAGTATCTATAGTTGTTTTTTTTCTTTTTTTTCTCAGTTTTCGCCAACAATTACTACCTTTGTCCCAATAAACTAAACTTTTAATTGGAAATAAAGCAATGAAAGAATTCTTTAAGTATGTTTTGGCCACTGTTGTAGGCATTATCGTTGCCGGAGTGGTCATCATGTTCTTAGGCGTGCTCACCCTCTTCGGACTCGCCTCATCTTCCGATAAAGATGTCACCATCGAAGACAATTCAGTATTAAAACTTGAGCTCAACGGCACCATTTCCGAGCGTGGCGATGAGAGTACCCCATTTGACTTTCTGAAGAGCATCAACCCTTTGGGAAGCGAAGATTCTATGGGTTTGGACGATATCCTCTCTGCCATTCAGAAAGCTAAGGAAAACGAAGATATCAAAGGCATCTACCTGTTGGCAGGCAGCTTAGAAGCACAACCCGCCACCGTTGAAGCCATCCGCAATGCCCTCGTTGATTTCAAGGAGTCTGGCAAGTTCATCATTTCCTATGCCGACAACTACGAACAACTGCTATACTACCTCGCCAGCACGGCCGACAAGGTATTGGTGAACCCCAAGGGCAGCCTCGACTGGCACGGATTGGCTGGTATGAACATGTTCTATAAGGACCTGATGGACAAGCTCGGCATTGAGATGCAGATCTTTAAGGTAGGAACCTTCAAGAGCGCTGTTGAGCCTTATATGCTCTCTGAAATGAGTGCCGCCAATCGTGAGCAGGTAGCGGCCTACTTAGGTTCCATTTGGCAGAAGTTCTCCGATGAGGTAGCAGCATCACGCCACCTCACCAAGAAAACCCTCGACAAGATAGCCGATGAAGGCGCCATGTTCAAGACAGGCGACGAACTTATAGCCGCTGGTTTGGTAGATTCATTGATTTACAAAAACGACATGCGTGCATATCTGAACCGCTATATGGGCCTTGACGAAGACAAGAAAATCAGTGCCTATAGCGTTTCCGACATGCGTGGTGTGAAGCGCAATACCCCAAGAGACAAGAGTGGCAACATCGTAGCAGTCTATTATGCTGTAGGAGAGATTGATGGCACCTCTTATATGCCAATGGGTGGCGACGAAGGCATCAACTCTGAGAAAGTCATCAAGGACCTTCGCAAGCTGAAGGACGACGACGATGTAAAAGCAGTGGTTTTCCGTGTCAACTCTCCTGGTGGCAGTGCCTACGGCTCTGAGCAGATATGGTATGCCATCAGTCAACTCAAGGAGAAGAAACCAGTCATCGTTTCCATGAGCGACTATGCGGCATCTGGAGGCTACTACATCAGCTGCAACGCCGACACTATTGTGGCCGAGCCCACTACCCTCACAGGCTCTATCGGCATCTTCGGTATGGTGCCCAACCTTCAGGCTGTTGCCAAGAAGATTGGTGTTAACATCGACGTGGAGAAGACCAACGCCTTGGCTGATATGGGTAACACCTACCGTCCTATGACCGACAGCGAGAAAGCGCTGATGCAGAAGATGGTAGAGCAAGGCTACGACCTCTTCACCACCCGTTGTGCCGAAGGTAGAGGCATGACACAAGAGCAAATTGATGCCATCGGACAAGGTCGTGTGTGGACAGGCACTATGGCACTCGAGCGTGGCTTGGTAGATGTACTGGGCGGCTTAGACGATGCCATTGACATTGCCGTTAATAAGGCGGGTATCGAGAAATACACCCTCAAGAACTATCCTGTACAAGAAGGTGGTATTATGAGTATGTTCAAGGATGCGATAAGCGACAATAGCATCCAGTTGCGCTTCTTCAAGGGCGATGCAGCCAAGATTGTCAACGATGTTTACACCATCAGTCAGATAGACCAGCTGGATCGTTTGCAGGCAAGAATGCCTTATAACATCATCATCAAGTAAGCTTTGGTAACAAGAAACCATATAGAGATCTATAACAGTCTGGTGCCTATGTCGTTGGTGTACGGCATAGGCACTAAACTTCGCAACACGCTATATAACAAGCGATGGCTTACCTCCAAGAGCTATCCCCTGCCCGTGATTTGCGTGGGCAACCTCGCTGTGGGCGGCACAGGCAAGACCCCTCACACCGAATACCTAATTAACCTCTTGCAGACAGAAGGCCTGCAGGTAGCTACCCTCAGTCGTGGTTACAAGCGCCACACTAAAGGCTATCTCAGGGCCACAGACGAGAGTACCGTCAGCGATATTGGCGACGAGCCTTGGCAACTGTTCCATAACCACCCAGACATTATCGTAGCCGTTGATGAAGACCGTTGTCACGGCATCGAGCAGCTCCTGCAGGAGCCAACCAAGGTAGATGCCATCCTCCTCGACGATGCCTTCCAGCACAGAGCCGTCAGCGCAGGACTCAACATCCTCCTCACCGACTACCACCGTCTTTATACCAGAGATATGCTGTTGCCTGCAGGTAGGCTCCGTGAGAGTAAAACAGGTGCCCAGCGAGCACATATCGTGGTAGTGACCAAATGTCCTGCCGACCTATATAAGGCCGAGGCCGATGCTATCAGAGAAGAGCTTCGACTCCTGCCCCACCAGCAACTCTTTTTCTCCACCATCACCTATGCCGAACCCCAGCCCGTGTTTGACGCGGCCCCATGGCCCTGCATTGACGACACCTACGAACTGTTGGCCATCACAGGCATAGCCCATCCCGAGCCCATGATAGATTATCTGCATAGCCTCACGCCCCACGTGGTACACCTGTCCTATGCCGACCATCATGATTTCACGGCTACCGACCTGCAGCACCTGCAAACCAAGTTTGCCCAACTACCAGGTAAGAAACTCATCATCACCACACAAAAAGATGCTGCCCGTTTGCAAGGCCTCGCGTCCCAGCTCGCCCCCGCTTTCCAGCAACATCTCTATGCTTTACCCATCCTGGTAGAATTCATTCACGAACAACAAGCAGCGTTTGATCAAAGCGTTATCAACTATCTCAAACAATAGCAAAACAAGTTGTTTTGGTATTGAAGAAATGCTTCCCAACGATGGTTAAATAGTACTTAACCACACCAAAACAAGTTGTTTTGCTATAAACGAAGGCATAGTTAGAAGTCTGTCAAATATCATAATTAAACAAATATTAGTTTTTGTCTTAGGCTTGCAGTATCTTTTGATTAGTTAGGCTGCGTCTCAAAAAAATATGCATGCATATTTTGTTCTGTCTTCGACTTGCACTATCTTTGCATAATAAACAAAATAAACTATAAGTGATATGTTAAGGAAGATTCAACAAACAGCTGAGTTTCTGAGAGGAAAGATTCAAAAATGTCCGGAAACTGCCATTATATTAGGTACTGGCTTAGGTGGTCTCGCTCAAGAGATTACAGACAAGAAAGAGATTATGTATCATGATATCCCTAATTTCCCTGTATCGACTGTAGAGGGACACAAGGGGAAAATGATTATTGGTAAGTTGGGTAACAAAGAGGTCATCGCCATGCAGGGACGATTCCATTTCTACGAAGGCTACTCGCTGCAACAGGTGACATTTCCCATCAGGGTTTTCCGCGAACTGGGTGTGAAGACACTGTTCGTATCGAATGCCAGCGGTGGTTGCAACCCTCACTTCAAGGTGGGTGACCTGATGATCATTACTGACCATATCAACTTTATGTGCGGCAACCCGCTTTGGGGTCCTAACGTGCCTTATGGCCCTCGATTCCCTGGTATGACCAATGTGTATGACAAAGAGCTGATTCACAAGGCTGATACCATAGCTGACGAGTTGGGCATCAGGGTGCAGCATGGCGTGTATCTGGCTACACAGGGGCCTACCTTTGAGACTCCATCAGAATATAATATGTATAGGATATGGGGTGCCGATGCTGTGGGCATGTCCACAGTACCTGAGGTGATTGTGGGTGTGCATTGCGGTCTGAAGATATTCGGTATCTCTGCCATTACTGATATGGGTGTGGGTGATTATGCTGTAGAGGCTAGTCACGAGGAGGTGCAGAAGGCTGCTTCTTTGGTAGAGCCTCAGATGTGTGCCTTGATGCGAGAAATGATTAACCGCTCATAAAATTTGATTATGAGAACAGAGATAGCAACACTGGGCGAATTTGGACTGATAGACCACCTGACCAAAGGCATTGAGCCTTTGCATAAGAGTACAGTAAAAGGCGTAGGCGATGATGCAGCGGTGCTCTCCTATCCTGCCGACAAACAGGTGCTGGTGACGACCGACTTGCTGCTGGAGGGGATGCACTTCGACTTGGTATATACGCCATTGAAACACCTGGGCTACAAGGCGGCTGTGGTAAACTTCAGCGACATATATGCCATGAACGGTACGCCGAAACAGATAACGGTGTCGCTGGGCATCTCGAAGCGTTTCTCGGTGGAGGACATGGAGATGCTGTATGCGGGCATTCGTCTGGCTTGCGAGGATTATGGCGTGGATATCGTGGGGGGCGACACCACCTCGTCACTCACGGGTTTGACCATCAGCATCACGTGCATTGGTGAGGCGGAGAAAGATAAGATTGTGTATCGCAACGGGGCGCAGGAAACCGACCTGATTTGCGTGAGTGGCAACTTGGGGGCTGCTTATATGGGCTTGCAACTGCTGGAACGTGAGAAGGCGGTGATGAAGGGTGCCGACAAGGACATTCAGCCCGACTTTGCGGGCAAGGAGTATATCTTGGAGCGTCAACTGAAGCCTGAGGCGCGCAAGGACATTATCGAGAAACTGGCGGAAGCGAGCATCCAACCTACAGCGATGATGGATATCTCTGACGGTTTGTCGTCGGAGCTGTTGCACATCTGCAAGCAGAGCAACAAAGGTTGCAGGATTTATGAGGAACATCTGCCCATTGACTACCAGACGGCATCAATGGCGGAGGAGTTTAACATGAACCTGACAACTTGTGCGCTGAATGGTGGCGAAGACTACGAACTGCTGTTTACCGTGCCTTTGGCTTGTCACGAGAAGATACAAGATATCAGCGACATACGGTTGATTGGTCATATCACCAAACCTGAGTTGGGATGTGCGTTAATAACGCGCGACGGACAGGAATTTGAGTTGAAGGCACAGGGATGGAATCCGCTGAAAGAACAGAAATCGTAAAATTTTCGCAAGATTATTTGGCAGATTCAGAAAAAAGACATACCTTTGCACCCGTTATCTGAAAAGGATGACAAAAAACAGGATGGTGTCATAGCTCAGTTGGTAGAGCAAAGGACTGAAAATCCTTGTGTCCCCGGTTCGATTCCTGGTGACACCACCAACCAAAAGAGTATTAGTTTGCAAAATAAAACCCTGAACATCGAAAGAAGTTCAGGGTTTTATTTTTTTATCGTTCGTAAAACTCTATTGGCAAGCCATCAGGGTCGGCAAAGAACACGAAACGTTTGCCAGAGAAAGGATCGACGCGCGGCGCCTCATGCTCTACATGCAGTCGGTCTAACTCAGCGAGGTTGGCTTCAATGTCATCCACCTCGAAAGCTAAGTGGCGCAAACCTGCTGCCTCTGGGTGACTGAGCCGCTTAGGAGGATTGGGGAACGAGAACAGCTCGATGATAAACTCCCCATGCAGGGCAAGGTCGGTCTTGTAAGAATCGCGCTCAGCCCTGTAATGCTCGCCCAACACCTCTAATCCCAACACTTGGGTGTAGAATGCCAAACTGCGTTGGTAATCGGAGCAGAGCACCGCCACATGATGTACTTTGTTCAGCTTCATACGGTTACTTTGCGAGTCTTAGGATTTCTGCCTTTACGATAGGCTCAATAATGCCATAGCCCTCAAGGTTGGGATGCACGCCATCAGGAGAGAATTTCTTGGGCAAGCCTTGGTTCTCGTCCTTCATCAGGTTGAACAGGTCGATATAACTCACGCCATTCAGCTTGGCATAGCTCTCCAGCATGGCATTGATCTGCAGAATCTGCTGGGTAGAATCGGTAATCTCTGGTCTCCAAACGTATTTGTTAGCTGGCAAGATGCTCAGGATGATAGGCTTAATGCCGTGAGCGATAGCCAGTTCTACCATAGAGATGATATTGCCGGCCACATGCTCTACAGGCATGTATTTCTGATTGCGAGCCACATCGTTGGTACCAGCCATGATGACCACCACTTTTGGATGCAGGTTCAGAACATCGGCACGGAAACGAGCCAGCATCTGAGCAGTAACTTGTCCGCTGATGCCTCGACCCACGAAGTTGTTTTCAGTAAAGAAAGCCTCATGCATACGAGCCCAGTTGTCGGTGATGGAGTTGCCCATGAACACAGCCACAGGGTTGCTAACCGACTGGTTAGCCTCGGCATAGCGCTCATAGTTTGCCCAGGTCTTCAAGTCATTGATATCAAAGTTGTTTTGTGCGGAAGCATTTGGCAGATAAACTACCGTCATCATGATGCCCATCAGCGCACACACGATGGTTGAACAGATTTTGTTTTTCATAGTACCTTTATATTATAGTTTATTTGGTGTAAAGGTAATCATTATTTTATTACGTTGACCTCACAACAGAAAAAAACTTGTCGTAAACTTTGCGATTAGGATAAAAAACATTACCTTTGCAGCCGAAATTTCTCAACAAGAGGATTTGTGGAGGTTCCGTAGCTCAGCTGGATAGAGCAACAGCCTTCTAAGCTGTGGGTCCCGCGTTCGAATCGCGGCGGAATCACAAAAGAGGAAAAACGAAGAAAGGAAGCTTGCTTACTAATCTTCGTTTTTTCTTTTTTTGTTCGATGGTCCGTGGAAGGACCAGCGATGGAAGAATTCAATCCGGCGGAATCACAAGATTGACCTGTTGTCAAGCTGTGCCGAAGCAGGCAACAGAACGGAAAGGGCAAGCAACAGGAAAAGGACAATTCTTTTCATAGGTTACATTCTCATCTTCAGCAGTTTGGCGGAGTAGCCAGGAACCACTAAGTCGGTGGCATGACGAGGTGAGAAATTGATGACCTCGTACTTATTCGTGAGCAGTTCGTGGGCTTTGATACCATCAATCTCTGGAATGTTGAAGCAGTCGAAGAGATGGGTAGGCAGGTTCACGGCAATATCAACAGGTTCTGCGTCGAAGTTCACCACAACGAATATGAGTTCTTTATCTGCTTTGCGTACAAACGAGAACTGACGACGCTCGTTATAGCGCCATCCTCCGACATTGGCATAGGTAAGGTCGAAGAACTGTCCTTCACGAAGAGCCAACTCGCTATTGCAAAGGTTCAGCACTCGGGTGTAGGTCTTGAGCAAAGCCTTCTCATCACGAGTCAGTTTCTTTCCATCGAAGTCTCCCCCATTATACCAGCGTCGCAGGGTATAAGGACTCCAGTAGTCGAAAATGGTGGTGCGTCCGTCTTGACCACTGAAACCTTCTTCATCCATACCTGCTTCGCCTAACTCCTGTCCGGCATAGATCATCATCGGATTGGTATTCATGCAAGCGGAAACCACCAAAGCGGGGATGGCCTTACGGGGATCATCGGCAAAGAAACGAGAGGCAATGCGCAACTCATCATGATTTTCGAGGAAGGTGAGCATGTGTTCTTGGATATCGCCCACCTGTTGCCAACAAGCGCTGATGGCAGCAGCCGACTGGCGACCTTGTATCACAGCAAAGAGGGTGTCGTACAGCCCCACCTTATCATATAGATAGTCGAAATGTCCACGACGGATATAATCACGATACTGTCCTGGATTATACACTTCGGCAATGAACTCAACAGTCGGATGTTGCGCCTTCACCTGTGGAATGGCCCACTCCCAGAACTCCACTGGTACCATCTCGGCCATATCGCAGCGGAAAGCATCAATCTGCTTGTCGGCCCAGAACAACAAGATATGCAGCATCTTATGCCACGTATCGGGTACTGGGTTGAAATACCGTTGCCAACCGCCCTGATAGTCGATACCATAGTTCAACTTTACCGTTTCATACCAATCGTTCTTGTCTGGATAGGCATCAAACTTGTCGTTGCCGGTAGCTTTGGCAGGGTATTCATGATAAGGCAGCGATGCATCGCCCAGCATATCGAACCGTCCATGCAGCTCGGTGTGGGGAATGTAATAGAAATTGTTGGTAGGAGTGAAAGCAAAGTCAGTATTGTCGTTCTCACCCAACTGCTTCACACCTGAAGGAAGTTGGTCGCTATGGTACTGACGAGCTACATGATTGGGCACAAAGTCCATGATGAACCTCAATCCAGCCTGATGGGTACGTTCCACCAACGATTCAAACTCTTGCATGCGTCCTGGAACATCCATCGCCAAGTCGGGATCTATGTCATAGTAGTCCTTGATGGCATAAGGAGAACCAGCCTTTCCCTTCACTACAGCTGGGTGGTCGGGCTGAATGCCATAGCGTGAATAATCAGTTTGAGTGGCGTGCTCGATAAGGCCTGTGTACCATATATCAGTAGCACCTAATTCTTTGATTTTCTGCAATGCAAGTGGTGTAAAGTTAGCCATCTTACCACATCCGTTTTGGCGGAGGGTACCATTCTTTATACATTTCTCGTTTCCATTGCCAAATAAGCGGGGCAATACTTGGTATATAATCTTTTTCATAACTTCTAATTATCTAAAACTTCTTTCGCTTTTTCGTAGCCCGCCATAAAGATCTCTTTAGACTTATCAAGATCCATGTTGCTATAGCCAGACAAGTTGACAGGTTCTATCAACACATCAGCCATCTCTCGTTCTGCTACTGTATTAGAACGGAAGATAAACTGATAGCTACGTTCGGCAATATTTATAATATTCAACTTGTAATCTGGGGTTAGAAGCGGACTTACGTTGATGGCATAAATTTGTTGACATTCTTCACGGATAGGAGATACTGGTAAGTTCATCAACACACCACCATCGACATAATGGGTTCCCTTAATAGTGATGGGCGAAAAGAGGACTGGCATGCAACAAGACGCTGCCACACACTGGGCTATATCACCTTTACGAAAGAATACCGACTTGCCATGATCGAGGTCGGTGGCGGTAATGACCATTGGCACAGGTAATAATTCAATGCGTCCGCGTTTAAGGTGAGATTTCAGGAACTCTTGTAATTCATCAAGTTCAAAGAATCCAGTAGTTGGTAAAACAGGTTTGGTAAAATCGTAAAACTTCAATCCATCAAAAAACTCCAACACCTGATAGGGCTCATTGCCGTCAGCATAGAGGGCACCTACCAATGACCCAGCACTGGTACTGCTGATAATGTCAGGACGGATATCATGCTCTATCAATGCTTGTATGGCACCCAGATGGGCAAAGCCTTTGATAAAGCCTCCACTCAAAACAAAACCTGTATGAAATTTCTTTCTGACACTCATCTCTGAACCTGTATTTAAATATTTTGCTCTGCTAAAGTAATCAATTTATTGCGATTTATGTGTCTCTTTCAGAAAAAATATGCTAACTTTGCATGATTTTATGAGGAAACTAAAAATTTCAATGATATGAATATCTCTTATAATTGGCTAAAAGAGTTTGTGGATTTTGATTTAAAGCCACTGGAACTGGCTGAGGCACTGACTTCTATAGGTTTGGAAGTGGGTGGCGTAGAGGAAATACAGGCCATTAAAGGCGGTCTGGAAGGGCTTGTTATCGGCGAGGTGCTGACTTGTGAGCCTCATCCCAACTCTGACCATATGCATGTGACCAACGTGAACTTAGGTACCGGCGAGCCTGTGCAGATTGTCTGCGGAGCTCCTAATGTGGCTGCAGGACAGAAAGTGGTGGTGGCTACCATAGGAACCAAGTTGTATGACGGTGACGAATGCTTTACCATCAAGAAATCTAAACTCAGAGGTATCGAATCTTGTGGCATGATTTGTGCGGAAGACGAGATTGGTATCGGCTCTGACCACTCTGGTATCATCGTATTACCTGACGATGCTGTGGTAGGCACACCTGCTAAGGATTATTATAACATCAAGAGCGATTATGTGTTAGAGGTGGACATCACTCCTAACCGTGCCGATGCTTGCTCGCACTATGGTGTGGCGCGCGATCTCTATGCTTATTTGGTGCAGCGTGATATTCCAACCGCTTTGCACAAACCGAGTGTGGATGCTTTCAAGGTGGACAACCATGACTTAGATATCAATGTGACCATCGTGAACAGTGAAGCTTGTCCTCGTTATGCTGGCATCACCGTCAAGGGCGTTACTGTGAAGGAGAGCCCAGAATGGTTGCAGAACAACCTGCGTATGATTGGCCTGCGTCCTATCAACAATATCGTGGACATCACCAATTACATCTTGTTTGCTTACGGACATCCGATGCATTGCTTCGATGCCGACAAGATAAAAGGCAATCAGGTAATTGTGAAATGTATGGCTGAAGGTACTCCTTTCGTTACGTTGGATGGCGTGGAGCGTAAGTTGAGTGCTCGAGACTTGATGATTTGCAACACTGAAGAGCCGATGTGTATCGGTGGTGTATTCGGAGGTTTGGAGTCAGGTACTACTGAGGAGACCAAGAATGTGTTCTTGGAGAGCGCTTACTTCCATCCTACTTGGATTCGCAAGACGGCTCGTCGTCATGGTTTGAACACCGATGCTTCTTTCCGCTACGAACGTGGCATTGATCCAAACAATACTATCTATATCCTGAAGTTGGCTGCTATGATGGTGAAAGAACTGGCTGGTGGAGAGATTTCATCTGAGATCAAGGATGTTTCTTGCAAGGATTTCCCACCGTTCCGTGTGGAGCTTTCTTATCAGCGTGTGAACGAACTGATTGGCAAGGATATTCCTGCTGAGACAGTGAAAAGCATCGTGAAGAGCTTGGAGATGGAGATTGTGAACGAGACCAACGAGGGTATCACCCTTGATGTACCTCAGTATCGTGTGGATGTTCAGCGCGATTGCGATGTGATAGAGGATATTCTGCGCATCTATGGTTACAATAATGTGGAGATTCCTACTACTCTGAAATCAAGCCTCGTGGGCGAGACAGAGACGGATAAGTCGAACAAACTGCAAAATCTGGTTGCAGAGCAGTTGGTGGGCGCTGGTTTTAATGAAATCATGAACAACTCACTGACCAAAGCTGCTTATTATGACGGGCTCGCTTCATACCCTTCACAGAATCTGGTAAAATTGATGAATCCGCTGAGCAGCGACTTGAACGTGATGAGGGAAACATTGCTGTTTGGTGGCCTGGAGACCATCGCTCGCAATGCAAATCATAAGAACCCTGACCTGAAGTTGTTTGAGTTTGGCAACTGCTACTACTATCGTGAAGAGAAGCGAAACGAGGAGAAGGCTTTGGCACCTTACTCTGAGAGCTATCATCTGGGCTTGTGGCTGACTGGTAAGGACAAACAGGGCTCTTGGATTCATGCCGACGAAGAGAACAATGCTTATATGCTGAAGGCTTATGTAGAAAACATCTTAGGTAGAATGGGCTTACGTATGCGTGACCTCACCATCGAGAACCTGAGTACTGACATTTATGCTTCTGCTATCGTGATAAAGACACAGGGAGGCAAGCGTCTAGCAATGATCGGTTCTGTAACTCGCAAGATACTGAAGCAGTTTGACATTGACAATGCTGTGTATTTTGCAGACATCAACTGGGTGGAGGTAATACGTAGCATCCGTTCACTGAAGGTTAGCTTCAAGGAACTGCCTAAATTCCCTGCAGTTCGCAGAGACTTAGCATTGCTGGTGGACAAGAGCGTGCAGTTTGCGCAGATTGAGAAGCTAGCTTTCGATGCTGACCGCAAACTGGTGAAAGCTGTCAACCTGTTTGATGTTTATGAGGGTAAGCACCTGGAACCTGGCAAGAAGTCGTATGCTATCAGCATCACTCTGCAGGACGAAAACCAAACTCTGAACGACAAGGTGATTGAAAAGGTGATGCAGAAAATCATCAAGAGTCTGGAAGAGAAAGCTGGTGCAAGACTGAGATAAAGAAAATTAATATTAACATAAGAACATTGGCACGAACTTGACTTATCAATGCTCAATGTTCAATAAAACAAATACCAATGGGAAGAGCGTTTGAATATAGAAAAGCTGCAAAGTTGAAGAGATGGGGTCACATGGCAAAGACCTTTACCCGTCTGGGCAAGCAAATCGCCATTGCCGTAAAGGCTGGTGGTCCAGAACCAGAGAACAATCCTACGTTGCGTTCTCTCATCGCTAACTGTAAGCGTGAGAACATGCCTAAGGATAACATTGATCGCGCCATCAAGAATGCGATGGGCAAAGACCAGAGCGATTACAAGAGCATGACTTATGAAGGCTATGGTCCTCATGGTGTAGCTATCTTCGTGGATACACTGACCGACAACCCTACCCGTACGGTAGCTGATGTCCGCTCAGTATTCAACAAGTTCAGCGGCACACTGGGCACCATGGGCTCGCTGGCATTCTTGTTCGACCACAAGGCAGTGTTTACCTTCAAGAAGAAAGACGGTCTCGATATGGATGAATTCATCCTCGATATGATTGACTATGATGTAGATGAGGAATTTGACATTGACGACGAGGAAGGTACCATTACTATCTATGGCGATCCTAAGAGCTACTCTGCTATCCAGAAGCACTTGGAGGAGCAAGGCTTTGAGGATGTGGGTGGTGACTTTACCTACATTCCAAATGACCTGAAGGACGTAACGCCTGAGCAACGTGAGACCATCGACAAGATGGTAGAGCGTTTGGAGGAGTTCGATGATGTGCAGAATGTCTTCACGAACATGAAGCCGGAAGAATAAAACGGTTCACCAACATCATAAAAGGCTGCATTTCTGCAGCCTTTTTTTATTTCGGTGCTCTACGATAAAGGTAGAATGCAATGAAAGCATAAAGGATATTGGGAATCCAAACAGCTACGACAGGAGGCATACCACCGTTGACAGAGAAGGTGGAAGAAATCGTCTGGAAGAGGATATAGCTGAAGCTCAATCCCAATCCGATGCCTAAGTTGAAGCCCATGCCTCCCTTCATCTTGCGCGATGCCAACGAGGCGCCTATCAGGGTCAAGATAAATGAAGCAAACGACATAGCAATACGCTTGTGGTATTCAATCTCAAACTCTTTGGTATTCGACAATCCCCTGGCTCGCTGTCGTTCAATATAGGCACTCAGCTCAGGGTTGGTCATCATTTCCTGCTGGTTCTTCATCAGAATCAGGTCATCAGGCGTCAACCGTATCAAGGTATCTATTCGGTTGCCTCGCTTGATCATCTCACGATCACCTCCTAACTCTCGAATCATATAATCGCGTGCCGACCAATGGTTAGCATGTGCCGTATCATAAACGATAGTGCGTGCCGTCATGTGCGACACCAACTGTTTGCCATCAAACTTATCGAGCGAAAATCGATAGCCCGTCTTGCGCTGGTCTTCATAACGTTCGATATAGGCCACCACATTCGTATCCACCTGCATCTGGATATTCCTGACCGTGTTCGTCTTACGTTCCTTATAATATTTATCCTCAAAATTGATGCGTACCACACTGCCTTTGGGTATAACATAAGCGCCCAATAGAAATGTTACGATAGAGATAATGGCTGCCGACACCATATAGGGTCGAAGCATGCGCTTGAAACTCATGCCCGTTGAGAACATAGCAATGATTTCGGAATTCTCTGCCATCTTGGCGGTGAAGAAGATGACGGCTATGAAGACAAACAACGGACTGAACAGGTTGGCAAAGTAAGGGATGAAGTTCTTGTAGTAGTCGAAGATAATGGCATTCCACGGAGCCTCACGCTCCATGAAGTGGTCCATCTTTTCGTTGAAATCGAACACAACGGCAATGGAAATAATCAGGACAATGGCAAAAATATAGGTACCCAGAAACTTGGCTATAATATAGTAGTCCAATCGCTTCAGGTACTTATGAGGCATCAGTTCACGAAAGCTCTGAACACCGAGTTGGCTCTTTAACCAAAGCTCTAACTTTTTTATCCATCCTACTATGTTCCAAGACTTTTTCATTATAATCTTTGAGATACTTGTTCCACCATCTTAGGTTTCCAACCAGCAAAATCTCCAGCAATGATATGTTTCCTTGCCTCACCCACTAACCACAGATAGAAAGCCAAATTGTGCAACGATGCAATCTGCATGGCAAGTAACTCCTGAGCGTGGAACAGATGACGCAGATAGGCTTTGCTATACATCGTGTCCACCTTAGAAGCACCATCTTCCTCGATGGGTGAGAAATCGAACTCCCACTTCTTATTCTTCATGTTGATGATGCCCTGCTTGGTGAACAACATACCATTTCGTCCGTTGCGGGTAGGCATCACACAGTCGAACATATCCACTCCTCGTTCTATGGATTCCAAAATATTAGCTGGGGTACCAACACCCATCAGATAGCGAGGCTTGTTTTTGGGCAGGATGCCATTCACCAATTCTATCATCTCATACATCACCTCAGTAGGCTCGCCCACAGCCAAACCGCCAATAGCATTGCCCTCTGCCTCTTTGGAAGCAATATATTCAGCCGATTGCATACGCAAATCTCGATAGACACATCCCTGCACAATAGGGAACAACGACTGGTGATAGCCATATTTCGGTTCGGTTTCCTGAAAGCGTTGGATGCAACGGTCCAGCCAACGATGGGTACGTTCCATAGAGGGCTTGGCGTAGGCATAATCGGCTGTACCAGGGGTACATTCATCGAACGCCATGATGATATCAGCACCAATGCTACGTTCGATATCCATCACATTCTCTGGACTGAAAAACAGCTTACTGCCATCGATATGCGAACGGAACTCCACACCTTCTTCTTTCATCTTGCGAATATCAGCAAGTGAAAACACCTGGAAACCACCGCTGTCGGTCAGCATCGGACGATCGAAAGCGTTGAACTTATGCAAGCCCCCTACCCGTTCCAAGACCTCTAAGCCAGGACGCAAGTACAGATGATAGGTATTACCCAATATAATCTGTGCCTTCACGTCATCCTTCAAGTCAGACACCTGCACACCCTTTACAGAGCCCACTGTTCCAACAGGCATGAAGATAGGTGTTTCTATCTGTCCGTGGGCAGTGGTTATCAAACCAGCACGTGCGTTCGTCTTACTATCAGTATATTGCAGCTCGAATGTCATTCCTCTTCTTTCTCTGTCTTTTCTTCTTTTACAGTCAGGTCAACCGCATCGGCCACTTTCTCCTTCAACAACGCCAAGTCGAACACTTCTTTCACATCTTTCACGAAATGGAAAGTCAGTCCTTCAATATAGATAGGCTGAATATCCTCGATGTTCTTACGATTGGCTTCACTCAGGATAATTTCCTTGATACCAGCACGTTTAGCAGCCAATATCTTTTCCTTGATACCACCCACAGGCAACACCTTTCCACGCAGGGTAATCTCACCAGTCATCGCTACGTTGGCCTTTACCTTGCGTTGTGTCAATGCCGATGCCAATGAGGTAGCCATCGTGATACCTGCCGACGGACCGTCCTTAGGAACAGCTCCCTCTGGTACGTGGATATGGATATCCCACTGGTCGAACACCCTCACGTCAATATCCAGCAGTTGTGGATGTGCCTTGATATATTCCACAGCCAACATAGCCGACTCTTTCATCACATCGCCCAGACTTCCTGTCAGGGTAAGTTTGCCCTTGCCGTGATTCAGACTGGTTTCGATGAAGAGGATTTCTCCACCTACAGCTGTCCATGCCAAACCCGTTACCACACCGGCATAATCGTTGCCCTGGTACTTGTCGCGACTGTATTCCTGTACGCCGAGATAGCCGCGCAAATCAGCGGGCTTCACCTCTGTCTTTTCCAAGTAGCCATCTTTTGCATATTGCAGTGCCATCTTACGCAACACCTTGCCAATCTTCTTCTCCAACTCACGCACACCACTCTCACGGGTGTAGTTCTCTATGATAGCTTCTATAGTAGCCTTAGGGAATTTCACCTCGCCCTTCTTCATGCCATTGGCATCCAATTGCTTAGGTACCAAGTGCTTGCGGGCGATTTCTATCTTCTCTTCTGTCAGATAGCCACTCAACTCTATCAGCTCCATACGGTCGAGCAACGGTTGTGGTATGGTTTGCAGGTTGTTGGCGGTAGCTATGAACATCACCTTTGAGAGGTCATAATCCACATCTAAGTAATTATCGTGGAAAGTAACGTTCTGCTCAGGATCGAGCACCTCCAACAAAGCTGATGATGGGTCGCCATGAACGTCGGAACCCAACTTATCTACTTCATCCAACACAATAACAGGGTTAGACGAACCCGCTCTCATCATGCCCTTGATAATTCTACCGGGCATAGCACCAATATAGGTCTTGCGGTGTCCACGAATTTCAGCTTCATCATGCACACCACCTAATGACATACGGATATATTTGCGCTTTAATGCCGTAGCAATCGACTTGCCCAGAGAGGTTTTACCCACTCCTGGAGGACCGTATAAGCAGATGATGGGTGATTTCATATCACCCTTCAGCTTCAGCACAGCCAAGTGTTCCAGGATGCGTTCCTTCACCTTCTCCAGTCCGTAATGGTCTTTGTTGAGCACCTTCTCCGCATTCTGTATATTCAGATTGTCGGTAGTATAGATGCCCCAAGGCAAACCCATCATGGTCTTGAGGTAATCCACCTGCATGCTGTATTCGGGCGACTGCTGGTGCATCTGCTCCAACTTGTCCACCTCCTTGAGGAAAGTATTCTTCACCTCTTCGTTCCACTTGATGGTATTAGCTTTCTTGCGCATCTCCTCAATCTCACGCCTAGAGCCATTACCTCCCAGCTCATCCTGAATGGTCTTGATCTGCTGTTGCAGGAAGTACTCACGCTGTTGCTGGTCAATGTCTTCACGGGCCCTCATCTGAATGGAAGCCTTGATCTCGGCCAACTGTACCTCACGACTCATCAATCCCAATAAACGATAGGCACGGTCTTTCAAAGAATCCATCATCAACAGTTCCATCTTCTCTTCGTTCTGAATAGGCAGATGAGCACACAGGAAATCTACCAAGAAAAGCGAACTATTAATATTTCTGATAGCAAAAGCTGAATCTGGTGGAACAATATCAGATAGTCTGATATATTTGACGGCCATATCTTTGATAGCCTCCATAAGCGGACGAGTTTCCTTGTCGTTCTTGGGGAACATGATTTCGTTCATCGCCCTCACCTTTCCCCTCAAATAAGGATCGTACTGGGTAATCTCCAACAACTCCACACGTCTGAACCCTTGTAGGATGACGGTAGTAGTGTTGTCAGGCATCTCAAGCATACGCAATACCTTGGCCACCACACCCATTTTATGGAGGTCTTCCATAATTGGATTCTCTGTATCTGATTGTTTTTGGCAGAACACGCCTATTTGTAACCCCTTGCGCTCGGCATCCTTCACCAAACGCAAAGAGGATTTTCTTCCTATCGTCACAGGCAGCACTACACCAGGAAACAGCACCATGTTCCTCACGGGCAACAAGGGCATTTCGTCGTTCACTTCCAAATTCACAAATCTCTCCTCCGATCCTCCTTCAAGATCAGTGAACACTGAAATAACTTTCTCTTGTCTGTCTTCTTCTTCGTCAAATCTGTAATTCTTCATCGTCTTTTCACCTAAAAAATGATACCACACATGTGGCTTTGCCTAAAAAAGCGTGTAAAGTTACGGCTAATTATTCATTTTCCCACGCTCTGTCATCTTAAAAAAAACAAAAAGCATGCCAAAAGAACAAGAAATAGCCGAATAATCCATAAATTTGCATCAATTCTTAGAGAATCAGTAAAAATGTCAAATGCCTATTTTCAGTTCAAGCAATTCACCATCTGGCACCAACGATGTGCCATGAAGGTGGGCACCGACGGCGTGTTGGCTGGTGCATTAACTCCTGTAGAAGGAGCCAGACATATACTCGACGTGGGTACGGGTAGCGGACTGATTGCACTGATGCTGGCACAGCGTTGTCCTGAGGCGCAGATTACGGCCATAGAGATAGATGACGATGCGGCAAACCAGGCAGCAGAGAACTTTGCTGCTTCTCCTTGGGCAGAACGCATCCAACTGGTTCATGGTGATTTCAATGAGTACACATCCGACATATTGTTCGACCTCATCGTAAGCAATCCGCCCTACTTTACCGATTCGTTGAGAAACCCCGACCCTCATCGCACGCAGGCTCGTCATAACGAGACACTGAACTATCACCAACTGTTTCTTCGTGCTCGTAACTTATTGCAGCCAAAGGGCATCTGTTGTGTGATTATTCCCACTGAGTCAGAAAGTTTTGTCAACGATATGGCTTCACGTCATCACCTCTTTCCACAAGCAGTGACTCACATCTATACCAAACCGGGGAAGCCTTGCCGCAGGGTGTTTATCACCTATTGGAAAGGAAGTGAAAACGATCTGTATTATCCAGGAGAAAAGGCAGAGCAAACACTCTATCTGATGGATGCCAATAGTCAATATACCCCTGAATACCGTAAACTTACTGAAGATTTTTACATCAAGTTATAAAAGATTTCACTATCTTTGGCATCAAATTTGATTATTAACAAGCAAGAAAGATGGACGAAGGTGCAGAGATTAAACAGAGATACAGGATTCATGGTTGGTTGGCCTTGAGTCCCATGTTGGTATTTCTATTCTCCTACCTAGGTGCTTCCATCCTGCTCAATGATTTCTACAAGATACCTATTACAGTGGCATTTCTGCTTTCGTCGTGCTATGCCGTAGCGATAACACGCGGACTGTCCATCGATGAGCGCATCAGCGTATTTTCCAGAGGAGCCAGCGACAAAAGCATCCTGCTCATGGTGTGGATATTCATATTGGCAGGGGCTTTTGCACAGGGTGCCAAACAGATGGGTGCCATCGACTCAGTAGTGAACCTCACCCTAACCATCCTACCAAGCGATCTTCTTTTAGCAGGCATCTTCTTAGCTTCATGCTTTATTTCTCTCTCTGTAGGTACCAGTGTAGGCACCATAGCTGCTTTGGTACCTGTGGCCAGTGGGTTGGCTGCTAAGACAGGCATAGATTTGCCTTTTATTACTGCCGTAGTGGTGGGTGGTTCATTCTTCGGCGACAATCTCTCGTTTATCAGCGACACCACCATAGCTGCTACACAGACGCAGGACTGCCTGATGAAGGATAAATTCCGTGTTAACATCCAGATTATCCTGCCAGCTGCCATTGTGTCGTTGGTCATCTATATCATACAAGGTATGGCACTTGATGTCACACCTGAGATAGGTCCCATTGAGTGGTTGCAAGTCATCCCCTATCTATTGGTACTCATCTTGGCACTATTTGGTATGAATGTCATGTTGGTACTGCTCATTGGTTTAGCAGCTACAGGCATCGTAGGTACCCTCACAGGTACGCCTTTCTTCAGTTGGTTGGGAGCTATGGGTGAAGGTATCATGGGTATGAGTGAGTTAATCATCGTTACCTTGTTGGCAGGAGGTATGCTGGAGATGATTCGTTTCAATGGCGGAATAGCATTCATAATCAAAAAAATGACAAAGCATATCAAGGGAAAGCGAGGGGCAGAAATGAGCATCGGAGCCTTGGTGGGTTTAGCCGATTTGTGTACTGCGAACAACACCATTGCCATCATCACCACTGCTCCTATCGCTCGTCAGATTTCACAGCAATTCGGCCTTGATAAGCGCAAGGTGGCCAGCATACTCGACACCTTCTCATGCATGGTGCAGGGCATCATCCCCTACGGGGCACAAATGCTGATAGCATCAGGACTTGCTGGCATCTCGCCTGTCAGTATTATTGGGTTACTCTACTACCCTTTCCTTATGGGAATTTGTGCTGTTTTAGCGATTCTTTTCCGTTTTCCAAGAAAGTATTCTTAAACAAAACAGCTTTATAATGTTAAAACTTTCCCGATTTTCTTAACGCTGCAGAAACGTATGCCAGTTTTAATCATTATAAAACCTACTTTTTATTAAAAAAGTTTGGTTGTTTAAAGGGAAAGCAGTAACTTTGCGCCGCCTTTACGAGTTAAGGGCATCAATTCAATTATTAATTAATAAAGTATTAAGATTTTATGGCAACAAGAATTAGACTGCAAAGACATGGTCATAAGAACTATGCGTTCTACACCATCGTAATTGCCGATGCACAAGCTCCACGTGATGGTAAGTTCATCGAGAGAATTGGTACTTATAACCCAAACACCAATCCTGCCACAGTAGAATTGAAGTTTGATCGTGCACTGTATTGGGTTAATGTAGGTGCACAGCCAACCGACACCGCACGCAGCATCATGTCACACGAAGGTGTGTATCTGATGAAGCACCTGCTCACAGGCGTTAAGAAAGGCGCTTTCGACGAGGCTGAAGCTCAGAAGCGTTTCGAGGCTTGGAAGAAAGACAAGCAGAACGGTTTGAAGGCTATCGCTGACAAGGCTGCTGCTGACAAGAAGGCTGCTGATGCTGCTCGTCTGGCTGCTGAGAAGAAAATCAACGAAGAGAAGGCTAAGGCATTGGCTGAGAAGAAGGCCGCTGAGGAAGCTGCTAAGGCTGCTGAAGAGGCTGCCAAGGCTGCAGAGGAAGCTGCTGCTGAAGCACCAGCTGAAGAAACTACCGAAGCTCCAGCTGAGACTCCAGCTGCTGAATAAAGTCGGGTTTCAATTAGATGATTACAGAAAAACACCTCTCCGATGTTCAAATCGGGGAGGTTTTTTTTATACACTTTTAATAAGTTAGGCTGCGTTTCGGAAATAAAAAAGAATTAATTCTTTTTGTATTTCACTCAACTTGCACTAACTTTGTAGAGTATTTATTTACCAATTCAATGATACAAATGAAAAAACTCTTTTATGTAGGTACATTGGCTGCTCTTTCAGCCTGCACTGGTAACAGCGGCTATACAATCAATGGCGAGATATCCGACGCTACAGATGGCGACTCTATCTTCCTTGTAGAGATGAGTGGCAGACAAACTGCCAAGCTGCAAGGTGCCGTTATCAAAGATGGAAAGTTCACGTTCAAAGGCGAACAAAGTACACCAGCACTTCTTTACCTCATGTATCAGAACAACTCTGAAAACGATCAGGCGCTGGACTTCTTCCTCGAAAACGGAACCATCAATGTAAAAATGGACAACGAGAACCCATCAGCCACAGGCACTCCTAACAACGATGCCTATCAGAAGGTACGTGACAATATCAACAGCCTGCAAAATGAGATGAGTGATATTTACGACAAGCTCAGCAGCGAGGATGACTTAGGTGACGATGTGCGTACTGCCCTTGAAAAGCAGAGCGAAGAGCTTGAAGATAGGTTTATCGATGTCGTCGTGAAAGGCACCAAAGACAATGCCACCAACGAAGTAGGTGTTTATATGCTGAAGAGTTTCTACTACTATATGGAGACCCCTGAGTTGGCTGAAATAGTAAGTCAGATCCCTGAGAGATTCAACTCCGACGAGACCATCAATCATATCAAGGAACAGGTTAGCAAACTTTCTGCAACTACTGTAGGTCAAAAGTTTACAGATTTTGAAATGAACGACCCAGAAGGCAAGCCTGTTAAGTTAAGCGACTATGCAGGCAAGGGCAAATTGGTGTTGGTAGATTTCTGGGCAAGCTGGTGTGGTCCATGCCGTCAGGAGATGCCTAACGTAGTAAAGGTGTACGACCAGTATAAGAAGAAAGGCTTCGAAATCGTAGGTGTATCACTCGACCAGACAGCCGATGCATGGAAGAGAGGAATTTCCGAACTGAACATCACCTGGCCTCAGATGTCCGACCTCAAGTACTGGCAGTGTGAAGCAGCCGCCATCTATGGTGTAAGTGCTATCCCCCACACCGTACTTATCGATAAGGATGGTACCATCATTGGCCGTAACCTGCGTGGTGAGAAGCTGTACGAGAAGATTGCAGAACTTTTAGACTAATAATACTAATATGAAAAAAACATTATTCACAGGATTCGCATTGCTGGTTAGTGCATTCACTTTCGCTCAGCAGGCATTATTCGGAGGCGCAGGCATCGTGTCTCCAGAGATTCATCCGAACAATACGGTAACATTTAGAATCTCAGCTCCCAAAGCTGTTAAAGTACAGGTAACAGGTGACTTCCTGCCTACCATGAAACAGACTGTTAAGTTTGGCGACACCGTGATGGAAATGGAAGTTGCTGGCGTAGCTAACCTCACCGAGAAAGATGGTGTTTGGGAATATACTACCCCAGAACCTGTAGCACCTGAGTTTTATACCTATCACTTCCTGATCGACGGTCAGCGAGTGATTGACATGAACAACGTATATGTAAATCGTGACGTTTCTACCCTGAGCAGCATCCTGCTGATTGGTGGTGGTCGCTCTGACCTCTATAAGGTAAATGCTGTTCCTCATGGCACCGTAGCTAAGCGCTGGTACACCCAAGATGGCCTGACCCGTCGTCTGAGCGTTTACACCCCAGCTGGCTACGAAACCAGCAACAAACGTTATCCAGTGTTCTACCTGCTGCACGGTATGGGTGGCGACGAAGAGGCATGGCTCACTCAAGGCCGTACTGCCCAGATCCTCGACAACCTCATCGCACAGGGCAAGGCAGAGCCTATGATTGTGGTGATGACCAACGGCAACGTATCTCAGGAAGCTGCTCCTGGCGAGACATCTGCCGGTTTCGTACCTCCTTCGATGAACCTGCCTAAGACAATGGAAGGATCTTTCGAGAGTACATTCATGGAAGTGGTGAAATTTATCGACACCAACTACCGCACCATCGCCAAGAAGCAAGGACGTGCCATCGCAGGTTTGTCAATGGGTGGCTTCCACTCTAAGTTTATCTCACTGAACAACCCTGACACCTTCAACTATATTGGTTTGTTCTCAGCAGCATTGGGCGTTACTGACCCAAGCATCTCTCCTATTTATATGAATGAAGATGCCAAGCTGAAGACTCAGTTTACCAAGGCTCCAGCCCTCTACTGGATTGGTATTGGCAAGACCGACTTCCTCTATGCAGCCAACAAGGCTTATCGTGAGAAGTTGGACGGCATGGGCTACAAGTACCAGTACATGGAGACCGATGGTGGTCACATCTGGCGTAACTGGCGCATTTACTTAACTGAATTTACACCTCTGTTGTTTAAATAATATGAAAGCAATTTGTATGCCACAGCCTTGGGCCTCGCTAATAAGTGCAGGGCTGCAAGATGTAATGAGTATGGCATGGAAGCCAAAAGAAAACCCAGGCAAGATAGCCATCGTTGCCACCCAGATGCAAATTCCTGAAGAATATCATCAGGCGTTACCAGAATGCTGGTCATACCGCATCGACAACTATCTGCTGATGGGACAGATCCCCACCCTCACCAAATTGCCTACGGCAGCTATCGTAGGCTATGTTGATGTAACAGGCTTTTCCGACAAAGAAGAGTCAGTGTGGAGCCTGCCCGACTGCGTGAACTGGAAGTTGGCCAACCCTCGCTTACTCAAGCAACCAATACCTTGCGATGCTGCAGAGCAGTTCGTGTTTGACACACCAATTATCGACGAGGCTCAGTTACCTGAAACTATCGACATACAACAGCCTTCATTAGCCGATGGCGTGCTCACCCTGCCACTCAATCAGCTGAAGTACGACAGTCTCCTTGACGGCGACAAGGAACTGGATATGAACCTTTATTCCGACAACCGCGACTTCTTCACTGGCTATACGGGCAAGATATGGAACCCACGTCCTGTGAAGCAGTTGGTAGCTGTGAGCCCGGAAGGCAAGAAACAAAGTTATGAGGTAGTGAAGACCGACCTTATCCTCGACCGCGACGACGATGGTATGCCTCTCAAGATTGAGAAGCTAGGCGGATGGGAATACCTCTACTACCTACTCTACACCATTGGCAATAAGATTGATTCAACTAATTAATTATTTCAAGATAATGAAAGAGACATCACCCTTTATGGTTTTCTCTGGTACCAACTCAAGGTACCTTGCCGAGCGCATCTGCGCCAGCTTGAATTGTCCGTTAGGCAACATGAACATCACTCATTTTGCCGACGGTGAGTTTGCTGTATCTTACGAAGAGTCCATTCGTGGAGCCATCGTATTCCTGGTACAGTCAACCTTCCCCAACTCCGACAACCTCATGGAGTTGCTGCTTATGATTGATGCAGCCAAGCGTGCTTCTGCCAAGTCCATCTGTGCTGTAATCCCTTACTTCGGTTGGGCACGTCAGGACCGCAAGGACAAGCCACGTGTATCCATAGGTGCCAAGTTGGTGGCTGATTTGTTGTCAGTAGCCGGTATCGACCGCCTCATCACTATGGACCTGCATGCTGATCAGATTCAGGGCTTCTTCGACGTTCCTGTAGATCATCTGTATGCATCCAGCGTATTTATTCCATACATCAAATCGCTCAACTTGGGTGATAACCTTGTCATGGCTTCTCCTGATGTAGGTGGTTCAAAGCGTGCGGGAGCCTATGCCAAGTATTTTGACGTGCCTTTGGTGCTCTGCAACAAGACACGTGAGAAAGCCAACGTGGTGGCTTCTATGCAGGTAATCGGCGATGTAAAGGACAAGGACGTTATTCTGATTGACGATATCGTTGACACAGCCGGCACTATCACCAAGGCAGCTAACCTGATGATGGAGAATGGCGCTCACTCAGTACGTGCTATTGCCAGTCACTGCGTCATGTCAGATCCTGCATCATTCCGCATTCAGGAATCACAGCTCGAGGAGATGGTGTTCACCGACAGCATCCCTTACAGCAAGAAGTGCGACAAGGTGAAGCAGCTAAGCATTGCCGACATCTTTGCAGAAACCATACGTCGCGTGGTATGCAACGAGTCCATCAGCTCCCAGTACATCATCTAAGCTGTAAGCATTCATTAAAGATTTTAGGGGCACCATTAAGGTGCCCCTATTTTTTGTTTGGAAGCATCAAAAACTGCCATCTCAGAACGGAGGCATTTCTAAAGGGCGTCGCAGTATCTGCTACGGGTCTTCGCAAAGCCTCGCATGAGTCATCGCAGTATCTCCTATGGGGGTATAACAGATACTGCGTCGGGTGATAGCAGATATTGCAGCCAGTGGTGGTAAGCTTTGCGTTACGTGACAGCAAGCTTTAGGGACACCCATAGCAGACTTTAGCAGCCCCCATAGTCGGCTCTCAAAGTACAATCTTGAAACGGGTGTATCCGTCAGGATAAGTGCGAAGGGAAAAAGTACAACCATGTTTGATGAGCACTTCACGAATAAACATTAGGCCTATACCTTGCCCATTAGGTTTAGTAGAAAAGAATGGAGAGAATAGCTTTTTCTCATCTTCAGGGTTAATGCCTTTACCATTATCAGCTATCTCAATAGAGTTTGTTTGTGTAGTGATAGTTATCTCCCCATCAGAGCCAATGCTTTCTGCGGCATTCTTGACAATGTTTACCAGTACTTGTTCAAATAATGTAGGATCAATATTGACCATAGCATGACCTTCACAAAGGTTCATGCTGATGTTTATATTCCGATTGACACAGACACTCTCCATAAAGGATCTACAACTGCCAACCAACTGGTTAAGGTCAACCGACTGCAATTGGGGTTCTGGGATCTTCACCACATCGGCAAAACGGGTAATGAAACGGCTCATACCCAAACAACGGTCACTACCTACTGCTATGACCTCACGCAAATCCTCAGTCTCTGGCATCGTTGACAACACATCGTTTACCGTATCGAGAGTAGATGTTACACCAGCTACTGTGTTGTTAACCTCATGCGCTATCATGCGTATCACTTTCTCATACGCTTTCTTCTCTGCCTTCATCACTTCCTCTGTCAGACTCTCTATCAGTATGAATGGACGAGTAAAACCTCTGTCCATGAAACTGAGGTGACTGCAACGGTATATCTTGGAATCACTCAGACGAATTGTTTCAACCTTATCTAACGGAATGTTGACGATTTCCTGAGCCAAAGGAGAGATTAATTGCCTCATGGACTGATGAAGGGCCCGTTCTACACTATCTACTTCCAGAAAGCGGATAGCAGCATCGTTCATCATCGTGATGCGTTCATCGAAATCTAGCATCACTACGCCCATCGGCGAGACACTGATTAGCAAGTCCAAGAAACGGTTCTGCTCTTGCATTCGCAACTTCTCGTCTTTCAGTTGGTCCATCATCTTGTTGAACACCTGAACAATGCGGTCGCTCTCCTGCTGTCCTACAGGCTTCAATCTGCTACTAAAATCCTGTTCGTTTAGCAAGTCCATACCATTGCCTATCGAGTCCAAAGGTTTCAACACCTTATAGTAAAAATACACAAGAAACAGCAAAACCAGCACTACCAAACCTTCCCCTATATAGAATAAGGTATCCTGCCTCTGTGAGGCAGAATAAAACAACAAAGCAAGCAGTGCCAGTTGCAGAGCAGCTAATATGTAGAATAAATGTTTAAGCCTCACTCTAATTGATATTTTTCCATCCTCCGATAAAGCGCCTGACGGCTCAATCCTAAGGCTGACGCCATCTGCGACACATTCCCATGATACTTCTCGTATGCTTTCTTTATGGCAATATACTCCATCTCATCCAAAGTCAGACCATCGGCATCAGCGTTTTGCAAAGAATAATTCCCTTGATACTGCTGCTGAAAATCAGACACCTGCAATGGATTATTAGTACTCACTAAAATAGTACGATCCACTAAGTTCTTCAACTCACGTATATTACCAGGGTAAGGCAGTGATGACAAATAGTCATTGGCCTCCTTTGAAATAGTAACTATAGGTAAGCCATTAGCCTCGCATTGCCTTTGGGCAAAATGAGCTGCCAAGAGTGGAATATCCTCCTTGCGTTCCCGCAAAGCTGGCAGATGAATCGTGATGAGGTTGATGCGATAGAACAAGTCCTCACGGAAAGTCTTATCCTGCACCATCTGCTGCAAGTTAGCATTAGTAGCACTCACCACCCTGACATCCACCTTCTTCGGCTTGCTGTCTCCCAAGGGCTCAAAGGTCTGTTCCTGCAAAACTCGCAACAACTTTACTTGACAACTCAGGTCGAGTTCACCAATCTCATCAAGGAAGATGGTACCTTTATCTGCCAACTCAAAGCGTCCCTTTCTGTCAGCTACGGCATCGGTAAAAGCTCCTTTCTTATGTCCAAACATCTCGCTTTCAAAGAGACTTTGTGAAATACCACCCAAGTTCACCTTTACGAAAGGTTTGTTGGCTCGTTGGCTATTCTTGTGGATAGCTTCTGCTATGAGTTCTTTGCCAGTGCCACTTTCACCAGTAATCAGAACAGAGGCGTTGGTATTGGCAATTCGTTGGACAATTGTAAGCACATCCGACAAGGCTTTGCTTTCTCCAATAATAAAATTACGGTCAAATGCCTTATCATTTGCTTTGGTAATAATTTGTTTTTCCGTTAGCTGCAATGCCGTTTCGATGCGTTGCATCAGCGTTATGTTGTTCCAAGGTTTTGTAACAAAGTCGAAAGCACCAGCCTTCATGCCCTCAACGGCAAGACTGATGCTACCCCATGCTGTCATCAGAATCACAGGAACCTCTGGAAGGAACAACTTCACTTGCTTGAGCAAAGTTAGGCCTTCCTCCCCTGTTGTTGAAAGAGAAAAGTTCATGTCCATTAAAATGAGACGCACTTCCTCATTACGGACAATCGTCATCGCCTCTTTGGGTCCTGAGACTGCCTGCACCTCATAGCCTGCCCGTTTCAGCATAAAGCCTAATGAGGTACGTATTGCACTATCGTCATCAACAATCAATATCATAGTATTGCAAAATTAACGCATTCAAATGAAACAGCCAAATTATCCTTTGATGATTGCTTCAAAGTCGGCATCAATATTCGTGCCCTTCTCAAAGTCCCACAGCGTGAGGCTACGCAGGCGGTAATAGTAATACCAATAATAGAACAGTTCGTTGACATGCTTTTCTCGTGCCTCATCCTTACGCACTTGTGCGTCGTTGAGATCGAGAGTTGATATCTTGCCTATCATAAATGTTTCCACGTTTGTGGCATATCGCTTCTGCGCTATCTGATCACTCTCGTCGGCTATATCCAATTGTGCCAACTGGTTGTTGTACTGTTGTACCAGCACGAAGAGATTTTGGTTGAACTCCTGCGTTTCTTGACGCAACTTGCTTTCCGTCACTTCTCTGTTGCTCTTTGCCACACGCACCTGTCCTTTGCGTCTGCCCCAGTCGAGAATAGGTATCTTTAACCCCACCTCCACAATCTGATTCGACTTCAAACCATCGTAAGCAGAGCGGAAGGTATGGTCTGTGCCTGTCAAACCCACCTGGGCAAATAGCTGTATCTCACGCAGGTTACCACGTGCCTTTGCCACCTCATAGTCAGCCTCTAACTGACGACGCTGTATATTCTTGGCAAACGAGTTATTCAGAAGGGCTTTCTCCAACACGTCATCGTAGTACAGTTCTACCGAAGGGGCTGAAGCTGGCAATACTGGTTCCAAATCGACGTTATCTTCTATCGCCAGGAAAGAGCGCAACTTGAACATACAACTTTTGAGAGTGGTCTCATTATCTGTCAGCGATGATTGGGCATCCAATACATTTAGGCGAAGTTGCAACAGGTCGTTCTCACTAATTTGCCCCATCTCTCGCTTCACTTTTGCCACCTCATAGAGTTTGTTGGCATTGTCGAGGTTTTGTCGGGCAATCGACACTCTTTCCTTAGCAAGCAACAAGTTGAAGAAATGGTTGATGGTGGCGATGGTCACATCTTCTGTAGCACTCAGAAAAGCTGCCTTAGCTTCCCGATAGCGCACTGGCTCAATGCGCCTGTCCCACTTGATGCGGTTTACCCCAAAGATGGGTTGGTTCAAAGTCAAGGCGATAGGTACTGTCATAAAACTATGGTCTTTGCTGCCTGTGAATTGTTTTAGGTAATCCAAGGAAGTGTTCAAAGAGAGCGTACCACCTGTGAGCCAGATATTCTGGTCAATGCTCAGTTCACCACTCATCCGCATATAGTCGCTTCGCAGGTAACTATATTCACCAGCATCGTTCTGATAAGCAGTGTAACTCTTGTTATAGGATGGCAACGTAGCTTTGAAATTTACCTCTGGCAATAACTCAGCTTTATAAGTGCGGTATTCCCAATACGCTGTCTTCAGCTCATTGAGGGCTACAGCTGCATCCACACTCTGCACCCTTGCCAGGCGGATGGCCTCATCGAGCGAAATACTCCGCACCGAGGTCTCCACCTGAGCTTGCAACGAAAGGGTGCTCATTACCAAGGTTAATAAGGAATGGACTATTCTTTTCATTTTTAGTTTTTTATTCGTCTCGCAAAGCTTCCGAAGGAAGAATCCGACTTATGTTTCTGGCTGGGATATAGATGCCAGCCAATACCACCAATATCATGACTACATACAACACTAAAGAGGTGATGGTGAAATGCAGGGAGAAGCTGTCTAACCAAGAGGGAGAAGGATAGAAAGAACTCCAAAATATTTCTGTATATAGTTCTTCCATACGTGCATAGTTCCAATAGATGAAGCACCCCACGATCCATGCAACCGTAGTCAACACCCAGCCTTCGCCTATCAGCATGGACATAATGTTGCCCTTGCTCGCACCATACGCCTTCATGACTCCCAAATCGCCCTTTCGGGTCTTGGTCTGCAGCCAGAAAGCACCAATCACCCCCAGACACAAGCTCAGCATGAAGAACATGGCCAGCGTGATGTTCAAATGATACTGTGTCGCCATACTTTCCGTATAGTCATCAATATACTTGTCGAATGACTGTATGCCACTGACATACAGATTGCCGGAACCCAATGAAGCGAGCTGATTTTCATAAAACCAGTCTATAAATCCGTCCACACTGATACCATCCTTCAGGCGAAGCATGATGGTTGTCGTTTCTTCTGGCGCAGGAATCGGTTTGAAAAACACCGGTGTAGGCCTCCAGAATTTGAAGTATTTCATATCAGCCACCACACCTGCCACTTGAGCCTCAGTGGTGTCCCTCCATGCCACACAAGTCAGGGGGCGGTTGATGTTGCCATCCTCGAATAGCAGGCTCCTGGCACCTTCCGTAATGATGAGCTGATTACTACCCTGAGCCTTACCCGTAGCTTCAGATAGAGACTGCCCATCCGAAGGTCTGATACCAAAGGTTTCAAAATAGTCAGTACCCTGAATGAAAGGCATCAGGTACCCCATTACCTTACGAGTTGTGTCAGACATCAAGGTAATACCTCTTTGATTGTGTGAATGCAGATACATTCCTGTTGGCAGAGGGGTGGCGTATGCCACATCCGGCATCTGGCGAATTACATCAGACAGACGCAGAAAGTCTTCTTTTACGGTGGAATCATTCTCAGCCCTGTACAGAGGAGCCTCTGCAGGATACTTTGCTACAGACACCATACACATCCTGTCGGAATCATATCCCATAGGCAAAGACTGTACCCAAGTATCTACCACGACTGGGTCAATGACACTCCAGGTAATCGCAGACACCACTATCAGTTCGGCAAACAGCCATCCGTTGCGCCAGCGTCTTGCCCACAGGTTCTTCAATATCAGTTTTAACATACCTCTTCCTCCTCATTCTTTTTGGTTAATGGAATACACGATGGGCTTGCGCAGAGAGACCCATGCGGGTATCAATGCGGAAAACACGTTCAACAAAAGGCACACCAGCAACACCGCTACGAACAACAAGGGTGAGAACATCAGCTCGGCTGATAAACTATAGCCTACATCATCTGTAGGAGAAGCCGCCGTGAACACGGTGAACATTGAGAATGCCCACGCTCCGTCAGCCAAGAGGAAAATCCAGGAAAGTACCAAACCCACCAATCCGCCAACCAATGTGAGCATCAGATTCTCTGTCAATACCTGACTGAGCAGCCTACCCCTGCTGGCACCGAATGTCTTCAACACACCCATTTCAGGCAACCTGTCCTCCATGCGGCTACTGATCATGCCACTAAGATTGATAGCAGGCACGATTAGCAACAACATGAGTACATATAGATAATACCTGAATACCTTCCAGCCATTGAAAGTCTCAAAGCCGTCATTACGCTCATACATCAGATGCAGCATCTGGTAAGAATGAGGAACAGGTGGATCGTTAAACTCGATTTTCACTTTCCCATCGTTGGCAAGGTTCACCACCGACTGGCGGCTATGCAGCTCTGCCATCAGCCCATCCATCTGCTCCTGATTTTTTATTACCATATAGACCGCATACTCACCCATGTAATCATCCCCAATGAATCTTTCATATCCAGGTTTTGTAGTATAAGGCATATATGCCTGGGCGTATGACACCGCACACAGGATGCTGGCGCTCTTGACCACCCCGCACACCTGATAGCTTACGTAATCAATACTGATTTCCTTGCCCACAATCCCCTTGTCAGAACCAAAAACCCGTCTGGCAAGCTGGTCAGTTATGACCACCTTATGCAAGCCGCTTTGGAAATCAACATCAGTGAAAGGCGAACCTTCCAGAAAGTCAAAGTTGAACACCTGAAAGAACCCCGTGTCCGTAAATAGGGTACGCAGGTCATAATCACCTTTCCTTCCAGGTAGCTGTACTTTCCTACCACCAGTATCATATGATATAGCGGTCAAGGCCTCCACGTGTTGCAATGGGCGGAACATTTCTTCCACTGCCCGATGGGAGAAATAGCCTGCCGTAAAGGAACGGTTTTCGGTAGTGAATCTCGCCATTGGCTTGTACAGTTTCAACCTGCTATACTCAGGGTAGTTGGGCGTAATCCTCGCATGGATGGAAAAAAGCATAACCAACGTGAAGCACACCGCTAAGGCTGTACCCAGAATATAGATGGTGCTAAACAGCTTCTGCTGCTTCATCATCTGCCAGGCTTGTTTGAGGTAGAGTTTTAGCATGTCGTTTATGCATTTAATGGTTTAACTTGGGGATAATAGTCAATTGTTAATGGTTACTCTACTTGCCTGCCATCGAAGAAGCGGATGGTACGATCGGTGAGCTTGGCTTGTGCCTCATTGTGTGTTACCATCACGATGGTACGCCCGTCTTCTTTATTTAACTGATGCAATAATTCCATAATCTCGGCACCCATCTTACTATCCAAGTTACCTGTTGGCTCGTCGGCAAGGATAATCTCAGGATTGCCGACAATAGCACGGGCGATGGCAACACGCTGGCACTGACCACCACTCAACTGGGTTGGCATGTGGCGCATACGATGGCTTAACCCTACACGCTCCAACACCTGCTTCGCCAGTTCCTCGCGCTTGGCTCCCGACATCTTGCGATAGAGCAGAGGAATCTTCACGTTGTCAATCACATTGAGAGAGTTAATCAGGTGGAAACTTTGGAACACAAAGCCTAATTTCTCATTACGAAAAGCCGCCAACGCCTTATCGCTCAACTTCTCGGTAGCAGTGCCGTCAATCAGCACACTGCCAGAGGTAGGCGCATCGAGCAAGCCCATAATATTTAATAAGGTGGACTTGCCACAACCTGAGGGTCCCATGATGCTAAGGAACTCGCCCTTATTCACTTGCAGGTTCACATTTTCCAAAGCCTGCGTTTCTACTTCGTCTGTACGATATATCTTGTTGATACCTTCTAATTTGATAATTGTTTCCATAATTCTATTTCTTTAATTAATTATTATTCGTCTCTTAAAGCTTCTGTTGGCTGCACATGACTGATTTTGTGTGCTGGTATAAAGATACCAATCAGTACCACGATAGTCATAATGAGCCAGATAATGCCGCTCACGATGAGGAAATGCTGTGGGAAACTGTCAATCCAGGAATCTGCTACCATCGGCGAGTCTGCTCGTGCTCCTCCCCAAAGGTAATCATTCACCAACCCCTCGCTTATGCCATACTGCATATAGATGAGGCAACCAATGACTACTGCAATGGTACAGAGCAAAGCCCCCTCACCCATCAGCATACCCATGATTGTTTTAGGTGTACCACCAAAAGATAACATTACACCCACATCTTCCTTCCTCACTTTGGTCTGCAACCAGAAGGTTCCAATCACACCCAAGCAGAGGCTGATCATGAAGAATGCTGCCAACACATATCGCATGTGCATCGCATTGAGGTAATAGCTATCTCTGTTTTCCATCACAGTGCTGAACTTGGTGATGCTACGGGCATATAGGTTACCGCTGTGCAACTGCTTCATACCATTCTCATTGAAGCTATCGATAAAGCGATCTAAGTTTACCCCATCTTTGACACGCACCAAGATAAATGTTTGTCCAGGTACTTCAGTTCCATTATTATCATCTGGGCTGAATCGGTAGAAAGCCACAGGGATGGCGCGATTGCCATTATTCATCTTGAAAGGTTTGAAAACGCCAGTAACCTCTTTGTCTTTCCAATCTGGCACCATTGACTGATATCGGGGAGGTAAGGATGCGCGCATATTACTGCGATTAGACCCATATAGTTCATTCGCTCCATCTTCCGAAAGCAGCATACTGTTTGCCGGTAAAGCAGCCTCTTCCAGTTGTTCCACCGTATAGCCCTTGGCGGGTTGGATACCGAAAGTCTTGAAGAAGTCGGTGCGAGGTTTGTAATACATGTTTGAAACCCGTAGCATTTTGATAGTGTCGTTTGGATTACAATAGGCTGAATTGGAATTGCCGGATGAACCAGGATATGCGAAACCCAATAACTGAGTAGAACTTTCCACATCAGGCAAGTTACGAGCCTGATACATGATGCGGTCAATGTCCTCAAAGAGGGTGGAATCGGCATCAGCACTATACGCTGAGGCACCTTCGTAATACCTACCCAAAGAAATACGGCACAAACGGTCGGTATCATACCCTGTGGGCAAATTTCTTACATATAGGCCTACAACTACAGGGTCGAAGATAACCCATGACACAATGGCTACTGCCACCAGTTCGATAAAGAGCCAGGCATTACGCTTTCGGCGAGCCCAAATATTCTTGAATATCAAATTGAACATAGTCTTATTAAATTGATAATTGATTATTTCTTTTCGTTTAACGAGCTTACTATTGGCTTTCGCAACGAGTTCCATGCAGGAATCAGGGCAGAGAGCAAGTTGATGATGATGCACACCAGCAATGCTGAGATAAACACAGTGGGAGAAAACAGCATCTCGCCAGTAACTGTAACGTTGTTGTCATAAAGCGCATCGGGATAGTCTTCAAAGAGGGTAAACACCCAACTCTTACCCAAGAACAGCATACTCCAAGCTATAATCAAACCGACAAGACCACCGACCAACGTCAGTATCAGGTTCTCCCACATCACTTGTGAGAGCAACACGCTCTTGCTGGCACCAAACGATTTGCGCACACCCATCTCAGCCAATCTGTCTTCCATCCTGCTGCTAATCATACCACTCAGGTTGAAGGCAGGTATTAATAGCAACACTAGGATGATGGGCAGAAACTTTTTGAACAACAACCAGGGTGTTACCTTGTATTGATTGCCATAATATACCTCATCGAATACCATACTGGTGTGAGTACGCAACGGACGCATGGTAACAGTCTTTTCACCCTTGTACTGTTGGTTCACATTGGCAATCAAGGCATCCAGTTCTTCCTGCAGAGCCTTTGTCTGTGCCTCATCTTTCGTTAGGAAGCGGGCTTCAAAAGATCCAACGACATCATAATAGAATGTAAGCTGATAGTTCGGATAGTTCTTATAAGGCACATAGACATCGCTATAGCTCTTACTGCCCAACTTGCTTCCTGTTTTTACCACACCGCATACACGATAATCGTTCATGTCTAAATTCAGCATCTTGCCTACCACACCCTCATCTTGGTGGAATGCCTGCCTTGCCAGCTTGTCGCTGATGACCACTGTACGCACGCCGCTATCGAAATCAGCCTGACTGAAAGGGGTGCCTTCAATAAACTCAAACTCATAAATTTTGAAGAACCCTGGGTCGGTATAGATGGCACTAACGCTTAAATCGTTGCCATCAGAAGGGCGTACCCAGTGCTCATCTGCTTCCTGTATAATGCCCGATACAGCTTCCACATTCTTCAATGGATAGAGCCAGTCGCGCAATGAAGTATAGCTGAAGCCTGAGTTTACTGTGTTCATATTGTCTGGTGTCTGTACCCTCACATTATCGCTGTAGTAAGTATAGCTCCTGTTATACTCCGGATAGAGAGGCGCCAGCTTTACATAGTATGCCACCGCCATCACTGTGGTGAAGCAGATAGCTAAAGCGGTACCTACCACATAGAGCGAGCTGAACAACGGGTTCTGCTTCATCAGCTCCCAAGCTTGTTTAATGTAGTCTTTAATCATAGTTTTTCAAATTGATAATTGACAATTAAGGAATGGTTTATTTTACTTTCAGTGAGTTTTTGCCCCGATAGCTACTCATGCTACTGGTAACTACTCGGTCGCCTTCTTTCAGACCTGAAAGCACCTCTACGTATTCAAAGCTGCTCTCTCCCAGTCTGACATCGCGCTTCACCAGTTCGTCATCACCATTGAAGACAAACAACTCATAGTCATTAGGTCCTTGGTAATAGCTGCCCGATGCGATGCGCAACACATCGTCTTTAATACTATTCATCACATATACATCGGTCTTCAAACCTGAACGTAAGGCTTCGTTATTATCCTCATTCAGTTGAACACTGAAGTTAATCACTCCGTTTCGGCTTAATGGGGTCACACTACTCACAACACCTTCCAACCTTTTGCTGCCTACTTTGACTATAGCCTTGCCGCCAGGAACTACTCGGTCGCCATAGCTATCGGCTATCTCTGCATCCACCTTGAAATGACTCAAGTCACTCACTATGGCTACCTGACTGCCTTGTCCTACCTGCGCACCTACCTGCGTATTGATAAAGGTGAGGATGCCCTTGCGAGGAGAGCGTATCTGCGCATCTTCCAGCGTGCGACGCATCTCGTTCATGCTCTTGGTACTGATGTTCAGCTCCAGTTCTTTCACTTTCTGGTCGGCTTCCTTTACACGTCTTTCGTTAGCCAATTGCTGACGGAGCTGCTGCAATGCCAAGCGCTCTGTATTATAATCCAACTCGGCTTGGCGTACACGATCAGTGGTGCCACTGCCTAAACTATCCAAGCGGCGTTCGTTTCTGAGGTTTACCTCCATGCTGCTCAATTTCATTTCTTCTACTTGAACCTTTATAGCAAGGTCGCTCAGGAAAGTTTCGTTGTTCACCCTGAGCTGTTCCAATTGCAAGGCTTTCATATGCTGCTCATCGCTCAACTTGCCATAATCAGTTTCCGCACTCAACAAATCCAGTTTCAGGATGGGTGTACCCACATCCACGCTGTCGCCACCTCTTTTATAAATTTCCATAATGCGTGTAGTGATGGGAGAATTAATGATTTCCTCAATAGCGGGCGACACTTTGCCTGTGGCTGTAACACTTACCTCAATAGTGCCTCTACTTACCTCACTCACCGTCAGGTCTTCTCTGCTAACGCTTGTACGCATCAGGCTCATAAATATGATTCCAGTCACCAATACGCAACCTCCAATGAGACCACCCTTGATTAGTTTCATACGGCGAGCCAGGTCTTTCTCTTCTTTTGTAATCTGTCTATCCATACAATAATTAATATTTGCTATAATTATTTCGCAATTGTCGTACCAAACTGATAACTTACTGATAATGAGTATAAGCATACAAAAAGAGGTGTCCGCTTTCGGACACCTCTTTATAATTACGTACACTTATTTCAAAAAAATTACTTCGTCACAATGCGATCGTTGTGGTAGTTTACGGTACGTTCATTGCCAGCTGAGTCGGTTTCTTTAAATTCACCTTCTTTTTTGCCTTGCTTGAAAGTACCTTCATAGCGAGTACCTGTCTTGTCTATACGCACACCATGACCATCTTCCATACCATTAACGAAATGTCCCTTGTAGCGCGTACCATCGGTCTGAATGAGGGTACCCTCACCATTGAACTCGTTGTTAGCCCATTCGCCTTCGTAGCTATCGCCCACATTCCATTTGTAGGTGCCTTTACCATGACGCATATTTTCGTGCCACTGACCTTCGTAAACAGCACCATTCTCCCAAGTAAAAGTACCCTGTCCTTCCTGCATGCCGTTTTGGAATTCACCTACATATTTGTTGCCGTTGGCATATAGATAGACACCAGAGCCTGTGCGTTCACCATTTTGATAAGAACCTTCATAACGATCACCCGTATGGAAAGTATAAATGCCTTGACCATGTTGCATATCATTATGCCATTCACCTACATACTTGTCGCCATTGGTATAGACAAAGGTGCCGGTACCCTCGCGCATATCAGCTTTCCAGCCACCAGTATAGCTACTACCATCATTCCAGGTAAAAGCTCCTTGTCCTTCTTTTTTATCAGCATGCCACTGTCCATCATACTTGGCACCATTGCGCCAAGTGTAAGTACCATATCCCTCACGCTGGTCATGATCCCACTTTCCTACATAAACATCACCTGTATAATAGTACATGGTGCCGTCTCCCTGCTGATAGTCCTGATACCACATACCATCATAACGGTTATTATTCTGGAAGTAATAGATACCATGACCATGCTGCTGATCCTGCAACCACTCCCCCTCATATTTCTCGCCGTCGGTAAAGATGTATGTACCAGAACCCTGTCGTTTGCCTTTGACATATTCACCTTCGTATGTATCGCCTGTAGGAAAGGTAGTCTTACCTTTTCCATTAGGTTTTCCACCTCTAAGTTCACCAGAATAAACAGCTCCGTCACGGAAGGTATAAGTACCTATTTTGATGGACGTAGAGAACACGCCCTTTATCCTATCTACAATGCCTGTATTTTGTGCCACCAAGGTGGTTGGCAAAAGACATAATATCGCCAATATGATAGTTGTCGTATATTTCATCATACTGCAAAGGTAAGAATAGTTCGCTAATAGAAAAAGAAAGAGGCCAAGTTTTATGACATTTTTTCACCAGCCACTATTTCTGTTAAAGTGTCTTTAGTAAGATATGTACAAGCCAAACGTTGCAATTCAGCGGGTGTAACGGTAGTAATTGCTTGCCAAAAACGGTAGAAGTAGTCGTTTGGCAAACCCAAGGTGTGCATGAATATCCATGCATCGGTGATAGACAGACAAGAGTCATAACTACGCAGCAAATCGCCTTTCATACTGTTTCGTACCAATGTCAATTCATCGTCACCCACCAGTTCGTTTTGCAGTCGTTCTATCTGATGATAGGTCTCAGCCAACAAAGGCTTAACAAAGCAATGATCGCAGTCGCTGAGTATCATGAAGGCATTGTCATAGGGAGAGGGGTTAAGTACTGAATAAATTCCATAGGTCATGCCTTTCTCCTCGCGTATGGTGGTCATAAGTCGACTACCGAAGTAACCTCCCAAGAGGGTAACAAGTACACGTAACGGCAGAAAATCAGGATGGAGTTGGTTTATGGTGGACTTACCAATAAGCACCGAACTTTGAGCAGTGTCTGGCATCTCCTTAAACAATTGTTGATGGCATTGCTGAGGTATGTTTCCTTGATAAATCTCCCCACCCTTTTGTCCTTCACCAAAAGGCTCTCCAAAGGTCTGACTGACAAGTTCAATACAGTCGTCTGTAATACGACCGGCAAGGTAGATGCTAAGGTTACCACTGTGGTACCACTGTTGATGAAACTCCCTCAGCATCTCAGTATTGACAGCCTTATAATCTGATGCGTCAGCCATATGGCACAAGAGGTGTTGTCCATAAATTGCACGTTTGAAGAGGCGGCGTGCCTGTGCATTGGGCTGCTTCAAAGCAGTCAGGAAGCGCTGTAAGTTGTTTTGCTTCAACACCTCAAGCACTTGTGCATCAAAAATTGGTTCTTTCACCATTTGTGCCAAAAGAGCGATGGAGGTATTCAAGTGCTTATTAAGGGTATAAAGGGTAATGTATGAATGCTCGAACGATATGCTTTGCTCCATCCAAGCCCCATGGAAATCCAACTGTTCAGCTATTTGAGCACGGTTGAACTGTGTAGTACCTTCGCGTAACATACGGTTGGTAAAGAGTGCCTGCAAAAGCTGCGACTGATGATGACGACCAGCATTAATCACAAGGTCAATGCGAGTAACCTCCACATCACTTGAATCGAGTACCCATAACTTCACACCGTTGGGTAACACATAACGCTGAGGTGCTTTCAAGCGGAACTCATCGAGATTGTGGATCTGCGGTTGTTGGCTACGATCAATCATTGTGTAAGCTAAATCATCTATTCTGTTGTTGTCTCATAAACGCTTCAGCACGTTCAAGGTCGGCAGGAGTATCAATGCCGATGGTCTCGGTATCGGTCAGTCCTACTTTAATGGTGTACCCATTCTCCAGCCATCGCAACTGTTCGAGGCTTTCAGCCAATTCGAGGGATGACTGAGGTAACGCAGTAAGTTGCTGTAACACCTCTGTACGATAAGCATATAACCCAATGTGCTTATAATATATATGGTGTGATGGCCAGTCAGCTTTATCCACATTACGTTGGTACGGAATAATAGAACGGCTGAAATAAAGGGCGTTCATGTTCTTGTTGACCACTACCTTTACCCCGTTGGGATTCTCCAATGCTGACAAGCTACTATCAGCAGAGAAAGGTTTCACCAACGTGGCAATTTGCGTCTGCTCATCCAAGAAGCAAGCTCTTACCACCTCCAACTGAGAAGGTTGGATAAAAGGCTCGTCACCTTGAATATTGACTACCACGTCGAATTGCCCGCCAATCTTCTGAAAGGCTTCCCAACAACGGTCGGTGCCACTCTTATGATGGGTAGATGTCATGACCACCTTACCTCCAAAATTCTTGACTACCTTTTCTATGCGTTCATCATCTGTTGCCACATAAGCATCATCAAGCACTCCTACGACCTGCTCATAAACCCTTTGTATAACAGGTTTGCCTCCCAGCAGGGCCAAAGGCTTGGCGGGGAAACGTGTAGATGCATAGCGAGCAGGAATAATGCCCACAAACCTCATGTTCAGCTGACGAAGTAGTCTTTGTACATAGGGTTGTTGCCAGTCATACTCCTTGAAACGTTGATCTCCAGCTTGCAGAATATCCACATCAAGGCGGATGATTTCCTGATATTTTTCATCAGGTGTACGGCCTGCCATGCGTTCAATATTCTTGGTGATAGTCCGTACCTCTTCGTAAGATTGATCAGACTCAAAACAAGCAGCTCGGTTCAAAAACCAATCGGGACGCAACGTTCCCATAGGCTCTGAAACCTGTTCACTACTAAAACGGATGTTTGAGAAATGATGAGTGAGTTCCCTTACAGCCAGGGCCAAATTCTTCTCAGCATCAGTGTTACTACCTATACAAAGAATATATTTCATAAATAATTTTCAATAAAGAATAAAGGAGGTAATATTAATGAAAATTGATTATTCAAAGATTTCATCCAAACCCTCCGCTACGGTATTATCAGTCATGTCAATGCCATCATCACGACAAGGATCATAGTTTTCTGGGAACACAAAACGCTCAGCCTGGTCATAGCCCAAGGTTGGATCCTCATACACCTGCTTCATATAAGCTGCCCAAATAGGCAAAGCCATCGAAGCACCCTGTCCATAAGCCATTGTATCGAAATGGATGTCACGGTTCTCACCTCCTACCCAGCATCCTGATACCAATGAAGGCGTGAAGCCCATGAACCAACCATCGGAGTTAGAGTTGGTAGTACCCGTTTTTCCACCCACATCAGCAGTGATACCTAAGCGGCGCACACGACCACCCGTTCCCTCATTGATTACGGCACGTAACATCACCAACATCTTGTATGCACTCGATGCACTGATTACCTCCTGCATATCCGGTGAGAACGTAGCCACAATATTACCATCAGCGTCTTCTATACGTGACACAAACACAGGCGCGACTCGGATACCACGATTAGGGAAGGCAGTATAGGCACTTACCATCTCACCCACAGATATCTCACAAGGGCCGAGACAGAGGGAAACCACAGGGTCTATCTCCTGATTGCGCACGCCAAAACTCTGTATCAGTCGTTTTAAGCTATACGGACTGAGTTTACCCATGAGGTAGGCGGTAATCCAGTTGTCGGAATTGGCCAAGCCCCACTTGATGGTGACATTCTCACCAATAAGCTTATTGCTGGCGTTACGAGGTGTCCAAGGACGGTTGTTCTCATCCAACAATGTATATGACACATGGCGCACAAGGTCACAAGGCGAGAAGCCATTCTCCATGGCCAGCGTATAAACGTATGGTTTGACTGTCGAGCCAACTTGTCGACGCCCCTGCATCGCCATATCGTATTGGAAATAATTATAGTTAGGTCCACCCACGTAAGCTTTCACATGACCAGTACGCGGATCCATTGACATAAAACCAGAACGCAAGAAATATTTATAGTAGCGCAGGGAATCGAGCGGTGTCATCACCGTATCTTTCATGCCATTCCAGCTCCACACAGACATTTCCATCGGTGTATTAAATGCCTTGTCGATTTCTTCTTCTGTAGCTCCATCCCTCTTCATATTGCGATAACGGTCACTTTGTTGCACAGCACGATCCATGATATCCTTCACTTGCTCGGTGGTAAGGTTACGAGTGAAAGGTGCTGTCTTCGACTTTGCTTTTTCCTTGAAGAACTGCTGCTGCAAATCTTTGAGATGACTTTCTACAGCATTCTCTGCATATCGCTGCATGTGACTGTTGATGGTTGTATAAATCTTTAGACCATCGGTATAAAGGTTATATTTATCGCCATCTTTCTTCACGTTCTTCTCACACCATCCATACAATGGATTGGTCTCCCAGTCGAGCGAATCCTCATACCACTGCTGCATCTGCCAGCCACGGTAATTTGACTTAACCGGTTTTTTTGCAGTCATCACACCACGTAGATACTCACGGAAATAAGTAGCAATACCTTCTTTATGGTCCACGCGGTTGTAGTGAAGCGTCAATGGAAGATTCTTGAGTGAGTCAGCTTCCTGATGAGTCAAGTAGCCAGCCTTCTCCATCTGTCCCAGTACGACATTACGGCGACTGCGGGATCGTTCATTGAAACGTACAGGATTGTAGAGTGATGGGTTCTTGCACATACCCACCAGCGTAGCAGCCTCCTCAATTTTTAATTCGGCTGGGGTACACCCAAAATAGGTATAGGCTGCGGTCTTGATGCCCACAGCATTATTGAGGAAGTCGAACTTATTGAGATACATGGTAATAATCTCTTCTTTGGTATAGTAACGCTCAAGATTGACTGCAATCACCCATTCGATAGGCTTCTGCATAGCACGTTCCATAATGTTACTAGCACTTGGCGAATAGAGCTGCTTTGAAAGTTGTTGGGTTAGGGTACTACCACCGCCAGCATTGCGTTGCATCAGTACACCTCGTTTGATGATGGCGCGCACCAAACCGATGAAATCAATACCAGAATGGTTGTTGAAACGCACATCTTCAGTAGCTATTAGTGCATGAATCATATCGGGAGCAATCTCATCATATCCTACATACACACGGTTTTCCTTGCTGTAGGAATAAGTACCAAGCACCTCACCATCATCCGAAATAACTTCGGTTGCAAACTTATAATTGGGGTTTTCCAAGTCTTCGACAGGTGGCATATATCCTATCCATCCTTTGGCAATGCCTGTAAATACCAACAACATGGTTACCAGTCCTAGAGCCAGTAAAACCCACAATCCTATTATTATTTTTTTAAGCATATACGTTAAATTTGACGCAAAGTTAAAGAATTACTTGGAAACATACGTTGTTTTTTAAATATTTTCTTTACCTTTGAACTATAATAACCAATTTTAAGACTATACAACTATGATTCGCTCTTTTTTCGGTTTTATAGTAGTTGGATTACTGGTAACCAGCTGTACTTCTTCTCCTAAAGAGAAGAATCAAGTTTTTGAACCCATCAAGACCGTAGTACCTCAACGTCCTGCTGGACAGAAGGACGTATTGCAACTTACAGCTCCTAAGCTTGAGACTGTGCGTGTGGGGTTTGTAGGATTGGGCATGAGAGGCCCAGGTGCCGTGGAGCGCTTCACGCACATACCAGGCACACAGGTGGTGGCACTATGTGATGTACTACCCGAGAATGTAGAGAAGTGCCAGCAGATATTACGTAAGGCAGGCCTTCCAGAAGCTGCTGCCTATAGTGGAGATACCGAAGTATTTAAGCAACTATGTGAACGTGACGATATAGATTTAGTATATATTGCCACAGACTGGATTCACCACGTGCCTGTGGCACTTTATGCCATGGAACACGGTAAACATACTGCCATTGAAGTGCCATCGGCTACGTCATTGGAAGATATCTGGAAATTGATTGACACCTCAGAACGCACCCGTAAACACTGCATTCAGTTAGAAAACTGTTGCTACGATTTTTTTGAACTGACGGCTCTGAACATGGCACAACAAGGGGTGTTTGGTGAAGTGCTTCATGTGGAGGGTGCCTATCTTCATAACCTTGATCCTTATTGGGAAGAGTATTGGAACAACTGGCGCATGGATTTCAACCGCACACATCGCGGCGATGTTTATCCCACCCATGGTTTCGGTCCTGTATGCCAGGTGCTGAACATACATCGTGGCGACCAGCTACAAACCCTTGTAGCAATGGACACCAAAGCTGTAAACGGTCCTGCTCATATCTTAAAAACCACAGGAGAAACCGTCACGGACTTCAAAAACGGTGATGAAACTACCACCATGATAAAGACTAAAAACGGTGCTACCATCCTTTTGGAACATGGAGTGATGACTCCCCGTCCCTACAGTCGAATGTATCAGGTGGTGGGCACCAAGGGCTATGCTGGCAAGTATCCTGTGCAGCAATTCTGCGTTCTTCCTCAGCAACTGGATCGTTCTCTATTGCCTGAGAAGTTTGACGAACGTTATGAAGTGACACTTACCAACGAGGCAAAGGACAAGGTGATGGAGGCTTATAGAAGTCCTATCCTAACCAAGGAATTAGAAGAGATAGCCAAGGCTGTGGGTGGTCATGGCGGCATGGATTTCATTATGGACTATCGTCTAGTGTATTGTCTGCGCAACGGACTGCCTTTGGATATGGATGTATATGACTTGGCTGAGTGGTGCTGCATAGGCGAACTATCGGCCATTTCGATGGACAATGGATATGTGCCTGTAGAAATACCAGACTTCACCCGTGGCGGGCAAGACAAAGTAAAGGGTTTCAAATATGCATTTGCTGAATAACGTAACATACACTTCATGAGAAACATCGAGATAGCCAAGCAATTCAAGGTCAATAGTATCGTAAAGTTGAAACCTCTACGTAGCGGATTGATTAACGATACCTACTTGGTGTGGACCCAAGAGGCAGAGACACCTAAATACGTACTACAACGCATTAACAACTACGTGTTTAAGGATGTGGCATGCTTGCAGAACAACATCAGTAAGGTGACACGTTACCTCCGTAAGCAACTGATAGTTCAGGGAGAAACCGACATAGACCGTAAGGTGTTAACCTTAATTCCCACGTTAGAGGGAAAGACATATTATACAGATGGGGAAACCTATTGGCGCATGATGGTGTACATACCTCACGCCGAACAGCCAAAGATGAGTCATGAACTTTTTGTAAAGGGAGGTGCAGCGATAGGTCGCTTCGAGCGCATGCTAGCAGAATTCCCCACCAAACTGAAACCTACCATTCCTCATTTCCACGACATTGATTTCAGAATAAAGGAAATGAACAAGGCTCTGACAGATGCAGTTCTTAGTAATCATGACCTAAAGGGTATGGGCGACCTATTCGAAGATCTGCAAATGTGTTATCAGTATTTTAAGCCTTATTTCAGTCGCTTCAAGGAGATGCCACAACGTGTGTGCCATTTCGACACAAAACTGAGCAACATGCTCTTCGACGATAAAGGCGATGTATTGTGCCTCATCGACCTTGACACGGTGATGTCAGGCTATATCACATCTGACTATGGTGATTTTCTTCGTACTGCAGCCAACACTACGAATGAGAACGATAGGGCTTACTGTCATGTAGCGTTTAACATGAAAGTGTTTAAGTCATTTACGCAAGGCTATCTGCAAGAAATGAAGCAAATACTCACACCTGCCGAGAAAGAGTTATTACCCTATTCTGTGCTGCTATTCCCTCTGATGCAGAGCGTTCGCTTCCTGACAGATTTCATGAACGGCAACGTATATTACCATGTGGATTATCAGCAACAGAACCTAGTAAGGGCCAAGAACCAGTATACGTTATTGGAGAACGTGGCAAGCAACTGGGAGGAAATATGCAACATTATTTATGAAGAGTCAAAACTATGAAAAAGATTAGCATAGAATACTTAAAAAACGAAGACTACGTTGATTACATCGATGGCGACCTCTTCATCATTGAGGATGTAGAGAAACTGCCTACCATCAAGATGGGAGCTGTAGAGGTGGAAGCTATCATCGTTATATTCTGCATATCTGGTGTAGGTCAAGTGACTATGAACGGCACCAGGCATCAGCTGAAACGCAACCAACTATTGCTGGGTATGCCACATACTGTTTATTCCAACTATATGAAGCTGACTGATAATTTCGACGTAAAAATCCTTGGAATTGCCACCCGTGCGTTGAACAGTTCTGTGTTTATGACCAAGAACATCTGGAAGAATTTCTATTTCTTGCTGAACAATCCAGTGCTTGACGTTAATGAAGATGAGGTTAAGCTGTTTACTCACTACTACGAACTGGCCAACATGAAGATTCACAGCGAGCGTTCACCATTCCACCAGGCCATTATGATGTCGCTTGTTCATAGTGTGGTTTTCGAGTTGCTTGCACTCACCAACAAGGTGGAGAGTATTGAGTTTGATGAAGATGAACAGTCGAGTCAGAGCGATGTACTATTCAGAAACTTTCTTGAACTATTAGCCGAACATGAAGGACGCGTACGCTCCGTTCAGGAATATGCTGACATGCTTTATGTATCACCGAAATATTTATCTTCAGTAGTGAAACAATTAAGCGGTCGCACGGCACTGGCTTTGATTCATGAAACTACTATTCATGCTATTGTCCGACAATTGAAATATACTAATAAACCCATCAAGGAAATTTCCGATGAGATGAAATTTCCCAGCCTCTCATTCTTCGGTAAATTTGTGAAGACACAGCTGGGCGTATCACCCAAGAAATTCAGAAAAGGGGGATAAATAGAGGGGGGGCTCCCCCCCTATCTTATTTCTTTTCATTCAGTCTATAACTGATGAAAGCAACGTGACGACTATCAGGAGCCCATGAGTTGGTATTGATAGTACCTTGTCCGCCAAACAACTCTGCCACACGCTTAGGCTGTCCACCAGTAGCAGGCATCAGCCACAACTCAACATTGTAGTTAGCTAAATGCTGTCCAGGCTCTAGGTCACCTACATGGTAGGTGATATAAATTACCTGCTTGCCATCGGGAGACACATGCGGGAACCAAGCATTACGTGTTTCATCAAACGTCATCTGGGTCTGCTCAGAGCCATCGGCATTCATACGCCACACCTGCATCAAACCAGTACGAACACTGTTGAACCATATATGTTTGCCATCAGGACTGTACTCTGGACCATCATCCAAGCCTTCTGCTGTTGTCAGACGTTTCTCCTCACCACCATCCACAGAGATAGTATAAATGTCGGCACCTGTAGCTACACTACGAAAGGCACAGTACGCCAGCGTCTTTCCATCAGGACTCCACCCATGCAGATAACTGGGTCCCCAAGGGGTTATTAGCTTTGGCGTACCTCCTTCCAAAGGCAATGTATATATCAAAGAGGTACCACCTGTAGGCGAAGGACTGGAACTCACTGCAATGGACTTGCCATCGGCAGAAAGCACATGATCGTTGTTACAACGCACTACATACTCGGTATTAATCAGCCCTACCTCACCCTTTCCGTCAGCAGCAATTATATACAGCAAACCGCTACTGTTGTAGATAATCCACTTGCCATCTACAGTCCAGTTAGGAGCCTCAATCAGATAAGGGAACTCTTTCAGTACGGTACGTTCGCCCGTCTGTACATCCAACACCTCAAGGATACTCGTTACTGTGTTTCTTTGTTGAGCCTGCATGCCTATCGCCACACAGAGCATCGATAATAGATAAAAGATTCGTTTCATGGTTGTAATGATTTATTGTCCTTACATGAGGCAAAGATAGTGTTTTATTTATTAAACTACCAAATATATGTCAGTCATTTTAATCTTTCACAGGCTTGTCTAAGGTGACAATGGCCGTCATGCCTGGCATCAAGTGTGGATGGGGCGTAAGGATTGCCTCGATACGAACCATACCGTTTTTCTCGACTACAGGACTGATCACAGAAACTTCAGCCTTGTGTACCTCCGACGGATATGCAATGGAAATCACCTGAATCCGTGTGCCTGTCTGGAACTTCTGAAGTTCATTTTCCAAGACATCAAAACTTACTTTCATATGTTCCGTATCAACGATATAAAAAAGCGGCTCGCCTGGTGTGGCAGCACTGTACAAGGTGCTTTCTATGCGACTTACAGCCCCTGTAATAGGAGCAGTGACAGTGCAATAGGTAAGTTCATGCTCCAATTCTTGTAACGATGCTTGAGCAGTGTTATAGCCACTGTTTATTCGAGCCTGGCGCTTGATGTCCTCTGGTGCTTTCTCCAACTCGTTACGTTTATACCCCTGCCCCATCAGGATGGCCTGGTATTGAAATTCTGCACGCTCGAGGTCGGCTTTGCATCGATTAATCTTGTCTAGTAATGCTACCTGGCTCAAGACTACCACCACCTGTCCTTGCTTTATCCGCTGACCTAGCTCAACATTGAGCGATACAATCTGTTCGTTAAGGCGACTATAGACGGGCACCTCGGTAACGGCCTGAATGGAGCCTTTGCTGGAGAAGCCTTCAGAAGTGATAGTTTGCTGGAGACTTTCGTTGACCATGATGCGTTGACTATCATTAGATAAACTATCCAAACTTTCGACTATTGACTGTTCATTGTTATAGTCAGAATCTTTTGGAGAGATCTTGTTATTGTTACAAGCAACAAGGGCCAGCAATAGAATTGGAGATGAAAGATATTTATTCATATTGAATGAGTGTTAGCAGGTGATAATAGGTAGTCCAATATTTCTCAAGCACGGTAAGGTGTTGATTGTAAGCATCGTCACGCGAAGGATCACTCACCACCCGCTGATAGTTGGGAGTGAACTGCAAGGTGAGCTGGGGTCTGCGAAGAGCCTCAAACGCTGCATTTTGTGCCTGATAGGATTCATACTCATAGCGACTTTGGAAAGCCGTAATTGCACTATCCTGTGCCAATTTAATGACCTCCTCAAGACTCTGGGCAAAACAGAATGATGGCAGCAAACCACAAACACATAATATGATTACCTTTAGCTTTCTCATAGCATCTGTCGTTTTATAATATCAGCAAACAATCCACCCTTTGCCATCAGTTCATCATAGGTGCCATCCTCAGCCACACTTCCCTTATTGAGTACAATGATGCGGCTACACTGCCGGATGGTACTCATTCGATGGGCAATGGTAATGCGGGTACAATCCATCTTAGTCAGGTTCTCGGTGATTATGTGCTGGCTGATATTGTCAAGCGCTGAAGTAGCCTCATCGAGGAAAAGAATCTTGGGCTTACGTATGAAAGAGCGAGCCATCAATATACGTTGACGCTGGCCTCCGGAAACACCTTGTCCATCGGAGTTAATAGGAGTATCTAAACCTAACGGCATCCCTAGGATATCCTTATCTAAGGCAGCTAAACGGGCAGCCTCCCATACCTTGTCGTCATTATACCAATCATTACCGAAGAGGATGTTATCGCGGATGGTGCCTTCCACCAGCTGCCCATCTTGCAGGCAGATGCTCACACAGTAGCGGCGCAAACTGGGCTTATTGATTTCGTCCAGGTTGTGCTCGTCGTAGAAGATGGAACCACTCTCTGGACGTTCGAAACCCAGGAGTAGACGCACGAGGGTACTTTTACCACATCCCGAAGGGCCCACGATGGCCACGATGTCACCAGGATTAATGTGTAAGTCAAGACCATTAAAGATGTAAGGCATATTCTCGGCATAGCGGAACTTGAGACTACGAATGTCAATCATGCCACTGACACTACGCAACAAAGTGTCGCCAGACTGTGCCTCAGACTCAGCTTCTAAGATAGGGGTACAGAGCTTGAGTTCCGGTCCCAACATAGCTACATCCTTGGTAATTCGTTCAAAGTCTTCCACCGCACGGACAGCAAAGGTGAGTACGCTGCAATAAGCGATATAGTCAGACAAGCCCAAACCATAATACCAAGCAGCTATCATGGTGACCAGTAGTGGCACCAAACGGAAATTATAACTCAGCGAGTTGCCGATGACGAACATGGCTGGATAGCGGCTACCATTGGGCTCAGAGGGTTCGTAGGCCACTGCCCAATGACGGAAAGCGCGAATCTCAGCTCCGTTGGTTCGGATTTTCTGGGCGCCAGACACCAGATTATAGATGACACCCGTAAGCTTGGAGCCGCTTGCGTTGGCACTATTCTGTACATTCTTTCTAAAATAATATACGCTGTAAATAGCCAGCAGGTAAATGACGATGATGAGGATGCCCGTCCACAGCAGCGGTCCACCATAGGTAAAGAACTGTATAAACATCACCGTTGTGAACACCAAGGAGAGAATGGTAGATAGCATATCCTCCGTAAGTTTGGTGAAGAGCCTAACCACCGACAGTACGCGGTTTGACAAATCTCCAGGAGCATACTGTTTGAAGAATGTGGTAGGCAGCATCAATAGTCGGGCCATCAGTGGAGCCTGCATGGCATATTCCGTCTTATCCTTCATCCTGACGACCAGATAATTTCGAGACAATTGTACTGTTACAAGACCAGCTGCAGCACTAAAAAGCAGTACGGCAATAGGGGTAAGCTGAGAAGCTTCACCGGATGGAATCACCTCGTTGAACAGCAGCTTGCAGATGTAAGGGGTCACCATGGTTAGTATTACCACGCCCAGGCACGCCAACAGTGCACAGAGATAATCGAAAATATTCAGTTGCTTCAGCGTGTACCACAGGAAGGAAGAAAGCGTAAGTTTCTCGCTGGGCAACGGATAGCAGAGTGTGAACGCCTCTGGCTTGAGAAGAGCCGCATCCTTTCTGGCAGAGCAGCGACGTCCAGAACCGGGAAGGATAAAGGAATAGTCGGCAAAGAGAGGCATGAGAATGACAGGATGGTCACCTTCCTGAGTAAATGCCAGGATCCTGCCCGAGCAACGTGTCCACCAACGGCCTTCCAGTTGCACTTGGCGGAAGAATATCTGGTGGCGGTAGAAGACCTCCTCCAGCTGGTCGATATCAGTAGGGATCTCCCGCTGGCGGGTGAGTTTCTCCCACATTCTACGGTCTATCATCCCACGGAAGATGTCAGAGATCTGATTCAGGGCCTGACGGTCGCCCTCAATTCGTTGCACCAGCTGTTCGAAGAAAGGATTATTCATATCATCAGGCATATTTAATCAGTTCGCTGTACAGGCCTTCTTGTTGCATCAGTTCCTCATGCGAACCCTGCTGTATCAGCTGACCACGTTCTAATACATATATAATATCACAATCACGGATGGTAGTAAGCCTATGGGCTATCATAATCGTAGTGATGCCCAACTGACGGATATGTCCCATCACCAGTTCCTCAGTCTTGGGATCCAAGGCCGATGTGCCCTCATCCATGATAAGGATAGAGGGGTCTTTGGCTAAGGCCGTAGCAATCTCAATACGTTGACGTTGCCCTCCACTGAAATTCTTTCCGTTTTCTGCAAGTAGCGACTGATAGGCGCCAGGACGTCCGACTATATCTTCGTGTATTTGAGCATCGTGAGCGGCCATCACCATAGAGAAATCCTCAATAGATTCATCCCACATCTTAATATTGTCAGCAATAGGTCCCTCGAAGAGGGTGATATCCTGGTTTACCACAGAAAGGGAGTTGTTCTTGACAGAACGGTCAATCTTTCCCACCGGCACACCATCCAGGAGTACCTCTCCCTCCCACGGCTCATAAAGGCCGGAAATAAGCTTGGCTATGGTGCTCTTACCACAGCCAGAGAACCCGACGAAAGCCACCTGCTGTCCCGGACTTATCTTCAGTGAGAAATTCTTGAGCACAGGCGGGTTGTTGCGGTCGTAACCGAAAGTAACGTTACGCAGCTCCACCTCTCCTAGAAGTTTGGGTTCATCAGGCAACTCATCCTCACTAGAGAGTGTCAGAGAGTGACCCTGACTAGCCTCCTCCACTTCTTCCAAGCGTTCCATAGCAGCATGGGAACGGTAAATCTCCTGTGTAGAATTAACCACCGAGTTGATGGGGAAGATGATGCTGGTAGCCAGTGCCTGAGAGGCCAACAACATACCTGGGGTAAGCTCGCCTTGCAGGATATACCACGCACCCAGACACAGTATGAGGGCATTGCATAAGTTTAGAACCAGCAGGGGCAGGGAGCCAATGCTCATGGTCATCATAGTGGTACCTACACGAGCGTTGAGTGCACGCACGTATGCCTCTTCCCACTTAGCAAAGAAAAGGCGTTCGTCACCCATAGACTTGATAGTTTCCATGCTCTTGATACCCGCCATGGTAACGCCTTGCAGGCGAGCATCTGTTTCTTCTGAACCCTTAGCCTTTTTCTTAATGGTACTGGCGGTGAATCGCATCACAACCACAAGAAACACCATAGAGAGCACCACTACCATACCCAGTTTCCAGCTATACATCACCAGCAACCAGGCACACAGGAGCGGGCGGATGACCAGTACCAGTGCATAGGAAAAATGATCCATGGCCATTCCTATGTTCTTGATGCTGGAGTAGCGGGCCACCAGCTCTCCTGCCGTGAAGCGATCAATGGCACTCATAGGCAGTTCTAGCAGATGCCTAACGTATCGGGAAGAAGAGTGAATTCCCATCTTGGCGAACTCACGCCTACGAAGGGGGTTCAGTAGTAGCCACATGGTAAGTTCCAGCACGAACAGCAGGGCGTAGATAATCATCAAGGGCGTGAACCATTCAGGGTTCTTGTGGGTAATGATGTTATCTGTATAGACCTGCTGGAAGAAAGGTGGCAACAAATAGGAAGCCATATCCCCTATCAGCAACAGGAAGGTAACCAAAAAGAAACCCTTGCAGCCCCGATTGAAGCGGCTTATCAGGTTGATGGTCGATGACCGCCCCTTATGTAATCTACTATTTGCTTGTCGCTCAGCGTTCATTCGGTGGCAAGTTTAATGGAGCGGAAGCGAGTCCTGACTGATTCAAACAAATACACAAACATACTGCGACGCCTTGTCTCACTTAGCACCGAGCAATAGGTGCCCACATTCATATCTACATCTACCGGCTCGCCAAACGACCAGTCATAGCGTGTTTCATCTTCCTTTGAAGTTAGCAGTTCAATGTTCACCTGATACATCAATTCACCCGACTCAAGTATGCGCTGTACCAACTCGTTGCTCTTTAGTGCCTGACGAACCACATCGGCCGACACCGGGTAGCGGTCGATACGGACGATGCGTCCACGTACATAGCCTATCTCGTCGCGTTTCTCATTTTCAGGCCAAACCTGTGCCTCCATACCTTCACGCAGGTGACGTTGGTTTTGGTTGTTGGCAAAGGCTATCAGCATGTGTCGTTGGGTGAACTGATTATAGTTATCAACCACACTCACAATAGGTTCGAAAGCCTCGAAAGGCTCGTTATCCACCTTGGTACTGATGACCGTTCCCTCCACCGTACTGGTCAGAATACTATAACTGTCATCTATCGAAATCAGGGCTACCGACTGTCCTTTCACCACATGATCACCGCTATGAACCAGCATCGTGCGAATCATACCCTTGTTGGGCAACGAAACGTCATTGGTACCCTGCATAGGGAAAACTACGCCACTATAATAGGCCTTGTCGGACACAGTACCCAAGAAACCCCAGGTGATGAAAGCTCCCAACAACAGCAAGACTGTGAGGGCTACGAGATAGGAAGGCACCGAAGTAATCTTCAACAGGCTCCCTACTTGATCAAGCGACTGGAGCTTTTGTTGGCGACTATCCTCTGAAAATGGGTTGTTATTACTCATAAGCGATACTTTATTTACAAGTCTTTCACAGGCTTGGTCTCTTTTGCGAATTTAAACAGGGAAACAGGCAGGTGGCAATAGCCATCGGGGTTCTTATCAAGATAGTCCTGGTGGTATTCCTCAGCCGTATAGAAATTTTGTAGTGGCATCTTCTCCACCACCAAGGATTCCTCATAGTTGGCCTGCTCAGCCTGATACACCTCCTCCACGATAAACGCATCTTCTTTATCTACATAATAGATGCCCGTGCGGTAACGAGTACCTTCGTCGTGGCCTTGTTTGTTCAAACTGGTTGGGTCGATGGCCTTGAAGAACATCTGAAGGAGGAAACGCAGTCCCACCACCTCGGGGTTATATACTATCTTCACCGTCTCGGCATAGCCGGTCGTATCGGTATATACCTCCTTGTAGGTAGGGTTTTCAGTATATCCGTTGGCGAAGCCCACCTCGGTCTCCACCACTCCATCTATCTGCTTGAAGAAATGCTCTGTTCCCCAGAAGCAGCCTCCTGCCAGGTATATCTCTTTCAAAACCATTGTTGCCATATATAAATATGTATTATGAGTTTTCTGCTGCAAAGATAATCATTTATTGATAAAAATAAGATAATGCCGTGCCATGTTTCTGCGTTGCACCATTTAATAATAAAGATTTGTAAACTATTTGTAAACTCCAAGAGTTGTTTTGCTGAGTCAAACTAACTATATTTGCGTGTTAGAATAATTGATACTATGAAAAGAAGTAAACTTTTTACTATACTGACTCTCACAAGTGTTCTGTTCGTATCTTGCGAGAAAGAAACGGACAGCCTTCTGAAGGATTTAGAGCAACAACAGTCATTGGCATTGCTGAATGCAGATGCCTTGCGTAGCACGAAGATTAGTCGCAGGTCTGGCATATTCAATGGAGAGAAAGGTCACGACCATCGTGATATTCTGGGCAATGGTGACATGGAAATCAGGTATTCAGCAATATCTGAATTGCAGAAGGGCGATATCATTGTCACTGATTACGACGAAGAAACAGAAATGTATACTGCGGAAATCTACTGGGGAGAAGAGATCAGCGAGGAAGACAAATCATTGTTCTTTGATGCGAAAGTTTATATGATATTCAAACGGCAAGGCTATGGCGAACTGACTTATACCTATTATGATGGGTATAAATGCGTTTTTTCCCATTCTTATTACAAACCTGGTGACAAGTTTACTTTTACAAAGAGTATATGGTGGTCATGTACTGATGTGGAAGTCCGGATGTACTATCGTTATCCTGAGCAACCTCATTGTAGCTATTATAAATCTTGGACTCGTCCATTTAGTTCCTTGAAGTATATCAAATCTGAATGAAGATGAGAAAGGGGTGGCTCATAGTACTATGGATGATGCTGGGACTGGCAGGCTGTCAGCAACGCACAGACTATCCTGCACAGTTGCTGTTGGCGGACAGCTTGGCAAGTGCCGACCCAACTACAGCGATTACATTGTTATCGGCTATGGAGGAGGATATGAACCAAGCGCCCAAAGCTACACAGATGCTGCATCGCCTGCTCAGCATCAAGGCAGCCGACAAGGCCTATATCCCCCACACCACCGATAGTTTGATTCTGCCAGTGGTGCAATACTACGAACAAGGTGGTGACCCCGATTACTTAGGAGAAGCTTATTACTATGCAGGGCGAGTGTATCGTGACCTCAACGACGCTCCCTTGGCATTGGCTTATTTCCAGAAAGGACTGGATGCTACACGGCAAAACAATAGTCAATGGGTGAGTTCCGTTCTGTATGCCCAGATGGGAGAGATTTACTATTATCAGTCGCTCTACCCAGAGGCTTTGGAGATGTATGGCGAAGCCTACCGTTTGGATGCACTTTCTAATGACACCTTAGGCATTATCCTCGATTTACGCGACCTGGCTTTCACACATCGCACCTTGCAGCAGCCCGACAGTGCTTTGTATTATCTGCACCAAGCCGAGCAGTTAGCGCAACAATACGAAGACGAGGAGATGCAGGGACTTATCGCCTCACAGTTGGCAGGACTGTACAACCAGTTGGGCAAACAGGAAGAGGCGCATCGTTTCATCGACCAAGCCATGCAGCAGGTGGGCGAAGCCGACAAGTTCAGCACCTACGATGTGTATGCCAATATCCTGCTGAACGAAGGCAGATATGATGAAGCCCAGACATACTACAAACTGATGATGCATGCCGATGCAGCTCCTGTAAGGCAGGATGCCTACAATGGGCTAGCCACCATAGCTGCCCACAAGCATCTATCTGACGACTATCTCTACTATTACGAGCTGTACAAGGCATGCAGCGACAGCATCTACCGTGCTGATGCCACTGAAAGCGTGAGCCGTATGAACGCCATGTACAACTACCAGTTACGTGAGAAAGAGAATATACGCCTACAGAAACAGCTGGAACGGCACCAACAACTTTTACAGCGCATCGCCTTTGTGGTGAGTGTCATCCTGTTGTTACTGATTATTTACATCCAATACAGCCGACGAAAACGCATGCGCCACCAGCACAACAAGGAGCGCTTGCAACAGCTGCAAGAAGAGAAATATCGCCAGAGCGAGGCATTTATCCAAGCCAACAAGGAAGAGATCATCCATTTACAGCAACAATTAGAAGAAGTCAATCAAGAGAACCATGAGTTGGTGGAGCGACTGGAAAGGCAGAAGGAGCAACTGGAGAACGCCAACTTAGTGGCCGAAATCAAACGAGGTGAGAAGAATCAGGCAGACTCAGTCATCAGGGATTCTGACGTTATGAAGCACCTGCAACAGATGGTAAACCAAGGAAATCATATAAAAGCAAAAGAGGTGAAGGAGATAGAGAAGTTAGTGGATGAGGTTTATCCCGACTTTCGTCAGCACCTCAGTCAGTTGGGCACCATGAACCCGTTGGAATATCAGGTATGCCTATTGCTAAAGATGGAACTCCCCCCCAGCAGCATTGCTACCTTGGTGTTGCGCGACAAGTCCACGGTGTCTCTCATCCGTCGCCGTCTCTTGAAGAAAGTGACGGGTCGGGATGGAGCACCTACTGATTGGGACAGCATCATACTGTCGTTATAGTTTGTATGAATGACTAATTTTCGAAGTAGATGATATGCCTGTCATAGCTCATCGCTCCCAAAATCCCCCATCCGTTTACGGCATTGCCATGCGTGTAGATGGTTTCGCTGTTGATATCGCTAGTGGTGAGGCGATACAACTCAGCTGACTTAAGGAAGCGGTAATAATCCTCGGTAATGGCTTCCAAATCCACCTGTATCTGAGGTGGTATATAGGTGAAATTCTTCAACTGGGAATCATCTATTATACCCTCCTCTTTCATCCAGTCATAAACAGATGGGGTATAAGGCACCTTCGGACTATCAACGACAAAGGTATAGCCTCCACCCTGTATCTGCTCACTGCTGAATACATTTGAAAAGAATGCCGACCAGCCTCCAAAACCACTGGTGAGACGGCTATCCATAAACATCTCGTCATCAGAAAAGAATACATCCTGTGCTCTGTAATAGGGAGTAATGGTCCAAACTGTTGTGGAAGTTCTATTTTGGTCCAAAATGCCACTATGGAAATAACTCACACCTACACTACGTACGCGTAGGCGGTAATAGCCATCACCCCCCACATCATTAATGCGTAGTGTAAGGCGCATAATGCTGTCGGTCTCGAAGGCGAGGCCATTCATATATTTATAGGGGTTGCCGTCCAACTCCTCATTACTTACTACCTCTATCTGCGGCTTGGCGGGAACAGTGGTTTCCGCAGTCAGCGTTACCCCATCGACGGTGGCATTTACTACTACATGATCACCCTCTTGAGGGGTATAGCTGGTCTTGTAGTTATAGTTCTTGCCATCGAACGTCATGGGATAAGTCGTCTGTCCGTTCACCTGTACCTCCACCTGTGCCGACGGTATATGGGTGCGTTGCAAATATTCATTACTACTGTAGTCACCAGTATATGTTTCATTATAATGATACATGGCCGTATCAAAATCCACGTAACGTCGCGCCTGAGCCAGATCTGCCCGTTCGGCATGAATCAGATAGACGATAAAGGGCATACCGGCAATGGCAACGGCATTGATGACCGTAGAACCTATGGACAAGTCTTCCTGGGTACCTTCATAATCGATGACATGCTCGCAAGATGTACAAGCGACAGCCAGTGCAAGTAGAATTGTAAATATCCTGTTCTTCATAGCTTTCAGAGTTTAAGAGTGAGATTGATGGATGGCATGAAGGGGAACAGACACACACCCATCAAGGCGCGACGGTTGTCTTTGTATCCCCAATATACTGACGACACATTGGCACGATTATAGAGGTTATAGATGCCGATATCGCAAATCATTTCACCAATGCCGATGCTGCCATGATGACTCAGCGTGATGTCGAGGCGGTGCACAGCCGGCATTTGGTATGCATTGCGTTGTCCATAGGTGTCGGTACGTACGATATGGTCAATGTAAGTGGTTCCCATATTTGCTTCAAGACGGTTCTTATAGGCAGGATTGTTTCCACTTCCGTCTATTGGATAATAATTGTTGTATTCATCCAGCACATTTCCAGCTATGGTCATGCTGGCCATAGAGGCACGTCGGCCTGTCTGGTAAGTCCAGGCAGCGGAGAAATCCCAGTTCTTGCTCAGTCGCTGGGTAATGTTGATGCTGAAGTTATGGCGACGGTCGCCCACGGCATAGAACTCACGTCCTTCATTGAGTATCATACCCGGACGATCGAAGGTACGCAGTGATTTGCTCCATGTGTAGCTCACCATACCCGTTGTAGTACCAACGGTTTTCTGTGCCATCACCTCCACACCAAAGGCACGGCCACGTCCCTGCACTATTTTATCCTCCCAGTTGTTGCCCGTCTGGAACGAGGCTCCTTCCTGATAGTCCATCACATTGTCCAACCATTTGTAGTAGCCCTCAATCGAAAACTGAATGCCACTCTTCGTATCATGGTTAAAAGCAAGTGTAACCTGGTCGGAAGTGCCAATCTTCATGTTGCCGGTAATGGGTACCCATATCTCGGTGGGCGTAAGCAGACTTCCACTGCTCAGCAGACTCATGCCTTGCGACATACGGGCATAAGAGGCTTTTATTGATGTGCGCTTGCCCAATAACAGACGAACGGAAGCACGAGGCTCTATGGCTACCTGCGTCTTCGTATCGCTTACATAACCCTGTAGTCGGAGTCCCAAGTTAGCTTTCAACTTAGGGGTGATTTCCCAATCATCCTCCACATAGGCGCCAAACACTTTCAGGTCTTGCACTCCACCTACTTGATTGTTGGCATTTTTCTGTGTTTCCTGATAGCGCACATCACCCAATCCTTTGTTAAGGGCAGTACTCTCACTGTCTGTCTTTTTGGTGTAAGCATCGTTGTTCACCGCTATCGAGGGCGTCAGGTTAATGATGCCGGCCTGTATGCCACCATGCACCTCATGCACGTCTTTCCACGTATATACCAAGTCGCTCTTTAATTGCACATCGTGTACTTTCGAAGTATAAACCGTTCCTCCTTGTTTATTTTCAAGAGAATAAAGTTCAGCAGTCATTCGCTCGTTTGAGTTGATGCCCAGGCTGACCCTGTCACTGCTGCTGTACAGGTGCTTCAGTTCATAGTCATATCCACTGTAGGAAAGCATGGTGTTCCATTGCAGCGATCCGCTAAACTGGTGGGTATAGGTAAGTCCTCCTAACAGGTTGTTCCATTTGTTCAATGTCTGACTGGTCAAGGTATTGTCTATCAAACCGAAGATGGTAAGATCGTTGTTTCCTCTTTTTTGGTATTGGAAATGCTGCTGGGTTTCATTAGGTGTAGCGTTGTTCTCATCATGCCCCATGTAGAACACCAGCGACAGCTTGTCTTTGTCAGTAAAGCGGTGCACCAACTTGGCATTGACATCGAAGTATTTCATGTGGGCAAAGTCGTTCATCTGCCCAGGATTGTCATACGCCACCTCTTCGAGCAGCGGCTTTACTATGAGGTTGAAATAAGACATACGGGCTGCTATATTAAAAGAGGTGCGGTCTTTCCAAATGGGGCCCTCTGCCTGTACACGCGAGGCTAACATACCCGCAGTTACAGAAGCACGGTAGCGGTTCATGTCACCATCCAACAGACTGATATCGACAACGCTCGACAAACGACTGCCATAGCGGGCAGGGAAAGCGCCCTTATAGAGCACCACATCATCCATCACATCGGCATTGATGGCAGAGGTAAACCCCTGCAGATGCTGTGGGTTGTAAAGCGTAATGCCATCAAGCATGAAGAGGTTCTGGTCGTAGTCGCCACCACGCACATGGATGCCGGCACGCCCCTCACCACTGCTTTGCACACCAGGCAGGTGTTGCAATGATTTCAGTACATCGGTTTCACCATAGACCATGGGCATGCGACGTATCTGTTCGGCTGACAGGGCAATGGCACTGGTCTGCGAGTTCAATGCGCCAAAGTTATGACGGGTGCCATATACCTGCACCTCACTCAGGTTCTGTGCATCCTGCTTGAGTTGGATGTTCAACCTCTGGTCGTTCCTAAGGGTGATCTGTTGCGTCACTGATGCATAGCCTACGTAGCTGAACACCAGTTCCAACTGTCGGTTACTGGGCAATGTGATGACATAATACCCTGAAGCATTCGTGGTGGTGCCCGTCCGTCGCTGGGTATGATAGACGGTCACACCCACCAGAGGCTCTCCTGTTTCTGCATCTGTCACCTGTCCGCTCAGCACCACATTCTGGGCACCAAGTGGCAAACATAGCAACAGCAGCCCCACTAATAAACAATGGTTATAGATAGACCTTTTCATAACGATGAAGATTAATGATTCATAGGCTCCTGAATGATAACAACCCCTTTACTAACAGGATTTACAGCATAACTGCCCGCATAGAAAAACACAGTACCTAGGCGCCTGGCATAGGTATCATTGGCTTCTACAGTGATAAGATAGGTTTCTTTTCTGCTACTTCCACCTTGCTCTTGTTCCACCAACTTGCAAGAAGTAATCCAAGAAACATAATCTCGATAGATTTCTGCACGTAAAGGAACATTGTTTACCTCCACCGTTACTTGCAGCGTAGCTGCATCAGGACCGAGTTCAAATTGTTCGGTAGAAAGCCGTATCCAACCTATGGGTTCATTTTCATAATCTACTTCATCCTTATCTTTACAAGCACTGAGGATAAGGGGCAATGCAGCCAAAAGAAGCAGGGTACCATAAACTCTAAGTGTTTTCATAGTAGTATAAAATAATAGATATGACATTTTACCCCAAAGATATTCGACTCTTCAGGGTCCTGCAAATTTTGGAGTTTACAAATGAGTTTACAAATGTGAGGGCGGTTTGTAAATAGTTTACAAGCCTTTTACGGAAAGTTAAAAATGGTTAATGCCGTGCAATGTTTCTGCGTTGCGCCATTTAATAATAAAGCTTTGTAAACTAACAAGGCTATTTTGTAAACTATAATACTTGTTTAGGTGAGCTAAACTAATTATATTTGCGCCTATACATTATTCCTTTATATATGATTAGGTTTGGTAGAATATGGTGTGCTTGTGCTTTGTTGGCTGTAGGATGGACAGCAAAGGCACAGGACGTATCAAAGGATCTGGATTTGGAGGAGGTGACCGTAACAGCGAAGCGCCATAACTTCAATGCCCTCAGTTCTCAGATGAGTGCCAACTCGCTTTCCATTGACCAGATTAAGAAACTGCCCATGCTGTTGGGTGAGATCGATGTACTCAAATCACTGCAACGCCTTCCTGGTGTGCAGTCGAGCGGCGAAGGCCGTGCGGGCATCTTCGTACGAGGCGGTGACTATGACCAGAACCTCTTTCTGATTGATGGCATCAACCTGTACAACCCACAGCATCTGCAGGGTTTTACCTCTGCCGTCAATGCCGACATGCTGGATGATGTGGTGCTGTACAAAGGGGCCTTCCCCACCCGTTTTGGCAGTCGCTTGTCAGGCATCATCGACATGAGTCTGCGAGAGGGCGACATGAATAAATACCACGCTACGATAGCGGCAGGTATGCTGGCATCCAGGATCCAGCTGGAGGGTCCTATCTGGAAAGGACGCACCTCATTCAATGTGGCGGCGCGTGCCTCCTACTTCAATGCCATCATACGCCCGTTGTTGGAAGAGGTGGTGTATGACAACCCTGGAGCGATGAATGCCTACAACCACATGAAGTATTTCGACATCAATGCCAAGATTACCCATCGCTTTACGGACAAGGACAAGCTGACGGCCATGTTCTACTATGGACGTGACGTGAATAATGCCACGCCTACTGAGACGAGTCAGCACTTTGTAAATACGATATGGAAAACTGATGCCAGTGGTGAAGTAATCAGAGATCCTGTTTCGGGGTTGCCCTCGTGGAGCGATAAAACCAGCTGGACCAACGTGAGCAGTGAGAGTGTCACCACCAACCGCTGGCACAACCTGCTGGGAGGATTGCAATACAGTCATCGGTTCTCACCACAGCTGAAGCTGGAGGCAGCTGCAGCCTACAGCGGCTACGACTATGAGCTGAACTACGACACTTACACCCAAAACGAGGTGAAGCTTACCATCTATGACAGAGACCCTGACAAATGGGAAATGGACGAGAACGATGGGCTGGTGTTTTCGACGACAAAGGTGGATAACGGTACCCATTTCAAGACAAAAGTAAATGACTGGAATGCGAAGATTGACCTGGGCTACACCCTACAAGGCAAGCATGAGGCACATGCAGGGTTGCAGGGAAATGCCATCAATCTTTCCTCTGGTATCGATGCTTTCTACAATTACTGGAAAAAAGCATCGTTAGACGAGCAGACACTTTGGAACATCGGATTGGGTGAGGATCGCTATAAAATTACGGAGAGAAATGTGCACAACGACATGGTGGAAGGCAGGTCGTTGAGCTCAATGGCAGTTTACATAGACGACGATTGGACCATCACCCCCTGGCTCAGGGCTAATGTGGGTCTGCGTTGGCAGGGATACCAATCCGACGGTAAGTTCCGCTCTTCGTTGGAGCCACGTGCCTCCTTGCGTTGGCTGTTGGCCAAGAATGCCTCACTGAAGCTGTCGTATGCGCGTATGTCACAAGGCTTGTTCCTACTTACCAGCGGTAGCTTAGTCACTCCCTCTGAGATATGGATTCCTTACAACAAAGACATGAAACTGGGCACCTCTGACCAGCTGTCGCTGGGTTTCAACTACGACACCGACAATGGCATACAGTTCTCAGTGGAGGGCTACTACAAATGGTTGGACAATGTGGTGGACTATGCCGAGGGTACTTCCTACATAGGTGCCAAGGGGATGAACGAACTGATTGTGCAAGGACGAGGCAGGGCCTACGGCGTAGAGATGCTGGTGGAGAAGACCTTTGGCAAGACAACGGGACAGATAAGCTACACCTGGAGCAAGTCGCTGCGTACCTTCGACCACCTAGGCATGGAGCTGAACGGCGGACGTGAATTTTATTCCAATGGTGATCGCAGGCATAACTTCAACATCAGCATCACACAGCGTTTGAGCAAGAACTGGGACTTCTCAGCCGCATGGACCTACCAAAGCGGACGAAGAGCTTCTATCGCCACAACGACAGTGGCTTTCGGACAACTGGACGAATTTAACAACTATACGCCTACTTCATCGACAGGGTGGAGCAAAGACCTAAGTCAGAACCCTGCCTACAGGTATGAGACTGATGAATATTATGTAGATACTGACTTTGACCGTGCGGTGCGAATGGATACCTACCGACAGCGAAACAGTTTTGTATTCCCTGCCCTACACCGACTGGATGTCAGTCTGATTCATCACGGCAATATCGGCATAGGTGAGATGATTTGTGAGGTGGGCATCTATAACCTGTATAATCAGCAAAACATCTCGTCTGTCTATTGGGGTTATACCAATAACCGAAAAGCCCTCAAGGGTGTGTGTATGTTCCCCATTATGCCTTCATTTACCCTCACCCTCAAACTATAACGACTATGAACAGCAAATTATTATACCTATTACTGACGTTGGCGTTTCTCTGCAGTGCGTGCGAGAAAGAGTTGGACTTCAAAGGTGTGGAGCAAGAGACGGAGAACGATATCATCATCAATGCGGTGGCGGTGGTTGGCAAGCCTTTCAAGGTGTTGGTGTCACACGCCTTTCAGGTGGGAAAGACACCCACGCTGACCTATAACGACTACCAGAGTTCGGTATTCTTCGATGATGATGTGAGTACCGACTACCAGAGCATGGCTTATTACAAGAAAACAGCCATTCTGGATGCCGAGGTGCAGGCGGTGGTCAATGGCAGTCAGACCTACAACTTGACGTTGGCAGCCGACAGTCTGGGCTTTGTTTGTAACTATATTCCTCAGGTGAATGACCATATTGTGGTAAAGGCAAGCTATCACAAGATGGATTGGAGCCAGGGTACAGAAGTGGGCATGCAGGAAGCAACGGCAGAAACCACAGTGCCTGCTCAGCCAAAGATAGAGGTGGTGAAGCATGAAGTGTTGGGCGACAACCCCTATAAGGTGATGAATAACCTTACATACGACACCGATACCATTATGCGGATTACCTGTCGTATTACAGACACTGCCGAGAATCAGTATTACAGGCTGCGTGTAAGGGGCGTGATTTCTGACAGGCCTGACATATTGATTGACGGGTGGTACCGATTGGAGAACACTGAAGACCGAACCCGTTACCTTATGCAGGACATTTTCTTCTCCGATGACGAACTGTTCATGGATAACCGCTTGAACACCAACTTTGGCGGTTGGCCTGCTTTCTTCAGCAATATATTTGACGATACGCTGATGAAAGGTAATGACTATTCATTTGTCGTTGACAGTCCTAAACCGATACTGCAAGTAACGAGTTATGAAATGGGCGACATGCGACCCAACAGTGTTTGGGTAGCGCCACAGGTAATGGTGGAACTACAGGCCATCTCGCCTGAGTTCTATCGTTTCCTCAAGTCGGTAGAGCTGTATCGTGTATCCACATCCGATGCTTTCTCCGAACCCGTACAGATAGTCAGCAATGTGAAGGAGGGCTGGGGCATCTTGGGCGCCCTCTCCTACCAACGTGTCATCATCCCGTATGACTGAATTCCCACATTGCAATGGCTATAATGCCTGCTATCAGTCGTCGGAAAACTCGCTATGGGCGGTGGTAAAGCTTACTAGCAGGTGACGGAGAGTTTCCTACCACTGGCCGCAGTATCTGCTATCACCCGTCGCAGTATCTGCCGTACCCCCATAGGAGATACTGCGATGACTCATAGGAGGCTTTGGAACGACCCGTAGCAGATACTGCAACAACCTGTAGAAGGCATTCCTTTAAAAATGGGCGGAAAGGAGGCATTTCTTTCCCTCTAAGAGAGGCAAAAAGGCAGCGATGAGTATAATAAAAAAAGGTTGGCTCCCAAACGGAAGCCAACCCTTTTTTTATATATAACTTAATAATGAAGTCTTAGAACCACAGATAACGGGTATCCTTTACGTTAGCCTTCAGATAGAGGTCGTTGCCAAACTGCTGGCGAGCAATGGTCACCTTGTTGTTCTGCAATGAGAGCTTCTCTACTGATGCATCGTAAGTATCGTTGGTCTTGTTCTGTGCATAAGGCTGCAACACATAAACAGCATAGTTGCCCTTGAGAGGAGCACTTGCCACGCCCTGCTTACCTACCAGTGCATCGGCACTGAACACATACTCAGAACCACCTACTGCAGCTACATAAGCAGGTGAAGAGAAGGATACACGCTTTACAGAGTCGCTCACAGCCTCGTCCATAGCCTTCAGCTGATCCAAAGAAGCACCAGCTGCCTTAGCCAACAACTGCTCACCCTTCTTCTCACGGATAAGCTCGCGCTTGATCTCATCCTGCACCAGTGCCAATGGGCGATAACCCACCTTGTTGATGCGAGCTACACCTACCTGCATCAGGCGGTCGCTCTCGCCACACTCATACAGACCAGAAGCATCACCGGCCTTAGCCTCGAACACCCACTTGAGGGCATCCTTGGTATTGCGGATAGAACCGATGGTGTGGTCAGAGTTCTGTACCTCACCCTGGGTATAGAGACGGAAACCTGCATCTTCTGCATTGGCCACCATCTTCTCGTAGGTGCTGTTAGCTGCTACGAACTCGCTGAAATTATTGTATGCCTTGTTATAGGTCTCCTTGCTGAACTCGATAGGACGCTTCACAACAGCTACCTTGTACTTAGGCTGTACGTTCTTCTTAGCCACTACCTCAAGGATAACGTTAGCCTGTGTGAGGTTGAGGTTGGTGAGCTGGTTCTGTGGAGTGGTGATGATAGCGTTGATGTAACGCAGGTTGTCACCATCTACCTGAGCACCTTCATAATTGGCTGAAGTAATCCAAACAGGTTCGCCTGTCTGACCATAGCGCTGGGCGATGTCAGCAAACTGTGCACCACCCTTGATGGCAGTAAAGATGCTGTCGGCCAGTTCCTGTGCACGAGCCTGTGTGTCGCCAGTCACCTGAATCTGACGGAACTGAATGGAGTCTGCCATGTTGACAACCTCCAGCTTCTTGAAGCTGTTGATGGTGTTGTCAGCAGTATTGTAGTAAGGACCAAACACGCCACCTACCTCTACAGAGTCCAAGCGAGCCACCACGTCAGATGGCAATGCGTTGGCGGTATAGTACAGGTTGATGAATGGCTGCTCAGAACCTGACTGACGAATGAAGGTGGTATAGTCAGCTACGTCGCCTGCCAGCTGTTCGGTATATTCTTCCATCTCAGCCTCAAGAGCGGCACGGTCTTCATCGCTGGCTACCACCTGTACGTCGATATAACGGACGTCGCGGGTCTCTACCAACTGACGGTACTGTTCTTTCTTCTTGTCGTAGCGAGCCTTGATCTCAGCGTCGGTTACCACGATAGATGAATCGAGCACTGAGCTATAAGGAAGTGCTGCCATCAGGAAGTCGGTCTGAGTGGTACGTGCATCGAAGCTGTTCTGTGCCTCAACAGAGTTAGAGAGCAGTGACATGCAGAGCAGTGTCTGGTATTTCTCTGCCAGGCGATTCTGACGCAGGGTCTTCTCGATAAATGTCCAATAGTTGTAAACTTGCTGATACTGCTGCAAAACATCTGCAGAAGTGTTGGATGCGTTCATGCTGGAATAGTTCACAAGGAACATGTTCAGCATATCCTTGTCAAATGCACCGGTTGTCTGGTTCAGGAAAGGAGTGTTAGACAAGATGGTTGCAGAACCCTCATTGATGATGTCCTGTACTTCTTCATCTGAAACGGTGAGACCCAGTTTCTTGGCCTCGTTCTCGATCAGCTGGTTATTTACATAAGCCTGCCACACCTGATCCTTCACTGCATCGTTCTGCTCATCAGTCAGTGCGCTGAGACCCTGTGAAAACTTCACTGCATCTGCATACTCCTCGAACAATTTCTGATAGTCCTGTGCGGAGAGCTTTTTACCATAAACTTCACCTACATCCTGTGACTGACGGGGAGCAATTACCTTCCATGCGTCACCAGCGATGAAGGCAAACAAGCCCAAGGCAATCACACCAACCAACAATGGTCCATGAGACCTGATTTCTTGTAAAGCTGCCATATTTAAATTTTTAAGTTTTTTATGCGATAAGTTTTTCTGTTTTTGGCTATTAATTCCAAAAACGGTGCAAAGGTACAAAAAATACTAATACCCTATTGTTTTTTTTCAAAAAAAATGTTGCCAAATAACTCTATTCGTTCACTTTTAGACGTACAAGTTCGATTTTAGTAGCTGCCACCTTGATGATTTTAAAGTCGTATTTATCAATTTTCACTGTTTCGTGCAGCTTGGGGAAGCTCTGGTAGCGGTCCAGAATCAAGCCACCTACGGTGAGGTAGTCGTCAGACTCAGGCAGGTCGAGGTTAAATGTCTCGTTCACACGCTCAATCTCCAAACGGGCAGAAAGCACATACTCGTTCTCCCCTACCTTCTTGCAAACGTAGTTTGAGCTGTCGTGTTCGTCCTCTATCTCACCAAAGATTTCTTCCACCAGGTCTTCGAGGGTGATGATGCCCGAAGTGCCACCAAACTCATCCACCACCACAGCCATGTTCTGCTTATCTTTGATGAACTTCTTCATCAGTCGCTGAGCCGACATGGTTTCTGGCACAATAGGCATGGTCTTGATATTCTTCACCCAGTTATTACGGTTGCGGAACATCTCGGATGAATGTATGTAGCCCAATATGTTATCGATATTTCCATCAAAAATGATGATGCGTGAGTTGCCCGATTCAATGAAGGTATTGATAAGCTCTTGCACAGGTGTCTTGACATCCAGTGCCAGTATCTCGGTACGGGGCACCATACAGTCGCGCAACTTGACGGATGAGAAATCAAGCACATTCTGGAATATCTTCACTTCAGAACCCAGGTTATCCTCATTCTCTGCATTTTCGATGCTGGAGGTCACGAAATAATCCAAGTCAACCTTGCCAAACACCTTCTCCTCCACCTCACGGTTCACCTTTTGTCCGAACAGCCTCAACAACACGTATGACAGCATGGAGGCAAACTTGGATACAGGATAAAGGATGATGTATAATATATAAAGAGGTATAGCGAAGATGCGCAACATAAGGTTGGGGTTCATCTTGAAAAAGGTCTTAGGCAGGAATTCACCCGTAACGATAATGATAAGAGTGGATATGATGGTTTGCAGGAGCAGGATCCAGAATTCGTTCTGTCCTACAAGAGGAATCAAATAAGGTTCCAGCAGCTGTGCCATCAGGATACCATAGATGACGAGGGCGATGTTGTTACCCACAAGCATGGTAGAGATGAAGTTGCTGGAGTGATGGTAGAAATAAGAAAGGATAGACGATGTGATACCTGGCTTGCGATCCATCTCCAGACGCAGTTTATCGACAGAGACGAAGGCAATCTCCACACCCGAGAAGAATGCAGAGAAAAGTACAGCTATCAAAAGGCAGATCAGTATATTCATTTATTCAGAAGTATTAGCGGATGCTGTAGCAACCGAGTCGGTTTGCAGACTATCAGCAGGCGTTACAGCTGTCTTTTCCTCATCCACATAGAAGATACCTTCTGGCTGATGGATGGTATAGACCGTGAACTGCTGGTTGGAATCAAAACCGTGTCCGGTGATGATTCGGTCAATCTGTTCAATACGGATAAACTTGTCGGAATACACCTTCTGTGTATCCTGGTTCCAGAAGAGCAGCTCCGTATTGAAACGCTCACCCTGCTGGTTGCGTATATCGACGTGTCCACGCAATTCCCACAGCTTCTGCTTGTCGTAGTAATAGGCGGTGTCGGCCTTGATCTCGGCCATCACATCGTTGTTCTCGTCGAAGTTTTCAACATAGACCCCCTCTTCGAACGACCAGTGCGACGGGTTGAGCTTGTCGTACACCAGCCAGAGGGGCGTAGTGATGCGGTAACGGATGACACCCGAATCGGATATCAGTGTCGTCACATCGTGGGTCTCCAGTGCAGGCAATGAATCACGGTTGGTGACAGCACCTCCCATCTGTTTTCCGTTGCCTGAGCATGCAGAGAAAAAAAGAAGCATAACCACTGCCACGAAGACAGTGGTTATGCAGATAGGTTGATGTATGCGAACTATCGAAAGTTGCATAAACATTTGCTACATTAGCGAATGGTAGTAGTCTCACCAACGATGCCACCAACAGTCACGCGGTCACCCTTCTTCAGACCCTGCATGAACAGGTCTTCTGACTTCGGGAAGTAGCGGGAGTAAGTACGGATCAACTCATCAGCCTGTTCAGCGCAACTTGGATCCAGAGTCTTGGCACGCTGCAAGCGGTCAACACATACATAGTAGGTGCAAGAGTTCAGTGAACGCTCGTCGCTCCAGTTAGGATTAGCTGCATAAATCTGAGCCAGCAGGATGTGAGGAGCACCCCAGTCATCGCGGAAGGTGATAGCCTGGTTAGCATATCTCTTAGCATTGCCCCACTGCTTGATGGTTGACAGAGAAGCTGCAATAGCGTAAGCAATTTCGGCCTTCTTGGCTGGGTCGCTTTCCAACTGCAGAGCCTCATCGAAATACTTAACAGCGGTCTCATACTCACCCTTCTTGAAGTACATGTAAGCCACACCGTTTGCTGCGTCAGCAGTTGGGTTGATACGATACATATAGTCAGATGCAGTGAAGTAAACTTCGCTCTCGTTACACTTCATCATGCGAAGGATAGCGATGGTATTCTTCAAGAAAGCTTCGTTGCTCTTGTTCTGCTCTACCTGAGGACCAAATACATTCTGCAGGGTCTCGCAGTCTGCCATACCACTGTTGATAAATACTGCCAACACGTTTTCCTTGGCAGCCTGCATGTTTTCCTTAGTCTTTTCGTCATCTGCTGCAGCGATAGCCTGGTCGGTCAAGTCAGATGACCACAGATAGTCATCAAGGAACTGGTTGCTCTGGCTCTGGTCAGCCTTCATCACTGCCATAGACTCGTTCAGGAAGTTCATGATGGTAGAAGCTTTGGTGTTCACACCATCGCCCTGAACTGACTCTTTAAACCACTGATAAGCAATTTTGTGATTTACCTCAGGGGCATAAGTCAGGTAGTCAGCAGCCTTGTCAGCCAAAGCAGCAGCGTCAGACTTTACTTTTGTACCCTTTGCGCGAAACTCAGGCAAGTACTTGGTACGCAGGTCATACATGCCCATCAGTTCGTCAAAGTAGTTCTTGTATTCAGCAGTACCCTTTTTGTCTGGAGTCAGGAAAGAGTGCAGAATGTCAATCATGTCAGAGAAAGTGTAATACTTCATCGTAGGACATTCTTTCAATACAGCCTTGGTAGGCTCATAAGCATCAGCATAATTCTTTGCCTTAACAGCCTCATGACCAATAGAGCTATTGGTGATGCACTCCTGACTCTGAGCGAAAGCAGTGCTGAAACCTCCAGCGAGGAGGGCGATTGCAAGTAAATTCTTAATTTTCATTGCCATTAAATTTAAAGTGTTATTATTAATTTATTTAATTCTCAATTATTAATTCACTCTCGTCTTGTAGAACCATCGTTCGGTGAATGTAACACCTATGTTCACCCTCAGCTGGTTTTCATGGATGAAGTCGGCGGTCTGACCTTTCACCCTGGCATACTGTCCAGAGATGTTAACATAAGAACGCGACCTCAACACCGGTATAGAGAAACCTGCCGACACACCAAATTCTTTCGATGCCCTTACATCATCCAATTTATAATAAGGAGCATTATAATAGGCACCTATCCTGTACTTGGTTCTTTTCAGGAAACTTCTGCCTATTGGGTCGGGCAGGTATTCTGCTCCAACTGCCACCTTGGTTCTGTCAACGAACGCATCTTCATTGCCCATAAACGATACCTTGCTCCATGCCTGGTAGGTTACATCCAGTCCTACAGTAAGCCTACCATCGTAAATATAAGCAACACCTGCCCCAAATGTCATAGGAATACCACTTTTCACGTTCAAATCTGTTTCCTTGATGGTGAGTCCACTGCTACTGCCATTTACAATAGCAGATGTACTTCCTATGATTTCTTGGTAGTAGCTTCTATTATTTAAATTATAGCCCGGCGAAAATACTGCGCCAAAAGTGGCAAAATGTTTCTTGCCAAACTGATAGGAGTATTGTGCGCCAAAGTCAAACTTTATGCTATTGATGCCCACATGGTCACGCGACATAAAGCCGAATGCTTCGTCATTATAAGGGAAGGTAAGCATCATAGCATGCTCTACGTCACCCCAAAGATAAGAAATATTTGCACCAATTGAAAATTTTCGGTTAATTTTATATCCTAAACCTACATAAGCTTGATGCAAACCACCCTCACCGAAATAGTTTATTGCGTAAGTTTTAGTAGCATCCGAATTATCTTTGATTACATTTTGCATGTCGTAACCCACATTGGCATAAGGCAACAAGCCCAGACTCATACCAAAACGAGTACCCACACGGAAATGCATGGACAGATAGTCAAGACTGGTATTCTTGGCATTCGTCTTGAGAGTGCCATTATCAAAATTGGTGTTCTGTAACGATATGCCGCCCTCGAAAATGAATGTCAGCGAGTCAACAGCCGTATAGGATGCCGGGTTGGCGAAATTAGTATGTTGCTTGTCTCTCAGACCATAAGCCACGCCACCCATAGCTCTGCTATTGCTTGCCCCCTGGTCGGCCAACTGTCCGTAACCATAGCGGCTATACGGCGAATTTGTGTTGTTTTGTGCAAAAGCCACTCCTGCCATCAGGAAGGACATAAGCATCAGAAGCGTTTTTCTATATCTCATTTCTTTTCTTAATATTCGTACACAATTCATCAAAATTACAAATTCGTTTGCAAAGATGCAACTTTTATTTCACGTATCAAAAGTTTTTTGCCCTTAATGCCGTTAAAAAAACAAAAGTGACATAAAAATTCTCTGCTTTGCATTATCTTTGTAGCCAAATGAGACGAATTCTTATGAAACATGGCTTATGGTTGCTGATGCTATGGAGCGTACTTGAGATGCAGGCACAGACCCAATCATTGACACTGCCCACCGACACGGCCGACACCTGGCAGGTGAGCCTCATTACTTGTGGCCCTGGTGTGGAGGTGTATAACCAGTTTGGGCATTCTGCCATACGAATGAAGAACGCTTCGCGTGACATCGACCTCATTTATAATTATGGTATCTTCAGTTTCAACACGCCCAACTTTGCCCTGCGTTTCACCTTGGGACAAACCGACTATCAGTTGGGCATTCAGCACTATCAAGACTTCGTTGACTGGTATGCCTATTGCAACAGGGATGTAAGGGAGCAGGTGCTAAACCTGAGTATCCAAGAAAAGAACAACCTCATAGCTCTGCTGAACGAGAACTACCTGCCACAGCACCGTGTATATCGGTATAATTATTTTTACGATAACTGTGCCACACGCCCCAGGGACTTGATAGAGAAATGTCTGGACAGTCAACTGCAATATGCTGACGATATGACAACGACAGCCACAGGACAATCGTTTAGAAGTATTGTCCACGAGTTTACTGCCGACAATGCCTGGTCGCAGTTTGGCATCGACCTGTGCTTAGGTAGTGAAGCCGACCAACCTATCTCCAGGCGCATGATGATGTTCATCCCTCTGTACTTGGAGCAATATTTTGACAGTGCAGTTTTACTCCCTCACGAGGAAAAAAATCTTTCCTCACGAGAGATTAAAGAAAACCCCGTTCAGAAGACTACTATACCATTGGTAGCTGAGAGCCGTCAGGTAGTGGTCATTCCTGAAGCAGACAAGCTGCATCCAGACACGCCTTTCACTCCGTTCCGTTGCTTCACACTGTTGTTTATTATAGTGACTGCATTAACTATTTATGGCATCAAACATCGTAAAAGCCTTTGGGTGTTAGATCTGGTGTTATTTGCCACCGCGGGTATTGCAGGATGTATGCTGGCATTTCTGGCTTCATTCTCCGAGCATCCTACAGTGAGTCCCAACTACCTGTTGCTGCTCTTCCAACCACTGCACCTGTTACTGCTTCCTTGGTTCATTCGCAAAGTAAAAGAGCTGAAGAGAAGCCGCTATCTGGTTGCACTGTCCATAGAATTAACATTATTTATTATATTGGGGGCAGTAATTCCACAAAAATTGCCGCTCGCAGTACTTCCTTTGGCACTGTGTTTGTTAGAGCGTAGTATGAGCAACATAATTATATCATATAAATTTCATTGATTTTTAAGCAATGAAAAAAGAATTTTTGGCAACCATATTAGTCCTGACAATAGGAGGCTGGCAGATGCAGGAGGCATCGGCGCAGACTCGTTTGGTGGTGTCGGTCACCATTGACCAGCTGCGCAGTGACTACATTAATACTTTTACGCCCTACTTCGGTTCGCAAGGCTTTAAACGCCTCATGCGCGAGGGAAGGGTGTACCAACAGGTACATTTTTCTTTTGAAAATAAAGACAGGGCTTCTGCAATAGCTGCCATCTATACAGGTACTACACCATCTGTGAATGGCATCATTGGCAGTCAATGGCTGGATCGCACTACGGGCAGGTCGCAGAACTGCGTGGATGATGCCGCATTTATGGGCAACAACACCAACGAAAACTCGTCGGCTGCGCTGCTGCTCTCTTCCACCCTGACCGATGAATTGAAGATAGCTACCAGTAACCAAGCTATGGTATATGCAGTGTCACCGTTCCGTGATGCTGCCATCTTATCGGCCGGCCATGCTGCCAACTGTGCTTTCTGGATTAACCCAGAGACAGGCAAGTGGTGCAGCACCACCTACTACAAAGATTATCCGTTATGGCTCGACAACTATAATACCCAACAAGGTCCTGACCTCAGGGTGAAGGATAAAGACCGTGTGAACCGCTATCGTCGCCTGCTCACCACCCCTGCTGTAAACGAAGAGGTGAACCTGCTGACGGAAGAGTTGCTCAAGCAAAGCAACATGGGTGAAGACGAGGTGGTTGATTTTCTCGCACTTACCTATTATGCAGGAACTTACCAGCATCAACCTCTACAAACGGTTGAACAGGAAATGCAGGCCGTTTATACCAAGATAGATTACTGCTTGGCCAACCTGCTCAACCTACTGGAACGCCAGGTTGGCATGAATCATGTACTGTTGTGCATCAGCTCTACAGGATACACCGATCCAGTATATCAGGATATCACTACCTACAACATTCCTACAGGAGAATTCTACCTCAACCGCTGTGCCACCTTGCTGAATATGTTCTTGATGGCCACTTATGGTGAAGGAAATTATGTGGAGTATTACTACGACCAGCAGATATTCCTCAACCACAAACTGATTGAAGACAAACACCTTGATATGGCAGACATCCAGCAGAAGTCATCCGAGTTCCTGGTGCAATTCAGTGGTGTGAGTGAAGTTTATTCTGCCAACCGTTTACTGTTGGCCCCCTATACCGAACGTATCGAACGCAGTCGTAACGGTTACCACCGCAAACGTTCGGGCGACCTTGTCATCGAGGTGTTGCCCGGATGGCAGATTGTTGACGAACAGGCACAGACTAAAAAGGTGGTGAGTCAGGCAGTTACACCTACTCCCCTCATCATATTACACCCAGCATTCAAGGCGGCAACTATCGCTACTCCCGTGGTGGCTGAACGCATCGCTCCTACCCTTGCCAATGCCATTCACATCCGTGCCCCCAATGGCTGTTCTCTTTCTCCTTTGGCAGAATAAAGAATGAGTTTTAACAAAAAAGAATAAATTCTTTTTGTTCTGCCCTCGATTTTGCTTACCTTTGCACCCCGTAAGCATGTATTGTGCTTTTTTATCAACAAGAAATTAAAATAATAACATAATGGGATTTAATGATTTTTTGACCAAAATCTTCGGCAACAAGTCGCAGAAAGACATGAGGGAAATTAAGCCTTGGATAGACAAAATAAAGGCTGCCTCACCTGAAATTGAACAACTTGACAACGATGCACTGCGTGCTAAGACACAAGAGATTAGGCGTTACGTGCAAGACGCTGCCATAGAAAAGCGTGCCAAGATTGACGAGCTGAAAGCTAAGATTGAAGTAACCGAACTGGAAGACCGCGAACCTATTTTCGCGCAAATCGATAAAATTGAGAAAGAGATTCTTGACCTCTTTGAAGAGAAACTGAACGAGGTGCTGCCTCAGGTGTTTGCTATCGTGAAGGAAACCGCCAAGCGTTTCTCTGAGAACGAAGAGATTGTGGTAACAGCTACCGACTTTGACCGTGAGCTGGCTGCTTCTCACGACTTTGTACGTATCGAGGACGACAAGGCCATTTACCAGAACCATTGGATGGCTGGTGGCAACGAGGTGACATGGAACATGGTACACTACGATGTACAGCTCATTGGTGGTGTGGTACTGCATCAAGGCAAGATAGCTGAAATGGCAACAGGTGAAGGTAAGACCTTGGTGGCTACCTTGCCTGTATTCCTTAACGCCTTGACAGGTAACGGTGTGCATGTGGTGACGGTGAACGACTACTTGGCTAAGCGTGATGCTGAGTGGATGGGGCCACTCTATATGTTCCACGGACTGAGCGTTGATTGCATCGACAAGCATCAGCCGAACTCAATCCCTCGTCGCAATGCCTATCTGGCAGATATCACCTTCGGTACCAACAACGAGTTTGGTTTCGACTACCTGCGCGACAATATGGCCATTCGTCCGCAAGACCTGGTGCAACGCAAACACAACTACGCCATTGTCGATGAGGTGGACTCAGTGCTGATTGACGATGCACGAACTCCTCTGATTATCTCTGGTCCTATTCCTCAAAATGCCGACACCAAACTATTTGAAGATTTCCGTCCGTATGTAGAACGCCTCGTGGCTAAACAGCGCGACCTGGCTACCAAATATTTGGCAGAAGCCCGTAAGCTGATTTACTCAGAGGACAAGAAAGAGGTGGAAGAAGGCTTCCTGGCCCTCTATCGCAGTCATAAGGCATTGCCAAAGAACAAGCCACTGATCAAGTTCCTCAGCGAGCAAGGCATCAAGACAGGTATGCTGGCTACCGAGGAAATTTATATGGAGCAGAACATGAAACGCATGCACGAGGTGACCGACCCACTCTACTTCGTGATTGATGAAAAGTTGAAGAGTGTGGAGTTGACCGACAAAGGTTTCGACGAACTGAGTAGCTACACCTCAGAGCCCAGCTTCTTCGTGCTGCCTGACATTGTGACACAGTTGGCCGAGTTGGAGAACGACAAGAGCATGAATGACGAAGAGCGCTTGACCAAGAAGGATGAGTTGCTGAATATATACTCTACCAAGGCAGAGCGCGTGCACACACTGATACAGCTGCTCAAAGCTTACACCATGTTTGAGATTGATGTTGACTATGTGGTGCTGAATGGTGAGGTGAAGATTGTGGACGAGCAGACTGGTCGTATCATGGAAGGCCGTCGCTGGTCGGACGGTTTACACCAGGCTGTGGAATCGAAGGAGCGCGTGAAAATTGAGGGGGCTACGCAGACATTTGCTACCATTACTCTACAGAACTACTTCCGTATGTACCATAAGCTGGCAGGTATGACTGGTACGGCTGAGACAGAGGAAGGCGAATTCTGGGATATCTACAAACTGGAAGTGGTGGTGATTCCTACCAACCGTCCGGTAATCCGCAAAGATATGAACGACCGCGTTTATAAGACCAAACGCGAGAAATACAAGGCTGTCATCGAGGAAATCGAGAATATGGTCAACCAAGGCCGTCCTGTATTGGTGGGTACTACATCGGTCGAAATATCTGAGACTTTGAGCCGTATGTTGGCCATGCGCAAAATTAAGCATAACGTACTGAATGCTAAGCTGCACCAGCGTGAGGCGGAGATTGTGGCACAGGCAGGTCAGACCAGTACCGTTACCATTGCCACCAACATGGCTGGTCGTGGTACCGATATCAAACTGAGTCCGGAGGTACGTGAGGCTGGTGGTTTGGCCATCATCGGTACCGAGCGCCATGAGTCACGTCGCGTTGACCGTCAGCTGCGAGGCCGTTCTGGTCGTCAGGGTGACCCAGGTTCATCTGTCTTCTTCGTATCTTTGGAGGATGACCTGATGCGCAAGTTCGCCTCTGAGAAGGTGGCTCACCTCATGGACCGCATGGGATTCAAGGATGGTGAAGTGCTGGAGCACAGCCTCATCACCCGCTCTATAGAGAACGCACAGAAGAAGGTAGAGGAAAACAACTTCGGTATTCGTAAGCACTTGCTCGACTACGATGATGTAATGAACAAACAGCGTACCGTGATTTATGAGAAACGCCGCCATGCCCTCATGGGTGAACGTATCGGTATGGATATTGCCAACATGATTTGGGAACGTTGCTTCAATGCTACTCAATTGGCTACCTATGATGACTGCAAGATGGAAGTTCTGAAGACTTTTGCTTTGGAGACACCGTTCAACGAAGATGACTTCATGAACAAGAACAAGGAAGATCTGGCTGGCATGATATTCGATAATGCAATGCTTCATTTCAAGCAGCGCACCGACCACATGGCTGAAATCGCATATCCTGTCATCAAGCAAGTATATGAGACCCAGGGGCAGATGTACGAGAATATACTTATTCCTATTACCGACGGCCGTAAGATGTATAACATCTCCTGCAACCTCAAGGAGGCTTACGAGACCGAATGTAAGGCAATTGTGAAGCAGTTTGAGAAATCTATCCTGCTGCATGTGATTGACGAGGAATGGAAAGAGAACCTGCGCAGCCTTGACGAACTGCGTAACTCTGTGCAGAATGCCCGCTACGAGCAGAAAGACCCATTAGTGCTCTATAAACTCGATTCTGCTAAGCTGTTTGACGATATGGTAGAAGTCATCAACAATGACACCATCTCTATCTTGATGCGTGGTCAGATTCCTTTGCAGGAACCACAGCAAGTGCAGCAAGCAGCTCCTGAGAGAAGCCAAGATATGAGTCAGATGCGCGAGAACAAGCGTGATGCCGGTTCATTATCGGGAGGTGACCCTGCACAGCAGGCTGCTGCGGCACGTGATACACGTGAGCAACAGAGAACCCCGTACATCGCACCTAAAACAGTGGGTCGTAACGATCCATGTCCATGCGGTAGTGGCAAGAAGTTCAAGAATTGCCACGGGAAAGGACTCTAATCAGATGAAGAAGTTATTGCTGATATTGTTTGGTTTGGGGGTGCTTTGGGGGTGCCAGAGCGTTGACTATCTCTCTATCGACTATCTGCTCCCTGCCGAGATGAGTTTCCCTAACGAACTCAGGAAGGTAGCGGTGGTGAATAATGTAGTGGAAGGCACTCCTACCCGATTACCCAGACAGTTTGCTGACGAGCCAGATGTAAACATGCGCACGCAGTACCGCAAGACGCAATATTTATCTGGTGACAGTAAGGCAACTACAGAATCATTGGCTCAGGCATTGGCTGATGGTGACTATTTTGATACCGTCATCATCTGCGACTCTGCCTTGCGTGCCAGTGATAAGGAGGAACGCCGTCAGGCACTCTCTCGTGATGAGGTGGATGAACTGACCCAGCAACTGGGTGTCGATTTCCTGATTGCCCTCGAAGGACTTGAGCTACGTGCTGAGACAAAAGCAGCTCCTGATTATTATACAGGCTTTTTTGTAGCCAGTACCGATGTCAAGGTTTTGCCTACCGTACGAGTGTATCTGCCACAACAGACCGCACGCACACCTATCAATAAGGTAGATAGCATCTTCTGGCAAGGCTTTGGCGAAGACCTTACCGAGTCGGTACGCGAATTGCCCACCAACCAAAGCATAGTGAGCGAAGCCAGTCAATATGCAGGTGAGTTCATTGCCAAGACCTTCGTACCCTATTGGGAAACATCCACCCGTTACTACTTCACCAACGGCTCTGTCTCTATGCGTGATGCTGCCGTAGTCGTCAAAGAAGACAAGTGGGAAGAGGCCATGAAGTTGTGGCAACAAGCATACGACGAGAGCAAGAGTAACAAGAAGAAAATGTATGCATCCTACAACCTGGCACTGGGTCACGAGATGCTGGATGATATCGACCAGGCGATTGAATGGGCTACCAAAGCTCAGCAATATGCCCTGCAAGCTAACCAAGGCGAGGTGGCACAGTTCACAAGTATCTATCTCCAGCAGTTGAACACCAGAAAACAGAGTTATGCCAGCGTTAAGATGCAGATGCAGCGTTTTAATGAAGATTTTTAGGCAATGGCATGAACACTTTTACAAAAAATGCTTATATTTGTCCGATAATTATTCGTTGATATATGAGATTAAACGATTCATCATCCGCACAGCTAAAGGCTACCATACGTAAAGCCATCGGCAAATTTACTGTCGAGGACGAGACTTTTGTTACCGATCTGCACATACAGGCCAACCCTCAGACTGGTACAATTAGCTTGTTTGATGACGACGATATGGAGCTGGGACACACCTCCGTCATGGAATGGGTAGCCTACGATGGTGATGATTTCGAGGAAATCGTGACAGATACCCTTACTACCATCCTACAGGAGATGAAAGATGCAGGCGACTTTGCAAAGGTGCAGATTATGCAACCCTACTCTTTCGTGTATGTGGATGAGGACAAAGAAACCATTGCCGAGCTACTGCTGATGGATGATGATACACTGATTGTCACAGATGGGTTGCTCAAGGGCTTGGACGAAGAGCTCAACGAGTTCTTAAAGGATCTGTTGTCAGATTAAATCACGACATTGGGTTAAACGATAAGAGCGCTCACCAAAGGTAAGCGCTCTTTTATTATATGTAAGCTTATTAAGCCAGAAGACGTGCCTTTAGCTCGTCAGGCAATACTGGCATCGCACCACTCTGTGTGCATACAAAAGCACTGACCTCCACGGCCAACTGGTGGGCCTCTTCAACTGGTTTTCCAGCCAAGATAGCAGCAGTAAAAGCTCCTGTAAAGCTATCGCCAGCACCAACGGTATCAGCTACAATAACACGAGGTGTAGGCTGATAAGAGAACTTTCCTGGAGTAAAGACATAGCTGCCTTCTGTGCCACAGGTAAGGATGAGCATCTTCAATCCATACTTCGCTAACAAGAGCCAACACTTATCAGCCTGTGAGATGGAATGGAAACCAAATAAACGGCTCACCAGTTCCAGCTCTTCGTCGTTAATCTTCAATATATTACAACGCCCCATCGACTCTTCCAACAAATCAGGTTTATAGAAATTCTGACGAAGGTTAATGTCAAAAATCTTCAGTGTACCTGCATCATTAGGCATTTCCTCAAGGAACTTAACTATGGTTTCGTGACTTACAGCATTACGTTGAGCCAGTGAGCCAAAGCATACGGCACGGGCACTATGAGCCAACTCCTTCAACTCTTCAGTAAATGGTATATTATCCCAGGCCACACCTTTCTTAATCTCATAGGAAGGAATCCCCTTCTCATCCAGTGTCACCTGCACGGTGCCTGTAGGGAAAGGCACACGCTCAATCAGCGTATTCAGTCCGCGCTGGTTGAAGATGCGCATAATCTCGTCACCATCCTCATCATTACCTATGGCACTTACCACACAACTCTTGAAACCAAACTGTGACACATGATAAGCAAAATTGGCAGGAGCACCACCTATCTTTTTTCCTTCAGGCAGGCAATCGAACAATGCCTCACCCATTCCAACAACTATATCTTTCATATTAATTATGCTTTAACTTGTTTGATGAATGTCAATAGATAAATCACACCGATAGCCATGACCAGTACGGCACCAGCCTGACCAATAGCATCGCTGGCAAAGCCCATGATCAATGGGAAGATGGTACCGCCAAACAACCCCATAATCATCAGTCCGCTCACCTCGTTCTGTTTGTCGGGTACTGAAAGCAGGGCCTGACTGAACACGATGGGGAAGATATTGGAGTTACCGTAGCCCACCAGAGCAATGCCAACATAGAGCATCCACTGTGTCTGACCAGTAAACAGCAATGCCATACTGAGTGCCATCATCACCACACTGATAATGAAGAAGGTGCGTGTTTTCATGATGCGCAGGAAGAACGAGCCCGTGAGACATCCCAACGTACGGAATATGAAATACAGACTGGTAGCGAAAGCAGCCTCGTTGAGGGTCATGCCCAAGCGCTCCATCAGAATCTTTGGAGCCGTAGTGTTCACACCCACATCAATACCCACATGACACATGATGCCAAAAAACGACAACAACACGATGGGTTTGCCCAACAGCTGCAGGCATTCCACAAAGGTAGAAGCCTTTCCCTCAATGGGTTCTTCTTCAATCTTGGTAATACCCAACGCCAGCGTAGCGATGACACCTACCACCAAGAAAATAGCGAACAACACGCGCCAATCGTACCCCAAATCTGGTATCACATGCGTAGCTCCCCACATGGCCAGATAAGGAGCAATAAACGATGCGATGGCCTTGATAAATTGTCCAAAGGTCAACGTTGATGCCAGATTCTTTCCACCGATGATAGAAGACACCAACGGATTGAGGGATGTCTGCATCAAAGCATTGCCAATGCCCAACAACGAGAAAGCCACCAGCATAATGCCAAAGTTATTGCCAAACAACGGCAACAGTAATGACAATACCGTAACGATAAGTGACAACATCACCGTCTTCTTACGACCTATCTTGTTCATCAACATGCCCGTTGGCACAGAGAAGATGAGGAACCAGAAGAACACTAACGACGGGAAAATATTGGCAACAGAGTCCGTCAATTGTAAGTCATCTTTTACATAATTAGAGGCAATGCCCACTAAATCGACAAAGCCCATAGCGAAGAAGCAGAGCATCACAGGCACCAGCTTCGCCATCTGAGATTGATTTTGATTACTCATTATATTAATTAGTTTTAAGATTATACACCGTGAAATTCTTAACCTGCACACTACCACCAGTAGCATTCAGAACCACCTTATTATAAGGAGTATGGGGAAATACCAGATTGGTCATCACAAAGCGACCATCGTTCACAAAGGCCTCCACACTGCAACGATCCACGATAAACCTCAGTTGCAAGTCGCCCCCCTCTACTTGTGTCACCGTAGAAGTAATGAAGTCTTTGCTAAAGTCTGCTACCCCACTCTTATCACGAATGCAGGTCAACTCCCGCTTTGCCATATCCAGGCGGTATTCTATCTCCTCACCTTGCTGGTTCATCAAGCGGAAAGTCAGACTACCCTGTTTCTTCTGACGCACTGTCATTGTTATCTCGTAGGTTCCAGCATTATTATCCATCAGTTGCCCGATGCTGTATTCCTTTCCCACAGTAAACGACTTGCTCATCACCTGCTCGCTTCTTAGCTTCAACAACTCAGGCGATGGAGCGGATTGCATATACGTCTCACCATTCAGCTGGAACAGTTGCAGGTCGCGTGGTACAGAGTTAGCACTTCTGAACTGCATGGTAGGCACATCATTTGCATATTGCCAGTTACTCATCCACGCCAATGCTATCACACGGTTTTCTGGCGCATTACTCCAGGTCACTGTAGCATAGTGGTCTTTGCCAAAATCCATCCATTTCGTAACATTCGGTGATTCATTAACAAACTTGTGTCCATCAAAAGAACCCACAAAATACTGGGTAGCACTGCCTCCAAACGGACCGCCAGGGTTGATATTCACCACCAGCACCCATTTCTTATGACTGGTACCAGCTACAGGCAACTCAAACAGATCAGGACACTCCCACACGCCATCATGACAGCCTTGTCCCTCACCAAATTTACTCTCGTAAGTCCACTCTTTTAAGTTAGGCGACGAGTAAAAACGAATTTCCTGTCCTACCGCCAATGCCATGATCCATTTCTTTGAACCCTCATGCCATGATACCTTCGGGTCTCTGAAATCACCCACCTCGCCCGTCAGCACAGGGTTGCCAGCATATTTCTTAAACGTACGACCATTGTCAGTACTATAGGCGATACTCTGCATCTGTCGCACACTGGCCTGCGTATAGAAAGCCACTATGGCACCTGCGCCAAATCCAGCGGTATTGTTCTTATCCACTACTGCTGAACCACTGAAGATGGTACCCAATCCGTCTGGAGAGATTGCCACAGGCAGGTGTTCCCATGACACCAGATCGCGACTCACGGCATGTCCCCAGTTCATGTTACCCCATCGGGAGCCATAAGGGTTATATTGATAAAACAGATGGTACTCACCATCTTTATAAACCATACCATTGGGGTCATTCATCCATCCATATTGTGGAGCAAAGTGATATACAGGGCGCCACAAAGTCTCCCTGTTGCTGGCATCAAAACTGTTCGCTAAAGTAAGGCGACTACAGAAAGCCGATTCCTTCACCTTTGGACGTTCCTTGCCCCTTTCTAAAGGACTCATGGCAAAGCGAAGCACCACGTGCTTGCCTGCCACCTTTGACAAATCATAAGGCACCGTATAATCTACCTTATTGACAGCCAGACGTACAGTGAAAGTCTCCACCTGCATATTATCAGCCATCACACTGATGCTTACATCAGGAGCTGTATCTTCCACTGGCAAAATCAAATATCTCTGTGTGGGATTGATACGTACCAACCCATGACCATCACCCAGGTCAACCACCTCTACGTCGCCACCAGCAGCATATACTGTCAGTGCTAATAGGCTTACCAAACAAATCAGCAGTTTTTTCATATTATTTTTTCTTGAACTTATCAATAACCAACGCTATTGCCCCATCACCCGTCACGTTGCAGGCCGTACCAAAGCTATCCATCGCAATATACAAACCTATCATCAATGCCTGGGCTGCATCATCGAAGCCCAGCATCGACTGCAATACACCCAAAGCCGCCATGATGGCGCCACCAGGCACACCAGGAGCAGCTACCATCGTGATGCCCAACATGCAGATAAACCCAGCAAACATACCTATCGTATAGGGCATTCCCTGCATAATCATCAGTGCCAAGGCACATGCCACAATCTTCAGCATACTACCCGACAGATGGATGGTAGCACAAAGCGGAATCACAAAACCAGCCACCTCATTGCTCACACCATTCCGTTTTGCTTGTTCCAGTGTTACAGGAATCGTAGCAGCTGACGACTGTGTGCCCAATGCCGTGAAATAGGCTGGTAGCATGGTCCACAGCAACTTGAACGGGTTGCGTTTCACCATGGTGCCTGTTACCACATACAACATCACTAACCAGAATATGTGCAGGGCAAATATAATACCTATAATTTTAATGAATACCACGAGAATAGAAAACACTTGTCCGGTGTGGGTCATATTCAGGAAGATACCGAAAATGTAAAGCGGCAACAGAGGCAGAATCACACTGCTGATGGTCTTGATGATAATTTGTTGGAAGTCGCGCGCAACATTCTTCAAATAGTCACTGTCCATAGATGCAGCGCCCAAGCCCAGCACGAATGCCAGTACCAGCGAGGTCATTACATCCATCAGTGGCGGTATCTTCACACTGAAATAGGGCTCCACGCCCTGGGCCTCTGATATCTCTTCCAACGGAATACCAGAAGTGATGAGTGATGGAAAGAGAGATAAGCCTGTAAAGAGCGACAGAAAACCAGCCAACAGGGTGCAACCGTATGCCAGTAATACAGTGGCGAGTAACATCTTGCCAGCCCCCTTCCCTATATCAGCTATGGCAATGGTCACTAAACCCACAATAATCAACGGGATGCAAAAGCCCAAGAACTGACTGAAGATACTGTTGAATGTCTCAAACACCCGTACCAAGCCCAATGGGAATACTTGCCCAATGATAATTCCCAGCGCAATGGCAATAAGGATTCTTGGCAAAAGACCTATCTTGATTCTCTTCATGCTTTCATAGTATTATTTGTCAAAATTACAAAATACTATTACTACCACAAAAAAAAATCCCTCCTTTTTGGGGAGGGATTATAAAATAGATAGCTCTTTGGCTTATTTTTTCAATGCAGCAATGCTTTCCTTCAACGATGCAATGATACTTTCAGCATCTTGTTGCTTCTTACGCTCCAAAGCCACCACAGCTTCAGGAGCATTTGCCACAAAGCGTTCGTTGTTCAGCTTAGCCAGAACGCCTTTCAGGAAACCTTCTTTAGCTGCCAGCTCTTTCTCCATACGTGCAATCTCAGCCGCTGCATCAATCAGGTTGCCCAATGGAACAGCATATTCAGTGGTGCCCACCATAAAATTAGAAGCACCTTCTGATTTTTCTTCAACCGTCTCAATACCAGAAAGATTACACATTTTATTTAACAATGAGTTAAATTCTGCCACAGGATTCGCACCCACCACTTGCAGAGTCAGCTGTTCTTTCTGGGCAATGTTCTTTTGCACACGAATGGCACGAATACCACTGATAACATCCTTCACAGCCTCCACCTGCTTCAGCAGTTGATCATCCACCTTGCCCACAGGTTGCATCGGACTTACCATCAGGCTCTCACCCTCCTGGCGCTCGGTAATGTGTTGCCACAGTTCCTCGCTGATGAATGGCATAAACGGATGCAACAGATGCAGCAATGTATCGAAGAATTCAATGGTTTTCTCCATCACCTTGCGAGGGATAGGTTGCAGGTAAGCAGGCTTAATCAGTTCCAGATACCAAGCCGAGAACTCGTCCCAGAACAGCTTATACACCGCCATCAGGGCCTCGCTCAGACGATACTTGCTAAACAGGTCGGCTACCTCGAGTGCCACATCATTCTGCTTGCTCTCAAACCACCTCATCGCTATCTCCGATGCCTCTGGCACCTCGATATCAGCAACCTCCCATCCCTGAATCAGGCGGAAAGCATTCCATATCTTATTGCAGAAGTTACGTCCTTGTTCACACAGAGCATCATCAAACAGGATATCGTTACCGGCAGGAGCCGAGAGCATCATACCCATGCGCACACCGTCAGCACCATATTTCTCAATCAACTCCAGTGGATCTGGGGAATTGCCCAGACTCTTCGACATCTTACGACCCAGTTTATCGCGTACGATACCAGTAAAATATACATTCTTAAACGGATAGGTTCCCATATACTCCTCACCCGCCATAATCATTCTGGCCACCCAGAAGAAGATGATATCAGGAGCCGTCACCAAATCACTGGTAGGATAATAGTACTTTATTTCCTCATTGCCTGGGTTGTTGATGCCACCAAACAGTGAGATAGGCCATAACCAAGAACTGAACCAAGTGTCAAGAGCATCCTCATCCTGGCGCAAATCTATGAGCTGCAAATTAGCATTACCGCTGGCCTTACGAGCCAACGCCAAAGCCTCCTCGGCTGATTCAGCTACTACGAAATCATCATCAGTGTCGTAGTAGTATGCAGGAATGCGATGACCCCACCACAACTGGCGACTGATACACCAGTCCTGAATATTCTCCAACCAGTTTTTGTAGGTATTCACATATTTCTGCGGATAGAAGTGCATCTCGCCCTCCACCACAGGCTTCAACGCAATCTCGGCAAAATGCTCCATTTTCAAGAACCACTGCAATGAGAGACGTGGCTCGATGGCAGTATCAGGATTACGCTCTGAATAGCCCACCTTGTTGGTATAGTCTTCCACTTTCTCCATCAGGCCAGCATCTTGCAGGTCTTTTGCAATCACCTTGCGGCAATCAAAACGATCCATACCCACATAGAGGGTGCTCTGTTCAGAGATAGTGCCATCAGGGTTAAAAATGTCAATAGTTTCCAGATTGTGGGTCTTACCCAACATATAGTCATTGGTATCGTGAGCAGGCGTTACCTTCAAGCAACCCGTACCAAACTCGATATCTACATAACGGTCCTCTATCACAGGAATCACCCTGTTCACAAGGGGAACAATCACCTTCTTGCCCTTCAGCCATTGTGTCTTAGGATCTTTAGGATTCACGCACATAGCAGTATCACCCATAATAGTTTCAGGGCGTGTAGTAGCCACTACAGCATAATAGCCTTTGGCATCCTTGTGAATCACGTTGCCTTCGCCACTCTCGTCGATAGTATTTTGGTATTCAGGGGCTACATAGTATTTCAGATAAAAAAGATGGCTCTGTTCTTCCTTATAGATAACTTCCTCAGTAGAAAGTGCCGTCAGCGCCTTAGGATCCCAATTCACCATACGTAAGCCACGATAGATATAGCCTTTGTTATAGAGGTCAACAAACACCTTGATGACGCTCTTGCTACGTTCTTCATCCATCGTAAAGGCCGTGCGGTCCCAATCGCATGATGCACCCAACTTACGCAACTGCTGTAGGATGATACCACCATGCTCATGTGTCCATGCCCAAGCATGTTCCAGGAACTGCTCACGAGTAAGGTCACGCTTCTTGATGCCCTCACCAGCCAGTTTCTTCACCACCTTAGCCTCAGTAGCAATAGAAGCATGGTCAGTACCAGGTACCCAACAAGCATTCTTGCCCTCCATACGGGCACGACGAACCAGAATATCCTGTATTGTATTGTTCAGCATGTGTCCCATGTGCAGCACACCTGTCACATTAGGTGGTGGAATCACAATGGTATAGGGTTGTCTTCCATCAGGTTTTGAACTAAAAAGCTTATGGTCAGTCCAATACTGATACCATTTTTCCTCCACTTCTGCGGGACTGTACTTACTTGCTAACTCCATTTTATCTTAATTCTTTACTTTATTTTAATTTAGGGTGCAAAGTTACATAAAATAATTACAAATGCCAAAGCAGAAAGAAATAAACAGCGATAAATTTGGGGATAGAAACGATAATAACTACCTTTGTCAACGTGAAAAACGAAACTAATACAGATTATAGATAACGAACATATCAACAAAGTAGTAAAAGCAGTCGAGAAATGAAAACCATTTGCAAATACATCTCCGATTACATGGGGATTTGGGTGCTATTGGCAGCAGTGTTGGCACTATTTTTCCCTGAAGTGCTGAGCCACGTACGCCCAACGGTAATCAACTACCTGTTAGGCATAGTGATGTTCGGCATGGGCCTGACGCTGAACCTGCAAGATTTCAAAATTGTTTTCAGCCGTCCCAAGGATGTTATCATAGGTTGTTTGGCACAATTTACCATCATGCCCATGTTGGCATGGACATTGTCACGAGTATTTGGTCTTGACGAGGCCTTGGCTTTAGGTGTGGTATTGGTAGGTTGTTGCCCAGGAGGGACGGCTTCTAACGTCATTACCTACTTAGCAAAAGGCGACTTAGCACTGTCAGTAGGTATGACAGGCGTATCTACCCTACTTGCCCCTTTCCTGACACCACTCCTCACTTGGTTATTGGCAGGGAAGTCGGTAGATGTTGATGTAATGAGCATGTTTCTGAGCATCCTTTGGGTAGTTATCCTCCCCATTGTAATAGGATTGACAGTGAAATCCGTCTGGCCTAAGTTCAGTGAGAAGGCAGTGGATTACCTGCCCGCTATTTCTACCTTAGCCATTACCAGCATCGTGGGCATTGTCATCGCCGCCAATGCCGAGAAACTTATGGTAGGTGGCCTGATAATCATATTGGTAGTTGTATTGCACAACATCTGTGGTTTGTGTTTGGGTTTTCTTATTGGCAAACTGTTGGGACTCTCAACACCCAAGCGAAAAGCCATCTCTATAGAGGTGGGCATGCAGAACTCAGGGTTAGCCACTTCATTGGCGACCATCCATTTTGCTGCCTATCCTATGGCCAGCATTCCTGGAGCCGTGTTCAGTGTATGGCATAACATTTCTGGTGCCATCGTAGCAAGAATCTTCACCCTATTTTTTCACGATAGCGTTATCGATCACTCGTAAAAGATTTTTAAAAGTATCAAATTATTCGTATATTTGCAATATGGATGAAGAGAAAAGCATAAGAAATGACGAACTGATAACGGAACAGCCATCACACTTTGATCACCTGGAGGAGATGTCGGTACTTGAGTTGCTGCAGCACATCAACGAGGAGGATCGGAGTGTAGCATTGGTGGTAAGTAAAGCTATTCCACAGATTGAGGCTTTGGTAGAGGCCATTGAGCCCCGAATGAAGCAAGGTGGCCGACTGTTTTATATTGGTGCTGGTACGAGCGGACGATTAGGTGTACTGGATGCCAGCGAATTACCTCCTACTTTTGGAGTGCCTGAAACATGGGTGATGGGCATTATAGCTGGTGGCGATCAAGCTTTGCGTCATGCGGTTGAACGTGCGGAAGATATATCGGAACAAGGATGGAAAGACTTGCAAGCCTACAAACCCACGAAAGATGATAGTGTGCTGGGCATAGCGGCCTCTGGCACCACACCTTATGTGGTGGGTACAATCCATCATGCTCGGCAGAACGGCTTGTTGACAGGCTGCATCACCAGCAATCCCGATACACCATTGGCACAAGAAGCAGAGTTCCCTATTGAGACCATCGTAGGACCTGAGTTCGTAACAGGCTCCAGCAGGATGAAGAGTGGCACGGCGCAGAAAATGGTGCTGAACATGATATCGACCACCTTGATGATTCGTTTGGGACGTGTAAAGGGCAACCGCATGGTGAATATGCAGTTGACAAATGATAAATTGATAAATCGTGGTACAAGAATGCTGCAAGAGTCATTAGGACTGAGTTACGAGGAGGCGCATAAACGCTTGCTGGAAGCTGGCAGCGTAAGTAGATGTTTATAATTGAAAAACAAAAAGTATGCATAGTAAAGAAGAAAAGATGGCGGCGTTCGGCCGACTGCTGGATATCATTGACGAGCTAAGGGAAAAATGTCCGTGGGACAGAAAGCAGACGAACGAGAGTCTGCGACCGAACACGATAGAAGAGACATACGAGTTGTGCGAGGCCTTGATGAAAAACGACGACCAAGAGATATGCAAGGAGCTGGGCGATGTTTTGATGCATGTGTGTTTCTATGCCAAATTCGGCGACGAAAAGGGACAGTTTGACATCAAGGATGTATGCGATCGCCTATGCGACAAGCTGATATACCGTCATCCGCACATCTATGGAGATGCCGTTGCCGAGAATGTAGGTCAGGTGCTGCAGAACTGGGAACAGCTGAAGATAAAGGAAAAAGGTGGCAACAAAACGGTGCTGAGTGGTGTGCCAGCCTCACTCCCTACCCTTATCAAGGCGTATCGCATACAGGACAAAGCGCGCAACGTTGGCTTCGACTGGGAAGATGCCTCTGGCGCTTGGCAGAAGGTGAAAGAGGAGATAGCCGAATTTGAGGAAGCATCGAAGGAAATGACCAAGGAGGAGGCAGAGGTTGAATTTGGCGATGTGATGTTCAGTCTGATTAACGCCGCACGCTTGCTGCACATCAATCCTGACAATGCCCTGGAGCATACCAACCAAAAGTTTATCCGCCGTTTCAACTATGTGGAGGAACACAGTATCAAGCAAGGGCGCAACCTCAAAGATATGACGCTGGAGGAAATGGATGCTCTATGGGAGGAAGCGAAATCAAAAATGCCAACTCAAACAATGATTCAGTTTGACGCACAGATAGAACCTGTGCCAGAAAAAGGAGGAGCGTTTGTACGCTTCCCGTATGACATTAAACAGATGTTTGGCAAAGGCCGTCTCAAAGTGCATGCCACTTTTGATGGAATTCCTTACGACGGTAGCATTGTCAATATGGGTGTGAAGAATAGAGATGGTTCTGTATGCTACATACTCGGTATGTTGAAAGAAATACGTAAGCAACTGAACAAGCAGCCAGGCGACATGGTTCATGTAACTATATCAATTATTGAATAGATACGTCAGTGAACATCTGGTGATACGCCATACTGTAGAGGGATCGTGTTTAGTTTCAATCCTGATAGTGACCATTGAACGATTTTGCTTTATATGTTATTGTTGTTTGAAGAAAAAGTAGTATTTTTGCAGCCTCAAATTTTATACAACTATGGCATTTATTGAAACAAGCAATTTGAAGGGCGACATTTTCGGTGGAGTAACAGCTGGAATTGTCGCCTTACCTTTGGCTCTTGCCTTTGGTATTCAGGCATTTGGAAGCATTGACGACCCGGCAGCCAGTTCCATGGGAGCATTGGCTGGACTGGTGGGTGCTACACTGTTAGGCTTTTTTGCATCATTATTTGGAGGAACACATTCACAAATTAGTGGACCTACTGGTCCTATGACAGTCATCACTGCCACATTAATCAGTGGCGTATGGGCATCGCAACACTCGCTGAGTGCCGTACTCATCAGTATGTCAATGGCAGGCCTGTTCTGCGGACTATTTCAAATACTGTTTGGTGTCATTAAGATTGGCAAGTATGTGAGATACATCCCCTACCCTGTGCTATCGGGCTTCATGAGTGGTATCGGCGTAATCATCATTCTGCAACAGCTCTATGCACTGGTGGGCTTGAAATCACCGGTGCTGACGGTAGATATGATTACAGAACTGCCTGAACGTCTGTCAGGTGGTGTATCATACGAAGCCTTACTATTAGGCTTGGGTACTATTGCCATCATCTGGCTGATGCCTAAGATATCTAAGAAAGTACCTGCTACACTGGTGGCATTACTGGTCATGACAGTGGTATCGTTGTTCTTCAAGATGGAAGACCGCCTGCTGATTGGAGCTATTCCTGGTGGACTGCCGATGCCTTTCTTTGCCAATAGCAGTATCTCGCTGAGTGGCATCGACTGGTACGAAACGCTGAAAGTGGCCATTGTGCCGGGCTTGACATTAGCTGGTCTGGGTAGTATAGATACCTTACTGACTTCGGTGGTGGCGGACAATATCACTAAGACACATCACAACAGCAATCAAGAGCTGATTGGTCAGGGTATCGGCAACATGATGGGCGGACTGTTCTGCGGCATTGGTGGTGCTGGTGCTACCATGCGTACGGTGGTGAATGTGAAGAGCGGTGGACGTACCAAGATCAGCGGTATGGTTCACTCTCTGTTCCTGTTGGCCATCTTATTAGGTTTGGGCGGACTGGTTCGTTACGTGCCACTGTCGGTATTGGCGGGTATCCTGATTACCGTTGGTTGGGGCATCATCGACTTCAAGGGTTTCCGCGACTTGTTCAAAATTCCTAAGGCTGATGCCAGCGTATTACTGATTGTGTTCGCTCTGACGGTGCTGGTGGATCTGCTAACTGCTGTGGGCATTGGTATGGTGATTGCCAGCGTTTTGTTCATGAAGCGCATGAGCGACTTGGTAGAAGGTGGTTACAGTTCTTCGGTAATGACTAACTTCGACAAGGAGAGTCCGTGGGCTGATGAGGGTGGCATACCTGAGAACTTAAAGGATCATATTTATATTCAGCGTCTGAACGGTCCTATCTTCTTTGGCTCCATCACTAAGTTCCAAAGCGTGATGAACGATGTGCCTGCTGATGCAAAGATAGTGATTATCCGCATGCGACTGGTGAGCTTTATGGATCAGAGCGGTCTATATGCGATGGAGACGGCTATCAAGGATATCCAGTCGCACGGGGCTATGGTACTGATGACAATCATTCAGCCTCAGCCGATGTATATGTTGAAGACAATGGATGTGATTCCTGACCTTGTGCCGGAAGAGCATACCTTCAAGACATTTGAAGATTGCACTTCATTCCTTCGTTCTCTCGACCAATAAACATAATAAAGGCTGCTCAAACCGAGTAGCCTTTTTATATTATTTTGCATCATAGCAAAGCCAAATGGATGTGTGTAGGTGCCAAATCTGCTCTCAGTCAGCTGCCGGCACATCCATTCTGGCGTAGAGGTATGGTCAAGTATCAACGTTCGGCAAAATCGTGAACTTCACCTTCAGTATGCGGCGTTTATCGAGCGACAGCACCTCGAACTCAAAGCCTTGGTAGATGATCTTTTCATGCACTTTAGGAAACTCACCCTTGAGCTCCAAAAGTAAACCACCAACGGTGTCGCTCTCGCCAGAAGCCTCTTCGAAGGTATCCTCATCCAGCTGAGTAATTTTGTAGAAATCGGTAAGCAATGTCTTTGCTTCGAAGATCCATGTATGGTCGTCGATTTTAGCAAACGAACGTTCCTCGTCATCGTACTCGTCGCGAATCTCCCCCACTATCTCCTCGATAATGTCCTCCATCGTCACCAAGCCCGATGTGCCACCAAACTCATCCACCACAATAGCGATGTGTACCTTACTCGTTTGGAAATCCTTGAGCAGCATATCAATCTTTTTGGTCTCAGGTACGAAATAAGCAGGACGAATCAACGACTGCCAGTGGAAGTTGTCGGCCTTGCCTAGATGGGGCAACAGGTCCTTGATGTAGAGCACACCCTTGATGCTATCCACCGTACCTTGAAAGATTGGGATACGCGAATATACATTGTCTATGATGCAACGCATAACATCCTTGTATGGTGTGCGAATGTCAAGGGCTATCATATCCATTCGAGAAGTCATCACCTCCTTGGCTGTCTCGCCACCAAAGCGTATAATGCCTTGCAGAATAGTACTTTCGTCGGAAATTTCTTTCTTGTCGGTCAACTCAAGCGCCTGTTCCAATTCATCAACAGACACATTGTGCTTCTTGGGAGAGAAATATTTGTTCATGAAGAACGAGCTATGCACCAACGCCTTGGCAAAAGGCTTGAACAACGAACTGAAGAAACTGATGCCAGGAGCAGCAAAGCGACAGAATTTCAGTATGTTTTGAGCAGAATAAATCTTAGGCACAATCTCACCAAAGAGCAACAAGAGGAAGGTGAGCAACACTGTGAGAATGATGAACTCAGCCAATGGTGAGCCAAACTGGAACACCTGCATGAAAAAATAGTTGCACAACAAAATGATGGTGACATTGACGAAGTTGTTGGTGATTAGGATAGTAGCCAACAACCTTTCTTTATCACCCAGCAAGCGTGAAATGCGTTGGTCAGCAGGGTTCTTCTTTTCCTCAATGATACTTAGATCAGTGGGAGATAGTGAGAAAAATGCTATTTCTGAAGCAGAAGCAAAGGCAGAAAAAAGCAACAGAAAAGCAGCCACAACAATGGCTACAATGGCCGCTGTTGATGGCTGCTGGATAGTGATTTCATTAAATACAGCTGTTAGCTGAGATAAAAATGAGTCTGAGTCCAAAGAATTACAAATTAGTTAAACATGTTGTTAAAACGGCAAGTCGTCCGTTGGTTCAGCTACCTGCTGTGCAGGAGCTGCTGGCTGAGCTGAAGGAGCAACTGACTGTGGTGCCGCTGATGCCGACTGGTTAGACTTAGGCGTAAGCATTTCCATCTCGTCGACATAGATTTCGGTGACATAACGTTTGATGCCACTTTGGTCATCATAGCTGCGAGTAAAAATCTTACCTTCAACATAAAGCTTGTCGCCTTTGTGAACATACTTCTCTACTGTCTGTGCCATACCATTACGGAACACCAAGTTGTGCCACTCCGTACGATCGGGAACAACGGTGCCGTTCTGCAATGTATAACCACGCTCGGTAGTTGCCAATGTCACTTGTGCTACTGCACGTCCGCCTTCAAAGTATCTTACGTTGGGATCTCTGCCAACGTTACCAATTAAAATCGCTTTATTCATAACTGTTATTTATAAAAATTAATTGTTCGCCACAAAAGTAAAGTAAATAATTGCATCTTGCAAGTTTTTTAGGATGATTTATCTAAAAAAAGTGTGATGAGTCGAGGGAAGGCATAATCGTCAAGCTGCTCCATCTTTATCTGCTGACAGGTAGCAAACGAGCAAGTGCTTGCAGGTAAGGTCAGTTCGTAGAAATCGGCCATGATGATGCGATGGGTAAGCACATGCTTTACCCCCCGACGAATAAGGGTGAGCTGTGGCTCTTCACCTTCGGCTATCATAGGCTTGATGGCTTGAAGCAACTCTGGTATCGAAAGCTGGTGATTGCTCTCCACAAGGGGCAGCTCATAGAGGTTCTGCCAGATATCACGCTCAGTGCGTTTGCGGATAAAAGTAGTATCGCCAGCCTTTACCAATAAGTAATGGAAATAGCGTATCTTCAGTGTAAGTTTCTTTTGTTTTTGTGGCAACACATCAACCTGTCCGCTACGTAGTGCTTCGCAGCTCTCCCCCAAAGGACATGAAGTACAAGAAGGGGAAAGTGGAGTGCATACCAAAGCCCCAAAATCCATGATGGCCTGGTTGTAATCAGCTGGACACGAAGCATCCAACTGATCTTGTGCCAAAGTGGCAAAAAGTTTCTTGCCTTGGGTAGTATTAATAGGCTCATGGATGCCGAAATAGCGGGCCAAGACACGATAGACGTTGCCATCAACCACAGCATAGGGCATATTGTAGGCAAACGAACAGATGGCGGCAGCTGTGTAATCCCCTACTCCTTTAAGGGCTCGTACCTCTTCAAAAGTTTTAGGGAACAAACTACCATCCTCCTCTTTCAACGTTTGTAAAACCAGTTCTCCCTTCTCCCTTTTCGACTGATCGTCAGTAACATGATGGTCTGATGCTGACTGTTTGTTGCAAATACTTTTGGCAGCAGCATGCAAGTTACTGGCCCGTGAGTAATAACCCAATCCTTGCCAAAGGCGCATCACCTCATCCTCTGGTGCCTCGGCCAATGCCTGTACAGTGGGGAAACGTTCCATAAAACGCAGAAAATAGTCATAACCCTGACTCACGCGCGTCTGTTGCAGGATAATCTCTGAAATCCATATACGATAAGGGTCAGTAGTATTACGCCAAGGTAAATCGCGCTTGTGGATGCTATACCATATTAATATAAAGTTACTAAAGGTACTCATGTTATTTTGGACTAATCCGCCTGCAAAAATAGTAAAAAACAGGGGAAGAAAACACTTAATTTACTCAAATTACGAGATTTTATAAAAAAAAAGCGCATTCCAATTTTGGGATTTAGAAAATAGGTAGTATATTTGCAGTCCGAAAATACTAACATACTAAAAATTATAAAGAAATGACTAAAGCTGATATCATTAACGAAATCGCAAAGAGCACTGGCGTTGACAAGAAGTCAGTTGCCGCTACAGTAGAAGCATTCATGGTTGCAGTTAAGAATTCTTTGGAGAAGGAAGAGAACGTTTATCTCCGTGGTTTTGGTAGCTTTATTGTTAAGAAGCGCGCTCAGAAGACCGCTCGTAACATTTCTAAGAACACTACCCTGATTATCCCAGAGCATAACATTCCTGCTTTCAAGCCAGCAAAGACTTTCACACTGCAGGTAAAGAAATAATTTATTAACCCTTTAATTTTTCAAAGCTATGCCAAGCGGTAAGAAGAAAAAAAGACATAAAATGGCTACGCATAAGCGTAAGAAAAGACTGAGAAAGAACAGGCATAAGAGCAAGTAAACATTTCTTGGTATGAATTGAGGTAAATATAAAGGACAAATTTGAGTGTTTCTTGTTCAAGTTTGTCCTTTTATTTATAGTAAAACAGCATTTGTCTCGATTGACAAAAGAGATCTTTAATTTATTAGTAAAAGTAACCCAGTGACTAACGAACTTGTGGTGGATGTGAAACCCAAGGAGGTTTCCATCGCCCTGTTGGAAGACAAGCAGTTGGTTGAACTTCAAAAAGAAGGCAACAACACAGCTTTCAACGTGGGCAACATTTATTTGGGACGCGTTAAGAAATTAATGCCCGGACTCAATGCATGCTTCGTGGATGTGGGATACGAGAAGGAAGCATTTCTTCATTACTTGGACTTGGGTGAGAAATTCAGCTCAGCAAACAAGTATGTCAAGCAAGTTTTAAGCAACAAGAAGAAGCTGAACCCCGTGAGCAAGGCATCCATAATGCCTATCCTACCGAAGGACGGATCAATTTCTGATTACCTGGAAGTAGGACAAGAAGTGGTGGTGCAGATTGTTAAGGAACCTATCTCAACAAAAGGGCCAAGACTGACCACAGAACTGTCGTTTGCCGGCAGGTATCTGGTGCTCATGCCTTTCGACGATAAGGTTTCTGTATCGCAAAAAATTAAATCGAGTGAAGAGCGTGCACGCCTCAAGCAGTTGCTGATGAGTATAACACCCAAAAACTTTGGGGTAATTGTCAGGACGGTAGCTGAAGGAAAACGTGTAGCTGAGCTCGACGCTGAACTTAAAGTCTTGCTGAAAAGATGGGATGACGCCATGCTAAAAGTGCAGAAAGCCACGAAATTTCCGACACTGATTTACGAAGAGACAAGCCGTGCCGTTGGTATGTTGCGCGACTTGTTCAATCCTGATTTCGAGCACATCTATGTAAACGATGAAGCCGAATATAACGAAATCAAGGATTACGTATCAATCATAGCCCCTGAAAAGGCAGGAATCGTGAAGCTGTACAAAGGCGAACTACCTATCTCTGACAACTTTGGAGTAACCAAGCAGATCAAGTCGTCGTTTGGACGTACCATCTCCTACAAGAGTGGTGCCTACCTGATTATTGAACATACGGAGGCTTTGCACGTAGTTGACGTGAACAGCGGGAACCGTACCAAGACCGACAATCAGGAAACGACCGCACTGGAAGTGAACCTGGGTGCCGCCGACGAACTGGCACGACAGCTCAGACTGCGTGATATGGGTGGCATCATTGTGGTGGACTTTATCGATATGGCGTTGGCGGAAGACCGTCAGAAGCTGTATGAAAGAATGTGCGCGAATATGCAGAAAGACAGGGCAAGGCATAAAATCCTACCACTGAGCAAATTCGGACTGATGCAGATTACCCGACAGAGGGTGAGGCCTGTGCTGGACATAGACACGCTGGAAACATGTCCAACCTGTTTCGGCAAGGGTCAGATTCGACCGTCTATCCTCTTCACAGACTCTCTGGAGAGCAAAATCGACTACCTGGTGAACAAAGTGAAGATATCCAAATTCTCACTACATGTACATCCTTATGTGGCGGCTTACGTCAACAAAGGATTGCTGTCGCTCAAGAGGCAATGGCAGATGAAGTATGGATTTGGCATCAGCGTTATTCCTGATCAAAGTCTCGCTTTCTTGCAGTACAAATTCTTCGACAAGAAAGGTGAGGAAATTGACATGCAGGAGAAACAAGATGCTTAACTTTTATGAAAGCCCTGAAGCTTTATTGCTTTGGGGCTTTTTTATTATGTGGAAAAAATCTAACTTTGCATGAAAACTATCTATCATATTATGAAATACGATTTTGATGAAATAATAATGCGCAAAGGCACCGACTGTGTAAAATATGATGCAGTAGCCGAGATATGGGGGCGCGATGACTTGCTGCCCATGTGGGTGGCCGATATGGATTTCCGCACACCAACATTTATCATTGACGCCATTCGCCAGCAACTCGACCAGGGGATATTAGGATACACCCAACCTTGTCAGCGTTGGTATGACAATATTATAAAATGGGTAGGTAAACGTCATGGAGTGAAGGTAGAACAAAAAGACATCTGTTTTGTACCCGGTATTGTGAGAGGCATTGCTTTTGCCTTGAACTGCTTTACCCAACCGGGCGACAGAGTGATGGTACAACCTCCTGTGTATCATCCGTTTTTCTTGGTAGCAGAACATAACCACCGACAAGTAGTGTATAGTCCTTTAGACATCAACGACGGACAAGTGCATATCAATTTCGAGCGTTTCGAACAGGATATCAAAGACTGTAAGATGTTTATCTTCTGCAATCCTCACAATCCAGGAGGCAGAGTATGGAAGTTGGAAGAGTTGCAACGGGTAGCGGAGATTTGTCAAAAGAACGGTACACTGGTGGTGAGCGACGAGATTCATGCCGACCTAACATTACCAGGATACAAGCACCACTCGTTTTCTACTGTATCAGAGGAGGCTCGTATGAACAGTGTGACCTTTATGGCACCCAGCAAAGCATTCAATATGCCTGGCTTAAGTAGTTCTTACAGTTTGATTTTCAATGCTGTACTTAGGAATAAGTTCAACGAGTTTATGGAATCCAGTGAGCTTTCTATGGGGAATATGTTTGCATATTCGGCTTGTGCTGCTGCCTACGCACAGGGGGAAGAATGGCTGAACCAAATGCTGGCCTATGTGCAGGGGAACATCGACTTTACCGAACAATACCTGAAAGAAAACATACCTGCCATCAAAATGTTGAAACCACAAGCCTCATATCTGGTGTTCCTGGATGGGCGCCAACTGGGACTTAGTCAGGAAGAGTTGGTGAATCTCTTTGTAGATAAGGCCCATCTGGCACTCAACGACGGCACCATGTTCGGCAAAGAGGGTAAAGGCTTTATGCGCCTGAATGTAGGATGTCCACGCAGTGTGTTGCAACAGGCTTTACAACAATTGAAACAGGCCGTGGGTTGATTATTCAAATAATATGTGTATATTTGTGCAGAATTAAATCAATATAAATATGTACACCATACAGACTAACCAAAGTGGTACACGCTCAATGCAGATCAGCGACGAGCACCTGGCCACCATTCGTAAATATGGGTTGTTTAACAACCTGACCGATAGTAATGGTTTTGTAGATGAAAGCGTGCTTGAGAAACTGAAACTCGGCGTTCGATCACTCATCGCTGCAGAGAATGGCGATATCAAAGACTTGCTGAACTTATGTATCAATGTGATTTATCACGATAACATGAAAGCTTTTGGCTTGCAAAAGTTAATGGCACTTTACGCCTCTTGGGATGAAGAACACCCATTGACTGACAACGCATGAGCGTCTTGACTGATTAAACATGAACAACTTAACCGATTGGTTACCCACTACCAAGAAAGAGGTAGAACTGAGGGGATGGGACGAGCTGGACGTGATACTGTTCAGCGGTGACGCCTATGTGGACCACCCTTCGTTTGGTGCAGCTGTTATCGGTCGAATACTCGAGGCAGAAGGACTCAAGATAGCCATTGTGCCACAACCCAACTGGCGAGACGATTTGCGCGACTTCAAAAAACTGGGTAAGCCACGTTTGTTCTTTGGCATTAGTCCAGGATGCATGGACAGTATGGTCAACAAATATACTGCCAATAAGCGCATTAGGCACGAAGATGCTTATACACCCGATGGACGTACAGATATGCGTCCTGATTATCCCAGCATTGTTTACACCAAAATCCTCAAACAGTTATATCCTGACACCCCTGTGTTCTTAGGAGGCATCGAGGCCAGCATGCGACGCCTTACCCACTACGACTATTGGGAAGACCGCGTGCGCCCCAGCATCCTGGTGGATAGCGGTGCCGACTTACTGATGTATGGCATGGGAGAAAAAACTGTGGTGGAGGTAGCACGCAAATTAGAACGAGGTGAACCGCTCACTGATACCCCACAGATTGCCTATCTGACAAACGACATCCAACCACAAGATACAGACATTGTGCTTTATTCGCACGAGGAATGTCTGAAAGACAAGAAAAAGGAAGCAGCTAATTTCAGACATATCGAGGAGGAAAGCAACAAATGGAGTGCCCAGCGTATCTTGCAACGCACTGGTAAACAGACCGTAGTGGTAAACCCGCCCTACCCGCCTATGACGGAAGCAGAGCTTGACCACTCGTTTGACCTACCCTATACCCGTTTGCCACATCCCAAGTATAAGGGCAAGCGCATTCCTGCCTACGATATGATTAAGTTCAGCATCAACCTGCACAGAGGTTGCTTCGGAGGTTGTGCCTTCTGCACCATATCTGCCCACCAGGGAAAATTCATTGTGAGTCGTAGTAAGGAGAGCATCTTGAAAGAGGTGAAGAAGGTGATACAGATGCCCGATTTCAAAGGATACCTCAGCGACTTGGGTGGTCCTTCGGCCAACATGTATCGCATGCACGGCAAGAACCTGGAGTTGTGCAAGAAGTGCAAACGCCCATCGTGTGCCCACCCCACAGTGTGCAAGAACCTGAACAACGACCACCGTCCGCTACTGGATATCTACCATGCAGTGGATGCGCTTCCTGAAATCAAGAGAAGCTTTATTGGTAGTGGTATACGCTACGACTTACTGCTACACCGCAATGAAAATGAGGAGGTGAACAAAGCCAATCGCCAATACACCAAAGAATTGATTACCAAACATGTTAGCGGACGACTTAAGGTTGCTCCCGAACATACCAGCGACGATGTGCTCTACCTTATGCGCAAGCCTTCGTTCAAGCTGTTCGAGGAATTCAAGAAAATATTCGACCGCATCAACACGCAAGAGAACCTGCGACAGCAGATCATTCCTTATTTCATCAGCAGTCACCCTGGCTGTAAAGAAGAAGATATGGCCGAATTGGCTGTAATCACAAAACGGTTGGATTTTCACCTGGAACAAGTGCAAGACTTCACACCTACCCCCATGACGGTATCAACAGAAACATGGTACACAGGTTTCCATCCTTATACCTTAGATCCTGTGTTCAGTGCAAGAACCCAACGCGAGAAACTGGCTCAGCGCCTTTTCTTTTTCTGGTACCAGCCTGAGCAACGGCGCGAAATCATCAACGAACTTCGTCGCATTCATCGTCCCGACTTAATCGACAAACTCTACGGGAAGCGTTGAAGCTTTTTGGAGCAGCGAGGGCAGAGTCAAACTATTCTATTTTTGATGAATAAAACTGACATATGTTTCTGCAGCGTTAAGAAAATCGGGAAAACTTGTGCAAACCGAACGCAGAGCCAAGCTTGCTTGAGCTATGCAGAGGTGCAACCAAGATTCTGTAAAGTTTTCCGTATAAAAACGCAAACCTGTTTGAGCGAAGCGAGTTTTTGCGGTTTAGGAAAACGTGAGTGATTTTTAGTGGAAGAAACTCAGACAGTTTTATCATCAAAAAGAAAGTGTAGTTAAGCCATAGCGTAGATTTCGCGAAGAACGTTAAGCGCCTGCTCCACACTACCGACATCCTTCACCAGCATCGAACGCTTATGGTCATTGCGCTCCTTCAGTTCACAACGACGAGTGTATTTCATCATATAGTCGATAAGTTTGCCAAATACAGCACCTTTGTAATAAGGGCTCTCAGGATTCGACACCAAGAACAGCGTCATGCGTCCACCCTTCAAGAAGATACGCTCGACACCCAACCTTGCCGCCAACTTACGCAGAGGAACAATGCGCAATAACTCCTCCGTCTCTTGCGGAATAGGTCCAAATCTATCTAACAATTTGATTTTGAAATTTTCCACATCTTTATCCGTTGAAAGATTATCGAGCTCACGATACAGCAACATACGTTCGCTGCTACCCGTCACATAACTAGCTGGCAACAGCAACTCGAGATCGCTCTCTATCTGACATTCATCCACATAGTGTTCACCTTTGTCAGCTTCATTCTTACTGTTCTCCTCGGCAAACAACTCGCTGAACTCATCCATCTTGAGTTCGTGAACAGCCTCACCCAGAATCTTCTGATAGGTCTCATAGCCCACATCGGCAATAAACCCGCTCTGTTCGGCACCCAGCATATTACCAGCACCACGAATGTCAAGATCCTGCATAGCAATATGAATACCACTACCCAAACCCGCAAAGTTCTCGATGGCCTGCAGACGACGGTGTGCCTCCTGTGTCAGTGTCGATAACGGGGGTGCCAACAAGTAACAGAACGCCTTCTTGTTGCTTCGTCCTACCCTGCCTCGCATCTGGTGCAAGTCGGACAATCCGAAGTTCTGCGCATCATTGATGATGATGGTGTTCGCATTCGGAATGTCGATACCGTTCTCCACAATGGTAGTAGATATCAGCACGTCATAGTCGTAGTTCACAAAGCCCAGGATAATCTCTTCCAAAGCCACAGGATCCATCTGGCCATGTCCGATGGCAACGCGACAATCGGGTATATGTTTCAGAATCACAGCCTTCAGCATCTCCAAGTTAGAGATGTGGTTGTTAACAAAGAAGACCTGTCCGTTACGGCTCATCTCAAAATTAATCGCATCGGCTATCAGTTCCTCATTGAAGGTATGCACCTCCGTCTGTATGGGATAACGGTTAGGAGGAGGTGTCTGAATGACGGAGAGGTCACGAGCTCCCATCAACGAGAACTGCAAGGTTCTGGGTATCGGAGTGGCCGACATCGTAAGGGTATCCACATTCTCCTTCAGTTGGCGCAGCTTCTCTTTCGTACTCACGCCAAACTTCTGCTCCTCGTCGATAATCAGCAATCCCAAGTCCTTAAATTTCACCTCCTTGCCCAAGATCTTGTGGGTACCAATCAGAATGTTTACCTTGTTCTCTGCCAAGTTCTTAATAATCTGCTTGGTATCCTTAGCCGAACGGGCACGGCTGAGATAGTCCACCCTGCAAGGCATATCCTTAAGACGTTCCTTGAATGTCTGATAATGCTGGTAAGCCAATACGGTAGTGGGCACCAGCACAGCCACCTGTTTGTTGTCGCTCACCGCTTTGAAAGCCGCTCTGATGGCCACCTCTGTCTTACCAAAGCCCACATCCCCACACACCAGACGGTCCATAGGACGATCGCTCTCCATATCAGCCTTCACTTCAGCGGTAGCCTTGCTCTGGTCAGGTGTATCTTCGTAGAGGAACGAAGCCTCCAGCTCCTTCTGCATAAAGCTGTCAGGACTATAGGCGAAACCCTTTTCATCCCTACGGGCAGCATACAATTTTATCAAATCGCGAGCAATGTCTTTTATCTTGGTCTTGGTCCTGTCCTTGATGCGTTCCCAAGCCCCAGAGCCCAATTTATTCAGTCGGGGTGGTTCACCGTCCTTACCCTTGTATTTCGACACCTTATGTAGCGAATGGATAGACACAAACACCACATCCTCGTTCTGATACACCAGCTTGATTAGCTCCTGTGTAGTGTTGCCATTAGGAATGCGCACCAACCCCGCAAAACGCCCCACGCCATGATCGGTATGCACCACATAATCACCCAGTTGGAATTCGTTTAGTTCTTTCAGACTCTGTGTAATCTTACCACTACGTGCCTTGTCGCTCTTGAGGTTATACTTGTGGAAACGGTCGAATATCTGATGGTCGGTGAACACACACATGCGTTGCTGATGGTCAACAAATCCCTCATGAATCGTCTTCTCAACAGCAGTAAATTCTATGTTGTCACCCCTATCTTCAAAGATAGCCTTGATACGCTCCGTCTGTTTCTTGCTGTCGCTGCAGATAAACAAACGATAGCCATCCTGCATATATTGCTGCAAGCGCTCACTCAACAAGTCGAAATTCTTGTGGAAGATAGGTTGCACATCCGTATCAAACATCAGTGATGCCTCAGGCGTGCCAGTAGGCTTGACACCAATCTCCATCCTGCGGTATTGCAACACCTTACGCATAAAGATCTCGCCATCAATAATCTTCCCATCGAGCACCAGCATCCCCTGTTCTTCCGCCTCTCGCGCTTTTACAGCTTGTTCAGAAAGGGTTTCATCATGCACCTGCTGAATACGCTCACGCAACCAGAACAAATCGCGCATCACCACCATTGTCTCAGGTTGCAGGAAGTCGAGGAACGACACCATTCCCCCATCCCCCTTGCGCGACAATCCCGCACTGAGGTCAGGCACAATCACCACATTGTCTTTCTTCTCCTTCGACAGCTGACTTTCTATCTCGAAGGTACGGATACTGTCCACCTCATCACCGAAGAAATCTATTCTATAAGGATATTCCGATGAGAACGAGAACACGTCGATGATACTGCCACGCTGGGCATACTGTCCTGGTTCATAGACATAATCCGTATATTGAAAACCATATTGCTGCAGCAAGTCGGTCACAAACTTCATATCCAGTTGGTCGCCCACCCTGATATTGAGAGTTTTCTCATCCAACTCCTTACGTGCTATCACTTTCTCGGCCAACGCATCAGGATAGGTCACCACAAACAGGTTGGCCACATTCTTCTGCAGACGGCTCAGCACCTCAGTGCGCAATATCTCGTTGGCAGCATCTTTTTGTCCGTATTTGATAGCCCTGCGGAACGACGAAGGGAAGAACAGTACCTGTTCATCACCCAAAACTTGGGTAAGGTCATGATAAAAATAACCTGCTTCTTCAAGGTCGCCCAAGATAAACACAAAGGGACAATGCGTGTTTCCTATTAAGGCAGAGGCATACACAGAAGAGGCCGAAGCCTTCAGACCCCCGCAATAAATGTGTTTTACTTTTCCTTGTTCAATCAGTTGGCCCATCGCCGCCACCTGCGGATGCTTCACCAACAGTTGTTGTAGTTCATCTATCTTCATTTCAGGGTGCAAAATTACAAAAATTCCGTCATTTAACCAAGCAACCCGTTGTATGTGTTATATTTCTTTCTGCCACCTCCACTTTCATAGCCTCTTCCAAAGGCAAGCCATCAGGATTGATACACATCACCTGAGCGAAGCCAGCCGAGAGCAACGTCTCTTTGTCAGTAATCCTTCCAGCAATCAGCGCTGTAGATACCCCCTGCCTCTTAGCCCGTTGCATAATGCCGAAAGGCAACTTCCCCATCAGTGTCTGTGCATCAGAAGCCCCCTCGCCAGTTATCACTAAGTTTGTATTTTCCAATAGTTTATCAAAATTGATGGTATCCAACAGCAAGTCGATACCCAATCGCTGGTCGGCATGCAGATATTGCAAGAAAGCATAACCCAGACCACCAGCAGCACCTGCTCCAGGTTGATGAGAACAGTCGTACCCATCGTGCAAGGCCGATTGCTCAGCAAACAACATGGCACGCCTGTCCAACTCTTCCACCATCGCTGGCGTAGCCCCTTTCTGCGGACCAAACACATGAGCTGCACCCATAAGTCCATAAAGTGGGTTGGTCACATCAGAAGCTATGCTAAACTGCATATCGCGCAAGAAATCCACTTTAGATAGATGCTGTCCATTCGCAAAGGCATCCGATAGTGCTTGCAGCATTCCCATGCCCGCATCACTGGTAGCACTGCCCCCCAGGCCCACAATAAAGCGTTGGCATCCCTGCCTGATGGCATCAGCAATCAGTTGTCCTGTACCATAGGTAGAAGCCATCAGCGGATTGCGTTCTTCAGGCGCCAGTAAAGTCAGTCCACTGGCTTTGGCAATCTCAATCACAGCCAACTCGTCTTTCTTCAGGTAACAAGCCTCTATAGGCCGCATCAACGGGTCAAGCACCTCCGCCTGCTTCAGTTCGCCCCCTAAGGCAGCATGAAAAGCCTCCGTCCACCCCTCGCCCCCATCGCTCACAGGAATCTTTAGCACCTCAGCTTCAGGATGTTGCTGCAACACACCTCGACAAGCAGCAGCATTGGCCTGCACAGAGGTAAGGCAACCCTTAAAAGAATCTATGGCAACAATTATCTTCATTATTTCCAGCTATAAGAAACCACTGCCTTTGCAGGCAAATCAGCCACAAAAGCAGCATCAGCATTTAGTTTCACATTCACTTGTCGAGCCTCCCCACGATTGCTCACCACCAAACCATAGGAGCCATCTGGATTGATAAAAGCAGCATAAGTCAGACCCTCACCAGCATGCTCGTTGGTTGCAATACGATAAGCCCCAGGCTTTGCTGCCACACTCATGTGCGCCATCGCATAGAAATGCGAGTTGCGCGTAATGATTGTGTAGTCAGTATTATCAATGTCCACCACCCCATAACAAGTGGCACAAGCCCCCTCACCACGATGTGGACCACGATCGTTGTCCAGCATCAGGTTCCACACCACAGAGCCTCTGCACCAGCCATTTACGGTGGCCAGACCCAGTTGTTCCACATCCCTCAAGAGCGACTTCTCCAGGTCCCTACCATTGTTCCACGTACCGATACTGGCTTCACTGAACACCAACTCCTTATCAGGCGCCTCACGCTGTATGCGCAACAACTCAGCAGGTTGGCCCCCATAGTTGTGATAAGCCGCCCCAGCAAAGAACCTTGCGGCTTCCGCATCTTCGTAGATATGCAAAGGATATTGCTGCTGGTCAGCCATATTGTCATAATTGTAATTGTGGTCAAAAGCATATATCTTTACAGGCAAAGCCGCTTTGCGCAAGGCAGGGCCTAATGCCTGCTTCACAAAAGCCTGTTGTTCTTTCCAACCCATAAACAGCGAAGCCGAGTTACCACGATTCAACGGTTCATTCTGAGGTGTCACACAGTAGATAGGCACCCCAGCCTGTTGCATCGCCTGTATCCACAACACGAAATATTGCGCATAATCATCATAATACGCAGGGTTCAGTTGTCCGCTCGTCCACGAGTCGAAAGGCTCAAGCGTATCGAGGTCCTTTACCTTCATCCACTTCGGACACGTCCACGGCGTACCCATTATCTTCAGCGCAGGATTAATGGCCAATATCTCCCTCAGCGCAGGAATCACATACTTGGTTTCCTCCACCGTCAGTGCAAAATGCTCAATGCCAGGCTCGTCGCACAAGGTATATTCGCTCAGCGAGAAATCCGAGCACCCAATGCTCACCCTCACATAGCTGAAACCAAACTTGTCAGGGGCAAAGGTTTCTTGCAGGAACTGGTGCCTTGCCTCAGCTGGCATGAGCGACAGGTTGTAAGCCGTAGAGCCAGTGATAGCAGCCCCGAATCCATCGATTTCCTGATAGCGCACCGAGGGGTTGATTTGTATTTCAGGCACCTCACTTTTCGAGGTTCCCAGTGTGGTTTGTCCCAAGGTCATGTCCCATGTTCGTGTAACGTCAGTGGTGTAACTCACCACCTGTTGAGCCCACAAAAATGCGTTCATACACGTTACACACAATCCTGTTAATATCAGCCTTTTATTCATATTTGTTAAATGATTGATTTATAAATAAAGCTCCCCACTAAATGAGGAGCTTCGCATATTATTATTACCATTTTTCGAAGCAGCGAGGGCAGAGTCAAGCTTGCTTGAACTCTGCCGAGTCGCGACGAAATAGGACGTAGTCAATTTTTGACTTATACAATGATCAAACGACGGGTGTTGTGGATATGACCAAACTCCACCAGATACACAGTCTCCTCCTTATCCGGCTGCATCAGGTCCTCCATGATTGGCGGCATATACGAGTGGGTGCACGCATAGCTGTATTTCAGGTCGTGATACCCCTGCTTCAAGCCACCTGGCTTATCCACAATCAGTGTCACCAGTTCCAGTGGGTTCCAGTGCACGTTGCCCGACTTCAGCATTTCCTGCCAAGTATAGTCGGCACCATTCAGACGCCACAGAATATGGTCTTTGGTGATTTCCTCACCATCCACCACGATAGAGCCCACCTTTACCTGACTCAAGAACACGCCTCTGTAATAAGGCAGACGAATCTTCACCTGGAAGCCAGTTACCTTGCCCCCTTCGCTGATATTCCTAAATCCTACAGATTGTATAACTTGTTTCTCCATAATGTTTCCTCCTACGCTTTTATTCACCCAATATTCTCTTCATCATGATGTGTTGCTTGCGCAAGGTCTGACCCACCTCGTAACCCTGGTCATACTTGTCGCTACCCTCATATTCGCTCAGCAGGTAGCCGTCCCAGTTGTGGTCAATCATGATTTTCAGTACTTCTTCGTATGGAATCTCTGTCTCACGGAAGTCATCGCTCATGTGGAACAGCTTAGCGTGACAGCAATAGATGTAAGGCAACAGAGGAATTATGTCCTCAGGCTTGCTGTAATAAGCAGTCTGACCTGGTGTTTCACGACCACGAGTAGTACGGAACACACTAAAATCAATGTTCAAGCCAAAGTTCTTGGTACCCGTCTTCTTGATAAAGTCCACATAATCGTTGATAAAGCCCTCCGTCAAGCTCGAAGGCGTATGTATCTCAGGCAACATCACCAGTCCCAAGCGCTCAGCCAGCGGTAACGCCTTCAGAATGATGTCCTGCCAATTGTCGATAGGAGCCAACTGACCATCCTTCACCGTCATCTTGGTACGCAGGAACTTAAAACCCAGACGATGTGCCAGATGCAAATCACGACTCAGGAACTCAACAGCCTCATCCACGTCAAGCAAACGGTCCTGATACAACCTGCAATCCAACCAATGGCCATACTCTACAGGCTCAATATCAAACTTTTTGCACAGTGCCCACCAGTTGTTCACCCACTCCTCTGTAGGGTATGGATAGTTGGCAATATGCGCATTAGCCAAGATTTCAATGCCATGAGCGCCCATGTCATGCACATCCTCGAAGCAATCTTCCAGGTTTTTCTCAAAGCCGAATTCGGCAGAATAGCTATAGAACGAAACACCCCTCTTCGGACCCTTGCGAACAGCTGCCTTTGCAGTCGTATCGGCCACTGCAGCCTCTTTCTCAGCAGCCATCACCGAACCGGGCAAGACACTGGCCATAGCCACAGCCGATGCGCCACGCAGGAAGTTTCTTCTAGAAATGGAATTTTCTTTCATAAATGTCTTTCATTTATTAGTTAGGTTATTGATGCAAATATACCATTTTTTTCTAAAATAAGTGAAAAATCAGCCGAATATTGGAGTTAGTAAAACAAAAATGGCTACATTTGTCACCGATAAACAAAAAAACTAACATGCATAAAGTAAACGACAGCATAGTAATCATCCCCACTTACAACGAGTGCGAGAACATCGAGAAGATTATCAGGGCCGTCTTTGCCCTTGAGCACGGCTTTCACATTTTAGTCGTTGAAGACAACTCTCCCGATGGCACGGCAGCTATTGTAAAGCGCATGCAGGACGAGTTTCCCGAGCGTCTCTATATGATTGAGCGTACGGGCAAGTTAGGTCTTGGCACTGCTTATATTGCAGGTTTCAAGTGGGCGTTGGAGCACGACTACGACTATATCTTTGAGATGGATGCCGACTTCAGTCACAATCCTGATGACCTTCCCCGATTATATGACGCCTGTGCCCATGAAGGTGCTGATGTGTCTATTGGTTCTCGCTATGTATCTGGTGTCAATGTGGTAGATTGGCCTATGAGTCGTGTGTTGATGAGCTATTGCGCCTCCAAGTATGTTCGTCTCATCACCAGCATCCCAGTACACGACACCACTGCAGGCTTTGTTTGCTATCGCAAGAAAGTGTTGCAGATGATGGACCTCGACAAGATCCGTTTCAAAGGCTATGCCTTCCAGATAGAGATGAAGTTCACCGCTTGGCAGCTCGGCTTCCGCATCAAGGAAGTGCCCGTTATCTTCGTCAACCGCAAGGAAGGCACCTCCAAGATGAACAGCAGCATCTTTGGCGAAGCCATGTTCGGTGTCATCCAGCTGAAGTGGGATTCCCTGTTCAAAAAATAATATCACACAGTCTCAGTTCTCTATTGTCATTGCTAAACATTCATTCCTTCACCCAAACATGGAGGATTTCAGCAAGCAGTTGCTGGTGCATGGGGCGACGAACACCGTCTCGGTAATAAGAAGCCTTGATGCTATCATCCAACTTATCCTCATCCCATGAGCCAGTATAGACCAGACGGCACTCGATAAGCAGGTTGCCCTCAAGAATATAAGGTGTTCCCTCTGCTGTTTTGCTGGCTGTCAGTCCGGCATCTTTAATCTTGTCGGAGCCGTCCCTACCCGAATGTGTGCCCAAATAGCGCAGATGCTCATTATATGCCTCTGGGAATGCTTCAACCGTAAAATAAGGATTCTTCATCAGCAAGTCATAAGTATAGCGACTTTCGTTTACATACATGGCAAGCATGCCTTTTCCGCGGAAATAACCTAAGGTTCCCATCGTCAGCATCATAGAGTTGGCTTTCTCACCATCCTGTACAGTGAGTGCCAATCCGTCTTTAAATAAATTGATGGGGTTTATACCAATCTCTTCTGGCTTTATTTCTTTCCACTCATTGCCTACCTGGGGGAAAACAGATGAAGCCATCGCAAGCAAAAGACTAAAAATCAATAACTTTTTCATAATAACAACTATTTTAGTTAAACTTGAATATTCTTTTCAACAACACTTTACAGGTCTCTATTACGCTACAACTTTCTGGAGATCTGCAGAAAGGGCGTGACGGTTTAAGAACAAGTAGGTAGTGTTAAGTGCGATGTAGTCGCGCGACATGTACCAGGTGCCTTTGTACGGATAGTTCGTTCCCCAAGAGTTCTTGACCAGATAATAGGGCTTGCCTTGCTCATCGACGGCCTTGCCATATATCAGCATTACGTGGTCGTAGGTAAACTCCCAGTTGTTCCACTGCTCTTGACGCATCTCCTGGGTAGGTGTCACTCCATCGGGCAAGTAGGCCAGCGACTGGTTACGATAGAAATCGCCTGAGACATCGCCTCCCCAAGCTACTGTATAGCCTGCATCCAGTGTCTGGTCGAGGATATCCATCAATTGCTCGATGGGGATGTTGTAGCTGGGCTTGAGTCGCCATTTATAGGGTGACTCGATGACAAACCACTGGTTGAATGGATGATGGGTGTAGCTGGTCAGACTCACATAGTCGTTGAGGTCGAGGCCAAGGCTTTCTGCGAAGGTCTTCGGGGTGTACATCTTTCCTTCATAAACAAATGTCTCAGGGCATGCTCCTACATACTGGTCGATGACGGCTTGCACGCTATCTTGCCAATGTGGCTTGGGTGCTGGGTTTCTCAAAGGGGCCTGCTCTTCTGTAGTAAATCGGTTCAGCTCGAGCTTCCCCTCATTCCATACGATGCTACTGACGGTACGTTCCAGTTCGGGGAAAAACACCTTGAAGTTTGCCAACGAGTCGCCTGTCAGCGAACCTGGTGCAGGCATAGCTTCCTCAGGACAGATGCCATGCTGGCGAATCACCTCAAGCACATCTTCACAAGAGCCACCCTCCGAAATCTGGCTATAGCCATGCATGCGCACATAATGCGTGGCGCAATCCATATAGTCTTTGTTTACCACAAACATCTCGCACAGGTCGTAGGTCTTGCCTGTCTTACGCAGTATCTCACTCTCTAAATAACCCAGCGTAGCGAAGTCCCAGCATGTACCACTGCGATACTGGTTCTTCACACTCGTTATCGGGAGTTCCTTCAGCGTTGTAAAGGTCTTTCCTTCAGTTGTAACGGACTTGCCTTCGTATGATATGATAACCTGTGGCTGCACGTTCTCTTGTGCCGATGCAGTTGTCATGAACAACCCTACGGCAATGATTGTCAATGTTCTCATGATGTTCATAGCTCTGTTTGATTACACACAGATAAGGTCATTACCGTGCTTGCTGCAAAATTAATAATTTCCTGCAATTTTTCCTCATTTATTTCTATCTTTGCAAAAAAGAATCATCAAACTCGGCTAACAATACAAGAACAAGGACTATATGAAAAGCAAACAGCATAAAACGAACTATAGGAGATGGATATTGGGGATCTTGCTGGTGGCTACCATTGCAATGATGGTGGTGCCAGGGGGTAACGAGCTGTATGCAAAGCATATCTATCCGTGGGTGGGTACGGCACTGGCGAACCTCTCTTCATGGATTCCTTTCAGCATCAGTGAGGTACTGGTGATGCTGAGCATCGCCTGGATCGTCCTCTACCCGCTCTATGCTTTGGTGCATCCCAAGAAGAAGTTCTGGAGGGTGATGGGGAATGTGGTAGAGTACTTGCTTTGGCTGTTTGTGTGGTTTTACTGGGCTTGGGGGTTGAACTATGGACAACCGAACTACTACCAACGCACCAACACGGCACCTGTGGCTTACGACGAACAGTTGTTCAAGGACTTTGCCAAACGATATATCGAGGCACTGAACAGCAACTATACAATGGTGGAGACTAAGGATGTGGAGAAGGTGAAGGAGAATGTGATGGCGGCTTATAAGTTGCAAGGGGTCAACCGCATTCGCATCGTAAATCCGCAAGTCAAGACCATGCTCTACACACCTCTGGCTTCGATGGTGGGGGTAACAGGAAGCATGGCGCCGTTCTTCTGTGAGTTTACCCTGAACGGTGATGTGTTGCCGCACGACTATGCTGCTACCTATGCGCATGAATATGCGCACTTGCAGGGCATTACGTCGGAGGGTGAGGCGAACTTCTACGCTTATCTGGCCACCACGCAATCGACGGACAAGGGCATCCGCTTTAGTGGGTATTACTCAATCTTAGGACATGTGTTCAACAATGCCAGGATGCTGCTGAGCGAGGGCGACTATAATGCGCTGTATGAGGATCTGCGACCTGAAATCAAGTCGCTACTAGCGTCTGATATGACTTATTGGGAAGCGAAATACAACGAAAACTTTGGCAAGGTGCAGGACTATCTGTACGACTTGTACTTAAAATACAACAAGGTGGAGGCTGGTAGGAAGAGCTACTCGGAGGTGATTGGATTGATTATTGCTGCAGAATAGATGGCCAAGTCCAATGGCTGTTGGATTCCAAGTTGGAGAAACAAATACTTTTCAACTTTATCATAAAATATTAGTCATTTTTCTTTGATATCTCAACTAAAAAGTTTAATTTTGCAGCAGAATTGAATTAAAGCATCTAAATGGCAACAAAAGAAGAAGTGCAAAGGTTCCTTTATCAAATGAAGGAAAAAATCAAAGTCTTCGGAATCATATATAGAGATGACAGAGGTAAGAATGCCCAGACACTGGTCGATTTGGAAATCACTCCAAAGTACCGTGACACCATCATCATTAATCTTGAAGTCCATGACTACTCTGAAGGACCTGTCATTGACACACTCAACCAATGCGGTGAAATGTGGGTCTTTGGAAAAGATGTAAAAGGACAGGAAGTTTATATTAAGATTACGTTGGGCAAGGGAGCGAGTGCATTATGTATTTCATTTCACATAGCAGAACACCCAATGAATTACCCATTTAAATAAGGACGATTATGCAAAGCCCATTTTCAGGAGGCCATGCAACCCTCCGACAAGAATTAGCAGAACTGACATTCCGTAAGGAAAAGTTCCAATACATACATCAGTTCTATGAATGTGATGAAACAAAGGAACGTTTCACCACGACTGCATTAGATGAAGTGAATATTGGCCAAGTTTACAACCAGTACCGAGCCAAATACGGAATCCCCTTCCCTGACGAAATCAAGCGAATTCGTCAGCGCTATGGTTTGCCCGCATCCAAGATGTCACAGATTCTTGGATTTGGCGATAACCAGTATCGTTTATATGAAAATGGAGATATGCCCAGCGAGGCCAACGGAAAGATTCTGATGTCCATTCAGGATCCTCACATCTTTGAGAGTTTCGTCCTCAATGCCAGAAACCAATTTGAGGAAGACGAATATATCAAGATACTTAATAAGGTGAAAGCTTTCAAGACGGATGCCAATGAAGTGTTTTTCATGGACTACATTTTCAACGGCACTCGCAGGGACATTTTCAACGGCTATGCAACCCAGTCCATCAGCAAACTTAAGAACATCATCCTTTTCTACATAGAGAGGTATAATGGAGTGTTCTTCACCATGATGAACAAACTGTTGTTCTATACCGATTTCTATAGTTATAAGATGACGAGCAAGGGCATGAGCGGTCTTGCATATAAAGCCATCCAACGTGATCCTGTTCCCGTTCGTTGGGACAGAATATACAGTTTCTATGATGACATCCAGCAAGAAATAGTGCATTTTGATTCAGGCGCAGAGGGAACCAAACTCGTTTCTACCCTATCTCCAGACCTTGCAGAATTTACAGATGACGAACTGAAAATACTGGAGACTATCTATCAGCGTTTCAAGTCAGAAAACTCCACCAAGATTTCTGATATCAGCCACAATGAAGACGCTTGGCAAAAATATGTAGATAGCGGACAGATGATTAACTTTGGTATGGCGTTCACACTAAAAGCAATATAATTCATCCGCCCTTGCATTCTGCTCTTGCAAGGGCGGATTTGTTTTTCTTTATCTATCTAGGCTTGCCATCTTCTATCTTTAGCCTTTGATGATAATGGTCAGAGATACGCTTTAGGTCTTCGGCTTTGGTGCAAGTGCTGATGTTGGAATAGATGTACCAGCCATCACATTCATGCTGCCAGATGCGGCCTAGCATTGTGGGACGTTTATTTTTGCTGACGAGATTATAGCCATTACCATGCTGGATGCCTACGGCAGGGATGCGCTCCAGACCAATTTCCCTAAGAGCATCGATGAAGGTGTTGATAGCTTGGCGATGCTAGATGACGGTACCATCAGGGAACGTCACTTTCATGCCTTTCGTCGCATTCTCGATGTGCTTTGTTGGCACATGAGGTGCCACTTCTTCTGGCTCTTCCTCGCTCTTTACTGGCGTGCTACTTCGAGGAGTCAGCACCTTTGCACCAGTCATCTCGCTAATCTTTGTCTTACAAGAGTGGAGCGAGGAAGATATCTACAATAGTAGAAATTATTAGTGGCCTATAGCCCGGCATGGCGTTGAACACACGTGATCAGGATCTACGATAGTAGAAATTATTAGTGGCCTATAGCCAAAAGGCAGGGCATTGTATCGTATCACATATCTACGATAGTAGAAATTATTAGTGGCCTATAGCCTAACATTTGACAAAGGTATCATTTTTTTTGTTAACAGTCAAGAAAATATGGAATTATTTCAAAGAGCAATTACACCCCACCCCATCACTCAACATCTAATATCTCTCTATAAACCAGCATTTTTGTCATACTCAAAAACATGTAGAGACCGAGGTTTGTTTCAAAAGTACACCACTTCAGAATCACGATGGATTGCATTACCGAACTTTTGAACACTTTCTTTAGATGTATTGAATATCATAACGCTGTCAGCGCCAGTGAACAGCTTGCTGTATGTTCCGACAATCTTTGTCTTGATGTTGTCAATAACACGCTGAGTATTGTTCACCTCATAAACTGAGAACTGCAGGCGTATTGCACCTTGTGATCGCAACATCTTGGCGAATCGTGTCCTCAGTTTATCGTCTTTAATATCATAACTAATAATTATCATATCTCAAACTTAGGGTATTGTTCAATATCCTTACTGCCCATAAAGCAGCGATAATATGTAAGTGATATTCTTTCTATATATATCCTTAATAGAGCAGACCAAAAAGCCAAAGCGGAATCTTCTTGCCGTGACCTATATCGATACCATCGCTAACAACGTAGCTGTCTTCAATTCCTTTAATCTGTTTGAAACCTTTATTCTTTCCTCCTACTTCAAAAAGCCATCTTCCATCTACAATCAAATCACCTTGTTTAGGCATTGATAGTTTGTGACCGACACCCACCTGCGATGCAAAATATGTCTCACGCATTGTCCCTTCATCGACATGTGGGGTCAGACAGTGCATCAAGTTTGTATTGTAGAACAGAACCTTTTCAGGCTTCGTCAGCATGTTCATCCCAGTATCAACAGAATAAAGTCGGCGCACCAATGCCGCCTTATCCATCAGGTCGATGAGTTTCAACACATTATTGCGTGATGCTTGTAACGTGACGCAGAGTCCAGATATGTTCAAGGTGTAAGGCGAACTTTCTGCCAATACCGCCAGTAGCTGCTTGGCCTTATAGACAGAATCGTATTCAATATTGCTCACCGAGGGTATCTCGCTGGTAACGATGGTTTCTATCACCTGCTGTAGGCGGTCAACAAAACCGTCTCCTTCCTCGCGATAAAAGGGATAATAACCCGTTTCAAGATATTTCTCAAAATGATGCAGCACCTTAACCTTCGACGTGATTTCTGATGCCTGCATGAAATGGTCGATCAGAATCGTTTCTAAAGAGAGAACAGGCAACTGAACTACTTGCTCCAACTGCAGGTATTCCCTGAATGACAATCCCTCAAGGGTGTATTGGCGATGACGGCGCGAAAGATCACCCATCAGCGACTCCTCCAATTTCAGCATAGATGAACCTGTTACCACGATGTGTAACTGCGGATAGGAATCATAGATGTTTTTGATTTCTTGTTGCCACCCTTTGTACTTATGTACCTCGTCCAGAAACAAGTGAGTACCACCATGCGTATAGTGATATTCTGCCAAGTCAAGAATTGAATGATTAGCAAACCAGATATGATCAAGTGATGCATAAAGAGCCTTCTGCTTGTCCTTAAATGTGCGTAGGATATGCTGAAGGAGCATCGTTGTCTTGCCGACTCCCTTAGCACCTTTAATCACTATTAACCTATTATCCCAGTTTATCTTTTCATAAAGATACCTGGTAAAACTCGAATTCGTTTCCGCAAGCAGGCGGCCATAAGTCTTATACAATCTATCCATTTCGTACGCTTTTGCATGCAAATATATATATTTCACTTTGAAAAAACAAATAATCTACTCATTTTTTACTTTTGAAAGTTAAAAACAACGCAGAACTATATGATATAATACTGTTGAAAAAACAAGAATAATAAGACAAATGGTTTTTAGTTTTTTCGAACTTTCTTTCATTATTCAAATTATATGATGTATCTTTGGCTTTTGAAAGAATAAGATAGATAGCTATGCAAAGGACACTGATACATCATGTGACAATAGTGAATGAGGGCAGACAATTCTTGGGTGCCGTCATCGTGGAGGGGGAAGTAATTTCGGCCATCGTAGAGGGGGAGGTCTATAATTTGGAGGACTTCGACACTGTGATAGATGGCAATGGTTGTTACTTGCTTCCTGGCGTCATTGACTCGCATGTGCATTTTCGTGATCCTGGACTGACACACAAGGCGGACATTACTTCGGAGAGCAGGGCTGCTGTGGCTGGGGGGGTGACATCGGTGATGGATATGCCGAATACGAACCCACAAACCACTACGCTGGAGGCTTGGGAGGCGAAGATGGAGAACTTTGCTCAGCATAGTCTGGTGAACTACAGTTGCTATTTCGGAGCGACCAACACCAACTATGACTTGTTCGACAAGTTAGACAAACATCGTGTGCCTGGCATCAAGCTGTTCATGGGTTCGAGCACGGGCAATATGCTGGTGGACAGAAAAGAGAGTCTGCGCCACATCTTTGGGGGTACGGACATGTTGATTATGGCACATTGCGAAGACCAGCATACCATCAGTGAGAATACGGCAAAATACAAGGGGCCTGATGGTGATGCACCCATCAGCATGCACCCCATGATCCGCTCTGAGGAGGCTTGCTGGCTCTCGTCGAAGTTGGCGGTAGAGTTGGCGCAGGAAACGGGGACTCGTCTGCATATCGCTCATATTTCTACAGCTCGCGAATTGGCATTGCTGTCTGATGAGCCATTGACACAGAAACGCATTACAGGGGAGGTGTGTATCTCTCATCTGATGTTTAACGATACTGATTATCAAACATTAGGAGCTAAGATAAAGTGTAATCCTGCCGTAAAGAGCATGGGCGACCAAGTGGCTTTGCAACAAGCTTTGAACACCCAACGGCTCGATACGGTGGCTACCGATCATGCTCCGCACTTGCTGAGTGAGAAACAGGGGGGTGCCCTGAAGGCAATGTCTGGCATGCCCAGCATTCAGTTCTCGCTGAACTGCATGCTGGAGTTGGTGGACAAGGGTGTTATCAGCCTCGATACGGTGGTGCAGAAGATGTGCCACAACCCTGCCCTGCTCTATCACATCGAGAAGCGTGGGTTTATCCGTCCTGGCTATCAGGCCGACCTGGTGTTAGTGAGGACAAACACCACCTGGGAAGTTACGCCAGAGGTCCTGCAAAGCAAATGCAAATGGAGTCCTCTTGAGGGGCACAGCTTCAATTGGAAAGTAGAACGGACGTTTGTGAATGGTCGTTTGGCGTTTGCTGATGGCGCTCCGATAGAAGATATTAGAGGGGAAGAATTGACCATTAACCATTAACCCCTCAGTCAGCAAGCTGACAGCTCCCCTAACCAGGGGAGCAGCTGAGAAGGAGCTATACCAGGGGAGCAGCTGAGGAGAGGCTATACCAGGGGAGCAACAGAGGAGAGGCTATACCAGGGGAGCAGCTACCCAAAGTTCCTCCCCATGTAAAGGGGAGGTGGCTCGAAGAGCCAGAGGGGTAACTTGAAACGAATATTTAAATTTGAAATATCATGAAGATTGGAAGAAGAACATTTATCAGAACTGGATTGGTAGGGGGTGCTGCTCTGGCAATGAGCAGTTGCAACGCTGCTCCTGCAAAGGAGGAAGAGGTTAAAACCACTGCTGCCGATAACAAGTTTCATCTGAGTTGTGCAGATTGGACATTCCATCTGTTTGACATCGATACGGCTCTGAAGACCTTGCAGCAGTGTGACATACACTACCTCTGCATCAAGGATTTCCACTTGCCACTGGATGCTACGGACGAGCAGATCAAGGCATTTCATGCCAAGTGTGCGGAATATGGGGTGACGGGCTACGGCGTGGGGCCTATCTATCAGAATACGGAGGAAGAGGTGGACAAGGCTTTTGCCTACGCTCGCAAAGTGGGTGCCAAAGTGATGCTTAGCGTGCCTCCCTACGAATTGTTGCCTTACGTGGACAAAAAAATCAAGGAATATCCTGAAATAAAATATGCCATCCACCTGCATGGACCCGACTTGGACGTATATCAGGATGCTACAGTGATTTGGGATAAGGTGAAGGACCTCGACCCTAACATCGGTATGTGTCTGGATATTGGGCACGACTTACGCAACGGTGCCGACCCTGTGGCCGACCTTGAGAAGTACCACACTCGTGTGTTTGACATGCACATCAAGGATGAGACGGACAACTCGAAAGAGGGCAAGTGCATCGAGATGGGACGTGGCAAGATTGACTTCCCTGCTTTCGTGCGCATGATGCGCAAAGTGGGCTACGACGGTATGTGTAGCCTGGAGTACGAGAAGGATATGGATAATCCGTTCATGGGTATTGCCGAGTCATACGGTTATATGAAAGCGGTTTGCCAACTCGCGTAATTAATTGACAATTGAAAATTGACAATTGAAAATTAAAAAAGGACAAATAGTAGAGTACGGAGTTGGGGAAGTGGCAGAGTTTGTGAACTGGCTCTACTTCTTCCATGCGTGGGGTTTTGCTCCACGCTATGCTGCTATTGCCCAGGTGCATGACTGTATAGGTTGCCAAACCACTTGGGTGAATAGTTTTTCTGAGGAGGATCAAGCCAAGGCTCGCGAAGCCGTCAAGTTGATGAACGATGCCCATCAGATGTTGGGCAAGTTGGAGAGCAAGCTGACTTGCAAATGTGCCTTTCAGGTGTTCGAGGCGAACGCTTCTGGCGATGACCTGCTGATTGGGGGTGTTGTTTTTCCCTTGCTCCGCCAGCAACATGTGGATCAGAAAGAACAACCGTATCTCTGTCTGAGCGATTTCGTGCGACCTGTGGAGATGGGAATACCTGACAAGGTGGGTGTTTTTGCTGCCACTGTTGACGATTCGACTTTGTCAGAGACAGACGATGCTTATCGCAAGCTGTTGGTGCAAACGCTGTGCGACCGTTTGGTGGAGGCTTCTGTGGAGAAGTTGCACCTGTATGTCAGGAAAGAGGCGTGGGGCTATGCGCCTGATGAACAACTCAGCATGACCGACCTGCTATTGGAGAAGTTTCAAGGCATACGACCAGCAGTGGGCTATCCCTCCCTACCCGATCAGTCGGTTAATTTCATCATCGACCAGCTGATCCATCTTGGGAGCATCGGCATCACCCTTACTGAGAATGGGGCCATGCACCCGCATGCGTCTGTCAGCGGACTGATGATGGCGCATCCGCAAGCTCGCTATTTTAATGTGGGAAAGATTGGTGAAGACCAACTTATTGATTATTCACAACGCAGAGGACTGCCTGTAGAAAGCATGCGCAAGTTCTTGGCAGCAAACTTATAATACTATGTTACAAAGTCTTGCATTCATATTCGTATTAATGCTTTTCATCCCTGATGCTTATATCTACTGGTTATACATCAGGAAGTGGAATAAAGCTCAGTGGGTCAGACTTCTGTGGTGGATGCCATCTGTTATCTTAGCAGCTGGCTTTATCGGTGCCAGATATATCGGCACTCAAAATCCTATGTCTGAGCGCCAGAGCATCATCGCCTGGTTGGGTATCTTCATCCTATGTATAGGTGTGCCCAAGCTCATCTTCATGCTGATAGATCTGATAGGTCGCATCCTGCACGCTATCATCAAACCTATCTCCATGCGATGGTTCGCTTGGCTGGGCACCATCCTGGCTGTTGGCTTCTTCGGCATAGCTTTTTATGGCAGTACGCTTGGACTAAGTCATTTCCAAGTGAAGGAAGTGACCTACACCTCGTCTCGACTTCCACAGGGCTTCGATGGCTATCGCATCGTGCAGATTTCCGACATCCATTCCGGCAGCTTCAAGGACCGTCCAGGCATTATCAAGGAGATGGTGAAACTTGTGAACGAGCAACAAGGAGATGTGGTTTTCTTTACGGGCGACTTGGTGAACCAACGTTCTAAAGAGCTGGATCAGTTTGTTGATGTACTGAGTCAGTTGCATGCTCCCGATGGCGTTTATTCCATCTTAGGCAACCACGATTATGGCAGATATTTCCGTTGGGCACAGCCTGGCGACGAGGAGAGCAACCAAGAACATCTGGAAAAGCAGCAGTTTAATATGGGTTGGAAATTCCTGAAAAACCAGCATGATATACTATACAGAAATAATGATAGCATTGCCGTGATTGGTGTGGAGAACGACGGCAATCCACCCTTCCCACAATATGCCGACTTGCCCAAAGCATCAGAGGGCACAGAGGGGATGTTCCGCATCTTGTTGAGCCACGACCCTACCCACTGGCGCAGGGAGGTATTGCCCACCACCGACATAGACCTCATGCTTTCGGGCCATACCCACGGAGCACAGTTCATGCTCTTCGGTTGGTCGCCTGCCTCATGGATATACGACGAATGGGGAGGCATGTATCAAGAAGGTTTACAAGGACTGTATGTCAATGTGGGCATAGGGTTCGTAGGTTTGCCTTTCCGTTTTGGAGCGTGGCCGGAGATAACGGTCATCACCCTGCGTCGATAAACAAGAGTTTTTTGTAAATCAATTAAAACAAATAATCCCATGAAAAAATCATTTCTACTCTTTCTAGTATTACTCACAGGCCTGGTGCCAGTGAAGGCTGATGAGGGCATGTGGCTACCACTACTCATCTCCAATCGAATAGATGACATGCAGGCCAAGGGCTTCCGACTCACAGCCGAGGATATCTATAGTGTTAACAAGGCTTCTCTGAAAGATGCCGTAGTGCGCTTTGGTGGAGGTTGTACAGGTGAGGTAGTCTCTCCTGACGGACTGCTCTTTACCAACCACCATTGTGGTTATGGACAGATTCAGGAGCACAGCACAGTGGAGCACGACTACTTGAAAGATGGATTCTGGGCCATGAGTCTGGAGGAGGAACTGCCGAATCCCGGACTCACCGTGAGCTTCTTGCAGCGTATGGAGGATGTAACCGACAAGGTCTTGAAGGGCTATGTACCTTCTATGACCAACGGTCAGCGCGATTCTTTGGTGCAGGCCAATTCCAGAATCATCACCGAGCCTATCAATAAGCAGGGAAAGGGTATCCGCTCAACGGTGGAGGGTCTCTACCAAGCCAACCAGTACTTCCTCTTTGTCTATAAGATCTATTCCGACGTGCGACTGGTGGGTGCTCCCCCCTCTTCCATCGGTAAGTTTGGTGGCGATACCGACAACTGGATGTGGCCCAGGCATACGGGCGATTTCTCTATCTTCCGCATCTATGCTGACAAAAACAACGAGCCAGCCGAATACTCCAAGGACAATGTACCTTATAAGCCAAAACATTATTTCACCATCTCTCGCAAGGGCGTGAAAGAGGGTGACTTCACGATGGTGTATGGTTTTCCTGGTACAACCAAGGAGTATGTCACTTCCGACGAGGTGCGCTATACGGGCGAGGTGTCTGACCCTGAGAAGATAGCTCTGCGTACAATGCGTTTGGATATCCAGAAGAAGTATATGTCGCAGGACCAGGCAGTACGCATCCAGTATTCATCCAAGAATGCCGGCGTATCTAATGCCTGGAAGAAATGGCAAGGAGAATCCAAAGGTTTGGCTCGCAGAAAAACGGTGGAGTCGAAGTTGGATTTTGAAGACAGATTCCGCAAGTGGGCAGAAGGGAATGAATACAAGGGACTGCTGGAACAAATTTCTTCACTCTATGAGCGACGTAACCCCTACTTCCGCGCACAGGAATATTATAACGAAACAGTATCTACCATAGAGTTGTTGTCATTTGCCAGCAGAATCCACTCGGCACTGAAGGATGGAAAACCTGTACAGGATGTGGCCGATGACTTTTACAAGGACTACTACCAGCCTATAGACGAAGAGATTTTCGTGGCTATGATGGGCGCTTTCGACAAACAGCTCAGCGCAGAGTTCAAGCCGGCATACCACTCGCAGAAACTGGCTCAATATGGTAGTCTGGAAGCATGGCGAAACGACGTGTTTGCACGCTCCATCTTCACTGACAAGGCCAAGGTATTGCGCCTCACCAAAGACGACCTTTCCAAGATAAAATCCGACCCAGCTTATGAGATGTACGAAGCCTACAACCAGTGGTATCGTAAAGACCTGCAGCCCACCGTCAGCCGTCTGGGCCAAGAGATCAGCCTGGCCTATCGCAGATATATGAAAGCACAGATGGAGTTCCAACCCGACAAGACCTTCTACCCTGATGCCAATCGCACCCTTCGTGTGTCCTATGGTCAGGTAGCAGGCTACAAGCCGTCAGATGCCATCTACTACTCACCTATTTCTACGCTCAAAGGCATCATTGAGAAAGACAATCCCGAAATCTTCGACTACAATATTCCGCAGACCCTGCGTGACATCTATGCCGAAGGAGGTCATGACGACCAGCCCGTATGCTTCCTCGCTACCAACCACACCTCGGGAGGCAACTCAGGAAGTCCAGTCCTCAATGGTAATGGCGAGCTGATAGGCATCAACTTCGACCGAGTATGGGAAGGCACCATGAGCGACTTGGCCTTTGACCCAGAATTCTGCCGTAATATTTCATTAGACATCAGGTATCTGCTGTTCGTGGTAGAAAAGATTGGCCATGCACAATGGTTATTGAAAGAAATGACCTTCGCTGATTAAAGGTCACTTTTCGAAGCATCGAGCGCCAAAAATGCTAGCATCGATTTGGCCTGTTCTTCGCCTTATGGATATGCCGGCAGCTGACTGCAAGCAGATATGCTGCCTACACACATCCATAAGGCTTTCGAATTTTAACGGGCAAATAATAACTTATAGTCACGCTCAATAGCTGACTTAGTCCACTCCTCTGGCACCAGCTTCCATTGGTTCAGCGGCTGTGGGTTGACGTCAGGATGCTGCTCGATATACTCCATGAGGTAATAGCGCAAATCCTTATCGGTAGAGACAATCACTCTCTTAATAAGGTCGTCGTGGGCAATGCCGGCACCTTTGGTGAGGTGCTCACCTCCACCATTGCCTCGATAGGAGTTTACAGCTACCTTATAGTGCTTGTCAAGGTCGAAAGGCGTTCCATCGGCCATACGCTCAATCTTTACTTTCTGTCCTGCTGGTTTGGTAACATCTACCGTATAGATGATGCCTGCAGCTGAGTCGAAATTGAACATCGGATGCAGGAACTTGGCTCGTCCATCGCCTGCATTGTCCTGCGACTGATCCATCAGCAGCACATGGTCGTTTTTCGACTTCATCTCGTTGATCCAAAGACCATAGGAATACTCTAAAGCGCCTAAGATTTCACGACCTGTGAGATCCATCGTATAGAGCATATTCTCGTACTTATAGAGGTTGAACATATCGCTCACATACACATCGCCTTCCTTGATCTGGGCATCATACGACAACGGGGCTGCAAAAGAGATGTCGGCTCCCGTGAGGGTCAGTTGCAGGGAATGAATGAGGTCGATAAAGGCAGATGGCCCGAAGTAGGCAGGACGTGTGGTAATGGTGGCAGCAAAATGACCTATCTTCTTGGAGATGAACTGCGTAACTGCGTCATACTGCTTGGAGAATTGTTGCATGAAAGCTTCGCTCACAGGGAGGTCATCCACCGAAGCCAACTCTCCTTCCACCTGTTTCGAAATCACTCTCCCATTCTCAACTACGCACTTAATGGTGACATCCGACACCACATGTGCCGCATTGCCTGGGTTGATGAGCAACACACTATCGCCCTCGACATTGACTATCTTATGACAATCACGGCTATGGTCATGCCCAAACAACACCACATCGAAGCCAGGTACTCGCTCGGCTACCTCTTGAGCAGCATGTTCACGATAGATGCCACTCAGCCACTGGGCCTCATCGCCTGTATGAAACAAGCCTATCACCACATCGGCCTTTTCTTTCTTCTTCAGGATGGGCATATACTTGCGAGCGGTTTCTTCCATATCGTCGAAGCGCAAGCCTTCCCACAGGTTTTCCGACAACCAAGCAGGGATGCCTGGGGTAATCATGCCCAATACGGCTATTCTAATACCCCCACGCTCGAAAACCACATAGGGCTTGAAATGGGGGTTTCCTGTGTCTGTTTCTATGATATTGGCTCCTAGTATGGGAAAATCGCAATCTGCGGCCCAACGGCCGAACACAGGACGGCTTACTTCCACATCGTGATTGCCCATATTGCCTGCGTCAAAGCCCATGTAGCTCAGCATCTCTGCAGCTAGATGGCGCGATTGCTGGTCGATATAGTTGTAATAATAGGCCGAAGGTTGTCCTTGCAGGATATCACCATTATCGAGCAGCAACACCCTGTCGCCATACTGCTTACGTTGCTCCTCCACATAGGTATGCACACGTGCCAAGCTTCCCTTTACGTCTTTTCTGTCGATAAAGTCGTAGGGATAGAAGCTACCATGCACATCACTGGTTTCTATCACCATCAGCTCAACCAACTGCTGTTCCTGTGCCATCGTTATCATCGGGCCCATCATTAACAGACTCATCCACCAAAACAATTGCTTCTTCATATGTAGTCTTTTTTGTTTCAAACCAGTAAATAATCAAGCCTGTGGCCACGATCATCAGGATAGTGCAAGGCAACGAACCTTCAAAGCCGAAGTCACCACCATTCATCAGGGTATTGTCGGAGATACCGAGCTTCAGCAGGGTTTTCTTGCCTCCTGTGCCACTTACCTCGTAGCCCAGTATCGGACCTTGGATGAAATTCCAGAACAGGTGCAGGAAGATGGGGAACCACAGATTACGTGTATAAATATAGGCCACACCCAACAGAACGCCAGCCAACGTTAGGTTCAATAGGGCAAAGTTCGTGATGCCCGGATTGCCTAAGTGCAGGCAGGCAAACAGGATTGAAGAAATGAGCAATGACAAGAACTTATTCATGCCCACATCGAGCATGTGACCCAGTACGAAACCACGCATCATCGACTCCTCCATCAAGGCTACCAGTATATAGAGCAGGAATTGTAAAAGCAGGTAAGTAAAATCGAAGTGAACACCTTCCACGCTTATCCATCCTGCTAACAGCGACACGATAAAACCTACCGCATAAATGGCAGCTGCTACGATAAACCCCCAAAGCAAGTCCATGCCCTTATACCGCCATCGGTAACCCATGTCATCGACAAACGACAACTCATCCCAATAATGGATAATCAACCATGCGGCCAATAGTACTGACACCAATTGAATGCCTTCGATGGCCAATACCGCCCAACGTTCGGGATTATTTACATCCACTACACTTGAAAAGGCGAATGGAACCGTCAAAGCTGCCATAAAGAAAGCTGTCGCTAACGCAAATACGATCAGCTTGGCCAGTAAAATCAGATATTTCTTCATATTATTTGGGTTTATTTTGGTTACAAAGATAATAAATCTTTAACTTTGCACACAAAATCGTAAAACAAAAGTACTATGGTATCTTTTTTTATTGCCTTGGTGGCATTATTGGTCGGTTATTTAGTGTATGGCAAGATTGTTGAACGCATTTTCGGGCCTACCGACCGCCCCACCCCTGCCTATGCTAAACAAGACGGTGTAGATTATATCCCCCTATCGGGCTGGAGGGTATTTATGATCCAGTTCTTGAACATAGCCGGTACAGGACCTATCTTCGGTGCCATCATGGGTGCCCAGTTTGGTCCATCGTCTTATCTGTGGATAGTGTTTGGCTGTATCTTTGCCGGTGCCGTACACGATTACCTCTGTGGTATGCTGTCCGTACGCCACGACGGTGTGGGTGTGCCCGAACTGGTAGGTACGTATCTGGGAAATACCCCCAAGAAGATTATGTTGGCTTTTTCCGTATTCCTGCTGCTGATGGTAGGCACGGTATTCGTATATAGCCCTGCCATCATACTGGGCGAGAAGATGGGTGGTGATACCCAGATGGTGATGATATGGTGCCTCATTATCTTTTTCTATTATATCATCGCAACGATGTTACCTATCGACAAGATTATAGCACGCATCTACCCTGTTTTCGCTTTCTCGTTGATGTTTATGGCAGTAGCACTATGTGGGGTGTTACTTATCGATATGCCAGCTATTCCTGAGGTGTGGGACGGACTGGATAACCTGAAACCATCGGCTGGTCCTATCTTCCCTTGCTTGTTCATCACCATCGCCTGCGGTGCCTTGAGTGGCTTCCACGCAACGCAGAGTCCGTTGATGGCTCGTTGCATCGAACATGAGAAGCAAGGGCGCCCCATCTTCTACGGTGCTATGATTGCCGAAGGTGTTGTGGCGCTGATTTGGGCTGCTGTATCCTCCTATTTCTTCTATGGAGGTGCTGCAGAAGCACTGGGTGCTTCGCTCAAATCGAGTGCTCCACAAGTGGTGACAGTGGTTTCCGAAGGTTGGTTGGGCACGCTGGGTGGTATCTTGGCATTACTGGGTGTGGTAGCCGCTCCTATTACCAGTGGTGATACAGCATTCCGCAGTGCACGATTGATTATCTCCGAGTTCATACACTTGAACCAAAAGAAGATTGTTAACCGTTTCATGATTTGCATACCTTTGTTCTTGGCAGCATTAGGTCTGCTATGGTTCAATATCGAGGATGAGAATGGTTTCAATGTCATCTGGAACTACTTCGGATGGGCTAACCAGTCGCTCGCCACTATCGTATTATGGACCGAGACAGTTTATTTAGTAAAACAACGCAAGAATTTCTATATCACATTGATACCTGCTATGTTTATGACCACCGTAACAGTATCATTCCTACTGCTATCTCCTATTGCTTTCGGCTTGGATAAGACCATCGCCTATATTGCGGGTGCTGTGGCAGTGGTCGTTGCTACAGGTTGGTTCTGCCATTGGTATCGCAAAAACAGCTGACATACTGGCATAATTCAGTCTTGGCAAACTATTTGCTGGTTGACCATTGACTGCGAAAGTTCGAAAGCCTTATGGATGTGTGTAGGCAGCATATCTGCTCGCAGTCAGCTGTCGGCATATCCATAAGGCGAAGATTAGAAAGTGACCATTAATAATAAACATTAATGATGATTATGAAGAAGAAGATGAAACTTAATTTCAAACAGAATAAAAAGCAAAGGAACAATATGAACTCGGAAGAACAGAAAGAAGAGATGAAGAATGAGGTGGAGGAAGCTGCAGAGAAATCAGTGGAGGAACTTACCCCAGAGGATGAACAGTCTGCAGCTGGCGAGTCTCAGCCCGAGGCTGAAGAACCTGAAAAAGAGCTTACTCCTGAAGAGAAACTGCAAGCTGAAGTGGAAAAACTGCAGGCTGAGCAAGAAGAGATGAAGGACAAATACCTGCGTCTCTCTGCCGAGTTTGACAACTACCGCAAGCGTACGATGAAGGAGAAGGCCGAACTGATTCTCAATGGTGGTGAGAAAGCTTTCAAAGCTATTCTGCCTGTGATTGACGATATGGAAAGAGCGTTGGCCACCATGGAGAAAGCCACAGATGTAGATGCTGTGAAAGAGGGTGTTGACTTGATTTATAACAAGTTCATTCAGATTCTCGGACAGAATGGCGTACATGCTATTGACACTAAGGAAAAGGAACTGGATACCGATTTCCACGATGCCATCGCCATTATCGACGCACCATCAGAAGAATTGAAAGGCAAGATATTAGACTGTGTAGAAACAGGCTATACACTGAACGATAAGGTTATACGCCACGCAAAAGTAGTGGTAGGCAAATAAAACAGACTAAACAATGGAAGAAAAAAGTTACTACGAGATATTAGGTGTTGAGAAAAACGCTACGGCTGACGAGATCAAGAAAGCCTATAAGAAGAAGGCCATACAGTATCACCCTGACCGTAATCCTGGCAACAAAGAGGCCGAGGAGAAGTTCAAGGAGGCTGCAGAGGCCTATAGTGTGCTTTCTGACCCCGACAAACGCCAGCGCTACGACCAGTTTGGCAAAGCTGGCGTGAGTGGAGCAGCCGGCAATGGTGGCCCATTCGGAGGTGGCTTCGGAGGCGGTATGTCTATGGATGATATCTTCAGTATGTTTGGAGATATCTTCGGTGGTCGTGGTGGCTTCGGAGGCTTTAGCGGTTTTAGCGGAGGAGGCGGAAGCCAGCAACGCAGGTTTCGTGGTTCCGACCTTCGTGTGCGCGTCAAGCTCAACTTGAAAGAAATCTCTACAGGTGTTGAGAAGAAATTCAAACTGAAGAAATATGTGACCTGTCCTCATTGTCACGGTAGTGGTGCTGAGGGCAATAGCGGCACAGAAACCTGTCCTAACTGTAAAGGTCGTGGTACCGTCATCCGTACGCAGCAGACCATATTAGGTACGATGCAGACACAGACCACCTGCCCTACTTGTGGCGGTGAGGGTCATGTGATCAAGAACAAGTGTACCCACTGTGGTGGCGATGGTATCGTGATGGGCGAAGAGACCGTAACAGTAAAGATTCCTGCTGGTGTGGCAGAGGGCATGCAGCTCTCAATGAGTGGCAAGGGTAATGCAGGCAAGCACAACGGCATTCCTGGCGACCTGCTCATCGTGGTGGAGGAAGAAAAGGACAAGGAGCTGATTCGTGATGAGAACGATTTAGTGTATAACCTGCTGCTGAGTGTTCCTACCGCTACGTTAGGAGGCAACGTAGAGATACCAACAGTGGACAACAAGGTGAAAGTAAAGATAGAGCCAGGCACCCAGCCAGGTAAGGTATTACGACTGCGAGGCAAGGGCCTGCCCGATGTCAACGGCTACGGCACGGGCGACCTGCTGGTCAATGTCAGTGTATATATTCCTGAAACACTAAGTCGTGACGAGAAGAAGGCGATGGAACAGATGCAGGACAGCGACAACTTCCGCCCTTCGAGTTCGGTGAAAGAAAGAATCTTCAAGAAGTTTAAGAGCATGTTTGACTAAAAATGCATAATATTAAACAAAAAGCCCCTGCATAGGGGCTTTTTTTCCCTCTTTTTCATTGCAAATTTACAGGGGACAAGTTATATTTGCAGCGGTGTTTAATATTCTTACCATGAAGAAAGCATTATTATATCTTGTCATTCTGTTGATGACTTTTGCTTGCCAGCATCACTACCAGTATCCCCCTATCTTGCAGGAGGCAGATAGTTTGTGTGTTGCCCAGCCAGATAGTGCTGTGTCATTATTGAAGTCAATTAGCACCGAAATGCTGCAAGCACCAGAGTATGTACAAAAGCGCTATCAGCTACTTACCATCAAGGCAAATGACAAGGCATATATCACTCATACTTCTGATAGCCTTATTCTCTCGCTTGTTGATTATTACGAACATGATGGCGACCCTGTTTATTTGGGCGAGACATATTATTATGCTGGGCGTACCTATAGCGATTTAGGCGATGCCCCTCGTGCATTAGAGTATTTCCAGAAAGCGCTTGATGCTATGCCTGGCGATGAGAACTTGAAGGTAAAGAGCAAGGTGTATGCGCAGATGGGTTACTTGCTTAGACTTCAGAAATTATATAACGAGTCTTTTAGTTCTTATCGCCAATCCTATCATTGTGATATCATTCAAGGAGACACAATTGGTATGATATTTAACCTTAGAGATATGGGTTTTGTCTTGCGTGGATTGGAAAAATTAGATAGTACTTTGCTTTTATTAAATCAGGCTCATGAACTGTCACTATCTATCAATAATAAACGGATGGATAACCTCATCACTTCTCAAATGGCCAGTTTGTATATCCAATTAGGTGACTATGAAAAGGCAAAGGAACTGATACAACCCTCTTTACAGCATCCAGCCAGAAGTAATATTAGTAGTATTTATAGTATAGCTGCCGATATTTATTATCAAACCGCCCAGTATGATTCAGCTGCATATTATTATAAACAGCTCTTAGATAAAGGAACAATCTATGCTCAACGTACAGCTAATGAACGGTTAGCATCCATTTCACTGAACGAGTGGCATGATGCCAAACAGACATTAGATTTTAGTGAGCGATTTCTTCAATTGCAAGACAGTATCAATCACATAACATCCACTGAAAGCGTGTCCTTAATGGATGCCCTTTATAATTACAATTTGAGAGAAAGAGATAATAGTCGATTATTAATTAAACAAAAGAACTATCAAATTATATTAGCTATTGGTATCTTAGTCTTTTTGGTGATGGCTGCTGGTATTAGCTTACATGTCATACGAAATAAGCATAAACGGCAGCTATTACAGAGTGAGCTACAAAAAGAACAAGCTAAGAACTATTATTTTGAAGATTATATAGCTCAACGTGAAGAAATTATTAGGCAGATGGAGGATGAAGCTGAGACAATGGGCTCAGAGAACAATGATTTAAGAAAGGAAATTGCCCGTCAACGCCAATTATTGGATGATTATACTCGTTCAGCTCAACAGACAAAAGAACTGGCATTCTTGATACCTGGTGATGTGAAAGCATCTCCAGTCTATGGTATGCTGCAAGAATACATATTTGATGGTAAGCACTTAAAAGATGATAATATTACACAGGTGATAAATATGATGAAAACTTATCAGCCGTTGTTTGTTAACCATCTGTTGAGCTTAACTCAACTTTCTCAACAGGAATTGTTAATATGCATTCTTTCTAAGCTGGATATCCCTAATAAGAACATTGCTTCACTGCTCTCAAAAAGCGAGTCAACCATATCCTCTACACGCATTCGTATTTATGAGAAGATGATGAAAACTAAAGGAAACACAAAAGACTTTAATGCTTTAATCCACACATTATAGCCATATTGTTAATTGCAAACTTTTTGCAAAGTCTGTTCTTTGCATAATCGTGCTAATCTTCGTTTTTTTGTGTATGTTTTATTAAATTAAACGTACCATGAAAAGACTAACTATTATTTTATGCTGTTTGCTAAGCACAATGTTATGCTATGCTACCTCAACTCCTTTTGTTGATTGGCCACCAGACGAACAAGGTGGAGAAGACAATAGAGGTATTACATTATTACCTACCATCGACTACAGGGATGGTGTTGTGACTATTATTACGCCATATCAGATAGATGATGTAGAAGTGACCATAAGGGATAGTCAAGGTAATACTATTTATTATTCATTCATCCCTGTCATTATTGTCCAGCACACAATGATACTTCCTAACAGTGTAAATGCTAGGTTGTATTCTATTCAGATTGCCTATGATGACATTCATCTGATAGGCTGGTTTTAAGTGTTATTATTTTAATTTATATCATTATGATTATATATAAGCATATTATTAGTGTTACTAGTGGCTTCTTGTACAAATGAAGTTGATAACATCCAAGACCAAAGTATTTTTACTGGTGAAGTAAATGAATTAGCTCAGCTAGATAATACTCCCACGCAATTGCAAAACATTCAGAACTATATTAAGAATGGAAAATTTCCTGGAGCTAGTACAAGATCATTACAGAGCATATCAATAAATCCTTATGTGATAGATGGAGATACTGCAATGTACATTGCCAACTATGGTGATGGATGGGAAGTTTTCTCAACGGATCAACGTACACCTTTCGTATTGCTGTCATCGGATACTGGCAATTTGGATATGGATGATAATAATTTACCACCTGCTTTAAAAGCTTATGTAAGCAGTGTCGCTGATGAGATTCATCAATTAAAGCAAGTTGAGAATGAGGATAATGAAATTAATCCAGAATGGATAATATACCCATCTTCTCAAGAAGATCTGGATATGTATGATGGAAAAGTGTTGAAAGGTAATCGTGATCCTGGAGAACCAGAGCCGGGAGTAGGGCATTGGGAGTTGATATATTCAAACCTTCTTAGTGATTCTATTGTCGCACAATCTCCAAAATATACTTCCACGCAGTGGAATCAGCCATCTCCATTTAATACATATATCCCTTATGCCTCTGATGCGCCTTATTATTTAGGACCGGCGGGGTGTACTCCTGTGGCAACTGCACAGTATTTGTATTTCTTACATGGTAAATATGGGCAACCTCAAAAGGCAGTTATTACCGCTACTTTGACAAATCCCTCAACACACATGTACTCTTTTAGCAATAAATCTACTGGGGCATGGAGTCAAATGGCATTAAATAGTAGTGGAAGTTCATATAATTTGGCGAGAACTGCAATTTTCATCGCATACGTTGGTCAGATGATAGGTACTACTTATTATCATGATAGTGCCTCTGCATATTTTTCTAATGCATGTAGTTTTGTTAGTAGTGAAAGCGGCATTAGTCATTCGTATAGCAATTATGATTATAATTATGTTATTGACCAATTATTAAACAAACAAGCAGCAGTATTAATGTCTGCCCATGACGCTACCACTGACGTTGGTCATAGTTTTATTGTTGACAAAATAATCACTAGGGAAAAAGTTTATAAGGATTATTATGGTTGGGTCGGCACTACGAGTACTGGCGAAAGTGCAAATTATATTGATGAAAGTAATGGTCATATCATAGGTTATAAAATCCATAAGCAAGAAATAAGACATCAAACTGCTTATAGCTACAATATGAATTGGGGATGGGGAGGGTCTTACGATAATGTAGAGTGTGGCCCTTATAGTATTGATGACTGGATAGCTGGAGGCTACATTGATGACAACTATACATATCATAATTACAATTGGAAATCAACAAGAAAAATTGCAAGAAAGAACGTTAATTACTAATAAATTTATTATCTTTGCTTTATAGTTATATGAGTCTATAAATGGTACAAAAATTTACTATTATGAAAAAGTCGATATTTGTATATGGTTTATTAACGGCATTATGCTTTTGTGCCTGCGGTAATGATAGTGACGATGATCCTATTGGTGGCAATGGATTCAAGACTGAAGGAACTATGGAATTGGATATTTTATCTCAGCAGGATTTCGGCGGATTCGTCGCCAATAACATCTTCCAGTTTGACAGTTATTCATTGTCTAACATCGAAATTGCAGCAGATACAAGGGCTGTATTACCTCCAATGATTTATCAGGACACAGAGGGCAAATGGCTGGACTATTGCCCTACTTCTTTCTGGATTAAGGACAACGAATTGTATTGTAGTGCCAAGATGGATTATGCTACATACGAGCAATGGCAGGAATATACCAAGTCGCACAAAGTGGAGCTATATGTTCACTCTCCTTTCCAATACAATGAAGCAGACGGAAGCTTGAAAACCAATGCTCATGTAATGCCTGCTGAGAAGCAAAACCTTGTCTATCGTATGGGGTTGAATGGCAACAACATGGAAGATATGGTGATTACCCTGCATCTTATGCTTGACAACCCATTGTTGAGTGATTACGACGGTGTTACTAAATACTACCATATGCACATCAACTACAAGCGTGTATCTCTCAATTCACCATTTAATACAGAGTTGAAGGTGTTTGAGACCAATGACGAAGCTGTTGCATACGCCAAGGAACTGATGGCAAAGTAAATATTGCGGCAGAGAGTCGTGGCTAATAATATTATAGCGTGGCAGCGTTTCCTATCTACTATGGGAGGTTCGGCCATCCTCCCATAGTAGAGTCTTTTCCTTCCTCCACCACCCATTAAGACCTCCAACTTCCAACCAGACAACATATCGGATGATATCTTCATCTTTCCAGAGCAGCTGCATCCAGACTACACTTTCACCAAATGGAAAGTGAGATAGTAGAAGCCCTGTAGCCTCAGTTCAAACTACAATAATTAATTATTTGCAGATATGTAAACAACAGCTCCTTTATTTACGATTGATAAATATATTATGCGGAATGTGCTGTTGTACTATGTTAATTCCGTGCAAGGTTTCAGGATTTGGTAGTTTTACAGCCATTGTAGAGACCAATACCCAGTGCCCTTTATTCATCGGCTACTACGGCAATAAACACTTATATTCTGGTTTTAAGTTAGTAATACTTCTAAGTAAATGAAGCAATAGGCGGGGCATTTGCTTCGCCTATTATTATTTTGCTTGCCTTCTTTAATACGAAAGCCGTCCAAGCACATTACTAAAGTGAAGCCTTGCACATTAGTAACGTCTGTCCCATCACGACACTAAAGTCTATGCCTACACGTTACTAATGTTCCGTCCTGCACGGAAGTTTCGTATCGTCCTTAATGATAGAAATGTCTCCTTTGCCTGATCCAGAGGTTTGCTATGAGGTCACTCCGATGCCTCCTATGGGTCGTTGCGATTCCTGCCGAGGGTCGTGGCAAAGCCTCCTATCACCCGTCGCAATATCTTCTTTACTCACATAGCAGATACTGCGACATACGCTAGCAAATATTGGAACATGAGATAGCAAGCCTTACCCTATGACTTAGCAAGCATTAGTCTTAAGTTTAGCTGTCATTAACCATTGGGTTAGGAGGGCTTAACCATATATCTCTTTGGAACTACTCCCAGCACTCAATCCTGTCGGAATTATCTTGCAGCATGTCCTTGGTGAAGGTATAAGAAAAATATATGAGTTTAATAACTAAAAGGGGTCAAATTTTTAATAAAAGGTTGTAATGTTACAACCTTTTCTATGCGTTTTTGTATTTGAGGTATTATTTCGCACACCTGACTATACGGTGTTTTTGAATGCTATGCACAATTATCTTGGCCGATATGAAAGAGATTACAGGTATTGTATAACTTTTATTCATAAGCTCTTTGCCCAATTGAGTTAGACTAGAAATGAGAAGCTAAGAGAAGGATAGTTAGAAATCAAAATTCAATTGCGTGTCACCCTTGAATGGCGGTGCAAAAACGCCAATGATTACAAATGGATTATGAGATTTTTTCCGATGCCATTCGAAAGTGGTACCCATTATCAGATGAATCTCGTTCTTTGCCATTTTCAAGTATTTGTCTCGGACTTTTGAGCATGCGATTGACTCATTACCATTACATTTTTTTAGACAATTTAGGTATAGCATACTTGTTTCCCAGTCCTCTATCATGAGTTTTCGCTTTTTCCCATCATCAGTTTTGAATCTATAGCTGAATTTATAAGGAATTTGTTTTGCTAATATGAAGTTCTTTTTTAATGCTTTATCGTCAAAGAGGTAGGTTTGAGCCATCTCAATCCTGAGCCTTTCTTCAAGTAAAGCTCTTTTCTCAGTAGTATCGTCTTCTCTCTTCTCGCAAACAAAGTCTATTATTTCAGATGGTTTGAGGACCGCAAGAGATAAAGTGTTGCTCTTGGCAGAGTTGATTAGCTCGGTCATATTTGTGTAGATACGCTTCCCTTTTTCAATCCATTGCCTACGTAATAGCCAATTTGTTCCGCTTATATTCATGTCAAGTTTTTCAAGGATTCTCAGTGATTCTATATCTCTGATATGATAGCTCTCAGGCCTGTCATCATGTTTTAGGTTCTGTTCCAAGTCAGCTTCTATCCATTGCCATTTACTATATGTTTCATTAAGCATGCGAAAAGGAACTGGATATATCCTAATCCATGTACCATCTTCTCTGAAGCCTGCTGTACAAACAGTCTCGATATGTTTAGTTGATAAAGTGGGGTAGGTCTTGACTATTACAAGAACTTTGGTTAATGCCATATTAGAAGCGCTTTATATGAATAATTAATGTTAGGTAGGGTCATAAGTGCATTTGCAACACGTGTACGATGGCATTGGCGGGGATCGTGCTCAAAGCAGGTAAGAGCCACGCGGAAGCCTGAGTCTACAATTTCCCTCAGCCTAAGTAGGTGGCTCCAGTTGTCCTTAAGGGTTGTCTGCTCATAGCGGGAGAACAGACGATCGTAGTCCTCCTGTGATTTTAGCTCCTGACGTTCTCCATTCTCTATGCCGAGTTCTGGGATGTGGATGTAGCTAATACCTACAGCATCACAAGCCTTGCTTAATATAGGCTTGGAGAAACCGTACTTCATGCTGAAAGCATTCTTGCGAACATCTACAAGTACCCTGATGTCATTCTTAATAAGTATCGTAATGTATTTCTCTAGGGAAACACCTTCATAGCCTATGGTGAACAGCATGGGAGATGATTTTTCCAATGCAGATTTATATCGGTTCAACTTCACGATATCATCTTTGTTTAGAATCTGTTCAGCAATCTTGCTCCTAACAGCAAAGAAGGGGTAGTTTTGGTATACGTAACGGATTAGTTCGTCCTGAGTCATACTACCAAAACGTTTCTTCGTTTTTTCTAATGTTTCCCTGTCAAACAGGTCAAGATGAGATAAGTATCCAGCAGAGTTTAAAGAATATATCTTTTCCTGTTTCTCGCAGTCTTCTATAGTTATAAAACCGTTCTTTTCTAATGCTACCATATCCTTATTAGCAGAGAATGAAAAACAACCATATAGATAGGGTGCAAACTCATATAGGGGCTTTTCCAAGCTCTGTCTATCTACAAACAGGAACAGCAGTTTTTGGAACTTTTTGGCAGTAAGATTGCCACCGAAAGCCTCAAGAACAGAGAGTAACACGATATGTCTGTAGAAAAACGTCATAGTAGCATTTCAACTTCGCTGCAAAGATAAGCAAAAATAAAACCACAGCCTACAAAAGCGATTTTTTTTTCACTTGATCACACCTCATTTTATAAGAGTCATGTATTGCTTGGTAAGGCACAAATAAATAGCGCCCAGCCTTACCAGCTGGACGTTCTCTTTCATAGGCTAGCATACTCTTTTAAGGGTATGAAGCAGGGACAGGATTTGGCTACACCGGGGAGTTCACAGTGTCCTACAATACGGGCAGTTGGGAAGAATGTTTTCAAATCCTTTAGCAAGTCGAGCTTTGCGGTTCGCTGGATTTCTGTCCGAGTATCTGCAGGATGGCCGTTCGCATCATAACCTCCTTCATAACAGATACCTACCGAACAACTGTTGTAACCGCTTACGTGCACGCCCTGTACTGACAGAGGCAATAGCTTGAAAACAAATCCCTTTCTCGTTATATAATAGTGGTAGGAACACTGTCCGAACCTCTCCTTGCCTGTAGCCACCAGACTATCCACACTGAAAGGCTGGTTGGCTTTCGTAGCCGAGCAATGGATTACAAAGTACTTTATGTTTGATAATTTCAGTTCTTTCATAACTGTCTGTAATCAAACATTCATACAGCTCTTAGATAAAGGAACAATCTATGCTCAACGTACAGCTAATGAACGGTTAGCATCCATTTCACTGAACGAGTGGCATGATGCCAAACAGACATTAGATTTTAGTGAGCGATTTCTTCAATTGCAAGATTCTATCAATCGAATTACAGCTTCTGAGTCTGTAGCGCAAATGAATTCTCTTTACAACTATCAAATACGAGAAAAAGAGAACCATGAACTTGTAGTAAAAAACAATCGTTCCCATGTATTATTACTATTGCTTACTATTTTTGTTTTAGTGGTGGTTTTATTATGCGCATACTTCATACTACAACATAGAAACAGACGTATTAGGGCTGAATTATTTATTGAACGGCTAAAACAGGTACAGGAGAAAGTGTATAGGGAGAGTGCTGATATGATTATGCACACCTCTTTGCTTCGAAAAAAACTACGTGAGAGAGCCAAGGTAGTTGATGAGATACACGATGAAGAATGGAAAGACATTGAATCATTTCTTAACACCAATTATCCAGAGTTCCTAAGTAGATTACAGACTGTTGGAGATTTGAATAAGTCTGAATACAGGACATGCTTATTGTTAAAATGCCAGTTGTCACCTTCTGAGATAGCTGCTTTGCTGAATCTAACTTCAGGTGGTGTGGCTAATATACGCCGCAGACTGTCACAGCGTATTCTTCTTCAGTCGAAGAATCCATCAGATTGGGATCAGTTTATTCATTCCTTGTAAGCCTTTTTGCTAAATAAACGTAGAAATATGCTCCATCTATTCTTTGTTTAATTTTTTAACACACCTTGTTAAATAGTTAGTGACCAACAATCCTTTTATTTGCAACGTATGTTTAACAAATATCGTAAACATATTAATATTGAATTATTTGGTGGCGAGCCACTTCTTCATTTCAAAAATGAGGTTTATCCGTTGCTTAAAGAAATTACCAAAATCGCTGATACATATAGCAAAAGTGTTTCTTTCTTTTTCGTAACCAATGCAACCCTCATAACAAGGGAAATGATACCTCTGTTCGCAGAAATAAATGCTCGTTTTCAGATATCGATAGATGGATTTAAGGATAAACACGACAAAGTGAAACGTGATATTAATCGTTTAAACGATTCAACTTATAACAAGGTGATGCAAATTATTCACTGGCTGACAGATGGATATTCTGATTGCTATATCAACTTACGGGTAAACTATGACAGCACAACTTTACAACATATTCCTGAATTATTATCTGATATTGAAAATATTGACCAATCTAAACTGGGCTTCCACTTAGAGCGAATTTGGCAGACAAAAAAAACAGATGGGTCTGGCAAGGCAGTGGTAGAAACAATGAAGAGCATATTGAGCAGTGGTTATACAGTATCATATATGAATTTTTCGCGCCGAAGTTGTTCCTGCAAATCAAGCCGCATTAATCAGGCGGTCATTTCTTATGACAGACGAATATACAAATGTAGCGGGAGGAACTTTACAGAAGAGTTGCAAGAAGGTGTATTGACAGCTGAAGGTAAAATCTGCTGGAATCAAGATAAACTGCGAAAAAGGCTTAATATAATCACTTTTAAAAACAAGAAGTGCAAAGCATGTAAATTACTGCCTCTTTGCTGGGGACCATGCAACCAGAAACTATTGGAACATCCCGAAAAGGTTGAAGGGTATTGCCAACTTAGTCATATGGAAATATCATTAGATGATTATGTTTTCATGGCATTTAATAATGAGTTGCTGAAAAATAAAATATACAAAAGGATAGTAGATTGGAATGAAACATAAGGCAGTTTTATTAGTTCTATTTCTTACTTGCTCAGTTTGTGCAGTTGCACAGCATACTCTTCAAGGTACGGTGAGGAGTGAAGACAATAAGTTCTTGGAAGGAGCCGTTATACAGCTTCAGCGAGATACGACTTTAATAGGTGTTTCTATGACAGAACGGAAGGGAGAATACCGTTTCGACAATATAGAGAAGGGAGATTATTTACTCTATGTAAGCGCATTCGGTCATCAGCCTATTAGAGAGCGATTGAACATAATTTCAAATGTTCAAAAGGACTTTAACATGACAGTCGAAGGTGAAGCTCTGCTTGATGAGGTGACCATAACAGCTGATATGAGCCAAGTTATAATACCCAATGCTACAGGCGCGGTATATTATTTGTCTAACCATGCAAAAGGACTGAATAATCCATACGAGGCCCTGCAGGAGATAGACCGACTGATCATCATTCCTACCGAAAAGAAAGTTATGCTTACAGACGGTAGCTCACTGCTGATTCTGATTAACGGCAAGCGTTTTGGAGGAGGTATTGACAGCATTGACCCATCCCTAGTTGAAGAGGTGGAGCTGATAGAGTCACCTTCAGCTCGGTATGTCAAAGACGGAATCCGTTCGATACTTAACATAAAGATGCGTCGCAGGGCGGCATCCTACTATAATGCCAACTTGACAGCCAGACACATGCTGCCGCTGATGTATGGCATAACCATGCCCTATTTCGAGACAGGAAACAGCAGGCTGTCATTCAATGTCTCTGCCCAGCATTTCTATTTCCACAACGATGATTCCACCTGGGAGGGATGGCAGAGAAATGCAGGATATTACAAGGACAGTTCCGGTGACAAAAGATATAACATGCAGAATTTTTACGGCGAGGCAAATCTTGACTGGCTGATCTCTGACAAAGACAATTTTGTTATAAATGCCTCCATAATCGTCTCTCCCTCAAAGACATCAACTTCTGGCACAGGCAGTTTAACAGATAATGGTAGCTTTAGCCTTTGGGGTCAGGATAAGGGGAACTATTATGTCAACTCCTATAATTTATATTATAGGCATGTCTTCACCAAATCGTCTTTCCTTGAAGCTACGGGGCACTTCAATTTCAATGGCAACAGCACGAAAGGGCACCGGATTGAAGAATACAACGACTGGACATACGATGATTTATATGACTTTGACAACTATCGTTATTCAGGGGGGGCTTGAACTGGACTTTACAACCAGAATTAGTGGTCACTCTCTGGAGGTGGGTGACCACCTGAATTACCTGAAAGACCGCATAAGGCAGAAAGCGGAAGGCTTTCCCGCATTTCATCATAGCAATTATAACAACTACATTTTTGCCAATATAAGCGGCAGCCTGACGAAGCGGCTGACCTACGCTTTGTCTATTGGTTTGGATTTTATGAGACGAAAGACTGAAGGGAAATGGTTTAATTACGTGCGTCCAGTAGAAGCGGCATCATTGAACTACCGGATCAATCAGGCAAACTCCATCAACATCAGGTATAATTTAGAAAACACTTCTCCAAATGTCGCTCAACTGAACCCATATAATACATCAACTGATTCGCTGGTGATAAATATCGGAAGCCCTGATCTCTTGCCTACACGACACTATAACTGGCGGTTGCAATACCGTTTTAACAAGTATGGTTGGACTATTTCACCTTCAGTAGCGTACAACCTCCACACAGATATTGTGCAGAGAATAGGATATACAAATCCAGGGACATCTGTTTATACCAGCACCTTCCAGAATAACGGCAGATATAGGATGCTGACAGCCTCCCTAAGCTTAGGCTATCAAAGCAGTAAATGGGGCGGTATAAGCTTTTCAGTAAACAATAACACCAATTTCTATGAGGGACAGTGTGGCAAAAACTATTTTACATTCAATGCCAACGTCTATGGATGGTATAAAAAGTTATCCTGGAACGGGTATCTCAACTTCAATCCCAAGAGTTATGATATCAATTCGGTCACAAAAAGGAAAGGGGCTGAATCGGAACTGACAATTTCATATAAAATTAGCAATGCCTTGTCGGTTAATGTAGGAATGAGGTATCTATTAGGAAAACTTCAAAGCAAAACATATATGACTCAAGGCAGTTATAACAGTTTCAACAGGACAATTAATAATGACAGAGGTTTCAGGCCAATGATAGGCATTAGTTATTACTTTGACAAGAACAGTAGTGCCATACAAAGACAGAAGAAAAAACTTAACAGTACAGAATCGGGAATAAATATTAAGGAATGACGCGGAAAAGAGTTCTTAGGAATGCAAATAGGCAGGGCATAGTGCTCTGCCTGTTTTCTTGCTACTCTATCCTACTTCAAGATAAAGCCTATTTTTCGTCTATTGTCCTCAGGCTTTGCTGCAAAATGTATCCAATAAACGGAGCCTCGCTTTTCAAGGAAGAGCTCATCAAACTCCTGCTTCTTCTGGTCGGCCATATCAAGGAGTATTACCATATAGCGGATAGCTTGCTCTACTCCCATACACCTAATATCCACTGCACAACCCTTCATGTGGTTGCTGGTCTTACTGGGATTCAGCCCTGCCCTCTCCATAGCTTTCTTCACTTGGCAAGATCGGAAGCCCAGGTTGATGACTAACGGCTCTACCTCTTTCGAGGTGTCATAGTCCTCGTTACTATTCAACACATAGATGGTGTTATAATTGAAGCGCAAATCCTCTAACCAGTTTTCGCAAAGGTCTATCATATTCTCAATGGCCTCTAAGGGTGGCTCATTGTTATCTGGAGTCTTAAAACTCGTCTTGATTAGCTCTTCGAGCGTAAAGTGCTCGGAGAGGTGTTCTTTTCTATCTAACATAATCTTTAATTCTCACTTCTTGGAGCAGCGAGGGCAGAACCAAGCTTGCTTGAGCTCTGTCGAGTCGCGACAAAATTGGAACGAAGTTTCAATTATTATAGTTCTTCTTAAAACTGCCATCTGCCATCTGTACCAACGACGCACATCAGAAAGTGGGAGCGTGATTTTGGGGCGTGCTTATTTCGCGTTTTCATTTGCAGCACCCCCATCATTTTAGTAACTTTGCGTCACAATTGAGATGCGACGCATTGCGGGCTTCGGCTCAGCGAAGGCCAAGCGAGCCTGACTCCGCGTTCGCCTTGCACCGCAATTGTATTGTCAAAATCAAGACAGATTTTTTGCGCCCCAGTTAGGAAAAAAGTTTTTCCTAGTTATTTCGGCCTTTTTTGCTAGTGCACGAGCAGAAAGACGAAAAGGGTCAAAAAAGCACTGTCGGGTTCAGAAGTTGGAAAAAGACGGTTGGAAGACGGTGATTCAATTCGTCATCTCGATACTGACGGCAGCATTGACTGCCATGAGCACCACTTCGTGCATGGGACAAGGTCCCATATTTTTCTAAAAAAAGATATATTTAGAGAAAATATTTCGAGCCATGGGATATGGTCCTCTAGGCATTTAAAGAATAAAGCCTTCGTATTGCGAAGGCTTTATTCTTTATACTACACTATTACTATTAATTATTGATTAGCTGGATTGATGCCGGCACGTTCTTTCTCGGCCAGATTCTGTCGGAGTAACTGCTGCTCCTCAATCAATTTCATATTCTCCTGTGCCTTGGTGATAAACTCCTGTACCAATGGGTGTTGCTTGAAAATAGCAGGAGCACCACGAAGGATATCTTCAATCTGATCGGTCATCATAGGATAAGGCATCGAACTGCACATCATCATAAACACGCTGGGGCCTAATACATTGTTGTAATTGTCCTTGATGAAAGACAGGATATATTCGTTCATCTTACGGTTCAGCTCTTCGCTCTCTTTCAGCATCTGTGCATGCACCTCATCGATATTGGCACCATTCATCACCATCTGCGCCTCACGGTGATCGAGGTTGTTGAGCTGTTCCTCCAAGTCGTTCCTGCGATCAAAGAAATTGTAAAGTGCATTGTTCAGGGGAGTACCTGAGGCACGCATATCACCCGTATTGATCGATACCTGGATGATACCGTTTTCCAGAATAATTGGCATGATGCTCTCGTCATCCATATATATGGATACCATCATTGCAGAATCAGATACACCTTCCATTGAGAACAAACCATGCTCGACCGAAGCAGAATCTACGGGCAACCATCCGTTCTCTGATAATGTCTTGAGATACAGTTTCTTGCCGTCAAGGCTATTGATATCGGACTTTCCAGCAATCTGATAAGCACTACTGCATGAGGCCAATACGGATGCCAGAAGCGTCACAAAGAACATTAGACTTTTTGTCTTTTGAATCATACCAATCATGTTTATGTTGATGTCAGAGGCAAAGATATTGTTTTATTCAATTAATTGATTTATCTTTGCCCAAATTTTAAACATCTTTAGAATATGAAAGTCAAAGTCTTAATTATTGTAGCATTTGCTACACTCTCTACTTTAGTGTCAAAGGCTGATGAAGGCATGTGGCTCTTGCAGCTCATGCAACAGCAAAATAGCATTGACATGATGAAGAAACAAGGTCTGAAGCTCGATGCATCAGCTATCTATAATCCTAACGGCGTATCTCTGAAGGATGCGGTTGGTATCTTCGGGGGTGGTTGTACGGGTGAGATTATCTCTCCAAATGGTTTGGTGCTAACCAACCACCATTGCGGATATGGGGCTATTCAGGCACATAGTTCGGTGGAACACGATTACCTGACCGACGGCTTCTGGGCTGCAACCCTGGCTGATGAGTTGCCTAACGAGCGCCTGTCATTCCGTTTTGTGCATCGTATCGTTGATATTACCGACTTGGTGAACGAGCAAATCAAGAATGGTGAAGTGACGGAAGTCAACTCCCTCACTCGCCCCTACCTCAATAAGTTGGCACAAGACGAATTGGCTAAAAGCGATCTGAACGGCAAACCTGGTATTGTAGCACAGGCACTGCCTTTCTATGCTGGCAACAAGTTCTACCTTATTTATTACAAGGTATATACTGACGTGCGTATGGTAGCAGCTCCTCCATCAAGCATTGGTAAGTTTGGTGGTGAGACCGACAACTGGATGTGGCCTCGTCATACTTGCGACTTCTCTGTGTTCCGCATCTATGCCGACAAGAACGGTGAGCCAGCCGACTATTCTCCTGAGAATGTGCCTCTGAGCACTCCTCAGTACCTGAAGATTTCCATCAAGGGTCTGAACGAAGACGACTATGCCATGATCCTTGGTTTCCCAGGTAGCACGAGCCGTTACCTCACTGAATCAGAGGTGACCGAGCGTATGGTAACTACCAACCAAGCGCGTATCGATATGCGTACCATTCGTCTGAATGTATTGCGCGACGTGATGGCTGCCAGCGATAAGACCCGCATACAGTATGCCAGCAAGTTTGCCGGTAGCAGCAATTACTGGAAGAACTCTATCGGTATGAACCAGGCTATTGCTGACAATAAGGTTTTGGAAGCCAAAGCTGAGGTGGAGAAGCAGTTCAATGTTTTTGCCGCTAACAAACCAGAATACCAAGGTGTGGTAAGTGGCATCAACGCCATTATCAAGCGCCGTATGCCTGTATATCGCCAGTACTATTACATCAACGAAGCGCTGCAAGGTGCCATCGAGTTCGGTAGTCCGTTCCAAGTGATGGACGAGATGAAGAAAGCATTAGTGCAGAAAGACAATGCAAAGGTGGAAGAACTGAAAGGTCAGCTGAAACAGGTATTTGCACAGATCCACAACAAGGACTACGACCATGAGGTGGACCGTAAGGTAGCGAAAGCTATGATTCCCGGTTTGGCTAAAGCGCTCTCAACCAATGAGCTGCCCAGCTTCTACCAAACCATTGCTCGCGACTTCAAGGGTAACACTGATGCGTATGTTGATAACCTCTACAACAACTCTATCTTTGCCAACGAGGCTAATTTCAACAAGTTCCTCAAGAAGCCTACCGTGAAGGCCATCGACAAAGATCCTGCTACAGCTTACTCTCGTTCGAAAAACGAGAAATTGCAGGAAGTGGCAGCACGCTATACGCAGTTGAGCGAGGGTATCGACCTGTTGCACAAGGCCTTTATCCGTGGTCTTGATGAGATGAAGTTGCCTACCCCATCATATCCAGATGCCAACTTTACCATGCGCCTTACTTATGGTAACGTGAAGTCATACGACCCGAAGGATGGTGTACATTATAAATATTACACCACAGGCGACGGTGTGTTGCAGAAGGAAGACCCAACAAATCCTGAGTTTGTGGTACCTGCTAAACTGAAGGAGTTGTTGCAGCAGCACGACTTTGGTCGCTATGCAATGGCCGATGGTTCATTGCCAGCTTGCTTCCTGACCACCAACGATATTACGGGTGGTAACTCTGGTAGTCCTGTAATGAACGACAATGGTGAGTTGATTGGTATTGCTTTCGATGGCAACTGGGAGTCTCTGAGTGGCGACATCAACTTCGACGACAACCTTCAGCGTTGTATCGCCGTGGATATCCGCTATGTGCTGTTCGTCATCGACAAGCTCGGTGGTGCTCAACGACTAATCAACGAAATGACAATAATTGAAAACTAAAAATAAAGGCTGCTCAATGAGCAGCCTTTATTTTATAATGTCCCTTTTGACGAGGGGAGCTCGTAATGGTAAATGTCTCGCTTTACCGCCATTTTTATGGATCTGGCGAGGGCTTTGAAAATTCCCTCAATCTTGTGATGCTCGTTCTGTCCTTCAGCCTTGATATTCAAATTCATCTTGGCTGCATCGCTCAGTGACTTAAAGAAATGCAGAAACATCTCGGTGGGCATCTCGCCTATCTTCTCACGTTTGAACTCAGCATCCCACACCAACCAAGGCCGTCCTCCAAAATCAAGGCACACCTGACACAGGCAATCGTCCATCGGGAGGGAGTAACCGTAGCGCTCAATGCCCCGCTTACTGCCTAAGGCCTGATACAGACACTCGCCCAAGGCCAAAGCCGTATCCTCAATGGTATGGTGTTCATCTACATAGAGATCGCCCTTGACCTGAATGGTCAGATCAATGCCACCATGTTTGCCAATCTGCTCCAGCATGTGGTCGAAGAAACCCAAACCTGTGTTGATATCACAATCCCCATGCCCGTCTAAGTTCATCGACACAAAGATATCTGTTTCTTTGGTAGTACGACGAACTTTCGCCTTTCGTTCTCCCGCAAAGAGGAACTCGGCAATACGGTCCCAGTCATCAGACACAAACGCACAATATGCTTTCAGCTCAGGCTTGGCATCCAAACACGACATATCCGGTTGCAACAGGATAGCCTTACAACCCAAGTTCTTAGCCAATTCCACATCCGTAGGTCTGTCGCCAATCACGAAACTATTGGCCAAGTCATACTGCTCATTATTTATATAGTGTTTCAGCATACCTGTGCGAGGCTTGCGATTGGGAGAGTTTTCCTCTGGCATCGAAGGATCTATGCACACTTCATCAAACGTGATACCCTCACCCTCCAACGTCTGCATCACTAAGTTATGTACAGGCCAGAATGTCTCTGACGGAAACGAAGCAGTGCCCAATCCATCTTGGTTGGTCACCATCACGAAGCGGAAGTCCAGCTTACTACGGATAAAGCCCAGATTCTTCATTACCTTGGGGTAGAACTGCAACTTCTCGAACGCATCGAGCTGATAATCCACAGGGGGCTCAATAACCAGTGTTCCGTCCCTGTCAATAAAGAGGATTCTTTGCCGTTGACCGTTATTATCTAGATTCATCCTTTCCATTGTTTTAGTGCTTCTATTAATGTATCGTTTTCTTCTGGCGTACCGATGGTAATTCGCAAACAGTTGCCACACAAGGTAACGGTATGGCGATTTCTCACGATAATGCCCTCGCCCACCAAATATTTATAGATGGCATTGGCATCTGACACGCGAGCCAAGAAGAAGTTGGCATCCGAAGGGAACACCTTCTCCGTCAGCGACAACTCAGCAAAGCGTTGCATCAGCCTTGTGCGTTCCTCCTTCAAAATCTTCACCCACTCCTTGGTCTGTTGGGCGTTACGTAAAGCCTCTAAGGCCTGTTGTTGCGTCAGCATATTCACGTTGTACGGATATTTCACCTTATTAAACAATCCAATAATCTCGGTGGAAGCAAATGCCAAACCCAAACGGATAGCCGCACAACCCCATGCTTTCGAGAAGGTCTGCAACACTATCAGGTTAGGATATTTGTCTAACAACTGTGTAAACGACGGTTGCTCAGAGAAATCAAAGTAAGCCTCATCCACCACAACGATACCACCAAAGTTTTGCAATAGCTTCTCAACTTCTGCATGACTCATGTCATTGCCTGTAGGATTATTCGGCGTACAAATAAACATCAGTTTAGTTTGATTATCTGCAGCTTTCAGCATATCATCAGCATGGAACTGGAAATCGGCATCCAGCTGTACCTTGCGATACTCAACATTGTTCACATCAGCACAAACCTTATACATGCCGTAACTGGGGTCAATAGCCACTGCATTATCAACACCTGGATTACAGAAAATACGATACACCAAGTCTATGGCCTCATCGCTTCCGTTGCCACAGAAGATATGCTCTTCGCCCACACCCTTTACCTTGGCAATTTCTTGCTTCAGCGTCTTCTGCAAAGGATCGGGATATCGGTTGATAGGACCATTATACGGATTCTCATTGGCATCGAGGAACACGCTGGCATCCACCCCACTATATTCATCTCTGGCACAAGAATAGGGTGCCAACTCCCAGATATTCTTCCTTACGAGCTTTTTCAAATCAAATTTTGCCTGTTGAAGATGCTCGAGCTGATACTCTACGCTCTGCAACCTTACCGTCACAGCATTCTTGTGGGCATCCAGTTGTTCATTAGCCGCCATCACCTCAATGGCTTTGCCTATGCGCCCAATGCCTTGAGCTGTAAGCTCCTGATAGGTAATCTTTCGACAAAAGCTATCGAGGTTCACCCCATTATACGCCTTTGCATAACCGTTGGTCGGCAAAGTATGGTTAGTACCCGACGCATAGTCACCCGCACTCTCACAAGCAAACTTGCCCAAGAACACCGACCCGGCATTAACTATACGTTTGGCCAGTGTTTCATAATCTTTCGTCTGGATAATCAAGTGCTCAGGAGCATACTCATTCACCATATCAATGGCCTCATCCATATCCTTCACCAGTATCAGCCGACTGTATTTCAACGACTTGTTAGCGATATCCTTACGAGGCAATGCGTTCAGTTGGCGCTCCACCTCTTTCATCACCGCTTGCTGCAACGACACAGAGGTAGTAACCAGTACAGCCTGACTATCCACACCATGTTCGGCTTGACTCAGCAAATCAGCAGCCACAAACACAGGATTGGCGGTTTCGTCGGCCAACACCAACACCTCCGACGGACCAGCTGGCATGTCAATGGCCACATCACCCATGCTCACCAACTGCTTGGCAGCTGTAACATATTGATTTCCTGGACCAAATATCTTATATACGCGAGGCACTGTCTGTGTGCCGTAGGCCATAGCACCTATGGCTTGCACGCCACCTATCTTATATATATGACTCACCCCAGCCGTCTTGGCAGCAAACAGTACGGCAGGATGTACTTTTCCATTACGAGCCGGAGGCGTACACAATACTATGTCGCGACACCCAGCTATCTGTGCAGGAACGGCCAGCATCAGTACGGTCGAGAACAACGGTGCCGTGCCTCCAGGGATATACAACCCCACGCGTTCTATAGGCACCGATTGCTGCCAACAAGTAACGCCCGTCTGTGTCTCCACCTGCACACCATTAAAGCGTTGTGCCTCATGGAAACGGGCAATATTACCCTTGGCCAATACAATCGCCTCCTTCAGCTCGTCACTCACCAACTGCTCAGCTTCCTGTATTTCTTCCTCTGTCACAGCCAAGCTCTTCAGCCTCACATGGTCGAAAGTTTCCTCATAGCTCAGCACAGCCTCATCGCCGTTATACTTCACTTGGTCAAGAATACCTCTCACCATCTCATTCAGGCTCACCGTGTTCATCACAGGTCGCTTAAGCAGCTCTGCCCATTTTTGCCTCTCTGGATATTCTACTAATATCATACAATAGTATTTTTACTACCCTTATCTTGCCCCTTCTCCCTCTTTTATAGGGGTGCCCGTTAGAGCGGGGCGTATATTATTCTTCAAATTTAAACGTTCAACGGTCACTTTTCGGAGCAGCGAGGGCAGAGACAAGCTTGCTTGAACTATGCCGAGTCGCGACGAAATAGGACGCAGTCAACGTTTTAGACGATCATTTTTTCTATCGGAATCACCAAGATGCCCTGCGCCCCCAAGTCCTTCAACTTGCCGATAATCTCCCAGAACCGTTTCTGGTCGAGCACCGTATGTACAGAGCACCAACCCTCTTCCGCCAGCGGCATCACCGTCGGACTCTTGATGCCCGGCAACACGGCAATAATCTCCTCCAGCTTGTCTTTGGGGGCATTCATCAGCACATATTTTTTATCCTCTGCCGCCCTTACCGCATCAATGCGGAACAACAGTTCGTCCAAAATGGCCTGCTTGTCGGCACTGATATTCCTGTTGCCAATCAGCAATGCCTCGCTCTGCATCACAACCTCTACTTCCTTCAGGTGGTTGCTCACCAACGTTGAGCCAGAGCTCACAATATCGAAGATAGCATCTGCCAAACCGATGCCCGGACTGATTTCCACAGAGCCGGTGATGACGTGAATCTCTGCCTTCACCCCCTTCTCTGCCAAGAACTTCTTCAATATCACAGGATAGCTGGTAGCAATCTTCTTGCCCTCAAACCACTGTATACCCTGATAATCAACGCTCTTGGGCACAGCCAATGATAAACGGCACTTGCTGAAGCCCAGTCGTTTCACAATCTCGGCATCCTCGTCACGCTCCATAAACTCGTTCTCACCCACAATGCCAATATCGGCCACGCCGCTTGCCACCGTCTGGGGTATATCATCGTCGCGCAGAAACAGCACCTCCAGTGGAAAGTTGCTTGCCTGCACCAGCAATGTTCTCTTCATCAGATTCAGTTTGATGTCCGATTCCGCCAAGAACGACATCGTTTCGTCATACAGACGACCTTTTGATTGTACAGCTATTCTTAACATGCTACTTGAAAGTTATAAAAAAGGCTCACCGTTTTTCTTTTCGGCAAGCCTTCATATTTATGTTTCCAGAAATCCACATACATACCATTTGCCCACCGAATTTACTCGTTAGGATGCTGATGGCGATGATGTGAACCTGTGTAATACATACAAATTGTTTTAAACACGCTGCAAATTTACACGTTTTGGAACAAACTGCCAAACATTTTCTCGATTTTATGATGTTTTCTAACCAATTCTACCTATATTCGCAAAAATAATAATTACAACCGACCATGAAGAATCATTTTCTACTCTCGCTATTGATTTGTTTGCTGTTAGGCAATACTATTTTAGCTCAAGTGAATGAACTGCCTCGTTCAACCCCCGAACGCGAGGGAGTTCCATCTTATGCTGTATCAGCTCTGCTCGACTCGTTGTTTGCCATTCCGCAAACCGACATACACAGTGTGATGGTATTACGCCACGGAAAGGTAATTGCTGAAGTCTATCCTGAGCCATTCAAGGCTGAATACCAACACACACAGTATTCTTGTTCGAAGACCTTTGTCAGTGCAGCTGTAGGTTTGGCTGTCGATGCCAACTTGTTAAGGGTAACCGACCGTGTGGCCACATTTTTTCCTGACAAGCTACCAACTGAAGTTACTCCCGAACTAGCCTCAATGACTATCCACGACCTGCTTATTATGGCATCTGGCATTGATCCCGATGGCAACCTGCGTGCAGAGAACACCTATTGGCTAAAACCTTTACTAGCTAAAACTGTCCAAACGCCAGGTAAGTTGTTCAAATACGACTCGCTGTGCACCTACATGCTTAGTGCCATTGTACAACAAGTTACAGGCAAGACTATTTTCGCCTACCTTCAAGAGAAGCTATTCAAGGATCTGCATATAGAGAAAGTGTCATGGGAGGAAAGTCCTGAAGGCATTACTACTGGTGGTTGGGGATTGTTTATTCAGCCTGAAAGTTTAGCGAAGATGGGACAGCTATTGCTACAGAAAGGCCGTTGGAACGGCAAGCAGCTACTCTCGGAAGCATGGGTAAGTCAAATGATGACTACACACATCGATACTGGTGGCGGCAGAGGTTATGGTTATCAAATGTGGGAGGCGTCCAAAGATGGTGCATTCCGTGCAGATGGTCGTTTCGGACAATATATCGTGGTAATGCCTAAACAAGATATGGTGGTTGTTATAACCCAATGTAGCAACGCCCCAAACCCTTGGATAGTTTCTCAAGTGTTAGCTCCAGCTGTGCAAGACGAAGCCCTTATGGTAGATAAAGGTTATCAAGTTTTGCAAAAGCAACTTCAAAGATACAGCTATCCAACAGTTAGTGGGAAAGCAAAGAGCAAGTTGGCTAAATTATTGGCAAACAAAACATTCAAGTTGTCTGATAATCAATTTGGTTGGAAAGATATCAGCATCTTACATGACGACAAACAACTGACAATCGTTATTACCGACCAACAAGGCTTTTGTAGCGAACTTTCTGCTGGCTACAAGCATTGGAATACTACCTGGACACCAGCAAGACCGCCCTACTCCATGAATGCGCAACAGAAATTCAAAGGTATCGAAGGTCCTTTTGCCGTTGCCGCCTGCTATGGTTGGACATCCTCCAATACCCTGCATCTTAATTTTCAATATGTTAATTGGATCAGTGCTTTAGACCTCACACTTACCTTCCAAGGCGACACCGTTCAAATTATGGTCCATAAGAACTATGAACCAGATGTTCCTCAATTTAATGGAAGAGCATAAATAAAGAGTATATTTTAGGAGCAGAAGAACGTATTTCATCTACTACGGGAGGACTGGCCTTCTACTACGGGAGGACTGGCCTTCTACTACGGGAGGATCAACGGTCTTCCCGTAGTAGACGAAACAACTTTCTTTTCATCAGAAATTATCAAATCTTGCTGATACTTGCTTCAGGTGGTCAATAATGTGAAGGTGTTGCGGACAGATGCCTTCACACTGACCACATTCTATGCAGTCACCAGCACGGCCAAACTCCTTGGCAAGGTCGGCATATTTGGAATAGTAGATGGTCCATCCCTTATGCTCCATATCTTCTCGCATCAAGTCGTTGTAAAGCGAGAAGTATTTAGGTATAACTATCTGTTGCGGACAACCTTCAGTGCAATAAGAGCAACCTGTGCATGGCACAGCTATCTGACCATTGATAATGTCTGCCACCTTCGTACACAAAGCCATCTCATCTTCTGTAAGAGGCTTAAAATCCTCCATATACGACACATTGTCCTGCATCTGTTCCAAGGTGCTCATACCAGAAAGCACCATCATGACATTAGGCAAAGAAGCGGCAAAACGTATCGCCCAACTGGATACTGACATCTGAGGATTAGCGGCACGGAACAAAGCCTCGGCCTGTGCCGGCACCTTTGCCAACGTGCCACCCTTCACAGGCTCCATCACCACCACTGGCTTGCCATGCTTGACACACACCTCATAGCATTTGCGGCTCTGCACCCAATCGTTCTCCCAATCTAAGTAGTTCAGCTGCAATTGTACGAACTCCATCTCAGGATGAGCGTCAAGAACTTCATCCAACAGGTCAGCAGTGTCATGGAACGAGAAGCCCATGTGTTTCACCAATCCTTGTGCTTTTTTATCTGCCAACCAAATGAAGCAGTCAAGTTGGTTATACTTCTCATAGCTTGCCTTCTCGATATCATGAATCAGGTAGTAATCGAAATAGCCTGCTCCCGTCTTCTCCAACTGTGCATAGAAAATCTTGTCTCGATCTTCCTTGGTCTGTATGAAACCAGAATGCAGCTTCGTAGCCAATGTATAGGTATTCCGTGGATGACGCTCCACCAAAGCTGTCTTTGTGGCATTCTCACTGGAAAAGCCTACATACATCCAAGCCGTATCAAAATAGGTGAACCCCTTCTCTATGAAAAGATCTACCATTTGCTTCATTTGTTCAATATCAACCGATGATGCCACTTTAGGGTCAATCAGAGGCAATCTCATCAATCCAAAACCAAACTTCTTCATAACGTAACAATAGTCTTATATACTACTTGCAAATATATAAAAACTTCTGTAAACAACAAACTTAAGACTGTATTATCTGTGCTAAAGAAAGTGCTTTCTTACGATAGTCTTATTAGATTACTTCATCATTTCACTAACCACGCCTTGAACTCTGCGGCACGGTTCTTACTGACATAGATACGTTCAGGCGTCTCTACCCCTACATTTATCAACAGGCGACTATCAAACCAAATGATGATGTTGGTAATAGAAGAGCGGGCCACAATATACTGCTTGTTGGCACGGATGAACTCATTGGGGTTCAGTTGCAACATCAGTTGGTCAAGGGCAGTAGTACAAGCATAATGCTGTCCGTTCTTGAGATACACCTCCGTATTCTTGTTAGTAGAATAGACGCACGCAATGTCTTTTACTTCTATAGGCAATAGCTTATCGCGATAAGGAATCAACAAACGTGACTTATACTCACTTTCGCCCATAAGTTGCTTGAGCAGCTGAAGGTACTGGTCAGTATCTTGTTGACTAAGCTTGCCAAACTTCAACAAGGCTTGACGTAACTCCTGCTCTTTGATAGGTTTAAGCAAGTAGTCAATGCTGTTGACCTTGAAGGCATCGATGGCATATTGGTCGTAAGCAGTAGTAAATATAATAGGTGTATCTACTTCCATCTGCTGGAAAATGGCGAACGACGAGCCGTCGCTGAGGTGTATATCCATGAATATCAAATCGGGCTTGGTGTTATGCTGTAACCAATGCACAGTTTGTTGCACGCTTTCCGTATTGCCCAGCACCTCAATGGTGGGGTCTATCGCAAACAGCATTTCCTGTAAGTTCTCAGCAGCTGCGATCTCGTCTTCTACAATTAAAACTTTCACTTCTTTCTCTTTATTACATTCTTAATTCCCAAGTGGCATGCTCACCATATAGGTTATGCCATCATTCGTCACTACAATGTTTCTGCCTAACATCATCTCAAAGCGGGCATCCAGATTTTTCAGTCCTGTTCCGTTGGTCACAGGAGGTGCCAGTTTGGGATAGATGGGGTTGCTTACTGTCAGCATACCGTTGTCATCCAAGCGGATATTGATGTTCATCACATGCTCGCTGTCTATCATGTTGTGTGTAGTGGCATTTTCCAACAACGGCAACAACGACAATACTGGCAGCTGCATGAAGCGCTTATTCTCAGGCACATCTACTTTTATATTTAGCTTACTACCATAGCGAACCTGCATCACATGACTGAATGCTTCAACAAATTTCAGCTCGTCATCCAGCTTCACTAAACTACGGTTCTCGCTCAGCAAGATATAGCGGAAAATGTCGGACAACTCGCTAATGTATTTCAAGGTGTTCTCATCGTTCTTCTTCCTCACGAGCGACGATATGCCGTTCAGTGAGTTGAAGAAGAAGTGAGGATTTATTTGGTTTGTGAGTGCGTTGCATCGGCTTTCTAGATTCTCGATCTGTAGCCTTTCTATTTCTTTTTCTTTCTTTACTTGATTTTCAAACAAAACGTAGATATAACTTACAAATGTGGTAACGAGCCATATCACGATAAATTGGAAAAACAATATGCTGAGGAAATGGTCGAATTGCTTGAACGCAAATGTAATCGCCTCATATACAGCAAATCCTATCAGCGTCAGCAATAGGTTTTTCCACAAATGCTTGGCAAAGATGATGCTGGTCATTTTCTTAAAGTCATATCTCAAAATCAGCCAAATGAGCAACCAGAAGAAGCCAAAGCGGAAAAAGTAGAAAGCCACATAGGCTCCCACGTCTTCTGGCTTTACAAACCACTCCAGGTCACACACCAACCATGCGTTGTTTGGGTATGCCACAAAGAAAGCCAGCAGCAAACTAATCAGCCATGTTTTCTCCTTGACTACCCTGATGTCTTTATCTAAAACCCCCATTTTATCTAGTTTGTAATCGTTCTTGTTAGGCAAATTAACAAAAAAATAAACACCATAAAAAGTTCTTCACCTTAAAACGAAAAAAAAACAAATAATGACGAACGAATAAATGACACTATTATGTAAAATATATCTATTGCTTATAAAGGGATTAAACGATAGCTGATGCAGTGCTTAGAAGAAGTAAGCAGATGGTTTAGCGGAAGTAAACGGGTGCTTTATGGAAATTAAACGGACGCTTTAGCGGAAGCTGAATATTTTCTTATTTTTTTTGTATAAATTGCAAAATCAAAAAAATATTACGAAATTTGACGTTTCAAAGCAAAAAAGGGAAGTAAATAGCATGAAAGATTACCTGTACTATCTGTTTGACGAAAAGATGAGCAGTCCTGAACTATCAGCTGTCAAGGAAGATATTTGCGCCACTGGTGCGAAGGTAATTGATATACAGAATAATGCCCAAAGCATCAAAAAAAGACTGAAGGAGCTGAAGGGTTATAAATGCTATGCTTTGATGATAGGTAACACTGTTGAGGCACAACAAGCTGCCAATCAAGCTAAAATAGATTTTTGCGGATTGCTGGACGGCACCACACAGGAAGAGGATTTTAAACCACTGCCCTATCGTAAGCTATTGATCAATTTGAAGTTACTTCCTCTACTTGGTCAGTCTTATCCATATAGACACTTAGGTTGGGTGGGTCGGCAAGTCATGAAATACACTCGATGGGTGCATTTCAAACAAATCAAAGGTTTCTCTCACAAGCCCAAACACAGTCAGCAACTTCACGTGTGTAAAAATTGTGGCGAATCTTACGAAGGCAATTTCTGCCCTACTTGTGGACAAACCCACAAAACGCCACGATTTGACATCAAAGATTTATTTAAAAACATACTCTCGGAAGCCATTAACATTGAGCATGGTTTTTTGCGCAATTTCCTTGAAATGTTCTGGCGACCAGGCTATATGGTGCGTGACTATTTGGCAGGAAAGCGGAAGGACTACCACAAACCCTTCCAGACTCTTTTCGTGCTGGCCACTATCTACCTGATAGCAGCCCATTTACTGGATCCTGCATCGTTTGTAAAGAAAGAAGAAGTGAGATTAGAAGACATTCCCACTATCAGCCAGAATCTTTCGGCAGACTCTGCTAATACCGACATTGTGTCTCAGCTATTTGAAATAAACAAACTGGCAAGGGAGGCGTTGAGCATCAGGCGAGAGCAGAATACTGTCAAAAGTCTGGAAATGGCCGATAGCATAATGAGGAGGCAAGGTGCTACCCGATTTTTGAGCAAAGAAGACAGTATTTTGGTGATGCGCCAAATAATGTCTGCCATGATGAAAGATGATAGTGTGAAACTATCTGAGGTACTGAGTGAGAACGTAAAAGATGTAAAAGGCATCTTTGGATGGGGAGCTCGAATAGCCGCCCAAAATATAGCTGTAGTAGAAAAGTTTGAAGAAAAATACTACCACGAGGGGACAATACTCTACTCTTTGATGGGCATGATTAAGGACTTTATGAATATGAACAACGCCGTCATTATTATTTTGTTCATACCAGCCATGGTGTTCTGTGCCCTTGGTAGCTTCAGATCAACTCGTGTGGCTCAACAGACCAACATAGCCGAATATATCATACTGTTCACCTTTCTAGGCTCGCAAATGCTCTGGCTGCAACTGCTCTCACTACTATTTTCACAAATACCTAATTTCAACGCAAGCTTCTATTCAAGTTTTTCAGTATTGTTACTTACATGGGATTTGAAGCAGTTTTTCAACCTTTCATGGGGTAATGCCATCAAACGCACCATATTTTATATGGGGGGATACTCTATTCTACTGGCTATTCTGATGGTTCCAATCAGCACTATGTTGGGAAGCGTGGCAATGTGGTTCTTATATCAAATTACCTAAGAAAAAGTTTGGTGAAAGCTTGGCAGTTTAGATTAATTGTTGTAATTTTGCAGCCGATTATTCCGCCTCGGGTTCGACTAAGAGATTGGCAAAGATGGCCAACCACCCGACGGAGCTAACTTTTACAATTATAATAAATGTACGCAATTGTAGAAATCAAAGGTCTGCAGTATAGAGTTGAAGCAGGCAAGAAGATGTTCGTTAATCTGCTGCACGATGTGGAAGCTGGTGATGCAGTGGAGTTTGACAGAGTATTATTGGTTGACAACGAGGGTGCAATCACCGTGGGTACTCCTGTGGTAGAAGGCGCTAAGGTTGTGGCTGAGGTAAAATCTAAGATGGTAAAGGGCGACAAGGTACTGGTCTTCCATAAGAAGAGAAGAAAAGGGTTGCGCAAGTTAAACGGTCACCGTGAGCAGTTTACCGAAATCGTGATTAAAGAAGTTATTGCATAAACATTAAAAAGTAGAAAAGATATGGCACATAAAAAAGGTGTTAGTAGTTCTAAGAACGGACGCGAATCACATAGCAAACGATTAGGCGTTAAGTTGTTCGGTGGCCAGACTTGCAAGGCTGGTAACATCATCGTTCGTCAGAGAGGTACTCAGTTCCATCCTGGTAAGAACATCGGTATGGGCAGTGACCACACGCTGTATGCATTGGTTGACGGAACTGTTCAGTTCCAGGTTAAGCGTGAAGACAAGCGCTTTGTAAACGTTATCCCAACTGAGGTAGTAGCAGAGGCATAACAGCGAAACGGTTTATGAATAAACGGAAGGGATGCGATTGGAAAAGTTGCATCCCTTTCTTATAAAAAACAAACAATCAACAACAAGTATAGGCTATGCTTACCATTAAACAAATCACTGAAGATACCGAGAAGGTGATCAAAGGATTGCAGAAGAAGCATTTCAACAATGCGAAGGAAACCATTGAGAAGGTTTTGGAGAAAAACGATGTGCGCAGAAAGACGCAGACCGTACTGGACAACAACTTAGCTGAGGCAAACAAACTCTCAAAGAGTATTGGTATGCTGATGAAAGAAGGCAAGAAAGACGAAGCTGAAGCAGCCAAGGCTCGTGTGGCTGAGTTGAAGGAAACCAATAAGACCTTGCAAACTGAAATGGACCAAGCTGCCGATGACTTGAAACAACTGCTCTACACCATCCCCAACATTCCTTATGACTTGGTACCTGAAGGTGCGGCAGCAGAGGACAACCTGGTAGTAAAGAGCAACCTGAAGGAGTGCACTGACGGTGACACAGTAGGCAACTGGAACGTTAACCCCTCTCTGGGCATCACAAACCCTCTTCCTCACTGGGAACTGGCGAAGAAGTACGATTTAATTGACTTTGACTTAGGTGTGAAGATTACAGGAGCTGGCTTCCCTGTATATAAAGGCAAGGGTGCCCGTTTGCAACGTGCTTTGATTAACTTCTTCCTCGACGAAGCTGGTAAGAGCGGCTATCGTGAGATTCAGCCTCCTACGGTGGTGAATGAGGATTCTGGCTATGGTACCGGTCAGTTACCTGATAAGGAAGGCCAGATGTATCACTGCCAAGTGGATAACTTCTACCTGATTCCAACAGCTGAGGTGCCAGTAACCAATATCTATCGTGATGTGATTCTGGATGAGAAGGACCTGCCTATCAAGAACTGCGCTTATACCGAGTGCTTCCGTCGTGAGGCCGGTAGCTATGGCAAGGATGTTCGTGGATTGAATCGTCTGCACGAGTTTTCTAAGGTGGAGCTGGTGCGCATCGACAAGCCCGAGCATTCCAAAGAGAGTCATCAGGAGATGCTGGATCATGTGGAAGGTCTGCTGCAAAAACTGGAACTGCCCTATCGTATCTTGCGCCTTTGTGGTGGCGACATGAGTTTCACAGCTGCCATCTGCTATGACTTCGAGGTGTATTCAGAAGCACAACAGCGTTGGTTGGAAGTGAGCTCTGTATCAAACTTCGACACTTATCAGGCCAACCGCCTAAAGTGCCGCTATCGCACAGCCGACAAGAAGGTGGAGCTTTGTCACACACTGAACGGTTCTGCTTTGGCATTGCCTCGCATCGTGGCTGCTTTGCTGGAGAACAACCAGACAGAAAAGGGCATCCGCATGCCAAAGGCCCTGGTGCCTTATACTGGTTTCGAGTACATCGACTAACTGGTAATTACACCATATATATAATAAGGGGGCACACACGCCCCCTTAATTATGCCCCCTCACTAACACGTAGAGGGGATTTTTAACAAACTTAAGGGAGGACAAGCAAAATAATTAGAATATTGTTTTATTATGTCAAATAATAGCAGTATCTTTGCACCATTCTTTCAAAAAGATAGTAAACAGTAATTATAACGACCAATTTATAAAGGAAATGAACAAAATCGTTAACAAGGAGCAATACTCCGAAAAGGTATTCAAGATTGTTGTTGAAGCACCTCTTATCGCACAGTCCCGCAAGGCTGGCCATTTCGTGATTATCAGAATCGGTGAGAAGGGTGAACGTATTCCACTGACCATTGCTGAGGCAGACACGAAAGCAGGTACTATCACACTGGTTGTACAGAAAGTAGGACTCTCATCTTCAAAGCTCTGTGATCTGAAAGTTGGAGAGTACATCACTGACATCGTAGGTCCGTTAGGTCAGCCCACCCACATCGAGAAGTTCGGTACGGTGGTTTGTGCTGGTGGTGGTGTAGGTGTAGCTCCTATGCTTCCAATCGTTCAGGCACTGAAGGCAGCTGGCAATAAGGTGATTACCGTATTGGCTGGTCGTAGCAAAGACCTCATCATTATGGAGAAAGAGATGAGGGCCAGCTCTGACGAAGTGATTATCATGACCGATGATGGCTCATACGGCAACAAGGGTTTGGTAACCGAGGGCATCGAGGGTGTGATCAAGCGTGAGAAGGTGGACAAGTGCTTCGCCATTGGTCCTGCCATCATGATGAAGTTTGTGTGCTTGCTGACCAAGAAATATGAGATACCTACCGATGTATCGCTCAATACGATTATGGTGGACGGCACTGGTATGTGTGGTGCTTGTCGTGTAACGATTGACGGACAGACCAAGTTTGTGTGCGTGGACGGTCCTGAGTTCGATGGTCATAAGGTAGATTTCGACGAGATGATGAAGCGCATGGGAGCTTACAAACCTGAGGAACGCGCTGAATTAGAGAAATATGAAGCTGCTCAGCAACAAAAGGCAGAAGCTGACGAGAAAAGTCGTGATGCTGCTTGGCGTGTAGAGCTGAGAGCCAGCATGAAACCAAAAGAGCGCATGGCGATTCCTCGCGTAAAGATGAACGAGCTGGATCCTACCTACCGTGCACATGCCCGTAAGGAAGAGGTGAACCAAGGTCTGACGAAAGAGCAGGCACTGGTGGAGGCTAAGCGTTGCTTGGACTGCCCTAACCCTGGTTGCGTAGAGGGTTGTCCTGTTAACATCAACATTCCTCGCTTCGTAAAGAACATTGAACGTGGCAACTTCCTGGAGGCTGCTCGTACCTTACGTGAAACCAGTGCTTTGCCTGCTGTTTGCGGTCGTGTTTGTCCACAGGAGAAGCAATGCGAATCACACTGTATCCACCTCAAGACCAAGGGCGAGGCAGTAGCTATTGGTTACTTGGAGCGCTTTGCCGCTGATTATGAGCGCGAGAGCGGCCAGTTAGCCACTCCTGAGGTAGCTGAAAAGAACGGCATCAAGATTGCCGTTGTGGGTTCTGGTCCTTCAGGCCTCTCATTCGCCGGCGATATGGCTAAGTTGGGCTATGACGTAACCGTATTCGAGGCATTGCACGAGATTGGTGGTGTGCTGAAATATGGTATTCCAGAGTTCCGTCTTCCTAACAAGATTGTGGATGTGGAAATCGAGAACCTGGGTAAGATGGGTGTGAAGTTTGTGAAAGACTGCATCATTGGCAAGACCATCAGTACCAAGCAGTTGGAGGCAGAAGGCTTCCAGGGCATCTATGTAGCCAGCGGTGCCGGTTTGCCTAACTTTATGCATATTCCAGGTGAGAACCTGATCAACGTATTGTCTTCTAACGAATTCCTGACACGCGTGAACCTGATGGATGCAGCCAGTGAAGATACCGATACCCCTGTACCATTCGGCAAGAACGTAGTTGTGGTAGGTGGTGGTAACACCGCAATGGACTCTGTTCGTACGGCACTTCGTTTGGGTGCCGACAGTGCTACCATCGTTTATCGCCGTTCTGAGAACGAGATGCCTGCCCGTAAGGAAGAGGTAAAGCATGCCAAGGAAGAAGGTGTGCAGTTCCTGACCTTGCACAACCCTTTGGAATACATTGCCGACGAGCAAGGCAAGGTGAAGCAGGTAGTACTGCAGAAGATGCAGTTGGGCGAGCCAGATGCTTCCGGCAGAAGAAGTCCGGAACCAATACCTGGTGCCACCGAGACCTTGGATGCCGATCTGGTAATCGTAGCTGTAGGTGTATCTCCTAACCCAATCGTTCCTCGTTCGGTAGAAGGTCTGGAGTTAGGCCGCAAGGGCACCATCGTGGTGAACGACGACATGCAGTCATCTATCCCTACCCTGTTTGCCGGTGGTGACATTGTTCGTGGTGGTGCTACTGTGATTCTGGCTATGGGTGATGGCAGAAAAGCAGCAGCAGCTATGCACAAGAGTTTTCAAAAATAACCTAAAGCGAATATTAATAAGTGTTTAAAAATGGCGCACTGAAACCCTCAGTGTGCCATTTTTTGTAAAAATCTTCCGAAAGTCATATTTTTTTTGTACCTTTGTATTCTGTTAGAAGTAGAATAGGTTTTTTATGGCTAAGACAGACAGAGTTTTATTTATCACGCAAGAAATTGCTCCCTTCGTTGCTTCGACTGAAATGTCCGAAGCGTGCCGTAGTCTTCCACAGACTGTTCAAGAGAACGGTCGTGAAATCAGGGTGTTTATGCCTAAATGGGGTACAGTGAACGAACGTAGGAATCAGTTGCACGAAGTAATTCGTCTTTCTGGTATTAACATTATCATTGATGATACTGACCATCAGCTTATCATCAAGGTGGCATCTATTCCGACTTCTCGCATTCAAGTTTATTTTCTCGACAACGATGATTATTTCCAGGACAGACTTCAGCTGACTGACGAGGAAGGCAACGAGTATGAAGACAATGACGAACGTCTTATCTTCTATGACAGAGGTGTACTGGAAACAGTGAAGAAACTGCGTTGGAGATCGGACATCATTCACGTTCACGGTTGCTTCACTGCATTGGTGCCTCTTTATATCAAGAAGACCTATTGCGACGAACCTTCGTTCATGGACTCCAAAATAGTGTATTCTTTGTATGGAGATGGGTTTAAGAAAACCTTCAATGAAACCTTTACAGAGAAAATGATGGTGAAGGGCGTGGAGAAAAGCGACTTAGATATTTTGACAGATCCAATAGACTATATCAAGCTGAGCAAGTTGGCTATCGATCACACAGATGCCATCGTACAGCAAACGCCTGATGTGGATCCTGAACTGATTGCCTATGCCAAGCAAAGCGGTAAGCCTTTCCTTCCCTATCAGGAGAAGAACATGATGCAGGCGATAAGCGATTTCTATGATACTATCTGATGAACTGAAGAGAGAGATATTTGAACAAACGATGAACTATATGAAATTGAAATTTCCAGGTTTTGCGTTACTGACGCTCCTGTTATTTTTTAGTTGCGACGATACGACAGAAACAATTGGATGGGAAATCCTGCCAACAACGGATGCGGTGGCTACCTATACCACCAAATTTGAAGTTATGTCCGAAACCGTAAAGGCTGATTCAGTATATGCACGTTCTCAAACTGCCTACCTCGGCAGATTTTCTGATACAGAATTTGGTTACTACAATGCCAGCTTCATCTCGGAGATGACTACGGCAGAAGATTATTTATTCCCTGAGGTATATAAATATGACGAAGCTACCCAAACAGGTACTGGCAGATTGGTAAATGATGAATGCGAAACCATCTTCTTAAGAATATCCTATAGTAAGAATAGCAGTAGTACGAAAGGCTTCTTTGGCGACTCTGTCACAGCTTGTCGAGTGAGTGCCTACGAGCTGAACGGGCAATGGCTGGCTGACAGAAAATCGCACGGCAGATTCTACCGTTATACCAATATTGACGTTGACAAATACTACGACAAAGAAGATCTGGTAGGTTCAACAGCCTATACAGCTCACGATTATTCTGGTAGCTCTGAGAACTCTTCTGAGAACTTTATCGACATCCAGATGGATAAGGAGCGTGGTACGAAGATTTTGAAGCTAAACAGAGAACATCCTGAGTATTTCCATGACAGTGAAAGCTTTATCAATCATGTCATTCCTGGCTATTATCTGACAACTGACTATGGCGACGGTACCATCATCTATGTGAACCGTATCATCCTCTATATGGGCTTCAACCTCTACGAAACTGATTCTTTAGGCGTTGCCTTAAAAAAGAAGATAACGGATGAAACAGGTGTAGCAGGATCCGACTCTACCTACTATGCAGTGGAATATATCTTCAGCTCTACCCCTGAAGTCATTCAGGCCAACAAGGTTACCTATTCCGACAAGTTGCAGGAAAAGCTCAACGACCCTAATAACACCTATATCAAGTCGCCGGCAGGTGTGTTCACTGCACTGACGGTACCTTATGACGAGATATACCAGAAATTGGGCAAGGACACCCTTAACTCCGTGAAGCTATCATTGAAGAACTATCCTGATGTCAGTCCTTATGAAGTCAGCATGGACCAACCATCAAAACTACTGCTCATCAGGAAGAAAGATATGAAACAATTCTTTGAAACCAACTCGTTGCCTGATGACATCACCTCATACTATGTAACTCATAACGCTACAGAAAGCAACAAGTACGTGTTTAACAATATAGCGAACCTCATCACGACTACCATTCGTGAGAAGAGACAGGCAATATCTGATGCTGGTGGCTCATGGGACGCTGAGAAGGAAGCGAAATGGGTGGAAGAAAACAAGTTGCTCTTGATTCCTATTGTGGTGGACACCTATACTACTTCAGACTCCTATTATAGTTCTGGAACGACCACTGTAGTGGGCATTTCCCACGAACTTAAGCCTACCTATGCGAGGTTGGTGGGTGGAACGGCTAAGACAGGTGGCAAGCTAAACAACCCCATCGAGATGGAAATCACCTACACAAAGTTTGGATCTGAAGCCAAATAAAATCATTTGATCATCATAAAAAAGAGGTTGCCTCCTGGGAGACAACCTCTTTTATTGATAGGAATCACAGCTTATTTCTTAGCAGGAGCTTTCTTGCTGGCAGGCTTTGCTGCTGGTTTTGCAGCAGCTGGTTTCTTGGCAGCTGGCTTCTCTGCCTTAGGAGCCTTGGCAGCTTTAGCAGAAGCCTTGGTCTTCTTCAAAGCCTTTTCATCCTCCAGCTTTTCTTTCGTTTTCTGTAACTCCTTGTTCAGTTTGGCTATCTCGGTATCCTGATTCTTAATAGTGGTGAGCAGAGCATTCAGCTCCTCATTCTCAATATCTGAAGGATAGAGAGACTCCACACGCTTGCAGAAGTCGCCCAAGATATTCATGTAGTTGGTAAATGCATCGTATGGAGAATCATAGATGCCACGATCGATGCCCACCCCACTGTTCTTGGTCGTCATATCACGGAAGTTGGTGCTCGACTGCAGATAGTCGAAGTCCATCTTTATCCTACGGTCATTGCACATCAGTACCCTGTCGGCCACATCATACAACTTGTTGAAAGCTTCACGCTGCATCACGTTACCCAACCAGCAACTGGTGTCGCGCTCCTCGTCAATCCAAGTAATTGGATAAGGTATGTCGATAGGAGAAACCGATTTCAGCTTTGTCATCACCTCTATCGGAGTAGAGAAGGTAATGCCCATCTCCTTAGCCTGAGCAGGCAATGCCTTAATAAACTGCAGGATGTTAGATGACAATGGCTGAGCGATACCCAGCGCTCCCAGTTCCATAAACAGGTTAACCACCTGCTCTTCCTGTGGAAGATCGTTGATCTTCTTCATGAACGAGTCGGCAAACAATGGATATTCGTTCCATTCAGTGTTAGCGAAACGCAAAGAGATATCATCCGACAACTTGAAGTCACGCAACAACAGCTTCAGTTTAGGATTCATGTTGCAATGATAAACATAGTGCGGACTCTTCCAACCCAACACATGCTTAGCACCTTCGGTCAGCATTCCCTTGAAGCCCATATCGGCTGCAATGGCACCAATCTCATCGTTATACAGCATGTCGGTATTCACCAACACCTTAGGGGTAACGCCAAACAGGGCATTCATCTTCTCTACCTGGCGACCCACCTGGTTCTTAAACACTTTCTCGTTGGTCAGTGCTGCCAAACCATGAGAGTAAGGCTCTGCCAAAAACTCGCAACAACCCGTGTCGTTCAGCTTCTTCAGCAAGTCGATAACGGCAGGAGCATGAATCTCTAACTGCTCACATGCGATACCAGAAATAGAGATGGCCACTTTAAATGCGCCGTTATTCTCCTTCACCATGTCAATCAAGGTGTTCAGAGCTGGTATATAAGACCTCTCAGCTACATCGCCAATGCGGGTAGCGTTAGCATAATCATCGTAATAGTAATGATTGATACCGATATCAAAGAAACGATAGCGCTTCAGCAGAACCGGCTGATGTATTTCAAAAAAAAGACAGATTGTTCTCATATCTATTCTATTATGTATTATCGTTTAGAAATTCCTAATCACTTCGTCATAGATGCGACGCACCTTCAAGCCCACATCTTCCCAAGTAATGCCATCTACCTCTACCTTGCCCTCATCGTGCAGATACTGATACATAGCAGGATAAGTACAGATGGAGTACATGGCATCGGCCAATGCGTGAATATCCCAGTAGTCCACTTTGATACACTTATCCAGGATCTCGGCACAACCCGACTGCTTGGAAATGATGGAAGGCACACTGCACTGCATAGCCTCCAACGGAGAGATACCGAATGGCTCTGATACCGATGGCATCACATACACATCGCTGGCCTTGAGGCACTCATACACCTGCTTGCCTTTCATGAAACCAGGGAAGTGGAACCTGTCGGCAATGCCACGCTCAGCCACCAGACGAATCATCTTCTCCATCATATCGCCGTTACCAGCCATACAGAAGCGGATGTTCTTGGTGCGTTGCAATACCAAACTTGCTGCCTCCACGAAGTATTCCGGTCCTTTCTGCATGGTCAGACGACCCAAGAAAGTCACCACCTTCTCGTTAGGCTTCTTCTCTGGGATGATATCCAATATCTCCTGTGGCAAAGGCGTCACGGCATTGTGCACCGTTGATACCTTGCGAGGATCCTGGTAATACTTGTTGATGACGGTCTGACGAGTCAGCTCACTCACGCACATAATATGATCAGCATGATCCATACCGTTCTTCTCGATAGCATACACGGTGGGGTTCACATTACCACGACTACGGTCAAAATCAGTAGCATGCACATGAATCACCAATGGCTTGCCTGACACTTGCTTGGCATGAATACCAGCAGGATAAGTCAGCCAGTCGTGCGAGTGGATGATTTCAAACTCTTGCTGACGAGCCACCACACCAGCCACGATAGAATAGTTATTGATTTCCTCGTGCAGGTTATCCGGATAGCGGCCAGAGAACTCCATGCAACCCAAATCGTTGGTATGCATATAGTTGAAGTCGGCATAGATATGGTCACGCAAGTCGTAGTAAAGCTGTGGATCCATATAGCCACCCACTCTACTCTTCACATGGTCCCAATTCACATCACGCCACACAATAGGCACACTGTTCATACCGATAATGCGCAGGAAGCTTTGGTCTTCGTCGCCCCATGGCTTCGGTATGCAGAATGTTATCTCTAAATCACGTTGCTTGGACATACCCTTGGTAAGTCCATAGCTCGCAGTACCCAAACCGCCTAAGATATGAGGGGGAAATTCCCATCCAAACATTAAAACTTTCATCGCTATTCCTCCTCCTATTACATATTAAACTTATTCAATAACTTCAATATCCTCAGCATCTCTGCCACATTCATGGCAAACGACACAGCACCACGACCAATGAATGGCGGGTTGCCGTCATACAGCTCCGACAACGTACCTATGCAATGGGTCTGCATCTCATCTTCCATACCAATGAGCTGACGCTCTACAAACGACACACCGCTCATTCGGAAGATACGCAGGTAAGCTTCCATGTAGAAGCCCATCAGCCAAGGCCATGCGGTACCTTGGTGGTAAGCGAAGTCGCGTTGTGTCTGCGGACCTACATAATACGGATTGTAACCTCCGCTCTTCGGACTTAGCGTTCGAATACCCTTTGCCGTGAGCAGCTCCTTGGTGCAGATATCCAACACTTGCTTCTTCTGCTGGGCATTCAAAGGAGAGTAGTCGAAAGCAACGGTGAAGATCATATTAGGACGAACGCTCCAGTCCATCATGTAACCATCCACATAATCGAACAGATAACCATATTCGTTGCGGAACACCTCCACAAACGACTTGCCCGTTACCTCAGCTTGTGCATCCAGCTCATCGGCGAACGCCACATTACCACCTTCACGTTCCATATCGGCCACGAAGCGCAAGGCGTTATACCACAAGGCATTCACCTCTACGATATAACCCGTACGAGGAATTACCGGCTTGCCGTTCGATGAAGAGTTCATCCACGTAACGGCTCTCTCCGTACCATTGGCAAACAGCAGTCCGTTGTCGTGTAGGAACAGGTTGTTATGCTTACGCTCCAAGATAAACTTGATCATGTCCACCAGCAACGCCCCGTATTTCTTGCGGCAATGCGCCTTCGATGTTTCCTTCGCATACTGTTGCAAGGTCCATACCGCCCACAACAGGATGTCGGGATGATCCATCTCATATATCTTATAGGTAACAGGCTCGCCACTGATAAACTGTCTCAGAGCCTTCTCGGCCGTCTTCATCACATCCTCAAACTGGTCTTGCTCGTTCACCGCCAAGGTCAAACCTGGCAGAGAGATGAAGAGGTCGCGTGCACGGCACTTGAACCAAGGATAGCCAGCCAGTATATAATGCTCGTCACCATGTACATTGTGGAACTGATGGGCAGCATTCTTCAAACTATGATAATAGGTATCACGAGGCGTACGGTCGTCCACCTCGAACTGGAACACCGACTTCATCGTTCTGGTGTTCTTGAAAGGAGACGTACCAGCTGAGAACACTACGCTCTCGCCTTTCTTGATCTCCACCTCGAAATAGCCAGGCACATACAAGTCTTCGTTGAAGTCGTATCCTCGCTCTTGTTCTTTCGGATACTCAATGCCCCTATACCAATCTGGCTGGAAATGGAACTCATTTTTCTTGTTCAGCTGCATGTATAGCTCTGGATAGCCAGGATACATGCACGTCTTGATACCATTCTCAATCTCCTGGTACTCGCGATTAGCTTGATAGTTCTCGTGGGTATATTCACGAACGCTTCTGAATGCCAGGAAGGGGCGGAAACGCAATGTTGTGGCCGAATGTGCATCTACAAGTGTGTAGCGCAACAGCACACGGTCTTCGTGGTGTACAAAAACAATTTCCTTACGCAGAATGACACCACCCACTCTGTAGGTTGTAGCAGGAATCTTGTCACAGTTAAACTCACGGATATACTTATGTCCGTTCGGACTGAAGTGATTGCCGTTATACTTATGCAATCCAAGATTGAACTCAGCACCATGTTGAATCACTGTCTCGTCCAACGAGGACAACAATACATGGTTTTCGTCATCTAAGTTTGGCACAGGTATAACCAGCAAACCGTGATATTTTCGTGTGTTGCATCCCACTATTGTCGTACAATGATACGAGCCCGACTTATTCGTTCTGAGGATTTCGCGTGGTAACGCCTCTTCCAAGTTGTTCATCAGGGCTTTATCAAAACGCAAATAGCTCATAGCATTACATTTAAAGGTTATCAAATCATTACAGGACAAAATAAGCATTTTATCCCGTTATCATCCCAAAATTACGAAAATAGAATTGCTTTGCAAACAAAATCATAAAAATTTTGCTGCAAAGCATTAAAAATCCTATTATTTCTCTTAGATAAGCTTAATTAGAAAGCTGTTGAATCAACATTGACAGGTTAGCGGTAAACATTCTCACGGCAATGGCCAGCAAGATGATGCCAAAGAATTTGCGAATGACATAGATGCCCGACTTACCAAAGAAACGCTCCACTTTATCAGACATGTGCAACACCACATACACCCAAATCATGTTCAAAACAATAGCAATCAATATATTGATATCCCATGCCTCAGCCCTCAGAGCCAAGATGGTGGTAAAGGTAGCAGAGCCTGCCAATAGAGGGAAGACCAAAGGCACCAGCGTAGCATCCTTCGTAGGACCCGTATTCTTAAAAATCTCAACATCCAGAATCATCTCCAGTGCCATGAAGAACAGAATGAAAGCACCTGCCACAGCGAACGACTGTATATCCACACTAAAAAGCTGTAATATGGAAAGACCCACATAGAAGAAGCCCAGCATAAACAAAGTGGCCAGCAACGTAGCCTTCGTTGCATTTACTTTCAACCCCTTCGCCTTCAAATCAAGGATAATAGGCAATGAGCCGATGATATCAATCACAATCAGCAACGAGATAAAACACCTTACAACTTCCAGAATATCAAACTTTGACAACATTTCCAGCATAACGATAATTCTCCTATTTTATTCTTACACAACTCCTACTCCCATTCTATTGTCGAAGAGTCCCTTTTGTCCCCCGCGGTGCGGGGGATAAAACCTCCTATTCCCACTCTATCGTCGAAGGTGGCTTCGACGATATATCATAACAAACACGATTCACGCCTTTGACTTTGTTTATAATATCATTCGACACTTTCGCCAAGAAATCGTATGGCAGATGCGCCCAATCGGCAGTCATGGCATCCATGCTCGTCACAGCACGCAACGCCACAGGGTTCTCATACGTACGTTCGTCACCCATCACGCCTACGCTCTTTACCGGACTCAGCAATACCGTGCCAGCTTGCCACACCTTATCATATAAGGTAACGCCATCCTCGCACACATAGTTGTGCAATGCCTCTATATAGATATCGTCGGCATCTTGCAACACCCTCACCTTCTCTGGAGTCACCTCACCCAATATTCTGACGGCCAAACCAGGACCGGGGAAAGGATGACGCTTCACCAGTCGCTCGGGCATACCCAGTTGGCGACCTACCCTACGCACCTCGTCCTTGAACAGCCATTTCAATGGCTCACACAACTGAAGATGCATCTCCTCTGGCAAGCCACCCACATTGTGATGACTCTTAATCACCTTGCCAGTGATGTTCAAACTCTCAATACGGTCGGGATAAATTGTTCCCTGTGCCAACCACTTGGCATCTTTTATCTTACGTGCCTCGGCATCAAACACTTCAATAAAGTCACGACCAATAATCTTACGCTTAGCTTCAGGATCGGTAGCACCTTTCAGGTCGTTAAAGAACTTCTCGCTGGCATCCACACCTATCACGTTCAAGCCCAAGCCCTTGTAGGCATCCATCACCTTCGCAAACTCATTCTTGCGCAACATGCCATGATCCACGAAGATGCAAATAAGGTTCTTGCCAATGGCACGGTTCAACAAGGTGGCACACACACTCGAATCCACGCCACCACTCAATCCCAGTATCACTCGGTCGCTACCCAACTGTTCCTTCAGTTCCTTCACAGTGGTCTCCACAAACGAAGCAGCGCTCCACTCCTGCCTACTACCACAGATATCCACCACAAAGTTCTTCAACAGCTGGAAACCCTGCAACGAATGGTGCACCTCAGGATGATACTGCACCGCCCATATCCGTTGCTCAGGATTGGCGTATGCCGCATTCTGTACTTGCTCGGTCGATGCTATGGCATGAAACCCTTCAGGCAACTGGGTAATGGTGTCACCATGACTCATCCACACCTGCGAATTCTTCTCGAAACCCTTGAACAGTGGGTTTGATGCCTCAAACTGCTTCAGATGGGCACGTCCGTACTCACGACTTCCAGCAGGCTCCACCTTACCCCCATTGCTATACGCCATCAGTTGGGCCCCGTAGCAAATGCCCAATACCGGATATTTGCCAACGAACTGCGATAAGTCCACCTTGAACGCATCCTTGTCATAAACGGAATAAGGTGACCCGCTCAAGATTACACCTATTATATTACTATCATCCTTCGGAAACTTGTTGTAGGGAAGAATCTCGCAAAACGTATCCATTTCACGTATTCTACGGCCTATCAACTGTGTTGTCTGCGAGCCAAAGTCAAGAATTATTATCTTCTGTTGCATCACTTAGTGGTGTTTTGTTAATTTGGCCACAAAGGTAGTAATTTGCGTGGGCATTTCAAAAAAAGAAGCCCAATTTTTATCCTCTACCTACTATCAGGAAATCTATACCTTTTTTATCGCTAGATATTAGCTAATTCGACGTAAGGCATTGTTTTACGTCAGCATAGCCCAACATCGATATAATCCATTTGATTTTCTGCTAATTACATATTATAACGCAAATGCCTTCTATCACTTGTCGGAGGCTTTGCTATCACACGACGCATTATCTCCTACGAGGGAAAGGAGATATTGCCATAGGGGTATAACAGATACTGCGACAACCCATAGCAGATATTGCGGCTACTGGTAGGGAACTCCCCTTTGCCTAATAGCAAGCTTTACTGACACACATAGTCAACTTCGGGACAACCCATAGAAGATACTGCAACGAAACTCATGCTATATTTATTGCAAAAAAGAAAGGGAACAACGTGTGTCCCCTTCTTGCTAGTCTTTTGTCAAAAAAACTTGATTACTTGTTCTTCAGCAAGTCACGAATCTCAGTCAGCAAAGTCTCTTCCTTGGTAGGTGCAGGAGGCTCGGGTGCAGGAGCAGGAGCTTCTTCCTTCTTCTTGGTGAGCTTGTTCATGCCCTTAATCATCAGGAAGATACAGAATGCCACGATGATGAAATCAACGACATTCTGAATGAACTGGCCATAAGCCAATACAGAAGCACCAGCCTCTTGAGCAGCTGCTATGGTATCGTACTTCTCGCTACCGCTGAGGTTTACAAACAGGTTGGTAAAGTCAATACCACCGGTACACAGACTGATGACTGGCATCAGTACATCGTTTACCATAGAAGTGACAATCTTGCCAAATGCACCGCCAATGATCACACCAACAGCCATGTCCATGACGTTGCCCTTCATGGCAAATTCCTTAAATTCTTTAACAAATCCCATAATTTAATGTTTTTTATTAATTAATAAACTTCTATGATGCAAATATATGAAAACATTTTTGTAATTTTGCACCGCAAAAGAAAAAAAATAATGCCTTTTGTACGTAAAATTGTAAAACGTAATAATACAATAAACCTTTTAAATTATTTTTAAAATGACAAAAGTTGCAATTAACGGTTTTGGCCGTATCGGTCGCCTCGCTTTCCGTCAGATGTTCGAGGCTGAAGGTTATGAAGTAGTAGCTATCAACGACTTGACTAGTCCTAAGATGCTCGCTCACCTGTTGAAGTATGACACCGCTCAGGGTGGCTTCGCTGGCAAG
>JAFSPM010000044.1 GCA_017442855.1 Bacteroidaceae bacterium | reverse complement strand
CAGTCAGATAGATTTTTAACTAACAAATAAAAAGAAACAATTATGGTAAATTACAAAGATCTGGGTCTTGTTAATACCCGCGAGATGTTCAAGAAGGCTGTAGCTGGTGGCTATGCTATCCCCGCATTCAATTTCAACACAATGGAGCAGATGCAGGCTATCGTGCAGGCTGCCGTTGAGACAAAGTCACCCGTTATCATGCAGGTGTCTAAGGGTGCACGCAACTATGCTAACGCTACTATCCTGCGCTATATGGCAGAGGGTGCTGTGGCATACGCTAAGGAGCTGGGATGCGCTCATCCCGAGATTGTGCTTCACCTGGACCACGGTGATAGCTTCGAGCTTTGCAAGGACTGTATCGACATGGGCTTCTCAAGCGTAATGATTGACGGTTCTTCACTGCCTTATGAGGACAACATCGCCCTGACCAAGAAGGTTGTTGAGTATGCTCACCAGTACGACGTGACCGTTGAGGCTGAGCTGGGTGTGCTGGCTGGCGTAGAGGACGAGGTGCAGGCTGAGGAGTCTCACTACACCAAGCCCGAGGAGGTCATCGACTTCGCTACCCGTACCGGCTGCGACTCACTGGCTATCTCTATCGGAACTTCTCACGGTGCTTACAAGTTCAAGCCCGAGCAGTGCACCCGCGACCCGAAGACCGGCCGTCTGGTTCCTCCTCCCTTGGCATTCGACGTGCTGCATGAGATTGAGAAGAAGCTCCCCGGATTCCCCATCGTGCTCCACGGCTCTTCTTCAGTACCTCAGGACGAGGTCGACACCATCAACAAGTTCGGTGGCAACCTGCCCGACGCCGTTGGTATTCCCGAGGAGCAGCTCCGTGAGGCTGCCAAGAGCGCTGTCTGCAAGATTAACATCGACTCAGACTCTCGTCTGGCAATGACCGCTGCTATTCGTCAGCACCTCGCTGAGCATCCCGATCACTTCGATCCTCGCCAGTATCTGAAGCCCGCTCGTGAGAACATGAAGAAGATGTACATCCACAAGATTGTGAATGTGCTCGGTTCTGACGGAAAGCTCGGATAAGCCAATTGTCATAAACAAAAATGGGCTCCTCAAAAAGGAGCCCATTTTTGTTTTGTCTATTCGCTTAATTGTTTGAAAGCCTTGGGAAGATATTGGATGATATCGCTGGCTGTCAAGCTCTCTTCGCCTAAATCGTTGGCAGCTAAATCGCCTGCCAAACCATGCAGGTAAACACCAACGATACAAGCATCTTGTTGCTTATAACCACGTGCCAAGAGTCCTGTAATGATGCCCGTAAGCACATCGCCACTACCAGCAGTTGCCATTCCTGCATTTCCTGTTGGATTGAACAGGATATGTCCGTCGGACATACAAATGGCTGTATATCGTCCTTTCACAATCACATAGCCTTTAATCCGCTCAGCCAGATTACGCGCCTTGGTCAATCGCTCATAGCTATCGGCTGAATGTCCTTCCATGCGGTCGAGTTCCTTGGGGTGGGGAGTCAGGATGATGCCCTTGGGCAATTGCTGCATCCATGCACGATGATTACCCAGAATGTTGAGTGCATCGGCATCGGCAACAATAGGACACTGAGTTCTTCTCAATTGCGAAATCAGGGCAATGGCTGTCTGCTCACTCTGTCCAAGTCCTGGACCGATGCCAAGAGCCTGAAAGTCTTCCGTCTCAACAGCTTCAGCGAAGATGGTTTCTTCAGAACCCATTTGTACAACAGCCTCAGGTACTGCCGTCTGCAGAATAGGGATGTTACGCTTAGGAGAATTGATGGTCACTTTGCCAGCACCAGCACGCAGACAGGCTTTGGTAACCAAGATGGCAGCGCCTGCCATACAGAAACTACCAGCTATCAACAGCGCATTGCCCATTAATCCCTTGTGGGCAAAAGGACTGCGCTTGAGGAGTCGTTCTCTGATATCATCCTCTTCTGTGATGGTATATTGCGCATCAATCTTGTTGATGCCCTCTTGGCTCAGTCGGATGTCGAGTACATGCAACTGACCGATGAAATACTGATTCTCTGCGAAAAGGAAAGACAACTTAGGCTGTTGCAGCGTGAAGGTTCTGGTGGCACGGATGGTGTTGGCGCGTACATTATAAGTATTGTCTTCCGTCATAAGACCCGACGGTACATCAATACTTGCCACCTGAGAGGGTGACGCATTGACGTATTTCACCAACGAGGCAAAGCCTCCGGCAAGGGGCTTGTTGATGCCAGAGCCGAAAAGACCATCAATAACCAGCATGTCTTTCTCCAATACGGGTGGGTCGAATTCTTGGGTTACCTCAATAAACTCATGGATGCGTTTGCATTCCTTCAGCCTCTTTTTGTTGGTAGCACAATCGGGTGAAAGATGTCCGCTGATATTGAATAAATAGGCTGAAACGCAGTAGCCCTGTTCTGCCAACATGCGGGCAACAGCTAAAGCGTCGCCACCATTGTTTCCTGGTCCGGCAAAGACCACAACAGGTGTGGAGACAGACCATACGCCCATCATGGCATGGGTCAGGACTTTGGCTGCTCGTTCCATCAAATCAAGGCTTGAAATGGGCTCATGTTCGATGGTATATTTATCTAATTCGTGTATCTGATTACTAGTGAATATCTTCATGATGAGTGCAAAAATACGAAAAATATGCTAATTCATACCTATTCTTTGCCGAAAATTTAGTAATTTTGTGGCAAATTTAAATTTTTACGCTCATGGGTATAGTGAAAATCAAGGATAAGACGTTTAAAACGTCTATTCCCGAGGCTGAGATTAAACAGCGTGTGAAGGAGTTGGCACAACGGATTAATCACGATTATGAAGGCAAGAATCCCTTGTTTCTGGTCGTGCTGAATGGCGCGTTTGTTTTTGCTGCCGACCTGTATCGAGAGATTACTATCCCCAGTGAAATTTCGTTTGTAAAGCTTGCCTCATATCAGGGTGTTACCTCGACGGGAAAGATAAAGGAAGTGCTGGGTATCAACGAATCGCTGGCTGGACGTGATGTCATTATTGTGGAAGATGTTGTGGACACAGGGCGAACTATGAAACAAATGGTAGAATCGCTGGGTACTCGTAATCTTGCCTCGGTTCGTATCTGTACGTTGTTTGTCAAACCCGACAAACTGGAGGAACCGCTGGATATAGAGTATGCTGCTTTCTCAATCCCTAACGACTTTATTGTGGGTTACGGCTTGGACTACGATCAGGCTGGACGAGGACTAAAGGAAATCTATACATTAGTAGAAGAATGAGACAAATCAAATTACCCCACCTGCCCAGTGATATTGAGGAGCGTAAAAGCGACCTTATGACAGACCTGTGGTATAAAGGTAAGGAGACACAAATTAAACAAGACACCGTAAAGGTAAAAATCAGGATGAAGAATATTGTAATTTTTGGTGCTCCCGGCTCAGGAAAGGGAACACAAAGTGACTTGATGATTGAGTACTATGGTCTGGGACATATCTCTACAGGCGATGTGCTTCGTAATGAAATCAAAAAAGGTACAGAGTTAGGTAAACTGGCTGCAAGTTACATCGATGGTGGAAACTTAATTCCCGACGATCTGATGATTAGCATTCTTGCTAAGGTCTATGATGAGTTCGGACGTGGCCATAAGGGCGTCATCTTCGATGGATTCCCCCGCACTATCCCACAGGCTGAGGCATTGAAGAAGATGCTTGACGAGCGTGGCGACAAAGTGGCTGCCATGATTGAGCTGGATGTGCCAGAGGATGAACTGATGGATCGACTCATTAAGCGTGGAAAGGACAGTGGACGTGCTGATGATAATGAAGAGACCATCAAGAAACGTTTGGTGGTTTATCACTCACAGACCCAACCGCTCATCGAATGGTATAAGAAGGAAGGTCTGCACCATCATATCAACGGTAGTGGTACGCTGGAGCGCATCTTCGCTGATATTAAGAATGTAATTGATAATCTCTAGTCAAAACTAGTACAAACTGGTAAGACTAGTAAAACTAGCTTATGGATAGCAACTTCGTAGACTATGTAAAAATCATGTGCCGTTCAGGCAAGGGTGGTCGTGGGTCCATGCACCTTCGTCATGTGAAGTACAACCCCAACGGAGGACCTGATGGTGGCGATGGTGGCAAGGGTGGCAGCATTATTCTGCGTGGCAACCATAACTACTGGACGTTGTTGCACTTGAAATACGAGCGTCATATCTTTGCAGAGCATGGTGGCAACGGTGGCAAGGACAAATGTCATGGTACCGATGGCAAGGATGTATATATTGACGTGCCCTGTGGAACGGTGGTCTACGATGCTGAGACAGGAAAATATGTCTGTGACGTCACTTACGACGGACAGGAGATCGTATTACTGAAAGGTGGTCGTGGTGGACTGGGTAATTTCCAGTTCCGCTCAGCCACGAATCAGGCTCCTCGCTATGCACAGCCTGGAGAGCCGATGCAGGAAATGACCATCATTCTTGAGTTGAAGCTGTTGGCTGACGTGGGTTTGGTGGGTTTCCCTAATGCGGGAAAGTCGACTCTGCTCTCTTCACTCTCCAATGCTCGTCCCAAGATAGCCAATTATCCTTTCACCACGATGGAACCCTCGCTGGGCATTGTGGGCTATCGTGATAACAAGTCGTTTGTGATGGCTGACATCCCTGGTATCATTGAGGGTGCCTCAGAGGGAAAGGGCCTTGGACTTCGTTTCCTGCGCCACATCGAGCGCAACTCGCTATTGCTGTTCATGGTTCCTGGTGATACGGATGATATTAAGCGGGAGTATGAAAT
>JAFSPM010000043.1 GCA_017442855.1 Bacteroidaceae bacterium | reverse complement strand
GGCCGTATCGGTCGCCTCGCTTTCCGTCAGATGTTCGAGGCTGAAGGTTATGAAGTAGTAGCTATCAACGACTTGACTAGTCCTAAGATGCTCGCTCACCTGTTGAAGTATGACACCGCTCAGGGTGGCTTCGCTGGCAAGTTCGGTGAGAACAAGCACACTGTAGAGGCTGGTGAAGACTACATCGTAGTTGATGGCAAGAAGATCACTATCTACGCTAAGCCTAACGCAGCTGAGCTGCCTTGGGGTGAGCTGGGTGTTGACGTTGTTCTGGAGTGCACCGGTTTCTATACTTCTAAGGAAAAGGCTTCTGCTCACTTGGTAGCTGGCGCTAAGAAGGTGGTTATCTCTGCTCCTGCTGGCAACGACCTGCCTACTATCGTTTACAATGTGAACCATAAGACTCTGACTCCTGCCGATACAGTTATCTCTGCTGCATCTTGCACCACTAACTGCTTGGCTCCTATGGCTGACGCTCTGAACAAGTATGCTCCTATCGTGAGCGGTATCATGTCAACCATCCACGCTTACACTGGTGACCAGATGATTCTGGATGGCCCACAGCGCAAGGGTGACCTGCGTCGTAGCCGTGCTGGTGCTCAGAACATCGTTCCTAACTCAACTGGTGCTGCTAAGGCTATCGGTTTGGTTATCCCTGAGCTGAATGGTAAGCTGATCGGTTCTGCACAGCGTGTTCCTACTCCTACTGGTTCAACTACTATCCTGGTAGCTGTTGTTAAGGGTAAGGACGTTACTAAGGAAGGTATCAACGCTGCCATGAAGGCTGCTGGTACTGAGAGCTTTGGTTACACTGAGGATCAGATCGTTTCTTCTGACGTTATCGGCATGAAGTTCGGTTCACTGTTCGATGCAACTCAGACCATGGTATCTAAGATTGATGACGATACCTATCAGGTACAGGTTGTTTCTTGGTACGACAATGAGAACTCTTATACTTCTCAGATGGTTCGTACTATCAAGTACTTGGCAGAACTGAAATAATACAATTTAGTTTTTGTCACTTTAAACCCTAAATTCTAAAACAGCCCACTCGTGTGGGCTGTTTTTTTACCTCTATTATTATCATGAAATACAGAATTCTATTTTTAGCAAGTATTTTGGCAATGGGCAGCATGACTGCCAATGCTCAGTGGCAACGCACCCCTACCCCTAATGACACGTTGCAATCGGTACGCCAACAGGCGGATGGCAGTGTGGTATTCAGCATCTATGCACCGAAGGCAAGAACGGTGGCAGTGGCTGGTGACATAATTTCCTGGGGCTCACAACCCGAGGTAAAGGAGAATGCCAATGGCGTGTGGAACATCACCGTAAAGGATGTGCAACCAGGCTCTTACCGCTATCATTTTGTGGTGGATGGTGTGAATGTGTATGACCCAAAAGGACCTTTGGCCAGCGAGACATCGGCCGTTGCCGAGATTGAAGATGGCAACGAGTTCTTCTCTATGAAAGATGTGCCTCACGGAGCGATGGCACAACGTTACTATTATAGCAAGGTGCTGAACACCACGCGCCGCATGCATGTGTGGACACCTGCGGGCTATGAGAACTCGAAGGAGAAGCTGCCAGTGCTTTACCTGATTCACGGTGGTGGCGATACCGACAACGGTTGGCCAACCGTAGGTCGTGCAGGATTCATCCTGGACAACCTGTTGGCTGAGGGTAAGATCAAGCCTATGATTGTGGTGATGCCGAATGCCAACATCCCTGCACAGAAGCGTGACATGAGCGACCTGATGGATAACTTCACCAACGACCTGATGGGTAGCATCATTCCGTTTATCGAGAGCAACTATCGCTGTCTGACTGACAAGGATCATCGTGCTATCGGTGGTTTGTCAATGGGTGGCATACAGACATTGGAAATCTGTCTGCAGAACATCGACAAGTTTAGCTATGTGTTTGTGCTGAGCAGTGGCTTCAACCCTAACATCGATTACGAGCAGCAAGCAGAGCGCTTCCACCTCAAGGAGAATGCAGCCAAGATCAACAAGAGCTTCAAGTTGTTTGCCCACACCCAGGGTGGTCCTTCTGACATGACCTACCGCAGTGGTACGAACACCAATAATATCTTTGACAAGTATGGCATCAAGTATGAGTATAGCGAGCCTTACCAGACGGGCCATAGTTGGAGTACCTGGCGCAATAATCTGAAGGATTTTGCTCCAAGGTTGTTCAAGTAAAATAACAGAAGAGCAGGGATCCCTGCTCATCTGACATAAACAAACCGCCTCCCTGTTTTAGGGAGGCAGTTTGTTTTACATCTTAGCCTTTTGTTCGGGGAACAATCCCCATCAACTATTATCTTTATTAGGAGGTTGTCCGAAGGACGGAAGGTTTTATATCATTTCCTGAAAGGCGGTTTCTGAACAACAGCCTTCAGCTTGCGGCCTCGCATATCGATAAGGATATCAGTACCTGTCTTGCTGTATTCGGGCTTTACATACCCCAAGCCGATGCCAATCTTACGGGTGGGCGACATGGTGCCGCTGGTAACCTCACCAATCTCCTCACCATCGGTATTGAGTAACTTATAGTGCTCACGAGGGATGCCACGGTCGATCATCTCAAAGCCTACCAGCTTGCGGCTCACACCTTCCTTCTTCTGGCGCTCCAATTCAGCTCGGTTGGTGAAGTTCTTGCCATCTACAAACTTGGTAATCCAACCCAATCCTGCCTCGATAGGTGAAGTGGTGTCGTTGAGGTCGTTGCCATAAAGACAGAAGCCCATCTCCAGGCGAAGGGTATCACGAGCACCCAAGCCAATGGGGGCAATGCCAAACTCAGCACCTGCCTCGAACACGGCATTCCATATCTGCTCGGCATCCTGTGGATAGAAATAAATCTCGAAGCCACCGGCACCGGTATAGCCTGTGTTGGAGATAATCACATCTTTCACACCAGCAAACTCGCCGTGGGTGAAATGATAATAAGGAATGGCACTGAGGTCGATGGGGGTAAGCTTCTGCAAAGTTGCCAATGCCTTAGGACCTTGTACGGCCAACTGGGCGGTATTATCGGACGAGTTCTGCAACTCGGCACCTATCTGGTTGTGCGACACACACCAGTTCCAGTCCTTTTCGATATTGGCCGCATTGACTACCAACAGGTATTTCTCGGGTTCGTAATAATACACGATAAGGTCGTCAACAATACCACCCTGCTCATTGGGGAAGCAGCTATATTGTGCCTGACCTAAAGTCAATGCCTCTACATTGTTAGAAGTAATCTGCTGCAGGAAAGGCAATGCCTTAGGGCCTTTCACCCAGAACTCGCCCATGTGGGAAACATCGAACACGCCCACGCCATTGACTACTGTCATGTGTTCCTGTATGATACCAGTAGGATATTCGATAGGCATGTTGTAGCCTGCAAACTCATGCATCTTTGCACCTAGTGCTATATGCTTTTCGGTAAACGGAGTGTTTTTCATATCATTAGGTTAGTTTAGTTAGGTTAGTTGATCTCTTAGCTGTTAGTTCGGCAATCTTCACCATCACCTTCATGGCCTTCTCCATGCTGGGGATAGGTACATACTCGAAGCGTCCGTGCATGTTCATGCCACCTGCAAAGATATTCGGACAAGGCAGACCCTTGAACGAAAGCTGGGCGCCATCGGTACCACCACGAATGGCCTTAACCACAGGTTGCACATCGGAAGCCAACATGGCCTCTTTGGCAATATCGATGACATACATCACTGGTTCAATCTTCTCACGCATGTTATAATACTGGTCGCGCAACTCCAACTTGAGAGTACCCTCACCATACTCGGCATTGATCTTGTTGGTGAGGTGCTGGAATTCACGCTTGCGACTCTCGAAGCGCTCACGACTATGGTCGCGGATGATATAGTTGACTACAGTCTGTTCGACTGTACCATTGAAGCTAATGACATGGTAGAACCCTTCGTAACCCTCTGTATGCTCAGGTGTTTCGTGAGAAGGCAACATAGAGATGAAGTGGTTGGCCACACGGATGGAGTTGATCATCTTGTTCTTGGCGGTGCCAGGATGCACGTTACGACCTGTGAAGGTAAGCTTGGCAGCAGCAGCGTTGAAGTTCTCGAACTCCAACTCTCCTACCTCACCACCATCGAAAGTATAGGCGAAGTCGCAACCGAAACGTTCTACATCAAACTTATGGGCACCCAAGCCAATCTCCTCGTCGGGATTGAAAGCAATACGAATCTTTCCATGCTCGATTTCAGGATGCTGCATCAGGTATTCCACACCTGAGATGATTTCGGCGATGCCTGCTTTATCGTCGGCACCCAGCAAGGTGTTGCCATCGGTAACGATGAGGTCTTCGCCCACATGGTTCTTCAGTTCTGGGAACTGTGACGGGCTCAGCACGATACTTTCAGCTGCATTGAGCACGATGTCACCACCGTCGTAGTTCTGCACAATGCGAGGCGTCACATTCTTTCCACTCATATCGGGAGCAGTATCCATGTGAGCAATGAAACCTACAACAGGTACTTGTTGGTCGATATTGGCTGGTAATGTAGCATAGAGGTAACCGTTATCATCCAGAAAGACCTCTTGCAAACCGAGGCTCTCCAGCTCTTCTTTCAAGTACTTGGCCAGCACCATCTGTCCGGGGGTTGACGGGGTTACACCCGCTTCCTCGTCAGAGGTTGTCTCGAAGCTGACATACTTCAAAAATCTTTCAATCAGTTTTTCCATGATATTATTGTTTTTTAGAAGTGACTGCTTCCGTCGAAGCAATGGGTGCAGATCTTGCACTTCGGCAAGCCAATGGCCCTCACCACATTATCCACCGTATTAAACTTCAACGTATTCAAGCCAAACTTCTGTCGCATTATCTCCACCATCTTGTTGTACTCAGGCGTATTTGCAGTAGCATACTTGTCGAGCTTGGCATTAGGATCGCCCTCCACATCCTTGATGATACGACGTGTCAGCAACTCCAAGTCGCCCTTGGAAGCAGTGTAACCCACAAACGGACAAGAATAGATCAACGGTGGACAACTAATGCGGATATGTACCTCCTTGGCACCGTATTCGTAGAATGTTCTTACGTTGTCGTGCAACTGGGTGCCACGAACGATAGAGTCATCGCAGAACACCACCTTGTGTCCTTCCAACATAGCACGGTTGGGGATAAGCTTCATCTTTGCCACCAAGTTACGCATCTCCTGGTTGGCAGGGGTAAAGCTACGAGGCCAGGTTGGTGTGTATTTCGAAATGGCACGATGGTAAGGCACATTCTTGCCTTCAGCATAGCCCATAGCCATACCTACACCTGATGATGGAATACCGCAAACACAATCTACGTCGGCATCGTCGTGTTGTCCCATCTGCATACCCAGACTGAAACGTACGGACTCAACATTGATATTCTCGTAAGAAGAAGTGGGGAAACCATAGTATATCCACAGGAACGAACAAATCTGCATAGGTTCATCGGCCTTGCGCATCTGCTCTACCCCATCGGCACGTACGCGTACAATCTCGTTGGGGCCCAAGTATTTGTCGATGGTATAATCGAGGTTGGGGAAGCTGCTCGTCTCGCTGGAGATGGCATAAGCATCCTCTTTCTTACCAATAATGATTGGGGTACGTCCCCACTTGTCACGAGCAGCGATGATACCGTCTTCAGTAAGAATCAGCATAGAGCATGAACCCTTGATCTTACTGAACATATACTCTATACCTTCCACCCAGGTCTTGCCTTGTATAATGAGTAAAGCTATCAGCTCGGTCTGGTTGGTCTTGCCCGAGTTCAGCTCAGCAAAATGCAAATTCTTATCCAGCATTTCCTGCTCCAGTTCGGCCATATTGCTGACCTTAGCTACTGTAACGATGGCAAACCTGCCTAAGTGAGAATTGAATATGATGGGTTGTGGGTCGGTATCGCTGATAACGCCAATACCTGAGTTGCCCTTGAATTTGTCTAATTCATCTTCGAATTTTGTTCTGAAATAAGAACTGTCCAGATTGTGGATGGATCGTGCGAAAGAGCCATCATCTTGATTGTAGGTTACTATACCTCCACTGCGGGTACCGAGATGGGAATTGTAGTCGGTTCCGTAAAACAAGTCGGCCGTGCAACGATGCTTAGCAATAGTGCCAAAAAAACCTCCCATAAATGTAGTATATTTATATTGTTTAGTCTCAATCTTCGATTGAGGGTGTAAAGATAGTCATTTTTTTTGGTAATTTCGTAATCCCGTCTGCAAGAATTCTACATATTTTTCAATATCCTCATCATAGGCATACGACTTATTCAGTGGTTTGCCCTCATTATCAATGAGTATGTAGAATGGTTGCGCATTGGCACCAAACTTCACCCTTTGCAGGTAGCTCCACTTGTCACCCAACGTACGCAATGTGCGTTCCTTGCCATTCTCCATCACCTTGATAGGCTCTGGCAGTTTGGTCTTATTATCTACATACAGGGTAATCAGTACATAGTCGTCGTTCATCATACTACCTACCGTGGGGTCGGTCCACACCGCCAGTTCCATCTTACGACAATTCACACATCCGTAACCGGTGAAGTCGAGCATCACGGGCTTCCCTACCCTTTGGGCATATTCCATACCTAAGTCATAGTCGTCAAACTGCGCCCTCACCTCATTCTTATAGAGGTTAAAATCTTGTGTGTACATAGGAGGAGCGAATGCACTTACCGCCTTCAGTGGGGCACCCCATAGGCCAGGTACCATATAGATGGAAAAAGCCAAAGAGGCCAGTGCCAGGAAGAAACGTGGTACAGAGACATGGGTATCATCATCGTCGTGCGGGAATTTGATCTTGCCCAACAGATAAATACCCAGCAAGGCAAAGAGCACAATCCACAATGAGAGGAATGTTTCCCTATCGAGTATATGCCACCCGTATGCCAAATCGGCTACCGATAAGAACTTCAAGGCAAAAGCCAGTTCGATGAAGCCCAGCGACACCTTGATAACATTCATCCATCCGCCTGACTTAGGCATTTGCTTGAGCCACGATGGGAAGAGGGCAAAAAGGGTGAAAGGCAACGCCAAGGCGATGGCAAAGCCCAGCATACCAATAGCTGGAGCTACGATACTGCCTGAAGTAGAAACCTCTACCAATAGGAAGCCGATGATAGGACCTGTACAAGAGAAAGATACCAGCGCTAAGGTGAATGCCATGAGGAAGATACTCAGCAATCCTGTAGTACGCTCGGCCTTGCTATCTACAGCATTGCTCCACGACGAAGGCAGGGTAATTTCGAAAGCGCCAAAGAAGGAAATGGCAAAGACTACCAACATCAGGAAGAAGAAGATGTTGAAGATGGCATTGGTGGAGAGGGCATTGAGCGCACTGGCTCCGAAGAGCAGTGTCACCAACAAGCCTAAAGCCACATAAATCACCACAATAGCCAAACCATAGGTCATCGCATCGGCTATACCTTTCTTCTTGTCCTTACTACGTTTGAGGAAGAAGCTCACCGTCATAGGGATGATGGGCCATACACAAGGGGTGAACAATGCCAACAAACCGCCTAAGAAACCGGTGAAGAAGATGTAGAGCCATGAACGATCGGTGGTGCCTGTTGACTCGCCAAAGGAACGGAGTTCGCTGATAACGGGAGACCACCATTGGCCATTGACCGTTGACCGTTGACCGTTACCCAGATCCTGTTGAGAGTCGGTGCCAGTATCTTCGGTGCTCGCTGCTCCAGAAAGTGACGATTGTCCGTTGTCCAGGTTCTGTTGAGTGTCAGGAGAGTTGTAATCTGTGGCATTTTCTTGCGATGCAGCAATATCGGCAGTGCCAGTAAACATGAAGGGAACTTCGCTGGGAGGCAGACAATTCTGGTCATTGCAAGCAGCATATTCAAGATAACCTTCCAGTCGGTAGGCACCTCCTTCCAGTCGGACGCGTTGTACAAACTTGGCTGTCTTCTCAAAGTAGCGCACCTCCATATTGAATAACTTGTCGAACACAGCTTGCTCATTGCCCACAGGAAGCAACTTGCCATCCTCATGGGCACCTGTCATTCTATCTATGTTGAACGAGGCTGATATAGGTCCACCATCACCCAGTTCGGTAGAATAGATATGCCATCCTGGATCAATTTGGGCAGTAAAGACTATCTCTGCCACATCATCGGACACTTTATTGAATTCGGTACGAAACGATACAGGGTCCAGTATCTGGGCCTGTACAAACAGACTTGCTAAGAGCAACCCAAAAGCTAACAGCAGTTTCTTCATATTAAAATTTCAACTTTCGTAGTCCACACATGAGCGACTTTCTTTCACCTCTGCCAGCAACTTGGCAGCTGCCACATGGGCTGGATGAGCAGAATAAGCCTTTACTTCCTCCAGTGTATTAAACTCGCTATAAAGAGCAATATTCCACTGTTCATTGGGGTTTATATTGATACCCACTTCCACATGCTTGATAAAGGAAATGACCTGTGGCAATGCTTCTATAGCAGCTTTAAATTTCAGTGCTACAGCCTGTTTTTCTGCTTCAGATATATCATTTTTCAGCTTAAAAAGTACAATGTGCTTAACCATGATGCTAATTGTAAATTATTTTATTTATCTTTGTTGCAAAGATATAAATATTTACTGACATTCAACCTTAAGAAAATGTTAATTATTGGTATCGCTGGCGGAACAGGTTCGGGAAAGACCACCGTCGTAAAAAAGATCATGGAGAAGTTAAGCAAGGACGAGGTAGTGCTGCTGCCCTTGGACTCTTATTACAAGGACAGTAGTCATGTGCCACCCGAGAAAAGACAGCAAATCAACTTCGACCATCCCAACGCTTTTGACTGGGATTTGCTTCGCTCACACATCGCCCTGCTTAGAGAAGGGAAGTGCATTGAGCAGCCCATCTACGACTACCTGACTTGCACACGCCAGCCTGAAACAATACATATAGAGCCCAAGAACGTAATCATCTTCGAGGGTATCATGTCGCTATACGACAAGGAGATACGCGATATGATGGACCTTAAAGTGTTTGTGGATGCTGACCCTGACGAGCGACTGATACGTAACATTGAACGGGATGTGGTGTCACGCGGCAGGACCTATCAGGCGGTGATGGAGCGCTATACAAGGGTACTCAAACCCATGCACGAGCAGTTTATCGAACCTACCAAGCGCTATGCCGACTTAATTGTGCCACAGGGTGGACAAAACAAAGTGGCGATTAAGATTCTGACGATGTATATCAAGAAGCATGTAAATGACTAATATGGTCAACGGTCAATGGTCAATGGTCAATGGTCAACGGTTAACGGTTATGGGCAGGGGTCTGCTTGCAGCATTGCTTATTCTAGTAATGTTGTCTGTCGCTGTGGGTTGCGACTTCCTGCACAAGAAGACTACTGTCAAGTACGATTTGGAACAGATTGTGGACAGTGGGGTGCTGAGAGTGATTACACTTTACGGCTCAACCAGTTACTTCCAGTATCGCGGACAGGACATGGGCTTCCATTATGAATTGGCCAGTCAGTTTGCCGAGTACTTAGGAGTGCAAATAGAAGTGGTGGTGGCCTATAATATAGCTGAATTGACCAGTAAGTTGTTGCAAGGTGAAGGCGACCTGATTGCGTTCCCCTTGCCCTATACCAATGAATGGAAAAACATTGTGGAATATTGTGGCGAAGAGGCCATTACTCACCAGGTATTAGTGCAACGCAACAGATGGCGCCCCAGACCGCTGAAAGATGTAACCGAACTGATTGGCAAGGAGGTGTATGTGAAACCTGGCAGGTTCCTGCAACGCATGAACAACCTGAACCAGGAGGTGGGAGGAGGCATTATCATTCACTGTGTTGAAAGCGACAGTCTTTCGTTGGAAGACCTTATTACCCAAGTGGCACAAGGAAAGATTGACTATACGGTGGCTAACAACGACTTAGCCAAACTGAACCAGACCTACTACCCCAACCTGGAAGTGAGTATGGCGGTGAGTCATGACCAACGGGCTTCTTGGGCAGTGAGGAAGGAATGTACCCAACTGGCAGAGGCAGTAAACAAATGGCATGAAGAAAACATGACATCACCCAGATATACGGCCAGCATGAAACGATATTACGAACTGAGCAAGAGCAAAATATTCTTCCCCATCATGTCGATAAAGGAAGGAAAGATATCACCTTACGATAATCTGTTTCGACAATATGCCAAGGAGATTGGTTGGGATTGGCGTTTGTTGGCTTCATTGGCTTACAACGAATCAAATTTCGACACTACCGCTGTCTCTTGGGCTGGAGCCAAAGGACTGATGCAACTAATGCCCGGCACGGCTAAAGCGATGGGTGTACCAGAAGGCAAGGAACAGAATCCGGAAGAAAGTATCAAGGGAGCAGTGAAATACATTGGTCTCACTTCAGGTGCATTCAGATCTATCCCAGAGCCAGAACGTATCAAATTCATCTTAGCGGCCTATAACTCAGGTACTGGTCACATCACAGATGCGATGGCATTGGCTGAGAAATATGGTGCCAACAAATATGTGTGGGACAACAATGTTGAGAAATACATTTTACTCAAGAGCAACGAAGAATACTTCTCTGACCCTGTATGCAAGCATGGTTACTTCCGAGGTATCGAAACCTACAACTTCGTACGCGACATCATCCAGCGTTTCAATCGCTACAAGGAAGTAATAAAGGAATAAAAAAGAGGCTGCATTTCTGCAGCCTCCTCCATAATCTTTTTTTTCTTTAGAATAAGAAACCAACGCCCAAATTAGCACCGAAACGGCTAAAGCCATTATCAGAAATAATATACTTGGCTTCACCAATAATCTTCACTTTGTCAGTGACAAAGTACTCAAGACCACCACCTAAATTCAGACCAAGTCTGGTTGGAATATCATGATTAAAGAAAGCAATATTAGCACCAGCCAATGGATATACATTAAACTTATCTGCTACTACAGGTACTACAAAGTGGAAGTTAGCATTGATATCAAACATAGAAAGATCATTTTTCTTGAAGAAAAGATCAGCACCCACTTCACCACGGAACTGGTCAACAAAACCATACTGGAGCTTAGCACCAACACCAAATTGGCCGTTAAAATCATCATAAGCACCTTGTAAGCCAAATGAAGTTATACCCTTCTGAGCAAATGCAGCAGTGCTCATTGCGAACATTGCAACCAAGATAAATAAATACTTTTTCATAACCAATAATTATTTTAGTTAGTTAATTGATATTCACATTGCAAAAATAACAATTATTTATATATCAAACAACTTTTCTTAAAAAAGTTTTAATTTATTTTCTCGTGCTTCCTCTAAAGACAATATATTATGTTGGCTATCAGAAGCCTCCACTCGCAGATGCGCATATTCTTTTTTCAGGTCATCTTCTAATTCATGCTTGAGCTGGGGATTCATCAAACGGGCAGCTACTGCAGGATTCTGGGAAGCATCTTTGAGGTGAACTACAGGGGCATGATAGACAGGGGCTATCTTCAAAGCAGTATGCAACTGGGAAGTAGTAGCTCCACCAATGAGCAGCGGAATGTCAAGTCCTGCCCGCTCTAACGCTATCGCTACTTGCACCATCTCATCAAGTGAGGGAGTAATCAGTCCGCTCAAGCCTATCATATCTACCTTTTCACGAATAGCTGTACGTACAATCTCTTCTGCTGGCACCATCGTTCCCAAGTCAATGATTTCATAGCCGTTGCAAGCCATCACCACTGATACGATGTTCTTACCGATATCATGAACATCTCCCTTCACGGTAGCTAACAATACCTTTCCCACTGATTTTGTTCCTGATTGTTTCTCGGCTTCAATGGCTGGTTGTAATATGCCAACGGCTTTTTTCATAGTACGAGCCGTTTTCACCACCTGTGGCAAGAACATCTTACCCGATCCAAACAGTTCACCCACATGATTCATGCCATCCATCAGTGGACCTTCAATAATGTTCACTGCCTTGGGGTATTGTTGCAGGGCTTCCTGTAAATCGGTTTCCAAATAGGTATCCACACCTTTTGTCAGAGCATATCTCAAACGTTCTTCAACGGTGGCTTGGCGCCAGGAGTGGGTCTCGGATAATGGAGGCTTTACAACCGAGGATGGAGAATTCTTTTCTTCCTCTCTCTGCTTTATTTCTTCAGCCAATGCAATTAAACGGTCGGCAGCATCTTTGCGACGATTTAACACCACATCCTCCATACATTCCAACACATTGGCAGGAATCTCGGAATACAGTACTGAGGTGGATGGATTCACAATGCCCATATCCATACCTGCATTGATGGCATGGTAGAGAAAAACAGCATGCATCGCCTCACGAATATAATTGTTGCCTCTGAATGAGAACGACAGGTTGCTCACGCCACCACTGACATGACTGCCTTTCAGATGTTCACGAATCCAGCCTGTTGCTTTGATATAGTCCAAAGCATAGTTATCGTGTTCAGGCATACCTGTAGCTACCGCCAATATATTGGGGTCGAAAATGATATCTTGTGGCGGGAAGCCAACCTTTTCGGTAAGCAGTCGGAAAGCCCTTTCACAAACAGCTATCTTGCGCTCATAAGTATCAGCCTGTCCTTGTTCGTCGAAAGCCATCACCACAACAGCGGCCCCATATTCTCGAAGCTTGCGAGCAAAACCGAGGAACTTCTCTTCGCCTTCCTTCAGTGAGATGGAATTTACCACACACTTGCCTTGTAAGCATTGCAGTCCGGTTTCTATTACCTCCCACTTCGACGAATCAATCATCACGGGCACTCGTGCAATTTCGGGTTCTGAGGCCAACAGGTTCAAGAAATGCTTCATCTCTTCACGGGCATCCAGCAAACCATCATCCATATTGATGTCCAGCATCTGGGCACCGTCTTCCACCTGTTTGCGGGCAATGTCCAATGCCTCGTCATAGTTTTTCTCCTTAATCAATCTAAGGAACTTGCGAGATCCTGCCACATTGCATCGTTCACCAATATTGACGAAATTGATTTCGGGCTTCACCTCCAACAACTCCAAACCAGATAGTTGAAGATAAGGCGAACGAGCTACAGGTTCATGGGGCTTAGCGTCTTTTACTAACGGCTGATAAGCAGCAATATATTCATCGGTAGTACCACAACAACCACCTACGATATTCACCAATTGATCATCAAGATATGTTTTGATAACGGAAGCCATGTGACTGGGTGTCTCGTCATATTGTCCCAGACTGTTAGGCAATCCTGCATTAGGATACACACTAATATAATAAGGTGCACGAGCGGCCAGCTGACGAAGAAAAGGCTTCATCTGCTCGGCTCCAAACGAACAGTTCAGACCCACTGAGAAAATGTCGGCGTGTGATACGGATGCCAAGAAAGCATCGAGCGTCTGACCAGAGAGGGTGCGACCAGCCACATCGGACACTGTGACAGACAGCATCAAAGGCACTTTCTTGTCCATGAGCTTCATCGACTTCTCAGCTGCATAAATGGCAGCTTTGGCATTCAAGGTATCGAAGATGGTTTCGATTAACAAAGCATCTACTCCACCTTCCAGCAAAGCCGTCATCTGTTCTTGGTAGGCCAGCACCAGTTCGTTGAAAGTAAGCGAACGGAAAGCAGGGTCATTCACATCGGGACTCATCGAGCAGGTCTTGTTGGTAGGTCCTACTGATCCTGCTACGAATCGAGGTTTTTCGGGAGAGGTGTAGCAATCTGCCAACTGACGCGCCAAACGAGCCCCTGCCAAGTTCATCTCGCGCACATGGGTTTGCATGCCGTAGTCGGCCTGACTTACAGCAGTAGCATTAAATGTGTTGGTTTCTATGATATCGGCTCCCGCCTGGAGGTATTTCTCGTGAATCTCAGCAATAATATCAGGACGAGTAAGGTTCAGCACATCATTGTCGCCCTTGAGCTGTTGCGAGACATCGGCATACAAATTCCCCCTGAAATCGTTTTCAGTCAGGTTATATTGTTGTATCATGGTACCCAATGCTCCATCGAGTACTAAAACACGTTGTTTGATTTGCGCTTCGAGCATCGTGAATGTTGAATTTTCGGTCATAGCTTATTGTTTAAACATTCTCGCCATTTCGCGTTTGTCGTCGTTTTCCTTTAGCGTCTGACGTTTGTCGTATTCCTTCTTTCCTTTCGCCAAAGCAATGACCAACTTAGCTAACCCTTTCTCATTGAGAAATAATCTTACCGGCACTATGGTGTAGCCTGGATTCAAAGCATCACGCTGTAGTTTGTTCAGTTCCTTACGGTTCAGCAACAGCTTTCGGTCGCGTGTTGCAGCATGGTTGTTGTAAGTCCCATACATATATTGGGCTATATGCATGTTCTTCACCCACAGCTCACGTTTGTCGAAAAAACAATAAGTATCTACCAGGCTCGCCTTTCCTTGTCGGATGGATTTAATCTCCGTACCCGTAAGTACCATACCCGCCGTATAAGTATTAATAAACTCATAGTCGTGGCTGGCACGTTTGTTTTTTATATTGATAGGAGCCTGTTTCATGTATTCAGTTCAAGAAAATATTGAGTTTGTCGAACACAAGACGTATCAGTGACGGACAAATCAGCAAAATCAATGATGCCAATATTGTCAACGCTGTACGTTTGTCTTCTCTCACATCCAGTAACTTCTCGCTTCCTTCCCACACCAAATAGATAATGTAGAACTGCAACATCATCGAGATGATGCCCAAATCGGGTAAGATACCTGTCAGAATCTGCAACAGGAAAGTCACCGTCATACTATAGCCGGCAAACTGTTGAGAGAGCAGAATGTCGTCACGCTGTTCCAGTACACGAATCCTTACCAAATTAATTAGGTAGGACGAAAGAAAATAAGCGCCAAACAACGACACCACCACAGCTGCACACTGCATCATGGCATATTGGTAGTCCTCTGCACTGCCCCATCCGCGTTCAAAAATAGCACCTATGAAAACCGCAAGGGCAGAGAAACCTATCATGGGATAGACATACTCGAACGACACCTCACGGATATTGGGGCGCATACGTACTTCCTCCCACGCTTTGGCAGGATTGGATATCATCAAGAAAGCAATATGTATTAGAAACTTATAACTCAATGCGATTATTTAAATACAGTCAGATCAACTTCTGTATATTCCTTAGTGGTCGTAGCCTCTGTAGGATCGTAAGAATTTCTGTTGACGGAGGCCCAAACGCGAATTTTGTTAATATCTCCATTCTTTGCCTTGAAGTCAGCAATTACATTCTTAATATTGAAAGCCTGATAAACATAATTATATTTGTAACGATTTAGTGTTGGGTCATCCACCATATCAATCAAGGTCAGGTTCAAAATACCATCAGCACTTGTCAGGTCATCAGGATAAAATAAACCAAAATGATGCTTTGCCACTTCAGATGAATACTCTTCCAAACTTACATCATCCATCCAGAAAATACAAGGAATCAAAATATAGTCCTGATTGCACATCTCAGGTCTCAAATTGGTATAGCCACTTGTATACTCTACAGCATAAAGATTGATATTACCAACACCTTCACCCTTTATGACATTATTATTGGTCAGGTTAATAGGCTTTTCGAGAATCGTCACACTCAACTTATTGCCGCTTATGGTAGTTGGATCATATTCAATGGAAATATTATATACACCATTAGTAGCTGGCAGATAACTGGGATTAGTAGGTTCCAAAACTACACCAGAAAGGTCCTGAAGTACACTATTCTCATACACTGCCACCACATCTTGCGTTGTTTTGTTGTCGTCGTCGTTGCTGCCCAAGCAAGAAGTCATTAATACACCCATCATCAGGGTTAAGCCCATCAAGGCAATCATTCTAATCTGTTTCATGTCGTCTTTTTTTTATAAAATTCTGGGCAAATTTAGATAAAAGATTTCAGTTATCGTTCATCTGTCCGTTAATAATTGCAAATCTCACCACTGCCAATCACCAAGCGATGGTTTTTGTCATAAATCACGCCAAACTGCCCAGGGGCTATGCCTTGTAGCATTTCGTTTGATTTCACCAAATAGTTATCACCATCCCTGACGATGCTTCCTGTAGTGAAGTCAGGTGTGTGACGAATCTTGAAAGATATCTCATGCTCGCCTTCCTGCCAAGGATTATCTGTAATGAAATGGAAATCTTTCAGGCGGAAAGTATCGCCATACTGCTTCGTGCAATCGTAGCCATTAGATACATACACAATGTTTTGCTGCACATCCTTCCGAATCACGAACCAAGGACCACCACTCAGACCCAAACCCTTGCGTTGTCCAATGGTATGGAACCAGAATCCTTTGTGTTTACCCAAAATCTTTCCTGTTTCCAATTCTACGATAGGACCTTCCTGCTCACCTAAGAAACGACGTACAAAGTCGTTGTAATTAATATTGTTCAGAAAGCAGATACCCTGACTGTCTTTTCTTTTCGCACTTGGTAAACCAGCCTTGGCAGCTATCTGCCGCACTTCGCTCTTCATCAAGTTTCCTATGGGAAACATCAGTTTCTTTACTTGCATATAGGTAATCTGTGCAAGGAAGTCAGTCTGGTCTTTCACGGGATCAACGGCCGTACCCAGCCATGTCTTGCCATCAATCACATGGGTGGTAGCATAATGCCCCGTAGCGGTTATATCAAAATCCTTGCCCACCTTCTCCTCAAAGCAACCAAACTTAATCAAGCGATTGCACATCACATCAGGGTTGGGCGTAAAGCCGTTACGAATCTTGTCGATGGCATACACTGCTACCTTATCCCAATATTCACGATGCAGGTCAATGAGCTCGAGTTTCAAGCCATATTTATGTGCCACAGCTGTACAAATCTCCATATCTTCTTCGGCAGTACAGTCCATATAATCCACATCATCGCGTCCTATACGTATATAGAACAACGACGGCTTATGGCCCTGCTCGCACAGCTGATGTACCACCACCGAGCTATCCACACCTCCTGATATTAAAACGGCTATATCCATGTCAAGATTGTAATACTTGCAAGATTTGTTTTGCAAATTTACGGTTTTTTTCCTTACCTTTGCATCAATAATTGAAGAATTAAGCATGAAAAGCAAATATTGCGTCATCATATTATTACTCATCATGGTGGTTTCCAGCTTCTTTACCTCTTGTGGTAAAGATCGCTGGGAGGCTTATTATCCTGTTACACGTCATAGTCTCTGGATTGATAGTGTAATGCGTGTCAACTACTTATGGAACGACGAACTGGAAGATGAAGACGACATCACCTCTACTTATTTCTTGAACTCAGTTGCTTTCTTGGCGAAGATGAAATATGGTTCCGACCCTGTGAGCTATGTTGATACGGCTTGTTCAGTACCTATTACCGACTATGGCTACGAACTGGCTACCAGTCAGGTGAACGATACAGCTTATATGGCATTGATTACATATACAGAGCCTATGTCTGTGTCTTCTACTGCTGGTTTGCAACGAGGGGAGTGGATTATGAAGGTAGATGGTGAATTTATCACTTCTGCAAGACTGAGTTTGCTGAGCGATGGCGATGCCCACGAATTGATGATTGGTCATTATACCACTATCAACCTCAACGAAGGGGATTCTGATGAAGAGGAGGAACAAGGTGTTGTCATTTATGACCGAATGGTAAACTTACCAGCTGCATCAGGCTATTTCCCTAATGACCTGCCTGTGGTAACCATCGTCAATAATCATGTGGGTTATATGCTGTACAATGACATTGCCGAAGAGAACCAGCATCAGGTAGCTACTGCTTCGCAAACGTTGTTGGCTGGTGGTATCACTGATATGGTGCTCGACTTGCGTTATGCTGCTACTGGCGATGTGAGTGGTTTCCAGTATCTGGCCTCTGTGCTGGCTCCCTCCACTGCTTTAGGCAATCAGTTGGCAACCGTTCAGTATGCTGAATCACGTCATCACGAATCTTCCCTACCCTTTCTTACAGCCAGTGAGTTAGAAAATGGCGTTAACCTCAACCTGAGTACGCTTTATGTACTTACTTCATCGGCCACAAGCGGTCCTGCTGAGATGCTCATCAATTGTCTCCAGACAGTAATGAAGGTAGTGGTAATAGGTCAAAAAACCAAGGGTATCGGTGTTGCCTGCGAGACTTACCGTGACCCCATCAGCGACCAGCTACTACGCTTGGCAGCTTGCCATATAACTGATGCCAACGGCAATGCCGACTATGTGGATACAGGCATCACTCCTGATTACGTTGTCAATCAGCTTTCGCCCATCGAAGGCATCCTTCCCTTCGGTAATCCGCAAGAAAACTTGCTTGCTAAAGCACTGGAGTTTATAAAATAAAAAAATTAAGGCTGCTCGATTGAGCAGCCTTAATTATCATTTATTCAATGCTTCAATTAATAGGCTTTGAGTAGCGAGCGTTCAAACCATCCAGCACCTCTTGGGTGATGTTCAGTGCCTCATCAGCGTACAGCAAATTATCCATGCCGGTATTGCTGATAATCAGCGTAAAGCCCTTGGTCTTGTTATACTCTTTCAGGAAGTTCCTGATAGAGTCAGACAGCTGCATGTTGTTCTTGTCACTTTCAGCTTGCAGTTCACTCTGCAGTTTGTCGCTCAGTGTCTGCAAGTCCTCGCTCAACTTGTTGATACGGTTGTACTCCTGCTGTGCGCGTTCTGCAGAAAGAAAAGCGTTGTTCTGGTACTTTGTCTGAAACTCCTGCTGCTGCTTCTGCAGATCCTGAGCCTTCTGGTTAAGCTGAAGACGAACGTTCTCGCTCTTCTTAACCAAAGCCTCGTTAAGGTCGATGCAGAAATTATACTTTGACAACAAGGTATCAATCTCCACAAAAGCCACCTTCATTTCAGACAATCCACCCTGTCCTTCAGTAGTTGCTGTGTCCTGACCACCTTTATTAGCAGTACATTGTGCAAACATCATGATGCAGCTCAAAGCTGCCAAACCCATGAATAAATTCTTCATTTTCTTCATAATCACTTTTTATTATTTCTTTATATTTTCATTCTTTTACACCTAATCTCGACGGCTTACGTGCATTCCTGTCTTGCGACTCCACGCAGTCGATACCCCGTTTCATCATCTCTTTGTTGCCACTTACGTGGAAGTGCGGAAACTTCCCTACTTTGGTGAAAAATATCTTTACGCCCAGCAACAGCACACAAACACCCACCAAAGCCAAAGTTATGAGCAACGTATATAGCATATCTCAAAAAAACTTTCTATATTTGCAAAAATTGCGCGGCAAAGATAGCGCAAATCGAAGACAAAGCCAAATTTTATTCGGACTTTGTTGAGTTGCAGTCTATTTTAGCGGCCTCAAAGTTACAATATTAATTTAAATATGGAAAAAAATGAGCTAAAACCTACTGGAGTTTTCAGATTTTTTGAGGAAATTTGTCAGATTCCAAGACCCTCGAAGCACGAGGAGAAGATTATTGCATACCTGCAAGAGTTTGGAAAGAAATACAACTTAAAGACCACCACCGATGCCTGTGGTAATATTTTGCTGGAAAAACCGGCTACCCCAGGCATGGAAAATCGCAAGAAGGTGGTGCTGCAAGCCCACATGGACATGGTGCCCGACAAGCGCAAGGATGTTGAGCATGATTTCTTGAAAGACCCCATTGAGACATGGATTGATGGTGAATGGCTGAAAGCCAAAGGTACCACCCTGGGGGCTGACAACGGCATTGGTGTAGCAACTGGTTTGGCTATATTAGCCGATGACAGCATTGAGCATGGTCCAATAGAGTGCCTCTTTACCCGTGATGAAGAGACTGGCTTGACAGGTGCTTTCGAAATTCAAGACGGTTTCATGCATGGTGATATCCTGCTGAACCTTGATTCAGAAGACGAGGGTGAAATCTTCATTGGTTGCGCAGGAGGTGTTGACTCTGTAGGAACCTTCACCTACCAAGATGTTGAAGTGCCAGCTGACTATTATGCTTGCCGCATCGAGGTGAAAGGCTTGTTGGGTGGCCATTCAGGCGACGACATCATCCGTGGGCGTGCCAATGCCAATAAGGTGCTCAACCGTTTCCTGATGCAAGCAGCTCAGCAATATCACCTCTATCTGTGTGAGATAAGCGGAGGAAGTCTGCACAATGCCATTCCTGCTGTGGCTCACGCCATAGTGGCTTTGCCCGAGTCCGACAAGCACAATCTGCGTGCCTTGCTCAATGTGTTTACAGCTGCTGTGCAGGCCGAGTACTACGTTACCGATCCAGGATTGCAGATCCTGATGGAAAGCGTTGCAACGCCTAAGACCGCCATCGACTGCGACACAGCAAAGCGCTTATGTCAAACGCTTTATGCCCTGCCTCACGGCGTTTATTGCATGAGTCAGGATGTACCAGGACTGGTAGAGACCAGTACCAACCTGGCCACCATCAAGATGAACCCAGCCGAACACCATATTATAATAGGTACCAGTCAGCGTAGCTCTACCGAGTCGTCTAAAGAAGATATCGCCACGATGGTACGCACCGTCTTGGAGATGGGTGGTGCCGAAGTGACCCACGGCGATGGCTACCCTGGTTGGAAGCCTAACCCACATTCCGAGATTCTGCAAGTAGCCGTTGAGAGCTACAAGCGCCTCTTCAACAAGGAGCCTAAGGTAAAAGCCATCCATGCTGGTCTCGAGTGCGGTTTGTTCTTGGAGAAATATCCAAAACTCGACATGATTTCGTTTGGTCCCACCCTACGTGGTGTCCATACCCCCGATGAGCGAATGCTTATCCCTACCGTCGATCTGTTCTGGCAACATTTGCTGGATATTCTCAAAAACGTTCCGAAAAATGTTGACCGTTGAACATTGACCGTTGAACATCTAGATGTAAAAAGGACGGCCTTTTTACATCGGATGTTAGAGTTTTTATGAAAAAAGTTAACATTATAATAATTCTGCTTCTAATAGCGTGTAGCTGCCTTGCCCAAGACAGCTACCGCTTCAGAATTGTCAGCTATAACGTCGAGAACCTATTCGACTACCAACACGACTCACTGAAGAACGACTACGAGTTCCTCCCAGAAGCCCAACGCCACTGGGACTACCAGAAATACCAGAAGAAGCTCGACGACCTCGGACGCGTCATCATCGCTACAGGCGAGTGGACACCTCCAGCTTTGGTAGGCCTCTGTGAAGTAGAGAACGAGCATTGCCTCACCGACCTTACCGAACACTCACTACTAAAAGAAGCAGGCTACCGCTATGCCATGACCAACTCGCCCGACCAACGAGGCATCGACGTAGCCCTACTCTATCAGCGAGAAGTGTTCAAGCCCGTCAGCATCAACACCTACCGAGTGCCGCCACTCACCAAGCAAAAGAATGCCACACGCGACATCCTGCATGTCACAGGCGAGCTGCCCGACCACTCACTGCTCGACGTTTTCGTGTGCCACCTCCCCTCACGCTCTGGTGGCGAGAAAGAGACCGAGCCCTATCGCCTATTGGCAGCAAGCACGTTGAAGCAGGCCGTAGATAGTCTATTGCAAGTACGCAAGAAAGCACAGATAGTCATCATGGGCGACTTCAACGACTACTATAACAACCGTTCTGTAACAGAGGTCGTTGGTGCCCAGCCTGTCACCACCCTCAAGGCCGACAAGCAGCAGCTCTATCACCTGTTGGCTGCTAAGGAAAAAGCATTGAAGGACTATGGCAGTTATCGTTATCGGGGTGAGTGGAACTCGCTCGACCACCTCATCGTCAATGGTCGTTTGTTACGACAGAAAGGCTCTTTCCACATCATGACCTCCGACGATGCATTCCTGGTTAAGGCCGATGTGTTCCGTGCCGACTTCCTGTTGGAGGAAGACACCCGTTATGGAGGCAAATTGCCTTTCCGCACCTATAGTGGTTTGAAGTACCACGGAGGCTATTCCGACCATCTGCCCATCTATGCCGATTTCCTCTTAAAATACTGAATAAGTACATAACAACACAACTTTTTACTTTAAAAGCACAAAATGTCATTTTTTTTTGTTTACTTCGCAGAATATATTCACTTAAATGCGACATCTTATGAAGAAGATAACACGATTATTTGGATTATTCATCATATTACTGGTGGCAGCTGCTTGCAGCAAAGAAAGTTACGAGCCAACGCCAACGGGAGGAAATGGTGGTAGCGAGATTCAGAATGCTACGCAGTTTACTAAAGATGTGTTGGAAAATTACTATCTTTGGAATAAAGAAATTGCCAGTGCCATCAGCAGCGACCTCAACCCCAGCACTTGCACCGACCCTATAGCTACCGTCAAAAAGATACGCTACAAACAAGGTGGTGGATATGATTCCAAACAAGACGAGGATCGCTGGACACAGCTGTTTGATGATGTTACCCCTTTCTTGGAGTCAGTACAAGGTGTAGAAACCACCAATGGCATGAGTTTAAGTGTTGGTGCTTTTAACAACACAACTCCCCAGGAGTATTTCTTTATCGTCAATTTTGTCTATGACGACAGTCCTGCAGCAAAAGCCGGTCTCAAGCGTGGCAATCTCATCACCACTTACAATGGAAATGACATTACCGAGGCCAACATTGATGCAGCCTACTATGGCGAGACCACTGCCACCTACGGGTTGGCCGTACAGACAGGTGAAGGTATTGCCGATACAGGCGAAGAAGTTACACTTACCCCAGTCAAGATGTATCTCGACCCAATCATTAGCAGCAAGGTATTCGATGTAGCAGGTAAAAAGGTGGGCTATTTGATGTATGACAGCTTCGACCTTGACTCGGCAGAGAAGCTCATCAATACTTTCAAGGATTTCAAGAATCAAGGCGTAACCGAACTTATCCTCGACCTGCGTTACAACGGTGGCGGCTATGTCTTAACCGAAAACCTGTTGGCTTCTCTGTTGGCTCCTGCTGACAAAGTGGAGCAAGGTGCCCTCTATCAACAGGAAATCTATAACAGCATACTTACCCAAGCTTGGAGCAAAGATGATGAGGACTTCAACAAGACTTTCTTCACTTTCAACCACGAAATCAACAAGAAGAAGTTATCTACCAAGGATGCCAATATCGGACTCAATAAGATATACGCTATTGTAACAGGCAATACAGCATCAGCTTCTGAGGCTGTATTAGTGGGTCTTAGTCCGTATGTCAATATCGTAACCATTGGTCAGCGTTCTTATGGTAAATATTGTACAGGCTATATCCTGGGTGTTGACGATGTTTACGAAAAGGCTCCTGCATCCATCTCTAAATGGGGTATCTATGTCATGATAACCACTTATGCCGATTGTGATAATAAGAATCTGGCTCGTCCTGTTGGCATAGACCCAGATGTAGAAGCAAAAGACAATCCTATGGATGGTCATCTCCTTGGCGATGAAAACGAGACTATGCTGAAAGCTGCTCTTCAGACTGCTGGCAAGAGTTACACATCTGTTGCCACTACCCGTGCGTTGAGCAGTACCCCTCAGATGGAAATCAAGATGCTGCACAACAAGTATAAGTTTGGTAAGCGCATTAAGCAACTGCCCACCAAAATAGAACTTGAAGAACAATAAAACAGAAGATGGCTGCCTTTAAGCAGCCATCTTTATTAGTGACAAGGAGCCAGTCCTTTGCTAGCATTTTCCAAATACTCTATCTTCGAGTAAATTCGAAGGAATCTTGCACTTTCCCTGACACGAGGTTATGAATCTGCACCAGAAGCTTTCCATTTACCACCCTGCCCTCTATCACAGTAGGGAATAGCTCAGGCCTTTCGCGGCGGTTCTCGCCACTGCCAGAGAAGCCCATCTCCGGACCACCGCCTATAATCTGTGCCCAGCAACGCTCCTGGGTAGGCGCATCGTAGCGATACTGGTGCTGATGAGCCGTGATGATGAGTTGGCAACCAGCCTTCTCCAACAGTGGACACCATAGCTGAGCACAAGTGCGTTGCCACATGGCGAAGTCGTGGGTGTACTGCGGGTCTTTGTCGGCAGGAGCCACATCACCCGGGTTATAGCGAGGATTAGACTCAAAGAGCGGAATGTGGCAGAAAGCCACCAGATAAGGTGCACTGGCTATCTCCGGACGTTGCAAGGCATCGTTCAGCCACGTCACCTGTGCCTCACGATAAGCAGCACTGTTGAACAGTCCCGCAAACAGTGGATTCGTATCCAGCTTGTCCTCGGCAGTGTCGAGACCAATCAGCGCCACCTCGCCCATCCTCACGGCAAAGTTACGACCTAAGTCCCAGTCACGTGACGCACGTTCCTCTGGCTGACGATACATCCACACCTTTTCAAGATGACGGTTGGCCATACCTCGTGAGTCGTGGTTGCCCGGACAGAACAGATAAGGTGTCTCAGCGGCATAATCGGCACGTTCAATCTCAGGCTTCAGGAAGATGCGTGTCTGTGCTTCGATGGTCTCTTCCACATTGCTGGTATCGCCATTCCAAATCACACACTGCGGAGCAAGCGTTGCTATCTTATTGATGGCCAAACCAAAGGGTTCCCACTTCACGTGTGTGTCGTTGATGACACAGAAGTGTGCAGGAGCCTCACTGCCAGCTGTGGTAAAACGATAGATGCGTGGATCTTCCTCGTTACCAAGAATCTTCATGTCGTAGCCACCTCCATAATGAATGCGGTCGGCACACCTATCTTATAATAATAAGTGGTGTTAGGCTGCAAGTTGGTCAACCTTACCTGTATCACACGGTCACTGATATCGGTAGTTCGGTATCCGCCACATTTCACCTTCTTGCCATCACTCAGGTCAGGTTGTTGTCCGTAAATAACATAACCATTGGCAAGATCACTCACGGCAAAGGCAACTCCCATCGACGTCTCTGCATAGTTTTGCAACATAGGGGCAGAAACAATCAATGGTCCTTCTGTCTTAGACTGTTCTGCAGCTGATTTGGGTATTGAAATATTAGCAGCAAAGGCTCTTTGACCAATACTTGCCGCACCAGCCATCAAGGCCGTATTTCTGATAAAGTCACGTCTCTTCATAGTATTAGGTTCGTTTATTCGTTATTCTTGACTAACAATCTGTTTCGGTTCGGTAGTAGGACCATACACAACAAGCTCCCCATCTGGCAAAATTTCCATACGGTCGATAAACATCACTCGACCTTTGTTGGTAATGGCATCAGTTCGTTCCGTGCGACCATGATAAACAGTGAAAAGGGTGCCATCAGGCAAGGTCAGTACCATATTGTGTCCTGTGCAATATACCTCACCACCTTTGTCATTGTTGCGTTCTAGGACGGGGTTATTGGCCGCTTTGGTAAAAGGTCCCAAAGGCGACTTACTTGTGGCATAACCTACTGCATAATAAGGCCCTCCGTAGAAGTTGGCACTATACATCATGTAATAAGTGTCGCCATGCTTGAAGATGAAAGAGCCCTCGTTCCAACGACGGTTGGCCTCTCCTGCCATCGCACTGCGACTCTCCCACTCCTGGAAGCCACCCATATCGGTGGGCGGACAAAGCAACAGCACAGGCTCACCTATCGCCCCACTGAAGTCGGGTTTTATCTCCACACCATATATCCAGCTTTCTTCTATCTCATCATACTTACCTTCTGCCTTCAGCTTAGTAGCCAACTCGCTCTCCACTGCATGCTTGTAGCAGCAACGGGAGTAGTAAAGATATACCTTGCCATCATCGGCAAAGTAGAGATTGGCATCAATAATGGGATAGCCTGGATCGAAGATGGGCTTATCGGACAACTCCTTGAAAGGCCCCGTAGGACTATCGCTCACGGCCACACCAATGCGGAAGATCTCACCCTCGTTGGTGGGGTTCTCTTTCCAGTTAGAGGAAAAGAGCATATAAAATTGGCCATCACACTCGTACACTTCAGGTGCCCAGAAGCAGTCGGTTGTCCACCCGTTAGGGTCGGCTTTGTAACATTGTCCTAGCAGTGTCCAACTGGCAAGGTCCTGACTCTCATATACATTAAAGCCATCCATATTGCCCTCTGTGGTACCATAAGCATAGTATTTCCCATTGCTGGCACGAAGGATAAAGGGGTCGCCCATCACCACAGGTGATCCATCGGTCAATGTCAAGGGATTGCTCACCGTAGTGGTATTGTTCTGAGAGCCACATGCCACCAACAGACAAGCGGTTAGCATCGCAAAAAATCTGTAAAATAAATTCATAACCTTGGGGTTAATTTGTTCGTTCTCACTACAAATGTAGCACTTAATTTTGACACAAACATAGTTTTTTTTAATTTTGTGACGATTATGGTTAGGTTTTCTCACATAAAAAGATGGGTAGGACTGCTACTAAGTCTGTCTTGTCTGCTGTGTTTCATCTATGGCATGTACCTGGCATTGCTGTCGATGATGCCCCTTGAACGCACCATACGCTATGCCGATTTGGGACCGCTGCCCCGTGGTTTGACATCGATAGACAAGCTGCTGAACGACCGACTGCCAGCCGATAGCACAGCTACTACCGCTATTGTGGCTTATCGCTACGATGGTCACACGCTGTATGATGTGGTGAGGGGTAACGACACACTGACTATACCTGCACACATCACCGACACCATCCCCCCTGTGTTTGTGGCACCTCCTGCCGATGCATCATCATGGAGCGACTCATTGTTGCGAGGCACGATGCCGTTGAACCGCTATGCGTTGGATTATCGTCGCATCATTGCCCGCTACGACGGACAAGTTTGTCGCATCGAGTGGAGCAGCTTCGACACCATCCCACTCTATATCATCAGTTTAGAGGGGCACGACGAACCTATCTATATCAATGCTACCACGCCCTATGTGAAGCCGTTCTACTTGGACGAGGCGCAGGTGAGAGAAGCCGTGAAGGACTTCTGTCGCGCGGATTCAGTCAGCACCGAACTGCTAACAGACTACGACAACTATTACGTTGATTTGCAGCGCTACGAGCCATTGCCTATGTGGAGAGTGGTGACCAACGACCGAAACTTTTACGTAAATCCTCGCACAGGGGCTTACCGTAGCTACCCCAACAACAGCTGGTGGTACTACGTGAAGCATTACGCTTTCAACACCCTGCGCTACAAGCTGTTTGCTAAGCATCCTGAGCGATGGGCACAAGTCATGTGGGGCGTACTGATAGCAGGCTTCATCCTTTCATTCCTATCGAGTGCCTTTTGGATGTATAAAATTATTCTGTGTAACAAAAAAGGAATATAAGTAAAACAATAATTATGAAACAGACAAGTGTATTAGGCTTTGCTTTTGCAGCCATTTTGACTGCTTGTACAACGCAGCCAGAAGCAAATGAAAATCCTGTACTGACCATCGAGGGTGGTCAGATTCAGGGAGTGTTGACCGACTCTACCAACGTGATGGTGTATAAGGGCATTCCTTATGCCGCTCCGCCTGTGGGCGACCTGCGTTGGAAGCGTCCACAGCCAGTAGTGCCTTGGGAGGGCGTAAAGGTGATGGACACCTTCAGTGCCGCTTCTGTACAGGCTGCTCACACGCCAGGTGAGTTCTATACCGAGGAGTTCTATTTCGGTGGCGACCCAGAATTCAGCGAAGACTGCCTCTACCTCAATGTGTGGGCACCTGCTGAGAGCGTGGGTAAGACAGATGCTAAGCTGCCTGTGGCTTTCTGGGTGCATGGTGGTGCCTACTCTGCTGGTTGGGGACATGAAATCACGATGGATGGCGACGCATGGGCTACACGTGGCGTAATACTCGTGACCATCAACTACCGCTTGGGCGTACTGGGCTTCCTGTCACATCCTCTATTGTCTAAAGAGGATGTAGATGGCGTATCAGGCAACTATGGCACTTGGGACCAGGTAGCCGCGTTGAAATGGGTAAAGAAGAACATCGTTCAGTTTGGAGGCGACCCTGATAACATCATGATATTCGGACAGAGTGCCGGAGCTGCCAGCATCAAGAACCTGGTCACATCCAACGAGTCGAAGAAGTTGGTGAGCAAGGCCATCATCCAAAGCATCGGCGGTTTAGGCGAACTGATTCCTGGTCCTGCACAGGATGTAGCCGAGGCACAAGGCAAGGAGATTATGAATATGGCGGGTCTTACTACCTTGGAGGCGATGCGTGCCGCTACCCCTCAGCAACTGAGTGAGGCACTGAATAAGTATATGGTAGAGAAGAGGGCTTTCCTGATGATGGTGCCTCATATTGATGGCCGTCTGTTGGGCAAGACCTTTACACAAGCTGCAGAGGACAACACTATTGCCGACGTGCCCTATATGTTAGGCTCTACCCTCGACGACATGATGCCTACCATGGGTGAGGGCATCGACCAGTTTGCTTTCCTGCGTGAGACACAGAGCAAGCACCCAGTATATGCTTATCGTTTTGACCGTCGCTTGCCTGGCGAGCCTAACACGGCTTACCACTCATCCGAGTTGTGGTTTATCTTCAAGACACTGAAGAATAGCCGTCGTCCTTTCACGGCTGCCGACTATGAGCTGAGCGACCGCATGATGGACTATTGGACTAACTTCGCCAAGTATGGCAACCCGAACGGCCAGACAGATGGCGAGTGGAAGGCTGACACAAAAGAGAATCCATTCACCATGCATCTGGATGTGAAATGAAAAAAACATTCTTTACAATATTATTACTATACATAGTGACTATGGGGGTGTTCGCACAGGACACTCCCTTAACACTGCACTACAATAGTCCTGCCACTTTTTTTGAGGAAGCGTTGGTGATTGGCAACGGCAATTTGGGTGGTATCGTCTATGGTGGAACTCGCATTGACAAGATTTCACTAAACGACATTACCTTATGGAGTGGCGAACCAGAAAAGGAAGTTACTACACCTGATGCTTATAAGGCCTTGCCAGAGATCCGCCAACTACTCGACCAAGAGGATTACAAAAGGGCAGAAGAAGCTAATAAGCAGATTCAAGGACACTACAGCGAGAACTACCAACCATTGGGACAACTTACCATTGATTACGGTATGGAGGGAGAAAACATTAGTGACTATAAGCGTACACTCGACATCAGTAACGCTATTGCCTCCACCCACTATATTAAAGATCGCAATGAAATCACTACTGAGTATTTTGCCTCCGCACCTGATTCTGTATTAATAATTAGGATAAATGCCAGTGAAGGTATCAATGCAAGACTTTCTTTTGCATCTCAGTTGCCTTGTGCCATAAGCGCAAGCAATCAGGAAATCGTTGCCGATGGTTATGCAGCTTATCATTCTTTTCCCAACTATTATAACGACCTGCCCAACGACCACAAGCATTTCTATGATCCAGAACGTGGTATCCATTTCCGAACTATCATTAAAGCTATCGCCCAAGATGGAAGCATTAAAGCATATCCTACTGGCGACTTGAAAATTGAGGATTGCCACAAAGTGATGTTGGTTATTACGAATGTCACCAGTTTCAATGGCTTCGACAAAGACCCTATACGTGAGGGAAAACCTTATCAGGCTTTGGCTCAGCAACGTATTGATAAGGCAAGTAGGTTATCGTACGAGAATTTAAAGCAGAGACATACAACCGACTACAAGCATTATTTCGACCGTGTATCTCTATTCTTGGGCAAGACGGACAGCCAGATAGCAGCCTTGCCTACTGACGAACAGTTGAAACAATACTCTGAGAAAGGCATCGCCAATCCAGAACTGGAAGTACTGTATTTCCAATTCGCTCGCTATTTACTCATTTCCTGTTCAAGAACGAAAGGGGTACCTGCTAACTTGCAGGGACTTTGGAACGAATATCTATTACCTCCTTGGAGTAGCAATTACACCACAAATATAAATTTAGAAGAGAACTATTGGGCAGCTGAGGTGACCAATCTTCCAGAGATGCATCAGCCCTTATTCGACTTTATCGAAAACTTAAGTAAGACAGGACGCGTCACCGCTCAGAACTATTACGGTATCAATCAAGGTTGGTGCCTGGCACACAACTCTGACATTTGGGCTATGACCAACCCCGTGGGTTTGCGTAAGGGTGATCCCAATTGGGCTAATTGGAACATGGGTGGTACATGGATGGCAACACATATTTGGGAGCATTATCAGTTTACACAAGACATTGATTTCCTAAAGCAATACTATCCTTTATTAAGAGATGCCGCATTGTTCTGCATGAATTGGCTTGTGGAGAAAGACGGACATCTGCTGACATCACCTGGCACATCTCCTGAAAACCATTATATAACAGACGATGGCTTCAAAGGTGCCACGCTTTATGGTTCAACCTCAGACCTTGCTATGATAAAAGAGTGTTTGCTCAATGCTACGGAAGCTGCAAAAACTTTGAACATAGACAAGGATTTGCAGAAGCAATTGACGCAAACCATCAGTAAACTTTTGCCTTATCGCATAGGGAAAGACAGCAAGTTGCAAGAGTGGTATCACGATTGGCAAGATGCAGAGCCTACACACCGTCATCAATCTCATTTATTTGGGCTCTATCCTGGTCATCACATCACGATGAATGAAACCCCAGATTTGGCCAAAGCTGCTGCCAAGACACTTGAAATAAGAGGATTTAACACCACAGGTTGGAGTGCAGGTTGGCGAGTGAACCTCTATGCACGATTGCAGGACAGCACGAATGCCTACAAAATATTCCAAAAATTGCTACGTTATGTCAGTCCTGACAATTATCAGGGCAAGGACGCTCGTAGAGGTGGAGGCACCTACCCTAACCTGCTCGATGCACACTCCCCATTCCAAATAGATGGCAATTTTGGAGGTTGTGCCGGTATGGCTGAGATGATCATACAATCCAGTATGACGGACATATGGCTGTTGCCAGCCTTGCCTACACAATGGACAGATGGCGAGGTGAAAGGCATCTGTGCCCGTGGTGGTTTTATAGTTGATATGCAATGGAAAGGGGGTAAAGTCACAAGCCTCACCATTCATGCTCGTCAAGGAGGCCAAACTACCTTGCATTATAATGGTAAGAATAAAAGAATCAAATTGAAAGCTAACTATCCAAATATCATTAACTTATAAAAAGTTATTATGAAAATCAACCATTTATTGCTAATTACCGTATTGTCTTTAGCAGCTTGTTCAGCACCGCATGAGAAAGCTGCTGAGCAGCCACCTGTTCAGCAAAGCAAGGATACAGATTACAAGCCTATGGCCAATCCGCTAAAAAAAGACAAGTTCATCCAGATTAATATAGTGGTGGGCGACATCTATAAAGCAGCCAAGGCATGGGCTGCTTTGCTAAATATCCCTTTGCCTGAAGTAAGGACGAATCATTTGGAATACAAGCCTGAGTTCCCCTACACCTATCGTGGTGAGCCGAGCACCTGCGACCTGCTGGTATGCGACATAGATATGGGCAGTTGGGTATTGGAGTTGCATCAAGCTGACGAAAAAGGCAGTTCGTTCCGTAAGTTTTACGACAAGCACGGCAATGGCGTTCACCACTTAGGTTTTGAGGTGGGTGATCTGCGCGATGAGGTCATCCAAGAGCTGCAAGGTCTTGGCTTCAATACCGACCGTACCTTCGGTGCATATACCGGCAGTAGCTGGACGATAGTTGATAGCGAAGAAGTCTTAGGTGTCAACCTGAACATCAAGCCAGCAAGGTAAACAGAAAAGCTCCCATGTGGGAGCTTTTCTGTTTTCTCTTCCATAGCTTAATCAATTTATTTCTCTTTCTTCTGCAATCCCTCAACCATATTAACGAAGTCTGCAGGAGTAACAACTTTAGGTGTTTGAGGATAATGCTTCAAATTGCCTGTAACAAGAAAGGATTCCAAATTGCTCAGTGCAACTTCATAAAACACTCGATCATCTTCGTCTGGCATAGATTCCAATAATGTTGATCGTGATGTCTCAATGCCATGTTCCACAATATATGATATAAGAGAATCTGCAACTCCTGACAACAGATTAAACTTTGGCCGATGTAGCACTTCTACGTATTCCTCAATAATATCATCATCATACAAAGGGATAAAACTTTCTTCCAATAAAAGTTTCACCACCATGGCAGTAGCTGCCTCTTTATTGTGGGTTATTAATGCCGATACCAACACATTAATATCAATCACAGCATATATCATATGGTCTGCTGTTTTTTACGTCGTTCTTTCCTTGCGGCACGAATTTCCGCATTAATTTCATCCAGTGTCATCTCTGGCTCATTGCTGGCTTCCGCAGCATTCCGCTGTTGCATAAACAGGTCGAGAGCACTGGGTGCATCCATAGCATTACCTCTGATGACAAATGGGATACTACGACTTCTGACCACTGCTTTAACGAAGATATTAAAAGCTGTATTTGCGCTCATTCCAAACTGGTCGCAGAGTTCGTCAAACTGCGACTTCATATCTGAGTCTAATCTAACTGTAACTGCCGATTGTGCCATATCAAACTTATTTTAGTAACAACATGACATCATTATGCCATCATTTCAATGGCAAATATAAGCAGTATTTTTAAAACCGCCAAATATTTATTTGTTTTTTTTCAAACCCTTGCCCCTCAATATCTTCATGGAGTCTTCAATAAGACAAAGAAAAAGCTCCCATGTGGGAGCTTTTATCTTTAATGTCGAAACTGCGGGTTACCAGCTGCCTTTAGTCTCCTTGCCAGAGGCATCGAATTCATAATAGAATGACTTATGGTTTGTTCCCTTGCCTTCGATGTATTTTTCAACACTTTCGCCTTTCATATCGAGCGTTGATATAACGATATTGGCATTGAAAGTATTCAGCTGTCCACCGGATTTATTGAGCAAGGTATAAGCGCGGTCTAATGTTGCGCCAACCTTCACCAAGCCTTCAATCTTTCCGTAATCCACACCGCTTTTCTTCTTCAGATGCAGTCTTGCACCCATCTTAGCAGGCAATTTGAATGTTATCACCTTCGTCCAGGTTTCTGCGGAGGTTATCTTTTCCGTTTTCACATTGCCACTCTCGTCTAAGTACTCAACTTCCGCATCCATATATTGCACCACATCAGGGCTGACTCCTGCCATATAGACAAACTTAATCGAAACGGGCGTCGTGTCTGGAGCAGCTGGAGTGCTGCCACCACCACTATTATCACTGCCTTTTGAGCATGAGGTAAACACACTCATTGCACACATCAGGAGTGCAACTATATAAAATCTTTTTGTTTTCATTTTCATACAACTATATGCAGAATCTTCTGCTCAACTTGTTCTTTAGTTAAAGTTGCTATAAGCTATTACATCTTAATCCCTCCAAAAATACTATGGAAAAAATCTCCAATTGGTTCAAAGACATCCTCTGCAAACCAATCTCCTGCCTTAGTCCAAAAATCAACGAATCCACCGCCTGTCACGTTGTCGAGTTCTACTCGCAACACTCTTTTTTCATTGTTCTTTTCCATATTCTTTTAGCATTTAAGTTTCGTATATAAGCCTATGGTTTTTGCGAATCTGCCAGCACAAGGGGATTTCCTTCACTCCAGCGATACGATTATTTACCAGGAGGAAGAATTTCCCCTGGTTCAGAATCTCCTACGCCTTTAAAAGCGACGCTT
>JAFSPM010000042.1 GCA_017442855.1 Bacteroidaceae bacterium | reverse complement strand
TCAGTTTTCTTTACATAGTAGTCATTGCTTACATTTACTCTAAATTTGAAATTGTATTTTACTTCCATAGTCGGCATATGAAATTTTTATTGGTTATCGGTCGCTGTCCTTGATAAACAGCATCAGACCGTCTTTCAAGGCCTTGTTGAAGCGGGAGTGACCCATCTTCAGTTTGGCCTCTTTTCTGTTGTTGTATTCTGCTCCACTCGGCAGATACATGATTTTACTTTGCATGTGTGGTATGGTATTTAGTTTTATGTGGTAGTTCAGAGAAAGATGGTTTTAGTGCCACCTCTCCCTGAATGACCACGATTCTTGTTAAGCTGCTGCACCAAAGGCTTGCAGTTTGCGTTGCTCTCGTTCCCTTTTCTTTCTGGCTTTTCTCATGCCTTCAGAAATGGCTTTACGTGCAGCTTCGCTCCTCTTAACGCCTAGCTTAGCCAATGGCATCTTGCGTCTGGCCTCCTCGGTGTGATGAATACCTTTCATTCCTCGCCCGTATGACGTATTGAACCCTTCTTCCTCCGAATTGAAGTGTTTGATCCACTTCGTCTCGAGATCGTCAAGCTTCTTATCACGTGTTGACTCATTTACATACTCTCTCTCCTCGAGTATCACAAGTTTCCAGTTCTGCCAGCCATATTTCTCACGAGCACGATTGATCTTTTCTCCTGCATAAGGGGTGTATAGGTCTCGCCAGTCTGCCTGACGCTTTTTGATATCATCGGTTTGACCAATATACATCTTTTTGTCATCACCGTTAGCTCTTGCCTCATCGCAATCTGGTATCAGCATGTAAACATACGCTTTAAACTTTTTTTCCTTCTTTTCCATAAGATAGCTTCTGATTTAAGTGGTTATAAACAGAGTTGCCGTACAATATGAAATATCGTCTAAGGTTCTTCATAAGTGCTGAAAAACAGCCAAAAGCGGGCCAACCCTAATTAACATTTATTATTATATATAGTATAGTATTTCGCACTTATTAACCGAATTCTTCAATTGCGCCCAATTTTTAACAAATTAAAACAAAATTTTCAAGTTCTTTTATACATCAATTCAAAAAAAGGCAGTAATTTAGCGCCGATTTTTGCAAGAGAAAACCGCGCAAAAGTGTATCTGACCGTTGTGAGGCCAGAATTATTTAAGTTAGATTATAACCTATAACATTAACTGTAATAAGAGATTATGGCAAAAGAAATCGTTAAGCCCGCTACCGGCAAGTTAGGTATCATGGTAGTAGGATTGGGTGCTGTGAGCACCACGTTCATGACTGGTGTTATGATGGCCCGTAAGGGTCTTGCAAAGCCTGTTGGCAGCATGACACAGTATGACAAGATTCGCATTGGTAAAGGCGAGAACAAGAAGTATTTACACTATAACGAAATCGTGTCGATGCCCAGCCTGGACGACCTCGTATTCGCTGCTTGGGATGTGTTCCCCGCCAACGCATATGAGAGCGCCATCAACGCTGAGGTGCTGAAGGAGAAAGACATTGAGCCCGTTAAGGACGAGTTGCTGAAGATCAAGCCCTTGAAGGCCGCTTTCGACAAGAACTACGCCAAGCGTCTGGACGGTGACAACGTGAAGCAATGCAAGGACCGCTGGGACATGACCGAGCAGGTTCGCGAGGACATCCGCAACTTCAAGAAGGAGACCGGCGTTGACCGCGTGGTTGTACTCTGGGCTGCCTCGACTGAGATTTACGTTGAGCCCGACATGAAGTATCATGGCACCATGGCAGCCCTTGAGCAGGCCATGAAGGACAACGTGGTTGACAAAATCGCTCCCTCGATGTGCTACGCTTATGCCGCCCTGGCAGAGGGTTGCCCCTTCATCATGGGTGCTCCCAACACCACCGTCGACATCCCCGCCATGTGGGAGATGTCCGAGAAGACCCAGGTGCCCATTGCCGGTAAGGACTTCAAGACCGGTCAGACTCTGGTAAAGAGCGGCTTCGCTCCCATCATCGGCACCCGCATGCTCGGCCTGAACGGTTGGTTCTCAACCAACATCCTGGGTAACCGTGACGGCCTCGTACTCGATGAGCCCGCCAACTTCCGCACCAAGGAGGTCAGCAAACTGTCGACCCTTGAGTCGATTCTCGTTGCTGACGACCAGCCCGACCTGTACAGCGAGTACTACCACAAGGTACGTATCAACTACTATCCTCCCCGCAACGACAACAAGGAAGGTTGGGACAATATCGACATCTTCGGCTGGATGGGCTACCCCATGCAGATCAAGATCAACTTCCTGTGCCGCGATTCTATCCTGGCTGCTCCCTTGTGCCTCGACCTGTGTCTGCTCATGGACCTCGCTCACCGCGCCGGCCGCTATGGCACCCAGCGCTTCCTGAGTTTCTTCCTGAAGAGCCCGATGCACGACTACACCAAGGACGAGATTCCCGTAAACCACCTGTTCCAGCAGTACGTGATGCTGAAGAACGCCATTCGCGAGATGGGCGGTTACGAGGCCGACGAGGAAATCGACTAATCCTGTCGCTTCATTGACGACACCTGAAATATGACGGGTGGCAGCCATCAGGTTGCCACCCGTTTTCAGTTGCGCACATAACAATTATCTTCAATCTTCTTCTTTAATTATTTTTTATATTAGTAAATTTTGCCGATTTCATATAATTACAGTACATTTGCAGCGAATTATGCGGTAGAGGCAACGTCCCAGCCGCTATCATTTGTAAATAACAACGCTGAAATTCGAACAAATATATCTTATCATGCAAGAAATAGTTCAAGAAGACCTGGTCGCAAAAGCGGTCGCTGAAGAGAAGAAGAAAAAACGCGCACGCACTGGTGTCAAATGGGACCGACTGTTCATGGCATGCGCCTACAACTGGTACTGGTTCGTCCTGTCCATGATTGTGTGCTCCTGTATCGCCTA
>JAFSPM010000041.1 GCA_017442855.1 Bacteroidaceae bacterium | reverse complement strand
GGTAAAGTACTGCCAAGAGCACATTCACCTTTATTAATAATGTAACAATTCCAACCATACAGAGTTTGCATTATTGTTCTACGATGCAAACGTACGAACTTTTCGTAATTATACAAATAATTAGACGTTAATAATAGTTAATTGATAAAATTATGCTGACTAACAATCTTACATACTTACATTCCAACAACCTTACAATAAGGTGCTTTTGGAGGAGCTCTTTCTCTGTGCCACTACAGACGCCAACATCGACAACAAAAGGGTGCCGAAGATAAAAATAAGACTGATGGGCGTGGGAACCTCGATGTGTGGCATATTCAGAGAGAGACCTACCAGTGAGGCAAGGTCGTTGATGTATTCATTTACGACCAATAACATTTTCAGTCCTACAAAGATGAGGATGATGCCAAGACCGTATTTCAGGTAGGTAAAGTAGCGTGAAATGGCAGCCAGGGCGAAGTAAAGGGCACGCAAACCGAGGATGGCAAATATGTTGCTGGTGAGAACGATGAACGGATCGCGGCTGACGCTAAAAACAGCAGGGATGCTGTCGACGGCAAAGGCCACATCGGTGGTTTCAATAACCAGCAGGGTGATAAAAAGGGGTGTGGCCATCCAGCGATAAGCCGTAGGATGTTGGTTGCCTTCAATGGGTTGCTTGACGAAAAACTGCTCGCCATGCAGTTGGTCGGTTACTGGGAAGAATCGCTTAAAGAGTCTTACGATGAAATTATTGCCAGGATTGCCTAGCTGGTTTACGTCGTGCGTAAACATCTTACCGCCTGTGTAAAGCAGGAACAGTCCGAACAACCCCAGTACCCACTCGAAACGCTCAATCACTGCCACACCGGCAAAGATGAAGATGCTACGTAAAACAAGTGCACCGAAAATGCCCCAGAACAACACCTCGTGCTGATATTTGCGCTCAATGCCGAAGAATGAAAAGAGCATCAGGAACACAAAGAGGTTGTCCATCGAGAGCGACTTCTCAATCAGATAGCCCGCCAGATACTCCATCGCCATTTCATGAGGCTGGTGGGGATAGAACAGCCAGATGGCCCAGCCAAACAGCAACGCAACGGCTATCCATACGAGGGTCATCTGAAGTGCCTCTTTTACATTCACCTCATGCTGACCCTTTCGGGCAAACATTTTCAGATCGGCCACCAACATCAGCAGCACTAATATATAAAACACAATCCATGCCCACATGGGCAGTCCTATTACATTCATTGTTATTGCTTTTTCAGTGTAAAATCAAACGCCAAGCCTCCATTTTCGGTCAGGCGGGCAGTGATGGTGCCGCCATGCAGGAGGACGGCATTCTTGACGATGGCAAGTCCTAGGCCTGTGCCTCCCATACTGCGACTGCGACTTTTGTCGATGCGGTAAAAACGCTCGAAGATGCGAGGCAGATGCTCTGGAGCGATGCCCACACCATTGTCGCTGAGGTGAAACATCCAGTACTTCTCGGCAGGTTCGGCACTGATATCAATGGTAGTACCCTCGCCGGCATAGTTGATGGCATTGTCGATGAGGTTGTGGAAGATGCTGTAAATGAGCGAAGGGTTGCCCTGAATAATGATGTCCTGAGGCAAACAGTTGTTGAGCTTCATGTGTCGTTTCTCCAAAGCGATGCCTGTCTCCTGTACGATGTCGCTCACGATAAACGATACGTCGGTGCGTTCCATGTTGAGTTGGTGGGCAGCATAATCCATGCGGTTCAGTGTCGAGATGTCTTGCAGCAGGGCTGTCAGTCGTCGGGCCTGCGCATTGGCACGCTGGATAAACTGTCTTTGTGTCTCGCCGTTCATCTGCGGGTCGTCGAGAATGGTATCGGTATAGCCGAGGATGCTGGCCACAGGAGTCTTCAGTTCGTGGGCAATATTCTGTGTCAGTTCACGACGCATCTGGTTCTCTTTGGCAGCTTGCTCACGACTGATGCGCTCGTCCATGCGGTGGGCATAGCGGTGTAGCAGCAGGGCAAGGCCCACCATCACTACCAGCGAGAACAACAGCAAGTGCCAGTCGCTGACCTCGTCAAAGGGCTGCAAGAACTTGCGGTCGTAATCCTCGAAGATGATAAATATCAGCGCATAGACAACAAATACCACCATGACGCTGATGAACATTTTGCGACCTTCACTCAACTTCTTCATACCTCAAACACATAGCCGTATCCTTGTCGGCTGACAATAAAACTTCCATATCTACCTATTTTCTTCCGCATACGGGTGATGTTTACATCCACCGTGCGGTCGCTCACCACCACATCTTCCGGCCAAACGGCATCGAAGATCTGCTGGCGCGAAAACACCTGTCCACGATGCCGCAACAGGAGTCCTAAAAGTTCAAACTCCGTTTTGGTGAGGCTCACGCTCTCTCCATCCACCATAGTAGTCTTCTTGCCGAGGTCTAATACCAAACCTTCGAAAGTGAGCAAGCACTCCTCCGCCTCGTTAACCTGCGTGCGGGCAAGCACAGCTTTTACCCTGGCCACCACCTCGCGAACAGAGAATGGCTTGGTTACATAGTCGTCTGCTCCCAGGCCGAAACCTTGCAGGGTATCGTCCTCTGTGTCTTTTGCCGTCAGGAAGATGATAGGCAGTTTGCTGGTCTCTGGATGCCCCTTCAACTGCTCTGCCAATTCGAACCCCGACATGCCCGGCATCATGACGTCGAGTATCAGCAGGTCGTATTGCGACACACCTTTCGCTATCGCTTCTTCGGCCGAATAGGCCGCATCGGCTTGAAAACCAGCCGAACTTAGGTTGTAGAGCAAAATCTCACACAAGTCCTGCTCATCATCTACCACAAGAATTCTTTTCTGTTCCATACTGTGTACAAATATACAAAAAATCGGTAACCAAGAAACGCTTATTTGCCAAATCTTGCCTGCACGACGTTAACTACATAGTCGCCCAACTTCTCGCATTCGTTGACGAGGTCGGTGTAGATGGCACCTATGGTGTAGTCATACTCATGGTCGTTGATGGCTCGGATGTTATCGTTTTTCAGTTCCTGACGCTTCTGGTTGATGTCATTCTCGATGCGATAGGTCTCGCGGATATCGTGCTCGTGCCGATGACCTGACATAACGGTAACCATCTGTGCAAGAGCATCGTAGCAGAGCGACATTAAGGCAACAAGCTGCTGGTGCTGATGGATGGTGAAACGTTTGCCCGACTCACGCTGGCGATTGAAGGTACGGGCAATGTTATAGCAAGCATCGCCTATCGACTCCAGCTCACCCACCTCGCGCAACATCTGTCGCACTTTGGTCTTGGTCTCATCGCTCAGGTGGTTTTCGCTCACCTGTTCCAAGAAACGGGCAATCTCCAGCTCCATGCGGTCGGTGAGATCCTCCTGCTGTTCTGTCTGACTGAAAAGGTGACTGAACTCGGTAGTATCTTTCTCGTCAAGCAGTTGGCGCACCAAGCCGAACATCTGCTGAACACGCTGGGCAAAGTGGGCCGTTTCTTTCTGAGCCTGCAAGACCGCAATTTCGGGCGTCTGCATCAAATTGCCCTCGATATATTTCAGGCGGAGTTCCTCTTGCGCAGGTTGTGGATTCTCTGACAACAACCAGCAAACGATGCGCTCCATCTGAGGGATAAGTCCGATGAGCAATGCGGTGTTGGTAACATTGAAACAGGTGTGGAACATGGCAAGGACAACAGGTAATCGCTCTGCCTGACCGCTCATCGTGGGGTCGTAACCTACCAAATTGCACACCATATTAACAAAGGGATAGAACACGCAGAGCACCCAGATAACGCCGAATACGTTGAACAACAAATGAGCCAAGGCTGCCCGTCGTGCCTGGGTATTTGCTCCTAAGGCCGCCAGATTGGCCGTTGCTGTAGTTCCGATGTTCTCACCCATGACCAAAGCTATACCTAAATATATGGGCAACACACCCGTAGAACAAAGCAGAATGGTGATGGCCATCACTGCTGCCGACGATTGCACGATGCAGGTAATGAGCGTTCCAATGGCCAGAAAAGCAAGGATGGTGAGGTGACTGCTGGTGTCGAACGAGGCAAAGAAGTTGACCACCGCCTCGTTGTGCTCCAAATCCATTTCCTTTCCTGCTGTACTCAGCATCACCAGCGACAGGAACATAAAGGCGATGCCAAAGAGGAAATCGCCCACGTAACGGTGGCGCTTGCGGTAGATAAGTACCATACCGAAAAAGAAAGCGGGAAACACCATGTTGGTGAGGTCAACATTGTAGCCCAACGACATAATCCATGCCGTGAGTGTGGTGCCTATGTTGGCTCCCATAATCACACTGATGGCCTGAGAGAGTGTCAGCAATCCTGCTGAAACGAATGATACGGTCATCACCGTCGTAGCCGATGAAGACTGTACGGCACAAGTCACCATCGTACCCGTGAGCATGCCTGTCAGCCGATTGGTGGTCATGCGTGACAGGATGTGTCGCAACTGTGGGCCCGCCATCTTCTGCAGGGCCTCACTCATCATCTTCATACCATAGATAAGCAATCCCAATGCGCCCAACAGCTTCAGCGACACCATTATATAATCTTGTGTTGTTTCCATTTGCTTTATTTTTTTGCAAAGGTATGCCGATTGAGTGCTTTTACAAAACAACGGGTGTTACGATATGGTTACGTAACAGGATTGTAACATTTCTTCCCCTTTCGAACAATTGTGGTTACTTTTTGAGCTTTAGTAATTGCAAAAAAACCACTAACTTTGCATCAGAAACAAAAAACAAAAGAATTATGAAAGTTGCAGGAAAAGTAATTGTGGTTACCGGAGCTGGTAACGGAATGGGAAGAGCTATCAGCCTGAACTTGCTGGGCAAGGGGGCTAAAGTGATTGGTCTGGATATTAATATGGAGGGCCTGAAGCAGACACAGGAACTGGCTGGGGCCAATGCACAGAACATGCAGGTGATGCAGTTGGATATTACCAACCGTGAGGCGGTGGAACAAACTGCAGCCGAGGCCGTAAAGTTGTTTGGTGCCGTTGACGGTATCATCAACAACGCTGGCATTATACAGGACTTTGTGCCTGTGAGCAAGATGGAATATCGCACCATCGAACGTGTGATGAACATCAACTTCTATGGTACATTATATATGGTGAAGTCGTTCCTGCCTCACTTGGTGAGCCGTCCGCAGGCACACATCGTGAATGTGTCGAGCATGGGCGCCTTTGCTCCTGTGCCCGGACAGACATTCTATGGGGCATCGAAAGCTGCCGTCAGGGCATTGACCGAAGGCCTGATGACCGAACTGATGGATACCCATGTGGAGGTGAGCGAGGTTTTCCCTGGTCCTGTGGCTACCAACATTCAAAAGAACTCGGGCTTGAAAGGGGCGGTAGATGTATCTGGCTATTCAGAAGAAGACTTCAAGAAGAATGGTGTGACTACGCCCAGCATGGCTGCAGAGATTATTGTGAGCGGCATGGAGGCCGGCAAGTGGAAAATCATCATCGGCAAGGACTGCAAGCAGATGGACCTGCTTACTCGCATCGCTCCGCGCTATGCCATGAAGAAGCTGGCCGATGCCATCAAGAAGTTGCACAATATGTAAACCTCCCTTTGTCGGGGTGCTATCATAAAAAGAGAGACGTGGTGTTTGCCACGTCTCTTCTTTTGTTTTCCAGGGTGAACTGTTTACTTAGGCAGGTTGAAGGCAACGGTCATTTCCTTCATCTGCTCGTCGCTCATGCCATCGGGTTCGAAGCCCATGCACTTAGCCTTTACATAGATGTCGGCACTCTTGACCAGCACATCAATCTGGTCGAAGGCATCCATCACGTCAAGACCTTTGGCAAATACACCATGTTTCTCCCAAAGCACCACATCGTAGTCTTCGAGCTCCTGCATCGTGGCATTGGCCAACTCCTCTGAGCCAGGAAGCTGGTAAGGCACCACGCCTAAGCCCAGCGGACAGAAGGCCTTGGTTTCTGGAATCATGCTCCACAAGAGGCGGGTCAGCACATCTTTCTGCAAGAACTTCTTGGTGTGACTCATGGCCACCAGTTCGATGGGATGGGTATGCACGGTGGCATTGTAGGGCGAACCTACCTCCAGCATGCGGTTGTGTACGGCCAAGTGTGAAGGCAACTCACTGGTGGGTTGCACAGGATGATCGGCGATGATGACATAAGAGGCACAATCATCAAGGATGCGGATGATGGAACCATTGTCCATCGGCCAACGAGCCAAGTCGCGCATGCGCTTGCCCGTACCCTTGCAATAGAAGTAGCCACCTTTCAGATGCGGCAAGGTGATGCCAATCTGCTTCACTTCACTGATAGCAGGCAGCGTCTTGATTTCGTCATCAACAAACTTGGTGACATTGACGGTGATATTGCCGCCATTACGCTCTGCCCAGCCTTTCTGCCAAAGGTAGCCGGCCACTTCGGCCACTTTATTTACCTCAGCGGCTAACTGAGGACGATTATCTAATATTGACATTTCTTTTTTATTTTAAAAGTTCAGGCACAAAGGTGGAGACAATCAGCACCACAATGCCGATGAGCAACACCACAATGGTTTTCTTAGACACACCCTTCCACTCCTTGAGGATGATGCCCCACACATTGCTGAAGACAACATTCAACGCCATGAGGATGCAGAAGGCAAAGGTGGTGAGTGTAGGACTATCGGTAAGGAAGCCTTTGCCCAAACTCAGGCCAAAGAACTGGCTATACCACAACAGACCCGCCAAAGCACAGAACAACAGGTTGTTGCCCCAGATGGCAGACTTGCCGTAATCACTCCACGTCTTGTTCTTACTATTCTGATAGAAACAATATACAGCATTGGTAACGAAGCCACCCAAAGTAACAAGCAGGGTAGCTGGCAAAGTGCTATACATGGGATTGGTGAGCTCACCAAAGTTGATATCCTTACCGAACTCCAAACCCACATTGAAGCAGCCACTCATAAAGCCAGCCAAGAGGGCAATCACGATGCCCTTGGGAAAGTTGAAATCCTTTACGGCTGCTTTCTTCTCTTCCTCACTAAGGCTCTGAGCCTTCATATGGCCAGCGATGCCAATGATGGCGATACCGATGAGAGTAACCACTACACCAATGATGACAGCAGCAGTAAGACTTTCCAACGGCTTCTGCTCAGGGAAATAGATGTTCAACAGCACAGGACCCATGATGGTACCCAAGCCGGCACAAGTACCCAAAGCGATGCTCTGCCCCAGTGCCACACCCAAGTAGCGCATAGACAAGCCGAAAGTAAGACCTCCCACACCCCAAAGGACGCCAAAGAAAATTGTCATCCACACATTGAAGGTTGGAGCAGAAGCGAACAACTCCGTCAAACTATGACCAGCAGGCACCGCCAACAAGGCGCCAAGCAAGGGGAAAACCAGCCATGCAAAGACGCCTTGCACAAACCAATAGCTCTCCCAGCTCCAGTCCTTGATCTTATTGATAGGCACATAGCAACTGCTTTGACAGAAGGCACCTATCGCTATGATAATTAAACCAATGATAATGGCCATAGGTTATCTCTTTGAAGTTACGTCTTTCTCATATTGCTGGATAGCAGGGATGAACTCCTCAGCTACAGGCACATTGTTCTTGAGGTTGAAATAGTCGAACACAGCGCCAAATGGCAACGACTTGGCCTCCTCCAGCAAAGCCAAACGCTCGAAATACTGGCCGTTAGCCTCGTATTCACGAAGTTTTGCCAATGGCTCCAGCAATGCCAACAAGATGCACTTTTGGGTAGCACGAGTACCTATGATATAAGCGCCAATACGGTTGATGGAAGCATCGAAATAGTCGAGACCCACATGAGCACGATCCAAGCCATCAGCACGTACCAATTCCTTGAACAAATCCAGCGTCTGGTCGTTCATGATGGTTACGTGGTCAGAATCCCAACGCACAGGGCGACTGACATGCAGCATCAGTTCTGGTACATACATCAGCAAGGTACTCACAAAGTCGCTCACATTCTCTGTCTGCTCATAGTGACCCGTATCGAGGGTGTACATCTGCTTACGGGTAGCACAATAGGCTGTGTAGAAATCATGGGAACCAACCGTATAGCTCTCCAAGCCTATACCGAACAGCTTAGCCTCAAAGCATGCCTTCATATTAGGCAGCTTTTCTTCCATAATCTCATCCAAAGAAGCAGCCAATATCTCACGATACTTCTTGCGATTAACGGTAAGGTCCTTGCTACCGTCATGAATCCAGATATTCATAATACAGGGATCCCCCTGTGCCTTACCCATCGCATCGGCGATGCGACGACAACGCTTGGTGTGCTCAATCCAGAAGTCACGAATGCCCTTATCAGGACTTGAAAGCGTCAAGTCGCCACTTTTGGGATGAGAGAATGAAGTAGAATTGAAATCAAGTTTCATATTCACTTCTTTCGCCCAATCTATCCAACTTTGGAAATGTTTTACCTCCACTTCGTCACGATCAACGAACTTCCCACCGAAGTCGCCATAAATCTCATGCAGGTTCAGGCGATGATTACCAGCCAACAACGTCTTTACAAACTCGATGTCCTTGCGTACCTCATCAATATTACGCGCGCGCCCAGGATAGTTACCTGTGGTCTGGATGCCACCAGAAAGCGCCTCGTTACGTTCAAATCCCACCACATCGTCAGTTTGCCAGCAATGCAGCGAAATGGGAGTATTCTCTAATTTTTCAATTGCCTTATCGGTATCCACGCCGATGGCAGCATAGCGTTCTTTCGCTATTTCGTAAGCCTTTTTAATTAAATCTTCTTTTTTCATGCTATTCTTAATTTATTATTTTAATCGTTTCAATGCATTCTCCCAAGCTCCTTCGTTTTCACTGAGATAGCCCTGCATCTTGATGCTCTTGCGAATCAACTGACGCATAGCTGGTACACTGTCAGCTGCTCCTGCTGCTAAAGCCTGGAGCATAATGTTGCCAATGGCAGTGCCTTCTGATGGACCAGCAATCACAGGAATGCCAATGGCATTGGCTGTCCACTGGTTCAGCATGTGGTTGCGACTTCCACCACCAATGACATGCAACACCTCAATTGGGTGGTCAGACAACTTGCGTAGGTTGTCAAGTACTTGACGATAGCGAAGTGCCAAACTCTCGTAGATGCAACGCACCACTTGGCCTCGTGTTTCTGGTACAGGTTCATTATGAACTTTGCAATAGTCCTTGATGGCCTGCTCCATATCTACCGGATTAGCAAACTCTGGGGCATCGGGATTAATCAGGCTCCTGAAAGGCTCTGAAGCCTCAGCCTCATCATTCAACACAGCATAATCGGCATCTGTCCAGTTCAAGCGGCAACGCTCCAAGAGCCACATACCACATATATTTTTCAGCACACGAATGGTATTGTTCACACCACCTTCATTGGTGTAATTCAGTGCCTCTGACTCTTCATTAATGACGGGTGTTTTCGTCTCAATACCCATCAACGACCAAGTGCCACTGCTCAAATAAGCGAAGTTGTCGTTCTTGGCAGGCACGGCAGCTACCGCACTGGCCGTATCATGTCCAGCCACAGCAATGACAGGCACAGCATCCAAACCTGTAAGTTTCTGCACCTCGGGAGTTAAAGTACCCACCGTTTCACCTGGATAGACAAAGCGTCCGAACTTATTCTCCGACAAGCCTACTGCCTCAAGCAACTTTGGCTCCAACTTACGAGTTTGGGCATTGACTATCTGAGCAGTAGTAGCCACCGTATATTCAGTCACCATCTTTCCTGTAAGCATATAGCTCAGCGCATCTGGGATAAAGAGAACCTTATCGGCTACTTGATAAGCAGCATCGTTATTACGCTTCAATGTATCAAACTGGAACAGGGTGTTAAAGTTCATGATCTGGATGCCAGTCAAGCCATACACCTCAGAGCGAGGCACTCGCTCAAAGAATTTATCTGGAGCACCTTCTGTATGAGGGTCTCGGTAAGCGTATGGCAAACGCAGGAAACCACCGTCATTGCCCACCATCACGAAGTCGCACCCCCAAGTGTCGATACCGATAGAGGAAATCTTTACATCCTCACGTTGGGCTACTAACTTCAGACCTTCGATGATATTGCGGTACAGCTCATAGATATCCCAATAAAAATGTCCGTTAGCAGGTATCAGGTGATTAGGAAAGCGATTCACCACCTCCATCTCCAAGCCTTCATCCGCAAAGGTTCCCAAGATGGTGCGACCACTCGTAGCTCCCAAATCCACTGCAAAAAAACTATTTTTCATGGTGTTTCAATTTAAGTTTATCCTTGTTCTGCAAATTTAGCGATTTGTCAAGATATTACCATCTAATAGTAAGATATTTTTTTATTTTTATTATCTTAAGTAGGTAAATATCAACACAATTTTAATTATCTTTGCAACAACTATAGTAAACATAGAATGACAATACCATGAAAGTATCTTGGCAGTACTTCATCATAATCCCTCTGATAATCTGTTCATGCACGGGCAGATATAGCACCGCAACACAGGAAAACCTGCGCTATTTCGATATGGTGGAGGAAGCCTTGAATGACAAGAACATTTATTTGGAGGAGTTCAACAACCGCGTGAACGAGATGCACCAACGTCTTGCCAACTCTGTGGACAGAGAATCCATCTATATCTACCAGCGCCTCTTGGCAGAAATGTATATGGGTTATGAGGCAGACACTGCCTTGGCCTATATCGACAAGAACCTGCAAAGAGCCGAGGAGCTAAAACGAAACGACTGGGTTGTGGAGAGTTACATACTCAAATCTCAAACATACAACACATCTGGAATGATAGAAGAAAGCCGAGAAGCTTTGAACAAGGTAAAGGGGATGCCTATGAATCAGGACATCAGATTGAAATACCTAATGGAAGAACTGAACTACTGGTGGAACTATTCAATCCAACATAACACACCCTATCCAAATCCATCTGTTGTTGCTTATGCCGACTCCATTGTGCAGATGGTGCAAGATTCTTCTTCACCCTACTATGTCTATGCCAAATCATGGCAGATAACAGATGCGACAGAGATGGAGTCTTGGCGAGCAAAGCTGATGGATTATGCCGACTCGATGGATTCACAGAATCCTTGGTATAAAAGCATTACAGAAAGCGCGGGCATTATAGCCATGAATTATGGTGATATCGATAACTGTTTGAAATATTTCGCGTTGAGCTTAGTGTCTAAGATTCAACAAGTGGATCGGCATGTGCCGTATCTTGCTAATATTGGAACAATAGCAAGGGACATGGGTGAACTAACATACGCCGCACGTTTCTACAATGCCACCCTTAGGATTCAGGCCGACCATCCAGAATATGTGTTTAACGGTGATGGAGCATTGGCACGTTCAGTTATGCGTTTCCACGAGATTGTAGAAGATAGATTGGAGCAACAGAACAAACAAAACCACACACTTATTTACCTATTGGCAGCATTCATCATCATTGCAATAGCTTTGCTGGTTGCCACTATGCTGGAACTGAGAAAGGTGAATTCCTTGCACAAAAAGTTAAAGCTGAGCAATGAAGAACTGAGTGAGAGTGAGGCTAAACTACGCCAGAGCAATAAAGAATTGGTGTCAAAGGAGCAGCAGCTCACCGCCACGAACACCGAGCTTACCGAAGCCAACTACGTGAAAGAAGAATACATCGGGCAGCTCTTTGCCACTTGTTCCGACTACATTGATAAGATGGATGCCTTGAAAAAGAACATCAACCGCAAGCTCAAAGCTGGTCAATATGCCGAAGCCATCAAACAAACCGCTGCTATAGCTCAGCGTGAAAATGAATACTTACAAGAGTTATGGACAGAGTTTGATAAAGTATTCTTGCGCCTCTATCCTGACTTCATTGAGCAGTTTAATACTTTGCTTAGGGAAGAAGAGCAGGTCAGTATCAAGCCTGAGGGCAGACTAAATACCGACCTGCGAATATACGCTTTGATACGCTTGGGCATCGACAGCAGCGTGAAAATCAGCAAGATGTTGGGGGTTTCCTCGCAAACCATCTATAATGCCCGTACCAAGATGAGGGGCAAAGCCACTGCTTCTGAAAAAGACTTCGACCTAAGAGTACGCCAGCTGAAGACTACCTTGCAAAAAGCTGAAGTTTAGCCTCCATATCCGCAAACATCAAACGGGTGTCAATGCGGTCATATACACGGATCTGCCTTCCGGCGTGATTATAGCGGTAAGTACCGTCTTCGGCTATCACAGGGATTGTGACATAGTGATAGTGAGACGAAGCTGGGTCGGCCTCGAAATTGCTCATTAGGGCGGTCATCAGCACCAGCGGACTGTCGCCCAGGATGTAGGTCTCACCCATATAGAAACCATTCCTGCCAGTCATAATGCCAGCCAGAGAGTCATACAGGTAGGCACCTAACTTGCCTAAAGGACGCACCTTGACACTGAGCTCCGTCATGCTGTACATGCACTGGCGATACACATCACGAGGGATCTGCCAAATGCGTATATCGCTTTGGTTGAACACGGTACGACCTGCATCGATGCTTAAGTTCAGGTTATATTCAGGCACAGAATAGCCGGGAGGCACGATGGCACCGGTTTCCTTGTATTCTTGCCCACCGATCCACACCAGAATAATGTTCTTCCCGATTTCGGGATTCATCAGCCAGGCCGAAGCAACGTCAGTCAGCGGGCCGCCAAAGCAAAGGTACAAAGGTCTTTCGGGTGAAGCCTTCAATGCTTCCTCCACAATCAGTCTCGCGCCCTCAGATTCAACAGGTTTATTGGGGTCGGTCATCTTTACTGGCGCTCCAGGCACCACCTTGAACTGTCCCTTCAAACCCATTACTTCTAACAATTCATTCACCTTGTTCACGGACATGTCAGCCTCATCCTTCCCTTGCAAGTCCTTGAAAAAGCCACGACCGTTGCCACCGAGATGAGCACCAATAATGCCCTTGATGTCACAAGAGCTTGACAGCAGATGATGCACCAGCTGGAACAATCCGTCAGGATCACCCATAAAGTCATTATCAATAATCACACTGTAGCGTTTCCCTGTTTCAAAGGGCTCCTTAACATTCTGCGCTTGCAGAGTTGCAGACGTCAGCACACAAGTCAACAATAAATACAAATAATACTTCATCTATTTTAACCTTTCATTTTATTTTTACAAAGGAAAGAAAATATATTTATATTTACAACAGAGGCGATGGGAATTGTGACCTGTTGAGGAACAACATGTACAATAATGCTGTTATTGTTCAGTAATAAATAACGATTATAATTATAGTTTGTAAGTATCATAAGTATCATAAGTAACATAATTTATGAAAATCAATGCTTTTTACATGATACTTTTATGATACTTATGATACTTTTCAGCAAAAATACTTGCATTTTGAGGAATTATTTAGTATATTTGCATCATAAAAACAGTACTAAATGAACAAATTATTGAGGTTATATGAATAATAATGTCGATTTCTCTACCATGCCAGCCACATATATCGTGTGTTGGAACAACAATTGCCCGCTGAAAGACAACTGTCTGCGATATCTTGGCTCCACTCATGTACTGAAAGACCGCATCGTGCCGAGCGTGAACCTTAACCTCGTCAGACCAGAAACAGGCACTTGCCAAATGCAGAGACCTGTACGCAAGGTTCGTGTGGCATGGGGGCTAAAGCATATCTACGATAATCTCACCGCGCGCAAGAAAGATGCCATCTACTCACAGATACATTACGGTATAGGCAACACCACTTATTATCATTACTACAATGAGCGCAAGCCCATGTCGCCCGAGGTGCAGCAGTACATCCGCAACGTGTTTGCCCAGCATGATATTATGGAACCCGTGGAGTTCAGACGCTATGAGGAAGTCATCGACTGGTGACTGTATTTCATTACATCACTTATGTAATGCCATTACATAAGTATAGTAATCTCATTACATAGCCTATGTAACAGCGTTACAAAACACTTGCATTACCTTTGCCAAGCATTTGCACCACTATTGCCAAGCATCGGCACCAGCAGTGGAAAGCATTGCGATGAACGATAACAAGCATTCCAATAACCCTAAACAAATATCGATGAGAAAGAAGGACATTACGTTTACCTCCGTCCGCATGGAGGGAAAGTCGCAGGAGATGAAGCTTCGCAACATGTCGCCTGAGGCAATGATTAGCCTCATCAGTAGGCAGAGCAAGCACATCCCTTTCGACAAGTTCCGCAAAAACTTACCTACCATTCAAGGACTGGGCGGGCAAATAACATTTCTTACCCAACGCATCTATGTACCAGCTGCTTTCACAAAAGACGGAAATGACAAACGCTTTGTCCACTATAATGGTTTAGTACTGCTAAGCGTAGGCAATCTGGCTGGCATAAGTGAGGCACGGTGGGTGAAACGACTGGCTCAGATGCAACCAGCCACGTTTGCCACTTTCGTGGGTAGCACAGGACGCAGCACGAAGATACTGGTGAAGGTAAGCCGCATGGATGGCACATTGCCTCAAACGGAAACGGAGGCTCAGGTGTTTCATCGCATGGCGTATTATTTGGCATATAGCACATATAACGGCACGTTGAACTACCCCATCACTCGTGTGGAACCTACGTTAGGGCAAAGTTTCCTGCGCACTTTCGATGACGAACCATATTACAACAAGAATGCTGCCCCGCTGCGCATCGCTGAAGGTGTGCAGTTGACTTTGGAGGATGAGGATGAGAAAGCTAAAGTTTCCAAACCCTTGGAACGCATTGAGCCAGGCATTGAGGGCTATGTGGAGTTTGAGCGTAGGTTCAGTGCCCTGGCAATAAGGGTGGCGATGCAGGAAAACACCCCTGACCTTTTGGACAAAGATCCTGAGCGTTTCATTACACAGTTGGCACGAGAGTGTTGTCTCTCGGGCTTCCCGTTGGAAGAGGCAGTACGTCATGCCTGCAACAACTTTGGTAATAAAGAGGGCGAGGAGCATTTGCGCACCCTGTTTGAGAGTGTCTATCAGACACAGAATGCCCGTTATGGCTCCAAGGAGGCGATGAATAAGACCCAGCGTAATGCCTTGATGTTGCGTGACTTCATGCGGCAGCGTTATGTCTTGCGACACAATGTGATACAGGATGCGGAGGAGTATCGCCTGAACACCACCTGGGACATGACGTTCAAACCTTTGGATGACAGGCTGATGGGAAAGATGGTGGAGGAAGCCCGTTTGCGTGGCATCGATGTGTGGGACAAGGACATCCGTCGATATGTACGTTCGGCAGAGGTGCAGAGCTACAATCCTGTGGAGGCGTTTCTTAATTCTGTGCGGGGCACTTGGGACGGTCATGACCGTATCCGCGAGTTGGCTGACACAGTTCAGACCAGCAATCCGAATTGGGGCGAGTGGTTTTACCGGTGGTTTCTCTCAATGACGGCACAGTGGTTAGGCATCATGGGACAATATGGCAACAGCGTTGCCCCCATCCTAATAGGCAGGCAGGGCTATCGCAAGTCAACGTTCTGCAGAAACCTGTTGCCCGACGAGCTGCAGTTTGGCTATACCGACCAGTTGGATTTCTCCAGCAAGAAGGAGGTTGACCGCACCATCTGCCAGTATTTGTTAGTGAATCTCGATGAATTCGACCAGTTGAGCCGTCGTAATCAGGATGGCTATCTGAAAAACCTGCTACAACGAGCGGATATACATGCCAGGAAGCCATACAAGAGTCAGGTGAGCCAGATGCGTCGTTATGCCTCTTTTATCGGCACCAGCAATCAAATTGACGTGCTGACCGACCCCTCGGGCAGTCGCCGCTACATCTGTATCGAGCTGTCGGCACCCATCAACACCGACTCTCGTCCCAACTACCGACAGCTTTATGCGCAGGCGGTGCAGGCGGTGGAGAGTGGCGAGCGCTATTGGTTCGACGATGCCGATGTGGAGGAAATCATGAAAAACAATCGTTCTTTCATGAACCTGAGTACCTCCGAGCTGCTCTTCCATGATTATTTCCGCCCCGCTACCAGTGAGTTGGAGGACCGTGCCGAATGGGTAACGTCAAGTGCTTTGTTGGAGGAATTGCAGAAACATGCTGGCAGCCGTACTCATTTGTCAACGATGAGCTTCGGCAGATACCTGAAGAATTTGCCTGGTATGCTGTCTAAACGCACCATGTTTGGCACTTATTACCTCATTGTCCGCATGAAATGAGAGAGAAGTGTCATATCTATTCAATCTTTCAGACAACCTATTGGTACAACAAGCACACCGTCTTTTCGCTGGTAAGCAAACTCGCCACCAGTCAGTACCATCAGAAACGAAGGTTTGCCCATCTTTTCATCGTCCACTTTTCTAGCCAGTTCCTGTAAGTGCAGGGCTGCCTCTTCTATTTGTTTGTTTCCCAATTTCACTTCTACTGCCGCCCAACGGCCATCGATCAAAGACACAATCATGTCTGCCTCCAAACCATTTCTGTCGCGGAAGTGATACACCTCACCATCATTGTGCATTTGCTGCTGTACAGCTTTAATAACGCAGTTTATTGACCTAAGATTACACACCCCAAAACCTACTTTTGTAAAGAAATAAATCACTAATATACAGCCAAATAAAAATCCAACACCTTACTATCCCTCCTTACCGTCGCACACAGAGTCTTTCATGATGCAGTAACTTTGCAGCAGAGAAAATTCATTATTAATCAAAAAACAACTGGTATGAAAGACATTCGTTTGAAAAGAACAATGAAGCTTTGCGCATTGCCTCTCTTTTTCGCCATTTGTCCCCCTTTTAATATGGTGGCGGCAGAAGTGGAGACCAATGGCATTCAGGGCATCCAGCAGAACGGCACTACAGTAACCGTTCAGGTGAACGATGCTTTAGGTGAAGTGATTGGTGCCAATGTACTCGTGAAGGGTACTACCATTGGCGGTATCACCGACATGAACGGTGAGGTAGTGATACAGGGTGTTCCCAATGGAGCTACCTTGGTTATTTCCTACATCGGCTACATCACACAGGAAATCGTGCTACAGGATGGTCAGACATCTCTGACCGTTACCTTGGCAGAAGACTCCGAAACTTTGGAAGAAGTGGTGGTGGTAGGTTACGGTACCACCAAGCGCAAGAACTTTACGGGTTCTGTAGCTACGATGAATGTGGCTGATGGCGCTATTGCCAATCTGGCTCCTACGAACTCAGCGGATATGCTGCGTGGTATGATTCCTGGTTTGACCATGACCCAAACTGGCGTTGCAGGCGAGACAGCCAGCATCCAGATTCGTGGACAGAAATCCATCAACGGTGGTTCAGACCCATTGATCGTAGTAAATGGCGTAATATATAAAGGTACTATTAATGACATTGACCCGAACATTGTGGAGAGCATGAGCGTGTTAAAGGATGCGACCTCTTTGGCAGCATATGGTTCGCAGGCAGCTAACGGTGTAATCATGATTACCACTAAGAAAGGTTCACAGGGTAAGCCTATGATAAACTTCCGCGGTTCTGTAGCTTTGGTGGAAGCAGCATACAAACCAGATTTGCGCGATGGTAAGGGTTATATCGAGCTAATCAACGCCCGTCAAGGTTTGCCTGAGGGAAGTACCAACTGGATGACTTATCTGGAGAAAGCTAACTACGAAAAGGGGAAGGAAACCGACTGGATTGACTATGTATCTCACACTGGTGTACGTCAGAACTATTCCTTAAGTCTGTCAGGTGCGACAAACAATTTGGATTATATGTTTGGAGCTTCTTTCTCTGATAACGGCAACTTTATCAAGGGCAACAGCTTCAAACGTACAACAATCAATGCTCGCATTAACACCAAGGTGAACGAATACATCAAGGTGGGTATGAATTTCAACTGGGCCAACATGAAACAAGACGGTCTGCGTCCATATTATTCTCGTTACTTCTCTCCTTGGGGTGAGGCTTACCTGAACGACGGTACTACACTGCGCCGTTTCATTACAGAGCACACTGCCGATGATGTGAACCCCATGTGGAATGTAAACGGTGGAGTTGACGCACAGAACCGCAATAGCAACATTGCCTTGGGCGGTGAAATTGAAATCAAGATTCCTGGTATCGAGGGCTTGAGCTATAAGCTGACCGGTAACTACAACATCCGTCAGTCTCTGGAACGTCGTTTCTATCATGAGAAATATTACATCAGCATGGGTGATGGTGAGAACTATACCACTGATGTGTTCGACAAACACTTGAGCGAAGCCAACGGTTTCATCAACAACACCAAGACCACCTCATACGTGATGGACCACATCTTGACCTACACCCGTCAGTTTGGTGAGCATTTTGTAAGTGCTACAGCGGTTTATACCCGCGACTCAGACAAGCTGGATGGCAGCCAGGTACAAGGTTCCGACTTCGCAGGCCTGGGTAACACCACCTTAGGTTTCTATGGTTTGGGGAACGCTGCCACGCAGAAAATTACAGATATCAACTATACCTTGCATAACAACATTGGTTATCTAGGTCGTGTAAACTATTCTTATAAGGATACCTACCATTTCAATGCATCTATCCGTCGTGACGGTAGCTCTGTATTTGGAAACGATAAGAAATGGGGTACCTTCCCTGCAGTAGGTGTGGCATGGACCATCTCTAACGAACCGTTTTTCCAGCAGGCATTACCTTGGGCAACCAATACCAAGATCAAGGCTTCTTGGGGTAAAAACGGTAATCAGTCATTGCAGCCTTACCAGACGCTATCTCAGATGAACGTAGGTAAGAGTGGAGGCTATACTGCTTGGTTCAGTGGCCAGCCTCTGTTCGCACAGTCGTTGAAGACGCTGGGTAACCCACTGCTGGGTTGGGAAACCACTACCTCCTGGAACTTCGGTTTGGAAACCGACCTGCTGAAAGGTGGACGTATCCACTTCGAGTTGGATACCTACTTCGCCAACACAACTGACCAGATCTTCCAACGTACCATTCCTGTAATGGGTGCTGGTATGACTCAGCAATATGCTACCATGGGTAAGATTCGCAACTGGGGTATTGAAGCTACTCTGCGAACCATGAACTTCAAGCAGAAAGATTTCACATGGAGTACCAACTTCCAGTTCACCTTAAGCCGCAGTATTCTGAAGGAGCTATATGGAGACGGTAAAGACGATATCACCAACCAGCTGTTCCTGAACCAGTCTCTGGGCGCCATCTATGGCTATGAGTATGAACGTGTAGCTCAAGTGGAAGATACAGACTATTTGCAGGCAAACGGTGGTAAGCCAGGCGATCCTATGTACATCGACCACGATGGCGACGGTATCATCACTCCTAACGATCGTATTATCTTAGGTTTCAACCGTCCAAGCTTCCAGCTGAATATGGGCAACACCATTACTTGGAAGAACTTCTCACTCTACTTCCTGTTTGCAGGCACATTCAGCGGTGGCAAGTATGGTGTGGCAGCCAACAACAATGCTTTTGTAAGCTATGAGAACATGGCTTATATCAATGCTGAGAATCACCCATTCTGGACAGAGGCCAACCGTGACACCAAACATGTGGGCGCTACAGCCGACCTGTCTAAGTTTACAGGTGTTCAGAAATATGGTTTCGTTCGTTTACAGGACGTGAACCTAACCTATACCTTTAAGGGTAGCTGGATGAACAAGATTGGTCTGGCTGGCTTGCAAGCATACGTTTCAGCACAAAACCTGTTCTTCATTGCTCCTGACTGGGAGTTCAGTGACCCTGAAGTGCGCAACAGCCGTGCATCACAGCTGCCTCGTACCTACACATTCGGTTTAAATGTTAGATTCTAAAAAAACAGATGAATATGAAACTCAATAAAATCCTATTGGCAGGTTTGGTAGCAACAAGCGTACTGAGTTCCTGCAATGACGAAGAATTCTTGAAGGAAGAGCCTAAAACCATCTATACGGTGGAGACAGCTTTTGAGAAGAGCAGTCAGGTGGATGCTGCCATTGCTCGCGCCTACATCTCCTTCAACTATATGTTTGGCTGGCATAATCTTTACGTAGAAGGTGCAGCTGCCAGCAACCTCTTGGGTGGCAATGGTTCAGACTGTATCGACAGTGGTTTTGGTGATCCAGCTATGGCAGCCGGCTTCCTGTCAAACTTCATGAACCTGAACTCTAACACTGCTGACTTTAATACGCTGTGGAACGAGCTGTATCAGTTGGCAGCACAAGCTAACCTTGCCCTCTATGGCTCAGAATTGGTGAACTGGGCAAATGTCAATGACAAAAACTATGCTGTAGCTCAGGCTCGTTTCTTCCGTGGATGGGCATACCTGCGTTTGGCAGAGTGCTTTGGTGGTGTGCCTATCGTTGAGGAATACAGCGATCAACTTAAATTCGACTATAATCGCAGCAGTCGTCAGGAGACTTATGCTTTTGCAATTGCTGACTTGGAAGCTGCTGCTGCTGGACTACCAACATATCCGTTGCAGGATGGCCGCGCAGCACAAGGTATTGCCAACCACTATCTGGCCGAAGCATACATCGCTCAAGGTATTGAGACTGGCGACAAGTCATATTATGGCAAAGCTATTACAGCTGCTGAGAAAGTTATCGCAGCTCATCCATTGATGACCAGCCGTTTTGGCGTTCGTGCCAATCCTGCTGACACAGGAACTGGTGGTTACTTGGGCGTTCCAAACTATAAAGCAGATGGTAACGTTTACTACGATTTGTTCCAGATGGGCAACTACGACTATAGCGAGGGAAACACTGAGAGCCTGATGGCAGTGCAGGGTCCAACCTATGACCAGTGGGCTAACGATGGTGGAAACGTTTATATGTATGGTGTAACTGTTGGTGCAGTTTTTCGTGACCTGATTTGGAACACCGCAGAAGGACAGCCAGACTCAGCAGGTCCATGGCACGATAATCCGAACATTGACATGAATACTTGGGTTGGCGGTAACTCTGGTGCATACTTGGGTGGTACTTCTTGGGGGTTAATTGGTACAACCGACTACTCAGACGAAGTGGTATGGGCAGATCAGTTTGACGATGATATGCGCAACTCGCAGATTGTTCGCTGCAACCCTATCGTATTGGAAAAGACTTCCAAGCATTATGGTGAGATTTGCAAGAAAGAGTGGTTAAACATTCCTTCACGCCTGATGCGTGTGTCCTGCAAGATTGCCATGCAAGACGGCTGGGGTTGGGACGTCCATCATGCATTCGCAGGTGTGCAGACCTTCGCTTACCAATATGGCCGCGACATGTATGTTGCCCGCTCTGCCGAGACATATCTGCTGTTGGCAGAAGCTTATATGCGCAATGGCGACATGGCCAATGCTGTAGCTGCGCTGAACACTGTTCGTGAGCGTGCTCAGGCTTCCTATAAGTATTCAACCATCACCATGCGTGACATCCTCGATGAGCGTGCGCGTGAATTAGCGTACGAAGAGCACCGCTGGCCCACCCTGCTGCGTTTGGACAGCTCAACAGGAACCAATGAAGACATGAAATACCAGTTATCTCATTATACGATGTACACCAACGATTGTGGATTACAGGGTATCACCCCAGAGTGGACACTGTTCCCAATTCCGTTGACTGTCATCAACCTTAACTCTGAAGTTGAGCTTCAGCAAAATCCTGGTTGGAAATAATGTCATTCTTTGTGAGCAGGGGGGTGTACCAGTTAATCTATGGGGTACACCCCTCTCTTTTAAAAAGAATGTTGTCAAAACCCATAAAAATTGTATCTTTGCAGAAATAGTAAAAAAACAGTTATTATGAAAACAAATAGAAGAAACGTACTGAAAATAATGGGAATGGGTGCTGTAGGCATGGCATTCGCTCCTTTCGTGAAAGCTTCTGAGGCAACCTTGAACAGTTTGCCACGTAACCCGCAGACACCACAAGGCATGCCACAACCTACCTACAAAGAACTTGTGGTTTATGAAGGCCCCGATGTGATTATCCGCCGCATAGACGAACACACATGGGAGGGCAATGGACACTTGATGGCGAATGAGACCATCTATATCATTGAGGGTAACGAGCGCACCATCCTGTTAGATGCAGGCACCAAGATTGATGGCTTGAAGAAGATTGTGGAAGGCATTACCAAGAAACCTATCACACTGATTGCTACCCATGTGCATCCTGACCATACTGGCAGTGCCATCCATGATTTCGCTGAGATATGGATCAATGCAGGCGATGAGGTGAACGTGCCCATGTTCATGGCCGACTATAAAGGCAAGGTGAATTATTTAGAAGACGGACAGGTATTCGACTTGGGTGGACGCAGTATCGAAGTGATTTTCACCCCAGGCCATACCCCTGGCAGTGCCACTTTCTTTGAGATGGATGGCAGGAAGTGGGGCTATAGCGGTGATGCCTTTGGTTCTGGTAACCTGTTGCTTACCACCAACTTTTCTACCCTGTTAGCTACTACCACTCGCATCGAGAGCTATATGAAGCGTCACGGCATCGAGAAGATGTACCCAGGTCACTATATGGGCAGTAACCCTGAGACGTTGCAACGCATCAGCGATCTGAAGAAAATGTCGGAGGAGATGATTGCAGGAACCCGTAAAGGTGACGTGAACGAGCAGGGCATGATGGGACTCAACGGACGCATCCGTGACTTTGGGGTGAACATCAGCTATCGCTCACCACAGGGAGTTAAGTGACGTTGAATATTGAACATTGAGCATTATTATGAAAAAGATATTTGCAACTTTATGTTTGGCAGCATTCAGTTTGAGCATGAACGCTCAGTTGCTGCATACAACCGTAGCACAGGGAGAAGTGGAAGGTGTAGAGCAAAACGGACTGGCTCATTATAAAGGCATTCCGTTCGCTACACCTCCAGTAGGTGATTTGCGCTGGAAGGCTCCGCAGCCTGCCCAGAAATGGCAAGGTGTGTATAAAGCAGATAGCTTCAAGGACAAGCCTTATCAGCAAAGTCAAGGGCAACCTCGCCCAGGTCAGCCAGGCGTAAGTGAAGACTGCCTCTACCTGAATATTCTGACTCCTGCCAAAAAAGCAGGCGAAGGGCTGCCTGTGTTGGTATGGATTCATGGTGGTGGCTTCAATACAGGCGCTTCGTGGGAGAACAACGGTGAGAAGTTCGCACAAGCCGGCATCGTTTATGCCGCTATCACCTATCGTACCAACGTGTTTGGCTTTCTCTCTCTGCCAGAATTGAGTGCTGAAAGTGAGAAAGAAAATGGACGTGCCATCAGTGGCAACTATGGCTTGATGGACCAGATTATGGCACTTCAATGGATTCATGACAACATCGCAGCCTTCGGTGGTGATCCAGAGAAAGTTACCATCATGGGCGAGAGCGCAGGTGCCATCTCTGTGGCTATGCTTTGCCAGAGTCCGTTGGCAAAAGGTCTGTTCCGTGGCGCCATCTCCGAGAGTGGTGGCAACATGGCTCCTTTGGACAATGTGCGCATAGACAACAACTCCATCCGCAATATGGCTGGCAGCGAGAAATATGGCAAGGACTTTATCAACCGCATCGGTATGGGTAAGCTGAAACTGAAAGATTTGCGCAAGGTTGACCCAGAGAAGTTTATGGGTGACCCCATCGCCTTCGGTGCTGGTGGTGCCTTGTGGCCTTGCTACGACGGCTATGTGTTGAAAGGTGATCCTTATCCTATGTATGAGACTGGTGATTACAACGATGTGAATGTGCTGATTGGCACCAACAGCGATGAAGGCTCCATGTTCACGGGATTCTTAGGTGGTTACAAGCCTGAGAACTACGAACAAGAAATGAAGGAAAGCTTCCCAGATGAAGATTGGCAGCAAAAATTCCGTGCCATGTATCCTGGCAAGACTGACCAAGAGGCATTTGATGCCCACAGCGACATCTTCCGTGAGGCAGCATTCGCTTGGCCTACCTATGCTTGGGGAAACCTACAGAGCAAAAACACAGCCGATAGTAAGGGCAAAGGCAAAGTATATATGTTCTTCTTCAACCACGCCAAGCAGAATTTCTTCCGCAGAGGCGACCAAGGTGGGCGTGAATACCTGACCATGCATGCTGGTGAACTGGGCCTGACCTTCGGGCAATTGGGTGGCTTTGGTGGCGCACCCAATCCTTCAGACGAGGCTTTGTCGCGCCTGGTGATGCAGTATTGGATTAACTTCATCAAGACTGGCGACCCAAATGGCGGCTATCTGCCTTTATGGCCTACCTATACAAAAGATAGCGAAACTGTAATGAACTTCCGTGACGGTGCTTTTTTGACTGGCATCCACAATAAGCCTCAACTGCTGTTGTGGGAAGAATATATGAAATGGCGAAGAGAACATAAAACCCCTTTAAATTGATAATCAAATAATGAAGAGATATATAATAACCTTTGTACTGGCAGTTGCAACCTTGCTGCCAGCTTTGGCTCAATTCCCCATAGAGATGATGAGGCGGCAGCTTCAGAACCGCACTTCATTTGACATGAAGACCGATGCTTGGAATGCGATGTGGATTGAAGTACCTGGTACACAACCCAAGGATTATGGCGTGTATTATTTCCGTAAGGATGTTGACCTGAATGTCAAGCCCAGTAAGTTTGTTGTGTATGTAAGTGGAGATACCCGCTACAAACTCTTTGTTAACGGTGAATTAGCTTCATTAGGTCCAGCACGTAATGACTCCAAGCATTGGAATTACGAGACTGTGGATTTAGCACCCTACCTCAAGGCTGGCAAGAACGTTTTTGCAGCGCAAGTATGGCACGAGGGCAATTATACCCCCGTGCCAAATGCCACCATGCGTTCAGGTTTCCTGATGATGGGTGAAGGCGATGCCAAGGTAGTGAACACCGATGAGACTTGGAAAGCTATCCAAGACCCAGCTTACACTCCTATTCGTCAGCAGGTGCCAGGTTATTATGCTTTGGGTGCAGGTGAGCAGATTAACATGAATAAGACCATCGCTGATTGGATGGACGCTAATGCCGATCTGAATCTGTGGCAGGATGCCAAGCCATATGAGTTAGGCACACCGCACGATACGAGTTCTGGTACTGGTGTATATACGGGTCACATGCTGGTGCCCAGTACACTGCCACAGATAGAACGTTTTGAGAAGCGCATTCCAACCATCCGTAAAGATGGTGGCTTGAAGTTACCTAAGGGATGGCCTTCACAACAAGCTAAGGTCACCATCCCTGCCAACAAAAAGGTGGAGCTGCTACTTGATCAAGAGGAACTGACCAACGGATTTTTCCAACTGAACTTCAGCAAGGGTAACGGTGCTGGTATTACCATTCGTTATGCCGAGGCTCTTTATACAGATGAAAGGGGGCAGCACAAAGGCAACCGCAATGAGGTGGAGGGCAAGAACTTTATCGGCAGGTTTGACAATTTGACTTCCAATGGCAAGGACAATCAACAATTCACCTCATTAGACTGGCGTACATTCCGCTATGTTCGCCTGGATATCGAGACCAAAGGGGAGGCTCTGGAAATCAATGACATCAGTAGTATGTTCACTGGCTTCCCATTCAAGATGAATGCTCAGTTGGACACCGACAATCAGGAGTTGCTGAAGATGATGGAGATTGGTTGGCGTACCGCTCGCCTCTGTGCCATCGAAACTTATACAGACTGTCCGTATTATGAACAGCTGCAATATTTGGGTGACACTCGCATACAGGCATTGGTTTCTATCTATAATAGTGGTGACGATACGTTGTGGAAGAATTATCTCCGTCAGGCTGACATGAGCCGTAATGCTGAAGGTGTAACAATGGGACGCGCTCCTTCCGAACTGGCACAATACATCACTCCATATGCGCTGAGTTATATCTATTCTATCCATGATTACATGCGTTATGGAAAAGACCAGCAGTTGGTTCTCGACCTCATTCCTGGTGCTGAGCAGATTCTACACTATTTCAGCAAGTACCAAATGGCTGATGGACGCATCAAGGGTCTGCCTGGCTGGAATTTCTCAGATTGGGTGTATAGCGATGGTTGGCAGATGGGGGTAGCTCAGGTAGGTAAAGACGGCGGTGGCATCCTGATGGACTTGCAACTGCTGTTGGCACTCCAGATGATGACAGAACTGGAAAACTATCGCGGCAACACCTTTATGGCTGAAGAGTATAGCAAGCAAGTAGAGCAACTGAAACAATCTGTCCAACAAGCATATTGGGATGATGCCAAGGGGCTTTATGCACAAACCTCAGAGAAGCAAATCTTCTCGCAGCACGCCAACTCACTGGCCATCTTGACGGGTATGGTAACAGGTGAGCAGGCTAAGCAAGTGGCAGAGAAGATGCTCACCGATTCTTCTCTTTCACAATGCTCTGTATATTACAAATTCTACCTACATGAAGCTTTGGTAAAAGCAGGTTTGGGCGATGACTATCTGAAATGGCTCGACATCTGGCGTGAGAATATCCGCCAAGGTTTGTCCACATGGGGCGAAACCAGCGATGTGGATGGCACACGCAGTGACTGTCATGCATGGGGTGCCAGTCCTAACATCGAGTTCTTCCGCACACTCTTAGGCATCGACAGTGCAGCTCCTCAGTTTGCCAAGGTAAAAATCGAACCTCGCTTGGGCGATTTGACTAAAATCGGTGGCAGTATGCCACATCCGCAGGGCAACATCAAGGTAAGCTATCAGAAGAGCAGCAGCACACTGAAAGCTGAGATTGAGTTGCCAAGCCATGTAAGCGGCACCCTGATTTGGGCAGGAAAGAGCTACGAACTACATGGTGGAAAGAACATTATAAACGCCAATTAAAAGAATCTAAGAATATGAGATATATAGTAAAGTTAGTATCTGTAGCCGCGACACTATTTGCAGCACTCGCATGCAGCAACCCTCAGGGTTCGTCTATAGAAGAGCTACAAAAAGGTTGGGAGAATCCTCCCCTAAGTGCCCGCAACCGTGTGTGGTGGCACTGGATGAATGGGAACATCACCAAAGACGGTATATTGAAAGACCTTCAATGGATGAAAGACACCCGACAGGGTGGTGTGCATAACTTTGATGCCGCCCTGGGTACCCCTACTATTGTGGACAAGCGCCTTATCTACATGGATGATGGGTGGCAGGATGCTTTTGCATACGCTGTGCATGTGGCAGATTCCCTTGGGCTGGAGTTCACTATCGCATCAGCACCAGGATGGAGCTCAACAGGTGGTCCTTGGGTAAGTGAAAAGGATGGCATGAAGAAGTTGGTTTGGAGCGAATCCATCGCTAGTGGCAAGGTGGATATAGATCTTCCTGAGCCTCCACATACTACAGGCGCATTCCTCGATGGTGCTCCTGCAGGTCGTGGTGAGGCCGCTACCAATTATGAATATTACGAAGATATTGCTGTTATAGCAGTCAAGCAACCTGATAACCGTCAAAGTGCGGCAACATTGGGTGCTAAAGTGACAGCAAGCGGCGGCAACTTCACCCTGGAGCAGCTCACCAATGGCAGCATTTCAGATGCGGTGTTGCTGCCTCGTGATGATAAGAGTGGCTTCGCCTGGATTCAGTATGAGTTTCCACAGCCTGTCACTATCAAGTCATTGAAGATGGTTGGTGCTGGTGGTGGCGGTTTTGGGGGAGGACCTGCAACTACCCAACTTGAGTCAAGTGATGATGGCAAGACCTTCTCTCATGTTTGTGATGTTCGTGGTGGAAGTGTAGCACAGGTCACCATGTCCATTCCTGTTACTACTGCCAAATATTTCCGAGTAAAGGTGACTAATCCACGTCCTGCGGGTGGTAGTTTCTTCGGCACGAGTGGTGGTCCAGCTACTCCTCCCGCAGGAACGATGATTGCAGAATTGGAACTCTATCCTTATTTAAGGGTACACCGTTTTGAAGACAAGGCAGCCTTTTCATCGGCTTCTAATCTGACAGCAATGGCAACACCCGATGCAGAGGATGAAGTATTCCCTTCTTCAGATGATGTGGTGGATGTAACAGCATTCTATCAGAACGGCAGACTTGTTTGGAACGCACCGGAGGGCAATTGGAAGATTATCCGCTATGGCTGGTCGCTTACAGGTAAGCAGAATCACCCTGCTCCAGTAGAGGCAACTGGCTTAGAGGTTGACAAGCTGGATCCCGCTGCGTGGACCAGGTATTTCCGTACATATTTCGACATGTACAAAAAAGCTGCTAAAGGACTGATGGGGCAGCAAGGCGTTCAATACGTCCTCACCGACAGTTACGAGGCAGAATGCGAGACGTGGACACCTGCCATGTTCCAGGAGTTTCAGAACCGCAGAGGTTATGACCTCAAGACGTGGTTACCTGTACTCTCTGGTGAAATCATCGGTTCGCCCAAACAGAGCGATGCCTTCCTTTTCGACTGGCGCACCACCATTGGTGAATTAATAGCTGATAATTACACCTTACTATCTAAGATTGCCAAGGAAGAATATGGGATGCTTGGACGTTACACCGAAAGCCATGAAGGTGGTCGTGCCTACGTGGGCGATGGCATGGATTTGAAAGCTACAGCAGAGGTGCCAATGAGTGCGATGTGGGTAACAGCTCCTTGGGTGCCAGTTGGTCCTGACGGTCAACCCGACATGAGCGTTTACGATGCCGATGACAAGGAATCAGCTTCTGTGGCACATATCTACGGACAAAATATAGCAGCTGCCGAGTCGATGACGGCTCCTGGTGGTGGAGGCAAGTCGTATTCTTACCATCCAGGAAATCTCAAATATGTGGCAGATCGTGAAATGTCTAATGGGATCAACCGCTTTGTCATCCATGAGAGTGCTCATCAGCCTGATGATGTACATGTACCCGGTATGTCGCTTGGAGGCATCGGACAATGGTTTAATCGTCATGACAGCTGGGCTCCCATGGCTGGTATCTGGGCAGACTATATGTCTCGCAGCTGCTTCATGTTGCAAGCTGGCAAGAATGTAGCGGATGTATTGTACTACTATGGTGAGGATGCCAATGTCACTTCTGTTTTCTCACGAGCACCTGCCATACCAGCTGGTTATCAGTGGGATTATCTCAATCCAGACGGTTTACTGAACCATATCTCTTATGTTAAGGGACAACTGGTATCTACAGGTGGTACCACTTATAAGGCGCTGTGGATGGACCGCAATGTTGACTACATGTCGGTGCCTGTCTTGAAGAAGATAGCATCATTGGCAAAAGCTGGTGCATGGGTTGGTGGCGTTCGCCCCAGCCGTTCAGCGTCACTCACCGATGATGCTGACACTTTCAATGCTCTTGTTGCCGATATTTGGGACAGTGGTCGTAAAAATGTGGTAGAGACCAAAGAACTCAGCGAGTTTCTGAAAGCTGCAGGCATTGATGCAGATGTGAATATCCCTGCTGGCTATAGGTTCTTGCACCGCACTTTGACAGATACAGAGGTCTATTGGATTAACAAGCCAGCCAATGATTATCAAACCGTTACCCTCTCCTTCCGTGTAAGTGGCATGAAGCCTATGCTTTGGCATCCAGATAGTGGCATGCAAGAAGAAGTGTCATACACCCAGAAAAATGGTCGTACAGATGTCACCATGAATCTTGTTCCCGATGATGCTGTGTTTGTGGTGTTCTCAGGCAAAGCTGACCAAACACATGTCGTTCCTGTTGCCAAAAAGAAGAACGAGTTAGCTCTTGAAGGCACTTGGACTATCAATTTCCAAGAGAATCGTGGTGCTCCTAATTCGGCTGAGATAACAACACTTGGAAGCTACACCGAATCTCCTGAACCTGGCATCAAATATTTCTCTGGTATCGCTATCTATACCAAAGCCTTTGAGGTTCAGCCTGAAGAAAAGATGATTCTTGACCTGGGCAATGTTGCAGACTTGGCTGAAGTGTATGTGAATGGCAAATATTGTGGTGCCGCATGGAAAGAGCCATACAAGGTAGATATCACTGAGGCGGTAAAAGCTGGCGTCAACACACTCGAAGTGAAGGTAGCCAATGTATGGGTGAATCGCCTGATTGGTGATGAACAGCCTGGTGCCACTCGCATAGGATGGACTGATGCTAAAGGATTCAATGGAACAGAGTCACTTATTCCCGCAGGTCTTCTTGGTCCTGTAACTATTGTATCATATTAGGAAAACTCTATGCACCTTATCTTTGATTAGGTGCCACTACTGAACTTTTTAATTCCCAACAAGGTTTTTATTATTACCTCGTTGGGAATTATAGTTGATATTCAGCTGATTAGACAGAAAAATAGATAAACGATACCATAATCTGACAAAAAAAATGTAATTTTGCGCCATCAAAAGATTATGGCAATAATGGCGATTAATAAAGGTGGTATGATTACAAAGATAGCATCGATAAGGAAACAACCAGGCTTCATCATGGCAGTGAACTTCCTGTTACTGATGATAGTATATATGTTGTCAAGATGGGTTTTCTATTACATGAACATCAGTAACTTCCCTGATGTTACCTTCCGTGACATGATGACAATTTGCTTAGGGGGACTGCGTTTCGACATCAGTGCCTTATGTTACTTAAACATGCTTTGTATCTTGCTACAATTCCTGCCGCTAAAAAGCCGGGAAACCGTTTGGTACCAGCGAATCGTGAAAATCATTTTTATCATTGTCAACACCTTAGGAATAGCCGTAAATGTTGCAGACATCGTGTATTTTGAGTTTGGTGGCAGAAGAACCACTTCTACCATTTTTTCAGAATTCGGAAGAGAAAACAACCTTGGCACCATCTTATTGAACAGCATTACTAACTATTGGACTGTATGGCTATTTGGCATAGCTATGATTGTCGTTATTGTTCTTTTGTATTACAATCCTATCAAACAAGACCGTCCCTTATCCACTTATCCGTCTAACAAGGTGTATTATCCTTTGCATACTGTTATTTTTATTATTGTGGCCATCCTTGTGGCGGGTGGTGCACGAGGTGGATTTGGGCTAAAAATGCACCCACTGCGACAAGACTCAGCAGATATTTATTGTAAGAAACCCATTGAAGCGGCTATTGTTCTGAACACACCCTTTACACTGATCACTACCGCCCACAAAACAGGATACAAAGATCCTGGTTTCTTTGCCAAAGAAGAGCTGGACAACATCTTCAACCCCATTAAAAATAAACATCCCAAGGGTGGAGAAATGAATCGTATGAATGTAGTCGTATTCCTGATGGAAAGTTTTTCAATGGAATATACGGGATTCTATAACAAAGATAAGGATGGGGGCAATTACCAAGGATATACGCCGTTCTTGGACTCGCTGGCAAGTAAAAGCTATAGTTTTGAATATAGCTTCGCCAACGGTATCCGTTCAGTTGACTGCATGCCAGCCACTTTTGCCGGCATTCCCCGTTATATCAACCCTTATTGTTATTATTTTTACTCCAACAACACGCTTCAGGGATTGCCTGAGATGTTAAAGGAAGAAGGATATACTACCGCATTTTTCCATGGTGCCCCCAATACGACCTTGGGGTTCAAAGGATTTACCAACTCAATAGGTTTTGAGACGTACTATGGCATGGATGAATATGATAACAACAAAGATTTTGATGGTACCTGGGCCATCTTCGATGAGCCTTATCTTAAGTATTTTGCTCAACAAAGTGACAGAATCGCTCAAGAAGGGCACCCTTTCTTCTTAACCGTATTTACCGCATCGAGCCATGAGCCTTTTAGGGTTCCTGACCAATACAAGGACACCTTTACACGTGGTGACATCCCCATGCACAGGGTCATCAGCTATGCCGACTACTCCATCCAGCAGTATTTCGAACAAGTGAAAGACAAACCTTGGTTTGAGAATACCATCTTTGTTTTTACCGCCGACCATTGTGGCGTGAGCTATCGTGAAGATTATAATAATGAGATGGGACGTTTCTTAATCCCCATCTTTTTCTACACACCAGGAGGACAACTTCCTGTGAAATTCGATACCACAAGACTTATTCAACAAACCGACATTACCCCCACACTGCTGGGATTGCTCAACTACCAGAAGCCATTCTTCTCGTTTGGCAAAGACGTATTCAACAATAGTGAGGATTATGTAAATTATGTCTTCAATGACAGAAACGGCAATTCCATGTTCTACCTCGATGACCTGATGATTGAATATAGTGGCAATCGACTTATTGGTATTTATGAATATAAAAAAGACTTCTCTTTGAAGAATAACTTACTTGATAAAAAAGACCTATTTTCTCAACTACCTTTCATGCAGCAACAGATGGAGGCTATTATCCAACAATACATCACAAGGATGAAGGATAACGATCTTACCTGGCCTTCCAGACTTGCAAAATAGGAACTACAAGTCGTTCTTGTTTTAGATAAAATAAGCTAAACAGGGTGTGTTTCTACTAAAAGCAAACTAAAAACATCCCTTTTATGCAAAAACAAACAAAAAGCACCTCTTTTTAGTAAAAATGAACAAAACTGCCTCTTTTTGGCAAAAAAGCACAAAAACCGCCCATTTTCGTTAATGACAACAAAAAACAAGAATAGTCGGCCATATTTGTGGTTTTTATTATTAAATTTGCCAAACAATTAAGATAATCCGTTTGTCGCAATAAGTATTTTGTATATTTATGAAAGGGAACAAGTTCAAACTACTTGCCGGACCATGTGTCATCGAATCTGAGGACAACGTCTTGTACTTGGCAGAAGCGTTGCATACTATCGTAGGCAAATTTGATTTAGATTTTTATTTCAAAGCCTCATGGGACAAAGCCAACCGTACAAAAGCCACTAATTATAGAGGGCCAGGATTAGAGGAAGGGTTACGCATTCTTGAGAAAGCCAAAAAGGAAGTGGGGGTAAAGATAGTCACCGATATTCATGAACCATACCAAGCAAAGCCTGTTGCAGAAGTTGCTGATATCATCCAGATTCCTGCTTTCTTGTGCCGTCAGACGGACATGCTGAAGGCTGCTGCTGAAAGTGGCAAGACCGTGAACATAAAGAAAGCACAATTTTCCAGCCCTGAAGAGATGAACAATGTAGTAAGTAAGATGGAGTACTTCGGTTGCAAGGACTTTATGCTTTGTGAACGCGGCAACTGCTTTGGTTATAACAACCTGGTGGTTGATATGACTGGACTTGTAAGGCTGGCTAAATTGGGGTATCCTGTGCTTTTTGATGCTACTCATAGCGTCCAAATCAGTGGTGGAGGCTTTAACTACGGCAACAGTGGCAAGAGCGAGTATGTGCCTTATTTGGCAAAGGCAGCAGTGGCTACTGGTGTCCTTTCCGGACTTTTCATGGAAGTGCATGACAACCCATCAGTAGCTCTGTGCGATGGTAGTTGCATGTTACAAATTGATGCTTTAGAGCAACTGCTGAGCCAAATCATGCGTATCAGAGAAATTACTTTAGACGAAGGAGTATGCTGATCTTAGATCGAATCGTTCATAATACTATCTGGGGAGGGCCCAAGATAAGTCAATATACAGGAGTTGAAGGAAATACCATTGGGCACCTGTATTCTTTATATTGCCGTAAGGGAATCTCTAATGAAATTCTCAACGGCCAGTGGAAAGGCAAGCGTTTAAATGATGTATTCCCCTCCTTTAAAGCAGAGTTTAACCTTTCTCACTATGAGTTTTTCCCACTTACACTGGCTCTGACAGAAGCATGTCAGAACTTGAGCATTCAAGTACATCCCAATGATGAGGCAGCTAACAAACTGGAGCAGAGGGCAAGGGGAAAAAGAGAATCGTGGTATTTTATCGAAGCTCCCCTATCTGGCACTATTATCAATGGATGCACATGCAGTAATGAGGAAGAAGAGCGATTAATGATACAAAAAGGTCAATTCTTGGAAATGGCTGACACCTTGCCTGTAAAGGTAGGCGACTATGTTTTTGTGGAACCAGGAACCTTACACGCCATTACAGCTGGGAGTCTGGTGTTTGAGATAGAAGAAGGAGCAGACTTTACCTATCGTTTTTACGACTATGACAGAGTGGATGCGAATGGCAACAAACGCGAGCTCCATGTAACCAAAGCCACTAGTGCCTTAGATATCAAGTTGAAATCCGAGGTGAAGACTTACGGCCAGGATGAAATTAAAGAAAAAACCTATAGTACTAAGCTAATTAAAGACATCGAACAATATGTGAACAGAAGCAACACACTTGAATGTTTTACCTTGGTAATTGGAGCACTCAACTGCGAGGGCATCCAAGTACCTGCAGGCTCCACTGTTATCTTATGGCCTGGTGAAAAGCTGGAAACACATCAAGTAGAATTAGCTTTTGCTTCTAAAATGAGGGAGGATAGTTTATGATTTACTCACCATCTTTAATGTGCGCCAATTTCGACAACCTGAAGGCTGAGGCGTTGAGCCTTGAAGCCGCTGGCGCCACCCGATTACACTTAGACGTCATGGATGGTCAATATGTTTCCAACTTTGCATTGGGTTTGGGGGATGTGAAATCGGTATGCAGGAATACATCACTCGTCACCGAACTTCACATGATGGTGCGCGAACCCGGGCGATACATCAAACTGTTTGCCGATGCAGGTGTGGATATCATTTATATTCATCCCGATTCAGACCGTAATCCTCTCAGGGTCATAAAGAAAATACGTGAAACAGGACTGAAACCAGGCATTGTCATCAACCCGGAAGCTACCATAGAAAGTATGCAGAAATATTACGAACTTGTTGACCATGTGCTTGTTATGGGAGTTAAACCAGGTAATGCAGGACACCTTTACCTACCTCATGTGGACAAGAAACTGGAAAAGCTCATAACCCTCAAGAGCAAGTATAATATGGAGATCATCGTCGATGGAGCATGCTCATTGGAGAGAATGAAAAAATGGAGCAAGCAGAATATCGACGGCTTTGTGTTAGGCACATCATCACTCTTTGGTCATCGTGGTTCTTATAAGGATATTATTGACAACATTAAGCGCGAGTGTGGGGAATAAAATATGAGCAAAAAAATAAAACTATTTGTGATGGATGTTGACGGTACGCTTACCGATGGCAAGATCAACATGGGACCAGAGGGAGAACTCTTTAAGTCGTTCAACATCCGTGACGGATATGGCATCAATGAAATCTTGCCGGCACATGGCATTGTTCCTGCCATCATCACAGGCAGGACATCCAAGATTGTGGAAAACAGAGCCAAGGAACTACACGTTGAAGAACTGTATCAAGGCAGGCACGACAAACTGGACACGCTGAAAGACCTCATGAAGAAATATGATTGCCAAAAAGAGAATGTTGCCTATATTGGTGATGATATTCTCGACATCGTTTGCATGAAAGAATGTGGCGTTATTGGTTGCCCCTCTGATGCTTGCCAGCAAGTTAAAGATTTGGCCAATTACATCTGTACCAACAAAGGAGGCGATGGAGCAGTACGCGAGTTTATCGAGTATGTCATCAGCCAGAATTGCAACTAATCATATCGCCTTCTCAGAGTAGGATCACTCTTCCCAAGGTACTGTAATATGATAGGTGCCAGAGGGGAAAGAGAAAACAGCGAACTGATCTTCCTTACCGATAAAACGTGTACCCATATTCTGAATTTTTATCTTCATTTTTTCAGTCATTCCTTCTGTGCTACACGGTACATAAACTTGTGCGGTGGTGTTTGAAGGAATTGTGATTTGCCAATCAAAGGTTTTGTTCTTTTTTACCCAACTGCTTTTAATGGTTCCATAAGTGGAATTATAGGAGGCTTGGATATAGTCAAGTCCTTTGATAGGATATGGCCGCATCTTCACCACCTTGAAGCCAGGCTCTGCTGGAGCGATGCCTGCCAAATAATCGTACAGCCAGATAACGAAGTCGCCCAATAACATCACATGATTGCCAGAATTCATAGCAGGATCGGCCGTATTGCCATTCCAGAGTTCCCAGATGGTAGTCGCCCCATTCTCCACCATATACCCCCAACTAGGATAAGTTGTGTTGATAGCTATCTGCAAAGCCAGTTCGCCATAATTATAATCAGTAAGTCCACGCATGAGTTGCTGGATGCCCACCACACCCGTGCTTATATGACTATCAAAATCGTTAACTGTAGTACGCAGGATATTGTCGAACACACGCTGACAATCATCCTTCGCCACCATCCCAAAGCGAAGAGGCAGGATATTGGCAGTAACGGTATTATTGTCGTAGTAGCCTTCTTCCTTATTATAATATTTTTGGTTAAATGCCGTCTTAATAGCATCGGCTTCTGTCAGGAAGAAAGTCTCATCATCAGCCAGACCTTGCACGCCAGCAAACTTAGCCATAAGGAGACAAAAGTCATAGTAAAAAGCAGTGGACATAACGCCAGCTGCTGTAATACGGGCAGGGTCTTGGGAATGAATTAACTCAGGGCGCTCAGGAGGCATACACCAGTCGCCATAAGTATCTTTGGTAATGATGCCATCCACACCATATTTATTTTTCATATAAGCCAACCATTTCTTCATGGCAGGATAGTGCCTAACCATAGGTTGCACATCTCCATAACGTTCATAAAGCATATTAGCAGCCGTGAGGAACACACCTGGCCAGGTCATGTTGTCGCTACGGATATCCCAGAAGGCAGGTGCCACATCTGGTAAACTACCCTCATCATTTTGCTCTGCCTCAATATCATCCAACCATTTTGCATAAAGGCTATGGTTATTGAAAATATAGCTCTCGCCATAACAACCAGTGGTACGATCGCCAAACCACCCCATCCGCTCATCGCGTTGTGGACAATCGGTAGGCATGCCACGATAGTTGCCGCGTATGCCCCAATAGGCATTGGTATAGATTTTATTCAGCATATCATTGGAACTCTCGAACGTACCGGTAGTTCCCATCTCATCATAGAGTACCTGTCCTTCGAAATCACTCAATGACGGCTTATATGTCAATCCTTTCACCTCAACATAGCGAAAACCGTGATACACAAACGTAGGATGCCAAGTAAGCAGTTGATCGTCTTTCAGTATCACCACATCCTTGGGCTCAGAAAACCGCAGGTTATCCGTATAAAGCGTACCGTCATCATTCAGTAGCTCAGCAAAACGAAGGGTAACCTTGTCATCTTTCTGTCCTTTCACCTTCATCTGCAACCACCCCACCATGTTTTGTCCCATATCCAACACATAAACATCCTCACCTGTTTCATTTATGGTAATTGGCTGAAGGGTGTCCATCACCTTGATATTAGGATTCATCTGAGCGGACAACTTCCCTGCAGGTTCTTCCATCGTTTCCACCTGCATCCACATAGCATCATTGAACCCTGCTGTATCCCAACCTGGCATCTCTTTGTTGGCATCATACACCTCACCATCAAATTCGTTGTTCGCTTGTATAGGTCCATCCACCGTCATTTTCCAGGTCCTGTCGCTACATATTAGCTGACTACTGCCATCAGCATATTGTATTTCCAGCTGTAACAACAGCTTGGGCATGTCAAAATGTTCCACATCCTTACTGGAAGGTTCACCAGGCATACGCATGGAAACCAGTCGGCCGTTACCCAGCACAACACCAATGGCATTATCACCACTTGTCAATTGCTGAGTAACATCAAACACATTGTACTTGACAATCTTGTTATAATTAGTCGGTGCAGGCGCCAATTGCTGTTCGCCGATGCGATGACCATTAACAAACAACTCATACAACCCAAGACCACCTATATATAATGTAGCTCGTTTGATATCTTTATCCTCGTTCTTGAATTCTTTTCGAAGATAGCGAGCCGGCACCACCGTATGTCCCTTCATTTTATCAAGAGGAAAAGCACTATGACCTATCCATTGCGCCTTCCAATCAGCTGCTGATAATAACCCCATCGACCAACTGTTAGGCTCGCTCCATGCTGACGCACCCCTGTTTGTTTGCACCTTAGCCTTCCAAAACACTTGCTGCCGACTCTCCAAAGGTTGCCCCATATAGGTTATGTAGGCCGAAGAATCTGATGCCACCTCGCCCGAATCCCATAAGTCGCCTATTCCAGCATGGAGGTTTTCCAACGATGATGCCACTAAAACGTGATAGCCTGTTTGTTTCACTTCATTGGCTTCACAGGCTATTACCCAACTAAAACGAGGTTGCTGGGCGTCAATACCGATTGGATTGGGAAGCATCTCCACTTGAAGACGCACCAATCTGACTTCAGCTTTCTGAAAACAAGAAAAGAGCAGGCATGCAAAGACCAGCAGCCATATGGAAACAAAATACTTCATGTACACTTTTCTTTAAAAAGACAAGTTCAAAAATAATGCATTCTATGTGTTCTTGCAATAAAAAACCAGAAAAGAATAAAAAAAGAAGGTGAAAATGCATATTATTTCAAAAATATGCTGTATATTTGCGCCAATTTTAGAATATTTATTCAAATGAAAAAAAAAGCAGATAGATTAGGTACCATCAAAATGATCATCTCGAGCCAAGAGATACGCTTGCAGGAAGAGCTGATGCAGAAACTCCATCAAGAGGGGTATATGGTTACTCAAGCAACGTTATCGAGAGATCTGAAGCAATTGAAAGTTGCCAAAGCTGCTAATCTGGAAGGCAATTACGTATATGTATTGCCCAACGATGTGATGTATAGACGACAGACACGCCAACGTGTTAGTGACATGCTGAATGCCAGTGGTTTTATATCTGTAGATGTAGCAGCCAACATTGCGGTGATACATACTCGTCCAGGATATGCCAGCGGTATGGCTTATGACATAGACAACAAAAAGCCTGAAGGTGTGTTAGGCACCATTGCTGGTGACGATACCATTATGATGGTAACATCTAGGCGCTTAACAAAGGATCAAGTGATGGAAATGCTGGAAACGGTATTCCCCAACATACAAAATAATAACGTTAATGAATATGGACAATAATGAGATTGAGGTAATGGTGGCCGATCCAAGTCATGTGGCATACGTTGACACCATATTAGATACCATCAGGGAAGCTGCCAAAGTGCGTGGCACAGGTATAGCCGAACGTACGTATGATTATGTGGCCACCAAAATCAAGGAAGGGAAGGCAGTGATAGCCCTCAAAGGAGATGAGTTTGTAGGTTTTTCCTATATAGAAAGTTGGGGCAACAAGCAGTTTGTAGCCACCTCTGGTTTGATTGTACATCCAAACTATCAAGGTCAAGGCATCGCTAAACGCATCAAGGATGCCACTTTCAAGTTGGCTCGTCTGCGTTGGCCTTGGGCAAAAATCTTTAGTCTTACCAGTGGTGCGGCTGTGATGAAGATGAACACTGAATTGGGCTATGTACCTGTTACCTTTGCCCAGCTTACGGACGATGATGCTTTCTGGAAAGGGTGTGAAGGTTGCATCAATCATCACATCCTGATGGAAAAGAACCGTAAGTTCTGTATCTGTACAGCCATGCTGTATGACCCAAAACAACATCCAGAAGATCCTTATAAAGTATAACAATATGAGCAAGAAAAAAGTAGTAGTGGCATTCAGCGGTGGACTCGACACGTCATTCACCGTGATGTACCTCGCCAAGGAAAAAGGATATGAAGTGTATGCCGCCAGTGCCAACACTGGTGGTTTCAGTGAAGAACAACTGAAACAGAATGAAGAGAATGCCTATAAATTAGGAGCAGTAAAATATGTCACGTTAGACGTAACCCGTGAATATTATGAGAAGAGCTTGAAATACATGGTCTATGGTAACGTGCTCCGTAATGGTACCTATCCCATCTCCGTAAGCTCAGAGCGCATATTCCAGGCCTTGGCCATCGCCCGTTATGCCAACGAGATTGGTGCCGATGCCATCGCCCACGGTTCTACGGGTGCCGGCAACGACCAGGTACGATTCGACATGACTTTCCTCGTGATGGCTCCTGGAAAGGAAATCATCACCCTGACAAGAGATATGGCCTTGAGTCGTCAAGAAGAGATTGATTACCTGAACAAGAATGGTTTCCCTGCCGACTTCGCCAAACTGAAGTATTCCTACAACGTAGGTTTGTGGGGCACCAGCATCTGTGGCGGTGAGATACTCGACTCCGCACAAGGTCTGCCGGAAAGCGCATACCTGAAGCACTGCACCAAAGAAGGTACCGAGCAATTGCGCCTTACTTTTGAAAAAGGAGAGCTGAAGGCAGTGAACGATGTAGCATTTGACGACCCCATCAAGGCCATCCAGAGGGTGGAAGAGATTGGTGCAGCTTACGGCATTGGTCGCGACATGCATGTGGGCGATACCATCATTGGCATCAAAGGCCGCGTAGGTTTCGAGGCAGCTGCTCCGATGCTGATTATCGGTGCCCATCGTTTCTTGGAGAAATATACCTTGAGCAAATGGCAGCAATATTGGAAAGACCAGGTAGCCAACTGGTACGGCATGTTCCTGCATGAGAGTCAGTACCTGGAACCCGTGATGCGCGACATTGAGGCCATGCTTACTTCTTCACAACGCCATGTTAACGGCACCGCCATCCTCGAGCTTCGCCCATTAGGTTTCTCTACCGTTGGCGTGGAGAGCAAGGACGACTTGGTAAAGAACAAGTTCGGTGAGTATGGTGAGATGCAGAAAGGTTGGACAGCCGATGATGCCAAGGGCTTCATCAAGGTTTCCTCTACTGCCCTGAGGGCATTCTACGCTTCACATAGTTTTGATGACGAACTTTAATGATAATATTATGGAAAAGAATTTAAGAAGATCGAGAACTGACAAAATGGTAGCTGGCGTTTGCGGTGGCTTAGGAAAGTATTTCGGACTTGACTCTACCATCTTGCGACTGGTATTTGTGCTGCTATTGATTTTTGCAGGTACTGGTTTGTTGGCCTACCTTATCATGTGGCTGGTTATCCCTTACGAAAACTGATAGTATGATAAAAGTTGGAATTATAGGAGGAGCAGGTTATACAGCTGGCGAATTGATTCGCCTGCTCATCAACCATCCCGAGGCTGAGATTATGTTTATCAACAGCCAAAGCAATGCTGGTCATAAGATTACTGATGTGCATAGCGGTTTGTTGGGCGAGACCGACTTGGAGTTTACCGACCAACTGCCTTTGGATGCTATCGACGTACTGTTTTTCTGCATGGGACACGGCGACACACGCCGTTTCCTGGAGAGCCACACGTTGCCGGAAGGGTTGAAGGTGATAGACTTGTCGATGGATTACCGCCTCAAGGATGACAGTCATGATTTCGTGTATGGCTTGCCTGAGCTGAACCGTCGTGCCACATGCTCAGCACAGCATGTAGCCAATCCTGGTTGCTTTGCCACCGCCATTCAGTTGGCCTTGTTGCCACTGGCCAAACATCTGATGTTGAATGACGATGTGATGGTAACCGCTATTACCGGCAGTACGGGAGCAGGCGTTAAGCCACAGGCCACCAGTCATTTCAGTTGGCGAGACAACAACCTCAGCGTGTATAAGGCTTTCCAGCACCAACATGTGCCGGAAATCAAGCAATCACTCAAGCAGCTGCAGCAAAGCTTCGATCATGAGATAGATTTCATTCCTGTTCGCGGCGATTTCCCTCGTGGCATCTTTGCGATGGTGACGGTGAAATCAAAGGTAGATATTGAGGAACTGTATCGCATCTATACAGAGTATTATGAGGCCGACTCATTCACGCATGTAATACGAGAGAATATCGACCTCAAGCAAGTGGTGAACACCAACAAGTGTCTGCTTCACTTGGAGAAGCATGGCGACAAACTGCTGATTATCTCCTGCATAGACAACTTGCTGAAGGGTGCCAGCGGTACGGCCGTTCACAACATGAATCTGATGTTTAACTTAGAAGAAAAGGTAGGCTTTCAACTCAAGCCATCCGCATTTTGAGCAATGAATCTATTTGACGTATATCCGCTATTCGATGTAAATATCGTTAAGGGCAAAGGGTGCCACGTATGGGACGACCAGGGTAATGAGTACCTGGATCTGTATGGTGGTCATGCCGTTATATCTATTGGTCATGCCCATCCGCACTATGTAGAAAGTATCAGTCGGCAAGTGGCCACGCTGGGCTTCTATTCCAACTCAGTCATCAACAAGCTGCAACAGCAACTGGCTGAGCGTTTGGGCAAGGCGTGTGGGTACGACGACTATAGTCTGTTCCTTATCAATAGTGGTGCAGAGGCCAACGAGAACGCTTTGAAACTTGCCTCTTTCCATACAGGTAGAACACGAGTTATCTCTTTCAGCAAAGCTTTTCATGGTCGTACGTCATTGGCTGTAGAAGCCACCGACAATCCTAAGATCATTGCCCCCATCAATGCCAACGGACACATCACCTACCTGCCTTTGAACGACATTGAGGCGATGCAGAAAGAGTTGGCGAAGGGTGATGTTTGTGCCGTCATCATCGAGGGCATCCAGGGCGTGGGAGGCATCAAGATACCCACTACTGAGTTCCTGCAAGCCTTGCGTGAGGCATGCACCCAATATGGCACCATCTTGATTCTGGACGAGATTCAGAGTGGCTATGGCAGAACGGGCAAGTTCTTTGCTCACCAACACAGTGGCATCCGTCCAGACATCATCACGGTGGCCAAGGGCATCGGCAACGGCTTCCCTATGGCAGGCGTACTGATCAGTCCGCTGTTCCAACCCGTGTATGGTCAACTGGGCACTACCTTTGGTGGCAACCACCTGGCATGCAGTGCAGCATTGGCGGTGCTCGATGTGTTTGAGCAAGAACACTTGGTGGAAAATGCAGCACGCGTTGGCACGTTCTTGTTAGAAGAACTGAAAAAGATAAAAGGCATTAAGGAAGTTAGAGGCAAAGGTTTGATGATTGGTTTGGAGTTTGACGAGCCCATCAAGGAGTTACGTCTGCGCTTGCTGCACGAGCAGCATGTGTTTACTGGTGCCAGCGGTACCAATGTATTGCGCCTCCTACCACCATTGTGTCTGAGCATGGAAGAAGCCAAAGAGTTTATTAACCGACTAAACAAAGTATTATGAAAGTTGCAATTATCGGAGTAGGTAATATGGGTGGAGCGGTCTGCGAAGGACTGTTCAACAAAGGCATGGACAACCAGTTTCAGATCACAGCAGCCGATGCCTCACAAGAAAAGCTGGAACTGCTGAAAACCAAGTATCCCAAGCTGGATATCACCACCAACAACCAACAGGCTGCCAAGGGTGCCGACCTTGTCATTGTGGCCGTGAAGCCCTGGTTAGTACAGCCAGTGGTAGCAGAGTTGCAAATGTCGCAAAGCCAAATCTACGTATCCATAGCCGCAGGCGTTGACTTCGCTCAGCTGGAGAGCTACACAGGCTTGAATGCACAACCCATGTACCGCGTCATTCCCAATACCGCCATCAGCGACCAACAGAGCATGACGCTCATCTGCAAGAGCCACACCACCTCTGAGCAGGATGCACTCATCACCCAGCTCTTTGGCAGTTTGGGCCGTGTGTTGTTCATCCCCGAGAGCAAGATGGCAGCAGGCACCGCCCTCGCCTCTTGTGGCATCGCCTATGTGTTCAAGTATATCCAGGCCAGCATCCAAGCCGGCATCGAACTGGGTCTTACGGCACAGGAAGCTCGTGAGATCACCCTCCAAACGTTCATCGGTGCCACCACCATCCTCAACGAGCATGGTCAACATCCAGCCATCGAAATCGAGAAGGTTTGCACCCCTGGCGGCATCACCATCAAGGGCATCAACCAACTGGAGCACGACGGATTCACCTCTGCCGTCATCCGTGCCATGAAGGCATCGATGTAGCATTGTCTGTGTTTTCCTCTTGCGCAATGGTAAGTAGCACATCGCCTTTTTGAAGCTCCAGACGGCCATTGGGAACAATGATGCTGTTGCCTCGCTTTATCATCATCACCAATGTACCTTCAGGAAAATGCATATCAGCAAGGTGGTTGCCATAGACTAGGTCTTCATCGGTAAGCGTCATCTCAGAAAGACGGGAGCCAAGTTCTTCAGGCAACTCTATTCCAAACTCATTACCCTCCTTGGACTCCTCCGTAGCCATACCCAACCAACGGGCACAGGTGGCAATGGTAGTGCCCTGGATAGAAAGTGAAAGCAAGGTAATGACAAAGACAACATTGAACAGGAAGTGTGCATCCTCAATACCGGCAATGACGGGATAGGTAGCGAAGATGATAGGTACAGCGCCACGCAAGCCCACCCATGACAGAAATACTTTGGCCTTGAACGGTACACGGAACGGTTGTAAGCAGAGAAATACAGCCAAAGGGCGTGCCACGAACATCATAAACAGACCAATGGCAATAGCTACAAGCAAAACATCCAGCATGTCAGAGGGAGAGGCCAATAAACCAAGCGTGAGGAACATCACAATCTGCAATAGCCAAGTGATGCCTTGAAAGAAAGTATTTGTCTCACGACGGTAAGACAACTTGTTATTCCCTGCTACAAGTCCTGCTACATAGACAGCCAGATAGCCGTTACCGTTCAGCATGTCGGTAAAGGTGAAAATGATCAGGATGGTACTTAGCACCATTACTGGATAAAGTGAGGCATTGGGCAAGTTGATATGATTGACAATCCATACCAAAGCCAATCCGCTGAGATAACCAAGCAATCCTCCCACAGCCAACTGACCAACAATCTTCGATGCTAATCCCAACCCCGAGAGCTCACCTGCCGATACAATTGTCTCCACCAGTGCGATAGTCAGTACATATGCCATCGGATCATTTGAGCCGCTTTCCAGCTCAAGTGTTGGGCGCAGGTTGTGCTTCAGGCCAATGCCTTGTGAGCGAAGCAGGTTGAACACTGATGCAGAATCCGTTGAAGAGACAGTTGCTGCCAACAACATGGACATGGAGAGTGTTAGCCCTATATCAAGTCGTGTCCATTCTGAAAGGTAGTAGATCAGCAAGCCTGTAATGCCCGTAGTAAGCATTACGCCTATAGTCGATAGTGTTAGTCCTTGTACCAACACAGGTCGAATGTCACGAAATTTGGTGTCCATTCCTCCAGAGAAAAGGATGACAGAAAGCGAGAGCATACCTATGAGCTGTGCGTCCTCGTGGCTATCGAACTCCAACCCCAGCCCATCGCTGCCGAAAAGCATTCCTGTAAAGAGGAATAGCAACAGTGTGGGTACACCAAATCGGTAGCCCCACTTGCTAATGATGATGCTGGCGAAGATAAGTACTGCACCCAGGAAGAATATGTTTTCAGGAGTAAATGTCATTCTTGTTCAGTATTATTTTAACAGCCCATGCTGCATCAGCCACCCTAAAATCAAAGCGGAGAGCAACATGGGCGAAAATGATGTGATTAATTAGTTAATACGGCATTGGCCATCAGCTGGGCGTTTTTCCCTTCCAAAACCCTGACACCCGTTACAGGATGGAACATCAGGTCATAGTAATTGAACAACTGCAAAGCCAAAAACTGCCTGTCTTTCGACACACAAATATCTAATCTCACATTACTCATGGGCCTTTGCTGAATCTTGCCGCAATCAGCCAATGTGTCTGCCAGTTTGTTGATAGGAGTTTTCAATAGTACTTCCAATTGTTTACCAGCTTCTGTGGTAAACTCTATCTGCTTAACTTCTAACTCACTGCCCGTTTGATTGAAATAATATTTTTCACGGAGTCCGAAAAAAGACTTCCTTATATCAATATGCTCATTTTTGACGATGTCAGCAAACATCGTCAAGTTCTTTAAACTCGCCATAATAATAATAAAATGTTAAAAATTAGTTTGTTAAGATAAAGTATAATATGGACAAGTTGTGGCTAACGAACAATATGCCTCAAAGCAATCACATAATAATCACTTGAGGCAAAGGTGCGGAATGGTGAAGTTTCCTGCCTGCGTCTTCCATCGTGACGCAGGTTAATGATTCTTTTATAGGAAGGAATAGACTGCCTGCCTGTCAGGCGGTTATGGGTATTGCATTGTGACGGAATTACCCGTTGATGGCGAACTTGAAAAATGCGGAGCGATAAACGATTGTTTTGCAAGATAGCTGCTGGAGGTGCAGGATCGTTGACACCTGTCTCATGCAAGCTGTCGTTTGACTCCCCACTTGAAGGCATCATGAAAGACTCAGAAGCTATAATGCCATTGTCTGGGTTTTGCTGGTCTTGGCATCCTACTAAAAGCAGGATGACGAACACCAGCAAGCTCAAAACATGATAATATATTCTCCTTGCTTCTTTCATCTATAGAGTATTTCAAATTCAAAATTGTTACATGTGAAATACCATTAATTTTTCTCAGCCGTAAAGATAATTACAATTTTCCACACTACCAACATTTTGTTTACTTTGCATCACTTAACAATCATGCGAAGCATATTGCCATCTACACTGATGTCTCGACAGAAATTACGCAGGATGGTCAAGGCCAGATCATCACTGTCAGCAAGAAAGACATCGCGATCGATGGCCTGCGGACAGTTGATGGTGAATTGCAGTGTCTCATCCTGCTCCGTATAGGACAACGTGAGGCGCGTTCCGGGCTGGATGATTTTTCCATCTGAGCCAAGGATAGCAAGCGATTCATCTACAACGTGTAACACGCTGTCGGTCTGCTGGCGCGACAAGTTGTATTGCTGACAGAACTGTTCCATCTGCGCCATCATGGCGTACCAGTCAAATTGTTCACTCTCAATGATAATTGTCGTCTCGTGTATCTGCTGTATGAACTGCCTGGTGCGCTCACGCTGCGGATGTTCGAAGAGCTGGTCGGGGGTACCATCCTCATAAACCACACCATCGGCAAAGAACAGCACACGACTACTCACCTGACGGGCGAAACGCATCTCGTGGGTCACCACAATCATCGTCATACCCTCACGTGCCAGTCGTGTCATCACACCCAATACTTCGCTCACCATCGTGGGGTCGAGGGCGGAAGTCGGTTCATCGAAGAGCAGTATCTCAGGTTCCATAGCCAGCGCACGCGCAATAGCTACGCGCTGCTTCTGTCCACCAGAAAGCTGGTCGGGCAAAGCATCAGCACGTTCGGCCAGTCCCACCATCTGTAGCAACTCACGGGCTTTCCGTTCTGCTTCCTCACGACCCTTGCCAAGCAGTTGCATGGGTGCCAGACAGATGTTATCAAGCACCGACATACCATTGAACAAGTTGAACGACTGGAACACCATGCCCATACGGCGACGCAGCATAGGCACATCTGCATCGGGAGACAATATGTCTTGTCCGTTGATGAGGATACTGCCGCCAGTGGGATGCTCCAAGAGGTTCAGACATCGCAGGAAGGTACTCTTGCCCGTTCCTGATGGACCGATGATAGAGATAACCTCACCCTTATGCACATCAAGGTTGATGTCGCGCAGCACATCGAAGGTGCCGAAACTCTTCTTCATGTGAGTAATGTGCATGAGGGGAGTCTGTTCTTCGACCATGCAGGTCGTTGGCTCGTTTGGTCGTATAGTTTGAGAGTTTCTTCGTTTGAGATATTTGAAGAGCCATATACCACCACCGATTAGGATAAGTATAGCCACAGCCCACGGCCATAGTTTTTCTTCCTCCTCCAATTCGGACAATAACGACGGATTGGTAAGAATCCCCCCTTCCCCTTTTCGTGTGAGGAGCATGATATGCGACTCGAGATAGCCGTCGGAGAAAAGCACCTGCTTCTGTCGCTCCTTTGTGATGCTGATAGCCCCCATAGCCATATCGGCCTTGTCCGTTTGCACGGCAGGTATCTGTGAGGCAAAGTCCATTATAAGAAAATCCAGTTGCCAGTTGCGTCTATTGGCCCACTCCGTCAGGATGTCTATCTCTAAACCAGAGGGCTTCCCTGAACTTATAAAGCTGAAAGGAGGCATCGCAGGATAGATGGCCACGCGCAATGTGCGCCCTGTGCCACGCTGTTGAGGGATAGCCACCGCAGAGGGGTTGTCGGCATCTTTCCATCGGTCGTATATTTTCTGGTAGGTCCCGTCACTGCGGATATCGGCAAGGAAGCTATCGAAATCCTGCTTCAGCTGGGTATTGTCTAAACTGAAACAAGCTCCTATGGGCATCGGTGGCAGATTGGCATTCACCGTGTCCACCTTTGATGATATTTCTTTATTGAATGTCACCGTAAGATTCTCATCTCCGGCCACGTCCACTTTACCGTTGTCTAAGGCTGCCAGCATGTCGGTGGTGTTGGTCAGTCGCATAATATCGGCATTGGGAGCCATTTCGGTAACAGCTATATCCTGAATGCTACCGATAACAACGCCGACACGTTTGCCGGAAAGTGCCTTGAATACAGGTGGTACGTTCATCTGGGTCACAGCATCGGCAGTAGCATCTGTCTTAGGAGCGCACAGCATGCCCGCCACGCCAAACAGCGTCAGTAGCACAGCCACAGCAAAGGCTTTCACATGCCGGTGCTGAACAAGACTCTGGAGCAGCAATCCGATGAGCCACGCTATGAGGAAGTAGATGATGGCCGTGACTATGAGAGGGAAGAAAGCGTCGAACGTGCGCGAACGTATCAAGTCAGAAGCCCTGGTTATGTCAGCCACAGCAATATAACCCACGATGCTCGTGCCCTTTAACAGACTGATAACCTCGCCTTGATAGACGGGCATCACCGCCCTGATGACTTGCGGCAGCACAATTCTCAAGAACGTCTTCCGTTGCGTGAATCCCAATGCCAACCCTGCCTCCGTCTGACCTCGGTCGATACCCTGAATGGTGGTGCGCAGCATCTCACTGATATAGGCCGCCGTGTTCATCGCGAAGGTAACAATAGCCACCACAATACCCGTAGTATTCAGCGGTGCCATCACCACATAGTACATTAGCATGAGCAACACCAGCACAGGTGTTCCGCGCATCAGGTCGATAAACACCTTGGCCACTTGCTGTAGCCAAGCCCTGCGGTTCATGCGCATCCAGCACACCACCCCACCCAGCAATGTACCCAAAAGTACGGCACAGAACGTGATGATGAGCGTCACCTGCAGACCGTCGAGAATCATTCTATAGCGATCCTCGGCTATCAGGTTGTTGTTAAAGCTGTCGGCCACGCTGTTTATCATGCTGCTACAGCCTGTCAACGCAATACCACCGCAGATTGTCAGAATGGCGATGAGCATCCATTGAATATTTTTATTCATATTTGCTTAATTTGTCTCACTACAGCTGCTGGTATGACACGGAGGCACTCCTGCGACAGTATTCCTGGATTGCCTATTTTTTTGTGTTCCTTCCAGAGCAATTCAATTTCCTATTCCCTCCCGTCGCCTGCTCCAAGTCGTCCTCGTTCAGCTCCTGGCGCATCACTACCTTCTCGTCACCGTTAGTGCCAGTGATGGAAACTTTCTTTACCTCGTCGTCAAGCTCGATGCTCAGCACGCGCTTCTCTTTCTGCTCGTCTTTCATGTCTGTTCTTTTTTAAAGGTTAAGTAATGCAAATGTAATGAATTTTCGACAAAAACCACATTCTAAGGGTAAAAAAATTGCCCTCGCAGCCATACACACTTCTTCATTGTTCTGCTTTAATTGTTAATGATGTTTCTTAAATGCTATCTCTGTTTGTTTACCTGGCGTATCTTCTCCAGCATCTGCGCCGCCCACGCTTCGGTGCTGGGCAGGGTCATCGTCATTGCTACAAGATGCTAGCATCATTGCACCACAGATGGTAAGGATGGCAGCGAGCAGCCATAGTTTCATTGTCTGTTTCATAGTTATGGTGTTACTATTGACTTGTGATTACTGTGGGAACCTTCCTATCAATTGCGGGATGTAGCGATTGATGATCTTGACGCCTATACATGCTACAACCAACGTGATGAGGGCCGAGACAAATGCCACCAGTACCTGAGGTTCCGTCCATCCCCATCGGCTGAAGCTGCCCATCACCACCTCCTGCATGAAGTTCTTGTGCAAAAGATAGATGCCGATGGTGTTCTGACCGATAAACAGCAGTATGTTCTTATTGAAGATGGGACTATGCCAAGCCGGGCTCCTGTACATGATGATAGAAAGGATAATGATGGCGACACTACCGCTGAAGGCATTGAGGAACATCGTGGGGAGCGTGTTATGGCCCTTGAATGCCATTGAATCGAGCACCATCGAATCGCCTTTCACCAGTATGCCGAAAGCCAGCAGACCCAACGAGAGGAAGAGACCGAGCGTGAGCAGCGAGAGCTTGGCCTCCCTCAGACGCTTCACGGCCGGCACCAGCAGACAGCCCGCCAGCATATAGCCCGTTGTCACAAACGATATGTCGAGACCCAAGGGATAACCTATGAAGCCTGTACCTGATGTGGGATGCGGATGTGGAAGCGCCAGGCCTACGGCAAAGAAAGCCACGGCTGCTACAGCTATCCATACCTCTTTATATCTTTTTACCGGCTGCAATGCCCTGAACAGCAATTCTACCCACACGCGACTCAGGAAAAACACGGGCAGGTACCACAGCGAAGTGAGCGAGTGGGCACTGGTAAGTGTCTCGAACGTTCCATAGAGCATGATGCCGAAGTTCTGGTAGGAGAAGCAAGAATAGACCGCTGCAAAGATGATATACGGCACAAGAAGTGCCTTGAAGTTCTTGATAAGGAATGCCCCGAAAGTGCCTCGCTCCTTCACGTCTGCCGGTTTGGTCACCATTCCAGACACCATGAAGAACAGTGGCATGTGGAAGGAATAGATGACGAGTCGCCATAACGGCGTAGCCAGGTTGTCAGTGGCATGACCCATGATGACTAAGAAAATGGCCAGTCCTTTTACATAGTCAAGTTCTTCTATTCTCTGTTTTCTTACTTCATTCATAAAAAGCCTTTCTTTTCTCCTTTCATGTCTATTCTTTAAATGCAAAGGTAATAAATTCTCGATAAAGTCCCATCCTAAGGGCAAATAAATCGCAACCTATTTTATTTTGCTGAGCAGAGCGGATCTTTCTTCATCCGAGAGGAATGCGTGAGTAATGGCGTTTCGAACCATGAGCTCTGCCTGGGCAGCTGTAAGTACGCCTGCATCGTAAAGCTTCTGCAACTCTTTTTGAACCGTAGTGTTCGACACACTCATATTATCGGTGTTGATGCATACAGGCACAGCGTCGACAGATGCCATATATATAACATCATCGACACTTAACGAACCGTCAAGATGCAGATGAAGGTCAACAAGCGCATACTTCTTGGCATCAAACTCATTGACAACGGGGCTATCATCATTGTCAGTAGTACAGCCCGTGAATACACTTAAGCTGCAGAAAAGGATGGCGGCAAGCACCCATCGAGACCTCTTTCTCATTGCCTATCTGATAGCGTTATAACGACATTTCCATCCCCCTCCTCCCGAAGCCTGTTCCAAGTCTTTCTCTTCCAGTTCCTGCTTCAAAACCACTTTTTCCTCACCGTTCGCTCCAGTAAAGCTGACTTTCTTTACCTCGTCGTCAAGCTCAATTGTCAGCACTCGCTTGTCTTTCTGTTCTTCTTTCATAACTTTTCTTTTTTAAAGGTTAAGTAATGCAAATGTAATGAATTTCCGACAAAAACCCCATTCTAAGGGTAAAAAAAACAATTCGGCACCCTCATATTATCTTGCTCTAACCTATTTTCTTATTTTAGTATATCATCGAACAAAAGTTCATTGTCGAGCCATGCCTTAATGGTATCGCCGGCCACGGTTAGTCGCACGTCGTACCATTTTCCTGTCTCCACGCTGCCGGGGCGTGTGGCCAACTGTTTCCTGATGTCGCTGCTCGTCTGCTCGATAGCATGTTGCGTGTTGCCCTCGCAGCCGAAATTCACCCAGCAATAGTGCTGCGCGTCCACATAGTTGAACACGATGATGAACCCGTTAGGGCCACTGTCCTTGCGGGCGGTACACTGAATGGTGTAGTGGTCGGAGGGGATGATGTAGTTGCAGATGGCCAGCGGAGCCTGCTCACATGCCTTATGCTGCAGGATGCCGTCGTTCATCTCCCACGTGCCGCTGACCAGTTCGGGTTTTCCCGTCTTGGGCAGCGGATCGCAATGGGTGTAGCTCACCTGCGTCTCCCAGGCGGAATAGCCCACGCGACTCTGACTTGGCGTAATGAAATTCTTCTGAACACAGGCTGACAGTGTCAACGTTATGAGAACGGTCAGTATAAATGATGCTTTTTTCATTGCTGTTCTATTGTTTGTTTTTGATTACGAATAATATTGTTTCATCAGTTTATGTACATAGAAGCCGAAGAAAACCTTCTCGATAAAGTTGAGCTTCTGGAAGACGGTGCGAAGGATGACATCGAGGACGGCGAAACGACCCGCCTGGACATAGTCATTCAGGTCTATCTGTTTGTAATTATCCATCGTTATCTATTATTAAATTCTTTGCTCTCACAGTTATCCCTTTTGCACGTTTATTATTTTACCAACGCTTTAGTTTCTGTACGGCCTGAAGCATGATAGGCGATATGGCGGGGATATTGTGGGCGGTGGCATATGCCTCCAGACTTTACAGCGTGGCGCCTTTGTAGTTACTTTTAATTTCCTGCTTCTTGGTCTTAAAATCGTCTTTGTCCATATAGCCGTGATCCGATGCATAGGTCTCTACGGCCATCGTCAAAGGTCGTCTTCTTAGGGTCGTATGTATTGGGCATAATGCCGCACTTAAAATAAATGAGCGAGTCATTGCGATAGACATAGGCACGATAATATGTCTCCACATAGATATAGGGCTTGGGCTTGACCACAATCTCGGCCAGATTACAACTATTGTCCTCCATTGTGATGTGTCCGTCTGCAAAGTCGGCTACAGTAACCGTCTTCGGTTTGAAGGCAACGTGGGTAAGAGTCACCTTGGCGGCTCCCTTCAAGTTATCAAACACACCATCTAAATTGGTCGCACCAATCATATTGCCGTCCTCATTCAATACTGTCACCAGCGGTATACCCAATCCATCACTGTCAACTACTTGTATTCGCTGAGCGTACGCTGTCATTACGGTTATTATGGCTATAGTGCCTATCAATAAAATCTTTTTCATTTCCTCTAAAAAAAGCTTATGAAGATAACTGATAGCGAAGATAGAGAAATTCCACCAATTCGACAAAAAAGTGTTTTATTTCTTTACAGACATGATAATCCTACATTATAGCCACCCTTTATCAGTCCCCTAAAGCACCTATTTAAATACAATCCCCGCCTGCCGACGGGATTGTATTCGAAATAGTACAAGCAAGTTGACCTCACCTATCACTCCTTCGTGATTTCCGGGTGCTGTACAGCCAGTGGCATGTCCTTCTGTGAGAGGTAGAACATATAGAGGATGACAGGCTTGCTGCCTTTGTTCACGCCATGGTGTATGGTGCCAACCATCTCAACAACGGGCTCTCCCTCGTGCACCACCTTCTCCTTGCCGTCCAGTCCGATAATGGTCAGTTCGCCCTGCACCAGAATGCCGTAGTTCATCACAGGATGATGGTGCCAACCCAGCTTCTGACCTACAGGGAACACATACTTCACAGCCACCAGTTCAGGACGTCCCTGCAAATAGTCGGGCAGTTCCACGCCATCCCAGCTCTGCGAGGTACGAATCAGTTCCACCTTCTGCGTCTCCTTGACAGATTTTTCCTGTACGTAAGCCGTCTTGCAGGACGTCATGAAAGCCGATGCGCCGCAAACGAGGGTGGCGGCAAACACCCAATTCACAATCTTTTTCATATTTATTTCTCTTTTTTTGTTTTATCAGTTGGAAAAAGCCATGCAAAGGTAGTGATTTTTTGATAAAAATGCGGCACATTCCTCATAATTCTTCCTTCTATCGCGGCTGGTATCGGAACTTGGCTGACACCCTCCTGCGTGACCCACACATCGTTTTATTGAAAATTATTAACAGTCCAAGTTTATGGGTTCACTTCATTTATAGGGAAGGGTACAACTTCTTGTTACGTGCTTGCCCAAACCAAGATGATAGCATTTCTGATAATGTGCCTCGATAGCGCTTATCAGGTCTCGCAAACTCTCGCGATTGCTCAACTGACCAAACATTAGCGTAAGGAGTTGGTTCCAACAAGTGAAGTGCTTCACGTATTTGTCACCATCATACTTACGTGCAATGTAGTTAAAGTGATTCCTATCAAGGAATGTTGTCAATTGAGCGAAGACGTATTTTGATTTATTCATATGCAGTCATCCTTTTTGACTGCAAAAGTACAAAACCAAATCCGTTGACTCGAAAAATCCCTACAAATAACTATATTTCAATCATTTCAAAGAACGCTTAGCAATTTTTAGTGGACAGCAATGTGTACAGATAGCAACTGAATGTGGTTTCAGCAGTCATAAGTATTTCAGCGACCGCTTCAGACACCACTTCAGCATGACACCCTCTGAGTTCCGCAAGGCCAAGCTATAGCCTGGAAATGTGGTCGGTAGTGCTACCAAACAGTTTTGTAACCCTACCAATCTTGTCTTAAAACCCTACCAATCTTGTCTGCGTTGTTGTGACGCAGGCATTTTTTTTGAATATTTGTAAAGAAAAATATACTACAGTTGACATTACGGACAAAGAATCTGATAGGATGAAGAAGAGTTTACTTTGGTTGTTTGCTGTGCTGTTTGCTTTTGTTTGCAGTACAACACTGCTTTCGTCGTGCAGCAAAGACAAGGACGAGCAGGCAGGATTTCCGGAAAAGCAGATAGAGCCTTCTCCTGCACAGCAGCCCACTGTAACCGTAGTAGTGGAAGGCGGTGAGGATGAGGTGACCGAATCCTTGAAGAAATCCCCAGGCTTGGTAAGAATCAGGAAGGAGGTAAGGACGGAAAAGGCTGGCGAAATGGCTAACATACCTGTTTATTTCTGCTATTTCACCCAGCTGGTTGACCATAAAGACCCTTCAAAAGGTACCTTCGAGCAGAAGGTGGCCATCACTATGAATTATCCGTTCAGCAAGGGTGAACCCGTATTCAATATCCTGCATACACAGGGCTACAACACGCCGGATACGGCTGATGCCGTATGGACAACCAGTATGCATTTCCCGCTTCTCAACGAGGTGCAAGTTGAATACCGCTACTTCGGCACGTCACTGCCCGAGCCGTTCGACAATTTTGACTTCACCTACCTTAGCTCGGAGCAGCATTCGGCCGACCTTCACACCATCGTGACAGCCCTGAAGCAAACCGACCTCTTCCCTGGGCAATGGATGAGTACGGGCGTCAGCAAAAGCGGCATCACCACTGCGCTCTATGCCTATTATGACGAGCTGAACGGCTGGAACGACATTGATGTCTATGTGCCTTTCTGCGCACCGTTCATGATGACCCTCGACAATGTGGCTGTGGGTGATTTCATCGAGCAGGGAGCCTTGGGAGATATGCCAGAACTGAAGCAGCGGATATTCGATATCGGTCGCCTGGCCGCTGAGGATTCCGAGGCAGGCGCTAAATTCCGCGAACTGATAGTCAAAAACAATATAGGTGCTGAAATAGATGCATCACAGTTATCTGAAAGTGAGATAAAAGGATACGTTTGTAGCGCATTAAATACTTATATGTCTAACCTTTTCAGCCGACTCTCCTATATAAATATCGATAGTTGGAAGGACCTCATACCCGATCCTAATAGCAATACCCTCGATCTTGACGAATTGCACTTCTTTATGCTTGCCAGTGATAGGGAGTTTGATGAGACCATCGCAGAAAACAAGAAAAAGGTTTCAACCCGTGCAGAAATCTCTGAAGAGCGCCGCATTCAATTCTTGAATATGCGTCGGGCCGATGCCGGCTGGCCCTACTATGTGCAAGCCGTTCTTGAACTGGGAACCTATGCCTTCAGTTACAGTTTCCTGGAGGACTGCAAATACATTACCAAGCAAGATATGCTTAATTGGCAGAAGGATAACCTCTCTTCGAACGTGGAGTATCCTGAATATGTTTCCCGCTATAACGGAAAGATGATGGAAGATTTCCTCAAAAACCTGAATACCACCAAGAAGAAGATGGTGTTTGTATATGGAGGCAACGACCCCTGGACAGGCGCTGCCGTTCCCAACTCGGTGACCAGCAACCCTAATGTCAAGAAGTTCATCATCCCTCATGGTACCCACAACGACGACATCCTCTCCGACGAGAAATGGGGAGGCAAGGGCGAAGAGATAATTGACGCCATGAATGCCTTCCTCACTGAAATGCAAAAAAAATAATGAAGCATGAAAGAAAACTATATTATGAAAAACACATTCAAACTTTTAAGTATTTTAGGTACTGCCTTTCTGGCAACCATCGTCATGGTATTACCAACATCGTGTTCCGATGACGACTATCCAAATAACAACCCGCTGGTTGAGCAGGTGTCGGGCATGTGGTGGACTTTGATCAATCAGGAAGGTATATACACGCTGGAGGGTAAGTCAACCCCTTACACCCGTGTGGCTCATGCTTTCTGCCTCAATGAAGACGGAACAGGCTACGCTTTGTCCAGCTTCTTCAACGACGAGGGGAACGCCCCTATTGAATTTGTTGGTGGTGAGGATTTCGCACCCTTGACCTACACCACTACACAAGATGGAAGCATCACGCTAAGCTTTGACAAAAGCTACGAAAAATATGCCGACTACTACAAAACGTGGTCGCTGACCTACGCCAACGGACAAATATCCTGCACAGACGGGCAGCAGACCATACAGCTGGAGGCAGCCACCGATGCTGTGGTGGCACAGATACAAGAATGGGGGAAAAAAGCCAACTTCGCAGCTCCTGCCGACAACTACAACATCAACGACGAGGATTTCACCTTCGACAACTGGCGCGACCAGGAGGCCATCTATATCTACGATGGTGTTGGCAAGGACGTGACCGACGCCAAGGGGCGCACAGGCTATACGCTGGTGAACTTGCCTTGGTACAAGGGCGATGTGCAAACTAACCTGCCCGAGGGTTTCTGTGACGATATCACCCCAGGTAACGGATGGGAATGGGTGCTGAACCGCTGTGGCAGCCGAAACATCTTGAACAACAATTTCTTTGCTGTATATAACAAATATACGGGCATCCTGCGCTTCTTCTACTACCTGCCCTACGGCTTCAATGCGGGCAACGACCACGTGTGGCAGGTCTCTATGACCGACCACCTGGCACAGCAGTCGGTATGGCGCTACGGACTACCTGAGGACAAGACCATTGTAGATAAGGCTATACTCGGACAGACGGGCGAAGGCACCTACATGACCTACACCACGCCTTGGACGAACTACATGAGCGATGACGGACTCGTTACGCCTAACGCTGGATGGTGGGCTTTTGATGTGAACCTCTCGCAGACTCGTCTCGACGAGGTGCAACCCAACGACAATATCCGCCTGCAGATGCGCTCGTGGAACACCCAGCACGTATCGCTGAGCAGCACCATGCAAGCCGCCATTGAAGGCTCCTTTGCCGGTAATCTGAATGCTGATGTAAACCTGCTGCAAAGTCAGCAGATAGGCAACTCAGCCTCAGGCATGATCTTCAAGTTAGGTGGTATGGCAGGAAATATAGCCACCGTCATAGCCAAGGTGATGGAAAAGAAATATGGCGAGGCATTCGATCCTGCCATCACCTTTGCCAAGGCTGGTGCCAACCTTGCAGGCATCAAGACGGAAGGCTCGCACGACATCGACGGTTCTATCAAGGGCAAAGTGGAGGGTACCATCACCCTTGGGTTGTCGGGAAACATCGACACCGAGGGCACTATCCGTGGCTCTGCGCCCACCGTCGGCATCGCGTCGCCCACATTCTATCTGAAGGATTTCAACCTGAAGGACTCGCATTTGGGTCAGGGTGCGTGGAACCTGAAGACTCCGCCTGTAGTATATGCAATAAAAGGTTTTTCGTTTTCGGGACTATTTGGAAACTATGTCCCCTATTTCTATGATCCCAATAGCATAGAAATCCAACTGAATCCAGATGTATTCCCGGAAAGTGAGATAGAATCAATAAAGGTATAGTCAGTTTGTACAGCCAGATCATCTTTGTGGGAAGACGATGCAACTCGCCTTGCTTACGATGTAGGCTCTTTTCATCTTCATACAATAATAGACTTTGAGGCTATTCCAGATGCTCGCCATGATGATAGGGCTGATGTTCTTATGACGAGAAATGGCTATGAAAAAACGGCATACTCCGATTATCTATATGCAGCTGAAGATGATATGGGATTCACTATGAGTCGACAAGAGTGGGAAAAATATAGTCCTAACAACGTATACTGGTATGGAAGAGCTAAGGATGGCCTGTGGCTTGAACCTAGGATATTGATTGATTACAAGTGGGTTAGATTACCATATCTCGAAGTCAATGTGGTCGTGCTTGTCCAACTGAAGGGAAAGGACGCTCCGGTTCTCCTCAGCCGTACTTATTTGCCTGCAATGAAGAAATATGACGCAGAGGAATTCAAAGCATCCGTTCAGAAGGCCAAAAACTATGAGAACATGAAGCAGTATGACTACCAGATGCAGCGTATTAAAGACTATATGACATTGTTCAAATTAGAGTATCCCGTGAAGTAATGTGATACAACACTCGCAATGAGTGTCTATCCTCATTTGGAGATAATAAAATAGAGGCGCAAGAATCGTTACCGATTTTTGCACCTTTATTCTTCTCGCCAATAAGATGTCAAGGCATCTTGTCTTAGAACAGCTTGTTGGGATAAACACCAGCATCCACCAAAGTCTTAATCTTATCGACTACGCTCTGGCGGTCTTCGGGATAGGTCACACCAAACCATTTGCTGGTGGTGTCGAGCACCTCGCAGGTGGCAGTGCCGTCGTTGATGAGCTTATCAACCATCAGCGGGATGAAGAACTCGCTCTTGAGATTGGTCATGTTCTTCTCGTCGCTCAGGAACACCTTGAAATAGTCATCGCTGTACTGGAAATAGTCGGGTGTGAAGCCCCAGAAGTTCATGCTGACAGGGGTAGTCTCAGGTGTACTTACCCACTGCTCATTGTCGTCGAGATACTGTACCTCGCCCTCACGACGCATGATCTTGGTACGTTCTACCACTGAGGTCAGCAAACGGGCGGCATTGGTTTCGCAAATCCCACGACTAACGGTGCCACTCTCGCTCAAGGTATTGCCCACACGGAAGCCCACCATAGAATAGACATTCTTAGAACCCTCTGGCAAAGCAGACAGCCACTTGCCCATCACCTCAAAGCTGTCGCGACCATAGAAGTCATCGCAATTGATTACAGCAAAAGGTTCGTGGATAACAGGTGCACCCATCATCACGGCATGGTTGGTGCCCCAAGGCTTCTGACGGCCCTCAGGACAGGTAAAGCCCTTAGGCAAGTCGTTGATGCTCTGGAAGACCAGTTCGCAAGGGATATGACCTTCGTACTTGGAGATGATCTTCTCGCGGAAATCAGCCTCGAAATCCTTACGGATGACAAACACCAGTTTGCCAAAGCCTGCGTGAATGGCATCATAAATAGAATAGTCCATGATGGTCTCGCCATTGGGTCCCAGACCATCGAGCTGCTTCAAGCCGCCATAGCGGCTTCCCATACCTGCAGCCAATAAAAACAATGTTGGTTTCATAATAATATACTTATTTAATTAATAATCAGAACGGATAGCCAATTGCGAAATGGAGCGCCATGGAGTCATTCCACTTCGGCATATTGAAATAGCCACCCTTACCTGTATCGTATGGCGCATGCAGACCTAAGCCCCAATCCAGACGAAGTACCAGGAAGCCCATGTCGTAACGTACGCCTAAGCCAGTACCCAAGGCCATCTCCTTGAAGAAGTTCTTGAGGCGGAACGTCGTTTCGTCATCACTATTGTCGGACGAGCGCAGGTTCCATACATTACCCCAATCGAGGAACACCGCCCCATGCAGGTTGCCAAACATGTGGAAGCGAAACTCCATGTTGGCCTCCAGTCGCATATCGCCCATGTGGATGAAGAAAAGGCGGTTGTTTCTGTCAATCGACTCAGCACCCGGACCAATCTGACGTGCCGGCCAAGCCCTGACACTATTCGCACCACCTATATAGAACAGCTCGGTAAATGGCGCATATTCAGAGTTGCCATAAGCCCAAACCACACCTCCTGTGGCACGCATGGCTAACGTCATATTGTCGCTCAGCGCATAATGATAACGGAACTCCGTATTCAGCTTCAGGAACTGAGCGAAAGGAGCGCCCAACATTTTCTTATCTTTTTCATTCCAATCCCTGCCTGCCAACTTATAAATGGCAGCTGTAACATTACCAGCCGATGCCAGCGTGACCTGCCACCACTTGGTATGCCTGATGCCCGCCAGCTTGGAGTCGTCGTAGGTAACGCTATACTCCATCTGCGGTATATACTGGTCGTCCATGCTGGCATATAGCCCCGGGTTCTGCCAGAAAAGTTCCATAAACTCTTCCGTCTCGTCATAGGTATGGTTATACGTCAGCTTCAAGGGTGTGAACGAATGCTTGTATTTGCTGGTGGGTTGGAACTCGTAGGTGGCACTGCCTCCGAAAGCCTGCATGTGGTAGTACTTGGGATGCACCAGCTGGTTGGCATACAACTTGAAAGTAGTGGTAGCAGGGAAGTCATACTCACGTTTACCAATACGAGGGAACACCACACGAGGGAACGTTAGACTGGTAGAGATGCCGTACTCATAGCTATTTAACTTCGACGAACTGTTCTTACCCGTTTGCCATTCGTAAGAGCCTGTGAGTGATATATTGAAGGTTTCGCCTGCCCCAAACACATTATTGCGCGTGATGCCCAACGAAGCGCCTGGGCCCATCTGGTTGTTGCTCTTCAGCTTCATATTAAAATCCGCCGTCACGTTATAGGGCTTGTCCAACATCATGTTCATCACCACATCCAGGGTGTCGCCCACCAGCATACTGTCACGAGGCACATACTGCATCTCCTGATAACGGAAAATGCCCAAGTTAGCCAAACGCTCCTGGATGCGTGTCTGACGCTGGAGGCTATAGCGGTTGCGAGGTGCTGTTCGTGCCACGCCCGTCGAGTCATCCATCCGTTGCTTCATGCGGTAGTTGTTGTAATCCAGCCAACGATACAGCATGTTAGGACGCACAGGCACTTTGTTGTAATAGTTTATCTTCACCCCTCGGTATGAGGTAGAGTCATTGGGTTCCTCGCCTTTCCGTCCGAAGAAGTTGACGGTGGTCGAGCCTACCACAAATGGCTTCTGAGCAGCTTCAGGCAAGCCCTCTATCGGCACCATGCGCAAGCTCACATGTCCGCCTCCGGGCACCAAGGTGGTATCTGCCTGATAGGTGATATAGTCAGGTCGGAAATAATAATCGCCAACATTACGCAACAGATTACTCAAACGAGTACGTTCTTCATTGAGGTCGTTGATATTGAACTGAGTACCAGGGGTAATAGCAGAACGAGTGCGAGCCCGCTCGAAGATGCTCATAGTGCGTGGAGAGAAACCTTTGTAATAGACCGTATCGATGAAATAGGGCTGGTTCATGGTGACATGATACTGCACCTTTGCCTGCAGGGAGTCGTGCTCCTGGGGAATCACCTCGTAAGACACGTTGCCACGGAAATAGCCGTAATCGCGCAGGATATTCTTGGCCGCCTGCGAACGGATGCCGGGGTTGACACCGGAAATCAGTACGGGATCGGCCGCAAAATGGTTGAATATCCATTTGCCCAAGCCCTTCTCGCTCTTGACGAAAGAGTTATAAATCCACAAACCTATGGGGAATGGCATGCGTACTGATGAACTGCCAAAGAAGGCGTTATTGGGGGCGGTAGCCAGGGCGGCTCTCACCTCCTCCAACGCAATATCACCCACCTCACTCAGGCTGTCGTTGCCCTGAATCTGCATGGGTTTCTGGCCAATGTAGAGCACTTCACCCTCAGGCAGGTTCTTGGTGGTTGAGCATCCCTGCACCACAAGCGCCAACGTCAATATGTATAATAATCGCTTTATCATAAGTTGTCAATTCTTCTTTCTTGCCCACATCCACAATTCGCTCAAACTATCCAGCTTCTTACGGAAGAGGAAGCCCACACCCGTTTCGGAAATCTCTCCCTCCAGGATATTCTCGTAGTTCTTTTTATGGAACGCACGGACATATCGCGTACCGCCACTATCCAGGCGATATTCCACCGACACATTGTCGATGAAGCTATTCATGTCGTTAGTGGCTTGCCTACCTGTTGATATCTTACCGCCAATGATGATCTGCACCCTGTCGTTGAACAGACGCTGTGAGTAACGGAACGTATAATCTGTCTGCGTAGCGCCCGTTTGCATGGAGCGGTCTTCTATGCCTACGCTGAACGATGAGTTGGAGGCAGAACCCGCCAATGAGTTGATTTGACTCTGCAGGATGCTGTTGAGGGCAGCGCCCATCGTCAATCCGTTGCCTGCTCCGCTATTGCCCATATACATGCCTGTAGCCAGCATGGTGATGGCTGCCTTACTGCGTTCGTCGGCACTCATGGATTGCAACTCGTTCTGGATATTGCCATCGTTGGGGGCTTCCAGGTCGAAACTCAGGTCGAGCGCCTCCAAGGTGTTCTTGATGGATACCGACACATCGAAATCGGTACGGCGACTGCTATTGTCGCCATCGCTCACGGCAGCTCGCATGCGCTCGGTGGCTGTGAGGTTCAGACGGGGATTCATGATGTCGCCTCGCCAATCGACATAGCTGCCTTGGGTAAACGTAAACTCCTTGAGTGGGATGACGGGCAACGAATACTTCATGGTACCGCCGGTAAGGGTATATCTGCCCGTGAGATTCATATCTCCCTGAGGGGTATAGAGCAAATTGAGGTCGCCACCGCCTTGCAGTTCGACATACTTGTTGCCGTCGGTGGTAAGGTTGGCACGAAGACGAACAGCATCGTCAATATGCACCGTCATGTTCATGTCCAAGCCACCCAACGACATACTGCTCTGGTTGTTCTTGCCGATGTTCAGGGTATCATTGAACGAAACGAAAGTAACCAAGCCATCCAGTCGGTCTTCTACCGTAAGTGGCGAGTTGGCCAACACATAGGTAGCATTGGTATCGCCCAGCACATTCATCTGTCCACGCATCACCAAGCCTGTCAGCGGGCCTCGTATCGTGGCGTTCATATCTACGAATATCTTGCCGAACAACAGGCTCTCGCGGGTCTTGGGGGCGTTCAACAAGGTATAGTTGTTAGCTCTCAAAGATAGGACGGCCGATGGGTTGGAGATATCTCGGAAATCGACCACGCCCTTCACCACAAACGGATTGTCGCTGGTGGTATAGATGGAGAAATCGTTCAGCACCATCTGGTTGGCGGTAATCGTGATAGGACGGTCGTCTAAGCGATAGTTGGCTCCTGCTTGCTTGGACATTATCGACACGCCATCCATCCTTACCTCGCCATTCACCCTGGGCTTGCTGGTGACACCCCTCAGCTGAAGATCTCCTTGCAGCTTGCCCAAGAAATTGACCCATCCATCGGGCACGAAGGCATCGGCCACTCGCAAGGGGAAATTATCCACATCAGCATCGATGTTCAGGGAATCGCCCTTCAACGAACCGCTGGCCATCACCACCTGTTCGTCGTCCAGCATCAGATAGGAGTCGAGGTAGTGCTTGTTGATGCCTTCCGGCAACCAGGTAAGACCCACATTGACATCGCCCACGTTTTTTTTCTCGTAAGTAAAAGCATTGATCATCGACTCTGCACTGACCTGCATAGAGGTGGCGGATTGCAGATAAGTGGCATCAACAGACAGTATGCCGCCCAACTCGGGCAAGTAAGGCAAGATGGATGACAATTCATTGAGTTTGAAACGCGACAACTCCATCGTCAGATTCTGCAAAGACACCGTATCGTTGCGGTCGCTCCGCAAGCGGAAGCGCAAACCCTCGTCGCCTTGCATGTCCACATCGGCATACAGGCGCTTGTCCTGGTGCAGGTAGAGCCAGTTATTGTCTTCGTTGAAACGGAACTTGCGATAGGCGACTATAGGTTCTTCAGGAGTGAGATAGACCATCATTCCATTATTCATACCTGTTCTGCTGCCATTTACCACGGGTTGGGCGTTGAATCCTAACTGTAAGCCTGTCTTTCCCTTGCCGTCGATATAGTTGATGTTCATGTCCACATCCTTACTGCGGATATCGCCATCCAGATAGGCATGGAACACATATTGCGGATTGCGTGGACCGTTGATGACGCCACCTTGCAAAGCCAGATGGGAGGTATCCTGACGAAGGGTGAGGTAAATGGTGTCAAGTTGCAAAGAATCCACCCTCAGGCCATGTAGCGAAGCCCTTCCGTTGATACCCATCTCAGGGGTGAAGCCATAGTTTACCAACATATCATCGAACGTGATTCCCTCGGTCCTGAGGTAGTCGGCCAACGGATTGTCCTTGCCGGCACGGATGCGCAAACCTCCTGCAGGCAAAGCGGCACGCAGCTCGGCATGATTGAGTTGTCGCATCTCTATCTGCTGACGAAGCAACTCATCAAAACGCTGTCCGTCAGCCAAGAGCTTATCGATGGTGGTGAGCGACTTCAAACGCAAATCGAGGTCGCCACCCTTGATATCGAACTGAGCAGAATCCCTGCGAGCCACACCCGTGACATGCAAGGCAAACGGTCTTTCTAAAGGCTTAGACACCAAGCCCAACTTATACAGATTGATATCCTCGACCTGCAAATCGACATTGCCATTGAAATGAGGCACATCCATACGCATACGGCCATTGCCAGCGAGGCGGAACAACTCGTTGTCGGCTTGCAGGTTCATAGCCATCCTGCTGTTTTGCAGCGATCCATCGGCCGTGATGTTGTGTATATCCATCTCCTTGTACTGCAACTGGTCGACAACTGCCTGGAACTGACCAGTTGATGATGGTGATCCAAAATCCAAACCTTTGCCCTTGGCCAACGCATGACCAGAGAACAGATAGATGGAATCCTGAGGCAGGAAATGGTCTATTCGCAGTGAGTCGATGCGGACATCGGCCTCATAGGCTTCGCTGAGCAGGTGATAGGACCCAATGACAGCGGCTCTGCCCTTCCCTTCGGCTATGTTCAACTGGGTAGCCAGCTTTGCACCGTCTAAGTGCACATTGCCCGTCATTCGCATGCTGTCAGGTATAGTGATGGAACGGTCGTTCTGCTGAATACCTGCCAAGCTCAGGAGGAAATTAAGATCACCAGTTTTGGCATCAAGCTTCAGTTGACCGTTGCGTGCCAAAGAGTCGGTTATCTGATTCAGGTGTCCGCTACTGGTAAGCGAGAGGGCTCCAGGCAGGCTGGCGTTGAGTTGGGTAATCTCCAGATGCTGGAGGTTGCCGCTAAGTGTGGTTCGCAAAACCAGCGGATGATTCGGGTAGCGCTGACGGAAATTTTCATCCAGCAGTTCTTTGCCGGCCAGCATCAGCAAATCTTCCTTCCCTATGCGTGCATTGATGCGAGCGGTAAACTGATCTGTTTTCAACCATTGAACACCACCCGAACTTACAGAGTCGGGACTTTGTCCTATAACCATGGGAAGACTTGCAGTAATGGATGCTTCGCTGTTGGGGGTAAGAAGTCGCAAGTCATCCAGTTTCATGCCTTGGTTATCAGCCATAAAGCGACCTGTCATGGAGGAAACTTCAAAACCGCTTCGCTCGAAGAAGTTCAGCTCGTTGATTTCGGCTTTGATATCGGGTGCCTGATAGAGGATGGAATCTACATCCAGATGAAGCGTGAAAAGCGCCAAATGGGAAGGGTCGAAACCATCTGACCTGTCTTTGCGTTGATCTTCGCCAATATCCAATGAGAGTCGTCTTCCATCCAGCCCAAAGTGCTGTACCTCATAGCGTTCGTTAGCCAAATCTACCAAACCGTCATGCAATTCGGCTTCGTTGATGAAGGTACTCAGCGACAAGGTATCTAAAGGCATCTCAAAGTCAACACCCACCTGCGAGAGCTTTATCTCATCCACACGGATCTTCCAATTCACTGGTTCGGATGGGGTGTCTTCGGTGGTGGTATCTGTCAGGGCGACATACACTTGTGCATCGGCCAACAAGACATCGTTGAGCGATACTTCTTGTGTATTGAGATCAACATCATGACTTTCCAACGACAGGTTGCCCACATAACCTTTGACCATAACGCCTTCAATGAGGTTGGCTGAATTCAAACGGGCATCTGTCAACGCTGCCATGAGCACTTCTATATTGCCCTTGAACAAAGGCATGACCTTCACTCGCACATTGAGGCTGCCTACATCCAACAAGGTATCGCCTTGCTGAACGGCTTGCACATCGTGCACCAGCAAGTTGAGGGGGAAACGCAGATCCACACGACCTATGGAGATATCCATACCCAATGATTCAGAGGCTACTGTAGCTGCTTTTTTGCAAACGAAGTTCTGCACTGGAGGCACATACAACAGTACCATCAGCGTCAGAAAAAGACCTATCGGAAATAAAAACAACCACAACAGGACTTTCCTCCAATTGAACCTCAAATTGCGGATAATAAACATACCTGCTTCGTTTACGAAGCAAAAATAGATAAAACTTTCGATTTATCTGACAATTGAGGGAAAATAATTTACAGCAAAAAGGATGATGGGGGAACTATCCCTGTGTTATCTGGTAATATAAAACAGATGCGTTAGCGGGATGGAACAAATAGTTGGCCACACGCTGTATGCAGGTATTATCAACGGCGCGATAATATTGGGATTCTTCGTTGATGAGTTCGGCCTTATCGGTAAGTTCGAACCAAGCGAGACGATAGGCAACACGCTGGTAGTTGATATTACTGAAGGTCTGCACTGACTCGACCTTATTTTTCACTTTGTCAAGTTCGTAGTCGTCAATCAGGCAAGTCTTTATAGCGTCGAGTTCTACCCAAACGGCTTGCTCGGCCTGTTCTAAAGAAATACCTGGTTTGAGTTTGCCCTTTATCTCTATAAGGCCAGCATCTCTGGTACCTGAAACAGGTGAATCTATAGAGGTGAACAACTTTCGTTCATGAATGAGCCGCTGCTTGAAACGACTGGAATCGCCATTACATAAAATATCAGAAATGATATCACATGCATAATAATCTTTATCCAAATAAGGAGGGGTATGAAAAGACATATACAAGGCATCCTGAGGCACTGAACGCTCAACACTCATCCGTCGTTGTTCGGTCTGTCGAGGTTCTTGGGGCAGAGATCTTGCAAACTGCTCTCCACTAGGAATTTCATCGAACCATTTCTTCACCAAGTCCAACGCCTGGCTCCAGGAGATATTGCCAACTATGGCCAAGACGGCACGATTGGGGACATAGAAACGGTGATAGAAATTGGCTACTTCGTCGAGCGTGGCATTGGCTATATGGCTGATTTCCATGCCTATGACAGGCCAACGATAAGGATGTACCTTGTAACAAAGCGGTGACATCAAATGATTCACATCACCATAAGGAAGGTTAGAACAACGTTGCTTAAACTCTTCCATTACCACTTTACGTTGTACTTCGAGGCTTTTCTCTGACAAATCCAACGACATCATTCTATCGCTCTCCATCCACAAAGCGGTATCGATATGATGAGCTGGCATAGTGGAATAGTAGTTCGTTACATCTGCGTTGGTCCAAGCATTGCAATCCCCTCCTGCCTTCTGTAAAGGGGTATCAAAATCATGCACATTCTTGGTTCCACCAAACATCAGATGCTCAAAGAGATGAGCAAAACCCGTATGATCAGGATGCTCATCTCTTGAACCAACATCGTATAGTACGTCAACAGCAACCATCTGGGTACTGGAATCTTGCACATGCACGATTCTCAGTCCGTTGTCCAATGTCTGCTTATTAATTATCAAGGATAGTCATTTTTATAATAACCACATCATCTACAGGACGGTCGTTAGAATTGGTAGCCACTTGTTGAATTTCATCCACTACATCCATACCATCAACCACCTCGCCAAATACAGTATATTCACCATCCAGATGAGGTGTGCCACCTATGGTAGTATATGCTTCTGCCTGCTCAGGAGTGAACTTAAACTCAGGCTCATCCTTGATTTGTTCGCGAGCTTGTGCAAGTAGCTTATCTTGCATAGCCATCAAAGCTTTTTCATCACCCTTCTTCTGCAAGCTCAGAATCTCATCCCGGTTCTTCATAACCAACTGAGTAAAAGCAGCGTTCAGCACATTGTAGTTCTTGCGCTTCTCCATATTGACAAGGGTGGAATCATTATACACCTGACCCGTCACGATATAGAACTGACAACCTGATGACTCCTTCTTTGGGTTCACCTGATCGCCTTGTCGAGCAGCTGCCAAAGCACCACGCTTATGAAAGCGTTCTGGATAAGCAAACTCGGCAGGAATGGTATAGCCCACATCACCATCACCCAACTGTTGGTCTTTTTCAGCTGTTTTGGAATTAGGGTCACCTGCCTGGATCATGAAATTATTGATTACACGATGGAACAAAGTGCCTTCGTAGGTACCATCCTTCACCAGTTTCAGGAAATTGGCCTTATGCTTAGGAGTATCATTATACAGCTTGACAATGATATCGCCCTTGTTGGTTTCAATCTTTACTCTTGTCATATTATCATCGTTGTTGGAAGCCGACTTGCAACTGAAGAAAACACAAGTCAATGCCGATAAAACAAATAAAGTAATTTTATTACGCATGGTTCTTATAGCTTATTTTACAATAAAAGAAGTCCATAGGTTGGTTTGAGGAACAACAGCTTCTACCTCTATCATCACCTTTTTTACAGGATGCAGGAAACTTACCTTGCGAGCATGCAAACAGATACTGCCATCCGGGTTAGATCGTTCAGATCCATATTTCAGGTCACCCTTTATAGGGCACCCTATCTTGGCCAATTGGCAACGTATCTGATGATGTCTTCCTGTTTTTAGGTCAACTTCCAAGAGGTAGTAATTATCAGACTTTCCTATTAGTTTGTAATGCAAGATGGCTTTCTTGCTGTTGGGCACTTCCTTGTCGTAAGCAAAACTTTTATTCAGTTTCTCATTACGAACCAGATAGTGCACTAACTCGTCTTCATTCTTTGGAGGCATATTCTTCACAATGGCCCAGTAGGTTTTTTTTACCTCACCATCACGAAACATCTCACTGAGTCGACTCAAGGCCTTACTGGTTCTTGCCAGTACAACAATGCCACTTACAGGACGATCAAGTCGGTGAGGCACACCAATAAACACATTTCCCGGTTTATTGTATTTCTCTTTTATATATGCCTTAACAGACTCAGACAGGGGGGTGTCCCCTGTCTTATCTCCTTGCACTATTTCACCAGCATCCTTGCTGACAATAACTATATGGTTGTCCTCGTAAATAACTACCATCACATATTCATACCACCATCTACCTGAATTACCTGACCCGTAACATAAGATGAAAGATCAGATGCCAAGAAAGTGGCCACATTTGCAATATCTTCCACCTGACCTGCACGACGCAAAGGGATGTTCTGAATCCATGTCTTACGAACATCATCAGGTAAAGCCTGTGTCATGGCTGTATCAATAAAACCTGGAGCAATAGCATTGGCACGAATGCCACGACTACCGACCTCCTGACCTATACTCTTTGCCAAAGCAATCAAACCAGCTTTTGAAGCGGCATAGTTGCACTGACCAGCATTACCATGAACGCCCACTACTGAGGCCATATTAATAATACTTCCAGCCTTTTGTTTCAGCATAATTGGGGTTACAGCATGGATAAAGTTGAAAGCCGACTTCAAATTTACAGCAATGACTGCATCCCATTGCATCTCAGACATGCGAAGCATCAAAGCATCTTTCGTAATGCCAGCATTATTCACCAGAATATCAATCCTGCCAAAATCGGCAACCACCTGCTTAACAAGTTCTTCTGTGGGTGTAAATTCTGCTGCATTGCTTGCATATCCTTTAGCCTTCACGCCGAAAGCAGCTATTTCTTTTTCTGTTTCCAGTCCGTTTTCATCAATTACCAAATCTGTAAAAGCAACATTGGCACCCTCGCTTGCAAATTTCAAAGCGATACCCTTGCCAATTCCACGAGCCGCTCCAGTTATCAGGGCGGTCTTTCCACTTAAAAGTCCCATAATACTATATTTTAAATAATTTGTTGATTTCTAACTCTCAAAGCTCCTGCAAGAATATTCGTAACAATCCTTTTAGCCATTTCATCAGATATGCCAGGCCCTAAAGTATCCTTGATATAAGGAACCTCTAAGCCTTTAAGACAATAATGGATAATCTGTGCAGTAAGGCCTATATTATCAATATGGAAAACGTCTTTCTTCACACCTTCATTGAGCACTCTTCTTAACAGGCCCATTTCTTTGCGATCAAAGCGTTTTCTCACTTTCTCCACCAACATGATATCCTGGAAAAAGTCGGCTTTAAGTGAACCGTTCCGATGTACCACTTCTTTTATGGCTACCAAACGTGTGAAAATCATCTCCAACAATTTCTTGTCAGGAGATAAATCTGCTTGAGCTACAGCCTCCATACAAGCCATAAGTCTTTCTAACTCTGTCTCTATAACGGCCATATAGATTTCGTCTTTACCTGTAAAATAGGTATAGACCGTCCTGCGTCCGATATTGCATGCTGACGCAATTTCATTAATGTTGACATTGTCATAGCCCTGTTTCGCAAATAGCTCACGAGCTTCATTGACAATTCTTTCTCTCGTTTCAGTCATAGCTCCATCTACTATTAACATTCACATTGTGCAAAAATAAGATAAAATAATCAACAATACAAGAAATAGAAAAATATTCTCTTAATAATTTGTCAATTCAAATAAAAACCGTACCTTTGCATCCGAAAACAAAGGATATCGCGGAGTGGAGCAGTTGGTAGCTCGTTGGGCTCATAACCCAAAGGTCGTTAGTTCGAGTCTAGCCTCCGCAACAATAGGTAGGGTAAATAGCTAATAATAAGCGTTTACCCTAATTTTATTTTAACCATGAGGACAAAAACAGGACATATTGTTTTAGCTGGAATTATTCTGTTCACATTGTTATTGTGGGTTTATTTACAGCAATCGCAACTTTTCATCTTTCATTATCGTGAGCAACACCAACTCTTTCTCAATGATTATGATTTTCTGAAACAAACGGCCTTTTCTTTTGGAGGAGTAGCACAATTGTGTGCTATGTATTTAGTACAGTTTTTCTCTGAAGGGACATGGGGCGCATTGATTACCGCTTGTTGCTGTAGTGCCATCGCTTTTTTCTTATGGCTGGGTGTCAGGAAACTGTTTGACGCTCCCCTCTTTTGTTTGCCTCTCTGTTTTATACCACCTCTGTTACAAGTAAGCGCTTTGGCAGATACTTATTACAGTTATGCCTCAATAACTGCTATGTTGTTTATCAGCATCTTGTTTTTCATCATATCTCTGGGTAAAAAAAAGGTTACAAGGTTGGTGGTTTTTGTATTAGCAGTTATATGCTTGGTTTTTATCGTTTACCAACCAGAGGGGTATTATGAGCCTTTGCTGGAGACTCCAACCTATTGTACATGGCCTTGGATGGCATTATTTATTGTATTGGCCATTACCTATATAACTCGTTTTCTTCCTAAAGTCGGCAAGTTTGTAAATGCTTTTGGTGGGATTGCAATGAGTATTTTAATTTGTCTGTCTTTTCTTCACCTTTCATCAAAGCGCATAGATCCTGACAATTACAAGTTCATGGAGCTTAATAGCTATGTGATAAACAACGAATGGGACAAGGTAATTGAGACATGCAATCATACCACACTTAATAACACCTTGTACTTGAACTACCTGAACTTGGCTCTTTCACACAAGGGAGTTTTACTTCAGCAACTGTTTTATTATCCTCAAAGAGATGCCAGTTCACTACTATGCGAATATCAGAAAATACCCGACATCATCCAATTGCAGAGTTTTGTATACTACCAAATGGGCGATGTGGCAGCTGCACAGAACATGGCATTCAGCACGAGTGTTTGCAACAGGTTGGGAAATCCGTCTGCATTACAGATGCTCATTAAGACCAACCTTGCCTTTGGAGCCTACGAAGTGGCAGAGAAATATATTGCTCAATTGGAGAAAACATGGAAATATAAAGATAGGGCAGAACGTTATCGTGCTATGATTATTGATAAATCCCTGATAGAACAAGATGAAGAAATCGTTAATCTACGCCAAAGCCTGACAAATAAAGATCATTTTGCCATAGCATTTGGCGCAGTGACAGACTTAGATTACATATTGGAAGTAAATCCAAATAACAAAGCTGCTTTCGACTATATAGTAAGCTTTTTGTTACTGTCAAAAGATAATGCAAGCATTCGTTATTTTGTTGAGAAATATGCAGGTACCCCCGTGTTAAGTCAAGTTCCTGAGGTGTTGCAAGAAGCCATCTATTCTATTGCTGAGCAGGAACCTGATTATCTAAAATCACATGGAGTTTCAGAGGAAGTCTTCAAGAAATACGATGATTTTTACAATAAGTACATACAAAGCAGAAATGCCAGAAGGAACCCGGCTGTTGACCTCAGAAGAGAGTTCGGACATACTTACTGGTATTATCTGATGTTCAATAAATAAAGAGATGAAGTATTATTTGCATATAATAGGTATGGTGATACTCTCTTTCTGCTCATCTTGCGGAGATAGAGTAATAACCGTTGAACAGCAACTCAGTGAAGAAGCGGTTATTTATCCCGATTATAAAGAAGTGACGATTCCTTGCAATATTGCCCCACTTAACTTTAGTCTTTTGGACTTAGATGACGCACAATTGATTATCGAAGGGGAAGGTGGTGAAGCTTTTCAAGTACCATCTAAAAAAGGGTTATTTGATATCCCTCAAAAGAAATGGAAACAATTGCTGAACAACAACATTGGGAAGAGAATTAAACTAACTATTTGCAAGTTGTCAGAGGGTAAATGGAGTGCCCTAACACCTTTCTATATTTATATAGCACAAGAACCAATAGACAAGTATATCGCTTATCGCCTCATTCCACCTGATTATGAATTATGGAACAAGATGGGTATTTACCAAAGAAATCTGGAAACGTTTGAAGAAAGCGCTATCTACGAAAACACAATAGGAGACTATAATTGTGCCAACTGCCATTCGTTTCAGAATGGAGATCCTACTCATTTTTTATTCCATACCAGAGAAACTCACCCTGGAACACTGGTGTTCAAAGATGGGAAAATAGAAAAACTTAACACTAAGACAGACGAGACCATTTCTTTCCTTGTCTATCCCTATTGGCATCCAGATGGAAGGTACGTTGTCTTCTCTGTCAACTCTACAAGACAAGCGTTTCATGCTAATAACTTAAATAGAGTTGAAGTCTATGACTCTGCATCAGATGTTGTAGTGTACGATACTGAGAAGCATCAGGTGATGTCATGCGATTTACTTAAAGCAGATAGTGTTTTCGAGACATTCCCCTCTTTCTCAGCTGACGGGAAGAGTATATACTTTTGTTCCGCCAAAGCAGCTAACCCGATGCCTTATGAATACAGGAATGTTCATTATGACCTTTGCAAGATTGGATTCAATGCAGAAACAGGAGAATTTGACAACAAGGTTGATACATTATTCCATGCTATGTCTATCGGCAAGAGTGTTTCCTTACCTAGAGAGTCACCTAATGGAAAGTTCATGACTTTCGTCTTGCATGAATACGGAAACTTCTCCATCTGGCACAAGGATGCAGATTTATATACCATTAACCTTCAGTCAGGAGAAGTATATCCTTTTGAGAAAGCGAACAGTGATAACGTAGAGAGTTATCATTCTTGGAGCCGAAACAGCAATTGGATGGTTTTCAGTAGCAGACGTGATGACGGACTATACACAAGACCATATATCTGTTATGTAGATGAAGAAGGGAAAGCACACAAAGCCTTTATGCTACCGCAACAGAATCCCAAGAAGTATTATCAAGACCTCATGGTTTCCTACAACATCCCCGAGTTTATTAACGACAAAGTGGTTGTTAATAAGAAAGCTATCAAAAAAATGTTGAAAGAAGATTCAGGGCAGAGTGTTTCCTATAAGAAATAGAGTCATTAATCTATACTAATAAATCAAAGAATAAAAAAGGACAGCCTGAGTGTTTTGCAACACAAAGGCTGTCCCATCAAAGACGGCGGCTACCTACTCTCCCACCTTGTGGGCAGTACCATCGGCGTGGTCGGGCTTAACTTCTCTGTTCGGGATGGGAAGAGGTGGAACCCCGGCGCTATAGCCACCTAAATAAGTCTGACATGCATCATAGT
>JAFSPM010000040.1 GCA_017442855.1 Bacteroidaceae bacterium | reverse complement strand
TATTATTTGTTGGGGAGCTGGGGAATGAAGTAATTCTACACCTCCAGTCACCTTTTCGAGGTCTTCCTCTGATAACTCAATGGCACCAGCCTCTACCAATTCTTTGGTAAGTTGCTTCACTTCTTCAGCCAACTGTTTCAGCTGCTGCTTTTTCTGCTCAATTTGTTCTTTTGTTAATGTTGCCATAATCTTAATATTTATTAAGTTATATAGTTTTCAGTTTTTTGAGGAAGGCTCTTGTGGAGGGCGGTGGCGTGAGCGAAGGCCCCCCGTCACCACGTTGAGTTCTTCATTGAGTTCTTCGTTCTCATCCTGAAGCTTTTCGATTTCGTCTTTCAGTTTCAGGTTCTCACGTATAAAAGCAGAGAAATTCACCAGCAACTCTTGGTTGCGCCAGTGGTAGTAAAAGAGCAAGATGACTAATGCAATGATGCCCAGTGCTACGACGGTGGAAATGATAATTGCAATGATAACGGTTGTATCCATGATTGTCACTATTGATTACAGTGGCAAAGTTATGGTGAGGTGCCTATTAGTTTGTAAGCATTCCGCAACTCTTTGTCAGTATTCCGCAAAAAAAGAAATCCCCGATATAATCGAGGATTTCTGTTATAATGGGGCTATGGTATAATTTTAGGTTTTTGCTGCCCGGCGATATTCTGACGGTGTCATCTTGTAGCGGCTGCGAAACAGCTCGTTGAAGGATGTGCGGTTGGCAAAACCGCTCATTTCAGCAATGAGGGCAATGGGATCATCTGTGCTGGTGAGCAGGCGGGCGGCATGATCGACACGGTAGCCATCGATGAAAGCCTTGGTGCTCGGACTGTCGGAGCACTCGCGGATGGCCTCATCTACGTAGCGATGGTTGGTGCCGAGCATCGAGGCGAGAATGTCGCGGTTGAGTTCCGCATCGGTATAGCTCTGCTGCTTCTTCATCAGTTCGACGAGGCGTAAGAAGAGCTGCTCATTGGGTGTACGTTCCTGTTCAGGTTGTCGGGCTATTCGCTGGATGTCACGCACCTCACGCTGCTGCTCACGCTGAATCAACTCAAAGAGTTCACGGTTCTTGATGAGCATGCGACGGTGGGCAATGACCAGTCGCCATAGGGCAACAAGAATGATGAGCATAATGGCGACGAGCGAAAAGGCGAGGATGCGATAGACGGTGGTTTTTGCCTCCTCGTCTTTCAGTTGCAGTTCCTTCTCCTGGGTTTTCATCTGCTGGGCAAGCTTCAGTGTCTCAGCCTGTCGCTCACGTTGCACCAAGCTGTCATTGATGACCTGATAGCGGTATGAAGCCTGATAGGCCTCATGTCCACGACCAATCTTGTCTAAGCCCATGGCATAAACATATAGTAAAGAAGCATATCTTTGGGAAATGGTATCTTCTTTTTCCCGATAGTAGGGTTCTAAGCGGTCGTAAATCTGCTGGATGCGCACGGCATTGCCCGCCAATGCATAATAGTTCATTATATCCATTTGGTTGCCCGGTTGCTGAGCAGCCTGAGTCCTTTCAAAAGCCTCTGCAGTGAGGTGTGCAGCCTCCTTTTCACCCTCCATATGCTGACAATAAGCCAATACGGTATAGGTGTAGGCACGCTGTTGGTCTGCCCATCCGGCAGGAGCTGTAGTGTATTCCTTTTCTATGCGACTGACAACCTGTAACCTTTCCTGCAACAAAGGAATAGCCTCAGCATATTTCTCCTGTTGGGACAGGATGCGAGCCGTGTTGCCAAGATTGGATGAAAGAACCGGTAAGGATTGGATGCTTCCAATAGCTGCCTTGCGGTAGATATCCAACGAGCGATTCATATAGTCAATACCGCTGCCTTGCTGTAAACGCTCCATCACTTTGCCCGCCTCGAAATAAAAGCTGGCCTCTTCCAAGATGTCACCAGCATGATGAGCCAGCTCGGCTCCTTGTATGGCATAACGCACAGCATCCTGATAAGTGTCAGGGGTTTGGGTGCAGATGCTGGCCAGCAGCTGGAGCGTCTTCTGCTTCTGAAGGCTGTCGGGCACGGGATTCCGGTTGTCGAGCACCAGCAGGCACAATTCGCGGGCCTTGTCCAAATCCTCCTTAGAAGATGAGTTGTAGTAAACCTGCGCGCGCATCCAGTTGGCATAGTTCACGTCGGCCAGTCCTCGTGTCTCAGCAACATCAATCATTTCAAGTGCCTGCTCCGGCTCTTCCATTATCAGCTGTCGGATGTTCTCCCATGTATAGATGCTGTCAGCCTCAGAGGCACTCCTTGTGCCTCCTCTACCCGAGCAACTGGCCATCAGTGCAAGTACGGTATACAATATAATATAGTACACCGCTTTTCTCATAACATTTTAATCAGCTCTTCTGGCGTTACCAATGTCTGTTCGCCAGTAGCCATGTTTTTCAGTGTTACCTTGCCCTCTGTCAATTCGTTCTCGCCTACCAGGGCCACAAAGGGAATATTGTGGGCATTGGCGTAGCTCATCTGCTTCTTCATCTTGCAGGTGTCGGGGAAGAGTTCGGCACTGATGCCTGCTGCTCGTACCTGCAATAAGGTCTGCATGGCAAAAGCTGCTTCCTTCTCGCCAAAGTTGATGAACAGCAACTGTGTTTCATTCACGGCCTCCTTGGGATAAAGCTCCAGCTGGTTCAGCACATCATAGATGCGGTCGGCACCAAAGGAGATGCCCACACCTGATACGCCTGGAAGTCCAAATACACCTGTAAGGTTGTCGTAACGGCCACCACCCGTGATGCTGCCAATCTGCACATCCAAAGCCTTTACCTCGAAGATGGCACCAGTATAATAGTTCAAGCCACGAGCCAAGGTAAGATCCAGTTCGATGGTATTTTGCAAATTCAAAGCAGCAAGGGTATGGAGGATGTATTCCGTTTCTTCCACACCTTTCAAGCCTGTCTCGCTGCCAGCAAGGACGGTCTTCAGCGTTGCCAGCTTCTCGTCGTTGGTACCGCTGAGCAGGATGATGGGTTGCAGCTTGGCAATGGCCTCATCACTCACTCCTTTCTCACGTAATTCAGCATTCACATTGTCGAGACCAATCTTATCCAGTTTATCGATGGCAACGGTGATATCCACTATGCGTTCTGCCTCACCGATAATCTCGGCTATGCCTGTCAGTATCTTACGGTTATTAATCTTGATGCATACCCTCACGCCAAAGCGTTTGAAGACGGTATCAACAATCTGCATCAGTTCCACTTCGTTGAGCAGGGAATCACTACCTACTACATCGGCATCACACTGATAGAACTCACGATAGCGTCCTTTCTGCGGACGGTCGGCACGCCACACAGGCTGTATCTGATAACGCTTGAAGGGGAAGGTAATCTCCTCACGGTGCATCACCACAAAACGAGCAAATGGCACAGTAAGGTCATAGCGCAGACCTTTCTCGCAGAACTTGGCTGAGAGGTGTGTTACATCACGGCTCAACAATTCTTCATCGCTGATGCCTCGGAAGCAGTCGCCTGAGTTCTGAATCTTAAACAGCAGTTTGTCGCCTTCTTCACCATATTTACCCATCAGGGTAGAGAGGTTCTCCATTGCTGGGGTTTCGATTTGATGGAAGCCGAAGAGGTGATATACTTCTCGGATGGTGTTGAAGATATAGTTTCGTTTCGCCATCTCTATGGGCGAAAAGTCTCTGGTTCCTTTTGGAATACTGGGTTTTATCATAATCTATTAGTCTCTTGAGCGTCCCATAAATATCATTATGTAATAAATCAAGGTTGCCAGTGAGCTGAGGGCAGCAACTACATAGGTATAAGCAGCCGACTTCAAAGCATCTTTGGCATAAGCATGATTGGTATAGTTGGTCATACCGGCACTTTCAAGCCACACCAATGCTCGGCGACTGGCATCAATCTCTACGGGCAAGGTGATGAAGCTGAACAGCGTGGTGGTGGCAAACATCAGAATGCCAATGAGCAACAGCTGGGGGAATACCTCCAGCAGGAAGATGCCTGCCAGAATGACCCATGTTACCCACTGTGAGGCAAAGGAGACGATAGGCACCAACTGACTGCGCAGATTCAGTGGGGCATAAGCACGGGCATGCTGCACGGCGTGTCCACACTCGTGAGCCGCTACGGCTGCTGCCATGATGCTATTGCTATTATATACGCCCTCGCTGAGGTTCACGGTCTTGTTGGTAGGGTTGTAGTGGTCGGTCAGCTGACCTTCCACATGGGTTACTTGCACATCGTACAAGCCATTGTCGTGCAACATCTTCATAGCTATCTCAGCACCTGTGAGGCCAGAAGAGTTGAGAATCTGGGAATACTTCTTGAACTTGCGTTGCAGGTTCCACTGTACCAGCCAGCTAAGTATAGCTACGCCGATAAATATAATCCATTGAATTCCTATTCCTGTTTGCATAATTATTAGTTTTTGAGTTTGTTAGTTTGTTCGTTATTATAGTTTTACACAAACTTTCCTGCAAATGCCGTGCCAAATCAATCTACCGTTATCTCTACCACTGTATCTATGTCAGAAGGAATGTTGGGCAACTCCAGCAGATAGCCCTCCTTTGACTTCACTACCTTCAGCGGAGTGCCGTCCTTGAACAGTTTGGCATTGCTGAGCTTATGGTCGGTGACGGGCAGGAACAAGCCTTTGTCTTGCCACTTGAGGATGTGCACATAGAGTTTATTGCCCTTCAGCGTTGTCACTCCCCAGTCGCGAGGTGTCACCAGTCCGCCACGTGTGCCATAGATGGTCTCACCATACTGGCTGGTCCACTCCCCTATTTCCTTGAGGCGACTCAATGCTGTTGCAGGTAGCTGACCATCTGACTGCGGTCCGATGTTGAGCAAGAGGTTGGCATTTAGACCTGCGGCATGCACCAACATTTGAATCAGTTCCTTGGTAGATTTATAATGCGTGTCAGTAATGTTGAAGCCCCACGAATCACTCATGGTCTGACACGACTCCAGCGGCACCTCGTTGCTTACCTGCATACCCCCAGAAAAGCCTGCTGTATTCTCTCCAGGCAGGTCGCGCTCGAAGATTTGTATATCCTCACCCGGGTTCAGGTTTTTATGGTGGTTATTGCCCACCAAGCAGGCTGGTTGCAGCCGATGAATCAAAGCATATTGTTCCTCCAGTTGCCAATTGAAGGGCACTGCATCGCCTGCATGATCCCACACACCATCGAACCAGATGGCACCAATAGGACCATATTGGGTGAGCAGCTCGGTAAGCTGGGCGTTCATAAAGTTGTAATATGAGTTCCAGTCCTGCTGATTGGTTGGCCTACCCAGTTGTTTGCCTGTGCTACCCAAGGGATAATCCAACCTATGCCAGTCGAGGTGGGAATAGTAGAAGTTGAGCATGATGCCATATTTGGCACAGGCATCCGCCAATTCCTTGATTACATCGCGCTTGAAAGGCGTAGCCTCTACAATGTTATAGCCCTCGCTGGCCTTCGAGTTGAACATGGAAAAACCATCATGATGGCGTGAAGTGATGGTAATGTATTTCACACCTGCATCGCTGAAAGCTCTAACCCACTCCTCTGCATCGTACTTAGCTGGATAGAAGCCAGCGGGCATCTTGGCGTATTCTTCGTAGTTGATGTTACGGTTGTTCATCACCCACTCGCCTTGTCCCATCATGGCATAAACACCCCAATGGAGGAAGATGCCCAACTTCTTGTCCTGAAACTCACTGCGGGCCTTTAGGTTCTCTGCGGAGGGAACGTACTGAGCGTATCCAATTGAGAATTGAGAATTGAGAATTGAAAATAACGCTACAATACCAAATACAATTCTACTATTCTTCATCTTTATTCATTATCAATTGTCAATTTTCAATTATTCTGTGTATCTTACGATTGTTTGCTCACGATCAGGACCCACTGACACGATCTTCACGGGCACACCCAGTTCCTCCTCCAGGAAAGAGAGGTAGTTGTTGAATTCCTCAGGGAACTCATCCTCGCTCTGCATCTTGCTCATAGGAGTCTTCCAGCCTGGCATCTCGACATATACAGGCTCCACACCCTCGGAAATATCGAATGGGAAGTGGTCGATTTCCTCACCATTCACCTTGTAAGCCACACAAGCCTTGATGGTATCAAAATCGTCGAGCACATCGCTCTTCATCATAATGAGTTTTGTAACACCATCTATCATCACTGCATATTTCAATGCTACGAGGTCAATCCATCCACAACGACGCTTTCTGCCTGTAACAGCACCATACTCATGCCCCAGGTCACGAATCCTGTCGCCTACCTCGTCAAGCAGCTCTGTAGGGAACGGACCAGCACCTACTCGGGTACAGTAAGCTTTGAAGATACCATAGACATCGCCTATACGACGGGGTGAAACACCCAAGCCGGTGCAAGCACCAGCACAAACGGTGTTAGAGGAAGTGACGAACGGATAAGAACCGAAATCTACATCCAGCATAGTGCCTTGTGCTCCTTCGCACAACACCGACTTGCCCTCGTCCAACATAGTATTGATGACATGCTCGCTATCTACCAACTGGAACTGTTTCAAGTATTCAATGCCCTCAAACCAAGCCTTTTCTGTTTCAGTGATGTCGTAGGCAAAGTTCATATCTTTCAGGATCTTTTCATGACGCGCCTTAGCTGCTGCATATTTCTGGTCGAAATTATATAGCAAGTCACCCACTCGCAAGCCGTTACGACTCACCTTGTCGGTATAGGTAGGACCAATGCCCTTGCCTGTAGTACCCACCTTCGAAGCGCCTTTGGCTGCTTCATAGGCAGCATCGAGCACACGATGAGTAGGCATAATCAAGTGGGCTTTCTTCGAGATAATCAGTCGGTCTTTCAGGTCATGCCCCGACTGCTCCAAAGCCACTGCCTCATCCTTGAACAAAGCAGGATCAAGCACCACGCCATTGCCTATAATATTCACTTTGTCGCCCTGGAAAATGCCAGAGGGGATGGAGCGAAGCACATATTTCTGTCCTTCAAACTCGAGGGTATGACCAGCATTGGGGCCTCCCTGAAAACGAGCTACCACATCATAATTGGGTGTCAGCACATCGACTACCTTGCCCTTGCCTTCGTCACCCCATTGTAATCCCAACAGTACATCTACTTTCATTTCTTTATGTTTTTATTTATTTCTTGTTTCTTTTTCATTATTGTCTTTTTGCCCTTAGCATCAGCTTTGCTTTTTGTTACGACTTTGCTTTTTGCTTCAGCTATGCTTTTCCTCTTGAAACTATTTAATTTCATGGTCTGCTTCCACTGGCACTTGCTACACAGTCCATAGACATAGAGCGAATAGTGTGTCTGCCTAAACCGTGGCAACTTGGCACCCTCGATATCGGCCTGCAACTGCTCATTATTAAACTCCGTTACCTTACCGCACTGGGTGCAGATCATGTGATGATGGGTTTCCTGGTTGAAGCATTTCTCATACTGTGATGTGGTGCCAAACTGGTGCTTTACCACCAAATGGGCATCAAGCAACAAGATAAGGGTATTGTAGAGCGTAGCACGACTTACCCTGAACTTGGCTGTTTCTTCCATCATCGTATAAAGAGATTCAATATTGAAATGACCGTCAATAGAATAAATCATGTCGAGTATAGCATAGCGCTCGGGAGTCTTGCGATGCTTCCTCTTCGTCAGGTATTCAGTGAACAATTGTTTCACCTTTTCCCTTACATCCGTATTGTTAGTCTTCACCATGATTTCTCTACTTACAGCAACAAAGTTAGCAATAATTATGAATTGGAAGAAAAATCGTCATTAAAAATTGTTCGAAACTTCTTGCATCACCCACTCCACCAATGCCTTGGCCTGTGTATCGGTACTGCTTTTCAATGGCTCCACCAGTCGGCACAAAGTAAAAGCATGTTGCTCATTGTCAGCCATATATTTCTTCAGAGCCGTCATCACAGCCTTGCGCACGGCAAAAGTTCCGCCTAAGAACGACACTACTGCTTGATCCAACAATTCGTTCTCTGCCCTTTCCGTCATGTCGTTCTTCTTCATCAACAGCCGGGCAATGGTGAGGTATCCGCAAATTTGCTGATACTCCCCCTCGTTAGCTATCAGTTGAAGCGACTTCTGGGGGGCATAGGGCAAATACTGAAACAGATGCATGCAGGTCATCTCTGCTATCTCCACAGAAGGCATCTTCTCTATCCATATATCCATGATCTCTGGAAAGAAAGTATCGATAGGTTGCAATAAACCAGCCAGGATTTTGCATTCGCGAATATCCTCCTTCCACAAAGCCTGTGCTAAGTCGTGGTTCTTCTCAAATTGCGATGCAATCTGCTTGATACGAGGAAGTTCTACGCCAAAATTCAATTTATACTTCAAACCTCTCTCGCGCATGCTGGCCGAAGCCGAACCGTTCATCGACAAGCGAAGTTGGGTCTTTATTTCTTTTAGTTGACCGTTGACCATAATTTTACTAAGTAACAATTAAAGGGTTCTGTAGTCTTTGCTATAGCGGAGCATCTGCTCTACATAACTCTCATCATACGTCACCTTCACATCCGTCACCTCACCATTGGCATCCTTTACCAACTCATACTTTGGATTTACAAAACCCTTGTAAGGCGCAAGGTTCAGCTTCTTATAGCGTTCAAGTACTTCTTGGTGCAACACAGGATCTACCTTTACACCATAGTCCTCTATCAAGCGACGAGCAGCTTCATAATCACCTGTCGATTTGATGCGCTGCACCTCAGCCAGCAGTTCACCAAACAGGGCACGCAACTTCTCGTAGTCGTTAATCTTCACGTAGGTCTTGCCATCTTTCTTAGCCAACTCCACTACGTTATCTGCCTTACCGTGCTCGTAGGCCCAATGGGTTACAAACGAACGGTTGCGCATGTGTGCTTCCTCAATGTTTTTTCCTGGTTCGATGCGCACCAGCTGGGTCATCAAGCCATTCATCATATAGGTGTAATAATTCGACTTATACGCCTCAGCATCAGGGGTCAGTCCCAGTTCCACCAACTTAGCATCTGCCAGATAGTAAAGAGCAAACAAATCGGCACGGCCCTCCTCCAGTGTAGAGCTATAGGCCTTCAATGCATCACAATCCACACCTGGCAACAGCTTACCAGAAGCATGTCCCAAGCACTCATGCAGGTCGGTATGCAGTTCGTCAGTATAGTCGGCATATTTATCTATCAAATCCAGCTCTGTCTGGCTATAGGCAAACTCCTCGTTAAACCCATTGCCGTGAGCTGCTTTATTGTAAGCATCGGTAATATTGCCAATGGTAACTGACTTAGAACCATGCTGCGCGCGCACCCAGTTTGAATTCGGCAGGTTGATGCCGATAGCAGTGGATGGATACAGAGCGCCAGAAAGAATGGTAGCCGTGATTACCTTGGCCGACACGCCCTTCACATTTTCTTTTTTGAAACGTTTCTCAACAGGTGAGTTATCCTCAAACCACTGAGCGTTCTTGCTGATGGTTTCTGTACGCTTGGTGGCCGCCATATCCTTGAAGTTTACGATAGCTTCCCAAGTACCCTTCATGCCCAACGGGTCATCGTAAGTTTCGGTAAAGCCATTGGTAAAATCTACGAGTGAGTTCAAGTCCTTCACCCACAATATGGTATAGTCGTCGAACGTTTTCAGGTCACCTGTCTGGTAATATTCAATCAGTTTGGCGATGACAGCTTTCTGCTCAGGAGTTTCTGCCACTCCCTCAGCCTTCTGCAGCCAATACACAATCTTTTCGATGGCAGCACCATACAAACCTCCTACCTTATATACATCCTCATAGATTTTGCCATCTTTCTTCACCAACTTGCTGTTTAATCCGAAAGAAACAGGTGTCTCATCCTTAGGATCTTTTAGCTTGTTGTAGAAAGCCTCAGCCTCAGCCTGTGTCAAACCCTCGTAGAAGTTGACAGCCGATGTCAGCACCAAGTCTTCACCATCAGCTTGGTTGGTACGCATCTTCAGCAAGTCAGGATTGAAAATCACAGGACATATCTCATCGCACAGCTGTTCTACCGTCTGTCCATTTTTAAGTGGGAGTTTGGCGGCATCCACACTGGCCAACGCCTTTCTCAGGAATTCTTCAGAGAAACCAGGCACAAACTTCTCACTTCCGTAGTGGTGGTGTATGCCAGATGAGAACCATACTCGCTTCAGATACAGTTCCATCGCCTTGAAATCGTCGCTGTTACGGTCAACCTTATCATCCGTATAAATAGCTTCCAATGCGCGACTGATGGTGAGGTTGTACTTACCATTCTGGTCATAGAAAATGTCACGACCCCACAAAGCTGCCTCAGTGAGGTAATACACCAATTCTTTCTGTTGCAAGGTCAACTCCTCGAAGCCATTCACCCTATAGCGCAAAATCTGTAAATCAGCAAACTGTTCCACTGTGTAACTAAAATTTTGATTATCGGGTGCCGATTTCTGCTCATTGCTGCTGCACCCTGTTAGCAAGACAAGAGAGGTCAATACATAAAATAGATTCTTCTGCATATACTTGGAAATTTTTGTACAAAAATACAAATAAACGAACGAAACGCAAAATAAAGTTCACGTTTTAGCACACTACAAGTATTACCGTATATTTATAACGTTATTATTCGCCTTTTGGTTCTTTTGTTAATTTGTAAACTGCCAAAGTGGGCAGAATGACCAACAGCAATAGCGAAATCTCCACCAATGCGTATGACCCGAAATAGTCCACCAATGTTTGGAATTTCAGAACTCCATCAACCAGGATGACCCAAAAGGCAAACCAGCAGATGAAAAATATAGCTGCATACTTGATTTTTCGTTTCTTTATCTTCATATTACTATATTGATAATGTTTTTATTCTTGTCGACATTATTGGTTTTAGTGTATTCCTCTAACCTCTCACATTATATTCTTATATTCTGAATTCTGATTCAAAGCTTCTGTTCCTCTAATACTCTCTAAGCAGCTCTACCTCCGACTTTTGCTTATCAGGTGTGAACGAGCCAACCCTACCTGCTTTAATTCTATGTCTCATATTGATATGTACTTTGTTAACCAAGATATTCAAAAGATTATTCTTCAAAGTTGATAATATATGTTCCACCATCAGGATCTGTAAAAACTATCTTGTCTTCTCCTTCTTTTATATATCCTATTAGGTAACTATTCCCATCAATGTTATGAACCACTTGGTTTCCTCTGTTATCGAATGACTTTTTGATCCAAATGCTGCCCTCGTCTGAGGAGAATCCGCTTTTGTAATCTCCCAACTTGATATATTCTTCATTAACTTCCAAGTAATAGCCCATCGTTGAAAGAACAACGCGGCAATCATAGGAAAGGAATTTCTTGCTTGTCTTCTTGTACGGAACAGTATCAATGAAAAACCACTGAGATTCATCGTCAGTTTCAGAATCAGAATTTCCCAGTTCTTTTTCGAATTCTTGTCGCTTCTTGTCTGCAACAACCATCTTTATTTCATCATACGAGATGTCGCCAGGACAATTCTTTTTGATTTTTGAAAGCTTGTCAAAACCAATATCATTGATAACATTATTTATTAAAACCAACTCCTTATCGTGGATATAGTTCTCTACTGATAGTTGCCCCTGTTCAATAAAGAAACAGATGTGATCAACGACTGTTGACGCTGCTAGATGCCGTTTTTGAGCTACATCCTGTCGAGAATAACCTTTTCCCAGTAGCTTCAGGGTTTTAGCATACGAAGCCGGAACTTTTGCAGAGAACCCTTCAAATTGTTTGATATATGTTTGTGGATTAGAAACCATCTCATCAACATCAACTCTTTCAGCAGATGAGAGGTAATTATAGACAGTCTCATCAATCATAACCAACTTCTTAGTAATCTTTGAAAGGAGGACTATCTTGTCAAACGACCGACACCTGCTGAGTGCTACATAAACTTGGCCTGCTGCAAACGCTTTTCCTGAGTCTATTACCACCTTGTCAAACGTAAGACCTTGGCTCTTGTGAATAGTAATTGCCCATGCCAATTTAAGAGGCAGCTGTACATAGGAACCAAGCGTTTCAATCTCCATCTCATTGGTTTTCTTATTGATGAAGTATCTTTGATAATCCCATCGTTGTCTCTCAACGAGAATAAGAAATTGGTCATCATCTGTCCGAACAGCTACTCTGTCATCGTATAGCTTCTCGACGGTACCGAGCTTCCCATTGTAATATTGTCCATCTTTATCGTTCTTGACAAACATCACCCTTGCACCTACTTTCAAATGTAGAACATAACTCGTAGGCCTATCATCGCGAGGGAAATAACCGTCAATATAAGCTTTGTATTCTCGACCACGTCCATTTATGTTCTCAAGCTCATTATGGTTACGCTTATCGGCAATCCATTTATGAGTAGTTAGTGTAAGATAGTCGTTTGGCTTGGGATATGTGAAGTTGGGCTGGATCAATTTTTCAAGCTTTCTCTCTTCTGTGGTAGAAAGATTACCTTCCCGAATGTGGTTAAGCATTTCTACGAAATCTGGGTTATCCTGCCTATAAACATGTTTCAATTCGATAATTGGACAACTCCAGGATTTCATCACTTTACTGCTGAAGAAGTACATCGACTCATAGACTGGAGACAACTTTTCGAGATCATCACTTTTTGCCACTGGCATTAACTGGTAAAGATCACCAAAGAGAATAACTTGAAGACCACCAAAAGGAAGTGAAGACCTTCTGTAGTGACGCAAGATGTTATCCACAGCATCCATTACATCACAGCGAATCATACTCACTTCATCAATAATCAGCGTGTCCAAACTAAGAACAACCCTTTTCTCAGCATCTTTTAGTTTGTATAAGTCTTTGTTCTTAACGCCCGGCACAAATGGACTTAGTGGAATTCGCAGAAGAGAATGCAACGTCACCCCACCGGCATGGTTGGCAGCGACTCCTGTAGAAGCAGTTACAGCAACTTTTTTATCCAGCTCCTTCAGGCTCATCACAACTTCTTTAAGCAATTCCGTTTTACCCGTTCCTGCTTTCCCTGTAATAAAGAAGCTCTTGCCGTCTTTTACAAGCTCTATTATTCTCTTACCTACTTCATCCAGCATTTTGATTGACAATTTAATTCCTATTACGTTTATCTCTCTCTTCTCATCTTTGGACCATCTCCGAAGGTATAAGCCAAAAGATGGTTTCATGATTCAAGTTTCAGGGTTCATGATTGACCTTCGTTAATTATTTCCCAATGGCCGCCTTTGTCTGGTCCAACACGCTTCAGTATTCCGTGTTCCTGCAGTTTCTTAATGTTTTTCTCCACACCACGGCGAGAGAGACCAACAATCTTAGTGAGTTCTCTTACAGTTATTTGCGGATTATTTTCTATCAGTTTTAGAATTTTCTCCGCACTTTTCTCCGCACTTTTCTCCACACCATCCTCTGTTGACGTCTGGGTAGTTGTCTGGGTAGTCTGCCCTGACGAATTCTCATCACCCATTACATCAACCTCAACCTTTGGCTCCCGGACTATCACGCTAAAGGCTGTAACAAGGTTGACATTGAACTCCGGCTCTGGGCTGTTGTTCTCGTTCAAAAGGTGTCTTACTTCGTTTACTCCATGATTGAACATATTCACATAGTTCAGCGTCTTCATCATCTCTGCTACCACACTGTTACGATAATCATTTATCAGGGGGAAGTTTTCTGGACGTGCCTGTCCATACAGACCACCGGGATTCATAATCTCGACATGATTGTCGTACTGATACAGGCGAGTAGGCATATTGGCCTGATAATCACGATGCATCACTGCATTCATCATCAGCTCACGCAAAGCTTTATAGGGATAGTTCACCACATCTTTCTCACGTAGTATACTGATGGGTACAGGCCGCTTGGTGATGATGCCGTCACGCAAGAAGTTTTCCAACTCGGGCAGCATCCTATACAGACAGCCTTCAAAACGACGTTCGTTCAATATAGAACCGCCATTGTCATTCCCCTTGAAATGAACATACTGGATATAGGCACCGGGCATGAAATACTTGGGATTACGACCGAACATAATAAGGGCCGCAAATGTGGGACAGTCAACTAGCAAATTAAACAGATGCAGGGATGCCAGCTGCTCCTTCAACTGACGATGATCATCAGCCAAAACATCAGATGCAATGGCACGTGGCATATATTCCTTTACGATAACTTCAGTATCAAGATCGTCGATAGTGGCCTCTCGGCATGGACGTGTGTCGAAAGTAGGCAGGCTTGCAGCACAACGTTCAGACAGAATCCGTTCCTCTTCAGCAGAAGCAATGTCGCGACGAGGACCAATACGTATAAACGTACGGCCACGATAACGTACCGGCGTATCAAAAGAAGGGGACACTTCAGCCACTAGAAGGTCGCCTTCTGGGAAGGTAAACCTATCAACGCTCATCACGGGAATAGGAAGGATATTGCCATTGCTACGGATGGCAGCAATCTTCTTCAGCAGGTCATCGGTAACCTTAAGTCCCGACAGTTCCCCGTTGTCGTGGGCACCCAATATCAAGTAGCCCTTCTTACGCGAACCAGGCATGTCGTTGGCAAAGGCACAGATGGCCTCCTGGAACTTATCCATGTCGCCAGTTGACACGGTACGTTCTACCCGATAGGTCTCTGTGCTGTGCAACAATTCTTGTATATCTTCTTTCGTTATCATATCCTTTTTATATTTTATTTCCTATTTACTTTACCTTCCATCTTCGAGTCATCTCCGAAGGTATAAGCTTGTTGATACCAATGCGTTCTGCAATCTCCGTTACAGACAGGCGGGTGTTGTCCTTGGTGATTTTTCGTCAAATTCAGTTAATTTCTCTGCAACAAATATACAATAATAAATCGAGAAACAGAAGAAACCTAAAGAAAAACAAAAGATACAATTATTATTCTTACAAACACAGGCATACTATATCGTTTTTGACCACATAGCCTTCTTTCTGCAACTAATAATTGCTTCTTGCTTTTTCTTTGTTTATAGATAAGAATAAGATTACCTATAATCACTTCATATTAGAAATACATAAAAAAGTTACATAGTTACACTTTTGCATTTAACGAATTGTAAATTAAATAAATATTTTAGTGTACCTTTTTTATAAAGTTACACTTTTTGGGCTAAAACATGTTGGTTATTGGTATATTATTCGTATATTTGCATACTATGTAATAATACATCAATAACATGAGGATTAGCATTATCAACACTGAAAGAAACGAACGCAGGTACACACGCATGGAACTGGGACGAAGGCTTGTGCAGATGGGTTACATACGCAAGCGTCAGAGTCAGGGTTCCGCTTTCCTTATCAAAGAAAGGTAACTTGTAACAGCAAAACAAGTTGTTTTGGTAGCTTTAAGATGCTCTGCAAGGGGGTTAGATAGTATCAAAACCAATCCAAAACAAGTTGTTTTGCTGTTAACGAAAGTAGTGTAACTTCTGGAAGAAGCTACACTTGGTTAAAGTCATTAAGTATCAATCAACTAACCTACATGGTGTAGCTATGTAGGTAAAACAAACAATAAATTATGGCAGTACATATCAAACTTATCAGAAACAACATCAAAAGTAGCAGTTCGTATGGCAAGTATTTTGCCAAGACCGTCAGTCAGGGTGAAGTAACCATCCGTGAAATCATGGAGGAGGCTTGCCGTAACAGTCATTTGTCGGAGGGTTCCGTCATCGCAGTTGTAACCGAACTGGAAGATTTGCTCAAGGAGAAACTGGGGGAAGGACAGACCGTTGTACTTCCAGGTATTGGCCGTTTCAGCCTGCGTGTAGAAAGCATCGGCGTGGATGATCCGAAGGAGTTCAACATTAGGCGTCACATCACCCGTATCATCTGTGGTTTCCTGCCTGCCGGACGTCGCATCGCAGGTGGACATATCCTCTATAACTTCTGTGAGGGTGTGAAGGCTGTGTGGCAGAAAGGGTTCAAGCCGTGATGTAATGAGCGAAATGCTTTTTTTATTATTTATGGACTTACTTAACGAATAAATACTTATTTTTGTGCTATCAAAACAGCAATAAACGGTTTTATGGCAGAATTATTCAATAAAGAAGCGCTGAATGCACTTGATGACCATAGCGAACAAGAGGAGATGGCACGGGTAACGTCACCCTCACTGGTGGTGGTGTTGGGAACCATGCTCATCATCTGCTTGGTAGCCATATTTTGGTGTGTATTTGGTACCATCAACTACAAGGTTACTGGCACAGGCATCATATTTCCCTTTGGTGAACCGGTATCGGTGAGTGTGCCTTACGACGGCACCGTGGACAAGGTATTGGTGAAGCATGGGGAAGCAGTGAATGAAGGGGATGCCATGATTCGGGTGCGTAACTCGTTAGCAACCACTACCCTTTCAGCACCAAGAGATGGTGTGCTGCTGAGCAACCTATCTGAAGGGGAAGCCTTCAAGGCGCGTGAGGCGGTGGTATGGCTGATGCCCCAAAAGACAGAGTTTCATGAGCGTGAGATTCTTTGTTACGTGGATGCCAAGAGCCTGCGCAAGCTGAAAGTGGGAATGGAGGTGCAGGTGACACCTGCCGACCTGCAACGTGAGACGTGGGGCTATGCTTACGGACATGTGGTAGGATTGGAGCCCTTCCCTACTTTGCAGACAGAGGTGACGAAGCGCATGAAACTGGAACAGTTCGCTTCATTCGTACCCAAGGACCAACCCATGTATGAGCTTCGCGTAGTGCTTGACACCGATGGCGACAACCTGAAATGGAGCCGCAAGAAGAGTCAGCGGATAGAAATGAAAAACGGTACGCTGTGCAACATACAGATCATTAACAGTGAGAAGAAAGTGTGGGAGGTACTGGTGAACAAGTCCATGGACACTATCGACAATATAATGGGTAATTAATCGTATGGCGAGCAAACGGAAAGTTGTAAAGGTACCAGTGGTGATGCAGATGGAAGCCGTGGAGTGTGGCGCTGCATCGCTGACTATGGTACTGGCCTACTTCGGCAAATGGTTGCCGCTGGAGGAGGTACGCGAGGCCTGTGGCGTATCAAGAGACGGTAGCAGTGCCAAGAGCATCTTGAAAGCAGCACGCAACTATGGACTGAAAGCCAGTGGTTACCGTACGAGCGTGGAGGGTCTTGATGGCATGCAACCTGCCATTATCCATTGGAACTTCGAACATTTTGTGGTGTTCAGAGGATTCAAGAATGGGAAGGCTCACCTGAACGACCCTGCTGCCGGACCTATTCAGGTGCCTATGGAGGAGTTCAGCAAATCGTTCACGGGCGTAGCAATGGAATTCGAACCATCGGAGTCGTTTGTGAAAGGTGGACACCAGACCAACATCCTCACCTATATCAAGAAAAATATGAAGGGGGCCGGCGAAGCATTCTGGATTACCTTCATACTAACGCTGATAGGTGCCATTGTGGGCATTGCTACCCCTTTGTTTACGCGTATCTTCTACGACGAAATCCTTTCTGGCAGGAATGCAGCGTGGGCAAAGTGGTTCTTCATCCTGATGACCATATTGGCCATATTTAACTTCGTACTGGTATTGACGCGTGAGAATTATGCCAAACGAGTAGCCGGTGCGTTGGCTATGAAAGGCAATGTGCAATATATCAAGCATCTGCTGCGTTTGCCAATGAATTTCTTCTCGATGCGTAACGTGGGTGACCTGCAGCAACGACAGCACCTGAACGAGACCATCACCCACTCATTGGTGGATGTCATTGCTCCTCAGTTTATCAATATTGCCTTGTTGGTATTGTACCTGACGTTGATGTTGAGCTATTCCATTCCACTGACTATCGTGGGCATAGTAGCTGCGGCCATCAACCTGATTACCATACAATATTTGTCAAATATACGCATCAACATGATCCGTTCAATGGAGATGAGCGAGGCGAAATATTACTCGGCCACAGTGTCGTGCATCGACAATATGGAGAGCATCAAGGCTGCTGGTGCCGAGGCTGGTTTTTATGAATATTGGAGCGGACTGTGGGCCAGAAAGTTTAACATAGCAGCCAATGCACATAGCATGCAGTTAAGGATTCTGTTGTTGCCGATGTTAGCCAACGGACTGGTCAATACCCTGGTACTGATATTAGGTACGTTGCTGATTCTGAAAGGCGAACTCAGTATAGGTATGCTGATGGCATTCCAAGGATTTATGTCTGCCTTCATCACGCCTGTCAATGAGATTGTAAACGCCAACCAGACATTGGTGGAGATGCGTTCGCAAATGGAGCGTGTGGATGACGTAATGAAATATCCTGAAGATCACCGAGGAGGTGACAGCAAAATGGCTGAGGGCAAGCTGGGTGGACTGGTGGAGATGAAGCATGTGACCTTTGGGTATTCTCCGTTGCTTCCTCCATTGATCCAGGATTTCAATATGCGCATAGAGCCAGGTAAGAGTGTGGCGTTTGTAGGCAGTAGCGGATGTGGAAAGTCAACACTGGCCAAACTTATCAGTGGACTATATAAGCCCTGGAGCGGAGAGATACTGTTTGACGGACGTCCAATCGATACCATCAGTGCCGAAGAGCTAACCAACTCAATAGGCGTAATTGACCAAAACGTGGTGTTATTTGATGACACGGTGACACAGAACATCCGCATGTGGGACAACAGCATAGAGGAGTTTACCGTGATGATGGCCTGCAACGACGCACAGATACGTGAGGACATCATGAGTCGCCCAGAGGGCTTCTCCACCAAAATTGTAAAAGGCGGACAGAATTTCTCTGGCGGACAAAGGCAACGCATTGAGATTGCTACTGCCTTAGCTAAAGAACCGTCTATCCTGATTATGGACGAAGCTACCAGTGCTCTCGATCCCAAAACGGAGGATGTGCTGATGACAAGCCTGCGTGAGATGGGACCAACCCAGGTAATCATCGCCCACCGCCTGTCAACGATTCGTGACTGCGACGAGATCATCGTGATGAAAGAGGGCAAGGTGATGCAACGGGGCAAACACGATGAGCTGATGGCACAAGAAGGATTGTATCGTAGTTTAATGGAGAACAACTAAGCGTATGGCACTATATATCGACCAAATAAAGAAACGACGCCAAATGGAGGAAGCCGCACTGGCCGAGGCGTTGGAGAAGGGAGCCAAGAGAATGGGCTTCCGACGAAAGGAGACAGTGGTTCCACAGAACGACTCGTCGGCCTTACGCCAGTTGTTGGAGGCGATGAACATCAAGGACTATGAGTTGGAAGAGGATGACCTGAAAACGCCTGAAGAGCAACTGGTAGGCATTCTTCGTCCAAGAGGCATCATGATGCGAAAGATCATCCTGAAAGGCACATGGTGGCGACAGTGTGTGGGACCTTTATTGGGACATACACAAGACGGCAGATTGGTAGCCCTGATTCCTACCAGAAATGGTTTGGGGTATGAATATCGCGACAAGCAGGGAGCCATTCGAAACATAAGCAAGCACGAGATGGAGCATGAGTTGCAGCATGCTGCTTATACGTTTACCAAGCCGTTGCCTTTACGCAAATTGACGCTGAAAGACCTTATAAAATACATGTGGAATGTGGTGTCTGGCTCTAACCTGCTCTTTATGGTGATTGCCGCCCTGTTGGTAGTATTGATGGGCATGTTCACTCCTATGGTCAACAAGATTATCTTCGACACCATCATTCCAACAGGCAACACCAACGATCTGGCACCTATTATCGGTCTATTGGTAGGCGCAATGGTTTGTACGTTGCTGCTTTCATTCAACCGTAACCTGTATATCATGCGCATCCAACAGATTGTTGAATTGCACACGCAAAGTGCCATGATGGCAAGAACATTCCTACTGCCTCCAACTTTCTTTGCCAAGCACCCCAGTGGCGAGCTGATGATGAAGCTGTATAACGTCACTACTTTGTGCAACCTGATTGGCGAGAAAACAGTGGGTGCGCTGCTTACCTCATCGCTTTCCATTATATATATGGTTCAGCTATGGTTTTACGGCGGCAAGCTGTTGCTTCCTGCATTAGGCATTTTGGTTCTTCAAGCCATTATGATATCGTTCTATTACTACCTGCAGGTGGACAAAAATGCCAAATACACCCAATTGGCAGGCGAGCTAAGCGGTTTGGAATACAATATGTTTACTGGCATACAGAAGCTGAAGCTCACTGGTTCAGAGAATAGGGCCTTTACACGTTGGCTGGAGCGATATACCAACCAAGCACAGTTGATATATAACCCTCCGTTCTGGAACAAGTTGCTCCCTGCCCTATTGGCTTTGCTTGGCATAGGTGGAACTGCCATCCTATATTGGTTTACGATGAGGAACAAAATATCTGCCAGCGACTTCATTGCTTTCACTTCTGCCTACGGCATGATGACTGCAGCTGTGACGGAGTTGGAGAACGCCATTGCCGAACTTTCACAAGTGAAGCCACTGCTCGACAGTGTGCGTCCTATCCTGGATGCCGAGCCGGAGATTGAAGCTAATGCGGCTCAAGTGGATTTCCTCACCGGAGCTATACACATGAGTCATGTGTCATTCCGGTATCAGGAAGAGGGACCGCTGGTGCTGGACGACATCAACTTGGATATCATGCCGGGTGAATATGTGGGCATTGCCGGTAAATCGGGATGTGGCAAATCAACCCTGATGCGTTTGCTGTTGGGCTTTGAGAAAGCGCAAAGCGGAGGCATCTATTATGACAACTACGATTTGGACAAGGTGGACAAGACCAGTCTGCGTAGGAAGATTGGCTGTTGCCTGCAAAGTGGTAGTCTGTTTACAGGTGATATCTTCCACAACATCACTATAACGGCTCCTTGGTCAACACATGATGACGCATGGGAGGCTTTGCGCATGGCCAGTTTGGAAGAAGACGTGAGAAATATGCCAATGGGTCTGCATACCGTAGTATCTGAAGGTGGAGGTGGTTTCTCTGGTGGACAAAAGCAACGTATGCTCATTGCGCGTGCCTTGATTTCAAGACCAGACATCATCTTCTTTGACGAAGCTACAAGTGCTTTGGACAATATCAGTCAGAAGCAGGTAAGCGACAACCTTGACCAGCTGAACTGCACACGTGTGATCATCGCTCACCGACTGAGCACCATCCGTCATTGCGACCGCATCATCGTAATTGACAAAGGCAAGATTGTAGAAGAAGGCAACTTCGAACAATTGATGGAGAAGAAGGGATTGTTTTATGAAATGAGTTTAAGACAATTGTAAGAATATGAAGAAGATATTAACCATAACCATGACAGGCTTGGTGCTGATGGCATGCCAAAGTCAGCCAAGCAGTGACACTACCCTGCAGGAGACCGCAACGCTGTCTGAGGAGCTACAAGCCGTAGATACATCAACACCATCTGAGGTAAAATCAGAGGGGTTCACTACATTGGGCAAGGTAGTGGCCACACGTTATGCCGACCTCTCGTTCCAGTCATCGCTGCCAATTATGCAGATGTATGTGAAGAATGGTCAACAAGTACGCCAAGGACAAAGGGTAGCTGAACTCGACATGTTCCGTCTGAGTAACACAATCGAACAACAGAAGAAACAGATTGCGCAATCAGAACTACAGATGAAGGATGTGATCATTGCCCAAGGATATGATCCAGATGTACCCACCTCTATACCTGCTGAGGTTAAACAAACGGCTGAGATAAAATCTGGATACCAATTGGCTAAAGAGCAGTTGGCAGCAGCTGAGCACGAGCTGAAAACCGCTGTACTCAATGCTCCTTTCGATGGCACTGTGGCCAATGTGAAGGCACAGGCACATGAGATAGCTAAAGTGGGTGAGCCTGTTTGTCGCATTATCTCTTCCAAAGATATGGCTGTGGAATTCAGGATTATGGAGGCCGATTTAGCGAAATATCGCATAGGCACAACGGTTATCGCCATTCCGACCGCTTACAAAGACCGCCAGTACGAGGCCATCGTTTCTGAAGTAAATCCGATAGTTGACCAGCAAGGGGCAATTACCGTTAGAGCTCGACTACCTGAGGCACACGATTTGTTTGATGGGATGAATGTAGAAATAATGCTCAAGTAAAACATGAAGAAAGTCATTACATATTGCTTGTTATTGGTGACTACCTGTGTCAACGGTCAGCATTCGGTGCGATTAGACCTTGACCGTACCATCAGCCTTGCCACCGACAGCTCCTATTCTGTTCAAAAATACCAAAGTGTATATGATGCTTCACTCTTCAGCTACTTGTCATGGCAAGCCAGCAGGAAGGTGCAGATTTCTCTACAGTCAACGCCTATTCAATATGAAAGATACTTCATTCAAAGATATGTGAGCGAGGCGGACGTGGATGTTTATCGTACCCAACGAAGATTCTACTCTCAGGCAGGCATACACGCCGAACAGCCTATGGAATCATGGGGCGGTTCGTTTTACGGTTCTACTCAGTTGGGCTATCTCCGCACCTTTGGTGAGGTCAACAGCACGCAGTTTATGACGGTTCCCATTAACATCGGTTATAAGCAGAGTCTCCTCGGATTCAACCCCTTAAAATGGGACAAACAAATTGAACCTCTCAAGTTTGCTTTGGCCGAGAAGGTATTGTCTTATGATACAGAAACTGCATCAGTTGAGGCTGTTCAGAAATTCTTCAGTCTGGCTTTGGCGCAAGATCAGCTTCGCATGAGTGAAGAATATCTGGCCTCTTGCGACACCATCTATTCCATAGCTGAGAAACGCTATCGAATCGCCAGTATCTCCAAAGCTGAGCTGAGTATCCTGGAGTTGGAAAAGACCAATGCTCGCAATACGTTGGCTAACGCGCGCATCGCACAACAGCGAGCCATGCAGGAGCTGGCTTCCTATTTGGGCATGAACCGTGACACTCACATAGAGTTGGTTATTCCTTCCTCGTTAGCTAACCTGCAAATATCTGCTGATGAAGCCATCGAATATGCACGAGAGAACAACCCAACGTATCTGAGCGCCCAGCAGCAAACCTTGGAAGCCAAGAGGGAAGCCGAGCGAGCCAGGGTGGAAAAGAACCTGAGTGTCAGCATCGATGCCAGTATAGGTTTGAACCAGGTGGCCGAAAGGTTTGCTGATGCTTATCGCCGTCCGCAGGCACAAGATATGGCAACCGTCACCCTGACTGTTCCCATCAAAGATTGGGGCAAGCGCAAGAATGCTTACCTAGCTGCCAAGAGTCAAGTGGAGATGGCAGAGAAATCGGCTTTGGAAACTGCCCGAGTAACAGAGCTGGATGTGATGAACAGCGTAAACGAATTCAATGAGAGACAATCAATTGTTGAAACATCAAGGCAAGCCCTAACCATTGCTGAAGATGCCTACACAGCAACATTAACACGTTTCATCAGGGGACAAGCCAACGTAAATGATCTGTCGTTGGCACAATCGCATTGGCAATCGGCTCGACAGAACCAAATTGCATCATTACAAAACTATTGGCTGGCCTATTATCATCTGAGATGCATCACTTTATATGATTTCCAAAGGAAAGAAATCATTCGTCACACCAGACAATAGTTGATTGATCTTATATAAACTTTAGACGGAAATTGCGAGGCGTTTCACCTACAAATTTGGAGAAAGCCGCATAGAACGACTGACGATTAGCAAAGCCTACCATCAGTCCTATTTCCTCAATCGTTTTATTTTTATAATGCTTGTCAGCCAACAGTTTCACAGCCTCCTTGAGACGGTATTCATTAATTAAAGAAGAATAACTCTTCCTGAAACAAGAGTTTACAACAGCAGAAAGGTAGCGGGTATTGGTTTGCAGCTCTATGGCCATTTGCCTGGCCGTGTATTTGGAATCTCTATATACTTTCTCCTCTTCCAACTTTAGCCGAATACTCTGGTTAAGACTCTTAACCATAGTAGAACTGATCATTTTTCTATAGGGAACATTGATGAGGCTTTTCTTATCTTTGATCTCATGAATACGGCTTTGTACCTTAAGCAGTTCTCTGCTCTTACCCCTCACGGTTTTATGAGCAGTATCTTTAGAAGAGTTGTTCTTTGACTTCACCATACCAAATTTAATTTTCTAATAAAAAAGACTTCGAATTTCTTTTTGCAAAGAAAAGACAATATTTCCAACTGACAAACAGTTTCGTCATATTTTTTACAGAAATCTAGTAAAAAACATAACAAAACAGTGTTTATCAGTTCGGAAGGAAGGTAAAGGAAAGAAGATATTACAACCTAAATTATCGATTCAAAAAGGCATCCACTCGTTGCTGAATATTCTCTTTCAGTTGGTCACGATAGAGCCATATTTCACGGGTATGGTAGCTAGTAGAAGTACCTATGAGAGGCAATATATAGTCGGTAGCTGAATAACCAGACACTAAAAGAAGATTGGATATTGTGTCCAGCTGAACAGTCATAGTGTCTTTTTGCTGTTCATGAACTGGTTTCAAGGGAGAGGGTTCGGTAATAAGTGCAGCTGCCTGATCATCAGTACGCCAGTTGACAGGATTGATGGCCAACACATTAGAACCATCCTGTGCAGGATAGTTGGCATCTTCTCCCCGCATACTGTTGTAACAGATAGTAACGCCAGTATCATCAGCTCCCTTGGCAGGAACAATATGTGGATTAGCCTGTAAGTCAGCATCCGACACTCGGATACCAATAAGATACGTCGCTACCATTCGTTGATAGACAGATGCATCCATCTCCTTTAGCAATTCACGTGCTATCATGGCTCCTTGACTGAAACCTGCCAAGACAAAGGGTCTATCGTTGTTGAAGTGTTGCAGGTAATAAGCAAAAGCACGGCGTGCATCATCCAAAGCTATGTTGAAACGTATAGAAGCACTGTCAGATGCAAACGAATGCAACGAGCACTGACGATAATATGGAGAGTAATAGTTGAGTTTACCACTGGTCAGCGTATCTACACCCAACATCTCGCCATACATTGGCTGGCGTGTCAAATCGAGATAAGTATCTGCCAAATGGCGAATAGTACCATCTTCTAAAGTGTAATCGCCAATCTCGGTAGAGATTACATAAAACATATCAGCATCGGCATTACGATCTGATATGTACCATTGCGTCATGTCTGAATATACAGGTGCCTTGGGCAAGGACTTATCCTCTGCACAAGACACCCCTAAGAAACAACATGACAAAAACAACAGAAATCTTGTCATCATGCTTTTTCAATATAGTCAACAATCCAAGCGCCAACTTCTTTCGTGCCATACTTAGCACCACCTTCCACTTGAATCTCAGGTGTACGTACATTGGCCTCGATGGAAGCATCAACAGCCTCACGAATCAAAGCGCCCTCTGCCTTGAGGTCAAAATACTCGAACATCATAGCGTCTGACAAGATCTGTGCCAACGGATTGGCAATATTCAAACCTTTAGCTTGTGGCCAAGAACCATGCACAGGCTCAAACACTGGAGTATGATCGCCAGTAGATGCTGATGGCAACAAACCCATAGAGCCGCTGATACATGAGCTCTCGTCGGTGAGGATATCACCGAAAGTATTCTCCGTCACAATTACATCGAAGAACTTAGGCTCTTGAATCATGCGCATAGAAGCATTGTCAACATACATAAAGTCAGTCTTTACATCAGGGTATTGTGGTGCCATCTCCTGCCCTATTTGTCTCCATAAACGAGAGGAAGCCAGCACATTTGCCTTATCCACAATGGTGAGGTGATGGTTGCGCTTACGGGCATACTCGAAGCCCACCTTCAAGATACGTTCTATTTCAGGACGAGAATAGAAATTAGTATCATAAGCCTTGTCATTATCTTGGTACTTCTCACCGAAATACATTCCACCAGTCAACTCACGGATAGTGATAAAATCAGCACCTTCTACCAATTCTGCCTTCAAAGGTGACTTGTGTAACAGGCTTTTGAAGGTCTGCATCGGACGGATATTGGCATAGAGACCCAACTTCTTACGCATAGCCAACAAGCCTTGCTCAGGGCGTACTTTAGCTGTAGGATCGTTGTCAAACTTAGGATCACCAACAGCAGAGAACAATACGGCATCAGCCCTCATACAAGCTTGGAATGTTTCTTCTGGGAAAGGATCACCCACCTTATCAATGGCATCTGCACCACAGATAGCATATTCGTAAGACACTTGGTGTCCAAACTTCTTGCATACAGCGTTCATCACATCAACGCCTACCTTTGAAATCTCAGGACCGATACCATCGCCGGCCAATACAGCAATCTTGAAATTCATAATATGTAATCTTTTTTAATCATTATCATTTTCTTCGTACAGGTCTTTGCCTGATTCGTATTCATCCTCTATCATATTAAGCATCTTGAAGGTAGCTTTAATAGCGGCTTCCGTCTGGTCGGCATCCAAACCTCGGGTGCGGAACTCACGGTTATCAAAGCTCCATGAAATAACTGTCTGCACCAACGCATCGGTACGTCCACCAGGAGGAATACTTACCACATAGTTGGTCAGCATTGGGAACTTACGCCCTAATGTCTTCTTATAAACATTACGCAAAGCTCGAACGAAAGCATCGTACTGACCATCTCCACTAGAACTCTCCTCGTATTCCTGACCGTTAATTTCGATTTTTAGCATCGCCATTGGTTTTAGGCCGTAAGCCAGGTTGATAACATAGCTCTTCAGCTTCACCTTGTCGTTGGTAACGCCATGCTTCAGTACGTCAGACACAATATACGGCAAGTCTTCTGGGGTTACCAGCTCTTTCTTATCACCTAACTCGATAATACGTTCAGTGACTTTGCGCATAGAAACGTCATCAAGGTCAAGGCCTAACTCTTCGAGATTCTTTCGGATATTGGCCTTGCCACTGTTCTTACCCAAAGCATATTCACGCTTACGTCCAAAGCGTTCGGGCAACAGGTCATTGCAATAAAGGTTGCGCTTGTTATCGCCATCAGCATGCACTCCTGCTACCTGAGTAAAGACACTCTCGCCCACAATTGGACGATTAGGAGCTATTGGAATACCAGAATAGGATGATACAATACGACTGGCTTCGTTCAGACGGCTCTCATCAATATGAGTAATTGCATTGAAATGATCTTTCAATATGGCTTGCACACTAGCAAGTGGCGCATTTCCAGCACGTTCTCCCAAGCCGTTAATGGTGGTATGCAAGCCTTTACAACCTCCAAACACAGCAGCCAGCACATTGCTCACCGCTAGGTCGTAATCGTTATGTGCATGAAAATCAAAATGTGCTTGAGGATAGCGTTTCACCATTTTCTTGATGAAATCATGCGTCTGCAATGGATTTAGGACACCCAGTGTATCTGGCAGCATGAATCGTTTGATGCTGGTTTGTGTAAGTGCATCCATCAACTTAAACACATAGTTGGGGGAATCTTTCATGCCATTGCTCCAGTCCTCAAGATAGACATTAGCCTCCATTCCAAGCGAAGTAGCATACGCTAAAGTTTGCTTGATATCTTCGATATGCTCAGCCACCGTTTTCTTTAGTTGATAGGTACAATGCTTTTCAGAGCCTTTGCAAAGCATATTGATAACTCGGCATCCTGTGGAATGTATCCAATCAACAGAAGTATGTCCGTCAATAAAACCCAACACCTCCACCTGGTTCAGATGGTTGTGTCGCTTTGCCCAATCACAAATCATAGTCACTGCTTCGTGTTCTCCATCAGACACACGAGCTGAAGCCACTTCGATTCGATCGACCTTGACACCATCCAACAGCAGACGGGCAATCATCAGTTTCTCGTGTGGGACGAAAGAAACGCCATTGGTCTGTTCACCATCGCGTAAGGTGGTGTCCATGATTTCTATTTCACGCAGCAAACTATCTTTCATTCTTCTTCTCCCAAGCCTCTATCTTATCCTTATTTTCCAAGAGGAAATCGATATCGTCAAGTCCGTTTATCAGACAATGCTTCTTGTAGGCATTGATTTCAAACTGTTCACTTTTGCCAGTAGCTTTGTTCGTAATGGTCTGGTTAGGCAAATTCACTTCTACCTCCATCTTTGGATTAGCACTAATAGAATCGAAGAGTTCCTGTAAAAACTGTTCACTCACCACTACAGGCAACACGAAGTTGTTCAGTTCGTTATTCTTATGAATATCAGCAAAGAAACTGCTCACCACCACACGGAAGCCATAGTCTGCAATGGCCCAAGCAGCATGTTCACGACTACTTCCGCTGCCGAAATTCTTGCCAGCTACTAACACTACACCACTATATGTGGGATCATTCAAAACAAAATCCTTAATCGGATTACCTTGCTTATCATACCTCCAGTCACGGAAAAGATTCTCTCCGAAACCTTTCTTGTCTGTAGCTTTTAAAAAGCGGGCTGGAATAATCTGGTCTGTGTCAACATTCTCTAATGGAAGTGGCACACAAGTACTGGTGATAATATTGAATTTTTGTTTCATAATGCACTTAAATGATAGTTCTTGGATCGGTTAACACACCTGTAATAGCAGCGGCGGCAGCAACTAACGGACTGGCCAGTATGGTTCGCGAACCAGGACCTTGACGACCTTCAAAGTTGCGATTACTGGTGGATACAGAATATTTGCCTACAGGAATTTTATCATCGTTCATAGCCAAACAAGCTGAGCAACCAGGTTGACGAATCTCAAACCCTGCATCCTTAAGCACAACATCCAAACCCTCCATACGAATTTGTTGGTCAACAGCCCAAGAGCCTGGCACTAACCATGCAGTCACACCATCGGCTTTCTTTTTGCCTTTCACCACTGATGCAAAAGCACGGAAATCTTCGATGCGGCCATTGGTACAAGCACCAAGGAAAACATAGTCTATAGGATGTCCTAACAATCGCTGACCTGGTTGGAAGCCCATATAGTTCATAGACTTCATAAATGAAGCCTGAGCTGCTTCACCCATTCCTTCCAAGGTAGGAATGCAATCGGTAATGCTCATACCCATACCTGGGTTTGTTCCATAAGTAATCATTGGTTGGATATCGGCTCCATCAAAACAAAGCTCCTTGTCAAAAACGGCATCTTCTCCACTCTTCAACGTTTTCCAATAAGCAACAGCCTTATCCCACGCTTCACCTGTAGGAGCATATTCGCGACCTTTTAAATAATCGAAAGTCTTTTCATCAGGAGCGATGAAACCACCACGGGCACCCATCTCGATAGAAAGGTTACAAAGTGTGAGGCGTCCTTCCATAGAAAGGTCTTTTACCACTGATCCTGCATATTCCACGAAATAGCCGGTAGCACCAGAAGTTGAAATCTTAGACATCAAATATAAGGCTACATCTTTGGCAGTTACACCCCTGCCTAAGGAGCCAGAGATGTTGATACGCATAGATTTAGGCTTCTGTTGCAAAATACATTGAGAAGCCAGAACCATTTCCACCTCACTGGTACCTATACCAAATGCCACAGCTCCCATAGCTCCATGCGTAGAGGTATGAGAGTCGCCACATACAATGGTCATACCAGGCAAACTCAACCCTCGCTCAGGACCTACAACATGGATAATACCATTCTTAGGATGCATCATACCAAAATGATTCAAACCAAAATCAGCGGCATTTTGAGCCAAGGTATCAACTTGTTTCTTGGAAACAGGATCCTCTATAGGCTTATCCTGATCATGTGTAGGTGTATTATGATCCGGCATACAGAAGATTTGAGCAGGACGCAGACATTTCAATCCTCTCTGTTTCATACCAGCGAACGCCTGCGGACTGGTTACCTCATGGCAATACAAACGATCGATGTAAAGTTGAGTGGGACCATCCTCTATCTGCTGTACCACATGGGCATCCCAGATTTTGTCAAATAAAGTATTCATATCTAATTATTCTGCTTTTTTAATCTTGAACTTATTGATACAATCAATGTAGGCTTCAACTGATGCTGTCACAATATCGGTATTAGCACCAAATCCGTAATACATACTTCCATCATACTCCACCTGCATGTGTACCTTACCCACGTCATCACTACCCTTACTGATAGCCTGAATGGTAAATTCCTTCAACGTCATCTGTTTAAGAATAATCTTCTTCAAAGCCTTTATAGCAGCATCAACCGGACCATTTCCTGTGGCAGCAGCTTCAAACTTCTGACCTGAAATATCCAATCCAATACTTGCCACACTACGGACGCCCATACCCGTAGTTACTTGCAGGAAATCAAGTTTGATAGCATGAGCAGCTGTTCTATCAGCTCCTGCTAACATCATCACGTCATCATCAGTAATCTCTTTTTTCTTGTCTGCCAGACGTAAGAAAGCTTCATAAATCTGATCTACTTTCTTCTCATCAGAAACATCTGCACCCAGTACACTCATTCTATATTTCAATGCAGCACGACCACTACGGGCAGTCAGTACAATAGAGTTTTCATCCAGACCTACGTCCTTTGGATCCATTATCTCATAAGTATTGACATTTTTGAGCACTCCATCTTGATGAATACCACTGGAATGAGCAAATGCGTTTCTACCCACAACGGCTTTATTGGGCTGAACAGGCATATTCATCAAACCACTTACCATACGACTGGTAGGATAAATCTTGGTGGTATTGATATTGGTATCCACTCCTATAGCTTTATGACATTTCAGGATCATAGCTATCTCTTCTAAAGACGTGTTTCCAGCTCGCTCACCTATTCCATTGATGGTTACTTCCACCTGACGGGCACCTGCCAACACACCATGTAAAGTATTGGCCGTAGCCATTCCTAAATCATTGTGGCAATGTGTTGAGAGAATCGCTTTATCAACACAATCCACGTGTTCCTTGAGGTACTTGATTTTCTCATAATATTCCATTGGCAAACAATAGCCTGTAGTATCTGGAATATTTACGACAGTGGCACCTGCTTTTATCACAGCCTCTACAACTCTAGCTAGGTATTCATTATCTGTGCGACCAGCATCCTCTGCATAAAATTCAATATCATCTACATACTTCTTAGCATATTTAACTGCAGCTACGGCACGTTCAATGATTTCTTCCCTATTTGAGTTGAATTTATACTTTATATGTTCATCACTTGTTCCAATGCCTGTGTGAATACGCTTTCGTTTGGCATATTTCAGAGATTCTGCTGCCACATCAATATCTTTTTCCACAGCACGAGTCAATGCGCAGATAGTTGGCCAGGTAACAGCCTTAGATATCTCTATCACAGAATTAAAATCACCAGGACTTGAGATCGGGAAACCAGCTTCAATAATATCTACACCTAAAGCTTCAAGTTGCTTAGCCACCTGTATCTTTTCAACTGTGTTAAGTTGGCATCCAGGCACTTGCTCACCATCACGCAACGTGGTATCAAAAATAAATAATCTTTCGCTCATATTTCAATTAAATATAATTCAACAAAAAGAGCCTTTCACACTGTGGAAGTGAGAAAGGCTCAATATTTTTAATATTACATATATTTACGCACACATCTCACTTCCGCCGACGCTCGCCAGTAGAATAATAATGCCGCTCAGTAGAATATATGTATTGTTTATTTTCATTGTCACATCCTTTAAAAACGATGCAAAGTTAAAGAAAATATTGCTGACATCAAACAAAATCGTTACTTTTTTAAGTGGCAGCGTAACATTTTTACATAAAAAGAGAATACTTATATTAATAACAACAAAAAAAGCGGTCTTCAGGAAAGACCCAAAGACCGCTTCATCAAAGACGGCGGCTACCTACTCTCCCACCTTGTGGGCAGTACCATCGGCGTGGTCGGGCTTAACTTCTCTGTTCGGGATGGGAAGAGGTGGAACCCCGGC
>JAFSPM010000039.1 GCA_017442855.1 Bacteroidaceae bacterium | reverse complement strand
TTACTACCTTTGCAAACACAGAAAAAGTGTTCTTTGGTAAGAAGCAAGTCAGAGCGGACAAAAGCAATCAGCTCGTTTCTTATCCGTTAGCAGTTACCTATTGCAAACCGTCTAACAAGTTGATTTTAATTGGGTTGCAAAAATAACTGTGACTAAAACAGTGATATGAGATTGGTTTCTCGATACCACAGGCTTTCATGACAGTCTTCAGCTTCTTGCACATCGACCAGTAGTTCATCTTGCCGAACACCAGTTTCTCTTCTTGCAGGTGTTTGTAGCGGTCGATAATCTGCAATGGTACATCCATCAGTTTTACTTGGAATAGAATGTTCGTCTTATGCCTCCTGCCGATGATCCATTTGTCACCATTGACTTCCACGATGTTATCCGTTGTCAGTTCCTTCACGTCGATGAACGAAAGGGCGGTGAAGCAGACAAAGATAAAAGTATCACGCACAAAAGCAAGGTCGGTATCCTCAAACTCATGGGTCATGACAGTCTTCAGTTCATCCTCTGTCAGATATGCCCTTTCCTTGCAATTCGGACTGATATGAAACTGTGCAAATGGGTTACGAGGAATCTTGCCGTTATAATGCGCTCTAAGAACAACGCCTTTCAGCCACATACAACGCTGCCAGATGGTTCCGTTGGCAAGTCCTCTGTCCGTGCTGAGATAAGCAGCGAAGTCCTTGATGAACTCAGGGGTAAGTTCTAACATAGATATGTCTGTACGACGGAGATTAGACTGGAGAAAATCGGAAACGTCCTTCCGTGAACGTTGCATAGCCCACAGCGTACTTGCTACCCTATCTTTTCCTACGCGCTTCTTGAGACTGGCAATGTCCTTGTCGAAGGCATTCAGCAGAGTCTCATACTCACTGCCGAATCCCTGATAGGAGTTGCGAACCATCTCTGCCGTGACAAAAGCCTCACGGTCTGACAGGTGCTGATAGTGCTTGATGATTTGTGCCTTGATATTGTCGAGGTCTCGGTTAATCTGCAATGCCTCCTTGCTGCGTCCCTTGGCACAGTTGCCCTTCACGTCCCACATGGCCAGCGGTATGCTGTGTTTGCATGAAAACTGGCACTGTGTACCGTTAATGGTAATCCTGCCCATGATAGGAACACTCCCATCCTTCTCCTTACCCTTGTTCGCGTAGAACAAAATCTTGAATGTTGATCTCATCTCTAATTCCTTTTTAACTTCAGGCTGCAAATATAATACCTTTTTTTGAGATGCTTTTTCAGCAATTCATTGCAGATCGTTGAGTCGAAAACCAGTCAGTTTGAATTGCGTCATTCCGCCTTTTTCGCTCCCTTGGAATTAGAAAAGTTTAACTGTCAGACAAGGCTCAAAGGGGTTACGATTTAGAGACCTAACTCCTGCGCCAATCCGCATCAAGTTGCCTTTTCTCTCCATACCTCAATTCCTCGTTTTTCCCCGTCCTGCCTTTATTTTACGATAGTTCTGCGTTAATCTTCGAAAATTGCTTTTTTGTTACAAGCTTTTTGTGTATTTTTGCAACCAAACTTTAGTTTTTTACAACAAATACATACAGATTATGAAGAAAATCAGAGCAGCCATAGTAGGTTATGGCAACATTGGACGCTTCACGCTGGAAGCGTTGCAAGCAGCACAAGATTTCGAGGTAGTAGGTATTGTCCGTCGTGCTGGAGCAGAGAACTGTCCTGCCGAGCTGAAGGACATAAAGGTAGTAAAGGATATTCGCGAGCTGAACGACGTGGATGTGGCCATTCTGAGTACCCCCACCCGTAGCGTGGAGAGCTATGCTAAGGACATCTTAGCACTGGGCATCAACACCGTTGACAGCTTCGACATACATACACAGATTCCTGCCCTGCGCAAATCACTGCAAGAGGTGGCAAAGGCTCACAATACAGTCTCAATCATCTCTGCCGGATGGGATCCAGGATCTGACTCAGTGGTGCGTACCCTGATGCAGGCCATAGCCCCTAAGGGCATCAGCTATACCAACTTCGGTCCTGGCATGAGCATGGGGCATACCGTAGCCGTGAAATCGAAAGAGGGTGTGAAAGCTGCATTGTCGATGACCATTCCTGTGGGCACTGGCATCCATCGCCGCATGGTTTATGTGGAGCTGGAGGACGGCTACAAGTTTGAGGATGTGGAGCGTGCCATCAAGACCGACCCATATTTTGCCAGCGATGAGACGCATGTGATGCAAGTGCCTTGTGTGGATGACCTGAAGGATATGGGTCATGGTGTGAACCTGACGCGCAAGGGTGTATCTGGCAAGACACAGAACCAGTTGTTCGAGTTCAACATGCACATCAACAACCCTGCCCTGACGGGTCAGGTATTGGTTTGTGCCGCTCGTGCTGCTATGCGTCGCAAACCGGGTTGCTACACCATGATTGAGGTGCCAGTGGTTGACCTGCTTCCTGGCGACAAAGATGAATGGATCGGCAAGCTAGTTTAATTTTCGCCTTTATTGACATCAAATATTGCTAACTCAATCTTGATTCCTGTATAAAAAACCTCCTCAGCGATGGGGAGTTTTTTTATGGACAGCACTTTACTTCGCATTGTGAATGTGCCGGCGACTGACTGCGAGCAGATGTGTCGCCTACACACATCCACATTGCTCCGTTTAAATATCGAACATTGCTAAAAGCTGGCATATATTTCTGAAGCGTGAAGAAAATTGCGATTAAGCGAGAGCAGAGTTAAGCTTGCTTAAACTGTGCCGAGCATGAGCAATTTATGTAAAATCGGGAAAGTTTTCCGTATAAAAACGCAAACCTGTTTGAGCGTAGCGAGTTTTTGCGGTTTAGGAAAACGTGAGCGATTTTTAGTGGAAGAAATTCAGCCAGCGTTAGCAATATTTGATAATCTTAGAAACAAAAAAATTTGCCGCCCGCTATCTTCACAGACTGCCGGCGGCACAAACCACAAATACAAATACAACTAAACAAAGTTTCTTATAGAATACAGTGTATCTATTCTTTCAATAAAACATGCATTAGATTACACCCTGAGCCATCATAGCATGAGCCACCTTCATGAAGCCAGCTACGTTTGCACCCTTCACATAGTTGATGTAACCATCAGGCTGTGTACCGTACTTGATGCACTGCTCGTGGATGTTGTGCATTACATTATGCAACTTCTCATCAACCTCAGCAGCACTCCAACTCAAATGCATAGCGTTTTGTGACATTTCCAAGCCAGAAGTAGCCACACCACCCGCATTAACAGCCTTTCCTGGAGCAAACAACATCTTGTGTTCGATAAACTTATCGATAGCCTCTGGTGTACATCCCATGTTAGATACCTCAGCCACGCACAAGGTCTTGTTGTCTATCAACATCTGAGCATCATCACCGTTCAGCTCATTCTGGGTAGCGCAACACAATGCTACATCTACCTTCTGCTCCCAAGGCTTCTTGCCTGCGAAGAACTTAGCGTTAGGATAAACCTCAACGTATGGTTCCACCACATCGTTACCTGAAGCACGCAACTCCAGCATATAGTCAATCTTGTCGCCACTGATGCCATCTGGGTCATACACATATCCATCAGGACCAGAAATGGTAACCACCTTAGCACCCAGCTCAGTAGCTTTAGTTACAGCACCCCAAGCCACATTGCCGAAGCCAGAAACAGCAACTGTCTTACCCTTCAGGTCGAGACCACGGGTAGCCATCATCTGCTTGGTGAAATAGAGGGCACCAAAACCTGTTGCCTCAGGACGAATCAGTGAACCGCCATATTCGAGACCCTTGCCAGTGAAGGTACCGCTGAACTCACGAGTGAGCTTCTTGTACATGCCAAACACATAACCGATCTCACGGCCACCAACACCGATATCACCTGCAGGAACATCCATCTCAGGACCTACATGGCGCCACAGCTCCAACATGAAAGCTTGGCAGAAACGCATGATTTCAGCGTCACTCTTGCCACGAGGAGAAAAGTCAGAACCACCCTTACCACCGCCCATAGGCAAAGTAGTCAATGCATTCTTGAATGTCTGCTCGAAGCCCAAGAACTTCAGAATTGACAGATTTACTGATGCATGGAAACGCAAACCACCTTTGTACGGGCCAATGGCATTGTTAAACTGCACACGGTAGCCCAAATTGGTCTGCACCTCACCCTTATCGTCAACCCAAGTAACACGGAAGGTAAAGATACGATCGGGCTCTACAAGTCGCTCAATAATCTTAGCCTTTTCAAACTCAGGATGCTGGTTGTAAACATCTTCAATGGAAAGAAGAACTTCTTTTACTGCCTGGAGGTATTCAGACTCACCTGGGTGCTTTGCCTCCAAATTCGACATAATTCTATCAATATTCATAGCATATAGGTTCTATTAGTTTAACGATGCAAATGTAAGTATATTTATTGAAATAACGAAAATAATTGTAAGAAATATGGAAAAATATTATTTTTGCATCCTAATAAGAAGCATATCCTATTGGACGTATGAAACGAATAATCTTGATATCATGGATGGTTGTCACGGCCGTCACAGCATTCAGTCAGCGATATCCCACTGAGGAGTTGCTACAGTGGCGTTCATCCATTATGCAACAAAAGGACAAGACGATGACCGCCATGGACTTGTCTGTCCTGAAAGACGCCACCCTTTACTGGTGGGACGGCGAGGTGGTGCTTCAAATGATGGGGAGTGGCGAAGATGACAACGAATTACTGATGTATAACGTGGCGGCCAACACCCTTTGCTACACCATCAAAGCAACGGGGGCAACCGGAACGGATGAGAGTCGTGGGCTGACCATTTCCTTGTACAAGATGGGTGACACCTATCTGATGGTGGAGCGGGAAGACGGAAAGGTATATAACATCTTGACCCAAGTGACCGTTGAGCAGCCTGTTTGGAACTTCATTGACCTGCACGATATGCTGGATGGCATTTACACTTCATCCGACGAAAAGCAATACCTGTTTGGGTTGCCCGAGATGTTTGAGGGAGTGGATGAGGAGACCCGTGATCCTGGCCTCTTTGACACGATACATGAGCAGAGGGATGAAGTGGCCGACTACAGCTTTTTGATTCAATATGGCATGGGTCGGATGAGTCATGGCGGTGCTTATGCCAATACTGAAGGGATAGAGCAACCAGGTGCCGGAGGTTCAGGGGCACTGATGGGACCTATGGAATGGGGCTTTAACTTGACGGACGAAGGTTTGGAAGGCAAGGTAATACACGATGAACCAACGGTGGATCACATGCCTTCGATAACAGAAGAGTTCACCCTGAAGAAAACACAATCGCCCTACAAAGGCGTGGATGGCATCTGGGCCTTCGCCTCGGTAAGACCGCTGAACCGTCAGATGCTGACCCATTTCCCTAAGGAGATTTTGCGTCTGATGAGGAATGAAATCTTTGCCCGTCATGGGGAACGATTCACGAGCGACCAAGCCATTCAGGATTACTTCGACCGTCAACCATGGTACAAGGCTTCCTCTCGCCCCACCCCACTGACTGCTTTGGAAAAGCTGAACGTGAGTTTGATTAAATCGATAGAGGACCATATCAAGGCGATGGAGTTTGAAATCTCCAACTTCAACTTTGAAAATTAATGTGTAAGATATAAGATGTTAAGTAAGCAGAACATAAACCGTTTATACCTGCGCGACACCCAGTTTGCCAAACTGATGACGAAGCGCATCTATAACGTATTGCTGATTGCCAATCCGTATGATGCCTTCATGCTGGAAGACGACGGACGCATAGAGGAGAAGATTTTCATTGAGTACTCGTCACTCTCTTTGCGCTACCCTCCCCGCTTCACTCAGGTAACCACCTACGAAGAGGCCATTGAGCAGTTGGCGATGCTGGAGTACGATCTGGTGATCTGTATGCCGGGTACGGGCGATAACGAGACCTTCGATGTGGCTCGTAGCATCAAGAAGCAATATCCCAACATCCCGATGGTGATACTGACACCTTTCAGTCACGGTATCACGAAACGCATGGCCAACGAGGACCTGAGTGCCTTCGACTATATGTTCTGCTGGTTGGGCAACACCGACCTCATCGTGTCTATCCTGAAACTGCTGGAGGACAAGATGAACCTGGAGCACGATGTGCAGGAGGTGGGTGTGCAGGTCATCCTGCTGGTGGAAGACGGCATCCGTTACTACTCATCCATACTGCCTAACCTTTATAAGTTCGTCCTCCAACAAAGTCAGGAGTTTGCCGACGAGGCACTGAACGAGCACCAGCGTACCCTGCGTTTGCGTGGACGTCCAAAGATTGCCCTGGCCCGTACCTATGAGGAGGCGGTAAGCATCTACGAGCAATATAAGAATAATATATTAGGTGTCATCACCGACGTACGTTTCCCACAGGTCAAAGGACAGGAGAAAGACCCCTTGGCGGGCATTAAGTTCTGTCATCATGTGCGCAAGAACGACCCCTTCGTGCCACTCATCATACAATCGGCCGAGATTGAGAACACCCTGTATGCCAAGAAGTTCAGGGCGGCTTTCATCGACAAGAACTCGAAGCACATGGACCTCGACCTGCGTGAGATCCTGCGTGAGAAGGTGGGCTTCGGCGACTTTGTCTTCCGCAACCCAATGACGCACGAGAAGATTGCTACGGTAAAGAACCTCAAGGAGTTGCAACATATCCTGTTTGCCATCCCTACCGAGTCGTTCCTCTACCATATCAGTCGCAACCACATGAGTCGCTGGCTCTACTCGCGTGCCATCTTCCCCATTGCCGAGTTCCTGAAACCTATCACCTGGAACAGCTTGCAGGACGTTGATGCCCATCGAGAAATCATCTTCGATGCCATCGTGAAGTACCGCAAGATGAAGAACCAGGGCGTGGTGGCTATCTTCAGGCGCGACCGCTTCGACAGCTACTCCAACTTTGCCCGCATCGGCGAGGGATCGCTGGGTGGTAAAGGCCGTGGCTTGGCATTCATCGACAACTTCCTGAAGCGACATGCCGAGTTTGATGAGTTCGAAAACGCCCGCATCATGGTGCCCAAGACGGTGGTACTGTGTACCGATGTGTTCGATGAGTTCATGGCTACCAACAACCTTTACCAGATAGCCCTCTCGGATGCTGACGACGAAACCATCTTGAAGTACTTCCTCAAGGCCCGCTTGCCTGAGCGTTTGGTAGAAGACTTCTTCACCTTCTTCGATGCTGTGAAATCGCCCATCGCCATACGTTCGTCATCGTTATTGGAAGACTCACACTACCAGCCATTTGCAGGTATCTATAGCACCTATATGATTCCTAACCGCGACGATAAGTACGAGATGCTCCGCATGCTGAGCGATGCCATCAAAGGTGTGTATGCCTCTGTATTCTTCAAGGACTCGAAGGCATATATGCAGGCCACGAGCAATGTCATCGACCAAGAGAAGATGGCTGTTATCCTGCAAGAGGTGGTGGGCACCCAGTATGGCGACCATTACTACCCTTCTTTCTCGGGTGTGGGACGTTCACTGAATTACTACCCTATCGGTGATGAGAAGCCTGAGGAAGGTACGGTGAGCTTGGCACTGGGCTTGGGCAAATACATCGTAGATGGTGGTTTGACGCTTCGTCTATCGCCCTACCACCCCAACAAGGTATTGCAAACCAGTGAGTTGGATTTGGCTTTGCGTGAGACGCAGACACGTTTCTATGCGCTCGACATGACCAATACCGGTCAGGATTTCTCCATCAACGATGGTTTCAACCTCTTGAAACTGAGCGTGAAGGATGCCGAGAAAGACGGTTCACTGAACTATATCGCTTCGACCTTCGACCCCTACGATCAGGTGATTCGTGATGGCATCTACCCTGGTGGCAGAAAAGTCATTACCTTTGCCAATATCTTGCAACACGATATCTTCCCATTGCCACGCATTTTGCAATTGTCATTGAAGTACGGTCAGGAGGAGATGCGCCGACCTGTGGAGATTGAGTTTGCCGCTAAGTTGGCGAAAGACCAGAACGAGGTAAGCACGTTCTACCTCCTGCAAATCCGACCTATCGTGGATGCCAAGGAGAACTTGGAGGAAGACCTGTCGCAGATACCTGACGACCAACTCTTGCTGAAGTCGAACAACTCGTTGGGTCACGGCATCATGAACGAGATACAGGATGTGATTTATGTGAAGACCGACAACTATAACGCACAGAACAACCAAGCTATTGCCTGGGAGATTGAGAAAATCAACCAGCGGTTCCTCGACCAGGACAAGAACTATATCCTTATTGGTCCCGGACGTTGGGGAAGCAGTGACACCTGGTTGGGCATCCCAGTGAAATGGCCTCACATCAGTGCGGCTCGTATCATCGTAGAGGCTGGCTTGACGAACTATCGGGTGGACCCAAGTCAGGGCACCCACTTCTTCCAGAACCTCACCTCATTTGGCGTGGGCTATTTCACTATTAATGCCTACATGAACGATGGCATCTACAACCAGGAGTTTCTGAATGCGCAGCCTGCCGTGGAGGAAACCACCTACCTGAGGCATGTGCATTTCGATACGCCGCTGGTGGTGAAGATGGATGGCAAAAAAAAGACCGGCGTCGTAATGATGCCGGGAAATTGATAATTATGCTTCATAGTGGCTCTTCGCCTTATGGATGTGCCGGCGGCTGACTGCGAGCAGATATTTGGCTTCTCCCTATTCTGTCACGACTCGGCCAAATTGATGCAAGCATCATTGGCGCTCGCTGCTCCAGAAAGTTGCCTACACACATCCATTAAAGCTAAGCTTTAACGGTCAACGATTGCCATACATTTTTTCGTAGTACTTCTGGTAGTCACCACTCGTTACCTGCTCCACCCAATCCTGGTGGTTCAGGTACCACTCGATGGTCTTCACAATACCCACCTCGAAGCATGTCTCAGGATACCAACCCAACTCCTCCTTGATCTTTGTGGGGTCGATGGCATAACGTTGGTCGTGCCCTAAGCGGTCCTTCACGAAAGTTATCAAGTCGTCGTTGATCCAGCTGATATCAATCTGTCCGTCAGCACCCTTTACCTGTTTCTTCAGTACCTTGCGGTATTCAGGTTGCTCCTCCATCATCTTGTGGATGGTACTGATGGTGAGCTTCACAATCTCAAGGTTGGTCTTCTCGTTGTGACCACCCACATTATACACCTCACCGGCACGTCCGTTGCGCACTACCATATCGATGGCCTTGCAGTGGTCTTCCACATACAGCCAGTCGCGCACATTACTGCCATCACCATATACCGGCAACTTTTTACCTTCCAAGATATTCTTGATAATCAGCGGTATCAGCTTCTCAGGGAAGTGATACGGACCGTAGTTATTGCTGCAACGGGTGGTAGATACCGGCATCTTGTAAGTATCACGATAAGCCTGTACCACCATATCGGCCGAAGCCTTCGAAGCGCTGTAAGGGCTATGCGGATAAATAGGTGTGGTTTCCACAAAGTAACCCTCAGCACCCAGAGCGCCATACACCTCATCGGTAGATACCTGATGGTAACGTACGCCATTCTTCCAGGTAGGATAGCCGTGCTCATCCTTGCCTGTCACCCAAGCCTTGCGAGCAGCATCCAACAGGTTCTGCGTACCCAGGATATTGGTCTGCAAGAACAGCTGTGGGTTCTCGATGCTACGATCCACATGACTCTCAGCGGCGAAATTCACCACATAGTCAAACTTATACCTTGCAAACAAATCCTCCACCAACTCACGGTCGCAGATGTCACCCTTCACAAAGAAGCAACGCTCATCGTCAATGTCGTTGGCGATGGTGCCCAGATTGCCAGCGTATGTCAACGCATCCAGTACCACGAGACAAACGTCGTCGTACTTCTGCAACATGTATTTCACGAAGTTAGAGCCTATAAAACCAGCGGCTCCTGTAACAAGATAATTCTTCATATAATTGATCCTTGAATATTATGCTTTATGATTTTCTGCCAAGTCTATGAGGTACTGGCCGTATGCCGTCTTGTTCAGTTGCTCGCCCAATGTCTTGAGCTGCCGGGTATCAATCCAGCCATTACGCCAAGCAATCTCCTCAATACAACTCACATACATGCCCTGACGGTTCTGAATGGTAGCCACGAAGTTGGATGCATCCAGCAAACTGTCGCTGTTACCCGTGTCGAGCCAAGCGAAACCACGACCGAACACTTCGACCTTGAGCGTTCCCTCCTCCAGATAGAGCTTATTCAAGTCAGTGATTTCATATTCGCCACGAGCCGATGGTTTTAACGATGCAGCCTTGGCAGTAACGGTACTGTCATAGAAATACAATCCAGGAACCGCATAGTTGCTCTTCGGGTTGGCAGGCTTCTCTTCCAACGAAAGCACCTTGCCCTCAGCGTCAAACTCCACCACACCGTAAGCACGAGGATCTTTCACGTAGTAGCCGAAGATGCAGGCACCCTTGTCCAACTTAGCTGCATTCCTGAGCAGTTGTCCGAACCCACGACCGTAGAACAGGTTATCGCCCAAGATAAGGCATCCAGCCTCGCCGTTCAGGAACTCGGCACCCAGCACGAAAGCCTGTGCCAAACCATTGGGTTTCTCCTGAATCTTATATTCGAACGTCATTCCCAGTTCCTCGCCTGTGCCCAGCAACTCACGGAACATAGGCAAGTCACGAGGGGTAGAGATAACCAGCACCTCACGTATGCCAGCCAGCATGAGTGCCGACAAAGGATAGTAAATCATGGGCTTGTCATACACAGGCATAATCTGTTTGGAGATAGCCTTCGACAGGGGATATAGACGGGTGGCACTGCCACCAGCAAGAATGATACCTTTCATACACGGTTAGTTTTTCATATTAGCAATTGCAAAGAAATGTATTTTTTATGAGAAGGCAAAACTATTTGACAACATTCAATGAAAAAAAAACATGAAGCTCCTTAACCACTATATCACTCAGTCCGAAATCCACGTCTCACTTTTAGCCCCCAAAAAATACTATCCAAGTCTTTCAAAAGCCATCTTGACAGTTCCTTTGAGACCAGTTATAAACTCATATCCTTTGTAAAAAAGTAAATCTTGCATAACTTTCCACGCTGATTCAAAAGTATATTCGAATCGCTGAACTAGCCCTTCTTTCTCCAATTCTGACAAGTCGCTAATAAAAAGTCACCTTCAGTCACCTCTAAAAGCCAGCCACATGCTTTATGATAATTGTCAAATCGTTGAATCCACCTGATATCTTCTGGCCTTTCCATATTATTACTTTTTTATGCCACTAAGGTAATGCTTTTTTGCTTCTCATTCAAATAAAAATTAGCAACCTGTCCATATTTGTGATTTGAGTAACTATTTATGGGAAAAACGATAGTTGTCGTAACAAAAATGGTTCACGGCGAACGCAGCAATTGTTTGTAGCGGACGGTACGATTATTCGTAGCGTACGCCGTGAATATTTTTGGCAGTCGCTAAAAAATAAACATTTGCCTTCTCCGTCCCTAATATCTACTGGTCTCCACCCTAAAACCTACTGGTCATCTCCCCCTCTTTAACGTCAGCATTCGGTAAACTACAGGTTGTAATATCTATATGCATCAAGTGAAGCATATAGCTACTGTTACTCTCCTTTAGTATGTTCATACTATAATAATTGTAATTATGTGCACTATTTTAGGGGCAAAGGTACTACAATACAACTGCTACAATGTGTATTTCCACGAATGCTTACCTATTATTATAGGCTAAAATGCATTTTTATCAAAATAATTGCTTATCTTTGTCATGTTCTACCAAAAACTTCTAATAGCAGAAGCGGATGGGTGGGACAATTGTTGGAAAAGGCGTTTACTTGACGCTTTGTTTCTTGGCTTCTCAAAAGTCTCGCAAACTTTGAATTTCAGCCAAATGCAAAGCAACGGTAGATGTCCATGGGTTGTATATTGGCATTGCAATATACATATTCTGCGTGGGCTTCTGCGTTGCTCGTTCTTGGCTGAGGGGCAATGCGAGACGCCTTGAGGAGCAGAATGGGCAACTTGTACAGTATCCCACGCTTTTTTACGAGTCTTTTTTTATCGTTTTTTGTGTTGGCCAAAAATCATAATAATACTTATTTCTTTTTATTCTCTTGATTCATTTCAACACTAAGAGAATCACGAGTAATCGTAGCCGCATCACTTACAGTACGATTAACATTCTTTGAACCCATTTGAGAAACTACGTACCGGAAATAGCGGTCAGTAAGATTAATAATACTATTGCGTTTGTCATTTAACAAATTCCTTACAATTCCTCTTCCTGGGTTATTTATGATATACTGTTTCTTATTAGTTTCATCGAACAATTCCAAAGAAGAATTATAAGGTATATTAATTACAGACATAGGTGTTACAATGTCAGTTTTCTTTAATACAAACTGACCATCTTGAGTTATAAGAGTAGGATTACCTATAGCAGAATACACCTTGAGATCTTGAGCCATAACGGCACATGACACAAACAATAATAAACAAATAACGATTCTTCTCATTTTCCTACAGATTTATAATGATTCAAACAAGTTATATAAAAACCGGAAGCTGTACCAATAAAAGCAGAAGTAGACAATGTTAAGCCCAAATTGAAATCATAACCAGTGACATAAAATAAAAGATAAGCCCCACCCATTTGAAGAGACATCCATAAAAAAGTAATGATGCTCATAACATATGAAGAAGTTAGCAAAGCTTGTAATAAGTCTGACTTTATGCTCGTTTTTATTAGTAGTTTATAATTCTCTTTAAGCCACATTGTCAACATTACCAGCAAAAAGGACAAAGGTAACACCATAGCTATAGGTAAATGCCTAACTTCTTTCTTTTGGGCGGCTGTTTCTACAGAATAAGCAAGTAATTTAACTCCTGCCATTTTGCCAAGCGGTGTGTAGTGCATATCATTGTCTTCATGCATAGCGCCCAATAGCACTATTCGGTCTGTCAATAAATCCTTACAATAACCTATAGAATCATATCTAACCACATGAAAATAAATCGGTGTGTAATTTATCTCCCAATCATCATTGTGCATATCTATCACCTCTTGACCGGCATAATTATTAATTACTTGAGTTATGAAAGAGGGTTTTAACTCACCTTTAATTCTTCTATTAAAGCTCAATTTGCGTTTAATACCGCCATAAAGGTATCTGTCAAAATTGGTATAGCCTTCAATGACAGATGTAGAGTCTGTAAAAAAAGAATGTACCTCATAAGCGTACTCTTTTCTTATCTCATCATAGTCTTGCAAACGATATGAAAAAACAATGTTGTTATATATAGAGGCTGCTTCCTCAATTAGCATATCGCCTATGGCATCTTCTTTTAACCCCTCAAACACGACATCTACACCGACGGTCTTTGGCTTACATTTCTCTATATTATCAATGGTTTCTCTTATATTGCGCCTCAGAGTTTGTTCTGTCATATCAACAATAGTAACAAGTCTGCTTGTGTCAGGAACACCATTTTCCATGACTTGATAATAATAATCAGTCATCGAAAAATCCTTGATAACTCTTCCAATGGGATTAAGAAAAGAAACATTAAGCGTAAACAAAGCAAAAAACGACACCAATAGAAATGCTATCATAGTGGTGGTGACATAACGTGTCAATGATTCTATGGTTTTATCCTTATTCATTTTAAGGGTCAGAGCCTTACATGATAAACTTTAGGAGTTACATCCTTATATACTTCCATACACATTCCTACATTTGCATTGATGTAACAAGGGTCACAAATAATATATTTATCACCGTTTATCACCACATAGTCCCCAGAAAACTCTTCTTTAAATTTCACAGCAGTACAAGCATGATTAGGATATTCCAACAAAAAAACATCTGTACCGAGAAGCTGTTTCATAAGATGAGAAAATAATATAGCACGATCTTCGCAGTCGCTGAACGGATAATAGAATAGTTCTTCTTTATAGAAAGAACGCTCATATCCAAATTGATCGTCATCTGTTTTGTACTCAAACGCAGTTTGCACGAAGTGCAGCAGTACATTGGCTGCCTCAAGTTCAGACTTCCCTATAATATAATTTCTTAGCGCTGTGAGGAGTTGATTGTTCATATCATTATCCATCGGCTGATTGGCATAAAAAGAGAAATCCAAAGCCTGTGGCATACCTGCATAATAAGCCATCAGGCTCTTTTTCACATTGATGCTAACAACCAGTTCGTTGTCCCACTTCGATTTATATGTAACTGTAGGCAGTGTTTTATTACTCAACTGGATAGCATTGGCATTACTCATACTGATACTTCTATTGGCATCAGGACAGTTTTGCTTATAGCTGTAAAAAGAGACGTCAGTATTAATATCTGACCAGATATAATACTTAACATTATCCAAAATTAGATAGGTGATTTTTGCTAGATTTATATCAGCTGGACAAATCATGACCAAGTGATTCCCATTGACACGAGCCAATCTTGCATTATAACCAAACTGAGTAAGTAAGAATGTTTGCATGACAACTGCCTCATTAGTTCCTTGCCCTAATAGTTCCTCGCTGACTACCCGACACAGGTTTACTAATGCCCATCCATTTAAGTTCAAGTCTTTACGTTGCTGTTCGCACGAGAAAAACAACTCGTCATAATCTTCTGTGTTCAATAGATTCCATATACGCATAGTTTCTTTCTCATCACATCCATTCATTTTAAATTGTAATGTAGGGTTGATATTCACAACCACAGGTGTATTAAACAAATCGACTTCATGCAGGTACTTTGATTCAAAGCCCTCATCTGGCAAAGGGATGGCAATAGGCGTTGGTGAGGGAGGAGGAACAGTAGCAGGTATTATTACTGCTTTTGGCAGTTCAACAGGCTTTTCCGGCAAAGCTGTAGGCTGTAGTTTAGGAGCTATTGTAGGTCCCACAGGATCTGGTTGTTTCTCTGGCTCAATACCTTCCTGCACCTCCAATGGCTCCCATGATTTACCCAAATAAGTAGCAAACTCAGCATTTTTTTTGCGGCGATACTCATCAAATTCAGCACGTTTCTGTTCTTTAACATTATTGAATAATTTTCTTCTTTGTTGTCTATAATGCTCAAATGTATTCCTTTCCTGCCCCATAGCAGGTATTAGTATCAGGAAACTTAATATTTGTACAAAAACCTTAACTCTCATGAAAATTAAATTATTTTGATAATCTTATTTTATATTATTTTCTATTATAAAGATATTAGCCAAGGCAGTGCCTTATACCAATTCATCTTTAGAGCAACTGGAGGCTATGACAAACCATAGCCCCCAGATAATAATTCTAATTTCATCATTTCACCCGATTATTGGCCACTCTCTTCATTATATATTTGAACTATTTCAGCATCTGAGAGTGCTACGCCATATAATCGCACATTATCTACCTTCATAGCCTCAGCCCATACGTTATCAAAATCAATACCTCCAATAGTCATTGTACTACCATAACTTTTTGAAAATTCCTCATGTACGGTATTCACTCTTTTTCCATTGACAAATAGGGTACTATTATCTTCTGATGTAACGACCGTAATCATTGTCCATTGGTTTACATTAGAAGCTAAATTATCATTAAAATCGACGAAATGGAATTGACTGCAATCATATTCCAATTGTCCTGCATTATTTATCCTTATTGTTGGAGAAGAACTAGTATTATTTTGCTCAAAGAGAGTTCTGAACAACACACCATATCCATAATCTTTTACCCATAGATTAATACTATAAGCTGTCTTATTGTAAATAGGATTCTCAGCAATAGATACCCATTCGTTCCTTTTTAGAGAGAGAGCTTTTCCCTTACCATTTGGTGTAGAGCTTATAAAGGATCCTCCATTCATAGAACCGTTAAAATTACCAGTCTTGTCATCTGCATTTTCATTATCAAATGAGTAAAAAGCCCTAAGACCACGGCTTATGTTAGTACCGAAATCTGATTCAGAACCATTATTATTGTCATTGCCATTATTATTACCACTATTATCTCCATATTTAGGAATGTTGACTAAAACAGCAAAGGTGTTATCCCCAACATTTATCGTAAGCTGGCCAGAGCGGTTTGCATCTATGTCTTTACGATTTGACACTGTCACAGTAACAGTATTCTTTGCACCAGCCGCAACTGTACCTGATGATGGAGTAACCGATATAATGTCAAGATTATTTGTTATCGAATAATCCCAAGCATAAGTATTATTATTAGTGATTGCAAACGTCATTTGTTCTGTATTATCATCAAAAGCCAAGACCAAAGGATAAATGTCCACATTCACACTTTTTAATTGCGCAGGTTCAATATTAAAACTAATTGAGTACGAGTCACTACCTATATTGATAATCAACTGTCCATTACGTGATGTACTAACAGATTCACGATTAATCACTTTAATAGATACAGTTTGAGTCCCTTTTGTGTTAACAGTTCCACTTGCAGGAGATACTTCCAAATAATCGGGAACATTAGAAATTGAGTAAGTAAGGGATTTGTTGCTTTTATTTTCAATAGAAAATGAAAGTTGATTTATTCCACTTCCAAAAATAAGAGTTACAGGATTTATTTCCACATTAACAACACTTTCTTCCAACTGGAAATCGCAAGTGGCAGTTTGCCCTGCATAAACAGTCACTTGTTTTGTTGTTGCTTGATACTCATTTGCTGTCACTGATATCGAGTAAGTACCAGGCTCTAAATCCATAAACTCATATCGTCCATCACTACCAGTTGTCTTAGTTCGACCTAGACTGCCGAGTGTCACGGTTGCACCTGCAATTGCGGCATTAGCATTAGTATAGTCAGACACAAAACCGTTGATATTGCCCGTTAAGGCTTCTGCGTCCTTAGAACAACTGAATATTAGTGCCATAGAGAGACACAAGATAATATTTGATAAAAACTTCTTCATTGACTTAAAAATTATATGTTAATGATACTCCTGCCGAATATGGTGTGGCCAGAGGATAGAGAGAGAGATTCTTGCCATTTGTCTTCTTTACAATCACCCTGCGTGCTCCTTTTGCAGCTGCAGCATCAATCAGATTATAAATATAAATTGCAGCTGTTACTCCTATTGCTATATTACGTGCTGTTTCCCAATTACTTGCTTTGGTGTTGTAATCTTTAGCAAATTGAGGCTGCTGTATCATTTTGTTCATATAATCAGTGCGTTGGTTCTCACATAATAATATGCTTACCACACCTGCAGCAGTACCAGCCATCATCAAACCACCTTTTAAATAGCTTCCTTTATACATTTGTCCCAAACCTGGTATAACAGACATAGCTACCGCACCAAGTCCATACGAGGTAGAGGTTGAGAATTCGTCAAACACAGGTTCCTTTCCATTAGTTGAGACTGCAAAAAGAACATAATAATTGTAAATTCCATTGTCAAAGTCCCAATATTCATCTACCAACCGAGCATAAAATACATCTGTCACAAGACCATGTTTATAAACTGCTCTATAAGTTTCGTTTGTTCTTGCATCATTACCAGAAACAGTCGTGATTTCCGTTTCTGCATCTGCTTCAATTTGGTTATATTGTCCAATAAATGATGATAGTTGAACACTCTTGTTGGCCTTGAGAATATCGAGGTTGGAACCTTCCATCCTAAAAGCCTTAAAATAATAACTATCATTAGATCGTTTTGCATTCAGTGAAGCCTCTCCTTTGTTCACCCACGCAGGTTTGTCACCTGACCTTGTCATAGCATTAATATAAGATACCATGACAAACACTACTAATATAAATGTAATTATCCGTTTCATGAGAAGTATTCTTTATTCTGTAACCGAAACATTTTGCTCCACATATTTTCTTACTGCATCACCGAAGGCCTGCCCTTCCGCAACAGTTTTTACAGTAGCATCTAAAGCCTCTTCTCGCGCTTTCTTGGCAGAATTTTCATCAATTGAATAACCAACCCTCACACTAACGATATTGCTATTTTGCTTAATAAACTTCATCTCCTTTTTAAGCAATGGGGTTATGTATTTTTGAACATTTTGAACATATGAGCCGTGAAATATATCGTAATTCTCCCCTACATTACCAATCTCTCTTTCCAAACCTGCTGTTATCGTACTACCTGCTGCTGTTGCATAAAGACTGGCAGCAGCTTGTAACGCAGACGCTTCAGCAGCAAAGGAAGAAGCACCAGCCCCATCACTAGTCAATACGGTGTAATCTCCGGTTTCTACCTTTTGACGGAATCTACTGATTTCCTCACTCATCGTATAAAGCATGGATTCACTCTTATAACCCTCAGAATTGTATCTTTTCACCAATTCCTTAACTGCTTTTTTCCCTTGTTTTGACAGTTGTGCATATGATACAGAGGAATTGCAAAGTGATGCAAACAAGAATAATATAGCTATCACCTTAGATAAACAAAAATGTTTTCTCATATTCACATAAATTTATTATGGTGTCTTGCAGCCTCTCCAACAAAACAAGATAAACAATAATGTAATTACCATAAAAACAAAAAAGCGTGAGAGTCTGTACTGATTATTCATTACTCCCCCGAAGCTTTTGCAAAGAAATATTAACAGAAAAAGATACAGAAACAAGAAGTACCCGAAAAATGTATATGTATTACCTTGCTAAAAAAGGCAATATAACATATACAAGCTAATGGGACACCAACTGCTGTTTCGTTCCTTTGACTGAAATTCATTTTAAGTTTGCGAGACTTTTGAAGAGTCAAAAACAAAACGTTCAGTAAAACGCCTTCCCGTAAATATGTATTACAAGCGTTATAAGCTTAATCTCTCAAAAACACTTGAACGTTACAAATAAACATAAAAAAAATGTATCCGCCAAATAATTCTACCAAAATTTCTAAAGCAATGGAATCATAGGCTGATTTTATCAAGTGAAAGATAAATATCAAAAAAAGGCTTTTTTTTCTGAGTTATTATACATTATATTTTGGAAAAAACGTATCTTTGTGGCACAAAACATTCAAAGAAAGGATGCAATATGAGTACTTCGGCATTGACAGGTTTACTCGACTATCTCCATAGCACTCTCTCACCGAGCAACATGCGTTGGGTGGGTGAACATCTTATTGAGTTTGCCAAGAAGGAAGAAAGAGAACAACTTCGTCCTTACACAATGCAGGAAATAGATGATATGCTTGACGAAGCTGAAGCAGCTTTCGAGACAGGTGACTATCAAACTAACGACGAAACTTTTCATCATTAGAAGGAAACATTCTCACACTGGCATAAACAGGCAGTTGTTCAACTACATCAGGTGGGAAAGTATGTCCTACGCGATTTTGGCGAAAGAATATACCAAGAATTCATGGATGAAGTGGAACAGACTGTACTCGCGCTAGCCGACATGCCTACAATGGGTAAATTAGATCCGCTTTTCGTCCATCGCAAACGGGCTTATCGCAGTTTTATCATCCGCCGGCTCAATAAGATTGTTTATTTCGTCGAAAATGACACGCTTTACATCGCTGCTTTTTGGGATATCCGTAGAGAACCGAAAAAACAAGCAAAACAAACAAAGTAGTAGTCTTGCTTTAGTTTTACACATTCGTTTCAAATAAGGCTGATAAAGGCTTAAATTATTATTTTACAGGTTTCAACCCCATTGCAGCTGCCTTCTCCAACAAAAAGGCTATCTCAGCCTCACGGTTGTCTGACAGGTTATCATCCAAGATGGCGTTCTTCAGGGCATCTTTCAGCTCACCTACCTCACGACTGGGTGTCAAGCCAAACAGCTGCATAATCTCGTTGCCATCCACAATGGGTTGGAAGTTGCGGCGGTGGTCTTTCTCCTTCAGCTCTTCCATCTTCTGACGTACAATCTGGAAGTTCTGCAGGTAACGCTCTTTCTTCTCACGGTTCTTGCTGGTGATATCAGCCTCACAGAGCAACATAAGATCGTTAATGTCATCACCAGCCTCGAACAACAAACGGCGCACGGCTGAGTCGGTCACCACATCATCCACAATGGCGATGGGTCGCATGTGCAAGCCCACCAGTTTCTGCACATATTTCATCTTCTCATTCAGCGGCAACTTCATCCGCTTGAAAATCTGAGGCACCATGTTCTCACCTATGTAGTTGTGGTTGTGGAACGTCCACCCCACCCCTGGCTCCCATCGTTTGGTGGCAGGTTTGCCGATGTCGTGCAGCAAAGCCGCCCATCGCAACCACAGGTTATCGGTGTTACGACTCACATTGTCGAGCACTTCAAGGGTATGGTAGAAATTATCCTTGTGGGCACGTCCGTTACGGGTATCCACGCCCTGCAACTTCACCAGTTCAGGGAAAATCAGCGACAACAGTCCGCAACGATCCAACTCCACAAAGCCCTTTGAAGGCGTCTTGGCCATAATAATCTTATTCAGCTCATCGTTGATACGCTCTTTGGATATAATATTGATTCTCTCCCTGTTACGCTCCAGCGACTCGAAGGTCTCGTCATCAATGAAAAAGTTCAGCTGGGTAGCAAAACGGATGCATCGCATCATGCGCAGAGGGTCGTCGCTGAAAGTGATATCAGGGTCAAGCGGCGTACGGATGGTGCCCTCTTTCAGGTCTTCCAAGCCATCGAACGGATCCACCAGCTCACCAAAACGGTCGGCATTAAGGCACACCGCCAAGGCATTGATGGTAAAGTCACGACGGTTCTGGTCGTCCTCCAAGGTGCCATCCTCCACAATAGGCTTGCGAGAGTCGTGGGTATAGGATTCCTTGCGGGCCCCCACAAACTCAATCTCCTGCCCTTTGTATTTCACCTGTGCCGTACCGAAGTTACGGAAAACGGACACATGAGCACCCCTGCCTAATTTCTTGCCCAAAGCCTCAGCCATCGTAATGCCGCTACCAACCACCACCACATCGATATCGGTCGATGGGCGCTCAAGGAACAGATCACGCACATAACCACCCACCACATAGCACTCCATGTCCAGTTCATCGGCAGTCTGCTGAATCTGCTGGAATATCTTTCCCGCAAATTTGTCCTTCAGTTCTTCGGTTGTCAGGTGTATCATGATACAAAAGTCCGTTAACGGGGCACAAAGTTACATATTTATTTCTATCTTTGCAACATAAACTTTAATACAACGGATATGAAAAGACGATTATTGCCACTCGTGGCAGGTATGATAGCCCTATGCAGCCTCATCGGTTGCAGCGACATAGAGAAGCAGGCCGACGTGAAACTGCAGGAAGCCAAAGCTGCTTTCCAACAGGGTAATTTCGAGGAAGCCAAACAGCTGATTGACAGCATTAAGATACTCTTCCCCAAGGCATTCGACACCCGTAGGGCAAGTCTGGCTTTGCAGCGTGAGGTGGAGCTGGCCGAACAACGCCAACTGGTGGATACCCTTGACGCCAACCTTGCTGAGGTGCAGCAAGCCATCGAGGCCATCAAGGATAAGTTTATCTTAGAAAAAGATGAGCAATACCAACGCATCGGCAACTACTTCGACAAGTCGCAGACGGTGGAGAAGAATATCCATCGCTCTTTTCTGCGTTTCCAGGTGAGCGAGGAAGGCAAGCAGAGCATGACATCCACCTATTGCGGTGCCGGCAATATCCATCATACGGCGGTGAAGGTAACAGCTCCTGATGGTTCATCGGCACAGACGCCCAACTCGAAGGACAGCTACGAAACCTCCGACCTGGGTGAGCAGATTGAGAAAGCTGATTATAAATATGGTGAAGACGGTGGTGTGATTGATTTCATCGTTGCCCACCAGGCTGAGAACCTGAAGGTGCAGTTCATCGGCGACCGTAGCTTTAACACCAGCATGACAACTGCTGACCGCAAAGCAGCTGCCAACATCTCCGAACTGGCTACCTTATTAAATAAAGTGACCGACTTGAACAAGGCCAAGGAAGAGGCTCAGCTCAAGATTCGCTACATCGAGAAAGTCATTGCCGACAAGGCAGCAGAAGCAGCAGTTGCAGAAGAAGAAAAATAAATAATAGCACAAAGCATTACTCCACATTTAGAAGGTGTTCCTACATGGGACACCTTTTTCTTTGTTTTTGGGGGAGTGGATGCATTTTTCTTCAATATAATTTGGAAATATCCCAAAGCTGCTGTACCTTTGCGCTCACTATGAATCATCTCACATAATACAATAATCATCAAAGCTAACCCCCTGAGGGGGCCACTCTTTGGGATTATTGTATCTTTTTTTGTACATTTCCCAAACGAGTTAATTGTTCATTAACTTATTGTTACAGATTGTATTATGAAAGAAAAACACTTTGAAAAGGTGTGCACTTGCACATCTATGGGAAATGTTGTGTACATCGACACGAAATTGTTGTATGAAGTGGTAAAGAAAGCTGGTCAGGTGATTGTTAGCACCAAAAAGACGGGCGTGATGGTAAACAGGGCACTGCTCTTGGGAGATATCTGCGAAACCTCAGGGCACTACTGGTTGGCGATGCAGATTTGGCGCAAGACGATGTATAAGGTAATCGGTCAGGACTGGGACGACTGGTACAACGTGTTTCCGAATCCTGTGTATGTTCGCCTGGAGCATGTAACCAACCGATTCGGTGCCATGCGGTTGGGACGCAAGATGGACGAGCTTTGGAAGAAGCTCAAGCATCCGGAGATGGCTGACAACGAGTATAATGCCGACGACTGGTACAACGAATTGTGGATGGAGCATTATTACGAGTCCATATTCGATAGCGACGACACCATCCCCGATAACTATGACCTCTACGCCTCTTGCTCGTGGATAAACGACATCTATCACACCAAGCATGTAGCTTAATCTACCTAGCCCCCCTCTCACCATGCAGAGGCGGGGCTGTTTTTGTTTATATCACCCTAATCTTTTATGGTGAATAAAGAAAACTAATAAAAAAATGAAGACAGTGATAGAATCAATAGAAATAATGGCTCTTTATCTTTGTAAATAATAATCGAAAAGTATACCACAATAATAATATAAATAGACCAATATGATTGATAAATTCTTTAAACAGACTAACAAAACCATTTGGGACTTCCTGCAAGAGATCGGCAAAGACAAGGAAGTGTTTTCTGCTTTTTCGTGTAATGAAATTGATTGGCTTTCAGTGTATTTTTATGCCACTAAAACTGAAATTGTATTGGTGTGCTTGGATTGCGTTGAAGAGGGTACGGCAGAATATGCAGACAAGGGTCTGTATTATAATGGCCATAAAGAAAACACCTATAAATTCTTCCGAAAAGTACTCCCAGACGGAAAAGTTAGCAAGAACAAAGAAGATTGGAGGTTTAGTCCGGTAGCGCAAATCTATGAACATGCTTGCAGGATGCGTGAATTTTATGCCATATCCCGCCAGTTCGATTTGGTGCCGGCCATTCATCTGATGTTTATTACAAGCTCTCGTATTGTTAACTATTCAAAAGTGGTCAATACATGGCAACAGAATTTGTTCGGGTTTTCATTTTTGCAAAAAATAGCAGGAATATCATCTTTGAATTATTATGATATGCCTACAAATTATGATCTTAGCTTGGAAAGTTCTGCCTACTGGACCAAATGGCAAAAGTATCTGAAGAACCGAGGTTGGTTCGATTGGTTAGATTATCGATACGATGACTGGCCACTTCCCAATGAAAAAAGATATACCTTTAAGCAACAGATGGGACATCTCATCTCTGATGAGTTTGAAGAAGAGAAATGAGTCTGATTGAGAGATTATATCAGACCCTCGCAAAACCATCTTGACGACCCAAGAATTCTGCAAGATTCTGGAAGAGTTGAGACCCAAAAAGTAATTTTAAAACCGATGTCAGTAGCGTCATATAAACCTTATTGTAAAACAGTTTAAGTTAAGATGTTAGGATTATGAATGTAAAAGAATGGGCGGAGAGGAACGGCTCGCTAATTAGGCTGATAACCATGATGGTAGCTTATCCTGCCGTGACGATTGCGTGTATGGCTTGGATAACCGAAAAAGAAGGCATGGTTGGTTACATGCTGAGATTGACTGTTTATTATCTGGCTTTCATCGTTGCAGGCTCATCTGTCTATTTCTCTTCATGGTTGGAAAAACGTTATGAGTGGGCAAGGAAGTACAGCGAGTCGCTTTTCCTACTGCTTGGTTCTGCTCTTGATAGCGTTTTATTTCGAAATAGTGGGCTATCTGTAGTGGAAGAATTATCACGTTATGGAAAGGATACACAAGCATGTCGCATAAATGTTTTGCAAGCTGAACACTTTACACTCTCTTTGAAGTAGGAGGTAGGTCGAAGGAAGGAAAGCAAATTGCTGGCCTCGCAGACAGTTTCATTGCAGCTGATGGCGAGGAATATGTACTTGGCAACAAGATTCCATCTGGCTTTTGTGATTAAGGACAAGACATTCACTCTGATATGATAAAATCGGCTCAAATTTTGTAGAATTTATGTATTTTTTAGCTCATAATGAGCCGATAATAAAGAAAAAAATGCTATTTTTGCACTGATTAAATACTCAAAGTAATGGATATACCAAGAGAGATTCTACAATTTTTGCACTATCATCCGCTGTCTTCACGCGATGAAATAGCAAAGGGTACGGCCTTCGAGGGTAGCGATGCCACCTTGAAGCGTCTCATTGCAGCTTGTGTCCAAAATGGTAATATCGTTGTTGATGGTAAGGCTCGTGCCACTCGTTATCGTCTTTCTAATCAGGCACATCTGCTGATGCCACTTAATCTGGACACCTATTTCGCACAGGATGTGGATGAGCGACAGGTACAGACTTCTTTCAACTTTGAGTTGATTCGTGAGCAACTACCAGCCGTTAAGCTTTTCACCGATGAGGAGAATGCACTCTTGCAGGCATTGCAGGTTGAGTTTCGTCAGCATGTCAGCGAGATGACTGAGAACGAATATCGCAAGGAGATGGAGCGTTTGGGCATTGACCTCAGCTGGAAGTCGTCGCAGATAGAAGGCAACACCTATTCTCTACTGGAAACTGAACGTTTGCTTCGTGAGAGTAAGACTGCCGACGGCAAGACCAAAGAAGAAGCTGTGATGCTGCTCAACCATAAGGATGCCTTGCGCTTCATCCTCGACAATCCTGATTATCTGCAAACTTTGACGGTCAGCCACATTGAGGATATCCATCAGTTGCTCACCAAAGAACTCTCAGTAGATAGGGGTATCCGTCATCGCCGAATAGGAATCACTGGTACCAACTACCACCCACTGGATAATGAATTCCAAATTCGTGAGGCTATGCACGACACTTGCCACCTAATAAACAGCAAGGACAGTATCTTTGAGAAAGCACTTCTAACGCTTGTGCTGTTGTCATATATCCAGGCATTCTCTGATGGCAATAAGCGAACAGCCCGCATTACCAGCAACGCCATCCTGATTGCTAATGGCTACTGTCCATTGAGTTTCCGTTCTGTAGATTCTATCGACTACAAGAAGGCGATGCTTATTTTCTACGAGCAAAATAACCTCTATGCCTTCAAGCAAATCTTCATCAGCCAGTTTGAATTTGCAGTGAGAGAGTATTTTTAGCCATACCATAGGCTTCTAACTATAACCAAAATCTGCGAACTACAGAACTAATCGCTACCTTTAAGAAATCAAAAAGGATTACTCCAAAAACATCCTTAAATCGAGGAGCTGATATTAACAATTTAGATACTTTTATTCTGTAAACTACCCTTTACTATTTATCCTTCCAGTATAAAAAATAACGAAGAAATGCATTTTGTTTCCAAAAATCACTATATTTGCAGAGTTTTAGAAACAAATCGCGCACAATGGACTACTTAACATTCAAGGAACGGATGTATCCGATAGGATGTTTCCACATCAATCAAGTGCTGTTATGGGAGAAAGATTTCGACCGTAACAACTTGACACGTTGGTGTCAGAAGGGTCTGCTTGTGAAGCTAAGAAATCAGTATTATAGTTTCCCTGAATATCGTCAGGTACCTGACTTTTCACGTTTTGTAGCCAACCGTATCTACGCCCCGTCATACATTAGTCTGCACAGTGCATTATCTTTTTATGGAATGATACCTGAGGAGGTGGTACAGTTGACAAGTGTAACCACACTAAAGACAGCCAAGTTTGAGAATGCATTCGGAACTTTTCATTACCAGAATGTAAAGGCTCCCCTCTTCTTCGGGTATGTAATAAAGACAATGCCCAACGGACGAGGGTTGTGGTTTGCTACCCCCGAGAAGGCTTTGCTTGATTTACTTTATTTGAATCCTTTCTATAAGACGGAACAAGATATGGAAGAATTCCGTCTGGATGAAGACTTTATGCTGAATGAGTTCAGTACAGAACGTCTTGACGATTACTTAAAAAGAATCGGGAGCAAGACATTAAGACAGCGCGTTAATCGTTTATTAAAAGTATATGGATTATGATTGAAATGAAATACATACGCAGTTTTTTTCCGACTGCAATAGCCCAAGAAAGCCGCTTCGACCGCTATATGTTGAAAGAGTATCTACAACTGCTGATACTTGATCATCTGACAACCACACCATATATGAATAAATTATCGTTTATCGGTGGGACGAATCTCAGACTTATACAAGGCATCGACCGTTTTTCCGAAGATCTTGATTTTGACTGCAAGGAGCTGAGTGAAGACGAGTTTATAGCTATGACAGACAGTGTGGTGAGCTACCTGCAACAGAATAATATTAATGTGGAAACTCGTGACAGGCCCAATCCACATCTAACAGCTTTTAGACGAAATCTGTATTTCCCTCAGATGTTATTTAATCTTGAACTGACCGGCCATAGAGACGAACGACTTCTTTTGAAGATTGAGGCACAGAATCAAGGTGTCCAATATCAGCCTGTCGTTGTTAATATCAACAGAATGGGGTTCTTTTTCAACGTTCTAACACCACCGATAGATGTGTTGTGTGCCATGAAGTTTGCAGCCATATTGGCCCGCCAAAAAGGGCGTGATTTCTACGATACCATATTTTTACTATCAAAAACAAAGCCCAATCTGGACTTCCTAAAAGCAAGGACATGCATTTCCTCTACTGAAGAATTGAAGACTGCAATGTATGACCTCCTAAAGAACGTGGACTTGAAACACAAAAAGCTTGACTTTATGCACCTGCTTTTCAACGAATCTAACGCTGATAGAATCATCCATTTTTATGAAGTTATTGCAAAACTTTAATTTTTCTTCCGCTTCTTCCGCTAAATTGAGATAGTTTATTAGAAACATACACTATCATAGCGGAAGAACTGGCGGAAGAAGCGGAAGAAAAAGTTGTTTTTGGGCAAAAAAAGTTGGAAAAACACTTGCACTTGGGCATAAAATTTTGTATATTTGTGAGCCTTTTACGAGAGGGCATATTATTAACTAAACTAACAAACTTTTATGTCTGAAATCAACCATTCCGGCAGACCAAAAGACTATGCGGTCTGCTTCCGAAAGGACTGCCCCTTGGCACAGAGCTGCCTTCGTCAGCTGACCGCCAACGAACCCTGTCAAGATGAGCGTTACATACGCCTTGTCAATCCCTACTTAGTGAAAGATGTCACCAGTAGCTGTCCCTTTTACCGATCAAATAAAAAGGTAAGGGTGGCCTACGGCATCAGTCGCATCTTCGACAACCTGCCCTACTACAAGCACGACTATGTCTTCCACGGCGTACAGGGCTGTTTCGGCAAGAGCACCTATTATCGCGTCTATCACAAACAGCGTCCTATCTGGCCTGGCGAGCAGGAGTATATCCAGCAGGTATTTGCCAGAAACGGCATCACGGAGCCTGTGCAGTTCGAGGAATATCGTGACATCTATAACTGGTAAATGGTAATTCGCAGATGGTTCCCCTATCTCCTACCAACGGTTGGAACGGCATGCACGGATGGTTCGTGTATCTGGCAATAATGGTTCGGGTCAGTGGCACCATAGGAGCCTGCCTTTGGAACCGGCAGTTCCAACGGTGCGGACTATGAGTTCCAACGGTGCAAACTGCCAGTTCCACGCATTGAAACCAGGTGAAACTAAACCTATATTGATAATCAAACAATTAACAAACTAATGAAGAATACTGTAAAGTTCACCATGATACGTGCCAATAGTGAGGCACGTACCCTGTCGCTGCAAGGCATGACGCCCGAAGCGATGATAGAGTCTGTCAACACAGAGATGAAGAGCAAGCCTGTGAGCAAGTTCCGCAACGAGCTGCCCATCATGGAGTCGCTCGGTGCGGGTTTCGTACGGCAAGCCCTTCAGAAGCTGCCCCGCATCTCCATCACCGGTGCATGGAGGAAAAGAAACACCTCGGAGATGGTGCTATCCCGTTACAACGGACTGGTACTGCTGAATGTCAGCAAGCTGGCCAATGCACAGGAAGTGGAGACAGTGAAACGGTTGGCAGAGTCGTTACCTTCCACCTACGCCGCCTTTGCGGGAAGTACGGGAAGGAGTGCCAAGATACTGGTAGCGGTATCGTTGCCCGATGGCACTTTGCCGACGGACATAGATGACATCGCCCGTTTTCACGAACAGGCCTATTATCTGGCTTACACTACTTACTGTGGTGTGGTATCCTATCACATCACCCGTGAAGACCCTACCCTGCAGCAGAGTTTCCGCATGACCTATGATCCTCATCCGTTCTTCAATCCCGAAGCATATCCTTTAAAGGTCAACATGGATTACAGCATCACTCTTTCCGATACAGAGGAGAATGCGGTAGGCAATCCATTGGAGCGTTATGAGCCGGGACCCGACAGTTATGAGGAGTTCGAGAAGCGTTTCCGTATCATGGTGAACATCGCCTTGCAGAAGGTGGGCAAGCTCAATGTCAACAAGGAGAGAGAGGTACTCATTGAGGCAGTGGCCAGGGAATGCTGCTTGGCCGGGTTCCCCAAGGAAGAGGCCATCAGGCATGCTTTCGGGGTGGTGGTCGGAGGGTTGGAAAGAGAGACTGTCCGCTCCATCTTCGAAACCGTCTATGATGTCTATAGCGACAAGTATGGCAGTCAGCCGGCATACAACAAGACACAGCAGACAGAGCTGCTGTTCCACCATTACATGAGCGACCGCTATGTCTTGAGATATAATGTACTGAAAGAAGTACCCGAATACCGTGACAACAACTCATGGAGCCCTATGTTCCAGCCCATTGACGAGCGACGTCTGAGCAACATGATACTGGAGGCAAGACGAAGGGGCATTAGCGTAACGGAGCGTGACCTGCTTCGATATGTGAAATCTACCGATGTAGAGGACTACAACCCTGTTGACGAGTATCTGTCGAACTTGCAGGGCTTGTGGGACGGCAAGGACCATATCGGGAAGATGGCGGCTCGCGTCAAGACAGACAACCCCAACTGGGACAAGTGGTTCCGTATCTGGTTCCGTGGCTTGGTGGCACAGTGGAGAGGATGGAACAGACAATATGGCAACAGTGTGGCTCCCGTCATCATCGGTCGTCAAGGCTGGCGCAAGTCAACCTTCTGCCGGTTGTTGCTGCCACCGGAGCTGTCGTTTGGCTTTACCGACCAGCTGGACTTCGGCAACCGCAGGGACATCGACCTGACCATCAGTCATTACCTGTTGGTGAACATCGACGAGTTCGACCAGCTGACGAAGCATGCCCAAAACGGATATTTGAAGAACCTCTTGCAGCGAACGGACAGCAAGCAGCGAAAGCTGTTCACAGATTCCGTGAATGAGAAGCGTCGTTACGCCTCTTTCATCGGTACCAGCAACGTAAGTGACTTGCTGACAGACCCGACTGGTAGTCGTAGATTCCTCTGCGTAGAGCTGTCAGCACCTATTGATACCGTCACACCTATCGATTATATCCAGCTCTATGCACAGGCGGTAGCGGAACTTGACAAGAAGCTGCCCTACTGGTTTACCGATGAGGAAGTGAAGGAGATTATGGTTTCGAACCGCAAGTTCCTGCATACCGATGAGCAAGAGGATATTCTTAGTGAGTGTTTCCGTGCTCCGGAAAACGATGATGAAGGCGAGTGGCTTTCGCCAACAGAAATCATGGACAGAATCAAGAAAAACCACAAGGGAAACTTGAATATGTCGCTCCGAAGCATCGGTCAATATCTGCGGAATTTGCCCAATATTCCATTCAGAAAGATGCATGCTTCCAACGAATATAAGGTAGTTTTGACGTAAATAAAGCCTTCTTCCGCCGCTTCTTCCGCTAGTTCTTCCGCCATGATAACACATATCTATAATGGTTTATTAAGATTTAGCGGAAGAAGCGGAAGAAAAATCAAACAAAAATTTTAAAAAGAGACTTTGATACTATTCAACCACTAGTTTGCTAGTATCAAACTGTCAGTTGTATAGTATCCATATTAAGGCTATACAATATAATGTCATAAAAATCTTTTACAGGCTATTTTGTGTTATAATGATAGCTGAGAGGTCATTTACCAAGCTGTTTGAAAATTTTCTCAAATAATACTTGCAATTATTAAATCTTTTCATTTTATTTGCAATGCAGTTGCCACGAACCTTGCCATTGGTAAGGTGAAGGGTGGGTGCATACATAAGGAAAAAGCGTTTACTAAGCGCTTTGTCTTTGGCAGTCTAGAACTTCGCAAATTCTAATCAAAGTCAAAGAGCAAAGCAACAGTAGATGCTCATAGGGAATATGCAATTTATTTCCCCTAGACTGCCATATATATAATTGGTATAACTTTGGGGTATTAAATCATATTCGGCGTGGGCTTCTGCGTTGCTCGTTCTACTTTGATAGGCAATGCGAAGGCCTTAGACTGCGGGACGAGTAACTGGTACAGACTCCCGCGCTTTTTTTATGTATTTCCATGAAACAGAATTAAAAGAGTTTTGCAGGGGAGGCGCAAGACGAACCTTAAATCATAGTTACATGGATAAGACTAAGATATTAGCAAAAGTTGAAGTATTCAAGAAATGGGTGAAGAGCATACCAGAGTTTCCCGAATCAACTTATAAGCTATTAACTACAATCTTCGCCACACTCATAACTGCTTCTGGACTATTCTTGATTTATGAGATTGTTACCACTGATACTCTTGAGTTTAGTGCGAACTGGAACATGTTTAGTTCTCCTCTTGGTGCTATCTGTATGTTTATTGGCTTTATCTGTGCCATTATCTTCTGGGGTAAGTTTGGACATTGGTCATCTACACCTGTAATAGAAACACGAGACAGATTTACAGGGGAGTTAATCAAAACCGAAAAGAATTATGACATAACGGAAGTTCTTTTTGCCCAATTTCTGATGCCAATAATAGGGCATTTTATAATTGAACCTATTATCTATGGCGCGATTATCTATTATCCTATTCAGTGTGTCATTGCCATTGTCGGTACCATATTCCCATATTTATTCTCACTTGTAATTCTTGGCATCATAGCTGTTTTCTGGCTGTTGGTAAAAAAGTTCCAGTTCCGATATCGATCTATTGTATTAGTTGCTGCTGGTATATTATTTACCATAGCCTTTGCATGGGGAGCATATTCCATCAAAACTCAATATGATAATGTTTTTGTGATAGATAATATGGAGAAAACCTATTCAACAGAGACGGATGTGTCTGAATAAATGTGATCAATAGTCGTAGAATAGACGTTCATGATTGCCTTCATTTATAGCAAACAATGATTCAATAAACTAATTAAGTTCTATTATGTAGGACGCTTTAGGTTAAAAGAAAGTTTGAAAGTTGGCAAAATTGAAAACTTCCACGTCATTCACATATTATTAGTAGATAAAAATATTAATTTGCTAAATTAGGAAGTTATAAGGCATTAACACTTTTAAGATATGGGATTATTCAATTGGAAAGACTCTTATGAGAATAAGAAGGAAGAAATTAAAGAAGTTGAGGAGCCTACTACTTCTTGGTGGTGGCTTGGGGGATTAATTCTTTTATTTGAAGTTTATTCTGTCTATTCGGCATGCTTAACAACAGATGATTGAAGATCTTCCATTAAAACATATTGCAATATCGAACATTTAATACCTTTTAGAAAATGAAAAAGATTATCACAATTATTATAATGTTAATGGCTGTGCAAGTCAACGCTGATGCACAGTTTTGGAAAAACCTTGGGAAAGCACTTGAAGAAGTAGCTAAGACAGTGGTAGAAGGCTCTTCTGAGTCAAACTCATCTAAAAGTAGCGGGAACTCATCAATGTCTGCTGAGCAGGCGGCTAAACAGACTGGATTAAGTGTGGAACTGACTTCGGCAATACGTGCAGATAACTATGGCTTCCTGACATTCACATTAAAGAATAATACTTCAGAAGACAGAAGTGTGGCACTTTCAACCTACTACTATTTAGATGGAGCCAAAAGTCTGTTGTTACCAGACGGTACCGCTCTTGAATATGAAATGAAATGGGGTGGGAAGTGGCAAGACAATCTGCTCCCTGAAAAGCTTAACTTACCAGCTGGCATACCCGTGAAAGTCTTTGTGCTTACAAATCTTCGTAATGACTTCGTCACCTCTCTTGGAAGATTCAGATTGATTCTAGACGGAAAATATAATTATGACTTTAAGAATTTGGAACTCACCCCTGCAAACAATTCTGATTCAGAAAAGATGACTGTAAATAGCAAAGACGTAAAAGTTGATTTCGTTTCGTGCGTGAGGGAAGGCAAAAACTTGGCTATTAAAATAAAGGTAACGCCAAAAGAGGATTTGAGTATGCAGTTTAGTGAGCATACCACAGGCAACTCTCTTTATGATGCAGAGGGTAATATTTACAAAAACATACAGGCAAAAGTAGGCAATGGTCTTGAAGCTTATAATTACGAGGCTGGCGTACCGATAAATGGAACAATAGTTGTGTATGACGTTCCGGCTAACCAGAACAAATTCTCCCGTTTGCAATACGTCTTCGAGGCTAATGGCGATTATTATCCTTATACCATAAAGATAAAAGATTTTGTAGCCGAAACGGCCCAAACGGCTCTTAATTCTTCGGAAGCTAAAAAGCAGGAAGCAACCAAGCTAGTAGGAAAAGGTGACTTGGCTGCTTTTGATCTACGCGGAAATGTAAAACAAGTTACTACCACTGAAGATGGCAAGCAAATGGTTAGGACATTTGATACCAATGGGAAGTGGATTACTTGTAACGGACAAACGTTGGCGAAATATTACCCCGCAGGTATTAAAAGAGACACAAAAGGAAGGATTATTGAAGGGCATCCTGACCTCACTGAGCCTGACTTTGTACATAATTATAAATATAATGCGAAAGGACAGTTAGAAACTTTGATATTAAATCAGGATTATTACACAAGGGTCCTGAGTTATACTTATGATGGCGCAGGTAATATTACGCAGGTTAGAGAACCAATTGAGCCAGAACCAGGCGATGAGGATGCCACCCCTGGCGAGGTTGTGGTAAAGTATGTTATTACAGCTAAAGACTCTCAAGGTAATTGGACAGAGAGGAAAGCCAATGGAACAACAGAAAGGAGGAAGATTGTATATTATTAAGATCTGTTTCTTGATTTTGTTCTGCTATCTTTATTCATCCTGCACAATTAGACAGTCCAACTACAAGTGCATTATGCCAAAAGGAGCAGAGCTGAAAGCTGGTGATGTCGTGTTTAGAAGAGGTGGTGGTTTTACGAGTCAAGTGGTATTGGCAGCTGACAGAAAGGGGAACTACTCGCATACAGGGATTGTGGTTGAAGCAGAGGGGAAAAAGATGATTGTGCATGCAGTGCCAGGTGAACATGACTTTGATGGTGATGTTGATAGAGTGAAGATGGATACGCCAGAGCGTTTCTTTTCTTCAGAATATGCCTCCATCGGAGAAATATGCAGATCTGCAGATTCTCTGGCAGCTATAAACGCAGCGTTAGAGGCGTACAATATTTATAAAAGGAATGTTTTGTTTGACCATGATTATAATGATGCAGATACAACCAAAATGTATTGTACAGAGCTGATAGTTCATGCATTTAAGAAAGCAGGTGTTACCCTCGTTGGGCCGGAACGCCATGAGGTGAGATTACCCATTTTGAGAATTAATTGCATCTTCCCATCTGACATTCATGAGTCACCTTATTTAGAGACAGTATTAACTTTTTAAATATCAGTATTATGAAAAAACTATTTATGATTTTAGCTGTCGGCTTCATGGCTGTTGCCATGACGAGTTGTGGGAACAGTAACACGCCGGAGGCTGTAGCAGAGAAAGCTCTAAAATGTGCAAAGAACAATGACTGGAAAGGTTATTTAAGTTTGGTTCAGGGTGCAGAAAAAAATCCTGAACAAATGGAAGGCTATGCTCGGATGATAGAAGAGAAGCTCAAAGAACGTGGTGATGCAGCAAAGATTGTGAGTTATAAGATTTTGGATCAAGACATTTTAGAAGACAGTGCTACCATCTATTATCAAGTGGTAACTAAGGATGGCAATGAAAAAGAGGATAGTATGAAACTGGTAAAAGACGAGAATGGTGAGTGGAAGATATACCAAAAGAAATAAACCTTTTGTTAACAGCCATTCATAAAAATTCTAAGCGGCTTTAAATTCTTAGTATTATGGATAATAAGAAAGAAAAGATGCAGTTCCTGCAGTTGCAGTTCTGCACATTATTGGTAATTTGCACATTGCTACCAGACTTCTCATCAATGTTTGGTGAGATGGTAATGGGAGCATTTGGTGGCGGTGGGGCAAGTTCTCTGTTTACAGGACCTGACATTGTTGTTGTTATCTGCAAACTAATAGGTTTAATTGGCGCTGGCATGGCAGCCTATGCTTTCTATCAGCAGATGAAAGATAGCTTGTCACCTGTTTTCATGGGTGCATTAGGTGGTGGCCTTGCTTTGGCTATACTTACACTTATCCCTGGCATACCCAGTTGGCTGGATTACATTGCTCTGATAGCTTTATTAGTGGCATTTTTTATGGCTAAAAAGAATCTAGGCATCAGTTGGCATACATTTGGCGGACAAGGTGCGTATATGATTTTGCTGGCAGTTTTACTGCATGTTTATTATGGAATCGATGATAAAGTGATGGCTGGTATAGCAGCGCTGATAGGCTTAGTGGTGTATCTTGTTGGTCTTGGCAAACTGGGGCAATCCATGGATGCTGAAGGTGCAAAAGGTGTTTCTAAATTGAAAATAGCAGTGTGGATTGGCATCGTAGCTGTTATCTTCGGCTGGTTACCCTTGGTTGGTGGTATCATAGCAGGCATCTTAGGCATCATAGCATTTATCATTGAATTCCTAGGCTATACAAATTTGAGGGAATCAGATGTAATACAGGCTGAGGGGCGTGAAGGTGCTGGCAAATTGCGCCTGAGTATGATTATTATGGTAGTAGCAGCACTCATTGGTCTATTCCCATTAACAGGACTGGTTGAAAGCATTCTCTCCCTTGTAGCCCTCTGGTTCGTATTCAAGGGTTGGACAATGATCTTTGCTGGACTTGAGAACAAGTAAGCATTCATTTGAAGTCAAATAATACGAAATTATCAAACAGGTATGAAAGAATTGTATAAAAAAATAGGACATTACGGAGCCGTATTAATTTCCCTAATGTTTATTCTTATCATGTATTCATGCACAAAAGATGATGAGCCGAAGAACAACGGGACCCCAACGCCCTCTCCAACTACACCTGCGAGGATTGATATTGCTGCTACGGAGAACACCAAACCAGTATTACTGTCAGGCGAGAATAAAACTACTGTGACATTTTCAGCCACTCAAGACTGGACAGCCAAAGCAGCTACGGTAACTGAACCAAATGATTGGCTATCAGTATCGCCTACCAGTGGTAAAGCTGGGTCTGCAACAATTACCATTGCTGTCAAAGCTAACGAAAAAGACGAAGAAAGGAGCGGCACTGTTACTATCAATTGCGGAACTGTCTCACAGACGATTAATGTAACACAGAAAGCATATGATGTTTTCGAGCTGTCTCCAGAAAAAGCGGAAATAGACGCCAAGGGCGGGACCTTCAGCGTAACTGTTCATTACACAAAGAATTATCAAATAAGTTCTATGCCAGAATGGATAAGTGAAGCTACTACCAAAGCTGTATCATCGACTGAGCATACATTCACTGTATCGGCCAATTTAGCTTTTACAGAGCGTAGTGGTGTGATTGTGTTCTGTAATGATGCCGGTGTTTGTGTTCCGTTCAACGTAGTTCAGGCTGCAGCTGTGCCAGTAAGTGTTGACTGGAACAAGGATTTTGTTCACAAATCGTTGGTGATGCGTTTCACTGCTACCTGGTGTGGTTGGTGCCCACGCATGGCTAAATCTATTGAAAAGGCAAAGGAGATTATCCCAGGGAAGCTTGAGTCAGTTAACATACATGGTGGTGAAAGCGCCCTTCAATTTAGCGGAGCTAATGAATTGATGGGGAATTACCTCTCCATTTGGGCGTTTCCAACTTCCGTTGTAGATGGGCGTAGATTGGTGGATAATAACGAGATAGATTACACAGCCAATCTCATTAAAAACTATGTGGAGGAAACCGAAGAGAATTATCCGGTATCTACTTCATTTGCTGCTTCTTCGCTGTTTATTGGAAATGAACTCAATGTGCAGCTTTCTGTATTCGCCAAGTTAAATAACTATTATAAGCTAACAGTAATGCTTTTAGAAGACGGAATCGTTGGTGAACAGGCTGATTATGAAGACGAACCGCATAGTGATTATGTACATAATAGCATTGCTCGAATAGCTGTGACAAATGTTCTTGGTGATGAATTCAGTACAGAATCATCCAATTCCCGAAAAGACTTCTCTTTCAAAGTTAGTGTTCCTGATGAGTATGTCAAGGAAAATTTACGGATACTAATTTATACGCAAAGGGGATTTGGGTCTCAGGTTAAACTAACTGACAGCGATGGTGTCTACTATTATGTGGACAACTGCGCTTCTGTAAAAGTTGGTGAATCTTTGGAGCCTGCGCTCAAGTGAGACTGTTGTTTCTGATATTATTTTTGGTTGTGCTACCGTATGATGCGGTAGCACAACTGAATTTATTCGATGGTACGCTGAGTGGTGGCATAGAATCCAACTTCGCGCTTTATACTGATGGCTCTTATGGATCCAACAACTATCTGAAGATGGACTATGTGAAAGGGAAGTTCTCTGCTGGCCTACAAATTGAATACTACCCTACCCCCATGTTAGGATATGCGCCCGGGCTCAAAGGCGTGGGTTTCACAGGGAAATATCTATCTTGGAATGCTGATACTTGGAGTGTGGCTATCGGTGATTTCTATGAACAGTTCGGAACGGGATTAACTCTCAGAAGCTGGGAGGATCGTAACCTTGGATGGAATAACTCTCTGGGGGGAGGGCGTGTTACATTACAAAGTAAAAACGGACTCTTTTCTACTAAACTACTTTTCGGGTTCCCAAGAGAGAACCTATCATATAGCTCATCGAAAGTTGCAGGTTCAGAGGTTACTTTTCAATTCAATGGTATCACGCTCAGTGGCAGTGTAGTTGATAGGATATACCATGGGGAGAACGACTTGTCCGGTTCCGCTTTATTTCAATACGATAAAGGGGGCTTTTCGGGCAAAGCAGAATATGTTATCAAGAAAGGTGGCGGCAATGCCCAAACTCTATCTTTGAACTATGCATCGAAAAAGATCTCAACCTCTTTGACTCTAAGACGTGTGAAGAAAATGACTGACCGTTTAGGAATGAACTATATCCCTTCGTTATCACAGGAACAGACATATATGTTGGCATCACTGAATCCTTATATGAGTTTTACAGAAGGTGAGATTGGTGGTGCTGCCGACTTGTTCTTGAGCTTGAAAAAATGGAAAATACACCTGAATGGTTCTATGATCTTTGCACTGCCTTCAGCATTGGCAAACTATGACCATTGTCGCTTGGCCTACCGTGATTTAAACATAGATGCTGAACGTAGATGGAGCAACCGTTTCAAGATGACCTTTTTTGTCAGTATTCAAGAAATGTCACCTTCTTATGGTGATAGGAAAGCTACAAATGCACAGAATGTTTTTGTAGTGGATGGTATCTATCGCTTCAACAAAAAGACTTCTCTTAGGGTTCAAGTTCAATATCTGTATTCTCAGGAACTTACACGCGACTGGATGGCTGGTTTGGTGGAATTGGGATTTTCCCCTCATTGGAATATACACATCAGCGACATGTTTAACCATGGTGACACAAAGGTGCATTACTATGAGGGAGGGATTTCTTATACATATTCAACATTTAAAGGCACATTAAGCTACGGTCATCAACGTTCTGGATACATTTGCTCTGGGGGCGTTTGCCGCTGGCAACCAGAATATACAGGTTTTCTTGCTAGGCTAAATTATAATTTCTGATGACAAACAGATTAAAAATAATGCTTGTTGGGTTATGTGCACTTTCAATGCTGTCATGTGTTGGTGTACATGAAGATGATGATATCATTTCAGCACCTACCGTAGATACCGAACAAGGTGGTTCTGCTACAGGTACACGTTTCTATCATCGCATACTAACCTATGAATATACCGCCTCTTGGTGTCAGTATTGCCCCAATATGGCTGCTGCTTTAGCTGAGGCAAAAAAAGAAAGGTCTGGACGCATTATAGAGATTGCTATTCATCAGTATGACTCAATGGAAGCTCCAGAATCGGCATCGTTGGTAGCTCAATTCAGTGTAAACAGTTTCCCTTTACTGGTTTTCGATATGGATGCAACAACCAAATTGCAGGATCACTCTACCAAACTGATAACCGATTATATAGACAAGACTGTGCCTTTAGATGCGGGAGGTATTGCTATTGATGCGACTTCAAAGGAATCATTAACTATTAAAGTCACAAGTGCAGCAAAAGGTGATTACAAGCTCTTAGTTGCATTGCTTGAAGACGGCATTATCGAGAATCAAGTTGGATATGGCCCTGGATATGTTAATAATGCAGTGCTTTGTAAGATGTTGAGTGAAAATGAAGGCACTTCTCTTGGTAAACTCAATAAAGGTGAAGAAACAGAAGCTCATTTTACACTGACAGAAACTGAGAACAAACGAATTGTGGTTTCTCTTTTAAAACAGGATATTAACGGCAACTGGCTATCAAACAATGTTGCCCAATGTAATACTAACGCAAAAATCGATTATTTATATGAACAAGATTAAGTCAATACTGTTTTCACTTTTGTTACTACTAAGTATCATTCAGCTTCCAGCACAAAATGCAGGAAAGGCTAAGCTGCAAACGTTGGATGGGAAAACAATTACTCCTGCAGAATGGATTGACGGACAAACACCTTTTGTCGTTTCCTTCTGGTTCGCTACTTGTAAGTATTGCTTTGAGGAAATGGATGCTATCAGTGAGCTGTTTGATGAATGGAACGAAGAAGTTCCCTTTAGATTCATAGGTGTTTGTACCGATGACACTCGTGGATTGGCAAAGGCTAAAGCCAAATGCCAAAGCCGTGGATACGATGACTTTTCTTTTTATTTTGACACTAATAAGGAGTATATGAGAGCCATGAAAGTGGTTACAATGCCACATCTTTTTCTTTTCGATAAAGATGGCAAAATGGTTTATTCCCACATGGGATATGCTCCTGGAAGTGAGTTGGAACTATTTGAAGAACTACGTAAGTTGAAATAAAGGACAAATAATTTTGTAAAAGATGTTACCAGATATGAGGTGTTTTTGACGTAAAAACAGTCTTCTTCCGCCACTTCTTCCGCTAGTTCTTCCGCCATGATAACACATATCTATAATGGTTTATTAAGATTTAGCGGAAGAAGCGGAAGAAAAATATCAGTCTTGTAAAACCGGGTTTTCTGCTATAATTTGTCTGGCAGGAATATGTCGAATAGTCTTCCCGTCGGAAGATACTATAATATCTTCATTCCTCAAAGCCTTTTCTTGTAGCATTCGCTTACCTGCTAACTCTATACCAGCCTTTAATCTCTCGGAAAATTCTTTATTTGACATAGTCTGATATAATTTTAAATGTAGTTTCAACAATAATGGACATTCCGTCTGGGTTAAAAGGTGAAAGACCACGAGCAATCTCATCAGCATTTACGAACTCCTTGCAATCAAGAATTTCGGGAAGTACCGTATATGAAGCAGTAGTCTTACCTGCACCATTACAACCTGCTATAATGTAAAGATTCTTTCTCATAATCAAGTTGTTTCATAATAACAGATGCTTGTAGACCCAATGTATCAAGAATAGCCAACAATGTAGAAAGCTGGGGATTACCTTCTCCACGTTCAACAGCAACGATCGTATTAACGGCTACTCCTACCAAATCAGCCAACGTTCGTTGGTTTATGCCTAACCTCTTTCGTCTTTCCTTAATGGTTATTCCTATTTCTTGCTGAGTCATAATCCCAATATATTGCGATTTCGTTTCAAAGATAAGCAAAGTTTTCTAAAACAAAGAAGAAAATCGCAATAAAATGAGATTTTGGTGCTTTATTGATGCTTCAGCCTATAATTTCTTACCCTGTCACGATTCAGATGCTCCTCAATCTTTCCGCTACAATACTTACGTAACAGATGACAGAAATAAATACAACTAAGGATGAGTCTATGTACTTCTATGTATCGCCATTCTGGCGTGCCCGCTCTACATTCGAAGGGATAGTTTCTGCGTTTCCTAGAAGTCAATTCGTGTATAGTGAGGAGCTACATCTCTAACCTGAAATGTTAAAGAATGGTTGCTAAGTACGAAAAATCATACTTTTTATGTTGTAATTCATGTTTTCTTATTATCTTTGCACTTAAAGTACGATAAGTCATACTCTCATGGATATAGGAAAAGTAATAAAAGAGCGTAGGGCATTGCTAAAGATTTCCCAACAAGATCTATCTGATTACTCTGGAGTGGGTATCTCCACAGTGAAGGATTTGGAACGTGGAGTTGGCAACCCGTCGATTGATACTTTAAAGAAGATTCTTGATGTGGTGGGTTTAGAGATGATTCTTCAAGTGAAACAGACAGTGAAATAATGTAGATGATGAGAAAGGTGGATGTTTACTATGGGGATGTTTTTGCTGGACGACTTGTCGAGTTGAGCAGAGGAAGCTATGAATTTATTTACGACGATGCTTTCTTGTCAGACAGAAATACACCGCCAGTTTCGGTGAATCTGCCTAAAAATCAAAAGGTGTATCATGCCGACCATATATTCCCTGTATTTACTAATATGCTACCTGAAGGAGCCAATCGCAGAGCACTATGCAGGGCAAAGAAAGTGGACGAGACTGATTTCTTTGGCATGTTGGAGATGATTTGCGGAATGGATGCAATCGGAAAGTTTGTACTAAGAAAGACTAAAGAATGAAAACAATAGAGGTTTGTCCATCAACACTGATGCCCGGTTTTACAGGCTATTCGCCTCGTGCGGTCAAAACACTTTTTGATGGCGTGGCTGTATCGCCGATTATAGACATTGACTTTGAAAGTGAACTAGATCAGCGCCAAGCGATGGAGAATATGAATAATATGTCTATCTCTGGAGCGCAGGAGAAATTCTCTGCTGTGATTGATAATGGAAAAATCCGTTTGAGTCATGAGGGAGAGCAAGCGACTTATATATTAAAGCCTGCACCGTTTAATTTGAGTTTGTCAACCCGTAAGCAGATACCAGCCAACGAACATCTGACGATGCAAATAGCTGCACAGGTATATGGGATATGTACGGCTCTGAATGGATTGTGTTTTAGTAGCACCGGTCAGCCTGTGTATATCACGAAACGTTTTGATGTTACAGGTGGCGTAAAGGAATGCTCACAGGAGGACTTTGCTGCTATTCTAATGATGACAGAAGAGGGCGGTGATAGTAATTTCAAGTACAATGGCAATTATGCCCAGATTGCTGATGCCATTAGGACTTTCATACCTGCGTGGATGCCCCAAATGGAGCAATTTTTCAGGATGGTAGTATTCGACTACCTATTTGCTAACGAGGATGCACACATGAAAAATTTCTCGCTGGTGAACAGAGATGGTGAGTATTTTCTGGCCCCTGCCTATGACTTGATAAATACTTGCATTCATATTCAAAGCGAAAGTGATTTAGGACTGAAGGGCGGTCTTTCTTCTGACATTGAGGCAAGCGAAGTGTTTGACAGAACAGGACATCTGTGCCGATTAGACTTTGAACGCTTTGCAGAAAGGATTGGATTGCCAAAGAAACGTTCAGATATGGTACTCGATATGTTTATGGTGATTCCCCAAGAAACGTATGCGTTAATAGATTACTCTTTTTTGAATAATAAGATGAAACGAAGCTATAAGCGTGTTATAGAGGAAAGGAGAATAAGATTTATTAGAACGAAATAAGAATATAGGAAGAGCGAGGCTAAAAGATGTCAGATGTATATGGAAGGCGACAGGTTGATGTACATTTCAGCGAAAGATGATGCTGATGACCTGATGAAGCTGTCAAGTCTTTTTGACGTTCCAGCCAATATGATTAATGAGATTGTTTATAAGGCTTGTGCTATACGTGAAGCATTGCTCGGTGTTTCTTGTCACTCTTACATTTTCTCTCTGAATGAAGATACAACTAACTACCTTCATCGAGTGGCTGGTAATATGGGCATAACTTATGTTAACCGTGATTATATAACTAACCCCGATGAGTTGACACTACCTTTCATGCAGATAAGCATGCTTGCCAATAATGAACCTGTAACAATTAAGAAATAAGTCAATTATCTTACCTGTTGCGTTTCGTGATGTTGAATCCTAACTTCTTCACTAACTTGATGGTATTGAAAGCTGTTATGCGGTCATATTGCTTCTCGCTGTCAGGCAACGCATTAAAGGGAACCAAGCTGGGGTCGTGTTTTCTATCGTCATCCCATTCCCGATCATAACTCCATCCTTGCTTGATTCTTTCTTCAGCCCATACATTATGGGCATTTTCTGCAATGGCTTCCTGTAACTCTTCAAGATCACCATCCAAAGGAATGGAGTCAACGTTTATTGGATGGGGCTCATATTCTTCAACCGTCTCGAAAACTTGTATCATATAGTTATGTGACTCTTTCCAGCCATTAAGGAAGTCTGGAAGGGGGACTTTAGCCACATAAGGCGTTTTAGCAGGGTCTAATATGGTAACTACATCATCTTCTATGTTGGTGACAACCACTGCATGATTGGTCAAATCTTCCGGATCGTACGCGTAAGTTGTGCTATAGAGCGCCGTTTGATATTATAAAGGTTGGCTATGGTGATGTTCATCTCCTCAGCCAGTTTTTCCGGGTCACAGTCTTCAAGAATAAGCCGGCGGATAACGTAGGCATAACGCTTGGTAGGCATAGCCTGTAAAAGGCGTTCTACATCGTATTTATCAGCTATACTTGAGAACTGTGCCGTTTCTTTGTCATTAACATAAGGAGTCTCATGACTGGTATCATCTATCATTCTGGCTCGTTTCTTGATGAAAAACCTGATGGCCAGAATCTTCAGCCATTGATAAACAGAACTTCGGAATTCGAAATTGCGGAGCTTGATGGCATCGTCTTCCATCAGGTAGAGATAGAGCTCATTGACCAACTCATCATATTCTGCCTCATAATCGAAGATTTGTCTCATGATGCTATAGAACAACGGCTTGCAACTGACGAAGAAGAATTCCTCCGTTACCCGATTGTCACGAGCTATCAATCCTTTAATTATCTCCTGGTCTGTCATAGACTATTTGTTTACATGCAAAAGTACTAATATAAACTTACAAACTGCTGATTTGCTGTATTATTTTTATATTTGCAACTTGATTACACATTTTGTGTTACACATTTTGTGTAATTAAAAAATAGTTCTATCTTTGCCATATATAAAACAATGAAAAAGAAAGCATGGGTGTAACATTCGATAAAGATTTGCAGCGCTTTGTGTTCGATTTTGAGCATGATGGAGCTGAGGACATTGTCAGTCTTACAGGTAGCGGCTATCAGGTAGAGGCATTTGGCAGATGCTTCTACTATGGCTATGAGTTTGCAGATCAAGTGGATGGAAATGTACGTTCTGCTTTTATCAAGCATGTTAAGTTTACAGAGAATTTGCAAAACAACCAAGATTTGACAGCTTTCATAAAAAAAGCGGTTGACAATCTTAGCCATAAAATAAATCTTTATGATTATGACCTGGTAGTGACGCCAGAGTCATCGAGCAGGGTGAACCTGTATATGATTCGCTATATCTACCGTTTTGCCCAGCCTACTCTAAGAAAAATGGAACTTGTTAAGGCTCTGCCAGCAAGTATATCGTTTGATATGGATGCATACCAGCAGTCGTATCTGGACGATGTGTTAGAAAATGGACGGCCTCGCTATACTGAAGCACAAAAGGAAGAAGTAAAGCAGTCAATTGCCAAGATGCTTGACATGATTCATAAGAAGGATTATTTTACGATTGCCAAGGATGTAAAGAAGAGCAAATATCGTCCATATATGATGCAGTTCTTGCGTTTTGCCACTAAAGAAGATGAAGAATTATGTGCTACCATCAGGAAACAGAATGTGCTTGTACTCGATGATGTAGCGACCAGCGGCTCTACTCTAAATGAGGTGCTGAGAGTGCTTCGTATCTTGAACGAAGACAATGACATAACCATTTTCAGCCTCATCGGTCGCAAGGACTTGATGGCTGATGTAATGGTAAATTGACTTTATTAGTTTTGCAAAGAAGACACTTTTGAATGAAGCACCTTATTGAAGCTTCTGCACTTGCTCTGCTGCCATGAGGCAAGGCTCACTGTTGCAGTTGCCGATGGCTTTCCAGGCGTGGTTCACGGCATCGCGGTATTGCTTGCGGCTGAGCAGTCCATTATTCAAGCCCCACGCCAAGGCATAACAGATATAGCTCTCGGTATCGGTATCAACGGTACGGGAAGAAGGGTCGAGCAAGCTGTCTTTCCACAAGCCATTGGGCTGTTGCAGTTCCACCAGTCGGCCTGCAATCTCACGATAGAGCTGTTCGTCAGCGGCAGAACGTTGGTTTTGCATCTTCTTGACCAAGCCCGCCAGGAACAAGGCATTGTCGAGGGTACTATAGGCACCTGTGCCATTATCGAACAGATGCTCTGTTTTGTTATAGAGTTCATCGTAATGGGCAGAGAACGAATTATATACCCTGTCCATATCGGTTATATCAGTGTAGGAACGTGTGGTAGCATTGCTCTGTCCACCACGAAGACGGGTAGCATTCTGCATACGTTCATCGGTAGAATAGCGAATCTGGCGTTTGTTGACCACACCTACCTCCTCGGAGGTATTCGACTGGCTACCAACAGCTACCGGAGTAGCGGAGCGTTGTGCCTGATTTCTGTTGACGTTTCTTACTTGAATGGGGGTTCCCTCACGCTTGGTCTCTTCTGCCTGTGGTTCTGAGACTGTAGCTTGAGCTATGGTAGCAGCTGTTTGTGTTGCAGGGCTGGTTGAAGCAACCGTCCGCGTATCAGGCGTTTTGTTGGCAGAGGATGTTGTAGCCGATGCCTTGGTGGACTTCTTTACGGCTGTGGCTGGTTGTTCAGAAATCTCTGCATCCGCAGGTGACAGCTCATCAGAAACAAACGTGGCAATGGGTTCTTCCTCCTCATCTTCTTGTTCTGACTCGATGGTATCCAAAGGCGTTTCAGGTTCAGGAATGTCATTTTGTGACAACTGTGCTAAGGGGGATTCAACGGAAGGCACTTGTGGCGCTTGGTCGGATGCCAGGAACCAAATGCCGGCACCAGCTACGAGCACTACCACAGCGGCAGCTGCCACTACCTTCCATCGACGAAAGGGAATGACTTGACCGTTGACCGTTGACCGTTGACCATTGTCATTGGCTTGCAGATCGGCTTGTAGTCGCTCCCAGCCATTCACAGGAACTTCTTCCTCGTAATCCTCGAGGCAGTCCTTCCATTGCTTCAGCCATTTGTCATCGTTTTCTTTCATATCTTTTGTAGTTTTCATAATCCATTTTGTCTTCTCCACTCATTCACTCGTTCTTTCAGTATGGCTCGCGCCCTTACCAATTGAGAGGCAGACGACTTGTTGTTGATGCCCAGCTCCTTGCCAATCTCTATGTGGTTCTTGCCCTCAAAGACATGCATGTTGAACACAGTACGATAGCCAGGAGGCAATTCCTCAATAAATTGCATCAGCACTTTCTTGGGTATGGTCTCGATGTCGGGGCCTTCGTCAGGTCTATCCACATCGTCACGCAGTTCGGCTGTGTTCTCCAGTTCCACCGTCTGACTCATCACATCGTTCTTGCGGAGCCGTTGCAGTGCAAGGTTGGCCATCACGCGTGCCATCCAGGCTGGCAAGGTTCCCTCACCCTGCCAATCAAACTTATCGAACGAACCATAGAGCTTGATGTATCCATCGTGCAGCAAGTCTTCTGCCTCTTCGCGATTACCCATGTATCGCATGCAGATGGCCATCATCTTGCCGGCATAGCGTTCGTAGAGCTGCCTGCGGGCCACATCGTCGCCTCGCCTGCACCCTTCCACCAGTTCTTGTTCGGTGAGAGTTTGCTTTTCCAGTCGCCTTACACCTCTTAAATCCATAATTTAGAACACTACTGCGTGCTTTTAGAAAACTTTTTTGCAAAATTAATGCAAGCCGAAGACAGAACAAAATAAACTTGATTATTTTTTCTGTTGAAGCGCAGCTTAATTTATCAAAAAATAGTGCAAGCCGAGAGAAATACAAAATAAAAAGCATTTATTTTTATTTCCGAGGCGAAGCCTATTTTATCTAAAATTAATGCATTTCCCTTTTCTTCAGTACCTATTATATTATATTATTAAAAGAGGGAGAGGCTCAAAAGTCTCTCCCTCCTAAATTACTCAAGACGTAGCCTGTTACTTCTCTTCGGGCTTGATGGCCTTCCAGATGAATGCTGCGAGAGCACCACCTACCAATGGGCCAACGATGAATACCCACAGATCAGCCAAAGCCTTACCACCCTGGAACAGAGCAGGACCGATAGAACGGGCTGGGTTCACTGATGTGCCTGTGAAGTGGATGCCCACCAAGTGAATGAGAATCAGTGAAAGACCGATAGCCAAACCTGCGAAGTTGTTGGTAGCGCCGTTGGTCTTTGAAGTAGTGCCCAGAACTACCAGCACAAACAAGCAAGTCAGCACAATCTCTACCACCAGGCCGTTGGTAGCTCCGTAGGTGCAGGCATTAGCACCTGTAGCGGTGGTGATAACAGCAGCAGGGTCGGTAGCTACGATGCCTGCCAATACAGCAGCGGCCAAGATGGCGCCGATGACCTGGAACAGCATATACATACCACAATCCTTAGCACTGATGCCGCCATTGAGGAAAACACCCAAGGTAATGGCAGGATTGATGTGGCAACCAGAGATGCCACCGATGGTATAAGCCATAGCTACTACAGCCAGACCAAAAGCAATGGCTGTGCCAACAATTGATGCGGTGTCAGAGCCGCAACCCAGGGCAACAGCTGCGCCGCAACCCAGGAATGTAAGTACGAATGTACCTACCAGTTCAGCAAAATACTTTTTCATAACAATATTGGTTTAAGATGAAAAATATACTACAAAGTTAGTCATCAATTTGGGAAACGCAAAAAAATTTCCAAGAAAAAATCAACGCCACCATACATGACATCATGTCGCAGGGGGATTGAACGGTAGATGTAAGGGGGAGATAGCGTAGATGTTAGGGACGTTGATACTATATGACGATTTTTTAGCGGCCGCCAAAAATAACCGTAGCATACACCGTGAATAATCATGGCGTTCGGAACGGATAATCATGGCGAGCGCTACGAACCATCTTTTAGAAGCCAAAGTATAGCATGACCATCACTGAAAAAAGGGGTCACACTTGCATTATTTAAAATATGGTGTAGATGAAAAGATAATTAAGGGGGGGGGGGATAGTAAACTTTTTTTAAGTTTTTCTTAATTTTATTGCATAAAAATTTGTTTTTAATCTCAAAAAACACTAACATTGCAAAGTCAAGTTTGTCTCTTGCATAGAGACGGATGGGGTATGAGGTGTAACAACCTCAACCATTATGGTGTTAAACGCCTGATTGACAGTGAAATTATTTTTATTAACAACTTTTTATTAACTAAAACATTTCTAATCATGAAAAGGAAAATGTTATTTATGGCAGCTTTGGCCGGCTTAGTAGTGCTCGGCAGCTGCGTGAAGGATGACGAATCAGCATCAGTAACCGCGATTCGTAATGCAAAGGCTGCACAGCTGAATGCTGATGCAACTTATAAGCAGGCACAGGCTGCTAATGAGCAGGCTCAGGCTGCTTATAATCAGGCAGATGCTGCTTTTAGGGCTGCTCAGGCAAGACAACAAGCTGTTCAGGCTGCTATTGTTGAAGCATCTCAGGTAAGTGAAATTGCAAAAGCAATTGCTCAAGCTGATAGGGATGCTGCTCAGGCTGATGAGACTTGGCAGATTGCGATCAATGGATTGAAAGCTCAGGCAAGACAGGAGCTTGACGATTTGATTAATAGATATCAGTTAGCTGTGACTGACTATAAGAATGCGGTGGACGATGTATTATCAGCAAAAGCAGATATTAAATCAGCACAGCTTGACAAAGAGAATGCTGAGAAATCATTGGAAAACAGCATTAAGACTGCTAAGGACAACTTGGCAGCAGAGCAGGCAAAATTGGCTGCATTGAAAGAAATAGAAACTACTGGTATGACTCTGGCTGAGAAAAATGCTGCTAAGGATGCAAAGCAAGCAGAACTTGACAATGCAAAATCAGCATTTGACCAAAGCGCTGAGGTGGCTGAATTTGAAGCAGCTGCAGCTGTTTTAAAGCTGGCAAAGGATGCATACGATGAAGCCAATCAGGCTATTCTGGATGTGAATGCTATCAATGGTGTGTTCCAATATGCAGGAACAGATAATATTGCTGCAGATTCTGAACCATTCGTAGACTTTGATGATTATACCTTCAATGGTGGTTTCGTCAACTTGGGTGATTACTGGACTTGGGGATTTGGTGCCGACAAGTATGTGCTGAATGAAACCGCTAAGCTGAATGCAGACAGAATGTATGCAAATAATGTAACAGCTATGAAGGATTTATTAGATGATGCAACTGACTTGCTGGGTACTACTGCTGACACAAAGGATACCAAGACCACACGTGAAGCTAACAAGGTCGGTACTGATCAGCAACCAACTCTGTATGCAAACTTGGCAACTGCCAAGGCTATGCCAGAGACAACCGATGCAGAGAAGGCTGCCAAGAAAGCTGCTGTAGATGCTGCAGAAGATGCTATTGCAAATAAGATTGATGCAATCAATAATCCTTTTGGTGGTGAACAGGCTAATTATGACAATGCTGTAGCTGACCAGAAAGAATTTAACGATGCTTTTGCCGCTGTAGATTTGGATGAGTATGCTGAAATCATAGAGGCTTTCCAAGAAGCAGCTGATAATTATAACGAAGCAGCAACAGCTGTAGATGACCTGCGGGACGATGTTCAAGCTTTGCAGGATGAATGCACTGCGTTGAATACTATTTCTGTTCAGGACATTGACGATCAGATTAAGCAAGCAGAAAAAAATATTGCAGACTACGAGCAGCAGATTGCACAAGCAGAGCGTCTTATCGACCCATTAAATGCTCCTTTGACCTATGATGAAGTTATAGAACAGCTTGAGTTAACCTTGGCTAAGAAAGAAGCTGATTTAGAGGTTCAGGCTGCTAAATTAGCTATTGCTAAGGAAGAGCTGGAAGAGGCTATAGGTGAATTTGATGCTGAAGAAGCTGAGGAGCCAGCAGCAGACGCTGATGCAGATGCTGACACTGAAGGCTAAGAAAACCCATTAACGGCAAATAACAAGTAAAAAAAGTAAAAAGTAAAAACAATTACGATGAATATAAAGAAACTTTTATTATTAGCCGTTATGCCCATGATAGGTCTGACGGTGAGCGCTCAGGAGAAGTCGAAGATTGACTTCACTCCCAAGAAGGGCGATGTAACCCTTGCGTTCACCCTTGGATACAATAGCTACGCGAGCATAGAAGCAGCCCCATTGCTTCAGAACTACTACTACACAGCATCTCCCTCCACCAACTGGAGCGACAAGAAGCTGATGGTAGGATTCGAAGCAGGCTGGTTCGTAGGTGACTTGTGGAAACTGAGTCTGGGTGGCGGTTTGAACTTCACGAATAACCCTGGTCATCCTGGAGTTCCCGGCACGGTCGAAAATATCAATGTAAACAACCCGTATGATGATGATTATATGGGCGAGGTACCCAACCTGGTTGCGGTAGCTAACTCACAGACATTCTCATACAACGTGGCCATTGGACTCGATCGTTACTTTAAACTGAACAACGTTACCAATCTGAGACCATACCTTGGCGTACGCGGCGGCTACGCTTACGGCAACAACATCCAGAAGTATGACGAGCCCTATGCTATGGGCAAGGCTACTGCTGAGACGTTCAACATCCGTGGCGCCATTGCTTTCGGCTTGGATTACTACATTCTGCCTGCCCTCTACTTGGGCGCACAGATTGAACCGTTTGCTTATACCTATAACATGACCACCAACAAGCCTCAGGAAGGCATGGCTAAGCAGAAGGCTAACAGCCATAACTTCAACTTCCTGGCTGCTCCAACCATCAAGATTGGTTTCAAGATTGGCAAGAGCAACAAGGGCAAGAGCGCTTATGGCGATAACACCGACGAGCTGAACCGTATCACGAACGAGCTGCGTGCTATCCGTGAGAACCAGCCTAAGGAGATTATCCATGTGGATACAGTAACCGTTAAGGAAGACTGCCCACCTGCTAAGTCAGAAGGCCTGAAGAGCCATGTAACCTTCAACATCGGCAGCGCTAAGGTGACCGAGCTGGAGGAGATGAACATCCTGGCTGTGGCTGAGTACATGCAGAAGAATCCTGGTGCAAAGGCTATCGTCTATGGTTATGCTGACAACGGTACAGGCAACGATGAAATCAACCACCGCTTGGCTAAGCAGCGTGCTGATGCTGTGGCACAGGTGCTGACTGGTAAGTATAACATCAGCTCAAGCCGTGTTGAGGTACAAAGCATGCAGAACCGCGAGCAGGCATTCCAGACTAACAACTGGAACCGCGTAGTAGTGGTAACAGCTAACGAGTAATACTCTTAAAGAGTTGCAAACAGAAGGAAGCTTCCCGTTTTGGGAAGCTTCCTCTTTTTATGCCCTATCCTAACCTTTCGTTGGATACAGGATTTTGACTTTTATTTCTTCAAGATGAAATACTCGTAGGGTTGGAGCGTCAATTCTGAAGAAGGGAGTTCCTTCTTGCTATCTCGCATCATATCTTTCACCTTCTGTCCTTGCCATTCCTTGGGGATAAAAGCATTCACCTCGTGGTTACGAACATTCACCAGCACCAGGAAATCCTGTTTCTCGTAACGCTTCTCGAAGATCATAGCATCAAGAGCAGGATAAGCCACCAGCTGTCCCCACTTCAATGCACCATATTTATTATATAAGGTGAGCAGGCTCTTATACTCATTATACACCTCAGGATTTGACATCCAGTTGATGGGCTTCCAGTGGAAGAAGTTAAGTGGCTCAGGATAAGCTACCTCTTGACTGCCATAGAGCAGTGCACCACCACGCAGGAAGATGGTCTCGACAAAGGCAGCAATTGAGCCACGAACGCCACCATATTCCTCAACAGGCGAACGGCCTGCAGCCTCGTCGTGGTTGGTGATAAAGCGCAGTTTCACCTTACCCTTAGGGATTGTATCATATTCCATATAGTCGGTCTGAAGCAGTATTAAAGCACTGCTGTCACGCTGGAACACATCGCGGTTGGCTTCCATATAGTCCCAAGAGTAGTTCATATCGAAACCGGCATCGAAATGATCGGCACGCTTGCCTTCAGCCAACATCAGCAGTCGCTTAGGCATAGCCCGCATAGAGTCAACAGCCTGCTTCCAGAAGTCGAACGGCACAAAGTCGGCAGCATCGCAACGATAACCGTCAATGCCCACCTCATTCACCCAGAACTTCATGGCGTCAATCATGGCAAGGCGCATTTCAGCATTGTCAAAATTCAGGTCGGCCACATCATCCCAGTTGGTGGTAGCCGGCCAAATGATATTGCCCTCCTCGTCATGGGTGTACCAATCGGGATGTTCCTCCATCCATACATGATCCCATGAGGTATGGTTAGCCACCCAGTCCATAATGACACTCATACCTTTTTCGTGGCACAAGCCAACCAGACGTTTGAAGTCGTCGAGGGTACCATACTTAGCGTTCACCGACTTGTAGTCGCGAATACAGTAAGGTGAGTCCTTGGCTTTTAAGACACCTTGCTCGTAGGTAGGCATGAACCACATGACATTGACATGCAAGGCTCGTATAGAGTCGAGGCGGCTGGCTATGACATTGAAAGCTCCTTCTTGTGCAAAAACCAACGGATTGACTTCATACATAATGACATCATGAGGATCGGGCAAGGTATAGCCTTTCTTCTTTGGTTGGCAGGCAACTACCATTGCAGCTACAGCTAGCAAGAATAATAGTTTCTTCATATTCTGTATGGATAAAAAAAACAGGGACTGCGACGAGCACAGTCCCTGAGATTGAATCATTAGTTGATTATTAGCACTGAGCCAGTTTGCCGTCAGAACCCAGCACATCAGTAATCTTGTGCTTGTAGAGTTCTTCCATCAGGTCGCGAGCAGGACCGCAGTATTTACGTGGGTCGAACTCACCTGGTTTTTCAGCAAATACCTTGCGAACAGCAGCGGTGAATGCCAGACGAGAGTCTGAGTCGATGTTGATCTTGCAAACAGCGCTCTTAGAAGCAAGGCGCAGCTGCTCCTCTGGAATACCTACTGCATCAGGCAACTTACCACCGTTAGCATTGATGATGTCAACATACTCCTGTGGTACAGAAGAAGAGCCGTGGAGCACGATTGGGAAACCAGGCAACTGCTTCATGATAGCGTCGAGCACGTCGAATGCCAATGGAGGAGGCACGAGCTTGCCAGTCTTCGGATCGCGTGTGCACTGCTCTGGCTTGAACTTGTAAGCACCGTGAGAAGTACCGATAGAGATAGCCAAGCTATCAACGCCAGTCTTAGAAGTGAAGTCGATTACCTCTTCAGGCTTGGTGTAGTGAGATTCCTCAGCCTGTACCTCATCTTCAACACCTGCCAAAACGCCCAGCTCACCTTCAACGGTTACATCATACTGATGTGCATATTCTACCACCTTGCGGGTAAGAGCTACGTTCTCGTCATAAGGCAGAGAAGAGCCGTCAATCATTACAGAAGAGAAGCCCAAATCGATGCAGTTCTTGCAGAGCTCATAGCTATCGCCATGATCGAGGTGCAGAACGATCTCGGGATGAGCGCATCCCAGTTCCTTGGCATACTCTACAGCACCCTGTGCCATATAGCGCAGCAGTGTAGGGTTAGCGTAGTTGCGGGCACCCTTAGAAACCTGCAGGATGACCGGTGACTTCAACTCTGAAGAAGCTTTGATGATAGCCTGCAGCTGCTCCATGTTGTTGAAGTTGAATGCAGGAATGGCGTAGCCGCCTTCGATGGCCTTCTTAAACATTGCACGAGTGTTTACTAAGCCTAATTCTTTGTAATTAACCATTTTGTTTACTATATTAAGTTACTAATCTATTCTTTCAACCGCAAAAATACACATTCTATTTCAAAAAATAAAAAAAGTTGCACTATTTTTGCAAAATCTTTTTTGGTTTCAGAGAAAAGTATTACCTTTGCGGACGATTTCCGCGAAGTTACTTTCGCTCAGCAAATGAAAACAAGTTTTCTTTGCCTTCGCTTAACCGTAACTTTGCGGTCGCTAACAAGACCATTACACTTTACAATTACATATTTTGATTAAAAATTTAAAAAGATAACAACAATGAAAGAAGGTATTCATCCAACCAATTACCGTCCGGTAGTATTCAAGGATATGTCAAACGGTGACATGTTCCTGAGCCGTTCTACCTGCAAGACCACCGAAACCGTTGAGTTCGAAGGCGAGACTTATCCATTAGTGAAGCTCGAAATCTCTAGCACCTCTCACCCATTCTATACCGGTAAGAGCAAGCTGGTGGACACTGCTGGTCGCGTGGACCGCTTCATGAGCCGCTACGGTCATGTGAAGAAGTAAAAAACTTCTTTGTGAAAGGCATCAAGGAGTCCTCTTTGAACAAGAGGGCTCCTTTTTTTCGTGTATAATTTGGCAATATCTTCTATTTAGTTTACATTTGTATCATCAAAACTTTAAGAACTGAAGATTATGAAAAGACTGATTTTCGCACTCATGACGGCAGCATTGCTGCTTTCAAGCTGTGGCTCGGTGCCTATTACAGGACGCAAACAGCTGAACTTAGTGTCAGACCAAGAGATTCTTTCTTCCAGTCTGACGGAATACAACTCTTATATGCAAGGTGCCAAGAAAAGCGGCAACACCACCCAAAGTGCGATGGTGACCCGCGTGGGTAGAAAGATTGCACAAGCTACAGAAAATTACCTGAATGCTAACGGCTTGTCTGACGAGGTAAAGAATTTTTCATGGGAGTTCAATTTGGTACAGGATGACCAGTTGAATGCTTTTTGTATGCCTGGCGGTAAGATTGTTGTGTATGAGGGATTGATGAAGATCATCTCTTCTGATGACGAACTGGCTGTGGTACTGGGTCATGAGGTAGCTCATGCCGTAGCTAAGCATAGCAACGAGCGCATGAGTCAGCAACTGTTGGCACAGTATGGAGCTCAGGTGATAAGTGGTGCCTTGTCAAACAAAAGTGCAGCTGTCAGAAGCTTGGCCAACAATGTATATGGAATTGGCGCACAATATGGTATGATGCTGCCGTTCTCCCGTAAGCATGAGTCGGAAGCTGACTATATGGGCTTGATACTGATGACCATTGCGGGTTATAATCCTGATGTGGCTGTAGGTTTCTGGCAGAAGATGTCAGGCGGCGGACAGTCATCGGTACCTGAGTTCATGAGTACGCACCCAAGCGACCAGACTCGTATCAGCGACATCCAGAAGAACCTGCCAGAAATCAAGAAACAGTATGGGCAGGCTGCTACCACTACGAAGAAATAGGATGCGTTCATGGCCGACAATTTCTTAGAGAAGCACTATGCTGAATACGAGGCAAAGCGTAATGCCCTTCAAGCTCATAAGTTGGGCAAAAAACAGGTAAGCCGATTGCACCGATTCAGCGAAAGCACCGAAGGGATTGAACTGCCAACGGAATTTACTGACCCATTTAATTACACACCTCATCCGCTCTGCAAATTAGCGGCGGATGAGGTGATGTGTTATATCAATACTCACCCAGAATGGCACGACGAACTGCAGCAGGGCAAGATGTTTGGTGTGTTAGTGGTGAAAAACGCAATGGGACAATTGGGCTTTCTGGCTGCCTTTTCTGGTTTGCTGAACAAGCAGAATAGCCTCCCCTACTTTGTTCCTGCAGTGTATGACATGCTGAATCCCAATGGCCATTTCAAAACCGAAGAGAGAGCCATAAGCCTCATCAATGCCCACATCAAAGAATTAGAAGCAGAAAACACGTCCTCCTCATCTGAGGAAATCCTCGAGCTTAAAAAAGAACGGAAGAGACGATCGGAGACTTTGCAGAACTGGCTATTCGAGCAATTTGTAATGCTGAACAGCCGAGGCGAACGTAAGAACCTGATTGAAATCTTTCAGGGACAACAAAAGCAGCACATGCCACCAGGCGGTGCCGGGGAATGTGCTGCTCCGAAACTATTACAATATGCTTTCCTCAACAAACTGCGACCTATAGCGATGGCTGAATTCTGGTGGGGCAACTCACCCAAAAACGAGGAACGCATTCATGGTCATTTCTATCCTGCCTGTGAACAGAAATGCAGACCAATTCTTAACTACATGCTCAACAAGACGATTTAATCGTCAATTATTAAAGTAGTAAAGGAAAGTGGCTATGCCTTCAAGGGCATGTTTCTTCTCACCCTCAATCTCAATATAGAAATTAATCTCAGCCTTAGCAATGCCACGTAGGTTGAGCACAGACTTCAAATCCACCACAAGACGGATGCGCTGACCACAAAGTACCGGCTGACCGAACTTCATCTTATCCATACCATAATTAACCATCATCTTGAGGTTGTTTACCTCAATGACCTGTCCCCAAAGATAGGGTAATACTGACAGGGTGAGATAGCCGTGTGCAATGGTGGTCTTATAAGGACTCTCCACCTTGGCACGGTCAGGATCGACATGTATCCACTGATGGTCAAGTGTGGCGTCAGCAAACATATTGATGCGCTCTTGCGTCATTTCCAAATAATCAGACTCACCGATGCGATGGCCCTCTAAAGCCTGAAACTCGGCTAAACTATTCACTACTACTTTTGTACTCATTTTAATATTGCTTATTTCTGCACAAATCTTATGGTTTTGTGCAACATTTCGGCTGCAAAATTACACAATATTTCGAAATAGCCACATAAGTAATGCATTATTTTTTTTAAATCACTCAAAGATGCTCATGACAGGTCTGCCCACCCAGGCTTGTGGAGGCTGGATGCCAAGAACATAGGCAATGGTGGCTGGCACGTCGTACTGCATCATGGCATCAGGAAACTCGTAACCATTCTTCACTCCCTTACCACAAATGATGAACGGAGTTTCCATTTCTTCCAACGTCATGCCTCCATGCCCCTTATTGATACCTCCGTGATCGGACGTTACAATAATAATGGTATCATCATAGATACCTGCATCTTTCAATGACTGAATGATGCGCCCCACAGCCATATCAACCTCTGTCAAAGTTGCATAATATTCAGGAGTGTACCAGCCATGTTCATGACCACTCTCATCCAACGTTCCGAAATATGCTGTATAGAAAAATGGCTTGTTCTGTTTGATGTAATTCTCGGCAATCGTGCAATTCTTATTTATATCAACGTAGCTATCAGGGATATATTCCCAATGGCTGATAGCCAGGGTATCAATTACGTATTTAACACCATCCCAGTCGAAGGTACATCCTGTTTCTGCCTCCGGCTGCTGTTCACGTATGAGAGAATAGATGGTAGGGAAAATGTTGTGGTCGTTTACAAAAGAAGCAGGAATATCAGGAACCTTGGAATTCCATTTCGTATATCCATGTACCTCAGTGGGTACTCCCATGAAAACAGAAGCCCAATTAATGGCTGATGCTGATGGTAAAACAGAACGTTTATGCAACGTATAGCTGCCATTGGCCATTAAGGCACGGATATTAGGGATGTCTTGTGCCGACTCAAGGTCGTGAGCTGCCCATCCGTCGATGCCCACCATCACCACATGCTTAGCTTTAGGTTGTAACTGCTGTCGCTCACCACGACAAGAAGCGCCTACCCATGCAAGAACTGCCAGACAGGAAAGAAAGAAAAACTTTTTCATTGTATCAGGTTTTAAAGTTATTTATCTACAAAAATAAGGGAAAGATGCCATAAAGACAAATATTATTCTTATTTTTGCATCGCTAAACAGTAACAAATTTACACAATGAGCATATTATCAAAACTTTTCGGCAAGAAAGACAACGCTTCGGCACAGAGTGCAGAAGATTTCATGTCATTGGTGCGTGTATATTTCCAGTCGGTACTGGCAGTAAATCTGGGCATTACCAACATACGTGCCATCCCCGATGTAGCCAACTTCAAGCGTTTGTTCAAAATTCCCACCACTGGTGGCAAGCTAGGACAAGGTGAGAAAACAGCATCGAAGAAGATGCTGATGCAGGACTACGGAATAAGTGATAATTTCTTCAAAGAAATTGACAATTCCATCAAGAAACATGTGCGTAACCAGAATCAGGTGCAGTCATACATGTTTATGTACCAAGGCTTCACAGGTGACCTGATGATGATGATAACCAACCTGATGCAGTGGAAACTACGTGTACCATCAATGTTTGCCAGCGTGATCAAAAGTGCTGTGGAAGAAACCGTTCATGAAATCTGCACCAAGCCGGTTTTCAAGAAAGATGATGAGCAAAAGACTGCCATACAGATTCGCACTTACAAGGAGCGTCTGGATTATTCAGAGCAATGGATGAGCGAGTTTGTTTACAAGGTGGTGATGCTGGCCAAGAAAGAAAAGCGTAATCAAAAAGACGAAGTGGCTAAGGCAAGTAAGTAGCAAAATTCTATTTTCAAACACACCAATAAAAGAAATTAATGCATTATTGTCAATTTTTATATACTTTTATTTGGAGAAATATCAGAAAGTAGTAATTTTGTAGCAAATTAGGTGTAGTAAAATAAATGACAGACGAAGAGAAAAGACAGCTCAACAACTTCGAAACGAGTCTTCGCCATCTGATTTATCTGCATGATAAACTGAGACGAGACCATGCCGAACTACAGCAGCTTCTGCTTGACAAGGAAGAAGCCTTTTCGAAGTTACGTTCTGAATATGACAAATTGAACCAGTCATATATGGACTTGAAGTCTGCCATGACAATGAGCTTAGATGGTGGCGATGTTCGCGAAACCAAACAGCGATTGTCAAAAATAGTGCGTGAAGTCGATAAATGCATCGCTATGTTGAATCAATCATAACACTTGAGATGTATGGACGATGATATGATAAAAATACAGTTGACCATTGGCAACAACCCCTTCCCTCTCACCATTCGCAGAAGCGATGAAGAGACGGTACGCAAAGCTGCCAGACAGGTTGACAACTTGACAAATGCGTATAAGGAGCATTATCCTGAACTACCTGAGGTGCGCATCTTGCAGATGGTAGCTTACCAGCTGTCATTGGAAGGACTGAAGGAGAAAGGACGCAATGAGACAACCCCTTATGCCGACAAGATGCAAGAACTGGCACAGCTGATTGATGAATGCATCAACAGATAATGGCCATTTGATTTTTTAAGGACACACACGCACTGTTGACCCGCTTGAGACGCAAGTAGCAAGTTGGTTTTCAGTGCGTTTTTATTATACATTTTAATTTAACGACTATGGTAGTAAATATAGTATTCTGCGTGGTGGGCCTGTTGATAGGTCTAACCATCATGTTCTTCATTCAGAAGACTTTTCTGAAATCGAAGGCTGATACCATACTGAAAGAGGCAAATGCCGAAGCAGAGGTTATCAAGAAGAACAAACTGCTGGAGGTAAAGGAGAAATTCCTCAACAAAAAGGCAGAGTTGGAAAAAGAAGTAGCTCTGCGCAATCAAAAAATCCAACAGGTTGAAAACAAACTCAAACAACGTGAAATGGTACTTAACCAGCGTCAGGAAGACTTGCTGCACAAGAAAGCCGAGAACGATGCCATTCGAGACAACCTCACCAATCAGTTGGGTGTAATTGAAAAGAAAAAAGAAGAGCTGGACAAACTGCAGCAACAGGAAATCGTGAAACTGGAAGCTATCTCTGGCTTATCAGCGGAGGAAGCTAAGGACAGAATGATTGAGTCGCTGAAAGAGGAGGCAAAAATGCAGGCTCAGTCTTACATCAACGAAATCATGGATGATGCCAAGATGAATGCCAACAAAGAGGCAAAACGCATTGTGGTACAAACCATTCAACGTGTGGCCACTGAAACAGCTGTAGAAAATTCTGTTACGGTATTCCATATTGATTCCGATGAAATCAAAGGACGTATCATTGGTCGTGAAGGTCGTAACATCCGTGCTTTGGAGGCAGCTACCGGTGTGGAAATCATCGTAGATGACACTCCAGAATCCATCGTTCTCTCCGCTTTCGACCCCGTACGCCGTGAGATTGCCCGCCTGGCATTGCATCAACTTGTTACCGACGGACGTATCCATCCCGCTCGCATTGAAGAGGTAGTAGCAAAGGTCCGCAAGCAGGTAGAAGATGAAATAGTGGAAACTGGTAAGCGCACCACCATTGACTTAGGTATTCATGGCTTGCATCCTGAGATGATTCGTATTATCGGTAAGATGAAATATCGTTCATCATACGGTCAGAACCTGTTGCAACATGCACGCGAAACAGCAAATCTATGTGCTGTAATGGCAACAGAGTTGGGTCTGAACCCCAAGAAAGCACGCCGTGCGGGTTTGCTGCACGATATTGGCAAAGTGCCTGATGACGAGCCAGAATTGCCACACGCACTGTTGGGTATGAAACTGGCTGAAAAGTACAAGGAGAAACCTGATATCTGCAATGCCATCGGTGCTCACCATGATGAAGTGGAGATGACCACCTTGCTTGCTCCTATCGTTCAGGTTTGTGACGCTATCTCCGGTGCCCGTCCTGGTGCTCGTAGGGAAATTGTGGAAGCATACATCAAGCGACTAAATGACTTGGAATCACTGGCAGCTTCTTATCCTGGCGTAACCAAGACTTATGCTATCCAAGCAGGTCGTGAATTACGTGTGATTGTAGGGGCCGACAAGATTGATGACAAGCAGACAGAAAGTCTGTCGGGTGAAATCGCTAAGAAGATTCAGGACGAGATGACTTATCCTGGACAGGTGAAGATTACGGTGATACGTGAAACACGTGCCGTGAGCTATGCGAAATAGGATAATTATCCCCGAGAAGCGGTTATTTGATGCTTGTCGGATAAAGAAAATGGGGGGAGGTGCCTTCGCTAAGGCCACCGCCCCCCTGAATTTTACCATTCGACTTTCACAAGCAGATTAGATCAAGAATAAATAGTGCGTCTTCGGACGCGCTTACAATTGTTTTATGTATAAAACCTAAACTGTGGGCGGACCTTCTCACGAAGGCCATGCAATGTGCCCTATTGAAAAAAAAACACTTTTTTGTCGTTAGGGACAATCCTTCTCACGAGGGGGGTATATTAAAGTATGAAATGGTTATACAGCGTCCCTGGTGTCATTAAACATATGAATTTAAAAAAGTTAGTAACTATTCCATTATGTCAATCAAGTATTCTTTATCACCGTCGGCCACCACGTCCGTCACCGTCCTGATGGCAGTCAACTCGTTGTTCACTGTGTTCACCAGCTCCTCCAATACTGTAATCCTGTATTCCAGAGCATCCAAATCCTCCTGATAGTCGGTGCAGGCAACGCCTGCCACCGCCATCAGGCCTGCTAATAAGATTTTCGCTTCCTTTATCATTGTTATTAGTTTTAATTGTCAAGCCTCCACTCCCCGCTCTCTTCATCAGGATTATACACATAGCACGTGGTCACACGGTTCTCCTCCGGCAGGTCGAACGGCTGCACGGTGTCACCCTTGGCGTAGCGGCGGATGCGGCTTTCGTCAATGCCATTGTCCTGCAACCACTGTGACACCGCCGCAGAGCGCTCACGGCTCAGCCTGAGGTTGATGCGAGCGTTGCCCGTCTCACGGTCGGCATAACCCGACAGCCGCACGTAGGCGTTGGGGTGCTGCTGCAGGTAGCGCAGCAGGTTGTTCAATTTCGACATCTGGTTACGTCTAAGGTCGCTGCGGTTGATGATGAACTGTATGTTCACCTTGAAGCGCAATATCTGTTCCTCCGTCTGTACCACAGGCGCAGGCTGTGCCATCACGAAACGTGTGGGTGCCTCGGTATGCGTCACACGCTCATACTCCGCATCCGTCTTGCCATGGCTCTTGCCAAAGGTATATTTGATGCCCACTAAGGCGTTGAAGTGCCAGTCCTTGTTGTCGCTGCGTCCACGCTTCGAGTTGAAATGGTCGGGCAGCATGTTGGCGTTCACCTCAGCGGTAATGGCAATATTGTCAGTCAGGCGGAAATCAGAACCAATACCGAAGCGCAACGACGGGTTAAGCCTGCCATCCTGCCATAGCTTGCTGAAGGTCTTGCCAAAGCCACCCGACCCTTTCAAGACATCATCATTATTAAAACTGTACGCCAGTCCCACACCGGCATATATATATATATGGATTGAAAAAAATGTCGTAGTTGTAATTCTTGAACAGAGCCAACGGGTGCAGCACCGCCTCCACCGACGGCTGTATGAACCTCCAGCTGTACTTCAGCTCTGGATACACGTAGCGGTTACGGGCCCACAGACCGCTCACCGCCACACGGGCGGAGAACCATTCCGTGAACTGGTAACCCACCGCCACCTGCAAGGCAGGCGACAGCAGCTGCGAGAAGCTGCCCTCACCCACGTCATAGGCGCCACCCACATGTGCCGTGAGGTAATAGTGCGGCACGAAGAAGGACACCTCATCGACCACTAATCGTTCTTCCTCGACAGTGGCACCCGGTATGGTGATGGTGTCGCCCGCCTGGACGGTCACCACCTCCTGCGCCTGCACCGACAAGCCCAAGCTTGCCAGTACCAACAACATCTTCAATTTCTTTATCATCATCTTTGTTTATATGTTATGCTTCACATCAATGTTCAATGTTTTAAGTCCTTGCCCTTCGCCATCGTGAATGCGTTTTTATTTACCCGCATTCAGGAAGGCTATCATGCAAAGCCCGTAATGATGCTTAGCATCAATTTTCAATTAAAACATGAACTAATTTGAATAAGTGTAATAGTTCATTGGGATATAGGTTAACTGAGGGGACAAGCCTTCTCACGAAGACAATAAATGTCCCGGTTGTATAAGAAACTTTAGACAACAATCAGATATCTCCTAAAAAACCAACATTAATTATCATTATTACAAAATACTTATCAGTATGCCCTTCTTCCGCAAGGCTTCCTTAATCTCCCTGTCGGTTTCATTCATCATAAAGGCTCCATTGGAGATGGCAAAAACATGATCGGGCGACACACCATATTCCCTGGCTATCATCTCGAATTCTTTCCGCCAAAACGACTTTTTATACAAGTGCCCCCCAGTAATAATATAATCCCAAATACTACCCATAATACCTATTTTTTAAATAACAAACCGTTTACTCATCGTCCTTCATTTGGCCCCATCTTGGACAAAATAAATAGCTGCAAAACAGCCAGATAAATCTAAATATCTTCATTTCTTATCACGTTTTTCCCTTCTCTTCTCCACTGCCTGCGGCATGGTGCGGCGCAGGAAAGAAAGGAGCGAGTTAACTTTCAGTTCATAACTGGCGGCAATGTCCTTCAACAACCGGTCGGTGGTAGCATACTCTTGTGCCGCCTGCTGGAACTTGTCCCAGCTCTTGCGGCTGACACGCACCCCATTGGGCAATGTCACCCAGTTGTTCTGCCGCTCCAGTATGTGCAGGTCGGGACGGTTGTGCTTCACCCACGATAGCAGCTGGTCACGGTCAAGACCCGACTGCTGAGCCGCCGCCTCATAGCTCATGCCCTTCTCTATCAACGGCAAGGCTGGGGCATACTTGCGCTGTGCCTTCGCCGCCTTGGTGGTGAACTCGTTGTGTTTGGCACGCTCGGCCTGACGCCTTGCCACCTCGCCACGTCTGTATTCCTCACGCAGCTGCAACACATCACGGTGCCACCTTTGCAGATAGCAACTCAGCGAATGGGGTTCCAGCCCGCATTTCGTAGCTATCTCTTTAATGGTCATTTCCGGGTGTCGCTTGCACCTTCTCACCGCCTTCGCATAATACTCCGAGGCGGTGCCTCGTGGCCCAGACATACGCCCTGCCCCATTCAGTTTTCCACGTTCACGGGGCTTGTCAAGACTTTCCAGGCGACGGTGAAGGCGCTCGTCTGCCAGGTCACGGTGGTGGAACAGGATATGTTGTTGTAGTGATGCCAGTTCAACACCTGTTTGCCTGGCAGCTTCCGCCACGGTCATGTTACTCTTCCTGAGCAGCTCAAGCGCAGGGGCATACTTATCCTCGGTACTTTTCTTGGGACCGAAATGAGGGGTCTTCACATAGCCCAGACTCATGCGCAGCTTCTCACGGCGTTCAAGTATGTCGGAAAAATGACGTTTCATCATCATCCTGAACGTTTCGGGATGATGTCCGTGCATGCGCGCTATCTCGCTCGTGGTCTTGTCGAGGTGCAGCACACTCTCACAAGCCTCCACGGCTTCGCGATAACGCTCGCGCGTCTCACCACGCTGCCCGTACCGTCCACCCATGTACTGTTGCAGCCGCTCGTCACTTATTGCTGTATTTATCATTTTTATCTTAAATTCAAAGGGAGGCGCCTCTCGGCAAGGCACTTCCCCTTGCCTGCTTGACCGCACTACTTTCACAAGCGATGCAGACACTTGAACTAATTTGAATAAATAGGCCAGTCCATGTGTGGCATGAACCAACCACTTGATAAAATTATGAGGGGACAAGCCTTCTCACGAAGGCCGAAAAGGTCTTATCTAAGTCCCAGTTGTATAAGAAAAACTTGACAACATTAGAATATTTCTAAAAAACCCAATATTTCAAAACATCTATTGCATGATGCTCGTCAGTATGCCACGCTTGCGCAATGCCTCCTTGATCTCATGGTCAAGGTCATCCTTCAGGAAGGCGCCCTTTGCGATGGCATACACGTAGTCGGGGGTCACCCCCTTCTCACGGGCTATCTGCTCATACTCTTCCCTCCAGAACGACTTCTTGTACAAGTGTCCGCCTGAGACGATGTAATTCCATAAACTACCCATATCTATATCAATTTCTTTAATTAAGGTCAAGGCATGTGACAAGGAGGCTTGTCCCCCTTGTCACGGGGTGTCAATAACGGTCAATCGTATATCCGTCAGTACCTGCCCAGTCACCCGTAAACGTCACGCTGTCATCGTATGTCAGGGTGAAGCCGGCATTACCGGAATTCATGAACCAGGTCTCATACTCGGCATAGAAAGTGTTGGTAGTGGTGGCGTTGATGACGGTATTGCCCTTGAAGCTGATGGCATCCTCCACAGGCGGCACCACAGCTTCGTCCACGCTGCCGCAAGAGGCAGTCAGCAGGGCTGTCAACCATAAGTAATTGTTTGTTCTCATTATATTTCGTCTTTTAATATTCCATCGTTTCATTTTTCAGGCAGCCATTCTGTAATTGTAATCATAACAACTGGTCAACTGCGCCAAGTCAAACAGCGTCCTCTCATCGTCCGTCATCTTCGCCAACTTGATGCCATTGCCTTTCTTGTAGATATACACATGGCGGTACCAGGCATCGCTCATGCGGCTTTTCATGCGCAGGAACAGATGGTAGGAGGCATAGTGCTTCATCATGCCGAAGTAACTGTTCATGGTGGCCATCACGCTATTTATCTGCTCGTCGGTAATAGTATCGCTGCTCTCGAACAGCAGGTTGAAGCGGTGTATCTTCGATATCATGTGCCCCACCGTGCGACGTGAGAGGAACTTCCTGCCAGGCTTTATCATGCCACCCACGAACAGCACGCCTTTGCTGTAGTGTTGCAGATAGACCTTCTTGGGATGCAGCCTCAAGCCATGGGCTGTCAGCCACTGCTCAATCCTGTCCTTCACCTCTAACAGATGCGCCTTCGACTCGTGTACCAGTACCATGTCGTCCACATACCTGCCGTAGTGAGGCACGCCCCACTGTTCGGTGACAAGATGGTCCAGCCCGTCCAAGAACAGCAACGCCAGCAGCTGACTGGTCAGGTTGCCGATGGGCAATCCCTTCTTGCCATTGGTACCAAACAACGACTTGTTCTTGGGCAAGCCCTTCCACCGCCAGCGAGGCACCTTCAGCACGCAGTTCTTCTCGGGACGGTTGAAGATGGTCTTCCTCAGCAACCACAGCAGTATGCTCAAGTCATTGCCCTCGTACTTGTCCTTCAGGAACCGCTCGATGGTGTCATACAGCAGCTGCCTGTCTATCGACATGAAGTAGCCGCTGATGTCAATCTTCAGTATCCAGCAGTCACGGGTATAGTTATCGCTGCACTCAGTTATGTGCCGTTCCACCCTGTTTATTCCAAAGAGCGTTCCCTTGCCTTTCTGCGTGGAGTAGCTGTCCCTCAGGAACTGCCGTTCCAACAAGGGGTATATGCGTCGCGCAATCAAATGATGCACCACACGGTCACGGAAGTCTGCCGCGAATATTTCCCGCTTCACGGGATACTCCACTACGAAGGCTATCGAGCGCCGAGGCTCATAGGTGCCATCGTTTATATCTCTTCACAAGTCGATGCAGTTGGCTTCCATGTCCAACTCGAACTCCATGCAGTTGGTGGTGCTCCGCTTGCGCTTGCGGCAGTCGTAATAGGCTTCTATTACATCTGCCAAGGTGACACCGCCCATTTCCTGCTCATCAAAGAGCAAAGGCTCCATAGCCTTAAAAAGTGCTGTATTCCTGACGGGACTGTTGGGTCCGATAGGTCTTGCGGTCATCATATTTCTTACTCACTACTTTTGTTATTATCTTTCTCTGCCGCACTCTTCCACGCAGTGGCTTGTCGGCCTATATTGTCAAGTATCTTCATGTACACCGCATAGCGGCCTGCTGAAAACACTTTACGGTTGTAGCACATTCTCAGCATCATGTCTATTTGCCGTTTGCTGATAATCAACTCCTTGATATGTGCCGCCCGTTCCTCTTTCATCATATTGGCTCTGTCAATCTGTGCCAATATTTTCATGTTCTCATCCACCATTCTGATGCCTAATGAATAGCGGAAGAATCTTGGCATTTCCATCGACAGGTCTATCAGCTTGTCTAACAGGTCATCAGCCTCCTTATGTATCGGTAAATCCTCACTCAGTGCCATTTCTTAACTTCTTCTGCAATGCGTTGATAAACGCCATCGCCTCCATTGGGGTGGTGATGGCGAGGTTGTAGCTCAGCAGCTCCTCCACGAGCCAGGAAGGTCCAGCTTCGCTCCTGTTTCGCTGTGACTTAACATAGCCGCTGCAAGCGTCATTGGCACTCGCCGCTCCAGAATGTGGGGGTACTATGTTCAACGTTGTACGTTCAGCCTTAGCAGGTACTTGTACCAGGCACATGTCAGGCGTGCCGTCGATACCGCCAAACAACCACAGCTTTTCGTCAATGCTCTCCACCTTGCCACCGGCTTCTTCTATCTTCGCCAGCACGACGTCCAACTGGTCCACATGGAAGCCGGCAGTATAGATGTCGCCTGCCTTGCGGTGCCTGCTGATGACCTTGAAGCCAGTCACGCGCTTCAAGGCAAAGGCACCACAGCCGTAGGCATGGTAGAACATGCCCACCTGCATCAGGTAGAACTCCTTGTTGCCGTTCTCCTCTTGTCGTTTCAGTATCTCTTGCTCTGTCATATCATTGTCAATCACCTTGCCTGCTGATAAAAAAAGCCACTGATGCCGTTTGCCATGAAGCAAATGGTAAAAAAAAAAGCACCCCGACTGCCAAGCAGTCGGAGTGCCGCAAAAAATGTAATTTTTATAAGTGTACTATTCCCCTTCTGGATGCTTGATAATATCAGTCCACACCCATATAGAACCAATGAGAGCTATAATTCCAACAACCGAAAATAAAGTAATCAAAATCATATTCGTTCCTCCTTTACTTTTTTAAATTCCCTTTGACTAATAATCCTATGCCGAGAGAGCATAGCAATAATAGTGTAAGAACACCTACTACAAACAAAACTGTCTTATCAAAAACCAACTCGTTGATGCCTGTAATAATAATACCTGGAAATACCAACTTCGCCAAGTCAAGGGTGAAGTCGCTGCTCTTTTCAAAAGCTTCTTCTTTGTTTTCTTGTTTATAAACGTTTTCATAAGCTGTTGCGATTGTAAAAATTAATTGTCTGTACTTATTTATATCGGCTGTAAAGATAGGTACTTTTCATCGTTTTGCAAAACAAAATCAAGTTTTTTTTGCGGCTTTTATGTATCAGCACGTCATGGAGCGCTTTGCCTGGCTTTCGCCTTGGCAATGGTGGCGGCAGGGGCAGCTGGCACCTTGCCGCCTGAATGCAATCGCTTTTTTATACTATCCTTTCGATATGCGAAGACTGGACGCACATTGTTGGCGTTCGTCTTATTGTTGTTGTTGAATCTACGGTTCGTGGAATTGAAATTGAAGTTCCATGCGTTCGTAGCATTGTTCTCCGAACTACTCCAGTAGTTGCCTGAAGTTTTAGCCACCATTTTGTCTTTACTAAGATTAATTGTCAATTGTCAATTAATACCCAGTCGGTGACCCATATCAAAAAATGATACTGCTCGCTCCTGCAAGCCGTGACCGACAGGACTCTGGCAAGCGATTTCCTTAATTTTTCCGAATGGCGGTGGCAGCAATCTGAAGATTGGCGCCACCGCCACCTCAGTTACCTTTGCCCTCTGGCTTTTTACGGGTGCGGTTACACACACCCGCAAAGAGGTAAAGAGGTGAAGTAATTAATATGCGAAGACTGGACGCACATTGTTGGCGTACGTCTTAAAGTTGGAGCTGAATCTACGGTACGTGGAATTGAAAAGGAAGAACCATGCGTTCGTAGCATTGATCTCCGAACTACTCCAGTAGGAGCCTGAAGAGATGCCCATCTTGGTGTACGCGTTCTCACCGAGCGGAACCCAATTTGCATTGTCTGAATTCAAATTGGTATTATTTGGCAAGCCCATGTTGAGCATCTGACCAACGCTTGGCAAGAACCAGTGGCCCTTCGCACCTGTTGTTGCGTTGTTGCCATAGCCTACAACAGTAATACCGGCACGGTCTGTCAAATTATAGTTGTAAGCGGCATACAGGGCAGCAAAGTCTTTTGTGCCATCTCCGTCATCATCAGTGTTGTAGTATGTAGAAGTGAAATCGTAACCATTAATTGGGAAAGGAGCATCGAATTCACTCACACCAGCACCATTGGTAGTTCGTGCTGGAGCAACACCTACCAAAGTGGCTGCCGTAGCACTATCCCACCACTTCATTGTTGTAGCACCGCTCTGGCTTGGAGCGTTGGCTGCTGCCAGCACGAGAATCTTTGCGTCAGCGAGGTTAATGTTACCGTCAATCTTGCCTTCATCCCATTCCATCTGGGCAATCATACCGATGGCAGACGCGTTGTAGCTGCCCATGATGTTGCCTTCGCCATCAACGTACTTGTAGAGGTAGAGGGCCTTCTGTTCAGCAAGAGCAGCATCTGTATCATAGGATGGGTCAGCATCGTGAGCTGTCTTAATAGCATCGAGTGCAATCTTAGCTTCAGCCATTGTACCAACAATGTAACCAGGCAGTTCAACATCAGGCTTGATGCTGGTGGCCTCGTCTGGCCAGCCATTGACAGCTTGTACATCAAACTCCACGGTGTTCAGGCCCAAGTGCAGCTTCAGGATGTATTTCATGCCCTTGGTGAGTGCCATGCCCACGTCCTTGGTGATGACGTTCTGCACGCTGCTACCGGTAGTGGTGCTGCCGCTCAGGGTGGTGGCAAGGTTGGCGTCCACGGTCTCCACATCGTAGGTGATGGTCACGGAGAGGTTGTCAACGGTAGGAATCACATAGATGGGCTCTGCCAAACGTTGTGCTACCTCTGCTGGAGTTGGAACCGCTGGGTCAGCAAACTGTGTAGCAGGCTCAAAGAGGTTCACGGCAGTGTTGGTGACACCAGGCTGGGTGGTAGCACCGTTCTTCTGGATGATGTCGGCATTCAGGTTGGAGTTGCCTTCACCGCGGTCGTAAACAGCCTCATAGCCGTCGCGGCGACCGTCGTTGATGGTCAGCGTGCCGCTGCTGAGCGCGTCGATGGCGTTGTAATCCATCCAGTTACCACCGTTGAGGTTGAGGGCGCCTTTGGTAGCTATGCCGTTGAACTCGATCTTACGCACATATACACGGGTGTTGTAACCATCCAGTGCATCGTTACCAGCCGCATGTCCCGTGCTGGTCACCTTGGTGTCAATCTGCACGTTCAGCGCAGCCAGGGCGTGGTTGAAAGTAAGCTCGATGGGACTTATTCCCGCAGGGTTCACCTTGTCTTTCACCGGTGTCGCATAACAGAGGTCAACCAGGCCGGCGCCAAGGTTAGGACTCACCACATACTTCACGTAAGGGTCGCCACTGCGTGTGTTGCGGCTTACGCCCGTGATGCCTGTGCTGGCGCCTATATCCTCAGCGTAAACAGAGCCGTTGCCATTGGCAGCTCCTGAGCTGATGTCAACCGACACGTAAGGAGCATAGGCGAAGAAGCTCACACGATCCACGTCAGCACTGGTGGCATCAGCGCCATACTCGTTAGGCCAGTACTTGATGGGGGTGTAGGTCCAGGTGTATGTGCCAGCAGTTGTGCTGCTGTTGGCTACACGCTGGTTGTACATGAAGTTAGGTGTCCACGCGTTGTCACTGTAGATCTGGTTGTTGGTGTAGTAGGCGAATACGCCGAAGCCAGACAATCCCAGTCCTGTCTGGGTAGTGTTGGGGGCATCATAATCACCTTTCTCCAACACGTCGGTAAGTCCGGCACGCGTCGTGGCACGGTTCACGTAAGCCCCGAACGACACGGGTACCTGGTCAGCATTGACCTCCGTGGTGGTCTTGACAATTTCGGGCGCCTGATCAACCTTCAGGTCGTCCGAGCAGGCAGCGAACATCATCGCCGCGGCTGCCATTGATAAGAATTTCTTGTTCATAACATTTAGTTTTTAAATTAAATATTAAAATATGGAGTAATAAAACTACCATCCATCTAAAGACATCACGGAGCAACGATGCTTACCTTCAGCCCCAACCTCTCGCCTGCCACCAGCTGATAGCCAAGGGGCACGGTGGCGGTGTCCTCTTTGGAGGAAAACACCATCGACCCGTTCAGCACCACCTGGTAACTGATGGTCAGTGCCGCCTGCTGCGGGTATTCCAAAGCCTCGACCGGCAAGCAGTAAACCCCGTGTCCAGTATCCGTCCAGGAAGTTCCTCCTGCCGTACTGCCATCCCAGGTATAGAGCGCGTGTGCCCCATCGCTCAGCAGCGACAGCGTCCGCTCTGTCAGGTGGTCACCGCTCTGTATGGTTTGCCAAGAGGGCATCCCGTCGTCCCATAGCGGCAGGCGGCCTTTGGCAGTCAGGCTGTAAGTGACATCCACCGAGACAAGGCGCAACTCCACGCTGGTCACTCCGCCATTCACGTATTTCCTCAGCTCTTCCTTGAGGTCATCTTTCACCGACAATATAATCTCATCGCCCACGCAAGCCAGCGCGTGTGTGAAAGTGAACACTACCGCCCCCGTCTCCATAGGGTCTGTCTGGTCTGTCTTCTGGGCATAGAGCAGGTCAACCTGCTGCGCCAGGTGCTCTGCGGGTATCAGGCGGTAGGTGAGCCACGGGTCACCATAGTCACCCGCGTTGCTGAAGCCCGATATGCAGTAGCCCGCAGGGTTGGTGGCGGGCAACGAGCCGTTAAGGTCACTGTAAGGAGCGTAGGCGAAAAAACTCACGTATTGCCTGATGCCGGCATCCACTCCCTTGCCTGAAGGCCAGTACTTCAAGGGGCTGTATGTCCACGAGTCGGAGTACCATGATACCCGCTGGTTGTACATGAAGTCGGGCCTTACACTGCTATCGTCGTGGCGGTGAGTGCCGGTATATTCGGCGAAGACCCCGAATCCATCGCCGCTTTTCAAGGAAGCAAGGTCGGTCTCAGACCTTGTCAAGGCTACGTCTGTCATAGGCGACGTGACGAATGATACCGCCAAGCTACCGTCCCTGACATCACCACGTGTGGTGGCGCTTCCGTCAGGCATATCCGCCATGACAGCTGAGAAGGCTATGGGTGCCGCGTCAGCAGGCAACGGCATCTCATCGTGGTCACAGGCAGCAAAAAGTGCAGCCGTGATTGTAAGACATATATAATATTTTCTTCTCATTGTCTATAATTCAGGTTTACATTATCGTTCTATTTACTACATGTCGATTTCTGTCATGCCGCCGTCTTGCCAGGGATCTACCTCTACATCAAAGTTGGCACCGTCCTTAATCTTCGTGTACGGCAGGTCAGGACCTTCCTCCAAAGGAATCTCTATGTACAGCAGCCGCTCTTCCTCGTAGATGGTCAGATAATGTGACAAATCAATGTCATAGTGGTAGTCCTTCACCGTCTCGTCATCCGCCAGCAGGAAACTCAGGTTCAGCCGCAGCCGGTCGATATACTCATGGTACTCTTGCTCTTCACCACGTGTAACGGATGACTCATTCCCTGCTGATGCCAAAGTACCTGTTCCTGTAATATCTTTCGGCAAGCCGAAGGTGCTAATAATAGTTGTAATCCTTCCTGTGTTCACACTTGTGGCTGCCGCCTTCCACTCGTCGAGCTCATGCAGGCATTGTCTTGCTGACGGCTCCCCAAGCGGCATCACATAGCCTCCCGACAATCCCGCTACCGATGCCCTTACACTGCGCATGTACTGTATGCCCTTGATGTTGACCACCACCCTCAGTTTCCAAAGGATGGGAACAGGATGGGCATAGAGCGTCTGTGTTACCAACGACTCCTTATAGTCCTCACTTTCCTCCCACAAGACATAATCGTAGTCGGTGCCAGTCACCACCTCCACGTCTTTCAGCACGTCCAGGTGCAGCGAGTCGGGCTTGTCAGCCACCAAGAACAGCCCGGTATCCATGTCGCGCTCATAGTCCGACTGGTCATCAGTATGCAGCGACTCGTCACCAAACAGCACCGTGTTCCTGTCGGTAAGCTCCGGCTGGACCTCTGCCATGGCAGCGCGCGCCTCGGCATGTATCGGGTCGTCCATGTTGACAAAGTCAAGGTGGGCATACTCCTCGGGCGAGTAGTCAAAGACAAGTCCCGTATGGATGCCGCGCGGCAGGCCGAGCCACATGTGATCGACATCAATCGACTTGAAGTTGCGGTATCGGCCGCTGCCGTCGTTGTTGATGAACCATGCCGTCATGCCGGCAGGTCTTTCTTCTGCTCCGCTCCAGTCGGTGATAAGCTCCACCTGGCGGTATTCGTCGGCAAGCACCCACAGGTCACGACGCTCGCAAGAGGTGTTTGCGATAGCGAGCAGCCATATAATTGAGAATTCAGCCATGCGGATAGAGGCAAACATCCGTCGGGCAACATCAATGATGCTGCTCAAAATCATCTTATTATATGTTAGACTCATAGCTCTCATCTTAATATATAATTCTCAATTTTTCCTGTCTTTAAGCCTGAACGGCCAGTTGTTGAACATGTACACTAAGCTCACGTTGATGTGCGTGACACCGGGGAACACGAAGTGCTTCGTGGCGTACCACATCAGGTGCTTGTCCCACTCCTCCAAGTGGCGCTCAGGGTAGGTGGAGCTGCCGAAGTAGTCGCGGTACTTGCTGGCAATGACGCCCAAGCCCACGCCCACGTCTATCGCCAGGTGCTTGCCCCAACGGTGTTGGTAGCCAATGTTGAAGTAGCCGTTGACGTATTCACCCTGGTAGCCGTTGTGCTTCTTCCACTCCCAGTCGTAGTAGCCCACTGCCGCCGCCAGGCCCACGTGCCAGCCGTCGAGCCAGCGGTGATGCTCACGATTACCTAAGTAGTAGCGCAACTCGGCACCCAGGTTGAGGAACTCAGAGGCGTGGGCGTTGGTGTTCCACACAAACCACGGATGAAAGTATTCCAATTCTAAACTCCAGCGGTTCTTCTTGCCCAACGGTATCTCCACCTGTACGTTTGGTGCCACCACGCCCCACATCAGCAGGTTGGTCTTCACCGCCCAGGCAGGGCGCTTGTCGATGGGCTTTTGCTCTTTCTTTATTCTCTTGTCGCAGTCATTGCACTCGTAGATGATGATAGGGGTATTGTTAATCAGTATCACCGTGTCCATCACTATCAAGGTGTCACGCTGTGCAGGCAGGCGCCCCGGGTCCCAGCTCACGATGGCGGAGCCACCGCTGCGCAACGGGGGCAGGTAGGTGCTGAGCAGCTTCTCCCAGATGTCGGCGTTCTTGTGATGGCGCAGCAGCCACTCACGGCGGTCACGTCCATGCTCGTTGATGGAGGCGGGTTGGCGGATGATGTCCAAGACCTCATCGCGCCAAGGCTCGTCGCTGGCTGTCACGGCATCGTACAGCCCCTGCCAGCGGGCAGCCTCATTATGAATGACAATATATCCCACTCTGTCACGCAGGCGTTGTTCGATGAGCTGCTTGATGCTCTCTCCACGCTCCTGGCCTAACCAGCGGTTGTGGTCAGCGTTGCCCTCGGGCGACGCGCCTGAATAGATATCCACGATGATGCCGAAGCGGTCCTTGCCGGCAAAGCGCTGGCGGAAGTTGCGCTCAAAGGTGTCCCAACGCTCCATGTTGCCGTCGAAGTGCATGTTGATTTGCACGCTGTCGAGCTTGAAACGTATCTCCAGCGTATCGGTCAAGGAAGGTTGATTGTCCGGAGCAACAAGGACAGAAGCGTTGCTTGTGTCAATTCCGCCGGGTCGTGACGAGATTGACGAGAGGCTTAACGTTGAACGTTCAGCGTTGTCCTGCGATTGAGTGGCGGCAGCAGCATCATCGGGTTGGCTCGCCGCAGTCTGTATCGCTTCAGACTGCTGAGCCAACGCTTGAAATGACATTACTGAAATCATCAATAAGGTACAGGTCAATCTATTTACAAAATGATTCTTCACCGTCTATTATTCTTTATTCATCAGGCAGCAGAAACGGGTCGTTGTAACCGATTTTTACTGCCATGAATCACCCACCTATTACGAATAGGTAGGCGTTTCCCCCTCCGTATAGTTAATAGATGTTAAATATCGGGTATAAAAAGACGATTATATTGTGAAATATTGTGTTTATTCAGAAAATATACATAGTTTTGCGTCGTGATATTGCCTACCTATTCGTAATAGGTGGGCATTTTTTTGCATCATCTGAGCAATCCCTGCTCCATCTTTTTCTGCAAGCCATATACCTTGTCGGTTTCTATCTGCCCTACATAGATGGCAGTGGTGCGCTCGCTGCGATGCCCAAGAGGTATGGATATGACATTCATCTCCGCCTTGTAGTTGTTGCGTGCCACCGTGGCGAAGGTGTGGCGGAAGGTGTAGGAGGTCACCTTGTCAACGATACCGCAACGGGCAGTGAGGCGTTCCAATCCTCGGTTGTAGGCTGCCAGGGCATTGCCACACTCACGGGCGGCATCCACAGGGTCGGCGCTGCTGATAAGGTTGAAGTGATAGGGGCTGTTGCTTGGGGCATCCGCATAGCGCAACCATATCCTGTGTGCCTCCTTGGTGAGGCGCACCTTGACGGACACTCCCGTCTTGTGGCGGCGATAGGTCAACTCACGGGTGGCAGGGTTGTAGTTGTCGGGCTTCAGCCGTGCCAGGTCGGCAAAGGGGATGCCACCTGCCAGGTACGAGAACACGGCAAAGTCCCTCACCCGTTCGTCCTTGCTGCCAGCCTTGACGGGAGCGCCATAGATGCGGCGCATCGCTCGCTCGGTAAGCGGACGCTTGGCAGTGGGCAGCGTACTGGTGCTTACCATACTGAAGATGTCGCCACGAAGGGGCTGTCCCATCCGAATGCAGCGGTTGACCAAGCTGCGCAAGGAACGCAGGTAGGCACGGATGGCATTCTCCGACACCCCACGGCGCAGGTGGTAACGCTGGAAGCCCAGCACCAGTTCGGGCCTGAGGCAGCGCAACGGCAGCCGTCCCTTCATTTCAGGATGGCAAGAGACCATGTACCGTTGCAAGGCACGCAACGCCGTCTCGCAATTATACACTGTACTTTCACTGCATACCTCACTCATGCCTGACAGCAGACTGTACGCCATGCTCATGAAATCACTGTTCTTCTTAGACAATTCACTGCTTACTCTAAAATGTTTTTTTCTTCTCATAATCCTTAGCTTTTAATGATGTTTCGGCAGCGAAGTTAATAATTCTAATACATTGAACGTTGACTGTGACCTTGCTCTTCGCCTTCGTGAATGCGACCTACACGCATTCACGAGGCTGCCGGGTAAAAATAAAAATAAATGAATTTATTTTGTTTTGTCTTCGGCTTGCACTACTTTTGATAAGACAGGCGGCGCCTCAACATAAAAAATAAACAAGTTTATTTTGTTTTGTCTTCGGCTTGCACTACTTTTGATAAGACAGGCGGCGCCTCAACATAAAAAATAAACAAGTTTATTTTGTTTTGTCTTCGGCTTGCACTATCTTTGCCGGTGAGAAACCAAATAACAAGAAGCAATGACAACGTTATCAGTGAAAGAAATAAAAAAGCCCATTCCCTACAAGATGTCTGACAATGCCGACTACCCGCATACGGTAGCGGAATCAGCGATTACCCCCGAGTTGCAGGCAAAGATTGACGAGGTCATGCAAGAGTATCGTGAGGGAAAGGGTGTGACGCTTCGTACGCCAAAAGAAATAGAGGCATATATTGAATCATTATGACGTACGATTTGAAATTCATGCCGGCAGCAGATAAAGTTGTTGCCAAGTGGAAAAAGTCCAATCCTTCTCTCCACAAAAAGTTGGTGAAGGTATTACAGGACATAGCTCTGCATCCCCGTACGGGCATAGGTCATCCCCATCCGCTGGTCGGTGGCAATGACATCACCTATTCCCGTCACATCACCGCCAACGACCGCATTATCTACAACATCTATGACGATATGGTCATGGTGCTTGTCATTACGGTAGAAGGACACTACGACGACAAGTAGCAGCATCCTCTCTTATTTATCCCTCATACAGCAGTGCCCGCAGCCGGCAGAAGAAGCGGTCGGTAAGCTCGTGGTGGGGAGTGTCGTCGCGCCGCATCATCTCGGCTATCGCCAAAAGGGTATAGGCGGTGCGCTGCTTGGGGTCGCCCGTCGCCACCTTGCGGTAGGTGTGGTAGTGCAGGCTGGTGTCGTCGGTCAGGATCTCGAAAGTGGTGTGGGTGTCGAGGCGGAACTGCTCTATCAGCTCGCCCAACTGTCGCAGCATTTGTGCCATCATGGCATCGCGTTCGTCGGTTGTTCTCATAACTCGCGTTTTTTAATTGTTTATATATCACACGTGCGCGTGCTATATACACGCATGTTATCAAGTTATGGCTTTTATTTGGAAACCGCCTTCGGATTTTTACGATAAAATATATATTTTTACCTGAAACACAACATATTGCATACATGGGTGCAATACAGCGTAACGGAATAATCGCTACCTTTGCGGCGGTTTTCAGTATAGAACGGGGAAAACTACCACCAACTATATAGGATTTCATAACAAAAACTATAACCAATATGGCAATTTGGCAAAAGCATTGGAGCAACACCGCCAGCGACCCCCGTATGCAGTGGCTGCTCACGGAAATGGGAGCAAGGGGGTATGGCATCTACTGGCTCATCAGCGAGCGACTCACCGCCTGCGAGCAGGGGGCGCTGCTGCAACAGCAGCTGGTAAGGGACATGCGGAGCCGTCAGCTCAACGGCAACTACATCCTGCAAGTAATCAACAACTATTTTCTTTTCGAGACCGACGAGGGGGGCTATGTGAGGCACCACCGTGTGTGGATAGGACACATGAACGCGCACACGCTGCACCTGCTCAGGACGGGGCAGCTCTTGCCTGCCGACCTGGGCAGCACCATGAAAGCCAAGCCGTCGCATGGCGTTTCGGGCGGTGCCACGGGTGCCAAGTCAGCGTATGGTGTTTCTGCGTATCATTCGGGCACTCTGTCGGCGCACGGCATTTCGGGCGGTGCCACGAACGCTCGTCCAACGCTCAGCCAACGCCCAGCCAACGCGACGCCCGTTGACACCATCTATAACGTGCGGGCGCACGAGAACAGAAGGAGTATTTCGTTTCTAAAAAACGAAATACAAGATATGCGGGCGCGCGAGAACAAAAAGGATGTTTCGTTTTCCTTGAACGAAACAAAAGGGGCACCGGCACATGGGGGCATTTCGTTTTCCTCGAACGAAGCAAAAGAGGCACCGGCACATGGGGACATTTCCTTTTCCTTGAACGAAGCACTGGTTGTAGGGGTAAGCGAGAACAAGGATGTAGAGGCAGACAAAGGCAGCATAATGCAGGAGCCTTGGTTAGAGCTGTAGCGAATACATATACTATAAAATACGCGCGCGTATGCACGTATACATACTGTTATAAATGTAAAACGATTGAAATGAATAAAAATGTTCTTTGAAATTTTGATAAGATAGGGGAATATTGTAACTTCGCAAACAGAAGTGACAGATTTAGTCGTTTATGTTGTCGAAGAGTACTGAAAGAATAATCCCGATAGTTCAACAGTGTTTATCAAAACAACCTGTTGAGAAAGCATGGCTGTTCGGCTCTTTTTCGCGTGGCGAGGAAAGAGTGGATAGTGATATTGACATACTTGTACGGTATAATCAGGAAGTGTCACTCTTTACAATATCACGCATAATGATTCAGTTAGAGAAGGCTATCGGGCGTAAAGTAGATTTAATTGAGGAAGATTGTTTAATGCCTTTTGCAGCACCATCTGCTAATCGCGATAAACTGTTAATTTATGAGAGAGCAAATTAGAGGTAAAGAGCGATTAGAGCATATTCTGCAAGCAATAGATATTTTGCTGGAAAACAAGCAAAAATATACTATTGATGATGTAATGAGCAATCCCATCTTGTTTTTTGGCTTTGTAAAGCATGTCGAGATTATTGGCGAAGCAGTCTATAAACTGACTATAGAGTTCCGTAATGCTCATCCACAGGTAGAGTGGGATGTTATAGAAGGTATGCGCCACATATTGGTACATGGCTATTACCAAATAAAGCCCGTGCAAGTATGGAAAACAATAGACGAGGATATTGAGCCTCTAAGACCTTTGATAGGACAATTTATCAACGAACTATAATCCTGTATCACATACCCCTGTCTCATTACCGTCAAGATTCGCAATGATTCTTGACGGTTCTTTATCTTATGAAAAAAATTATTAATTCATTGATTAACAAATTAACGAAAATGAAAAGAGACTTGAAAAGCTTGGGAATAGACGCCAATGGCAGGACCGGCGGCGAACTGAGGGCAGCATGCCCCTTCTGCAAGGACAAACACCTGCGCCATGCCAACCGCAAATGCCTGGCAGTGAACTTGGACAACGGCACCTACTACTGCCACCGCTGCGGTGCCAAAGGACGGTTGGACGGCTATGACACGGGCATTGCCGATGATGGCAAAGAGGCCAAGGCTAAACAGGAATGGGCGAAACCGCAATGGCACGCCGAGTTCATCAACGCACCGTCGGCAGCACTGGACTACCTCGTGAACGAGCGGAAGCTGTCGGAGGAGACGCTCAAGGCGCTGAAAGTCAGCGAGCCCTGGGTAAAAATGCCGGAAGGGAAGGATTTGGAGCAGGTCATCGCCTTCAACTATTTCCTGAACGGCGAACTGGTGAACATCAAGTACCGCAGCACCGACAAGCGCTTCCTGAGCTTCAAGGGCGGCAGGGTGGTGCCCTACAACATTGACTCGGTGAAAGGCAAGACCGTGTGCGCCATCACCGAGGGCGAGATGGACGCCCTGACACTGCACGAGTGCGGCATCAGGAGCGTGGTGAGCGTCGCTACGGGCGGCAACGCCAAGGTGACATGGATAGACGACTTCTGGGACACCCACTTCAGCGACAAGGCATTCTTCATACTCGCCTTAGACAACGACACGGTGGGGCACCAGCTGAGGGATGCCTTAGTGCGACGCCTCGGTGCCGACAAGTGCCGCATCGTGCAGTGGAGCAAGGACTGCAAGGATGCCAACGAGCAACTGCTCAGGCATGGCAGAAGGAGTGTGGTGAGCCGTGTGGAGAGGGCGGTGCACCCCCTGATGGAGAACGTATATACCGCCCACGACTTAGAGGGCGACCTGCAAGACGTGTTCCAGGGACGCATACGGCACGGCAAGCGCATAGCCTTGCAGGGCTTCGACGAGCTGGTGAGCTTCGAGACGGGACGGCTGGTCATCATGTCGGGCCGCCCGGGTGACGGCAAGAGCGAGTTCGTGGACGAGATCATCGTGCGCCTGAACCTGCTGCATGGCTGGAAGACGGCGTATTTCTCGCCCGAGAACGTGCCCATCGCCCTGCACCTGCGCAAGATAGCGGAGAAAGTCACGGGCTGCCGCTTCGAGCCGTCGCGGGAGATGGACAGCCGCATGTACGACGCCGTGCAGCGGTGGATGGGCGGCAACATCTTCCACATACTGCCACGAGAGGACCGCTACGAGCTGGACACCATCTTGGAAACGGCACAAATGCTGGTGGAGCGCAAAGGCATCAAGGTACTGGTAATCGACCCCTTCAACCGCATAGAGCAACGGCTGGCAGAGGGACAGACGGAGTTGCAGTACATCTCGTCGATGCTGAACCGCCTGATACGCTTTGCCCAGCAGACGGACGTGATGGTGCTATTGGTGGCGCACCCACGCAAGGTGAACCGCAACAGCACCGACGGCAGGGGGCGGCGCGTGGAGATGAACGACATCAACGGCTCGTCGGACTTCGGCAACAAGGCGGACATCTGCATGATAGTGGACCGCAACGACGAGGTGGGCATCACCACCATACATGTGGATAAGGTGAGGTTCAAGCACTTAGGCAAGCGTGGCATGTGCCATTTCCACTACGAGGTGACCAACGGGCGCTTCAACCCCTGCGGCATAGGGCGTGCCATGAGCCACGAGGGCGATGCCGTGATGCGCTATGCCAACGTGCAGTGGCAGACACAGTCATGGCTCCTGCCCGACGGCACGCAGCTGCCACCCACCTGTACCTGTGACAACTGTGCCACCCCTGCCATGGTCTCAGACAATGGCGCGGCACCTGCACCGCCCCACCCTGCCCCGTCCTTGCAGCAAAGCATACCGTTCTGACCATACATTATACGCTCATACCCGTCAGTCACTTCCCATCTCTCTGGCGCTATGCGTCTCCCCCCACCCGAGTTACGCTCTTCACCCTTTATCGAGGGGAGGGCAACCCTCGTGCGAGGGATTAATGAACGTCCCCCTTTCTAATGGGGACAAAAAAGCACTCCGACCGTAGTCAGTCGGAGTGTCCTCATAAACGATGTAATGCCTTAATAGGCATAGAATATCAAATAAAGGAAATATCAGAGCAAGTTATTTTGTCTCCTCCATTCCTTACCTTTGGGAGTATAGCAGTATATTATAAATAACATACATGGTACTCCTACGAATAATCCAGCGAGATACATTCCCATATTATTTCTCCTTTTTTTTTCTGTTAATAAAATGCCACCCCAAAGTGTAGCAAAAGCTACAAACATTCCTATCCAATATATATAGACCTTATCTTCTACATCTTGAAATAAAGAAGTAATTACCACACCCGTCAGCACAAATTTTGAAACATCGATTAAATAATCTGAAAATTTCTCTTTACGGCTCATAAAAGCCACGTTCTGTTTACTTTTCTTTTTCATAAGTTGTTGCAATTGTAAAAATTAATTGTTGATACTTAATATATCGACTGTAAAGGTAGGTACTTTTCATCGTTTTACAAAACAAAACTCCATTTATTTGTGCCTTTTCCACTATTATTCATTGAACAATATGGCAGAACAGACTATCCCAATCTCTGAGCCAAGGCATTACTAATGTGATGGGCTGAACATTACCAATGCTCAGCCCAAAACGTTACTAATGCTTTACTAAACTGAATAAAATGAATTGTCGGGAGAAGGTTACGGCTCGCCGAGGTAGTGGAAGATAAGCTCTACCTGTCGGACGGTGAACACTTTCTGGTTGCGACGGTAGCCTGCCATGAGCAGCTCGTCGGACAACTGCTTGTTATAGTCAATCCAATACCGCAGGCGGTTCAAAGCCGACCTGCCATCAATCTCGGGCGCGTATGCCTGCGCCAGCTCACTCTTGCTGTATGCCTTTAATCTCATAATGGTTAGTAGTTTAAAATGATACGCAAAGATACACATTTCCCCTTTGAAAACCAAGAAAAACAGTCATGGAAAGTCATTGATAATCATATTAGAATATCAATTGTTCGGAAAAGGTGGCGGTGCTCATATCCTGCCCTTGCCGAGGCAGTATCTTTGTACTTGCAATGAGATGCGAAGGCACTGGAAACTACGGTTCCGCTTTGTCATAGCATCAAGGTTGCGGAAGTGACCTGCCGTCCGGAAGGCTGGTTACCGACATTTATCATTAACCTTTTAATTTACAGAAAAAGTATGATTAACTACAGTTTAGTGAAACGTTACGCGAAGGTAGGTGACGAGACGAGCGTGCTGCTCACCTATGGTACGGCACAGACCGTGAAGACCATGACGCTGTATGAGTTTGCCAAACACATTGCCGAGCATGGCAGCGTGTATGGGCGCAGTGACGTGCAGGCCATCCTGACCATGGCTGTTGACTGCCTGCGCGAGATGCTGCTCTCGGGCTACAAAGTGAACTTGGGCGACCTGGGCGACTTTTCCGTGAGCCTGCGTGGCAAGGGCGTGGCGGATGCCAACAACTACAACCCATCGGTGCAGGTGAAGAAGATACGTGTGAACTGGAGTCCCGGCAACTTGTTCCGCAACCTGGCGGACGATGCCGAGTATTGCCTCGTGCCTACCCTGCGTGAGAGGGCTGCCTTGCTGAAGGCTGTCAAGGCAGGTCAGACCACCGTTGACATCTCTATCCCAGCGAAGCCTGCTGCCGGCAGCGGCACTGGCAGCGGCAGCGGCTCAGGCACCGGCACAGGTGACAACACCGGCAGTGGCGACGGTATGCAGATATAAACCGACGTTCAAGGCTTCACATTGTGGATGTGCCGGTCGCTGACGTCAGGCCTAAAATGCGACCTACACACATCCACAATGCTCCGCTGACCGGGCAAACAAAATTAAAATATTCAACAATAAACTTTTGGTATTATGAGCAGAAAAATCAACATTAACTGGAACATTGTAATTCAGGCTGTATTGGCAGCCATCACATCTATTGCAAGTGCAATAACCCTGAATTCCTGCATCAATTATTAACAACCTGTATAGTTAGGGCATATGTATGAGAACAATTACTTTGATTATTATTCATTGCAGTGCGACGCGAGAAGGCAAGCGTTACACTGCCGAGGACTGCAAGCTTGACCATATCGGCCATAAGCATTGCACTGACATAGGTTATCACTTCTATATTGAGAAGGACGGCAAGAAGGTGGAGGGGCGCCCCATCGAGCAGGTGGGCGCCCACTGCCTGCACCACAACAGCCACAGCATCGGCATCTGCTTAGAGGGTGGCTATAACAAGGATGGCGAGCCTGCCGACACCCGTACGGGGGCGCAGATGATTACCCTGATGGAACTGTTGAGTGAGTTGAAGGAGCAGTACCCCCATGCCCTGATTGTGGGACATTATGAGCTGAATCCAGAGAAGCCCTGTCCGTGCTTTGATGTATCGGAGTACCGGCAGCTGTTCCCCTAAATACAGCCATACTCCTCCGTCTGCTACGCAGCCACCTCCCCTACCTTAGGGGAGGAGACAAAGGGGATTCTGATGTATCGGAATATCGCCAATTATTCCCATAGTCTCTTGCGGATTACATATCCGATAACCTGCCGACAGTCGGATTGGCTTACGCCCATCCTTACGCCTACCGCGGGCAGGCTATCAAACAAATAATCTCCAAATGGCTTCTGAAAGCGAGCTTTCAAGACCATTTGGAGATTATTTGTTTGAGCCTCTTGTCGGATTCGAACCAACGACCCCGAGATTACAAATCACGTGCTCTGGCCAACTGAGCTAAAGAGGCGGGTGGGCAAGCTTACTATATCGCGCCGCTACAACCTGCTGCCCTTGCTGCGGTCAAGCCCTGGGGGATTCACAAGGAGCTGGCCGTATAGGACTTGCCCATGTGCTTTTTACTTAAAGCGAGTGCAAAGGTACAACTTTTTTTCTTATCTGCAAGGTATATGATGTTTTTTTTCGTAACTTTGCAACGATTATGCAACATAATTATATATGATAGAAGATAGAAGAAATTTGAATAGGGTTTCTATGGCAGCAGGCACGATCATGGGAGCATTCTGGATTTTCAAATTCATTTTCTTTCCATTGGGTATGTCTATGCCAGTGTTTATGCTGGTATTTGGTGTGCTTACTATTTGTGTGCCGTTTTTGGGTTATCGCCTTGCCTGTCATTATCGAGACAAATTCTCTAATAACAATGGTGGTATTGGTTTTATCCACGCTTTCTCTTTCTGCCTGTTTATGTATATGTATGCATCATTGTTGACATCAGTTGGGCATTTGATTTATTTCCATTTTATCGACAATGGCTTTATATTGGAGAAATTGCAAGATATGTTTGAATCGGTGAAAGAGAGCACTCTACCAGGCATGGACAGCTACATACAACAATATCAATTAGCCATTGACACCTATGCCATTCTGAATCCAGTGGACATCACTCTACAATTAGTGAGTCAGAACATGTTCTACGGTTTATTAATGGCATTGCCTACTGCTTTGATAGTTAAAAGAAAAATCATTATTGAAAACAGATAATATGGATATAAGTATAGTAATACCATTATTTAACGAGAAAGAATCACTGACTGAACTACATGCATGGATTAAACGAGTGACAGAAGGTGAGCATTTGAGTTACGAGGTGATTTTCGTAGATGATGGATCAAATGACGGCTCATGGCAAGTAATAGAAGACTTGCAGCGTGAATATCCAGAAGTAAAAGGTATTAAGTTCCGCCGCAACTACGGCAAATCTCCTGCACTTTTCTGTGGATTCAATGCTGCAGAAGGTGATGTGGTTATTACGATGGATGCAGACCTACAAGACTCTCCCGATGAAATACCTGCCCTTTACCACATGATTAAAGACGAAGGGTATGATTTGGTAAGCGGATGGAAGAAGAAGCGTTATGACCCATTATCAAAAACCTTGCCTACCAAGTTGTTTAATGCTACTGCAAGGACCGCCAGCAGCATACACAATCTGCATGATTTCAACTGCGGACTGAAAGCATATAAGAAAGAAGTGGTAAAGAACATTGAAGTGTATGGAGAGATGCATCGCTACATCCCTTGGTTGGCAAAGAATGCTGGTTTTACCAAGATTGGCGAAAAAATAGTTAAGCACCAGGCACGCAAATATGGAAAAACCAAGTTTGGCTTGAACCGCTTTATCAACGGTTATCTCGACTTGCTCACATTGTGGTTCCTATCTACCTTTGGCGTGAAACCCATGCATTTGTTTGGTACATTAGGTTCACTGATGTTTCTGATAGGTTTGATATCTGTCATGATTGTTGGCGGGAACAAGCTTTACTATATCTTGAATGACCTGCCTCACAGATTAGTTACCGATTCTCCTTATTTCTATCTGGCACTTACATCCATGATTATCGGTACGCAACTATTTGTGGCTGGTTTCTTAGGTGAACTGATATCACGTAACAGCGAAGAAAGAAACAAATACCAAATTGAGAAGATGTTGAATATCAATGATGAGTCATGAGAAAGATCATACCATCCATAATATTGTTAGGTTGTGTCATTGGCTTCATTAGCTCCTGCACAGAAGACGATGATTGCTCTGGCAATGCACGCCGGATGCTGACTGCCAATATCCTGACCGTCATCTCTACAGACTCGGCTCAATGGGAAACGCCCTACTCTTTGGATGTTCTGAACGTATATGCTTATGGCACTGACTCTATAATTGTCAATGATGACCAAAGTGTTAATAAACTTTCACTCCCATTACGTTTCAATGTAGAGGAAACGACATTGATATTCAGCTATATGCTTCATGCTGAAGATACATTGCCACAGTACTACGACAAGGACACCATTGTGTTCCGTCATCACAACACCCCCTACTTCTTGACATTAGACTGCAACTTCGTAGTAAAACAGGAGCTAACTGACCTGCAATATACAACGCATGTGCTTGACTCTATTGTTATTGTTAATCCAACAGCTTCCAACGATGGGACAGAGAATATCAAGATATATTATTAGCATTGTGCTGCTGTTGGCTTTCGTAGCTCCACTTTCTGCGCAAAACGCTGGTGGGAATAGAAATAGGCAGTCGTCTCAACAGCAACAGAAGAAAAGGGAAAAGACAGAGCCCGAGGTAACTTATCCGCTCATGAATGGCATTGATGTGGGTGTGGATATCCTGTCGCCTGTACTCAAGGCTTTCGGCTCAGATTTCATGTCAGCAGAAGCGATGGTAGATGTTAACCTCTATAACCGTTTTTTCCCAACGGTTGAAATAGGTTACGGAGGAGGCAAATCTATGAATGACTATGACGTAAGCATTAAATCATCAGCCCCCTATTTTCGTTTGGGCATTGATTATAATACTTTATGGAAAAAAGCACATGGCAACCTATTGTTGGTGGGTTTAAGATATGGCCTCGGTAGCGGAAAGTATGATGTGACTGTACCCAACCTGACTGATCCGGAATATGTTGGAGGAGCCGAACAAACCAACCTTACCGACCCTATTTGGAAAGACACCTCCAACTTTGTGCACGAAGGCATGAAGTTCACCATGCATTGGATAGAATTTACAGTGGGTATCCGTGCTAACGTAGCTAAACGAATTAAGATGGGACTGATGTTGAGAATCAAGTATAAGCTAAAAGCTTCAACCGACACGTATGGTGATCCTTACTACATACCAGGTTTCGGACGATATGATTCCAACAATACAGGTATTACCTATTCCATCATCTATCAATTAAAATAGGTAAGTTCGTGATTTTGATATAATGTTATTAATTGAACAATCTGTTTACAATGAAAAAGAAAAACTACATTTGGTTGGTCGTGCTGGTAGTAGGCACTGTTTTAGTACTCCTTCGTCAAAACAACATTATTTCATGGGGGGAAGAAGCTGCCACTTATCACAATGAGAAAGGCTTGATTTTCGGAACGATGTACAGTATCACATATGAGCATGAGAAGTCATTAAGGCTTGATATCGACAAGGAGTTGGGGCGTTTTGACGCATCTCTCTCCATGTTTAATGACTCATCGATTATCAGTCGCATCAACCGTAATGAGGACGTGACCGTAGATAGTTTATTTACAAAAGTATTCCATCAGGCGATGAAGATTTCTGAGGCTACCGACGGCAACTTTGACATCACTGTAGCTCCGTTAGTTAATGCATGGGGTTTTGGTTTCACAGAAAACATATCCCCAACAAACGCTAAAATTGACAGTTTGCTGCAAATCGTCGGCTGGCAGAAAATACGTCTTTCTTCCGAAGGGAAAATTATTAAAGAAGATCCTCGCATCATGCTTGATTGCAGTGCTATCGCTAAAGGATATGCAGTGGATGTTATTGCTGACATGTTGAAGAGTAAGGGTGTCAAGAACTATATGGTGGATATAGGAGGTGAAGTAGATGTCGCAGGCGTTAACCCTACTGGCAATCTCTGGCGCATCGGCATCAACAAACCGGAAGACGATCCTCTGAGTCGTAACCAGAGTTTGCAAACCATTCTGGAAGTAAGTGGCTTGGGTATTGCTACCAGTGGTAACTATCGCAACTTCTACTATAAAGACGGTATGAAATATGCGCATACCATTGACCCAAAGACCGGTCGCCCTGTACAACATAGCATCTTAAGTTCTACCGTAATTGCCAAAGACTGTATGACTGCAGATGCATATTCCACAGCATTTATGGTGATGGGATTGGAGAAGGCAAAGTCTTTAGTGGAAAGTCATCCAGAACTCGATGCCTATTTCATCTTTAGTGATGAGAATGGCAACTTCCAAACCTACATGACTGAGGGGATGAAGAAGTATGTTACTGAATAAAATTCAAATTCTTTATTTCAAAAATACCAGATAAACGGCCAATACCAGACATACGAATGCTGCCAGGTGATTCCAATGCAACGATTCACCTTTAAAAAGCACCGTAGTAAAAATGGTGAAAATTATAAGGGTAATGGCTTCTTGAATCACCTTCAATTGCATCAACGAGAATGGGCCTCCATTCTCATGGAAACCTATACGATTAGCAGGCACTTGAAAACAATACTCGAAAAAAGCGAGACCCCAACTTAACAAAATCAAAGCAAACAATGGCCAGGAGGTTGAAATTTTCATCTCCTGCAACTTTAAATGGCCATACCAGGCAAAAGTCATGAAGATGTTAGAAACTATTAATAATAATATGGTGTAAAGTGCCCTCATCTTAATCTTTATAAAATCGGGCACAAAATTAGTCAAAAAATCGGATTATATTCATTTTATTTGTATTTTTGAATGCAAAGAATAGCTAATTTGACAATGTTGATGAAAAAATACATACTACTTTTTTGGTTAAGTCTCACGACATTAACGCTTTCAGCTCAGACTCTTGCTGAGGCACGAAAGCTATATGCAGAGGGCAATTTTAATGATGCAAAACCAACATTTGAAAAGTTGGTGAAGACTACTCCCAACAATGCAAATTACAACTTATGGTATGGTGTATGCGCTTTACGAACAGGTGATGCTGCCAATGCCCTGCCCTACTTGCAGACGGCTGTTAAACGTAAGGTCCAAGATAGTCAGCTATTTTTAGCAGAAGCTTGCAACAATCTTTATCTCTTTGAAGAGGCGGTGAATACACTGGAAACTTATATAGCCGACTTGAAGAGACGTCGTAAAACATCACCTGAAGCGGAGGCGTTATTAGAGCAAAGTCGCAATGGGTTACGAATGATAAGGGGCGTAGAACAAGTGATGATTATTGATAGCATTGTTGTGGATAAGGCCGATTTCGTAAGTTATTACCGTATTAGTAAAGATGCTGGTCGATTGCTTACCACACGCGAATTTTATGGTCGCCAGGATGATGGCAATGCTTTATTTATAACAGAATTGGAAGACCGATTGTATTATAGTCAAGTATTGTCAAACGACTCTACCCTTTCATTGATGATAGCACAGAAACATAATGGTCAGTGGTCAACTCCAACTGTTTTGCCTGATAACATCAATGAAGCAGGCAGTAATTGCGCTTACCCCTTTGTAATGCCCGATGGTATCACTGTTTATTTTGCCTCTGACAGTGAAGAATCCTTTGGTGGCTACGACATTTTTGTTACCCGTCACGACACTGAAGATGATACTTATTTCACCCCAGAAAACATCGGTATGCCTTATAACTCGCCCTATAACGATTATATGTATGCCATTGACGAATTCAACAATCTTGGATGGTTTGCATCAGATCGTTATCAACCTGAAGGCAAGGTGTGTATATATGTGTTCATACCCAATGAAACAAAATCTGTATATAGCTATGAAAACACTGATAAAGCAAAGTTGGCAAAGCTAGCACAGATTCACTCCATCAAAGACACATGGACTGATCAGACAGAGGTGCGTGATGCTCAAAGAAGACTGGCAACTATCAACAATGTGCCATCTAATACGGTACCCATGCGTGAATTTGAATTTGTTATCAACGACGGACATACCTATTACAAACTGACAGACTTTATATCTCCTCAAGCACGTGATGCTTTTAACCGATATCGTCAAGTGGAGAAAGCATACCAAGAAATCTTTAATAGACTGGAACAATTACGCAATCAGTATGCCTCGGGAGATGCTACAATAAAAAACCGATTGAGAAGCAACATCCAAAAAGAGGAACAGAAAGAAAAAGAACTCTTTGAACAGCTGGCGAAAGTTGCGAAAGAAGTGAGAATACTGGAAAACCGAAATTGATACTTAGCAAAAACTTAAACAAAATATGGGAATACTATTCATTATTGCACTTGTCTTATCAGCTCTATTACTTTTGCTAGTAGAGTTGTTTCTGATACCAGGCAGCAGTCTGGCAGCTATCCTTTCAGCAGTTTGTCTGGTGTGGGCGGTCGCTTATGCCTTTATCAATATCAGCGCTTTGGCAGGCATTATTACATTGGTAATCGCCGTCATACTTGGTTCGCTGATGCTGATAGCTTTCATGAAATCAAAAGCACTTGACAAAGTAGCTCTTACCGAAGATGTTGCTTCTACTGTTGACCGTACTATTGCTGCTAAGGTTCAAGTAGGCGACAAAGGATTTGCCGTAACACGACTGGCCTTAATAGGCAATGCTGATATCAATGGACATGTGGTGGAAGTTAGATCTGCCAGCGGTTTCCTCAATGAGAAAACGCCCATAGAGGTAACACGTGTATCAGACAATGAAATTATTGTTCAAGAAATCAAAAAATCATAAGATATGGAAATCGAATCTTTTTATTTTACCGCATTCTTAGTGGTGGCCGTCATCGTCTTCCTGGTGATATTCTTCCACTATGTACCTTTCTTCCTTTGGCTGAGTGCCAAGGTATCGGGAGTGAATATCTCCTTGTTGCAACTGTTTTTGATGCGCATACGTAATGTACCACCTTATATCATCGTGCCTGCATTGATAGAGGCACACAAAGCTGGTTTGAAGAACATTACCCGTGATGGACTGGAGGCCCACTATTTGGCTGGAGGACATGTTGAACGAGTGGTACACGCACTGGTATCTGCCAACAAAGCCAATATCGAACTGCCTTTCCAGATGGCTACTGCCATTGACTTGGCTGGTCGCGATGTGTTTGAGGCAGTACAAATGTCAGTTAACCCGAAAGTGATTGACACTCCTCCTGTAAGTGCTGTGGCCAAAGATGGTATTCAGATGATAGCTAAAGCCCGTGTTACCGTGCGTGCCAACATCAGACAATTAGTTGGTGGCGCAGGCGAAGATACCGTACTTGCTCGTGTGGGTGAAGGCATCGTATCAAGCATCGGCTCTGCCACAAATCACAAGTCAGTGTTGGAAAACCCCGATTCTATCTCAAAACTGGTACTAAGCAAAGGATTGGATGCTGGTACAGCTTTTGAAATTCTATCCATCGATATTGCAGATATAGATATCGGTAAAAACATTGGCGCTACTTTGCAGATTGATCAAGCTAATGCCGACAAGAACATTGCTCAGGCTAAGGCAGAGGAACGTCGTGCTATGGCTGTAGCCAATGAGCAAGAAATGAAAGCAAAAGCACAGGAAGCTCGTGCTAAGGTAATCGAAGCGGAAGCTGAAGTACCTAAGGCTATGGCTGAAGCTTTCCGAAGTGGTAATTTAGGCATTATGGACTACTACCGCATGAAGAATATAGAAGCCGATACCTCCATGCGTGAAAATATTGCCAAGCCCACCAGTAACCCTCAACAGAAATAACTTATGGCAAAGAAATACATAGCACCGTCAGAATTGCCCATCAATGAAGATGGTAGTGTTTTTCACCTACATGTAAAACCAGAGCAACTGGCTAATAAGATTATCTTAGTAGGTGATCCAGGAAGGGTTCCTACAGTAGCGAGCCATTTCGAACAGGTGGAATGTGATGTACAAAGTCGTGAGTTCCGTACTATCACTGGCACTTATCAAGGTAAACGCATCAGTTGTGTTTCAACAGGTATAGGTTGTGATAATATTGATATTGTGATGACCGAACTTGATGCTTTGGTCAACGTGGATTTCCAAACCCGTGAGGTAAATGATGATATTAAACATTTAGAAATTGTTCGCATTGGCACCAGTGGTGGTTTACAGCCGAACACACCTGTTGGTTCTTTCGTTTGCTCAGTGCGTTCTATTGGCTTTGATGGCGTACTGAATTTCTATGCAGGGCGTAATGCCGTCTGCGACCTATCTATGGAACACGCCTTCCTTTCCCATATGGGATGGAGTGGTACTCTTTGTGCTCCTGCTGCATATGCCATTCATGCGGATGAAGAATTGGTTAATCGCATTGCTGCTGATGACATGGTGAGAGGCATCACTGTTGCTGGCAATGGATTCTACGGCCCTCAAGGACGCGATGTACGCATACAACCAGCTGACCCGAACCAAAACGAAAAGATAGAATCATTCGAGTATGACGGTTTGCATATTACGAACTTCGAGATGGAGAGTTCAGCTGTAGCTGGTTTGAGTAAACTCATGGGGCACAAGGCTACTACCGTTTGCCTCATCATCGCCAATCGTCTGATTAAAGAGATGAACACAGGTTATAAGAACACCATCGATCAACTCATAAAGACGGTATTAGACAGGATATGAGCGAGGTAAATTTCAATATCACAACTACAGACAAGGTAGAACGTTACCAGCAGTTCTTAGAACAAATTAAGTCTTGCGTCGAGGGTGAGACCTATGAAGTGTCACTGTTCGCCAATGTAAGTGCTGCCTTGAAGGAAGTGTTTAACTTCTTCTGGGTTGGCTTCTATTTGGTGAAGGACAACCAACTTATATTGGGCCCATTTCAAGGATCCATGGCTTGTTCGACCATCAAATTTGGCAAAGGGGTATGTGGTACGGCATGGAAGGAGAAAAAGACCCAGGTAGTTCCTGATGTAGATTTGTTCCCAGGTCATATCGCTTGTAGTTCTTTGTCTCGCTCAGAGATAGTGGTACCATTGGTTGTAAACGGTGAGGTAAAGGCTGTCTTGGATATTGATAGTGATAAATTAGCTTTCTTTGATGATATTGACAGAGTCTATTTAGAGCATCTTGCCGATCTCATCAACAAAACCATATATGGATGAACATTCCCCACGAAGATACTATCTGTGCCATTGCTACTGCTCAAGGAGGCGCCATCGGCATCATCCGTGTGAGTGGTCCTAATGCCATTACCTATACTTCCAACATATTTTGCCCTCTCAAAACGGGCAAGTTGTTAGAAGATTGCAAAGCCTACACCCAAACCTACGGAAACGTTGTTGATGCAGATGGGTCGATAGTTGACGAAGTGCTGGTAAGTCTGTTTCGCGCCCCCCACTCCTACACTGGCGAAGATAGCACCGAGATTTCCTGTCATGGATCTGCTTATATCCTACAACGTATTCTAAAGTTACTCATTAAGCAAGGTTGTCGTTTAGCAAAGCCAGGAGAATACACCCAACGTGCTTTCCTAAACGGCAAGATGGATTTGAGTCAGGCTGAGGCTGTAGCCGATTTGATAGCCTCTACCTCATCCGCTAACCATCGGTTAGCCATGAATCAAATGCGAGGAGGATTTAGTCAGAAGCTGACCGAGCTTCGCGACGAGCTGCTGAAATTCAATGCTTTGATAGAGTTAGAGCTCGACTTTAGCGATCATGAAGATATTGAATTTGCCGATCGTACTCAATTAAAAGATTTGGCAGATCATATAGAAAAGGTCATCTATAAATTGGTTGATTCATTCCAACTGGGTAATGCCATCAAGCATGGTGTCCCCGTAGCAATTATTGGTGAAACCAATGCAGGTAAGAGTACTTTGCTTAATGCTCTGTTAGGCGAAGACCGTGCCATCGTAAGTGAGATTAGTGGTACAACACGTGATGTTATCGAGGATACCATCAACATCGAAGGTATTACTTTCCGCTTCATCGACACAGCAGGTATTCGTCAGACTACTGATACCATTGAAAACATGGGCATCGAGCGTACTTTCCAGAAGATTGACCAAGCCAGCATAGTGTTATGGATGCTGGATGCCACTTGTGCTGAACGTCAGTTTGCTAATCTTCAGGCTCAGATTCTGCCCCATTGCAAAGACAAGCAACTAATTTTGGTTTATAATAAAGAAGATTTGTCGGTTGACCAACCTACCCCACCATCAAGTTGTCAACATATTGCCATCTCAGCTAAAAAAGGAACCCATTTGGATGAATTGCGAGCCCTGTTGGTTGAGAGTGCCCATTTGCCTGAGATCTCACAGGGAGATGTTATTGTCACCAACGCCCGTCATTACGAGGCACTGACCCTTGCCCTCGGAGCTATTCGCCGAGTACAGCAAGGTATGGAAGTCAACCTTAGTGGAGATTTTCTCGCACAAGATATTCGTGAGTGCATCCATCACCTCAGCGACATTGTTGGCGAGGTAACCACTGATGACACTTTACAATTCATTTTCAGTCACTTCTGCGTGGGCAAATAAAGCGGTATTTTCACAACAGCAAATCAGACATAAATCAAACGTAAATAATAGCAAAATAAACCCTTTATTTACAGTGTTTTTGCCAAATTACAACAATTTACGTTTGATTTATTCATTTTATTGCAATTTTATTTGGTTTTATCAAAAATTTGTTGTTACTTTGTGACCTGAAAGCTATAAAGTCACAAAATTGTGTTACTCAAAGAGAATAAAGATGAAAGCAAAGGTAGGTAAATCAAAGAAAGAACCTGTAAGGCTCAGAGAGAGAGTTTTAAAGGATGGCAGCATCAGCCTGTATCTTGACATCTATAGGGATGGAAAGAGGGAATATGAGTTCCTTAAACTTTACCTGGTAAAGGCTACCACTCCTATTGAGAAAGAACAGAATAGGCAAACGCTGGCAACAGCTCAGGCGATCAAGGCAAAAAGACAGATCGAGATCCAGAACGGAGAATACGGATTCACTAAACAATTCAAGATTGACACTCCTTTCCTTTCCTACTACAGAAAGATGTGTGAGGAGCGACATGGGAGCGAGGATAGCAACGGAAACTGGGGCAACTGGCACAGCTGCTTAAAACACCTGGAAAGATATTGTGACGAAAAAACGACATTTAAGGATATTGATGCAGATTGGATTGAGGGTTTTAAGGATTACCTGGAGAATGTAGAAAAGGATGCCTACAAAAGATCAAGAGTGAAAGGATCTGTGACATTTACCCCACTATCCCAAAACTCAAAAGTATCATATTTCAATAAGCTCAGGGCTTGCATTAACCAGGCTTTTGAGGATCGTATCATACCAACCAACCCCATGAGAGGTGTAGAGGGATTCAAGCAAGAGGAAACTGAAAGGGCATACCTAACTCTGGATGAGGTTAAGAAACTGGCAGCAACCCCATGCAAGTACCAATACCTAAAAGATGCCTTTCTATTCTCATGCCTGACAGGATTACGAAAGAGTGACATTGAAAAGCTAACCTGGGGAGAGGTGCAAACTTTCGGAGAGTTTACCAGAATAGTATTCAAACAAAAGAAAACCAAAGGTCAGGAGTACCTGGATATATCACACCAGGCAGAGCTATACATGGGACAGAGAGGTAATGACAATGATAAAGTATTCCCCGATTTCAAGTATAGTGCCTGGACGCTGCTGGAGCTGCGTAGATGGGTGCTGGCTGCTGGGATCACAAAGGATATTACTTTCCATGCTGGCAGACACACATTTGCTGTCTTGATGCTGGATCTGGGCACTGACATATACACTGTTTCAAAGCTATTAGGACATAGGGAAATTGCCACTACACAGATCTATGCTAAGATCCTGGATAAGAACAAACAAAAGGCTGTGAGCCTAATACCTGACATAACAATTAACGAGTAACAAAAAGTAACAACTATGGGAAAGATCAGAAAGTACATTTGCCAGGATTGCGGAAACACCTGGGAAAGGATGGAGGGAATTGGTATGCTTTCTATCGTCTATCACTGTGATAAGTGTGGAGATCAGAAAATGGTTGAGGCTACCAGTGATTATAAGGAGGAATTGGGCAAATGCCAGTGTGGAGGCACATACAAGCTGGAAACAAAGGCTGCAAAATGCCCTGAATGCAACAGTATGAACACATCCCCAGAGGATGAGATCTCAGCACTATGGGACTAAAGCACAGCACAATGAACGAGAATTTTGAAATATTGAATCATTGTAAGCTATACAAAGGTGGTGACACTAACCCCTATAAGCCTACAGAGGTGCCAAAAGAGAAATGGGCTGAGGAGTATCTTAAATTCCAGATCTGGGAGGCAGAATACTCAGTGATCCAGAGATTCACCTGGTGGAGAGAGGTATGGGAGGAGCAAACAGGCAACCCCCAGGTATCAAAAGAGGAAAAGACTGAGGAGATCTATAAGCTGGCTATCAGGGATAAGCTCAAAAAGATGGATCAGTCTGAAATTGATTTCACCAAAATGTATTTTGAACTATGAGCGACTATAATAAACATGGTTTTTTCTCTGGCATCACAGAGGATTATTCTAACTACAGGTGGTTTAAGGGTGAAAGCAAAAACCCTTACCAGGGAGATCAGGAGCGACCTCTGGCAGCTCAATTCTGGGAGTATGAGAGAGATTTCCACATGGATTATCTGGATCGTGCTGATACCAGCGTGAGCCTGGCAGACGCTTACAAGCAGTGGAAAGCTGAGCTGATCCAGGAGCATCTACCTGGTAAATCACCTAATCCGTATGGTGATCAGACAGACTGGGAAAAGACTTTTGAAACTGGCAGAAAGTACTAAGAGAATGGAGAAAAGGGAGATTATAGCACGACTTGATAAGATGTACAGGGCACTGTCTATGCTCAGGTACAATACCTATATGCCTGAGGATGCTGAGGCTCCTGGCATCTATGATGATTTGTGCCTGGTAGGTAAATGGGCTGCTGACATCAAAACAGCCTGGGAGGAAACACACCCAGATTATTTACCTGGTGAACTTGAAAGGTTTGTGGATATGGATGGATCTCACAGGGGATCTGCCATACCTACCCTTTTGACTGTTGCAAGCAAAGCTCTCAGGAGTAACGATCTACCAGATGAGATAATAAACTCCCTGTCAAACTTTATCACTGTTACTAACAACCTGAAAGATGATGTAGTAAAATACCTGACAGATCACCAGGGAAAGCTGTTTGGTGTTCCCAAAGAACTGCAAAACGAAGATACACTGAGGCTGCTTGATCGTTGCATCCAGAACAATCTCCTGGATGATCATTACCAGCCGACTGAGGAGATCAAACCTTTCCAGCTTAAACTCATAGCCTATGCCATTAGCACCACAACTGGAAAGAAACCATCCTGGAGTGCATTTGAAAAGCTTTGGAGCCTGGGATATAACTTGAAAGGTGTAACTGTGCCTGTAACTAAACCTGGAGAGATCAACAAAGTGCTGAGGCTCTTTCCTGGTACCAACATCCCCACCAAACAGCAGAAAGATCTGGTATTCATTTGTGGCAGATCCAACAAAGAACTACAGCAGATCTTTATACACCTACAGGAAAGTGGATATATAAGCAATATGGCTGCTGAGCGTGATTGGATGGTTATATGTGGCAAAGCAGAGCTTGACAATGAGATAAAGCCTATTCCCTGGATTGCAGAGCTAAGGCACCTGGTTATCCTGGTTAATAAGCTCTTTGCCAGTTGCAATAATGAAAAGATCTGGGTAAAGACCATTAGCTGTTTTGAGATCAATGGCAGAACACCCAATATCGGATCACTCAAAGCAGCAAATACCTGGCTGAGCAAAAACAGCAATTACGATCCCAATTTAGAAACAATAATAGATAACAGTTATGAAAACAAAGGAGTTTATTGAGGGTATTGCAAATGGTACATTCTCAAAGAATGATATTATAATGTTGTCTGAGGCTTTCCCAGATAAGAAAGATCTTGCCTGGGATCTTTGGATGGCTGATAAGGAGTGTCTGGAATCAACTGGTAAGCCTCAAATATCAGATGAGGCTCAGATCAGCAGGATAAGCAGAGCTATAGACATCATCAGCGATGAGTACCAGGTGAACATATTTTCCGACAATGACACTCACACCATACCAGCTCCTATTAAGATACCAGAGGATATTGACACAGATCTTTTCAGAGCATTTCTAAATGTTGCCATAAAAAAAGGTGTTATAGAGAGGGTAAATGGTGCCCTTAAATTCAAAAAAGCGAATGCTTTGCTGGCTTATGCCTGTGGTGCAATATTTTGCGGTGATCACATTGAAACAGACACCATAACAAAATCCTTTGTTATAAAAAGAGGATACAATGGAGATTTCCCTGAAAAACAGCTAAAGGATTTTTTGGGTGTTTCCAGACTATCACAAAGTAGGAGCCAGATCATAGGAAAGCTACCACGTGGATATATGGAAATAAAAGATTTACTCAGTAAATCAGAGGAACTGCTGAGAAATTCCTAACATCCATTTGCATCAATAATACAATCAATAAAGTGGGCAATAAACATCTATAAATGCCCACTTTTTTTGTGTCTATCTTTGCAAGCGAAAACCGATGGAGAGTGCCAGGATCCAGCCTCAACATCATAAAACTTGTAAAGATGGAAAAAGCAATTATTGATCAGTTAAATCGAATAGAGCGCAACAGCCTATTAGCAGCAAAGAACGTTTTAAATATGGATGATGCCGTTCTTATTACTGGTGTGTCCAAATCATTCTTGTATAGCCTAACATCAAAGGCTTTGATCCCACATTATAAGCAAGCTAACAAAGTCTATTTTGATCGGGCAGAACTGGAAGCATGGCTCAAAGAGAATCGGATTGCAACCAATTCAGAGATCGAACAGGCTGCAAACAGCTATATGGTTGGCACTACAGGATCCAACGGACACAGGAAAGGAGGTAAAAAATGAAGATCACAGACTACTACAGGCTGAGGATCTTACCTGAGAACGAGGGGAAAAAGACCGTAAGGTTTGATACAGTAGCCTCATCAGGCAGCTATCCTCTCTTTGAGAACATGGCAGAAAAGAGCAAGGTAAAGCGTTTTTTCTGCTACTACAATGGAGTACCAGACACTTTCTCAGATCGTGCCAGGCAAAAGGCAGAGAGAGCTATCACTAAATCGAATTGCAATATCAGCAGCGTGTTTATTCCGAATCAGAGCAAACCACACCTGGGATATGGTGATGTAAAAGGCACTCTGGACGCTCTCCTGGTCGTTTTCAGCGCAGATTACCACACAATGGAGCTATTTATCATCCGAGGCGAGAAATTCAACCAGAGGGCTTTATATGGTCTCATGGCATCAGGACAGCTTAACCAGGAGATCCAGGATATTAGAAATAAATCAAAAAGCGTGGTACAATGAATGATGATGCTATTAAGAAACTCCAGGATCTTTTGAACAACCAGGAAAAGCCTGAGCGTTTTAAGATCAGAGATCTTGATGTGGAAACCGTCACTAAGATGCTATATCTTTGCTATCAAAAGGAGGTTGGCAATAGGAGGATAGCATTCAATGGTGACAAAGACACAAAAGACAAGATCGAGAAAACTGCAAAATGGATCACTGGTGATTACAAGGTGTGTCTTATGGTATATGGTAGTGTAGGTAATGGTAAGACTACATTATTAAGATCCATAAATCTCCTGTTGAAATCCATGTATTTCAATGATAGAGGCTGGAATGATTATTTGTCAATAGAATACGTGACAGCCATTGAGATATTCAATATCACAAAATCTGATGATCAACGTAGGTACCAGAAACTAAAAGACTGTGACGTGCTGTTTATTGACGATCTGGGAGTAGAGCCTACAACTGCTAAGGTATGGGGTAATGAGATCTCACCTATCACTGATATTATCTACCACAGGTATGATAAGCAGCTCTGCACAATCGTAACCTCTAATCTCTCAGATGAGGCTTTGAAAGAGCGTTACGGATTGCGAATGGCTGATAGAATGGCAGAAATGTTTGATAGCATCAATTCCTCTGGTGTAAGTTACAGACAATAAAGTATTAACTCATGGAAAGTAAAGGTATCATAATCCATAGCGACATAAAGGAAAAACTGGAACTGTTATCCAATGATGAGGCTGGGCAGCTTTTCAAGGCTATCATAGCCTATGCAGAGGATGGGAAAGTGCTTTCTTTCGATGAGAACAGGGTGCTGGGCATGATTTTCCTGTTTATAAAAGACCAGATCGACAGAGACGGTGCTAAGTACAGGGAAAGATGTGCTAAAAACAGAGAAAGTGGCAAACTGGGAGGCAGACCAAGAAAAAGCGATCGGTTAATTCCAAAACCAAATGGTTTATTTGAAAACCAAATGGTTTCTGAAAAACCCAATCCTAATCCTATACCTAATCCTATACCTAATCCTAATCCTGATCCTATAAAGGATAATGGCAAAGCTAAACGCTTTACCAAACCCACTCTCCAGGAAATAGAGGATTGTATAAGAGAAAAAGGATATAATGTTGATGCTGGAGCCTTTTATGATTACTATGAGGCTAACGGCTGGAAACAGGCTGGAGGCAACCCAATCAAAAACTGGAAAGCAGCTCTTAGCACCTGGAATCGCAGAGAGGGTGATCTATTCAAAAAAAGTGAAAGGAAAGATTCACCACCAGTTGGTGGAGGTGGAACTTTCAAGACAACGATTTAACATACATATAATTTTAAAAAATTACGATTATGAGCACAGAAGAAATTATCAAGAAACAGAGAAGAATTAGTGAGATTGAGCAAGCCGTACAGCTGAATATTGCATCAGATGAAATGGTTGAGGAGCTCAGCAAACTCAAAAAGGAAATTGCTGATGCACGTCAGAAAAGCATTGATGAGCATTCAGAGGAGTTGCTAAAGAAATGGGGCATAGCTGCTGATGCTCCTGTAGGAACAAAGTGTGAGAATTTTTAAACTCAATAGCATGGAAAAGGTATTTGTCTATGAGGATGTACGAAGCATCCGCAAATCAATTAGCTGGTGTGAGACTGTTGCCAATCATCTACAGGAACTGGCTGACGATCTTACGAAAACAGACATTGTGCCAACCATAGAAAAGCTGGAAAGCCTTTATAATGGAGGCAACCTCTGGGACTTGATCAATGAAAGTTGTGAGAACCAGAGAATATCCATGATACCTAAGAGGTTGCAAAACACCTTGCGTAAAGACATGGCTAATGAGTTGGATAAGATCAAGGGAAAGGCTGCAAATCTGCTCCACTCTGACGTAACTCCCATTGAATGGGAGTTATACCTGGTAAATAATGGAAAAGTGGAAATCATTGTAGGTTACAAGCAGATCTTAACCGACAGGTACAGGATCTATATTGATACAGATACCAGATCTGCTGTGTATGAAAAATGGTTGGCAATGGAGAAAGCCATCAAGGAGTTTAACCAGGCTGTAAAAGAGGCTCCAAAGGTTAGTACTTTCTATGATAGTATGGTGAAAGCCAATCATCCATCAGCAGATGTGTATAACCCTCAATATCTTATGGGGCTTGCTGTACCTGATAGATTTTCGCTTGCGAGACTGGATCCTGATGGATCGGTAGTGCTGAAAGGAAAGAATTTTGAGTATATCAAGTAGCATCCTCACAAAACAGCATGGGTATGGTTGCTCCTGGTAACAATCAGGAACTACCTACCCTCTTTTTGAAAACGGCATAAAAACGGCATAAAATGAGCAAAGGAAAAAGAGGATTCCAAAGGGGTAACAGTTGTGGAATCAATACCAGATTCTCCATTGAAAACCAACCCAAAAAGAGAGGCAGAAAACCCTCTCTATACAAGCGTATCAATTTACCTGGTGAAGAATTGAGCAAAGAAGATTATACCCACCTTATGAGATCGCTCCTGGAGTGCCCTATATGGCAACTGAAAAAGATCCAGGAGGATTGCCGAAAGCCTGGCAGCAAGATCCCATCATGGGTAAACAGTCTGATAGCTGCAATTTTCACAGACATAAGGAGGGGTAGAATTGATAGCTTACGCTGGATCCTGGATAGATCCTTTGGAAAGCCCAGTCAGGCCAAAGCAGGAACAACGGTAAACCTGGTACAAAACAACGTGCAAATACTCAATTTTTCAGCACTTACTGATACAGAATTGGTACTTTTCCACTCGTTAGTACTCAAAATGGATGGGAAACAACCTCAAACAGAGCTGGTAACAGCAGACAAAACAGAGCCTGGTTAGTTGCTCACTTTCTATCCCAGAATGTGAAAGATAGTCACACATAGCCAGATTTTACCTGGTTAATGATGCTGAAAAAATCAAAAAGTAACAAATGAACAACAAAATTATAGAAAAATGGATAAAAAACACATTCGTGAGATCATTGATTGTTTGCATGATGTAAACAAGCCAAAGACAGTTGATTTTAATGAGATAGAGAGTGCTGTTAGATCGACTGTTAAAGCAGCTCAAAAGGACACTTACAATATCAACAATCCAAGCCATCAAATTGTTACATTGTCGGTATTATCAAGTGAGCTGATGAAAGATAATATAGATGGGAAAAATGATGCTCTGATAGGATTCTATGCAAACGTATGCCAATCCTTAAAGCATCTTATTGAGTTACAAACCTCTAAATAGTAATAAGAATGGAAAATCTTAATGGATCACTCGCTTATGTTGCCACCTTAGACATCAACGATTTCAACGTATCGGCTGAGGCTATGGAAAGACATATTAGACAGGTATCTACCACAACACAGATAGAGGCCGAGGCTATGGAGCAAAGTATGTTAGACTTTGCCCAGAAAGGTGCCATGTATATTCAAGCCTATTTGGTAGGCCAGGGAATGACTGGCTTACTTAATAGCATAGTACAGGTTAGGGGACAATTCCAGCAGCTGGAGATTGCTTTTGGTACCATGCTGGGTAACGAGCAAAAGGCAAAGGCTCTGATGGATCAGATGATAGACACAGCAGCCCACACGCCTTTTGACCTGATGGGTGTTGCCTCAGGTGCAAAACAGTTACTCGCTTATGGTGAGGCAGCGGATAAGGTGAATGATACCCTGGTACGTCTGGGAAACATAGCCTCAGGCCTCTCTATTCCTCTCAATGATATAGTTTACCTGTATGGTACCACAATGGTACAGGGTAGGCTCTATGCACAGGATGTTAGGCAGTTCACAGGGCGTGGTATTCCTCTGGTAAAGGAGCTGGCTAAGATGTACGGTGTTACAGCTGAGGAGATCAACAATATGGTTTCCGCTGGTAAGATCGGATTCCCTGATGTAGAAAAGGTGATCAACAGCCTCACGGATGCTGGTGGTCAGTTCTACAACCTTATGGAAAAGCAGTCAGCATCCCTTACTGGTATGATCTCCAATCTGGAGGATGCCTGGGATGGTATGCTGAATGATATAGGCACATCTAACCAGGATGTATTTGCTGGTGCTATCAGCAGTGCTACCTACCTGGTGGAGAATTACCAGAAGATCCTGGATATTCTGGAGGCTATTGTTATATCCTATGGATCATACAAAGCAGCCATTGTGCTCAATACCCTTGCTACAAAGGGTTACACTGGTGTTGCCCTGATCGACAACACGGTAAGACAGGCTAAGATCGGACTGATGAAAGCTGAGGCAGTTGCCACAGGTCAGGTTGCAGCCCAGACCAAAGCCATGCAAGCAGCTCAGGAGGCTCACATTGCCACTCTGGAAAAGGAGCTCACAGCAGAGGAGCTTGCTACCATCCAGAAAAACCTGAGGATAGCCACCATCCAGAGCCTACTCACAGCCCAGCAGCAGGAGTACATATCTAACCTGGGGCTCACAACCAGCTCAGAGGGCTATGAGGCAGCAGCTATGAGTGTCCTTTCCGTTGAGCAAAGGATGAGCGTAAGCAAGCTGGATCTGAGTGCCAACAGTGCCATATACCGATCAGCCCTGGAACAGGAGGTACTGGCTAAGAGAGCCAACACCACCGCTACCCTGGATGCCATGCGTGCTGATGTGTCAGCAGCAGCCAGGAGGGTTGAATCAACAAAGGCAGCAGCAGTAGCAGCCATGCAGCGTACTGAGGCAGCACGCTATGAGGTGTATTGGGCAAAGCAGACTGGTGATGCCACTGCCATTGCAACAGCAGAGAAAAAGCTGGAGGCAGCACAGGATAACCAGGCAATAACCAGGAAAGCAGCCCTGGCAGCTCAGACCGATTTCCACACAAAGAAAAAGATCCTGGAGACTACAGCCACCAGGCAGTCCACTGTAGCATCCCAGACAGACACAGCAGCTAAGACAGTACAGACTACAGCCACCAATTTCCTTAGCGTGGCTACCACAAAGGCTACAATGGCTCTCAGAGCTCTCTGGGCTACCATGAAAGCTAATCCTATAGGCTGGTTAGTAACTATCATTGGTATGGCAGTGTCAGCAGTTACTCTTTTTTCTGATAAAGAGGAGGAGATTACAGAGGCTACAGGAACACTCTCTAATGCAACTAAAAAGGCTACTAAGGAGTTCAATGATCAGGCTGCAAAAGTAGATGCTTTGCGAAAGATAATTGATGATTCAAATATATCCTATGAGCAGAGGAATAAAGCTCTGGTAGAACTGAAATCTATCGTACCTGGCTATAATGCTCTACTCACCCAGGAGGGTAAGATCATCAACAATAATACCGAGGCTATCAATAAATACCTGGTAGCCTTAGAGAAACAGATCAAACTAAAAGCAGCTCAGGAGGAACTGGAGGAGGCTTACAAGAAGAAAAGAGCTCTTGTAAAAACAGAACGTGAACAGAGTGATGAATACTGGAGTACCCGACAGACAAATACAGCCCAGGGATATGATCGTGATGGCTTTATTGGGAAAACTCTCAGATTCTTTGGTGCTGAGGATGAAACCAATAGGAAAAAAGAACTTGAAAAGACACAAAGAGAGCTGAATGATGTAAACCAACAGATTAACAGCCTTAATCAGGAGATCTCAGAAACCTCCGTTTCTATGAGCTCTGCTACTACAGCTACTAAGAGCTATAATGAACAGGTGGAAGAAACCCAAGAAAAGATTGCTACTCTGCAAAAGGAGCTATCTGATATGAGGTCTGGATCTGTTTCAAAGGATAATCTTGCAAATGCAATTCAGGAGAAAGAACGTGAATTAAGGGCTGCACAAAGTGACCTGGCAGCTCTCACAGGAAAGAAAACTCCTACTGGAGGCTCTGGTGGCTCTGGCAGTGGTGCTAACTATGCGGAACAGCTTGCACAGAAACAACTGGAGGCACAGCGTAAGCTGGAGGAGGCCAGGATCCAGGTTATGGAGGAGGGCTATGCTAAGCGAAAGGCAGCTCTGGATCTCCAGCACCAGGAGGCTCTGGATCGTATCAATAAGGAGGAGAAAGAGCTGGAGAATGCCTATAAGAGGGCTGGTAAGAAAGGTGGTTTGTCCGCTAATGAGAGAGCAGCTTTCCAGGAGAGGAGAAACCTGGAAAAACAGTCTTACGATACTGAGAGTACAAAGCTCTTTGATGGAGAGATAGAGTATAAGAAAAGGCAGTACCAGGCATATTTCAACTGGGTAAAGAATGTAGGTCAGGAGGTTGCTGACAGCCATTTCAAAACGCTCATTGCTGAGGGATCCAGCTTTACATCCTGGGTGAATAAGCAGATAGCAGATCTGGAGGCTAAACAGGCAGCTGGCACGTTTACCGATGGTGATGCCAATGCCCTCAATGCCCTAAAGCTCCAGAAAGATGAGATAGCTGGCAATAAGACAGCTATGGATCAGTTCAAGGAAAGCCTCCAGAGGGCTGTAGGTCAGGCTCAGACGCTTGCTGAAAAGCTCCAGGCAGTCCAGGAGCTGAAAGATCGCCTTGCACGTGGTGATTTCCACCTCAATGAGGATGATGCAGCAGCAGCAGCCTACAGCCTGGAAAACCAGGAAACAGAGCTTAACCAACAGGTATCTGATGAGGTGCTGAATAACTACCGTACCTTTGAGGAGAAAAAGCTGTCTATCACCCAGGAGTACACGCTACTGAGAAACGAGGCTATGAAACAGGGTGATGCAGCACGCCTGGCTCAGATTAACCAGGCAGAGGCTGAGGCTCTTTCGGCTCTCAATGCACAGATGCTGATGCAGACAGACAGCTGGAAAGACCTGTTTAGCGACCTGGATTCCCTGACAGTGGATCAGATTGAAAAGCTGATTGCCGACATTCGTAAGAGGATGAGCACAGCCGATCTGAAATTGAATCCAGCCGATCTGAAAGCAGTGATGGATAAACTGGATGAGGCAAAAAAGAAAGTGCTCGACACTAACCCATTCAAGGCTCTGGGCACAGCTCTTACCAACGTATTCAAGAAACAGCAGGATGGATCCAAGAAAACATCAAAGCAGATCAAGACAGACTGGAAAGACCTGAGTAGTGCCACACAGGGATGCTTTGATTTCGTTAATGATGCTATCAGCAGCTGTTCCGTACTGGGTGACTTGATCGGTGATAACGGTAAGGCTACAATGGATATGATCATGGGTGTTACCCAGGCTGGTATTGCTATGGCAGCAGCTATCAAGACAGCTGAAAAAGCCTCTGTGATACTGGCTGCAATCTCTATGGCTCTGGCTGCTATCCAGTGGATCGCTACCCTGTTCAATAATGATGATGAGCTCCAGGAGGAGATTGAGGGCTACCAGAGGCAGATTGACAGCCTGGGTAGTGCTTTCAACCGCCTCCAGAATGTGATGTCACACACCTATTGGGAGTTCACAGATGAGGAGGAGCAAGCCTACAGGATGAGGGTTAAGGCTGTTGAGGATCAGATTGCTGCCTTAGAGAAACAGGCAGCAGCAGCCTCTATGTCATGGGAATTTGGAAAGGTTGCAGAATATAACAAGCAGATCAAAGAGCTCCAGTACACACTGGAGAAAGTCAAGAATACTGGTGACAGTCTGGATCTTTTTGAGGTGCAGAAAGAAAACCTCAGGAGGCAGCAGGATCTTATCAGGCAGCAGATAGAGGCTGAAAAGGATAAGAAAGATACCGACTGGGGGCAGATCCAGAAATGGGAGGAAAACATCAAGGATATTGACCAGCAGATAGAGGATCTACACCGCCAGGAGATAGAGCTGTTAGCTGGTACCGATGTTAAGTCTGCCATTGATGAGTTTGCCGATGCTCTGGTGGATGCCTACTGCCAGGGTGAGGATGCAGCAGTGGCTCTGGGTGAAAAGACTAAGGAGGTGCTGAAAAAGGCTGTTGTGGAATCCCTAAAGCGTCAGTTCCTGGCAAAGGGTATCAACGATGCTGTAGATTACCTGGGTGAATCATTGCGTGATGGCTCTCTGTCAGATGCTGAGAGGCAGCATTTCACCACTATGGTAAACCAGGCTGGAAACCTCTTTAACCAGGCTCTGGAGGGTATCGGTGACTGGATCAAGGATGTGGAGGAGAATACGGATCCTCTCACTGGTGCTGTGATGAGTATGAGCGAAGATACAGGTGGCATTATTGCTGGTAGGCTCAATGCCTTTATCATCAACCAGGCAGACCAGACAGCCCAGCTGAGGGCTATTCTGATCTACCAGGCACAGATCAGTCAGAATACGGCTAATACTGTATCAGAGCTCAAAGGTATCAAAACGGAATTACAGGCTATCAGGAACAGTGGTAGCTCATTACTTTCACAAGGTATAGCATAATATGGAACAGAAAGAACTTGTAAACCAACTCAGGGCTGATGGCGTGACAAAGGGTTTATGTCAGCTTTATCAGCTGAAACTAAAGGGTAGCAGAGATATTGAGGCTCTGGTGAAACTATTTATCAAAGGCATAGATTTCTGTGTCAAGAATGACTATCCTACACTGGAGTTCATGCGCCAGAATTTCAAGGGAAAGGCAGAGCCTTACGGTGGCTTTGTCGATGATGAGGTGATCAAAGAGAATCTGCCTAATGCTGTGCTCAATGGTGAGTGCAAGGCTCTGTTGAAATACACAGGCTACAGCGTTTCCAGGCTGTTTGTCAGGCACACCTCTCAGGCAGCTGTGAACGTGGAGGATTTTGCCAACGTGACTATAGACGTTTTCGATAACACACACCTCTATTTAGCCGTGGCTGGAACTAATGCAAAGGTGTTTGTGAATGTGTATGGTGATGCCCAGGTGGAGTGTAACGGATCTGGGATCCAGGTAGTAAATAAAAAACGAGAAACCTACTGATAGGAAATTATGAACTCCTGGATTAACCAGGTAAATTACCTAAGCAGCCTTTGTTATTTCCGACATAGGCTGCTTTTGTTGTAATATTATAGGCAATAAATCCGTTTAGTTATAATGGTGTAATATTGCACCAATTACTTAAATTTTTATTTTATGTACAAATTCAAACTGATGCCAGTGTTATTACTGGCTTTATTTTTGGGAGCTTGCTCCAATGATGAGGGTGTAGAAACTGCAAATGAAGCAGAGGAGGTAGATGTTACTTTCAATGTTTCAACCCTGACAGTTCAAAATGAGGACATGGATAACCCACCATTATCCAGGAGAGCTACCAGGGCAGCATCAAGCGGTGCAGATCTAAAAGATGTTATTCACAGTATCTGGATCAACATTTATGATGGATCAGGCAAATTTGTTACCACCTTAGAAACGAGACTTAATCCGATGGATGAAACCACATCAGAAGATTTTGGTACTTTCAAAACAAGATTAAAAACAGGGACTTACTCTGTGAGGGTATTGGCTGAGGGAAAAGGAACAGGCCAGGCTTATTTCAACAATTCTGAGAAATATATGGAATCAGGTGAGGGCAAAGACAATGGTAAGATCTGTAATTCTGGAGATATTGAAACATTCTTTTATGCTGGCAATATAACAATTTCAAAAGATGTAAATGAGATAGATCTTAACCTGAAAAGGCAAAGTGCTCTATTACAGATAAAGATCATGGATGGAAAGCCTGACGAGGTTGGTAAAGTAACATATACATTCAAAGACAAAAGAGATCATTACAGCGTATATGCACATTACATCACAAACCAGATAGAAACAATGGTAATTACTCCAGAGTTTGTAAATAACAAGCTGGTTGATTATGAATACTATTTCCCGATGGTTGATAGTCAAGGTGAGAGCAAAAAGATTACATTCACTATTTACGATACAAGTAATAAAGTACTGGTAGAGCGTGACGTTAATATAATGATCTACCCAAACAAGAGAACTATAATTAGTGGTGATCTATTCTCTATCCTAAATGAAAAATCACTAACTATATCTGTTGATGATATATGGGAGAGTGACGTAAATGTAAACCTATAAATTCACCCAGTAAACTATAGGTGTGTTTGGTGAACTCATTTAAGTGTGTTTGCCAAACACATTTTGCTGATTTACAGCAAATTATATCAAAATATTCTTGTTTTTCTCAAAGTAAAATTATACCTTTGCACCATCAATTTTTAAACAGTACAGTTATGGCAAAGGAAAGTATTACAAATTACTCAGTGAGTAAGAAAACATCAATGATGCTTGATGCAATAAAACTGCTGGATCAAGCATGGGAACTGGTAGATAACAGTCTTAGAGTAAAAAATGAGACTGATGATGATGAGAAAATCCATAGATATATGGAAAAGTTTGATGAGGGTTTCGACATAGCAAAAGAATTTGTAATAGCGCAAATTGAAGAGAATCTACGTGATCAGATCTCTATTACTAATTTTAATCAAATATGATTATGAAAAAGAACGACAGCAATCCCATTCCTTATGAAAATGAGCCTGAGAACTACCAGGGGCTCAGGCAGAAGATCCTGGATCTTATGGTGAAAGTAAACCAGTGCAAGAAAGAGGCTGCAAAGATACTTCACTACGACATCCTGGCAGAACAATATGGGGATGATCCCAATGGTATCATATCTGATCTAAATGGTGTGGTAAGATTCCTGGGTGAGGCTCATGGATTCCTACTCTCGGATGATGTACTCCAGAACGTCTTACCAAAAAAGGGTGCCTAATGCAACATCGACATTATTTCTTTTGAGTAACGATCTATTCAGATCACCTGGTGATGGGGCTGTGAAGTTCTATCACCTTTTTTTTATATCTATTTGGATATATGGATTATTTTTACTACCTTTGCATTGTCTTACTTTGATCTACCAGGAAGATGGGAAATCTGTAGTTTCTCTGTGACTACAAAGGTGATCAAAAGGGAGGCTGGTTTGGGCTGATCATTCCTCCCTTTTATATTTGGATCCAATACTGACAATATAGCAGTTTTTTATAACCAGGCGATTGTTTTTGTTACTGGTTTGTTACTCCAAAATACACACAAATAAGTAATGTACTAACTTACAGAGCGTTAGACTACGTACTACACATTCTGCGTGGGAAAATAGGCTGCGGAGCATCACACCCACTCGAAGTTCTCCTTTCCTGCCCCGATTTCAAAATGACACTTGGCAATGCCTACATCCATCTGTGTATAGCCAATCATGGAAAATCCTTTCTTGGCTAATACCTGGTGGCGGCCATCCTTCACTCCTATGTATTCAAACGAGAATTTTTGTTGGTTCACGGCTGTAGGAGCCAATAAAGCTGCCTCCACTCCCTTCTTAAACCATAAAGGAGTAGTGTCATTTATATTACTTACTTGTTCTACTGTCTTAATCTTATGACAAACGCCTTGTGTCTCACCATAACCTATGGCAATATAGCATGCAATCTTCTCTCCATCGCCAAGCACATAGGTTCCTGGGATCTTGGTATAACTAAGTCCTACCCAACATGTATTCAACCCAAGGGTTTGGGCAAACAACACCAGCTGTTCCCCGAAATAACCAACACGCTCGTCCAAGTCATCACTCTTCTGACCAGCCACCACAATATAGTTGTTAACTCCAAAGAACTTTCCATAAGCAAACACACCCTTGAAAGCACGTGGTTCGTTCAGAATCAATTGCATGTGCAACTGCCCTTTCCCATTCAAGTCGGCAATCTTCTTTTGGAGTTCTATTACAACCTCTTTTGCCAGCGGTTGTTCTTTATAAGCCCTTACACTATGTCTTGCTTCTATAGCTTCTTGTATTGTCATAAGCTATAACACGAAATCTATGTTTATATGATGAAGCCTTACTTATAGCACTCGAAAATAGTATCTACTACGTTCTTCGGCAACTTCTTGGTAAAGAGACTTACTATCCATACCACAGGGAAGCCGCCCACCATTGCGATGGCACCACAGTTGATTGGATTGATAGGATTACCCATCAGCATATTGACTACCGTAAGGCCTACGCCCCAGATGAAACAAGCCCAAACAGAAGCGGTAGTAACACTACGAGAGTAGAGACCTAGCATGAAAGGAGCCAGGAAGGCACCCGCCAAAGCACCCCATGAGATACCCATCAGCTGAGCGATGAATGTAGGAGGATTAAGGGCTATCAGCAAAGAAATGGCAATGAAGAACATAATCAACACACGCATCACCACCACCTTGCGACGTTCTATCTTTTCAGACACGATATCATCGATAGCACCCTCTTCCACCTCACCTGGGAGTGATTTCTTGTCACGATAAATCAGATCGAGCGTCATTGTACTGGAAGAGGTAAGTACCAATGATGCAAGTGTTGACATTGAAGCTGAGAGCACTAAAAGTACCACAAGGGCAATCAGTACATCGGGCAAGGTCACCAACATAGCAGGCACAATCGAGTCGAAAGCTATCTTGCCGTTCTCCACCACAGGTTCGTAAAGACGTCCGAAACCGCCTAAGAAATAGCAACCACCAGCCACGATAAAGGCAAAGATGGTTGAAATAACAGTACCACGCTTAATAGCACTCTCGTCGGTGATGGAATAGAATTTACCCACCATCTGTGGTAAGCCCATCGTGCCCAATGAAGTTAATACTACCACTCCAAGCAACCCCCAAGGATCAGGACCAAACAGCGAGGTAAAACCACCAGAGCCAGGTTCGGTACTGCCATCAGCAGGGAGCACAGAAAGTTTGGATACTGCCTCAGAGAGTCCACCCTGAGCAGCAATCACAGCAACAATCACTGCCACGATACCAAAGAGCATGATGATGCCTTGGATAAAATCGTTCATTGCCGTTGCTTTATATCCACCCAATATCACATAGACAGCTGTGAGGATAGCCATAATAATCACACAATATTCATAAGGGATACCGAAACCCATCTCGAACAATGTGGAGATACCTTTATACACACCTGCGGTATAGGGAATCAGAAACACAAAAGCAATAATGGAGGCAGCTACGCGCAAACCTTGGTCGGCAAAACGGGTACCAAAGAAATCGGGCATTGTGCGACTCTCGATATGCTGTGTCATCAGTTTGGTTTTTCTACCTAATAGGAGCCACGCCAACAAAGAGCCAATCACGGCGTTACCAACACCTATCCATGCCGACGAAAGTCCGTATTTCCATCCGAACTGACCTGCGTAGCCTACAAACACTACGGCTGAGAAATAACTTGTACCAAAAGCGAATGCCGTCAGCCACGGACCTACGGCACGACCGCCCAATACGAAACCTTCCACACTACTGGCTTGCTTACGGGTATATAGACCCACACCAATCATCACAGCCAGAAAAATAATCGTCAATAAAACTTTTATAACCATAACTTTAGAATGCTACTTGCACTTGTGCTTGAAGCCAATTATAATCTTTACCTAATTGTTTACCCAATAGACAACGGGTGTACTGCAACTGCAAACGGCACTTCTTATAGAACCAGTATTGCAGTCCGATGGTGAAATTAGTTTGATCCCATCCGTCCACTTTGGTATTACGGTCGTAGGTCTCGGCGCTTGCCACCACATCAAGAGCATCCACCACGGGGATGCTGGTGGTGATATATCCACCACGTGAGCCCACCTCACCGTCTTCGCCGCCCAACCATTCTGCACGGATCGAAGCAGGTCGTGCTTCCTTATATTTACTACCTGTATAGGCTTTGCTCTTATATTCAGCGCCTACGCTATAGCGGTTGCGCTTGTAGTTGTCACCTATTTGGATATCTGGGTTCCAAGCAGCAGTACCCACTGCATGACCTTTGCCAATATAACCAGATGCCACCAGTCTTAGTCCTTCAACAAGGCGCACTTCCAGTTTAGCGATAAAATCCTTTTGTTTATTTAAGTCCTTGCGGTTGATACCCTGTCCGCTCATCAGAGCAAGTTCGTAATGCAACTTACCTTCGAGCAGATCTCCATACACCTCAATACCCATATCACGACCATAATTCACACCATTCAAAGGGTCAGGGCCCTCACCAGCAAGATAGAGTACCGCCTGCGAATAAACATCTATTAGCTCCAACTGCGTAGGAGACATCGGGTTCTCCATCGAAAAAGAATGCTTAAACTGTCCCAGTCGAATGGTTATCTCGTTACCCTTTGTCACACGGAAGTCTGTATAGAACTCCTGCACCACACTTGAGAAGTCGTGCATAAACAAGAACGACCATCTATCAGTAATCCTTGCCTTTGCCCAAAGCAGGGTACGTTTCAAATTAAAGGAATTCTGGTCTTTGCCGTTGGGGTTTTGATAACTCCATCCAGCCTGTGCATAGCCATTTAGAGTGATTCGAGAGGTAAAATCCTTCATCCAGTCGGTTTCACCTGATGACTGTTGAGCCATGGCAAAAATACTTGTGGTCAACATCATCGCCACTGCCAGCAGTCTAAACTTACTAATCTTGCCTTTCATTTTGTCATAATATTTATACTATCTTATTCCTTAGCGGCAGCAAAAATAGTACAAATCTATCAGATAGACAAAAACAATCGGCAAAAACTTATCTATATTTAGAAAAACAATTATTCTAAAAAAAAAAGGATAGCTAAAAGTAGCTATCCCTGTAAACGTCAATAAACTCTTCGTTATTTTCGTAGAAGAACTCAACTTTGTCTTCTCGAGCCAACCAGCCTATGGCCGATGAAAGATCAATGGCATTTAGTCCAGTGTCTTGTAACAACTCATTAAATGTGGCCTTATTCCCTTTGTAGAAGAGTGTGCGCCAAACCAATCCCGCATTTGTACCTATATCATCCTTTTTCATAGCAGTATTTGTTTTTAAGTGTAATTGTTTTATACTTACACCTCAAAGATAGACAATAATATTTATTTATCAAACCTTTTTTGAAGAAAAAAAATCAATATCTATAAATTTGTCGCAATTTCCTGCTAAGCTCTTCCCCACGTAAATCGGTGGCTATAATGATGCCATTGCCATCCAACAGGATGTTGGCGGGAATCGAGCTGATGCCATAGACAATAGAAGCTTCGCTGTTCCAGTATTTGAGGTCACTCAGATGAATCCAGTTGAGCTTATGGTTAATGATAGCATTGATCCACGACTGACGACCACGGTCGAACGAAAGACCCACAATCTCGAAACCCTTTTCATGGTACTTCTGATAAACAGCCTTCACATTATCCATCTCCAACATACAAGGGGCACACCAACTTGCCCAGAAGTCAATCAACACATAGTTACCTTTGCCCACATATTCGCTGAGACGATGACTCACGCCAGCCGTATCAGCCTCTACCAAATCAGTAAAGCGGGTACCAATATTAGTTTTCTCATGATGGTTCAGCATACGCCAAGCCCCCACACAAAGCGGATGAGCAGCATAGGCATGATCTTCATTGAGGTACTCTTTCAGTTCATCAATGGTAAGGGTATTATAAATTTGAGAAAGGTAAAGGGCGGGAATCACATTATCAGGATTGGCACGGATGACATTCTTCATTTCCACCACCACTTTATTATAAGAAGCTGTCATCACCCTACGAAGAGAATCGCGCACTTCGATCTGCCCTTGTCCCACCTGCGCATATTCCATCTGATCCTGCATATAGTCAATGGTGAAATCAGTAATCTGACGATCGGCCTTATTCAATCGCTCATTGAGTTTGGAGCCTTTCATCACACTACGTTCCATGTTCACCTCAACAGGAATACCATCTATAATCATGTTAACAGGCAGGTCAGTACCATTATCCACCAAAGTGACAAAGGTGTTCTGTTGCAAAGCTCCCGTAAACTGGAACCTACCATTTTCCACTTGAGCTGTATCTATTGGTTCATTGCGCAAGGTATGCAGATAAACCGAGGTCACACCCACAGGTACAGTGCCACTGATGGAATAGCTTACCATTTCGTCTTGTGCCATAGTCGTCAAACTAAGCAGCAAAGCACCTATGAGCCATAACCAACGATTCATTATTTACGAGTTGTTATTTCAATCACGCCATTGGCACCACGAACACCATAGCCAGAGCCGTCTTTGACAACTTTGATAAGTGCAATTTCTTCCACTGGCACCAAGTTCTCGATGTCCACTCCCTGAAGGGCCATACCATCGAGCACCACCAATGGTTCGGTACTCGAATTAATGGAACTTATACCATGCACCAAGACTTTGGTAGTGCCTCCATCCGTAGAGACAACCACACCAGTCATGTAACTTTTCAGTATATCTGAAATTGAACGCAGCCCAGAACGCATAATCATCTCGTGGGTTACGCCATCACTGGGTTTAGGAAGTGGCAACATGACATAGGGAAGACGCTGCTCTTTTGTTCCATCGCTCACAACAAAGTCTTTCTTATTCAAATCAACCGTGATGTTTTTCATGTTTTCCACAGGGAACTCGGCATCAGCCCTTGTCCCTGCTGTAATTAGTAATGTATCGTCTTCTGCTACATCAAAGAAGTAAAACTTTCCCTCCTTATCTGTATCCATCGCCCTATCAGCTTTCTTCAACCATACGTTGATACCTTTCTTGGGTTTGCCATTCTTCAATACAACGCCAGTTATGTCTTGCGCCATTGACGGCAGAAAGAAGAGAAAAACCAAAAATAAACCTAATAACTTCTCTTTCATTGTCGTATATATTCCTTATTCGAATGTAAAAGTACAAATAAAAAAGGGAAAACAAAAGAATTAGGCAAGTTTTTCACGTGCGGCCTTTTGTGTCAAGTATTTCTGCAAACCCTCATTACGCAACTTGCACGAAGGACAATGACCACATCCATCACCCTGTATGCCGTTGTAGCAGGTCAGCGTTTCGTTGCGCACTAAGTCGAGCACACCCAGTTGGTCGGCCAACTCCCAAGTCTGTGCCTTATCTATCCACATCAGTGGGGTATGTAACACAAACTGGTAATCCATGGCCAAGTTCAGTGTCACGTTCAGCGACTTAATGAAGGCATCGCGACAATCAGGATAACCGCTATAGTCAGTTTGTGAAACACCCGTCACCAAATGACGGATACCACGCTCACGGGCATATACGGCTGCAATACTCATAAAAAACATGTTACGACCTGGCACAAAGGTATTGGGCAATCCTTTCTCAGGTACCTCCTGATCCATCACCATCGATGAATCCGTCAGCGAGTTGTGTCCTAATTGTCCCACCAAAGGGATGTCCATCACCTCAAAAGGCACCCCTGCCTTTTCTGCAATCTTATGAGCCAGCTCCACCTCCATCTCGTGCTTCTGTCCGTAGCGGAAACTCAAGGCATACACCTCCTTAAACTCACGTTTTGCCCAAAACAGACAAGTGGTTGAATCTTGTCCACCACTGAACACCACCAATACTTTATCATCAATCATAATCAGATATCTTTTACGTTCAATACATTATACGACACATTATCGTCAAACACATCCGTATCTTCCATCTTCTTTACAGCCTTTACCACCCGAATGGTTAATGGCAAAACAATAATCTCATACAGGGTTTTAAGAATAATCTGAGTACCCATCATGATGAAAAGCTCTTTCCAACCAATCAACCATCCAAAAGCTATGGGAAAGAATATCAGCGAATCACTCGTTTCGCCTACCACGGTTGATAAAATAGCTCGCCATGAGAAGTGAGCCCCTTTACTGGCAATTTTCATCTTGCTCATCACCCATGCATTGAGGAATGAACCCACCAGATAGGCCATCAATGAAGCAAAGGCAATACGCGGAGCCATTCCAAACACAAAATTGAAATGCTCTTCCCCCTCCCAGAAAGGAGCAGCAGGAATAGCAACGGCTATCAAGCCCACTGCTACGGTGAAGAAATTACTGGCAAAACCACTCCAGATAAGGAGTCGAGCCTTTCGATATCCCCATACTTCCGCTACACAATCGTTGATGATATACGATATGGGAAAAATCATCAGTCCGCCAGTGACGCTGATGCCAAAAACATTGATAAGTTTGGTTCCTAAAAGATTAGAAGCTACGAGGCACACATTGAACAGTATGCCGAGCAACATGAAAGTAACTGATACTTGTTGTTTCATATTTCCTGTTTTTTACGTGGTGTTCTGGAATACACGACTGCTATTCGCAGCATCATACAATAAAAATCGGCGCAAAAATAAGCATAATCAGCGAACTATGCAAACTTTTGCACCGAAAAGAGTATTAGTTTGTGTTTTAGAAAGAGTTTCAGAAGATGTAATCGATGCTTGCACCAAACACCTTGTTATGACGACTATACACATTCGTACCTGGCAAGGTAGTATTGTTATAGTTGCTACTCTGCTTGGTGTAATTGGTATAATGTGTCCAGAAATAGCCAATATTTACCTTCATACGCTTTGAGAGGTGAATCACACCACCCAAACCGATAGAATAGGAATCACAGTAGAAAGAGGTGTCGTACTGAAAGTCATCGCTCAAACCATAGTCAGTACGCTGAAAACCTGCACTAAGGGTGACATACTTGTGTGCATCCCATTCCACGCCAACTAAGTATTCATTGGTACCACGGGCCAGTGCGTTCTGCTTATCGTTGGCCATCTCAGCGTTCTTATCGAAGAAGTGATGATACTCCACACTGGCACGCAAGGTAGGCAAAATCTCATACATCACAGCACCGCTGAACAGAGCAGGCACATCACTCGGTGTGTTCACGCCGTCTCTATACGCAGCCAAAGCACCATTGGGATCAGAATTCTCCTTGGTGTTGTTTTCAATGTTGAGGTTAGCCTTAAATTCATATTTCAAACCAATGTTCCATTTGTTCAACTTTACATGGGCACCAATGATAGGAGCTACACCCCATCCTTTCTGGTCAACATCCAATCTTAGATCCACCAACGGCTGGTTGGCCAAAGCAGCTAAGGCAGGATTGGCAGCAGCAGCTTGCTGGATAACTGGATTTTGCAACAGTTCTGGTTTGGCAGTAGCCGTTACATAACCTTTGTAGCCACCCACGAAATAGTTCATACGGGCACCTGCATAAATCGACAGCCAATCGGTGGCACGATAGGTCACACCAGCCTGAAAGGCATAAATAAACTGACGGCCCTTCATTGCAGAGTTCATGTCATATAAATCTGATGCCGCTTGTGCTCCAGTGGCCTTCATCACCGTCTGTATGGTAGGATTGGCAGCTATCTTAGCCATCACACCTGAATCGAACATCGGCAAACCTGTACTATAGGAAGCCTCGCCTCCACCACCTATCACGCCTCCGTAGGCAGAAATGGCCCAATCGCCTTTACGATAAGTAAGAAACAGCGAAGGGATAACAGGTGCCGAAGCGGTACCTTTATAGAAACGGTGATGGTTGGCTTCGGGGAACAAGGGGAAAGTGGCGTCAATATTACGTTCCTGATAAGCATTTTGCCAGTTGAACGAGATATACAAGCCCTCTCTTTGCAGGAAGCCCAAACCAGCAGGGTTGGAATAAGGACTATCAGAATCTATCATAGCGCCACGTGTCAACATTCTGATAAATGCTACCGATTGATTTGTGTTGGTCAGTACGCCACCTGCAAAAGCAGTGGACGAAATGCTCAGCATAGCCAAGCCAATTAATGTTTTTCTCATCTTTTTTACCTATTTAATAAAGTGGTTAATTTAACGCATTTTTTGGAGCATTTTCCAATAAACGGCGGCAAAGGTATATTAATTTCCCAAAACTCGCAACTTTTTTAAACACTTTTTTGCACAAGACATGATAATTTGTGCAAAAGCATTAAGTTTCAAGGGTAAGGGAATGCTACATTACATGGAAATCTTTATCTTTGCAAAGTAAATATTTAAACTGGTTGATATGAGAACTACCATCATTACCCTTTGTATAGCCTTTATGGCTTTGGCGTTGCCACAGCAAACATCTGCACAGAAGAATGAAAATGCCCATCATGAGGACTCTTATTACCTAAAAGGTGCCGTACCTGAGGTAAACGGAAAAGTGGTATTTTCCAAGGAGTTCAACATCACTAGTATGAGCAAGGGAGAGGTGTACGCCAAGGTACGTGAGTGGATGAAAGCCCGCATGCAGCAAAACGCTAACAAGAGCAATGTGGCTTACGAAAATGAGGAACGAGGACAAGTTGCCGCCAATGGCGAAGAATACATTGTGTTCTCTAGCTCTGCTTTGTCGCTCGACCGCACCAAGGTGATCTACCAGATGATTGCCAACTGCGATGAAGGCAAGTGTGTGTTGCAGATCAGGAACATCCGATATGACTATCCAAACGAAAAAGAGATATTTGTGGCTGAAGACTGGATTACTGACAAGATGGCGCTGACGAAGGACCAAAGCCGACTGGCACGTGGTTTTGCCAAGTGGCGTAGAAAGACGGTAGATTTCGTGGACGATATGAACGAAAGCCTGCAGAAGGCGCTGAGTGGCTTCGAAATTGTACAAAACGACGGTAAGCCAGAAGAAACCCGCAAATCGGATGCTGTGGCCGTAGTTAGTTCACAAGTTACTACCAAAGAAGCTGAACCAGAGAAACCTGTAGCCACAGCAGCAGCTCCAACCATCACCTCTACTATTCCTGTAGCAGTTGTGGGTAATGCAACTGAAGTAGCAAAACCAGTTGAAGCTATAAAGCCTGCTGAGGTAGAGAAAGCAGTTGAAGCTGTCAAGCCAGCAGAAGTTGTGAAACCAGCTGAGCCCGTTGTAGCCAAAGTAACTGAGCCTGTAGAAGCTAAGCCAGCTGAAGCAGCAAAGGTAGCAGAACTCGTTGTAGCAAAGTCAAACGAGGCTTTTCCTGAGTTAACTGCCGACAAAGTACAGGCCAGCAATGGTAAGTTGGTAATCATCATTGGTGAAGATGAATTCAACCGTACCACTATGACGGCCAATGCCGGAGGCTATCTGTCATCCAACAAGGGTAAGAAATATATCAACACCATTCTGACACCCGAACAGAGCTACCAAGCACTGGAACAGGCCAAAGAATACACGGTAGCCTTCTATCCTAATGGAGCCAACCAGCCATCAGTGGTGATGAAGTGCCTCAATGCCACGAAAGAAAAACCTGGTCGTGGCCGTGCCAACATCTTTGTGGGAGAGATCACTAATGTAGAAACGCATTAATAGTCAACAGCTATGGCAGGAGAAGACATTGAAAAAATCATCATGCAAGGCGTAGTGTTTAGGGGCAAGAGCGACAAGCCCCAGCATACCAACAAAATAAAGACCAAGGCGAAGAAGAAAACCTACATCACGGGAGCACACAAGTCGGCCTCTGCCAAGATGAAGGCTGATATCCGCAAGCGTCGTGCCAACCGACCTTCACAACGGAAAGGACAATAAACAACAATCCCCGCCCAACCGGGCGGGGATTATTGTTACCTCACTACTTAATGATATATACAGGTGGAGCGCCCAACTTATGCTCCTTCTTCTCCACATAGTTACGGGTAACTACCGATACTGCAGGAGGCAAAGAAGTGATGTTAGCTGCATCATATGCCTTGAATGCCTCAAGGGTACAAGCCAATCCTGCTCTATTGCAAATCTGCTGGTAGATTAACCAACGGCTCTGCGGATTGAACTTGTCGAACTCATACTGACTATTCATCGTACTCTTATCCGTACTACGGTAAACGCCAAACTTATAAGCAGCATCACCACCTTCATAAGCCCCTACCGCCTCTGGTGCATAAGCCGCATCCGTCCAGAAGTCCTTCCATGGAACGGTCGTATTGGTGTTATTATACGACAGGTTCAAACTCCATCCTAAACTATGTCGTTGATCTAAGTCAGCTCTCTCAGCAGCACCATAAGATTTATCACCATCTGAAGAGTATTCGTCTGCCAAGAAAGCAAAACCATGACCACCTGCCTCATGATGAATAATGCATTCCAAATCATCATCCACAGGAGCAATGGCAGCAGCAAAACCATCAGAAATATAATAACATCTTGCCCGCTTCGCTGTATTCTTTTCGTTCAGTAAAACGATGGACAACAAATTATTAGTACTCAGTCCTAACTTATCCTCAATTTTCTTTCTCACCTTGTCGGTTTCTATGTGATAGGTATCTCCATCGTATCTTACTCCGTATGGCAAGTTCAATCCCACCTCATCGTTGGGCGATACCGACATCATCCTATACACATCGAAATAAATCTTAAAGTCCTTGTATGGGGCAATAGAGAAGAAATAGTCCAGGGCATTGGCTGTCTGGGTCTTAAACTCATCATACATATTATCGGTAAAAGCATCGCATGTAATAACGATTGGAATACCAGGACCTTCTGTGTGAGTATACAATAACTCCTTGTCACCATCCTTACTGTAGTCGTTCGACACATACTTGGTTTTCAGTGCATAACCACTCTGCTGTGTCAGTTTTTTGTCAGCATAGCCCCATGCATCAGATGTATAAACTGCGTAAGGTACACTATCATTCATTTGATTGCCATTGACATAGAACTTCTTCAAGCCATTAAGATTCTTCACTTCCTTTGGAATACCACCGACAAGGTTGTTGTTTGACAAGTCAAACTCTTCCAAATAAGTCAAGTTGCCCAATGCTGCAGGCAAAGAACCCGACAAACCGCTATTTGATAAGACGATCTTTGTAACAACGCCATGAGCATCAGCCGTAACACCAGGCCAAGCAGTCGCATCGCTTAACGGCTTGGATGTGTCCCACTTGTTGGCGGTCCAATTAGCTCCATCTGTACTGTTATACAGTGCCTTCAACGCATCCAACTGCAAATCAGCCTCTTCATTCAAGATGGCTTCCGTATCAACCGAATTGAACGACTTCATTACACCGCGCCCCACTTCCACAGGTTTCGATGTTGTCTGAACAATTGGGTGATGTAAACCATCAGCCTCAATCGTAACCGTTATACCCTTGGTAAAGGTAATAGGCGGAACTACGAAATAGAAGCTAGTTGGTGAAGCCGACAGCTCCACATAAGGATTAGATTCTGCTACGGTCATTACCTGCTCATAGGCAGCAGGAAAACTACCGTATCCTGAGGCCATTTCAAGTATCGGTTTATCCTTAGTAGGATCAATCTCTGCAGCGCCACCAATCTGCTCATTATTATTACCTTCCAGCGTTATCTTTGTAACTTTGAGAGAGCCGGAGAGAGAGAGACGTATCAATCCTGCCATGTGATAGAAATTCAGCATATTATTACCATCAGCGCTATAACCCCACATAGCCATGGTCTGAGTAGCTGAGTACATATCACGTCTAAAAGCGAAACTTGATGCCAAAGGAATTACATATCTATTACGTCCTGGATTAAATAAAGCACCGCTTGGATAAATAGCATAGAATTGTGAACCTGTAATAGGGGCATATCCTTCGTCAACGTCAAATGTGTTGGAGGTAGATTGATAGTTCAGTGTATAGTATGCGCCCGAACTTATGCCTCCGTCCACATATAATTGTATCTTATCGCCCGTTTCAAATATCATCTTTTTGTCATTTATCAACATCGAGCGCGTATCAGCCAAGTTATCAACAATGTTGGCGTAGAACTGAGTGTATGCTTTTGCATATTCAGGCTCTGCAGCTTGCTTAGCCTCGTCTGTACAGCCTGCCAGTCCTGCCATCAAACCAATAGTCAAAATATAATATATCTTTTTCATAACATTCTAATTATTAGTTTTACCATCCTTGTTGTCCGTTATCAGTAATACCCTCAGTAGTCGTAGTCGATGCAGGGACAGCCATCACTGTCACCTTGCACGTACCCTTCACTCCACTTCCATCGTTGGCAGTAGCCGTTATGTTGGCTGTACCAACTGCCTTAGCCGTTACCTTACCAGTAGCATCCACCGTTGCTACGGTTGTGTTGTCACTTGCCCAGGTCACCGTCTTGTCAGTTGCATCATCTGGCTTCACGGTAGCCGTGAGCGGCACCACATCGTTCACCTCAATCGTCATGCTTGCACGGGTCAAGGCTATGCTGGTTACCTTCACTGTAGCAGGAGGTGCCGAAACAGTCACTGTACAAGTGGCGGTCTTGCCACCATCAGTGGTTGTAACGGTGATAGTAGCTGTGCCTGCAGCTACTGCAGTTACCTTGCCATTGGCATTAACTGTAGCCACAGAAGTGTTGCTACTAGACCAAGAAACGGTTTTGTCTGTAGCGTTAGTCGGAGTAACTGTTGGCACTAAAGTTTCACTATTGCCAACTACTAATGGAAGTGTAGTCTTGTTCAAGCTAACTCCTGTTACATTAACAGTTGCTGGAGGTGCCGGAGGTGTTGGAGCCGTTACAGTTACAGCACAAGTAGCGGTCTTGCCACCATCAGTGGTTGTAACGGTGATAGTGGCTGAGCCAGCGGCTACTGCAGTTACCTTGCCATTGGCATCAACTGTAGCCACAGAAGTGTTATCGCTCTTCCAAGTAACAGCTTTGTTTGTAGCATCAGTAGGCTTAACAGTAGCAACAAGGGTGACCGTACCACCTACTTCCAGTGCCAATGAAGTCTTGTCAAGCGTAACTTCTGTCACTGCTATGGTGGTAGGCTCAGGAGTGGTTACTATCACTTTGCAGGTAGCCGTCTTATTGCCGTCTTTAGTCGTTACGGTAATGGTGGCCTCACCAGCTGTCACCGCAGTTACGGTGCCGTCGCTTACTTTAGCTATTGCTTCGTTGCTGCTTGTCCAGCTGACACCCTTTTCTGTAGCATTCTCAGGAGCTACGGTAGCCGTCAGTGTACTAGTTTCCCCTACCTTCAATTCTAATGTACTCTTGTCAAGTGTTACACCCGTCACAGTAACAGTCGTTGGAGTGTCAGGGGTATCCGGGGTATCTGGCGTGTCTGGTGTATCAGGTTTATCTGGTGCGCCAGGAACAACAATTACTTTATTGTTATCCTGGGTCAGGTCGGTCTTAGTCCCAACCTTTTGCCACATTTTAGAGTCGGCAACTTCCTTCGGCATTTCACCATCCAATTCATTGTGGGAAATGGTCAGTGTGGTCAAGTTCGACAAGTTGGCAAACGAAACAGGCAGATTTCCCGTCAACTTATTATGATCCAGTTTCAAGGTAGTGAGGTTTGTCAGGTGACCTAATGCTTCGGGTATTGCTCCCGTAAACTTATTGCCACTCAAATCGAGCGTCTTCAATTCATTCAGCAAAGGCACTTGTGCACCACCACGAGTGTCAGCCACAGCCTTGATCGTAGCTGGATCTACCGTATCGCCCAATGTAGTTGGAATAAGCCCCTCAAGATTATTATTAGCCAACACCAACTTCGTCAACTTCGACAGAAACTGCAATCCATCAGGCAACTGCCCTGTCAAGTTGTTGTCAGAAAGATCAATCTCAGTCACATAGTCGTTCTTCACCTTCACCCCATACCAATCTTTATAAGAGGTTTGAGTGTCCCACTTATTTTTCCAGTTAGCACCGCCTGTCTTCTCAAAGAGAGCCATCAGTGCTCTTTTCTGTCTGTAAGGCACATCCATAGTAACCGTTACATTAACGGTGGCCGTCTTGCTGCCGTCAACAGTAGTCACTGTGATGGTAGTCATACCAGGTGCCACTGCAGTAATTTTACCACCTGATACAGTAGCTACATTGTTGTCATCAGATTTCCAAGATACATTCTTGTTGCTTGCATTGTCGGGCGTCACCGTAGCTGTGATATCCGCAGTGGTACCCTCCTTCAAGTTGACGCTTGACTGACTTACGCTTACTCCTATCACTGCCACCTTGGTAGGTGTGGGAGTAGGATTCACAGGTTCACTGCTGGGTCCCGAGTCTCCTCCACAGGAAATGAAGGCAAAACAAAGCAATATCGAAAATAGAGATGCTAATGTTTTTTTCATAGACACGTGGTTTTAGTTAATATTTGGGGATAAAGATATAAATAAATATGGTAAAAGCAAAAGAAAGGCGGAGTTTTAACAAAAAAAACTTACTAGTAGTAAACCCATCGCTTACTAGTAGCAAACCTATAGCTTACTAGTAGTAAACCTATAGCTTACTAGTAGTAAACCGTCAAATTCTCTAGAAAAAAATATGAACGAGCTACTTCCTCGTTTTTTTCTCCCTAGTTAGGAAAAATTATTTCCCTAGTTACAAAAAAATATTTCCCTAGTTAGGGAACAAGTTTTTGCTAACGTTGCAACAAAACCAGGGGGAATTTTGAACACTAAAGATGCAAGAAAAAAAGTTTTTTGCAAAAAACTCTTCACTCTTCACTTTTTCGTCCTAACATATTG
>JAFSPM010000038.1 GCA_017442855.1 Bacteroidaceae bacterium | reverse complement strand
TCAATGCTCAATGTTCAATGTTCAATGAAAAAAGTCCTCGGAATTGGAGAAACCATTTTGGATGTTCTCTTTAAGAACAATCAGCCGGTGGCAGCTGTGCCTGGTGGTAGCAGCTTTAACAGTATTATCAGCGTAGGCAGGGCTGGTGTTCCCTGTGCTTTTGTAGGCTATACAGGAGCTGATGTCGTGGGACAGCAGACCATCAACTTTATGCAAAAAAATGGCGTATCCACCGAATATTTTAAGGTGCTGGAGAAAGAAAAGAGCGCCGTAAGCCTGGCTTTTCTGAACGATAAGGGCGATGCCAATTACGTATTCTACAAACAGCCGCCTTTTACGCCAGAAGGTTGGAAAGCGCCAAGCCTCGAAGCCAACAATGTGCTACTGCTCAGTTCCTACTATGCTGTCTGCAAAGGTACCCGCCCCATGATTACTCATCTGTTAGCAGAAGCCAACAAGGTGGGAGCCTTTGTTTATTACGATCTGAACTTCCGCCGTAGCCATGCCCATGAGTTGGAAACGCTGATGCCAAACATACTGAGCAATTTCAGTCAGAGCAGCATAGTCAGGGGTAGTGCCGATGATTTTGAGATTATGTATGGAACTCGCGAGGCACAAGAAGTATACCAGCAACACATAAAGGCATATTGCCCTATCTTTATCTGCACAGCAGGAGCCGGAATGATAGAAGTCTGTACTCCAACAGCAAATTATCATTTTCAGGCACCCCAAATAGATAATGTAGTGAGTACTGTTGGTGCCGGCGACAGCTTTAATGCAGGTTTTTCATGCGCTCTCATTTGGCATGGAATTACAAAAGAAATGCTCCCCAACCTATCCGAGGAGCAATGGAAAAATCTTATCAATATCGCCTGCCAGTTTGCCGGCAATGCCTGCCAAAGCAAAGAAAACTATATCACTCGAGGATTTCACCCTCTCGTTTAGTGAAGAATGAAGAGTGAAGAGTGAAAAATTTGCTACCGCTGTGTTCTCTAACCACTAACCGAGGTAATGGCTACACCGCGATTTCATCGAGATTAACTAACCCATTTACAAGGGCGTAAATGGTCAGGGCAGCTGGGCTGTGAATCTGTAGTTTACGACTGATATTGCGTCGGTGCGTCATAACTGTATTCACCGAGATAAAGAGCGCATCGGCAATCTCCTTGTTGGAAAGCCCTTTGGCTACTTGCACCACAATATCTTTCTCACGTTCGCTCAGGTCGTTAGTAGAAGGGGCATTCTTCTCTACGTCGTCATCATCCTCACCATCCGACTCTGTGCCGCCAGCCTGACGGACCTTGAATTCCAGTCTGCGAACACACTCGGCAAACAAGGTATCCTCCATGTGACAATGTGTAAGCAGGTCTTCCTCTGTCATAAAGATATCCATCAGGACTTCACCCATCAACTGTGCAGCATTGTCATTGGGATAATACTTGATGATAATATTCTTCAGTTCCGCAATACTCTTTTCCAGTGATGCGTGGTTATCCTCATGCTGGTGGACTACCATATCGAAAGTATCGCTTCCCACCTTGCCCTTCAACAGATTATCCACGAAGGGATGCACATGAGAATCCTCGTACTGCATGTGACGGGCTACCTCCGCAGCATACTCATCATAGAATTTAAGTATCAGCATGGCAATCTGGTTCGACGAAGAACAGTCGATAGCCTCCAGCAACTTACGACGGATATTAGGCAGACGGAAGTCCACAAAATACGTGTGAGAATTCTTCAGATAGCGCATCAGGCAGGGCAAGTCTATCTGCTCCACCATCTCGTTGATATGCGCATGAGCAGCATCCTTCACATAGTTCACCACAGTAAGGAATGTCGTCACATCCACACTCGCAGCCTTACAGGTTTCGCCAACCGTCTGGTTTCCGAAACCCAAGGTAATGCCAAAACGGCCCAACATCTGCAGCATGCGGTAGTCATCGCTGATGACATCACTCATCGGGTCCAACTCGTGATATTTCTCTGTCATTGCTTTTTGTTTTTTCTGCTGCAAAGGTACAGAAAAGTTGTGAACCAACCACCTATTTTAATGAGCAGACTACATGCAATACCCCCAAAATCATCAAAAGTGGGTATTGAGAGTTTCCCCAAAGAAAAAGTTTTGTGCAATGGAATGTCAGAATCCAACTTTTTTATATATTTTTGCAGCATGAACAGATTATGTTTCTTGATAATGGCCTTGTTGCCAACGTATGCAATAGCTCAGGTGGATACCGCCACCGTGAAGGAGAAGGAGTTGCACGAGGTGCTTATCAATGCCTATAATGCCCAGCGACGCATAAAGGCCGTACAGATAGGAGCCGAGCAGATTCAGGTGAAAGAACTGACTGCTGCACCGGCTCTGTTCGGAGAGGTGGATATTATGCGTTCGCTACAACTGTTGCCTGGCGTGAAGTCGGAGAGCGACGGCTCCAGCAGCTTTCAGGTGAGAGGCGGCACAGCGGCACAGAATACCATCCTTTACGACAAGGCGCCAGTCTATAACATCGGACATCTGGCAGGTCTCTTCTCTGCCTTCAACGATAATGCACTGGCTTCTGCCACTCTTTACAAGGGTTTGGTGCCTGCCCAATATGGCGGAGCCTCATCAGCAGTTTTGGACATCATCGGTCGTACGGGTCGTTCTGACCGCTGGGGCGGGAATGCCAGCATCGGACTAATCTCTGCCAAGGCTTCGGTGGAAGGCCCCATCGTTAAAGATAAACTGATGATGTTGTTCAATGTACGTCGTTCGTACATCGACCTGTTCATGAAACCCATCAAAAAGTATCGCGACAACTCTCTCTACTTCTTCGATACCAACCTGAAACTGGACTGGCGCATAAACGAACGTAACAAGATGTACCTCTCGTTCTTTGGCAGCCATGATAAAACCAGACTTAACGATATGGTGGACATGAGGTGGAGCAATCTGGCCGGTAGCCTGACTTGGGGGCACAACTTCCGCGGACTCTCCTCATCACAGACCACGCTGTTTGCCTCCTCCTACCAGACAAACAACGGCATACACATTGGTGGTATGGACATTGAATACCTGGGGCATATCCGCCATCTTGGTTTGCGACAAAACTTCCAACTGCTGTGGGGACATCATGAGTTGAATATGGGTGCACAGACCATGATTAGCGATGTTAAGTCGGCAGAATGGTTGCGCTGGAACAACCGCGAGAAGGAGCAGCGCAAGGGATGGGACAACAGTGCCTGGGTAAACTGGCAATTCAGCCCCCTAAAGCAACTGACTACCTCAGCAGGTCTGCATCTGACGGCTTTCTCTGCACTGGGCGGTCCTTATTACTACGACATCGACGAAAAAGGGAATATCACCTGGATTTACAAACGGCAGAAGAACCTGCCCGTTAAGACACACGTTACATGGGAACCCCGCCTGAGCCTTGTATGGCAACCTCGGGAATGGATGAGCGTAAAGGCTGGATATAGTCGAACCAGTCAGAACATCCACGCGCTACGCAACCAGAACACCACCACCCCATTCGACCGTTATGCCATCAGCAGTAATCTGGTGAAACCTGAGGTGGCCGACCAAGTGAGCCTGGGTCTTTTCATGATGACACCGTCCCAAGACTACGACTTCTCGCTCGAAGGCTATTACCGCCATGTGGACAATGTGCTTGACTATCGCGACGGCATCAGTTTTGCTTCAGCCATAGAGATAGAGCGATTGGTGCTCGCAGGCGAAGGCAGGGGATATGGTGCCGAGTTGTGTGTACGCAAGAATACAGGGCGATTGACAGGATGGTTCAGCTATACCCTATCGTGGTCGAAGACTCGCATCGATGGTATCAGCGAAGGGCAATGGTACAATGCCAACAATGACCGCCGTCACGACATCAACATCGTAGCCCGCTATAAGCTCAGCCCCACATGGACATTTAATGCCACGTGGATTTTCTACTCGGGACAAGCCTTCACAGCTCCTAGCGCCAAATATCAGATAATTGATAACTACATATACTATTACGCTGAGCGCAACGGCTACCGTGCGCCCAACTATCACCGCCTGGATATAGGAGCTACGTGGGAGAAGAAAATATGTAAAGGCCGACTGACCCGAGAGTGGACCTTTGGCATCTATAACCTCTACAACCGTTACAATCCCTACCTCATCACCTTCGAGGATAGCCAGTATGGACGAGGTACCAAAGCCAAGCAGTACAGTCTGTTCGGTATAGTACCATCAGTAAGTTTTAATCTTAAATTTTGAAAATTGAAAGTTAAAAATTGAAAGTTGAAAATTGAAGGCTGCAATTTAGCGAGAGGAGAAGAAACTTGTTTATTATCCCGAGCGTGAGCAGGCTCGACCGAAGGTCAAAGTTGAAAGTTGGTTTACCGTTTACTGTTGAACATTTAATTGTTAATTGCAAATTTTGAATCATGAATTTTGAATTAAAATACATAGTATTCTTCTTATTGCTGCTTCTGCTGTCCTGCGAGAAAGAGATACCCATTGACTACCGCGAGACAGACCAACACTACGTAGCTGAGGCCTCGCTGACGCAGAATGGCACTAACGTACGATTGAGCACCACACAAAACGTCACAGATAATGAACTTCGCGACCACGTTGTGGAAGATGCCGTCATTGTGATAAGTTGCAAGTACTATGAACTCAACGACACACTGCGCTATACCCGTAACGGTATCTATACATCGGAAACCGTTGGTGATCCAGGTATTACCTACAATCTGGATATTTATGTGAATGACCATCATTTCAGCTCCTCCTCTACCATGCAGGATGTTCCAGAAGTGAAGTCCTTCCGTTTCTTTTGGCAGAAAATGTTTTCACAGCGCGTACTCTACGGCGATCTCCGTATTCAGGACGACCCCGACCGCAACAACTACTATTTCATGCACATCTATCGCAACAACATAGGCTATCGGTGGGCTGTGATGAACGACGAAAAGAATAAAGGCGGTGAGCTGCAGCAACTGTTCGGTTTTACTGCAGAGAACAAAATGGACGATGGTGATTCAGACGCTTTGCAGGAAAACGATGCCCTCCGCATTGAGGTACGAGCCATAGACCGTGCGTCATACGACTATCTTTACTCTATGCAAGTGATGGAAAGTGCAGGAACCAACCCCATACGTAACTTCTCGGGAGGCTGTTTGGGCTACTTCTCGGCATACAGCTACGTGAACCTGTACCGAAAATTCCATCGCAGCGAGGTAGAAGAGGAATAGCCTAATTCTGCTTGTCCAGTGTTACTACAACCGTAAAGCTCTGATCATGGTAATCAAAGCTGTATTCTGCAATAATCTGTTTGGAAGATAAGGATACGATGCGCCATAGGATGATGCGCTCTTGGTCATCGATATCACTGCTCACAATACGTATCACGGCACTTGTTGCCTGATAGGTACCGTTTAGGGCACCATCATCATAGGTCAGGGCACATGTTTTGTCCTCGTTGAACAACACAAACTTGTACTCAAACTCCAGCCCTGGGTCGGCATCATCCTTGAATATGTAGGAGAACGACCACTTGCCTGGCAATATCTCGTTCATGATTTCGCCATCGCTGTCATCCAGCTTGTCACAGCCTGTCAATGCAAAGCACGCCACACAAGCCACCATACTCAAAATAATCCATCGTCTCATGGTGCGAAGTTACGATTTAGTAAGAGAAATGCAAAAAAAAACTTTGTTTTTTCTCACTTATTCGTAACTTTGCAAAAAGAATTGTTATGAGAAGCATCTTGAAATCTGTACTATGTGCTATTGCACTCCTTTTCTGTGCGCTAATCGCCAAGGCTCAGGGAACCTTTGTACAAAACGGTAAGCCAGTGCAAGTGGAACGCTGGATAAAATCACAGTTCGGTAAGGGGAAAACACCACCTTTCTCTTTTGTATATGGTGGTCAGTCCTCTGCAGAAGTGCTGAAGCGATGCAATCACAGCCTTACACGTATGCCCAGTACAGAAGAGAGCCAAATACGCTATCTTGCCCATTACACCGATAGCAAAACGGGCCTTAGGGTGGAGTGCGAAGTAACAGGTTGGACGGACTTCGGCACCATAGAATGGGTATTGCGTTTTGAGAATACCGGCACCCATATCACACCAGCCATCAGTCAGGTGCAGACAGCAGATATTACCTTCCGCCACCAAGCCGGAGTTCCCAAAGTCTATTATGCAGAAGGCAGTAATGCCAGTCGTGCTGACTTTGCCCCACGCGAACGGCTCCTTCAAATGGATGACACATTAAATATGGAGCCCCGAGGCGGGCGCTCTTCTGATGGGGCTTTCCCTTTCTTCAACCTTCAAACAGCGCCAAACGAAGGTGTTATGGTGGCTATTGGTTGGACGGGCACTTGGCAAAGCCAGATTACCCGCACAGATAACCAACGAGTCCAACTGAAAGCAGGCTTGAAGCACTTCAATGCAGGCTTGTTGCCAAACGAACGCATCCGCACAGCCAGCGTCTGCCTGCTCTTCTGGCAGGGAACAGACCGTATGATGGGGCACAATCGTTTTCGTCGGTTTATGTTGGCACACCACTCAAGGAAGATTGATAACCAACCCGCCTGGTACCCCATGTTCGGAGGCTTTAACTGGGGTGACCCAGCTCCCTGCAACGAGTATACTTGCATGACTACCGAGTATGCCATTGCTCTGGTTCAGCGTACAAGGATGTTTGGTTTGAATCCTGAAGCCTTCTGGCTGGATGCCGGTTGGTATACCGAGGCAGCTGATTACGCTACAGGCAAGAACTGGTACAACACCGTTGGCAATTGGATGCCCGATACAGAACGCTTCCCTAATGGATTCAAGCCCATCTCTGACTACATCCATAAGACACCTCATACATCATTTATGGTCTGGTTCGAGCCTGAACGTGTTTATAAGGGTAGCCTTTGGGAACGCGAACATCCCGAATGGATGCTGGCCGCTGGTGGTGACAACAGGCTCTTTAACCTGGGTAACCCTGAGGCTTGTCAATGGATGAGTAAGACAATAGGTGATCTGCTGGAAGAGAACGGCATCGACCACTACCGGCAGGACTTTAATATCGCTCCTGAAAGCATTTGGTTGGCCAATGATACAGAAGGACGCAAGGGTATCACGGAAGTAAAGTACATTATGGGACTTTACGACTATTGGGACTATCTGCTTTCCCGTTTCCCACACCTCCTTATCGACAACTGTGCCAGCGGTGGAAGGCGTCTGGACTATGAGACTATGCTGCGTAGTGCTCCCATGTGGCGTACAGATTACAACTACGGTGAGCCTGTGGGCTATCAATGCCACACCTATGGCCTGGAATTCTATCTTCCCCAGCACGCAACAGGCAGTTATCACGTGAATCCCTTCGATTCCCGTTCATCCCTTGGCAGCGCAGTGGTATTCAACTGGAAACTGACTCAGCAAGGCGAGTCGTTCACCGATATGGCCCGTACCATGCAGGAATTCCAGGAGGTACGACCCTATTTTTACGAAGATTTCTATCCCCTTTCAGGTACGGGCGACCTTACAGGTGATGACATCTGGTTGGCCTATCAACTTCATCGTCCTTCCGATGAAACGGGCTATATTATAGCTTTCCGTCGTGCTGCTTGCGAATCTCCCACCTATGATGTCTGCCTCTCCAGCCTAAACCCCACAGCCATATACCGTGTATTTAATAAGGATAATGGCGAGACCAAGGAATACACAGGCCAACAATTATCCAACGGCCTAACGCTTACCCTACCCCAACCTCGCACCAGCCTTCTGCTGAAGTACGAGAAGAAGTGAGAGGGAACGGAGGCTTTTATTACTCGTTCCTCTGGTTAATCAGGTTTACCACCACCTTCACCATCACGTCCTTCTCCTCCGTCTTGCTCTCGGCAATCATCAGCGTCAGAGCCACAAGGGTGTTGTCAGCCAGTCGCTTCGAACCATCCTCACGATATAGAATACCGTTATTATTCAGGAACCAAAGGAACAACGTGGCAGCAATGCGTTTGTTACCATCGCTAAATGAGTGGTTCTTCGTAACCAGATACAGCAGCATAGCAGCCTTCTCCTCCACACTCGGATAGAGCTCGTCACCTCCAAATGTCTGGTATATTTGGCCAATGCTGCTCTTAAACGACTCATCTTTCTCATTACCAAACAGCGTCGAGCCACCAAACTTATCACGAAGAGCCTGTATAGCCTCCATCGCGTTCTCATAGGTAGCACGGAACCTATCTTCTTGGGTGGTTTTACCGACACTTAGTCGCTGATAGTCGTAGTCATCGAGTGTGTCGAGCGCATAGGTATAGTCTACAACAATATCAAACAAAGCCTGATTCTCGTCGTTCTGTTCCAAATGCTGATTCTGTATGGTACGTCCTAACATCTGAACCAATTGGCGCAGTTCGCTAATCTGCTCACTATGTATACGTTGGTTTACAGCATATCCTTTCACAAGGTAGTCCTTGATAATCTTTCGAGCCCAGATGCGGAAGGCGGTACCACGTTTGCTATGAACGCGATAGCCAACAGAGATGATAACATCAAGGCTATAAAACGGCACAGGTTTCTTCACGCCATTAACGTGTAAAAAATGCACGTTATTATCGTCACGCTCCAACTCGCCCTCTCTGAAGGCATTCAAAACGTGTCGTCTCACGTTTGATTCCTCCTTCATAAAGAGCGAAGCCATCTGTGCAACATTTAACCATACCGTCTCGTTCTCCAGACGGACATCAATCTGTGTCTGTCCGTCCTCTGTCTGATAGATTACAATCTGATCCTGTTTCATACTTTCGAATTCTTTTGCAAAATTAATACTTTTCTATCAGTATAGTATACGAAATCGAAAAATGTTACGTCTCAGATATAAAAAAAACTGTCAATTTTTCAGCGCAATGTCATAATTATCACAAATAAGCAGCAAAGAGTCTCCTCTCACTCAATCGCAGGCTTCAAGGAGTTTGAAGCCTTAATTCTCCTCGAAGGCAGCGATTGAGCGAGAGGAGAACCGAACTTGTTTGAGTTCTTCCGAGCGTGAGCTGGCTCGACCGAAGGTCAATTCAGGCTTCTTACTATTGGGATTTGATATCTGTTTGTCCCTTTACAGTAATTTATCTTTCATCAAAATCGGGTAAAGAGGGGGTTCTGGTTAGGCTGCAATTTCATAGAATTTGTGTATTGTGGGGTCTATAAACACGCCGTACCTTTGCAGCCGGAAACCAAAACATGATTGAATGATGAAGAGATTACTACTAACATTGGCGTTGATTATTGGTACTTTCCAATTTTCAATTTTCAATTTTCAAT
>JAFSPM010000008.1 GCA_017442855.1 Bacteroidaceae bacterium | reverse complement strand
TTGAACTCCAGGTTCTCCTCCTCGATACGCTTGCGGTAGATGCGGAGTATGTCCTCACACTTCTCCATCTTCTGATAGTTCTTGATCTTGAAAGACGAGGTCAGCTCATCCCTAGTCACGAACACCGTAGTAGGGATGTACTTCATCACCCTCTTGTGCGTAACCCTGATGACGACGTTCCACGTCTTGTCCTTCCTCATGTTGTGCTTGAGCACCTCATACTTAATTGTTGCCATAAACGTTCATTTTTGAGCGGATTTGACCGCTGAATTTTTTAATTTTCTGCAAATTTACCTTTTCAGGGCTTCTCAGACGAATTTTCGTCGAAATGGGACATTTTACAAGTAACCATATATGGCTAAAAGTAAAATCGGCAAATCTTCCCATTCTGTCAAGAAAGATTACTTTTTCTGTCCCGAATGCCCCTAAAACAGCCATTTTCGCCATGGCGCAAGGCATCCCCTGTCGGACTTTTTGCGTTTAATGATTTTTAACGCGAAATTCCGAGTAAAATCTGCCAAAATGACCAGAAAAACGGGCTTAAACCCCTTCAAATTTCATCAGACTTTTTTGGGTCACTTTTAACCACATGTCGTTACTTTCATTTGAGCCCTTCTTCCGGAATGTCATTTATGTCTGCAAGTATCATTGTTAGGATGGGTTTCCGAAAACGTGCTGTATCTCAGCTTCTTACGCGGATTTGTCACTAAGCAAAAATTTTTTTTCTCGCCATTTATCTCCCGACAAAACGAAAAAATCATGTTTAGAATTGAGAGTGATAGCACTTGCTAATGTAGCGATAAGGGTCATGATGGCCTGCGCCACCATATTCCAATTAATGTTGATTTTCTTACTCATAATAGAATTATTTAAATTAATAGTTTAAGTAGTTTAAGGTTTGCCCCGAAGAGCTTCTTCGGGGCAAAATTGTTGTTAATAGCTATCGGCCAAAGCGATTAGATCTGCATGCCGTCGCCACCGCCATTGTCACCGCCACCGTCGTTACCGCCAGTGTTGCCTCCGGTATTTCCACCGGTGTTAGTGCCAGTGTTAGAGCCGGTATTGTCGTTGCCAGCGTTAGAACCGCCAGCGCTAGATGACGAAGTGCCACCCAATAGGTTGGGGTGCACCTCTTCGAAGGTGACATCCTTGACAAGCGTCTTGGCAACGACATACTTCTGGATGGTCTTGCCCGTCTTCTCGCTGCGTGTTTGTCCCACCACCACACGTTGGGTCTCTGGGCTGAACAGAATGCGGCGGGTAGTGATGGTAGAGGCGGTGCAGTCTTCCACCTGATCTACGCCGATACTTGAGAATCCCACCTTGAAGATGCCCACGCCATCGAGGCGCACCTTCTGGCCCAGTTCGAAGAAGTGCTTGATAGCCTCGCCCAATTCAGAGAGCGTAGCGATGATATCACTCTTCTTCAAGGTAGCCTGTTGCTGGATGAATGCAGCAATCTCTTCGGTTTCTACAAAGTTCTCGTCATAGGCTGCCTGAGCGAAGTACTTGCCATAAGCGGGTGAGTTCGGGTTGTTGTTACGAGTTTTTACAAATTTCTGTGACATAAACAGTTAGTTAAAGTTAAACAATCAGTTACCGGCGTGTGCTGAAAGAGATGCCTTCTTTGGGGCGAGCAGATGGCTCCTTCGGGTCGTCCGAGTATCATCTACCAGGTGTCGGGATAATCTCCATGCCCCTATAGGGATTATCTCTTTCCCCCGTAGCAGATATCGGAGCAGGTCGTAGGGATGATCTCTTTGAGCGACACATGCCGTATCTTCCGGAATGACGATACAAAGGTACGACCAGGGTAATTGACAATTGTCTGCTTTTGGCGGGATTTGGCATGATTTGGCGGAATTATCTTTCATCGGACCTGTTTGTCATCTAAGATGATGCCATATTCCTCGCAGACATACTTCACGGCATGAGGAGGCAGCAGGTGCGCATGGGGCGATACCCCCATCTGTTCCAGTTGGGCACGATGCAGACTGACCCAGCGACTGAATGTACGGTCAGACACGTCGGCTTTCTCGGCTAACTTGCTTTTTAACATTGACTTATACTTCATAATTTGCCTGTTGTTGAGTGGGGTGTGACAGTTGTGACGCTTCTTTCTATTACTTTCCTATACGTGAAATAAACTATAGAGAGAAAGAAATAATTAAATCATACAATATAGGTAATGTTGATTATTCACGGTCACAATCGTCACATCGGTGTTTTAAAAAGCTAATTCGGGTTCCTCGGGCTGCAACGGGGTTGATACAGCAGACTCAGCTGCTTCAGCTTGATGCTCAGCTTCATAGCTCACGGCAGCCAAATGTGACTGCACCTGGTCGTAAGGAATCTCGAAAACCACATAGAACGTGCCATTGCGCGTGTGACGGTCGGTAAAACCAATCTTCTTCATCGCCATACTGATCTTGCGAGAGGATAGGGGATAACCCACACGACCACCATTGAGCAGCTGACAGATAGTGGCAGCATTCATTAGCTTGGTAGGCTCCCCCTCTTTGGGCACCCTGAGCCGCGTATGGATGAGCTGCTCCTCGTCGCTCTCCACACGGAAGGGCTGGTTGAGACGCTCGACCAACTGCTCGTCATCTGCATCGAACCAATAGCGGAAGCCCGATTGGAACTCGCTGACTAACTGCGCATAAAGCTGCTGGTAGTTGATGTTCCACGTGCGAGGATCGTCGATGTGACTCACCTTGAAACAGAGCCAACGGCGGTTGCCCGTATCATCCGTCAGGAAACGCTGCTGGTTGCCTGTGGCACAGAACGATGCCAGTCGATGCTTCGCCTCACGAAACCGCGCGTAGGGCCGTCGCTCCTTAACCGTGTCACTGGTGATGAGCGACTTCAGCTCAGACAGCTCGTGCGACCCCGTGGCTTCTACCTCCTCGATCACCGTCAGGCAGTTTTCCGATAGGGCGATGTGATCATCCTTCGATGAGAACGCATTATGCGCATTTTCCCAGAAGTAAGTGCGCAGTTCGGGCGGCAGCAGAAAGCGGAAGCAGGTGGTTTTGTAAATGCCCTGACGACCGATGAGTACAAACACCTCGTGGTTAGTCACGTTGTCGTTTAACCAGGTACCCACAGCGGCACAGTGCCACTTGTGGAGTGCCCAGCAGAGAGCCTCTTGTACCTCTTCTTTGGTTTGTCCCGGCACCACCGCCTCGGCATGCAGATGAGCAGCCAACTCAGCCACACGGTCGGTGCCATCCCAAGGAGGCAAGCTCGTAAGGTAGTCGCGCACAGGATGCACCAAACGGGCAAAGTCGCTCTTGATGACATCATAAACATCATTTTTGAGCACGCGCTTGTCGGTATCGATGGACATCTGGGAACGGAGCGTTGCCAAAATGCGGTCATCGACAATGGTCAATGGTAAACGGTCAACGTTTTTAATCATCGTTTGGTCGGTCACGACATTGTAGATCACCTCTACGTGTTCCGACAACCACTGGCGGATTTCCGCTATGGTAATCATGGTGTTTTCGTGACTCTTCTTACGATGGCCACTGTGCAGGCGCCATGTGCCATGCTCCTCCTCTTTCTTGTAGCAATGGGAGATGATGGATGCACGCTCACGCACATCGAAGTCGCTCCATTGAGAGGCTGCCCATTCGCGCAAATCATCATCGGGAACACCGAAGCGGTTGAAGAGGTAGCAGGCATGAAGAATGTAGTCATGACGGTGGTGCGGCTCGTAGGTCATGTTGCGACGGGTAAGTAGCTGCTGCACGCGTGACCATGCTTCCTCGGCAGAGGAAGACTGACTACCAGCAGGTTGCTCCTTATAGGGTCTGCCCTCCTGGGTGCCCTCAGCGAAGTTGGCTGCCACCATCTTTTCGTCGGTGATGACAAACGGCTCCGCATCGGGGTTGTAATACACCTCCGCATCATGTGCCAGTCCGGACAACCGCCCGTAGTTGCTGCATGCCGGGTCGTAGTCACAACCCGTCAGCTGCTTGTAGTGCTCGTTTCCGCAGAGAAAGGCTGCACGCCAGGAAATGCCGTTAATTACCCCTCTGTCGCTATGCGACACCTCCCCTATATCAGGGGAGGAACTAATGGCGGCTACTCTTCTAAGCTCCTCCCCTTGCGAAGGGCTATTAGCGACTTCTTCTCTCAACTCCTCCCCTTGCGAAGGGGAGGAACTAATGGCGGCTACTCTTCTAAGCTCCTCCCCTTGCGAAGGGCTATTAGCGACTTCTTCTCTAAGCTCCTCCCCTTGCGAAGGGCTATTAGCGACTTCTTCTCTCAACTCCTCCCCTTGCGAAGGACTATTAGCGACTTCTTCTCTCAACTCCTCCCCTTGCGAAGGGCTATTAGCGACTTCTTCTCTCAACTCCTCCCCTTGCGAAGGGGAGGTGACCGTTAGGTCGGAGGGGTATGAGCGTTGATACTGGTAAATAACCCTGAGCCCGTCGCCGCTGATGGTCTTGTAGCAGAGTAGTGTATGAGGGTCAGCGATAATCAGCTTCTTCAACAGACCCAGCTTGTCCTCACCCGCATGGTCAACAATGTGATCAAAGTCCACCATGGCGAGCCCAGTGAAGTTGACAACGTGCTCGGGCTGTTTGCCAGAGCCGTTGAAGAGCACCCCTACGGAGAATGCCTCCATGCGCTCCACCTTGACGCGTTTATTGGCTTCCTCCCGACTGATGACATTGGCCAATTGTCGGTAGGCAGCTGTTTTCTGACTGACGGTGGCATCGTGCTTGATAAGTCTGATGACCTCGTCGAAACTTACCTTCTTGCTGACATGTGTCTGCAAAGAGGCGAAAAGTGATACATTTAATTCTTTTTTCATAATATGTGATTGTTATTATTTGCTTGTTTAGAATTATTATTTAAACCATACTTGCCAGCTTTCTGACGTTGCGAAAATAGGTGATATTTCCATAACTGATTCGTGAGATAGCGATTATTCTTTAGGTTTTAAGATTAAACAATCAAAGCGGAACGAGCGTTCCGAAAATTAAAGATTCCTTAACCTAATTAATCGCTTGCAAAACATAGAATTCATTGGTTTTGATCTCAAGGCCCCAATTAAGAAGATGATAGAGTTTATTCATGAGATGAGCCATGGATTGACTAATAGTTACATTGCCGAGATATCTGGCTTGTCAGATAGAACCATTCGAAAGGTAATTACTAATCATAATACCAGTTTGCAGTATGACACCTATTACAGGATTATCGAAGCCTTAGGGAAGCATCATAAGTATTCCAGATTATATATAGCAGAAAGGATGCGGCAATGTGAAGAGGCGAGAATCATCTGTCGATTAGATTTCCAATAGTCAAAGATTATTTTTCAAATTCTTTTGTTTTTATCGGGAATAGTCAGTATCTTTGCACTATATTATCTCCATTTATGGAAGATAAACACTTTATTAGAAATATGTGGGGATTGTTTTTAATGACTTACAAAAATACCCTCACCCTGTAATTGATTGAGATATAGACTTTTACAAAGATTTCGATACACCAAGATTTTGCTTAATCTCAACTTTAACCGATATGAAGATTACGTTAGATGTTCTTGACGAGTTGACTGAGAAAGCCAAGGTGGATCCCAGGCTGCGATATCATTTAGACCTGCGTGATAGCGAAGAAGATCAGTCGCAGCGCATGCTGAATGCTATCGAGCCAGGGACTGTCATTCCTATCCATAGGCACAAGAATACCTCTGAGACGATGGTCTGCATCCGTGGGCATTTTGAGGAGTATTTGTATGACTATACGAGGACTTTAGAAGATGGTACCCCTGATCCAGAGAGCTTCGGGGTTGTTGAAGTCGTCGATATGGTGCCTGTAGGGACGTTGTTGATTGTAGAGCCTGGGCAATGGCATACATTGAAGTCGTTGGAGTCTGGAACCGTCCTGCTGTCGGCTAAAGACGGAGCCTGGGAACCTCTCGAAAATGATGATATTTTTGAGGGGGGGTAAATAATAATCCTTGGAATAATGAAAAATAATTGGAAAATCTGCAATTATTTGCTATATAATAACTATTTTTGCAAGCGAAAATCAAAATGAAGATGCAAAACAATAAAAGGATCCTTCTGTGTTTGGCTCACATGAGCGGCAAAGAACAGGAGTATATCAAGGAAGCTTTTGATACTAATTGGGTGGTGCCATTGGGACCGAATGTGGATGGCTTTGAGAAAGACCTGGATGCCTTTGTTGGTCAAAACAAGAAGGTGGTGGCTTTGTCGTCCGGTACGGCTGCTGTGCATTTATCCTTGATAGTTAGTGGAGTAGGCCCTGGTGATGAAGTTATCGTTCAGAACTTTACTTTCTGTGCTTCCTCACATCCTGTCACCTATCTGGGTGCCACTCCTGTATTTGTGGATTCCGAGGCAGATACCTGGAATATGGATCCTGATTTGCTGGAGGCAGCCATCAAAGACCGTATTGCCAAGACGGGTAAGAAACCTAAGGCCATTATGCCGGTAACATTATATGGCATGCCCTATCAGGTTGACCGTATCATGGAGATTGCCAACCGCTATGGCATTCCAGTCATAGAGGATTCTGCAGAGGGTTTGGGCTCAAGGTACAATGGTCAGATGCTAGGCACCTTTGGTAAGTATGGCATCCTATCATTCAACGGTAACAAGATGATAACCACCTCTGGTGGCGGCGCACTGATTACTTCTAGCGAGGACGAATGGCGTGAGGTGATGATGTATGCCACTCAGTACCGCGAAAGCTATCCTTACTACCAGCATGAGAAGATTGGCTATAACTACCGCATGAGCAATATCTGTGCAGGCATTGGCCGTGGCCAAATGACGGTGGTGGATGATCATATTAAACATCATAAATATGTGCAGTGGTTATACGAGGAATTGCTGGATAATGTAAAGGGTATCACCGTTCATTCACAGCCTAACACTGGTGAGTATGAATCCAACTATTGGCTATGCACGATAACCATTGATCCTGAACTGAGAATTAAAGGTCAGGAGAATGCATACAAGAACATCGTCAATGGTGCGGTAGGTGGTGCAGGTGGTGTAATTCACAGAGCCAGCTCTGCTGTTACTGACTGTCAGCCCAATGACAATGTGGAGGCTTTGCGTATTTACCTGGACAAAGCTGGCATTGAGGCGCGTCCTACATGGAAGCCTATGCATAAGCAGCCAGTGTATAAGTATGCTCCTGCATACGTTAATGGCATTTCTGAATCTATCTTTAAAATGGGCATGTGTTTACCTTCTGGCCCATGTGTTTCTGATGACGACATGAAGTACATCGTAGAAACTATCAAGAGTGCTATCTGTTAATGCTGAAATAAGCACATTTTTATGAATATCCTTCTTACTGGTGGCGCCGGTTATATCGGTAGCCATACAATCATTGAGCTTGATAAGGCTGGACACAGCGTTGTGGTTGTGGACAACTTGGTGAATAGCAATCCTGAGTCTTTGCGACGTGTGGCAAAGATTATCGGGAAGGAAATTCCTTTCTATGAGGTGGATGTACGGGATAAAGAGAAACTTACCAAAGTCTTTGAGGAGAACAAGTTTGATGCCGTTATCCACTTTGCTGGCTTGAAGGCCGTGGGTGAGTCTGTTTCAAAGCCCCTTGAATACTATCATAACAACATGACCGGCACATTCATTCTTTTGGATGTGATGCGCCAGCATGGTTGCAAGAATATTATCTTCAGTAGCTCTGCTACGGTATATGGCGATCCTGCCATCATTCCTATCACAGAAGAATGCCCTAAAGGTCATTGTACCAATCCTTACGGTCAGACCAAGAGCATGTTGGAAGAGGTGCTGATGGATGTGCAGAAAGCCGACCCAGCGTGGAATGTGGTGCTGCTCCGCTATTTTAATCCTATTGGCGCCCATCAGAGTGGCACGATTGGTGAGAACCCCAACGGCATTCCCAATAACCTGATGCCGTACATTACCCAGACAGCGGTAGGCATTAGAAAGGAGTTGGGCGTATTTGGCAATGACTATGACACCCCAGACGGTACGGGTGTTCGCGATTATATCCATGTATGCGACTTGGCATCAGGCCATGTGGCTGCTTTGAAAGCCATTGCGAAGCATTGCGGACTGGCCATCTACAACCTTGGCACAGGTCATGGCTACAGTGTGCTGGATGTGGTGAAGGCATTTGAGAAAGTCAATGGCGTGAAAGTGCCATATACGATAAAGCCCCGCCGTCCAGGCGACATCGCCACCTGCTACTGCAACCCCGCCAAGGCCGAGGCAGAGCTTGGCTGGAAGGCACAGTATGGCATCGAAGAGATGTGCCGTGACAGCTGGAATTGGCAGAAGAACAATCCGAAGGGATATTAGTTCTGTATATTTATGAAAACCATACTTGTTCCCGGTAGTGCCGACTTTATAGGCGCTAACCTTGTTATGAGACTCTTGGGCAACCCAGAGCCTTTGAAGATAGTGGGACTTGATAATCTGAACAATTTTATGACTTCGAGGCCCATAAGAAGCTGGTACCTATGCAGCCGGGGGATGTGCCAACCACCTATGCCGACAGTACCGCCCTGGAACGTGATTTTGGTTTTACACCGAAAAAATTACTTTGCGCGAAGGCCTCCGCAAGTTTGCGGAGTGGTACAAGGAGTATTATGGTTGACCATTGACCGTTAATTATTGATGATAATGCTTTGTGAAGATAGATTTAATCAGATATATGGACGTGATGCAGAGGGCGTGGCAGAGATAGATGCAGATGACCGTATCCTCTCGATGGAAGAGAAACCTGCACAGCCCAAGAGTCATTGGTGCATGCCCGCTTTCTATTATTATACTCGCCACGACAGTCACTTGATCCAGAAAGCAATAGACGCAGGTTGTGGTACCGATGCACCAGGTAGCTTTATCTCCTGGCTCTGTAAACAAACCAATGTCTATGCCTGGGAGATGCCAGGCAAACGATATGATATTGGTAATCTGGAAAGCTATGAGGAGGTGAAGCGAATGTTTAAAAGTTGTTTGAGTGGTATAAGGAAAATTTGATATGAATATTAAAAGAACTACATCATTTCTGTCCCTTTTATTGGGGCTGATTTTGTGCTCCGCTTGCACCTCCGAGCTCACAGTCGATAATTCTGTATCTGGTGAGCTGGATCTGGAGAAGTACTTAGGTACTTGGTATGAGGTGGCACGCTTTGACCATAGCTTTGAGCGTGGAATGTCTTTTTGCAAGGCAGAATACATACTGCGTGATGATGGGAAAGTGGATGTGCTGAACACGGGTATGAAGGATGGCAAGCCGAAGGAGGCAAAGGGAAAGGCGAAGTTGACGGATAACCCAAGGATTCTTCGTGTGTCGTTCTTTGGACCGTTCTATGGTGATTATCGCATTATGTTCTTAGATGATGATTACCAGTGGGTGCTGGTGGGCGGTAGTTCGGATGATTACCTGTGGATATTGTCACGAACGCCTAAGTTGGAAGATGTTGTGCGTGAGGCTATACTGGCTGAGGCTGTGCGTCGTGGCTATGATGTGAGTAAACTTATTTGGGTGGAGCAGTAAAGACGCGAACTAACGCTCCATAGTATATAATGATTATGGGTCATTTCCTCTCAGGGAGATGACCCTTTTTTTTATATTGTTTATCTACCTGTTAATAAAAGTTAATTTGTGACTGTTTTTTGGATGGTTTGTGATTTTCTCCTCAAATGTTGGATAAGATACAAGTGAAGGGGACGATGTGCTGATGATTAATAATTTTTAAATAGGTATAATGAAAACAAAATTAGAACTTACAAAACAAGAGTGGGAACGACTGGAAGCCGTTACACTTGAAGAAAAGAGAAAGGCGTTGAAAAAGTTGGCACGATGGGTTGTGAACTTCCCCTTTATAGGGAAGTTTACATTTATAGGGAAGGGTACAGGAGGGTGGGATTCTTTTTTATTGTTTTCATTTGTTTTTTTGGGGAATTGTCAGTACTTTTGCAGTAAATTATCTTCATCCATGGAAGATAAATACTTTTTGAGACACCTGTGTGGGCTGTTTTTTCTGTGTATAAAAAGCACCTCATTATTACAATTTATTGAAATCTAGGTCGTTACAAAGATTTCGATACCCCAAGAATTTGCCTGAATAATCGATAATGACACAACTTGACGAAAAAGGTCATAAGGCGCAAATGGAAGACATGAAGTCTTTCGATGAACAGATGCCATGCGTTGGAATCTTTTGGTACGATCCAGAGGATCATACGCTGTTTGGTGTCCGCAAGAAGGAGTTGACGCCGCAGATGGTGGAGGAAGCTGCAGAGAAAGGCAAACCGTTCATTAACTATCCGCAGCTTCACAGACAAATCTGGGCCAAGGAGTACTTCCGTGCGCAGGCGAAGCATTTGGAAACAAAGTTCAAGGGCGACTATACGCAGGTTCCCCGTGGGCGTGTAGCATGGACCATCGACAAGTTCATCGTGCTGGTGGGTAAGTGGGCTGAGCCAATTCAGGAGGAGCTCACTGAGTTGCTTGAAACAGAGTTCTCACTGCCATACTTTGAATTTGTGTATGACGAGCATTGGGACCTGGGTCACGGCTGGAGTGGCGATATGCCGACACGCCGGTAAAATGAAATTACGAATAAAAAGTGGGTCAAGAGAACCGTCCCTTTGATTGGTCCTTCTGATTTCCTAGCTAACGTGAACTTCCGCATAACATCCTGATACACAACGTAAAACGGAAACACCATTTCCTGTTTCATCAGACATTCATCAGACATCCGGGAAATTGAGCCTTTTCGGCCATTTCTATACAAAGGCACGATTAAGCGAGAGAAATGTGAGCTTGCTCAAACACTTCCGAGCGTGAGTGCTTTCGACCTTTAGGTCAAAAGTACTACTTTTCCAGCAAATATGCAAGAGCGTTAAGATTCTTTATCCCAAAACAGTGAAAGAATGTTAATAGAGGCGGAGCTTTTGAATTGGGCATGAGACCGATCGTAGGCGTAGAAAAGTAATAACGAACAACAAATAATATAACAATATGTGTACAGTAAGTGTTAAGGTGAATGAGTCCGCGCTTCGTAGCTTGAGGCCGGAGTTGAACACCACGGCGGCTATACGCCAGTGGGTGCAGCAGCAGATAGACTTGCGCATTCAGCAGATGGTTATTGAGCAAGGACAGAATGAGTCGCAGGAGGATTTGTGGAGCGCCATTGCGCAAGACGAAGAACTGCTGCTTAAGCCATCGGAGATTGTCGATGATGGTGGAGAGGCTATTGACCTTGAGACGTTTCGGGCTGACATGCACAGAATGATAGAAGAAGTGTACGCAGAGCCATGATGGAGTATCGTTACAAGATTAAGCCACTGGCTCAGCGTAAAATACGCTCTTTCTACTATAATGTGGCGAAGAAGTACAGGCATACCTATTCCAAGTGGCTGATGCATAAGAATATTGATGATGCCGTTGATGCAATGTTCCAGATTGAGAATGGACTTCTCCGCCGTGAGCCAACCATCTCCCAATGGGCAGGCTACCACATGGCTCACAAGGGTAAGTGGTACTTCGCCTACACCATTGATGAGGATATTATCACAGTCGTCGATGCCTGCCATGCACAAAATATGAGGGATTAGATTGGCCATTTATTGTCACAAGAAAGAATAAAGTTGATTAACGAATGCCTGATCTACAGGTATAAAACGATATGGGAGATAATAAAATGAATATTGTGGAGAAAATAAAGGTGTTTTGGCACGACAGTGACGAAACCAATTTACAGGCAGTAAAAGGTAGCAAGGGTCGTTTTGATCTTATGCTTGGAAATATATTGGTCGGAGTACTCTTGTATGAAGACGGAGCATGGAGTTTTACTTATTCAGATGAGTATAAAGCTCAAGATAAACTTGAGCCGCTAGTTAATTTTCCACATCTGGATCAAGTTTACAAATCAGACCAGCTATGGCCTTTCTTTGCTTCGCGTTTGCCAGGTGTTTCCGTACTAAAAGAAAAAGAACAAGAGAGTATGGACGTGTTGTCACTTCTTAAGAAGTATGGACGTCATGTCATAACCAACCCCTACAAGTTGGTTGCATTATAATATATCTCTTTGGTCTTAGCTGGATGTCTTACGAAAAGAAGTCATATAAGAAGTTCAACGCCAAAGGTAAAACAACCTTGAACCATGAACCCTTAACCATGAACCAGCTTTGTGATGGACGACCTTAGAAATGATGCTTTCAAAGAGATTATCAAAAGTTTAATGAAACAATGATATTGCGGCAACGAGCCATCAGAACTTACGCGCATTCTTTTTGGCTCTTATCAAGTGGAAAGGAATAACCATTCACCA
>JAFSPM010000037.1 GCA_017442855.1 Bacteroidaceae bacterium | reverse complement strand
GGTATGGCGGCATTACAGGAAGTAAAGGTCGTGGCGGCCACAGGCCGTCGCACGTGAAAATCTCCACGCCTTACGGGTAGTATTTTCCCTGACGAACCTTGACTTTCATCCATGCCCCTGAGGACTGAGGCCACAGGAAGCAGAAGCCAGCGGGCTTCGGGAAAACCTTCCACCTGTCGGGAACATTTAATTAACGGCAGGGAATGAAAGACAAGCAATGGGGTGAACAAAATTAAAATAATATAAAACCGAAGAGCCGACGGGATAAAACGGGCAGAAAGCATTATGGCAACGAATGGATGTAACGGGAAGGAAAAGAGAATTTTCAAGGATAAGCTGGTGATTGGCTTTACCTTCAAGGGTGTCGAATATGAGGAGCTCATTAACTATGAGCGTGACGTAGAGATTGACAAGGGCGTGCAATGGCATGCCGACGGCATAGAGGCAGATCCTTACAATGAACCGTACATGTCAGTGTATGGGCTGCTTGACGAGAACGACAATCCTACTGCCGAATCCCTTATTGTAATCATAGAGATAGGCACGGGGATGGAGAGGATAAGGGACGTGAGAGTCCTGGAGATTGACGACGAGGTGATGAACCCATAATTAAATCCTGAATATCTATGAACAGATCTTTTACCAGATACGGAGAAATCCGGCGGGGCGGCAGATATGAGGTACACCTCTCGAAACTCTTCGGGTATGACAACCTATACAGGGTCAAGCTCATTGAAGAGGGGGCGGTTAAGATTACCGAATGTTTCGACATCAACCTTGTGCGACCGTCAGGAAGGAGGAAATGCGAGGAATATATCAGAAACCTACAGGAGAAGGTGACTGTCACGAAGGTGGGGGTAGTGAATGGTCCGGTAATCTTCACGCCTGAGTCCAAGGAGAATTTTCTTGACAACTTGGGTATTGGGAAACAATCCTGGGCTGATGGATTGAAAAGACTTTAAAAGCCAATATGTTGTATGAAGCAAATAACAGAGAATGATTGGTGGCAGTTGGCCGACAGTGCAGCGTCTTGGATAGACGATGCGGAGGTAATTGTCATGCGCACTTGCAACAGAATTGGCAGGGAGCGCAGAGACCTGATGGATACGAACTTATGAACGGATTAGTGAAGGATGGCTGACCATGGAACAGCCTATACATAAACGCTAAAATTGCATATTAATATGAAGAAAAGTATGAAAACATACGTACTGATCCTTTCCCAGGTGTTCCCCTCTTCCCATCCAAGGACAGGGAAACCGACGGAGTTTTGCATAAAGATGAAGAATGCGCTGGCCGTGCAAAGAGGTGATGCTCCGCAATGGAACAAGGAGCTGAAGGAGAAATACCCTACAGCACTCAAGATACACACCATCCGTGCAAATTACGAATACTGGCACAATGCTTTTGAGCAGATAGAGGCTGGGCAGGCCTGCCTGTCCGTACGCCAGTGGAGCGGAAAGCCCAGGCGTTCAAGGCAGACGGAGATAGTAAGGCTCACCAGTGAGGACGGCATCGGACTGCAGAAGCTGGAGATTGACAAGGACCGGGACGTGATTTTGGGGCTCAATATCTCTGGTAAACATACCGATATTGAGACTGTGGCTAACAATGACGGTCTGTCCCTTCAGGACTGGAAAGACTGGTTCCGCGGATATGACCTTAATAGGCCGCTGGCAGTTATTCACTTTACTAAATTCAGATATTGAACAATGGACTTTGACCTCTACAGTTATCAAAAATACATCGTCAGCTTTTCTGGAGGGAAGGACTCCACTGCGTTGCTGCTCTTTCTTCTTGACAACAATGTGCCTAAAGACCGCATTGAGCTGTGGCACCAGGAGATCTACGGGAAAGAGATCCTGGGATATGATAGCATGTGAACTTATTATTTGACATAAATTTATAAAACAAGGTATTATGAAGAGTGTATATGTTATTTCGTTTTTTTCTGTCCTTTTCCTGACGGGCTGTACAAAGACTACAGTGGAAGAGGAATATATCAGCACTGCATTACAGCAGGCCCCCAGAGGCTCAGAAATGGCCTCAGGTGAAGTCGGGGCTGCTGGTAGTGGAATTGTATTGTCTGCGCAAAATAAGTCGTCTGACGGGCTGGAAAATGGTTGTGAGGTTAATGTGACAGGCAAAGTCGTTACTGAGTCAGGCCTAGGCTTGACCAAAGTGGTCGTCAATAAGGTGGAGGTTGTTGTCGGGGGACAATCTGTTTTTCCAGGTTTGTCCTCTGATATAGCTTGTGATTTCCTTGTATCTTGGGACACCCTTCCTGAAGGGCTCTCAAATGAGGAAAGGTCATTGTTGGCTATGCCTTTATTCTTGTCATGCACGGAAGAAACGAGTATTGCTGTCCATGTTACTTTTTCTGTCATAACCAGGGATGAGAAGCTGCCAGCAGGTTTTTTTGCTTTTGAGTCCATACAGAGTGAACGGCGTGTAATAGAGCCCGACCAGGAAAGGATGGACATAAATATATCCATCGTTTTGTCGCCCATAACATTTGATGCATTCGTCAGTCCTTTTGGCGTAGGATAAGGATAACGTCAGAAAAAGATAAAGAGAGGCATCCAATTTTGGGTGCCTCTTTCTTTATGGTGTTTTTTAAAACCCTCCTTTTGTGAAAAAATTAAATTGATGCCATATCATTGAAATCATTCTTAATTTTTTCTAGGGTCAGTTCCATTCCTAACTTGATTTGCTCCTTTTCTTTTTCAAGAAAATCTGACACAATGCCAGAAATCAACGAAACCCTATCAAAGGCTTTATATTTAGGACTTTTCATTAAATAGTCCAGCTTTTGCTTAACACTGTTTTCAAGATAGACGGGGGATGATTGTTTGTTTTTTCCCATTCTTTGGAAATAAACAATTTTATCCTCCAGACTCTTATTGTTTACATTCGAAGGTGATGTATTAGTAAAAGAATTATTTCTTTCATCACCTCCTTTTGTAAGATCGTTATCAGAACTTTCTTTATTCACACCAGTAATTTTTTCAACGAGCTCTTTCATGGCTCTAGGTGGTTTTTGCAATATTTCTTTGTCAGCATCTGACATGACCTCACCAAGCGAAACCGTATTTTTCCTATCTTTCACCATACAAAATTAGTGTTTTTTTATTAAATAAACAAAATTACGTTATTATTTTGGCTATTTTTCCCCAAAAATCGCCTTATCCAGCTCTTCAAAGCACTTTTTCGTTACTTCAATTTGTCTTTTTGTGCTTTTAAGCGTACATAGCCTACCCAGATCTACACATTTTGGGATAGATGGAAGTATCGTACCGAAATTAGCAAGGATTTTATTTGTTTTTACCCTTTCTTGTTTTTCTTTGACAGTACCCTCATTAGTAGAGATCCTATTGGGTACGAACAGCATGGTCTTCCTTGTAGTATTACCTTTTATACCATGTATAAGTGAAATAAGTATACTGGTGGAGCTCATAACAATTTCTTCGTATTGTATAGGGCAAACTATATAATCCGCGTAATAGATGATCCTTCCCAGAATTTCTTCTGGAATTCTACCCGGGAAATCGAAGATGACAACAGTATTAGGCCTTTCGTCACAAAGCTTCTTAGTGTAGTGAATAAGCTTCTTTGCCTTTTCTTCTGTATCAAGATTGAAGTCCTCTATTTCATAACCTATATCTTCAGGCGAAGGACGATACATATTAAGGTCCTCATTTCTGAGTCTCTTTATTGATTTTTGGAAGTCCACGTCAACAACGAGCACGTTTACGTCTTTCATTTCTTCTGAAAGGTGATTGGCGTACAAGGTTGCTATAGTTGACTTGCCTACACCTCCTTTTTGATTGGCGAAAATCAAGATTGGCATTTTTTTATAAAAGGTTGAAATGTTAATGAAACAATTATTTTTTTAGCAAATATACGAAACATTGATAAAACTACCAAATAATTTCGCATAAAAATTTGATATATGACGAAAATTAAATGGCAAATGATGAATATTATTGAAAATAGACTATAAGTTAACCATTCCTTGCTTCTTTTTCTTTTTCCTGTTTCTTCTGACTGGATCGTCATTGTTGCCGCCGCCACCTTGACCTGACTCCATTATACTCATGAACTCCTGAATAGCAGCTTCAACAGCATCAGGATAATTTCTATCATCTCCGTTCATATCGATAAAGATAGAATTGTCTTCTTTTTCATTGGTGGTTATCCTTGCATTTAAATATTCAATATTTATTCCTATATCATTTCCTGTTATGATTTTGTTTTTTTTGTCGTCAAAGAACAGGATTTCGTTTCCGTTTCTATAAACCCAAAGCTGTTGCTTGATGAACTCGTTCTTTGGATTATCTGTGCTTAATATCCAGTTTATGTATTGTTTGTAGTAATTGATATCATTTTCCTCTTTCTGGTTTATTTTGATGTCATTCATGTTTAATTTGATGCCAAAATTCTTTTCAATCCATAAGAGTTCTATTTGTGATGTCGGATTAAAGTTGTCAATTATATACTTTTTTTTATTGTTGTTTTGTATTGTCTTTGATATGTTCTCATAGAGAGTGCATATCTTTTCCTTTTTGCCCCATCTGTTTAGTACATTATCTCCTTTGATGTATGCTCCTAATTTTAATAGTTTCTTGTTTATGTCTTTTCGTGTTATACCGGGATTCTCTTTTACGATTTGTTTAATCATCGAATTGAAGTATTCCTTTCTGTTACTGCCTTGTTTGAAGTTTTCCAGCAGTTCTTTTATTGGTAGGATATCCTTTCCCGATAACACTCTTCTTTTTTTGTTATCAATTATAGCGTACCCATAGGGGCTATCTGTATTGCCAAAGAAATAGATGTCGCATCCTATCTTTGTTCTTATATAGGAACAGAAATCTTCTCTCGACATTCTGGCAGAATATTTTTTGAATATAGATTTGAGTTTTTTCTTTTCATCTTTCACTATCTTCTTATAGTACCTTTTTTGGCAGAACAATATCAGATCCATGTTGATGTCAAGAGTTGTACCAGCTCTTGTTATAGTGATGACGTTGCCTGATTCCTTCACCTTACATCCGGCTCTTTCCATCAATAAGGCAAATTGTTTGGCATTGGCATAGCTATATCTGAGTTTGTCTGCTGCCAGCAGTCTTAATTCTTCATGTCTGTTTGTCTTCGAGAGTGCATCAATGATTTTCAGAGATCTTCTTTTTTCAAAGGCATCTGAAATTTTGGCACCTTCTCTGTTTATCCTGGTAGTAATAATATGGACATGATTATTCTTAGTGTTTTTATGAAAATACATGAGGTAGGGATTGTCACCATATCCCATTTGGTTTAGCCAGTCCTTCCCAGCTTGCATTAGCTCTTCTTTTGACATTGACTTCCCTTTTGCCGATATTGATACATGAAGCTGCGGTTGTTTAATCCTCGTGTTACGTTCACTCCATTTTTTAAGATAGTTTTTATAGTCGGCCATTGAAGTGAACAAGGATTTCGCATCTCCGAAGTTTTCTGCGCACAAGAGTTCTCCTTCTCCTCTAGTGCACCTTTCTTCGTTGTAATCAACAGCTGAAAAAGACTTCGAGTTTGTCAAGATAGTAGCTATCATAGTATAATATTTAGTTAAAAAAAATTGAAAATTGAAAATCAAAAATTAAACGACAAATATTGAATATCGAATAGTGAATATCAAATATTAAATATCAAATATCAAATAACAAATAATGAAAACCGATTAACATAGGACAGATTTAATTCAATATACGATATGTATTATTTGGCGTGTATAAGATAGCAAGTTTAATGTGCCCTATAACGACCGATAAACGTCAAAAAACGAATATGAAAAGCATTGATGTCCTTGAAAAACTCGTTCATCTGGTTTAGATATTTCCTAGTTTCTATTATAGGGTCAAAATCATCTATACCAAGTAGTTCGCATCTATTGCAATAATTCGCTATGGCATTGATATTTCTGCTAAAATTATCTAGATCCTGCTTCCATTTTGTAAATGCCGATCCTGTTGCTTCCATAACTTCAATGCTCTTGATATCATATTTGTCATTGAACTTATAGGTCATTCTCACAAAAAAAGAGCTAAGGTTCTTGTATGAAGAAGCCTTTTTTTGAATTAGCTCATATTCTTTTTCGGTAACGCGAAAATGAATTTGCCTTGTTTTTTTATTTGATTTTCCCATAAAAAAAGTATTAAAAATGGCGAGTTGCGAGCTATTTTCTTCCCATGAATCCTGGTTTCAGGAGCATGGGCGAGTTTGTTTTTTGGTACACAAAAACACAACTTGCTTTTCAAACCACGCAACCATGTTGCTGGCAAATATACACCCTTTTTATTTCAAAAAATGAGAAACAGCCAAACATTTGGGAAAAAGAATAAACTGCCTTTTTTCTGGAAGCGAAAGCGGATAACTTTGTGAGGTGTGTATAGTTGTTTTTTTTTATTTCATGTCCAGAATTTCTGGGGATTGATATTTTCGATATAAATCAAATATCAAATAATGAATATCAAATATCAAATATTTAATGTTGAGTATTGAATATTGAAAAACAAACAACAAATAATATATATTGAATATTAGAAAATAAAACTGCTTTAACAATTGATATATTATATTTGACATAAAACAAATATCAAACATTGAATGTTATATATCAAATATTAAACAATATTTGTTGTTTGATTCATCAATGAAATAAGATTCCGAAGCTGCTCGTTAGAATATTTATTGATGGTTTTCATTAGCTCGTCTCTTTCACTTCTAATGTCAAATACTGCTGTTGCATGTATTCTTTGTTCTTCATCTTGAGCCATGTACCGCTGCATCATCTTGTAGCTGTGATGTCCAGTGATTTTCTTTACCTCCTCAGGAGTGGCCCCCAGCTTCAGTGCCAGACTGACAAATGTTCTTCTCCCTGAATGGAATGTTATCGCTGCATATTTAGGTTTAAGTTCTTTGAATGTCTTGTTGCCTTTTCGATATGCTATGGTGACGAGTGAATCTATACCAGCAAGTTGGCATAGTTCTTTGATGTATTCATTGCATTTTTGATTGCTGATAACAGGCAATGCTTTTCCTTTTTTGGGCGGGAACAGCTTGTGCTTTTCTATAATCTCCCGGCTAAATCTGTTGAGGTTAATCTTGAGTAAGTGATCTGTTTTTTCTGTCACGACTGTAATGACATCATTTATGATGTTGCTTCTCTGCAGAGCAGCTATGTCTGAATAGCGTAAACCTGTAGTACAAGAAAAAATAAACATGTCTTTAACTGTTGTCAAATATCTCTTGTTGTCTGGGATAGTATAGCAGTAAAGCTGGTTAAATTCATTCCAGGTAAGGAATACAATTTCTTTATCCCTGACATCAGTAAGTGTTCCGTTAAAGTTATATACTTCCTCTCTAACCCCAGCTCCTTTCTTTTTGCAAAAAACAAAAAAATGCCGGGTGCTCTTGATAAGTTTGTTGGTGGATCCGTTCCTAAGTCCTTTTTCGACCAAATGGGCTTGGAATTTCATCATGATGTCTTCTGTGATATCTTTTGGTCGAAGAGTTCTTTCCGGATCAAACTCTTTCCAATGATTCATTAGAGTTTTTACCTTTTCGATCATATTGATTGACCAGAACTTAATCTTGGTTCCTTCGTCGGTATATAGGTCAAAATAGTCATAAATGGTCATGTCTGTCTTTAGGACAGGACTCATTCTCGCTTTCTTTCTTCTTTCATTGGCTGTTATCTCATCACCTGAGAGTTCTATAATGACAGCATTTTGTAGCTCTTCCTTTGTAGGGATTATATTTTCAACGAAGAATCTTGTGAAACAGAGTTTCACTGCATCCTTTGTCTTGTTAACAAGATTGTTGATTGAAATAGCTGTCATGGGTATTCCATTGTGCCTATGTATGGTCTTGTTCATGGCACATTGGCCGGCTAGGTTCCATTTGCTTGGATTTGCATAACAACCAACCGTAAAACATACCTCATATTGTTTCCAGCGCACTCGAGCCTGTACCTGCCCAGAAGGTTCCTCTCCTTCCGTCGCAGATTTTGGCTTGTTAATGAAGACTCGTATGTTATATTTCCCGTCCATGTTTTTTTGCAAATATAAGAGGAAAAAAAATCAAAAAATGATATTTTACTCCCCTTTTTTATTTTTATTTCAGTTATTGAATGTAATTATCTTTTCTTGTAAGTGTCATATATTCAAGCAAATAAGATTTCATGATAATAACTAATAATAATAAAAATAATCCCTCCAGCTCCACCATTCTTCCATATTATTAGATTTTTGGCTCTCTTGCCTGCAAAGGTGAGGGGGCCTTTTTTTATGCCTGGACGCAAACTATTTGCTTTAGGATGATGAAAAATGCGAATAGTTTTTTATCTTTGCAACTATGAATGTAAAAAACCTTGTATCATGAAAAAGACGCAAGTTAAGCAGTTGAGCATGCCTGCTGAAGGTACTTATAGCTATGGACGCTACTATGATATGCCCGATGTAGAGCCCGTTCGCGAGATTCTAATCAATGACGGATGGCGTTTTGCACCTACCGAACTGGCGGGGGCAGAGATGATGGATTATGATGATACTACTTGGAAGCCAGTGGATTTGCCGCACGATTTCAGTCTGATACCATTGCCAGGAGGCGACAACGACGAGCAGATTGGTCCGTTTAGCAAACAATCTCCCGGACGTAATGCCACCGGACATGTGATGGGGGGTACGGGATGGTACCGCAAGATCATCAAGACCGACAAGAGCTTCGAGGGCAAACTGGTGAAGATCAACTTCGACGGCACCTACAACGAGACCAAGGTGTGGGTGAACGGCATTATGGTGGGCAACCATGTCAATGGATATACTCCTTACTATTACGATATTACCGATGCATTGAACCCTGTGGGCGAAGACAATATCATCGCCGTACGCTGCCGGAACAACGGACGTAATGCGCACTGGTACTCGGGGGCGGGCATCTACCGTGATGTGAAGCTGGAGATGTTTGACCCGATACATGTGGACCCATGGGGTGCCTTTGTGACGCTGGCTTACCTGGATGCCTATGAGACCAAGGTGGACGTGGAGGCGCGTGTGGTGAACGAGACGAACGAGGACGAGACCGTCAGTGTGCAGGTGGTGATACGCTCGCAGAAGGGTAGGAACGTGGGCAATGCCCACCAGGAGATTGAGGTAAGGGCCAACTCATGGGTAAAGGTAACGCAGATGATGCATGTGAGCCGTGCCGTGATTTGGTCGTTGGAGAATCCGTATCTTTATACCGCTGAAATCACCATCAAGAAAGGTGATAAGGTTTTAGATGAATATAAGCAGAAGTTCGGTGTGCGCAAGATTGAGGTGTCGGCCGACAAGGGCTTCCGTATGAATGGTGAGATGTTGGATCTCAAGGGCGGATGCGTGCACCACGACAATGGTTTCCTGGGCGCTGCTGCTTTCAAACGTGCTGAATACCGCAAGGTGGAACTGCTGAAAGAGGCAGGCTATAATGCGGTGCGTACGGTGCATAACCCACCATCGTCCTACTTCCTCGAAGCCTGCGACGAGTTAGGTATGCTTGTCATCGAGGAGTTTACCGACGTGTGGGAAGTACACAAGACACCGCAGGACTATGCGACCTATTTCAAGGAAACATGGGAGCCTGATATCACGAATATGGTGAAGCGCGACCGTAACCATCCGAGTGTGATTATGTGGAGCATCGGCAACGAGATTCCTAACCAATCGACCGAGGATGCCTTGCGCATTCAGGGCGAACTGATCAAGCGTGTGAAGGAGCTTGACCCCACTCGTTTCGTAACACAGGTGGTTTCGCCTCACATGGTAGCAGGCGGTTGGGAGAAGGCACAACCTCAGCTGGAAGCGCTCGATATTTGTGGCTATAACAACATGTCGAACAAGATAGATGCTGACCATGAGGCACATCCTGACCGAGTGTTTTTCACGGCTGCTTCCTATTCATCGAAGGCATACGACTACTGGAAGGCTGCGCTTGATAAGTTGTATGTGATAGGCGACTTTGTGTGGACGGCCTTTGACTACCTGGGTGAGGTAAGTGCCGGAGAGGCTACTTATGCCAAGGAGGTGGATAAACGTGCGGAAATGGTGCTGAACGATGGGAAGTTGCCAGAGGGCATTAAGCCTGAGATGCTGTATGACCTGCAGTTTGAGACCATGCCTAATCTCTTCCCAAAATATATTTCTTGGTGTGGCGATTTGGACATCACGGGACGTAAGAAGCCACAAGGCTATTACCGCAATGTACTATGGGATGTTACACCTGTGGAGATGCTGGTACACGAACCTATTCCTGAGGGGATGGTGGAGAATATGACACCTTGGGGATGGCCCAATGAGTTCCATCACTGGAACTGGTTAGGCAACGAGGGTAAGCCCATGAAGGTAAGGGTGTTCACCAAAGGTGATAAGGTGAAACTGACGCTGCATGGCATGACAATTGCCGAGGCTGAGGTGAACGACCGTTATATAGCAGAGTTTGAGGTGCCGTTTGATCCAGGCCGTTTAGAGGCAATTGCCTATAAAGCTGGTAATGTAATTGGTAGGGCGGTGCTTCGCACGGCCAACGTGCCTCATGGCATACGCCTGATGCCAGATAAGGTGCTCTTGGAACCTAATCGTCAGGATCTTTCATACATCACGGTGAAGGTGGTTGACAGGGGAGAAAACAAGGTGACAGATATAGATGTGTCTGTGGAGGTGACCGTCACTGGCAATGGTGAACTGGTGGGGTGTGGTAATGGCAGCATCGATGGCATGAAGAGTTTCAACCATGCTCAATTCAAGACTTGGCGTGCCTATGCCCAGATTATCGTTCGTCCGTTTGCTAAGCCTGGGGATATTTTTGTGAAGGTGAAGAGCGAGTTTGGCGTGTCTGAAGTGAAGCTAACAGTAGGTTAATATACCTCATGGATGTGTGTAGCTGCTCCCTTGAGGGTTTACCCCTCAGTCACTTTGTGACAGCTCCCCTAATCAGGGGAGCAGCTAGAAAAAATCTCTCATAATTCCTCCCCCTAATCAGGGGAGCAGCTAGAAAAAATCTCTCATAACTTCTCCCCCTAATCAGGGGAGCAGCTAGAAAAAAATCCCTCATAACTCCTCCCCTTTGCATGGGGAGGAATTATGCTATTGACCGCTGAGACGGTCGAAGAAAGTCATTACATCTTCCCAAGTCTTATAGGGATCAGCCCCAAACTGTATGTGTGTACCCATGAAACCATCGGCACCATGAGAAGTGTGCGCGTCAATCAGGTAGTCGCCGTAGCTCAGGTTCTTATGGGAGGAGAGGATCAGGCGGTTGTAAGCTGGTACACCTAACCATTTCTCTACCCATCTTACTTGTTCGCCCCAGGCATCAGGCTCGTTATAGGGTGCTGCCCCTAAGATATAGGTATCATAGACAGCAGCCAACTTCTGGAATGCTTTCACGGCAGCAGGCATCGGTTCGTCGCCTTTACGTAAGGTATCGTCCAGACTAATGTATAGGATAGGGCGTTCGCGACCTTCCTGGCGGTCATCAATCCATTGTACCACAGGCAGTACACAACGCACCAAAGCATGGTCGTTCAGGAAATGGGCACCATTGAAACGGATGGCCTGGGTATAGTGCTCCGAGAACAAGTCGAAGGTGTGTACCAAACCATCGTGGATGCCGTAGAGGGCAAACACGCGTTGTCGCTCAGCATCATTCACACCCTCAAAGCAATGACTTGACATTTCCCTGAACTCGTTCTGAAGGGCTTTGTTGACAAAGAATTCGGTGGCACCGTCTTGACGTGGGTTACTGAATGTCACCCTGCCCATCATATTGTGCTCCGCCATGGTGTCGGCAATCTGGAAGGCTGGGTTCACCAACAGGCGGTCGAAGCCATAGAGCATCTCGGTGTACATGCCACCCATCGAGGAACCGATAATCATATCAGGCTTCTCAGTGTCACAGATATGGTGCAATAAGTCCATTGCTTCCGCAGGATGAACGGGCAGGTCGGGTGCAATGACAGTAGCCTCTGGCAACAAGATGCGTATGCCTTTGGCAGAACCAGAGGCACCCGATGAACCAAAGCCGTGCACATAGAGAATCTTCTTGCCGACCATTAAATCAATTCTTTTCTCTTGGGTGTTTTCTTCCATATTTATATAAGGTGTAGTTAGATGGAACAAAAGAATGTTACCAGAAAGGGTACACTGAAATCAACGATGAACCCGTGGTAGAGGGAGAGGATGACGTATTGCTGTCCGCTGGTGCGTGTAATGATGGGAAGGGTGGTGTCCATGGTGGTGGCCCCTCCAGATGAGATGGGCGCTAAGCTGCCCAGCCATCTTACCATCAATGGTGCCCCTATCAGGGTAATGATTTCTCGGGCAATGTTGGCCAGTAGGGCGATGGTGCCCAGTTCGGCTCCTTTGTATTGCGTGATGAGGATGCTGGACAACGAGTAATAGGCAAAGCCTGAGCCAACAGCCATGCAATCGGTAGTTGACCGTAGGGGCAACAGCAGACTGACCACAATGCTGCCTGCCAAGGTGCCCAGGATGGTCATGACGGGTAGCCATACCAAACGGGGGTTCAGGGCACGGAAGCGTTGCCAGGTGGTGGGGTCGTTGCCCACACTGAAACCCACACTCAGCAGCAGGGCGCACAAGGCATAGAAACTGATGTCACTTTGTGCGATGTCAGCAGAGATGAGTCCTGTGTAGCCGCAGATGACACCCGCAATAAAGAACGCTATGATGATGAGGCTGCCTTTCATCTGACTTTCCTCCATAACAACCAGGCAGCTATGAGGCTACCCAAGGTGGTAAAGACGGTGATAAGCAAAGCCTCTATCCCTAAAGAGCCGATGCTGTGGATGATTTGTTCATTGCTGCCGATGTTCAGACCCAGTAGGAACAACAATACCCAAATCAGTACGGTGGTAACCTGCTGTACGTGTGGCACCTGCTTTTTCCGTAGCAGGTAGCCGCACAGGATACCTCCGAACATCATGAGTACTACTGTCAGCATAATCTAATTTGATAATTGTCATTTAATTAACAACGTTGATGGGTTGACCTTCGATAAAGGCTTTTACGTTGTTCACCGCGATCTCCATGAGGCGGGTACGTGCCTCGTAGCTTGCCCAGGCAATATGTGGAGTGATGTAGCAGTTGCGAGCCTTCAGTAGTGGGTTGTCAGCGGTAGGAGGTTCTGTCTCCAGTACATCTACGCCAGCTGCCATAATCTGACCGTTGTTCAGCGCCTCTGCCAGGTCGTGGGCATTCACCACGGGTCCGCGACTGGTGTTAATGATAATGGCGGTGGGCTTCATCAGTTTCAGTCGTTCGGCATTCACCAGGTTCTTGGTGGTGAGCGTGAGCGGACAATGCAGACTCACGATGTCGCACAGACGGAAGAGGTCGTCCAACTCCACCTTCTTCACCTCATGTGGTAATTGGAGCTGTGACTTAGAGGTATAGGCTAATACCTCCATGCCAAAGCCGAAAGCTATGCGGGCTGTTGCCGAACCTGTATTACCCATACCAACGATGCCCATTTTCTTGCCATAGAGTTCCATCAGTGGGGTGTTGAGGTAGCTGAAGTCCTTGCACTTCACCCAGGCATCTTGTTCTCGTATCTCGGTAGCATAGTGATCTACCCGGTTGTAGATATTGAGGATATGGGCGAAAACCATCTGAGCTACGGAGTTGGTGCTGTAGGCGGGAATGTTGGTCACCACCACTTCGTGGGCTTTTGCCGCTTCGCAGTCGATGACATTAAAACCTGTGGCCAGCACACCTATGTATTTCAGATGAGGCAATTGGTCGAAATCTGCTGCATGAAAGCATACCTTGTTAGTCAGTACGATATCAGCGTCTTTGGCACGCTCAATCGTTTCTTCGGGTGTGGTGCGGTCGTAAATGGTGCAATCGCCCAAGGCGTTCAATTCGTCCCATGACATGTCGCCAGGGTTGCCTGCATAACCGTCTAAAACAACTATCTTCATTTTGTTTTCTTTATTTTGACTCATAACTATAGCTAAAATTATATTCTCGCCTCATAGATGTGCTGGCAGCTGACTGCAAGCAGATATGCTGCCTACACACATCTATTTCGGCTGGTTAATTTTACTACGTAACAATTCTGTCACGACTCGGCATAGCTCAAGTAAGCTTGGCTCTGCACTCGCTGTTCCAGAAAGTCAATAATTCTTTTCCTTCCCCCACAGTGCCTTCATCCGCTCTTTGTGTTTCTCCTCGGCGGGGTTGGGTTGAGGTTCCCAGAACTGTGCCTGCCGGAGGGCATCGGGCAAATACTGCTGGTTTACAAAATGTCCGGGGAAATCGTGGGCATACTTGTAATCAATGCCGTAGCCCAGTTCTTGCATCAGTTGGGTGGGGGAGTTGCGTAGGTGCAAAGGTACGGGTTGATTGCCCGATTTCCTTACCTCCCCTAAAGCTTTGTCGATGGCCAGATAAGCAGAGTTGCTCTTCGGACTTGTTGCCAGGTAGATGGCTGTCTCTGCCAAAGGGATGCGCCCTTCGGGCCAGCCTATCTTCATCAGCGTGTCAAAACAAGCGTTGGCCAACAGGAGGGCGTTGGGATTGGCCAAGCCGATGTCTTCTGCAGCGAGGATGACCAGTCGGCGGGCGATGAACGCAGGGTCTTCGCCTCCCTCTACCATGCGTGCCAGCCAATAGATGGCAGCATCTGGGTCACTGCCTCGGATGCTTTTGATGAAGGCTGAAATGATGTCATAATGCATCTCACCATCCTTGTCGTACGCCAACGGATTCTGTTGGATGCGTTTAGCCACCAGTTCGTTGGTGATGACGATAGGATCTTGCTGTTCGGCTTGTACAACAAGTTCCAGTATGTTGAGCAACTTGCGTGCGTCGCCCCCGCTGAAACGCAGCAGGTCGGAGGTCTCACGCAACTCAATCTTGCGCTTCTTCAGTTCAACGTCTGTGGTGATGGCGTGATGGAGTAGTTCTAACAGGTCGGATTGCTCCAATGAGTGGAGGGTATATACCTGGCAACGCGACAGCAAAGGACGAATCACTTCGAACGATGGGTTCTCGGTGGTGGCACCAATCAAAGTCACCACCCCTTGTTCCACGGCACCCAGCAGTGAATCTTGCTGCGACTTGCTGAAACGGTGGATCTCGTCGATAAACAGTATTGGACTGGCTTGTGAGAAGAAGCGGGCATGCTTGGCTCTGTCTATCACGTCACGAACATCCTTCACGCCACTGGTTACCGCACTCAGCGTATAGAACGGGGTCTCTAATTTGTGGGCGATGATTTGTGCCAAGGTGGTCTTGCCCACCCCTGGAGGTCCCCACATGATGAACGACGATATCTCCCCCTTGTCAATCATCTGTCGCAAAACAGCTCCTTCACCGACCAAGTGTTTCTGGCCGATGTAATCATCAAGCGTTTGTGGACGAAGCCTTTCTGCTAAGGGTTGCATGAATGTCAAGGGTTTAGAATGTCATCAACACCATGAAACGGAAGCCGCCTTTATGAGTGCCTGGAGCATCCAAGTAAGTGAGTCGCCTTACATATTCTACATGGAGAAGTTTGAAGATATTGTAAATACCGAAGCTTACCTCCACGTAGGGCTTCTTGGAATCCATCAGGAAACTGGCTGGTTGTCCATTGCGCATTGGGAACACAAACAAATCTTCGTTCCCTGGCAAGTATGGGTTGTTCTTGTCGGTCAGGGTGCCCCACATCGCACGTACACAGAACATCTCCCTCCATTTCAATTTCTTGATAAGTGGGATGCGGTTGAACAACTTACCATTCATGTTATACTTCACAAACAGTGCCGCATAGCGGTCGTTCAAGAACTCCATATTCTTGATGAGGCCAAACGATTCCTGATCGTACATCATGATATACGACAGGTTGGCGATGGGGATGTTCAGCATGGGGAACGGTACCTTGTTCCACTCGGCACCGGCACGGGCAATGATATTCAGGTGTCCCCATGAGCCCAACCAGAAACGTTTGCGCATGCTGAACTCAGTGATATTGAAGTTGTAGTCACCACCCAACCCCTTGAATCCAAAGGTATGGGTCAGCGTATAGATAGGTGCATCCAGTGAAATAGGTCTGCGTCGTTGCTTGGTGTTGATAAATGATTCACCAGGGGCATAACGAAGCGTGATGGCCAGTTCGTTGGTGGTCATGTCCTTTACAAATGTGTTCTGCTCGCTGAGCACACCAGGTATAGGTCCGTCGTTCTTAAAGTAGGCCAATGTACCTACCGGTTCATCAGTACGATGTCGTGCCTGTGCCTTGACAGAAAAACCAGAATGTGTTTCCAATTCGTATGTCAGTTCGGCATTGCGTGAATACATCATCTGGTCCATGACGGTCCACCTCAATCCCACAAACATATTATCCTTATCGGTGTCGAGGTACTTGTCGCTGGGTGACATCACGTCATACTGATACTTGAACTGTATGTAGTGCTTGGGGAATTCCCACAACATATACTGACGTGGCAGGAATGAATAGGATACCTTGCCCTGATACATCCACTTGTGATCCTTGAAACCGTAGGCTCCATAACCTTCGAAAAACCAGTGCTTGCTTAAATTGGCAGTGGTTCCTGCACTTAGACGAAGACGCAAGCCATTGACGAAGTTGCTGGTCACGATGGTGTTGATAGGACCTAAATCCACTTTACTAGGATGTTCACGGTCACCCAGTTCGATGTAGTTTTCAATCAATGCTTTTAAGGCAAAGATAGCAAACTTGAAGCCTGGTATTTGTTCCAAGCGGTTCATGAACACATCCATAGTACTCTCCTGCTTGGTCAGTGGCTCATGGCGCACTTCGGCCCAGAACTCATCGGTCTTGTTCGTCATGTCATTCTCTTTGATGACATCGCCTTTGAGGCGGAACAAACGAGGTTCTATCGGGTCGAATTTATAATCGGAGTAGCGGGTGATACGTTGTATCTCCAAACCTTGGATGGCCGATGACAGTTTCATCTGTACGGTCATGTCATCGTTCATCAGTACCCAACTGCTATCGGGCATCTGCTCGTATTCCTGGGTAACAATCATGTCTTCCACAAAGTTCACAGCGGTCTTTTTGGGAAGGTTCATGATGCAACGTTTCACGGCATAGCTGGAGTCGCGTGCCACGTACAGATGACCTGTAAAGCCAGGGTCCATCGGGTTGGCAGGAACGAAAGTAAGGTGGATGCACTCGGTCTTATCCACCATCAGGGTATCCTCCAAATAGTATTGGTAGAAAGTGATGGCACCACGACCAATCGGACTTACAAAGCGACGTTGCAGGAGGTTGATGTCATCGTCATAGATATTGATGTCCTTGAATACATCCGACAAGATGGTACCCACCATATCGCCCGTACTGAAGAACTCTTCAATGCCCGACGTGTTGTAGCCGTCAATAATCTCCTTCTTGCTCTCAGGGCTCTTGCGGTAGATGGTGCGAGAAGCTGTTTCCTTGATAGAGATAGGCAGAATGGTCTTGCCTGTTTTTTCTGATACCTCCATCTGGTCTTTGAAGAAAGAGAATTTCTTATATATACCTTTCTCCATCTTCTCTGATGTGATGTCGTTGATAGACATACGCATCTTCTGATACTTACGGTATTCGTAGTAGTCGTTGGTTTCCAGTTTGAGTCCTTTTTTCTTCTCGATGACTTTGCGCATGAAAATCACGGCAGGGTTTTCCCTGCGGCGATAGCGCTCACGTCCAGGTTTGACAGTTACTTCTGCTATCTGAATATCGGCGGGCTTCAGCTTGAGTGTCAGTTCACGGGTAGCAGAGGTAATCTTTATTTTCTTGGTTTCGTAGCCGATGGCAGAAAAGGTCAGTTCGGTCCATCCTCTGCGGGCATGATTGTCCACCTCGTACTGTCCGTCACCGTTTGTCACACTGCCCGATCCTTTCCCCTCATACTGTACGGTAACATAGAGCAATGGCTCGTTGGTCAGAGAGTCGGTCACTACACCTCTGATCTTTTGGGCATACACTCCTGTAGAGAAGGCAAGTGCAGCAAATATGGTTGTAAAATATATAATTATTCGTTTCATCTATCGTTTGCTATCTATCAAAATCTAAACTATTTGCTCTCCATCGACTCCACCAACACTTGCACAATTCGTTCTGCCGTTCTGCCATCCCATCTGTCGGGTAGGGTGGCATGCTTCCATTCTCCTTGCAACAACTTGTCAAGGGCAGCTGCCAGCGCGAAGGTGTTCTCGCCCACCAGCTCGTTGGTACCAATGCGCCAGGTCTCCGGATGCTCGGCATAGGTGTTAAGCGTGATGCAGGGAACATCCAGGAACGTTGCTTCCTCGGCAATATTACCTGAGTCGGTGATGATTCCCTTGGCCTGGTTGATGAGGAATCCGAAGTGCAGGTAACTCTGCGATGGCATGATATGCAGGTTGGACGCATCCAACTCCAACTGTTTCACGGCATCTTCTACATAGCCGTGCAATGGAGCAACGATGGGCAAACCGTTTGCTTTCTTAATGACTGTTTCCAATAGTGACTTTAGTACGGGTTTGTTACGTATCAGGTCGCGCCTGTTCAGCGTCAGCAACAGGTAGTTTCCCTTGCGCAGTCCCATACTGCTGAACCACATGGGCTGAAGCAGTCGGTGACGGTTGTATCGTATGGTATCAATCAATATATTGCCCACATAGTGGATATATTCAGGTATCATGCCTTCCTGGTTAAGGTTCCTGTTGGCCACCATGCCGGCAGTAAACAGGAAATCAGAGATGGCATCAACGATGGTGCGGTTCACCTCGCGCGGCATGTTCATGTCGAACGAACGGGTACCGGCAATCACGTGTGCCACTTTCAGTCCGCGTTTCTTGGCTACAATCGAGCAGCTCATGGTAGATGCCAGGTCATCCACTACCAACACCACATGGGCAGGATGGGCATCGAGCTCTTTTTCAAAGGCCAGCATAATGGCCGCAGCCACTTCGCTCTGTCCGCTATATGCCACATTCAGATAACCGTCTGGCTCACGAATGTCAAGGTCGGAAAATAAGGATGCATCGAGGCTGGGGTCACCTTGTGGCCCCGTGTATATCAGTCGGTATGTAATATCTTTGCCGTTGCTACGTGCTGCGTTAATGGCGCGGCATATAGGTGCTATCTTCATAAAATTGGGACGTGCACCCGAAACAATGGTTACTTTCATTTCCAATTGTCTTTTTATAATTCCTTGCAAACATACAAATAATTCTTCTTATAACCGCATACTGCAAGCCATAAACGTTTATTTTTAATTCTTTTTTTAATTCTTTTTTCTTTATATATTTAAAGAGGATGGACGAAGGGTCAAGAAATACATCTTTACTATCATGAATCCTGCTGTGTTAATCTGTTAGGACAGGAATTTATTTGGTAAAAAATTGTTCAAATATTGGGTTGTGTGAAAATAAAGTTGTACCTTTGCGCTAAATTAGCTAAATAGGTAAAATTTTAATTGAGATAATATGAAGAAAGAAATCCAATTCAGTCTCCTCTATCGAGACATGTTCCAGAGTTCAGGCAAGTTCCAGCCTAGAAAAGATCAGCTGGAGCGCATAGCCCCCGTCATTATCGATATGGGTTGTTTCGACCGCGTGGAAACCAACGGTGGTGCTTTCGAGCAAGTGAACTTGATGTATGGCGAGAATCCTAACTTGGCAGTACGCGCTTTCACCAAGCCTTTCAACGAGGCTGGCATCAAGACACACATGTTGGATCGTGGTCTGAACGCATTGCGTATGTATCCATGTCCTGTGGATGTGCGAAAACTGATGTATAAGGTGAAGCACGCACAAGGTGTAGATATCACCCGTATCTTTGATGGCTTGAACGATGCCAACAACATTATCCCTTCTATCAAATATGCACTGGAAGGTGGCATGACCCCACAGGCAACTCTTTGCATCACATATTCTCCGATTCACACTGTAGAGTATTATACCAAGCTGGCTGACAAACTGATTGAAGCTGGTGCGCAGGAAATCTGCTTGAAAGATATGGCAGGTATCGGTCGCCCATGGTCTTTGGGTCAGCTGACAAAGAACATTAAGGATCGTCATCCAGAGATTATCGTACAGTATCACGGTCATAGCGGTCCTGGTCTCTCTGTGGCTTCTATGCTGGAAGTGGCAGAGGCTGGTGTGGATGTGATTGACGTGGCTATGGAACCATTGTCTTGGGGTAAGGTTCATCCAGACGTGATTACCATCCAGGCGATGCTGAAGGATGCTGGTTTCCAGGTGAAGGATATCAATATGAAGGCTTATATGGAAGCTCGTGCGCTGACACAGGAATTTATCGACGACTTCCTGGGCTATTTCATGGATCCAACCAACAAGCACATGACTTCATTGCTGCTGAAGTGCGGTTTGCCTGGCGGTATGATGGGTTCTATGATGGCTGATATGAAGGGTATGATGCCTGTCATCAACATGTCTCTGAAGGCACAAGGTAAGCCTGAAATGACCCTCGATGAAGTGGTGGTGAAGCTGTTCGACGAGGTAGAGTATGTATGGCCTAAGGTAGGTTATCCTCCATTGGTGACTCCATTCAGCCAGTATGTAAAGAACATCGCTTTGATGAATATCTTGGCTGAAGCTCAGGGTAAGCCTCGCTATAGTCTGTTGACCGACAAGAGTATCTGGGGTATGATCTTGGGTAAGAGCGGTCAGTTGCCAGGCGAAGTGGCTCCTGAAATCAAGGAGTTGGCCAAGGAACAGGGTCTGGAATTCTTCACGGGTGATGTACAGGCACTCTATCCAGACAATATGGATGACTTCCGCAAGGAGATGAAGGAGAACGGTTGGGAGACTGGTCCAGATGACGAAGAACTGTTTGAGTTGGCTATGCACCCAGAACAGTACCGTCCATTCAAGAGCGGTGTGGCTAAGCAGCGCTTTGAGGCTGACGTGCAGAAGGCTAAGGACGCAGCGATGGCTAAGCAGGGCTTCAACCCGGAGGATATCCTGAAGATGAAGCGTGCAAAGGCTGAGCCTATCACTGCTTCTGTAAACGGTCAGGTACTGTGGGAGATTGATGTGGTGAACGCATCACTGGCTCCAGCCATCGGTGACAAGTTTAAGGAAGGTGATCATTTTTGCTATATTACCACCCTGTGGGGCGAGCAGGCAGAGGTGAAGGCTAACTTTACGGGTAAGATTATTGAAGTGTGCGCTCAGCAAGGTGCTACCGTCAATAAGGGTGACGTACTGGCCTACATCGAAAGAGAAGCTTGATTCTATAGAAATCCTAATAATAAGAAGCCTCAGAGCCATGTGCTTTGAGGCTTCTTTCATTATTTATGGCTTTGGGAAAGAAATAAACCCAATAAACTTCGTTTATTTGTCAAATATTCACTAAATTTGCAGACATTATCGAATACTAATCTTTAATATAATCGCATGGCAAATGTAATTAAGTTACGCAAAGGCCTGGATATTAATCTGAAAGGTAAGCCAGCCAATGAAGTGACAACTTTACCGGCATCGGACGCATATTCTCTTGTGCCCGATGATTTTACTGGTGTCACTCCAAAGGTGGTGGTGAAAGAGCAGGTGCATGTCCTGGCAGGGGAGCCCTTGTTTATCGACAAGAATCACCCCGAAGTGAAATTTGTTTCGCCAGTTAGTGGCGTAGTTACAAGCGTTGAGCGAGGTGCACGTAGAAAGGTGATGAACATCATCGTAGCTCCTGACCAGGAGCAGCAGTATGCAGATTTCGGCAAGAAAGATCTGGCTACCCTCACAGGTGAGCTGGTGAAGGCTGCTCTGCTGGAAGCTGGTCTGTTCGCATTTATGCGTCAGCGTCCGTATGATGTGATTGCTAATCCTGACGATGCGCCACGCGCTATCTTTGTGTCAGCTTTCGACAGTGCTCCTTTGGCTCCCGATTTCGAGTTGCAGCTGAAGGGCGAGGAAGCTAACTTCCAGACGGGTCTTGACGCCCTGGCTAAGATGGCTAAGGTCTATCTTGGCGTGAGTGTAAGTCAGAAGTCAGCAGCTTTGACACAGGCAAAGAATGTAACCATCACCGTATTTGACGGTCCTCATCCTGCAGGTAATGTAGGTGTGCAGATCAATCATGTGGCTCCTATCAACAAGGGCGAGGTGGTTTGGACCATTGGTGCTGAGGCTGTCATCTTTATCGGACGTCTGTTCAACGAGGGTAAAGTGGACCTGACTCGCACCGTAGCACTCACAGGCTCTGAGTTTGTGAAGCCTTGCTATGTGAAGATGTTGTTGGGCGCTAAGCTCGACAACGTGTTCAAAGGACATGTGACTACTGGCAAGAACCTGCGCTACATCAGTGGCAACGTACTTACAGGCAAGCAGGTAAACGCTGAAGGAAGTTATCTGGGCGCTTTCCATTCACAGCTGACGGTCATTCCTGAAGGCAATGACGTACACGAGATGTTTGGTTGGATCATGCCTCGCATCAACGACTTCAGTACCAGCCGCTCTTATTTCAGCTGGCTGCAAGGCAAGAAGGAATATGTGATGGACGCACGTGTCAAGGGTGGCGAACGTCACATGATTATGTCTGGTGAATACGACAGTGTATTCCCGATGGACATCTATCCTGAGTATTTGGTAAAGGCTATCATCGCCGGTGACATCGACAAGATGGAGGCGTTGGGCATCTATGAGGTGGCTCCAGAAGACTTCGCTCTCTGCGAGTTTGTATGCTCTTCTAAGGTGGAGGTACAGCGCATCGTACGTGAAGGACTTGACGCACTTCGTGCTGAAATGGCTTAAAGTTTTAACAAGTAATTAAAAACAGAAACTAAATAATGAGCGCGTTAAGAAATTATCTGGATAAGATAAAGCCGAACTTCGAAGAAGGCGGCAAATTACACGCATTTCGTTCTGTATTCGACGGCTTCGAAACTTTCCTGTTCGTGCCTAACAATACAGCGAAATCCGGAACGCATATTCATGATGCCATCGACAGCAAACGAATCATGTCATTGGTAGTGATTGCATTGATTCCGGCCATGTTGTTCGGTATGTACAACGTGGGCTATCAGCATTTCAATGCTACTGGCGCAGAAGGAGGCTTCTGGGCTATGTTCTTCTATGGTTTCCTGGCTGTGCTGCCTAAAATCATAGTATCTTACGTGGTAGGTCTGGGCATTGAGTTCGCCGTGGCTCAGTGGAAGAACGAGGAGATTCAGGAAGGTTTCCTGGTATCTGGTATGTTGATTCCACTGATTGTACCCATCGAATGCCCGTTGTGGATCCTGGCCATTGCTACGGCTTTCGCCGTGATATTTGCAAAGGAGGTATTTGGCGGTACTGGTATGAATGTGTTCAATGTGGCACTGATTACCCGTGCATTCCTGTTCTTTGCTTATCCTACCAAGATGTCGGGTGATGCTGTTTGGGTATCACAAGGTTCTATCTTTGGCTTGGGCGGTGATCAGTTTGTTGATGGTTACACTGGAGCTACTGCTCTTGGACAGGCTGCAACAGCTGCTTCTCCAACAGGATTCCCAGACTTCAACATGGATATGATTACAGGTTTCATCCCTGGCTCCATTGGTGAGACCAGTGTGATTGCCATTGCCATTGGTGCAGTGATTCTGCTGTGGTCGGGTGTGGCAAGCTGGAAGACCATGTGCAGCGTGTTTGTTGGTGGTGCCCTGATGGCTTGGGTATTCAATGCCATTGGTCCTGACACTGCCATTGCTAACATGCCTTGGTATGAGCACCTGGTACTGGGTGGCTTCTGCTTCGGTGCCGTGTTCATGGCTACCGATCCTGTAACCTCTGCCCGCACCGAGTGTGGCAAGTATATCTATGGCTTCCTCATTGGTGTGATGGCGATTGTGATTCGTGTACTTAACCCAGGTTATCCTGAGGGTATGATGCTCGCTATCCTGTTGATGAATATCTTCGCTCCGCTGATTGACTACTGTGTAGTACAGAGCAATATCAGCAACCGTGAGAAACGAGTTGCTAAAGTTTAACAATTAATACCGTTTAAGAAAATGAATACCAATAGTAATAGTTATACTATCATTTATGCTGCGGTAATGGTTGTTATTGTGGCATTCCTGCTCTCTTTTGTGCACTCTGCTTTCAGCAGCCGTCAGGATGCTAATGTAGAGCTCGACACCAAGAAGCAGATTCTGTATGCACTCAACGTGCGTGAGTCAGCTGATGCTGCAGCCGACTTTAATAAATATGTGAAGGCCGACAAGCTGTTCCAGAACGGACAGCTCACCGATTATACTGGCAAGTTCGTTACCAGCTTCGAGAACGATTTCAAGAAGAACGGTCAGCTGCACATTTTCGAGGCAGAAATCGACGGTCAGAAGAAGTATGTATTCCCGGTGTTCGGTGCAGGTCTGTGGGGCGCTATCTGGGGTTATGTGACATTGAACGAGGATAAGGATACCGTTTATGGCACTTATTTCTCACATGCCAGCGAGACGCCGGGTTTGGGTGCAGAAATCCAAAGCTATTCAGCCTTCCAGCAGCAGTTCGAGGGTAAGAAGGTGCTTGATGGTGCTGAAGTGGCACTGGAAGTGGTGAAGAGTGGTCAGGCTAAGGGTCACATCAACAAGGTGGATGGTATCACTGGTGGTACCATGACCTCTAATGGTGTAGATGCCATGCTGAAAGACTGCTTGAATAATTACAAGGCATTTTTAACCAATAAATAAGAGGAGGAAAGAATATGTCATCATTATTTTCAGCAAAGAATAAAGAAGTGTTCATGACTCCTCTTGGCTTGAACAATCCTGTTACCGTTCAGGTATTGGGTATCTGCTCTGCGCTTGCTGTGACCAGCAAGTTGGAGCCAGCCATTGTGATGGGTCTGGCAGTAACGGTTATCACCGCTTTTGCCAATGTGGTAATCTCCTTGCTTCGTAAGACGGTTCCTAACCGCATCCGTATCATCGTTCAGTTGGTAGTGGTTGCGAGCTTGGTGACCATCGTTAGTGAGATTCTGAAGGCTTTCGCTTACGATGTAAGTGTTCAGCTGTCAGTGTATGTGGGTCTGATTATTACCAACTGTATCCTGATGGGTCGTTTGGAGGCGTTCGCCATGCAGAACGGTCCTTGGGAGTCATTCCTTGATGGAGTTGGTAACGGTCTGGGTTATGCCAAGATTCTTGTTATTGTGGCTGTGTTCCGTGAAATTCTCGGCTCAGGTACATTGCTTGGCTTCAACCTGTTGAACTATGATTGGATAAAGGATATGGGTTACATTAACAATGGTCTGATGGTGATGTCTCCGATGGCGCTGATCATCGTGGCTTGCATCATTTGGTACCAGCGTGCCCACAATAAAGAATTGCAAGAAAAGTAATAATTGAAAGAGTATGGAACATTTCTTTAGCTTAATCGTCCGCTCTATTTTCGTGGACAATATGATATTTGCATTCTTCCTGGGTATGTGCTCTTATCTTGCCGTATCAAAGAATGTAAAGACTGCTTTGGGCTTGGGTGCTGCCGTTACTTTCGTGTTGGTGGTTACCTTGCCTGTGAACTATCTGCTGCAGACATACGTTTTATCTGAAGGCGCTTTGATTCCAGGTGTTGATCTGAGTTTCCTCAGCTTCATCCTCTTCATTGCCGTTATCGCCGCTATCGTACAGATTGTGGAAATGGTGGTGGAGCGTTTCAGCCCTTCACTTTATAACGCTTTGGGTATCTTCCTGCCTCTGATTGCCGTTAACTGCGCTATCATGGGTGCGTCATTGTTCATGCAGCAGCGCATAGGTTTGAATCCAAGTGATCCTAAATATATAGGTGGTGTGCTTGATGCGCTGGGCTATGCTTTAGGTTCTGGTATCGGTTGGTTGCTGGCTATTGTAGGTTTGGCTGCTATCCGTGAAAAGATGGCTTACTCAGATGTACCTGCTCCTCTGAAGGGTTTGGGCATTACATTCATCGTAGTAGGCTTGATGGCTATGGGCTTTATGTGCTTCTCTGGTTTGAAACTCTAAAAAGGAAAGGAATATACAATGGATATGAATTTAATATTAGCGAGCATTGGGGTATTCCTTGTAGTCATCCTGCTGCTTGTCATTATCCTGTTGGTGGCCAAGTATTATCTGGTGCCTTCAGGCAATGTTAAGATTACGATTAATGGGGGTGATAAGGTGCTCGATGTCCAAATGGGTAACACTTTGCTCAATACATTGGTTACAAATGACGTTCACCTCCCTTCTGCCTGCGGTGGTAAGGGCTCTTGCGGCCAGTGCAAGGTACAGGTGCTCGAAGGTGGTGGTGAGATCCTGCCATCAGAGACCTCTCACTTTACCCGTAAACAGCAGCAAGACCATTGGCGTCTGGGCTGTCAGGTAAAGGTGAAGAACGACCTCTCTATCAAGATTCCTGAGAGCATCCTCGGTGTGAAGGAATATGAGTGTACTGTTGTTTCTAATAAGAATGTGGCTTCATTTATCAAGGAGTTCATCGTACAGCTGCCTCCTGGCGAGCACATGGACTTCATCCCAGGTTCTTATGCACAGATCCAGATTCCTGCATACTCAATGGACTATGACAAGGACATTGATAAGGAATCTTTGGGCGAATATTTGCCAGCATGGGAGAAGTTCGGCTTGTTCACCTTGAAGTGCAAGAACGACACGCCAACTATCCGTGCTTACTCTATGGCTAACTATCCTGCTGAGGGCGATCGCTTCATGTTGACCGTCCGTATTGCAACACCTCCGTTTAAGCCAAAACCACAGGTGGGCTTTATGGATGTTAGTCCAGGTATCGCTTCTTCATATATCTTCAGCCTGAAGCCAGGCGACAAGGTGAGAATGAGTGGTCCTTATGGAGAGTTCCATCCAATCTTCGATTCTAAGCGCGAGATGATTTGGGTAGGTGGTGGTGCCGGTATGGCTCCTCTGCGTGCACAGATTATGCATATGTGTAAGACGTTGCATACCACAGATCGTGAGATGCACTATTTCTATGGCGCACGTGCTTTGAATGAAGTATTCTATTTGGATGATTTCCTCGGATTGGAGAAAGACTTCCCGAACTTCCACTTCCACTTGGCACTCGACCGTCCAGATCCCGCTGCTGATGCTGCTGGCGTGAAATATACAGCTGGTTTCGTTCATCAAGTGATGTATAATGACTACTTGAAGGATCATGAGGCACCAGAGGATATCGAGTACTACATGTGTGGTCCTGGTCCGATGTCTAAGGCTGTAGAAGGTCTGCTCTATGATTTGGGCGTTCCTTCACAGAACTTGATGTTCGATAACTTCGCCTAACAAAACAAATCCCCTGCCATTCGGCGGGGGATTGTTTTTTATTTCGTCAACCACCAGTCTATGAGCTTGCGGGCGATGCTCATCTTTTGCGGAATATGCGGTAGGTTATTGCGATTGTAGAAGGCACCTGCCGTCAGTTCGTCTTCCTGCAATTTGATGGTACCGCTTTCGTATTCGGCTGTGAACCCTACCATCAGTCCGCTGGGGTAGGGCCATGTCTGACTGCCAAAGTATCGAAGGTTCTTAATGGTGAGTCCTGTCTCTTCCATTACCTCACGATGCACACACTGCTCCAGACTCTCGCCAGCCTCCAGGAAGCCAGCCACCAGTCCGTAGTAGTCGCGTTTGAACGCACGATTGTGCACCAGCAGTATCTCGTCACCACGCTGAATCAGCACAATGATGGCAGTAGCGATAGGAGGATACATTTCCAGTCCACACATAGGACATTTCTTCATGATGGGCGTCTCCTGTACGGTAGGTACCCCACAAGTGGGACAGAAGCGACTGTGCTTGTCCCAATAGAGAATCTGTGAGGCTTTTCCTCCGCAGAGATAATCTTCTAAAGGGATATAGTTGAAGGAATCACGTAAACCAACCATTGACCATTGACATACCCCTCTGTTTGCTTCGCAAACACCTCCCCTTGCTAAGGGGAGGAGTGCTGTGGGCTCTTCATGGCAGGCTTGAACAGCCAACTCCTCCACTTCTTTATCCAGCTCGAAAGTCTTCACCTTCACGCCATCGTCCATCGTCACCTCATGCACCTGATGACCAGCAGGCACAGGCACTGGAGGATTGTCGCCTTCAGGCACCTGCAAAGCATCGCCTTGCTGCTGTAACAGCAGTTGACCATTATAGAATACAAACCATTTCATCTGCTGATCCTACGTTTGTTCAGAGCCGCCCAGTAACGCTGTGCATTGTTCAGGTGCTCACGATAGGTGGCGGCAAAGTTGTGCGTACCAGAGAAGTCTTCCTTGGCACACATATAGAGATAATTATGATGTGTATAGTTCAATACGGCATCCAAGCCCACTACAGAAGGGATGCGTATTGGACCAGGAGGCAATCCTTTGTGCAGATAGGTGTTATAAGGCGACTCCACGTTCAGATCAGAGTTGAGGATACGGCGAATGCCAAACTCTTGCAGCGCAAACTTGATGGTAGGGTCAGCTTGTAAAGGCATGCCTATACGCAAGCGGTTATAGTACAAACCAGCTACCGATGGTTTCTCTGGATTGTTGTTGGTTTCCTCCTCCACAATCGAGGCAAGGGTAGATACCTCGTTCTCTGTCAGTCCCATCTCTTTGGCTTTGGCCTGACGACTGTTGTTCCAGAACCTTTTATGCTCAGTCTGCATACGCTCGAAAAACTCATCCACCGAGATATCCCAGTACATCTCATAGGTCTCAGGGATAAACAATGCAGGCATCGTCTCTTTGGTATAACCCATCTTCACCTGAAAAGCCGAGTCATACATCAAGATGGCAATCTCCACAGAGTCAATCATCAGCTGACGCCCCACCTGTCCGGCCAACCTCCTCATGGTGCGAGCACTGTTGATGGTAACGTTCAAAGGCGTTTGATAGCCTCGCCAGATACGGCTGAACACATGATACACACTCTCGCCGTTGCGAATCTCGTAGCGCCCAGTACTGATGCTCTCAGGATAGTGACGGTACTCGCTCATCCACTTGAAACCATGAAAATCCTTCACGTTGCCCACCTCCTGCACCTTGACATACACCGAGTCGGCCGTATCGTCACGATCAATATAGACATAGGCAGTTTGCTGGGGGAAGAATTGTGGTGCCATGAAGAAATAATAGAAAGCACCGCCGATGGCACAAGCCACCAGCACTAAGGCGATAAAAATGCCAATCAGAATGTGTATGGTGCGTTTCTTCATGCGAGTTTTGAGCCACTTGCCAGACTTGAACTGGCGACCTACGCGTTACGAATGCGTTGCTCTACCGACTGAGCTAAAGTGGCGATGCAGCAGCTTTTGTTGCTTTTGCGACTGCAAAGGTAGTGCTTTATTTGGAAACAACAAAAACTCTGCCGTATTTTTGTTTCTTATTTCACGATGCTGTTAATCTTATCCTGATAATACTTCTTGAAATCGCTCCACTTATAATATGGGTACATGCTGGTAGGCACAGGCAGTTTTGCCTCATCGCCATTCAGCAGGCACTTTACCAGAATGTCATCGCTGCCCTTCTTGCCACGATAGAACACCAACTGGATGTTCGAAGCCTTGCAAGTCTCCCAGTTCTGGTAGATGTTCTTCACCTCATAGGGATCCTCAGGGTCAAGGTCGGCACCGTTGATGCCCATCAGTACGGTCAGCGGACCAATGCAAGTGTCATGTCCGAAGCGCAAGTCCGATATACGGTCGCTGGTGCCTTTCACCACCGCATCAGCCTTGTTCATGATGTCTTCCAAGATAGGAATCATGTTATACTGGCCTGCAAAAACCCATGAGTACGAACCCAGGTTCGAAGCCTCCCAACGATCCACAATCTCCTGGTCAGTCACGATGTTGCCCATCATGCCCTCGTGGAAGATGCTGGGCAATGTAGTATAAAGACCGATGAGGCTGTTGCCCAATGTCTCTGGTTTGCCAGGCAAGCCCTCGGTGCTGGTAAATACTCTTTCCACTACCTTGCTGCTCAGACTGTTGTCGCTTTGGAACTTATCACGATTGTTCTCATAACGAGGCCTGTTCGGTCTTGGAAAGTTATGCTTTACAGGGTTCTGACTGTCAGTAGGCACCACCCCGTCGAGGGTAAAGCGCGATGACTGCTCACGTATCTCTATTTTGGGGTTACACTGCACCAGTTCCTGACAGAAAGCAGCCATACTGATGACGCAGCGACCTGACAGTGATGAGATAGCCAATACATTGCCCCCTTTCTTGAACACTTCAGGGAAGTTGTTATACATGGTACGGGCAATAAACTGATGCTGGTCCCAACCCAGTTGCGTAAGTTCGCTAACACCCGTCATCAGTTCCTGCTTGGCCACCATAAACTTGTTGTAGAAGTTCTCACCCTCTTGGGTAAGCAAGCGCTTGTCGTGGGCGGTGGTAAGCAGCGTGTCCAGGTCTTTGTATAGCTGGTCGCTCCAGTAATAACGCGATCCGTGACGAGCGTAGTGACTGATGTAAAATGGTTTGTATCCTTTGGGCGTTTTGGTCAGCTTACTAACCTTCATTTCGTAAGGGTAATCATTGCCATAAGCCTTTTTCGGATCAGCCTTGAGCTTGTCAAATGCAGCATTGCTTTGCGCCCAGGTCATCATGGTGATAAACACCAAAAGTAAGGTTGAAACAAATCTTTTCATGGTCGATACAATTATTAATAATTACCGTAAAGGTAAGAAGAATATTTCAATAATGATTGTTTGGAGAAAGGAAAAAGTTGTACCTTTGCGAAAATGAGTTACTGGCATGTTCTGATATGAATACCGCAAAGGAGATTATAAGATATATGGAATTGTTGCGGAATGATAAGCAACGAGAGGTGCTGATGGGCTTCTTCAAGACTGGAGAGGGGGAGTATGGTGAGGGCGATGCGTTCTTGGGATTGAAAGTGCCACAGACCAGGGAGGTGGTGAAGGGGGTATGGAAGGAGTACCCACTGAATGAGGTGCCTGAGCTGCTGATGAACAAATGGCATGAGGTGAGGCTCTGCGGACTGCTGATACTTGTGGCGAAATTTGAGAAGCTGGCTACCAAGCGACTGGAAAATGAGGTGGAGGCCATCAAAGGGCGCGATGAGATAGTGACAATGTATCTGCAATATGCCGAACAGGCAAATAACTGGGACTTAGTGGACTTGTCTGTGCCTAAGATACTGGGCTCTTGGCTGCTATTGCCTTCACAGCTGGGGGACAAAAACTATAAACAAAAGGTACTTGACGAACTGGCGCATAGCAATAACCTGTGGCGACAACGCATGAGTATGGTGTGTACCTGGCAAACATCGCAGGCGGGCGACCCGTCGTGGTGCCTGCGCTATGCCGAGATGCACCTGCACCATCCGCACGACCTGATGCACAAGGCGGTGGGATGGATGCTGCGTGAGATGGGCAAACGGGTGAGCATGGAATTGCTGCGTGCATTCTTGCGACAGCATGTGCACGAGATGCCACGCACTACACTCCGCTATGCCATTGAGAAGATGGACGAAGCAGAGCGCAGGGAATGGATGAAAAGCTGAAAGTTGTTATTTTGCCAAGATCTGGTCGGCATGCTCCTTGGTCTTCACCTGCTTGCCGGCATAAATCTGCTCGATGATGCCTTCTTCGTTGATGATAAAGGTGGTGCGGATGGTGCCTACTGTCTTCTTGCCATACATGACTTTCTCGCCCCAGGCGCCCATGGCTTCCAGGAGGGTGTGGTCAACATCGGCTATCAGTGGGAAAGGCAGTTCGTGTTTCTCCTTGAACTTTACATGAGAGGCAGCTGAGTCTTTGCTCACGCCTACCACCTCGTAGCCTGCTCCTTGCAGGTCGCTGTAACGATCACGCAGGCTGCATGCCTCTGCTGTGCAGCCACTGGTGTTGTCCTTGGGGTAAAAATAGAGCACCAGTTTGCGTCCACGATAATCACTCAGACGGATATCACGTCCCTGTTCGTCTTTGCCCAGTATCTCGGGGGCTTTATCTCCTATGTTCATAACCAATGTTTTTTAGTAGTTATGGTGCAAAGATAATAATTATCCTGTCATCAGCGCAGAGATTGTTGCGTTTTTCGTATCTTTGATGCCATGATATCGTATCTGAACATAGAGAATATACAGCGTAGCACTGATGAGGTGGAGTATCATCCTTTGCAACCGTTCTTGCCCGAAAATGGCAAGGTGTTGTTTCTGGGTAGCTTTCCTCCCCAGCGAAAGCGGTGGTGCATGGACTTCTTCTATCCTAACTTCATCAACGACCACTGGAGAATTGAGGGGGCAGTGTTCTTTGGCAACCGTCATCACTTTGTGGATGAAGCTGCCAAGCGGTTCAAGATAGAGGAGATTGTGGCGTTTTGCCAGGAAAAGGGCATTGCTTTCTTCGACACCTCTACGGCTGTGAGGCGACTGAAGGACAATGCTTCCGATAAGTTCCTGGAAGTGGTGGAGCCTACCGATATACAGCAACTGATGAAACGTCTTCCTCATTTGCGAGCTATTGTCACTACAGGCGAGAAAGCTACAGCAACCATCTGTGATATACTTCACATCGCTGAAATGCCTAAGGTGAATGGCTCTGTACCTGTACCTGACGTTAGCAACTGCGATGGTATGCAGATAGTGCTCTATCGTCTTCCTTCGTCATCAAGGGCTTATCCATTGGCCTTTGACAAAAAGGTGGAGGCCTATAAGGCGATGTTTGACCGTTTTATGCTGTAAGAGAATATGCTTAACTAAAAACAAGAATAGACAATGGACTATCTACCCAATGATCCGATGATGCTGGTTTCCAGCGTGAACATGCTGCTGAGAGACGGCGAGTTTGACGACTTGGAGGGCTTGTGCGCTTACTTTGACAAGGACATGGAGGAACTGAAGGCTGTTTTGTTGGAAAACGGCTTCGTGTATAACGAGGAACAACGACAGTTCAGGCCCGTATAAAACAAAAAGGATAGCCTTGTGAGCTATCCTTTAGGCGGTGCGTACGAGACTCGAACTCGTGACCCCGTGCGTGACAGGCACGTATTCTAACCAACTGAACTAACGCACCAATTTGGTTTTGCGGTTGCAAAGGTATGTATTATATTTGGATTGTGCAAATAATTTTGCTATTTTTGTTGCCGATTTTTTTTACTAACAGAATTAGAGAATAATGAAAGCAGTCATCATAGACTATAATGCTGGCAATATACGCTCGGTAGAGAATGCCTTGAAAAGGCTGGGCGTGGCATCTGTCATTACGGCTGATGAACAACTGATACGAAATGCCGACAAGGTGATTTTTCCCGGAGTGGGAGAGGCTGCTACCACCATGAGTTTCTTGAAGGAACGTGGTCTTGACTTGCTGATCAAGAGTCTTACGAAACCAGTGTTGGGTATATGTCTGGGTATGCAACTGATGTGCCGCTATTCAGAGGAAGGTGATACCCAGTGCTTAGGTATCTTTGACACTGAGGTGAAACGTTTTATCAACCAGCGCCATGAGGATAAAGTGCCACACATGGGTTGGAATACCTTATATAATATGAAGGGCAAGCTGCTGAAAGGACTGCCTGCTGACCCTTACGTGTATTTCGTGCACAGCTACTATGTGCCTGTGGGCGACTATACGGCGGCAACCACCGACTATATACAGCCTTTCAGTGCTGCCATGCAGAAAGACAATTTCTATGCTACCCAGTTTCATCCCGAAAAGAGTGGCTCGATAGGCGAACAGATTCTTAAAAACTTCTTGTTTGAGATATGATTGAACTGATACCCGCTATAGATATCATCGACGGCAAGTGCGTGAGGCTCTCGCAGGGTGACTATGACAAGGTGAAGGAATACAGTGCTTTGCCTGCTGATGTGGCCAAGGAGATGGAAGATCATGGCATTACCCGTCTGCATGTGGTGGATTTGGATGGCGCTAAATCAATGCATGTGGTGAACTGGCGCACGCTGGAGCAGATTGCCAATGCCACCAGTCTGGTGATAGATTTTGGTGGTGGGGTGAAGACAGATGATGACCTGCGCATTGTGTTTGATTGTGGGGCGCAGATGGTGACAGGTGGCAGCATTGCCGTAAAAGAGCCTGATACCTTTCAGCGTTGGTTGCTGAAATATGGTCCTGAGAGAATCATCTTAGGCGCCGATGTGAAAGAGGGAAAGGTAGCCGTAAGTGGATGGCTGGAAGACAGCGACAACGAACTGATGGCATTTCTGCAGCATTATACGCAACAAGGTGTGCAGAAGGTGATATGCACTGAAATCAGTAGGGATGGCATGTTGCAAGGACCTGCCATCTCTTTATACAAAGATATTTTGGCTCAATATCCCGACTTGTACCTTATTGCCAGTGGTGGCGTGAGCAGCATGGAGGATATTGAGGCACTGGCGGAAGCAAACGTGCCTGGCGTGATTTTTGGCAAGGCGCTTTATGAGGGCCGCATTACAATTACAGATATAGAGAAGTACGTAATTCAATAAGTATGTTAGCTAAACGAATCATACCTTGTCTGGACATCAAGGACGGACAGACGGTGAAGGGCACTAACTTTGTGAACCTTCGTCAGGCTGGCGACCCAGTGGAACTGGCACGTGCTTACAGCGAGCAGGGTGCCGACGAACTGGTCTTCCTGGATATTACGGCCAGTTTCGAGGGGCGTAAGACTTTTACCGAATTGGTAAAACGCATTGCCGAGAATATCAGCATCCCCTTTACGGTGGGTGGTGGCATCCATGAGTTGAGTGACGTGGACAGACTGCTGGGCGCTGGTGCCGATAAGATATCCATCAACTCGGCAGCTATCAAACATCCTGAACTGATAGACGAGATAGCCCGTAACTTCGGATCGCAGGTTTGCGTGTTGGCGATTGATGCCAAACAGACGGAGAAGGGATGGTGGTGCTATTTGAATGGTGGCAGGGTAGAGACCGACAAAGAGTTGTTCAGCTGGGCAAAGGAAGGTGAGCAGCGCGGTGCAGGCGAGATTCTTTTTACCAGCATGAACCATGACGGTGTGCGTACGGGCTATGCCAATGAGGCGTTGGCAAAACTTAGTGATGACTTGTCGATACCGGTCATCGCATCAGGTGGAGCAGGTAAGATGGAACATTTTCGTGATGTTTTTACCATAGGAAAAGCAGATGCTGCACTGGCAGCTGGCGTTTTTCACTTTGGAGATATACGTATTTCCGAATTAAAGTCGTATCTTTGCAACGAGAATATCACAATAAGAAGGTAAAAGATGTTAGATTTTAACAAAATGAACGGGCTGGTACCTGCCATTATACAGGATGCAGAAACAGCTAAGGTGCTGATGCTCGGATATATGAATCAGGAAGCGTATGACAAGACTGTGGGAACAGGACTTGTTACTTTCTATAGCCGCACACGACAGCGTTTGTGGATCAAAGGAGAAGAAAGTGGCAACTTTTTGGATGTGGTGTCTATCAAGGAGGACTGCGATCATGACACCTTATTGATACAGGTACATCCCAGAGGACCTGTATGTCATACGGGAACAGATACCTGTTGGGGTGAAGAGAATCGGGAACCTGTGATGTTCCTTAAAGAGTTGCAGCGTTTCATACAGCAACGTCATGAGGAGATGCCAGAAGGTTCCTATACCACCAGTCTGTTCCAGAGTGGCATCAACAAGATGGCACAAAAAGTAGGTGAGGAGGCCGTTGAGACCATCATTGAGGCTGCTAACGGTACCAATGATCGCTTGATATATGAAGGTTCTGACTTGTTGTATCACCTCATCGTGATGCTCACTGCCAAGGGCTTGAGTATAGAGGATTTGGCGCGTGAGTTGGAAGAGCGTCATAAACCTAATTGGAAGAAACATTGATGGGTGAAGTGTTGGTAAAATACAAGGGCGTCAGGGTTAGTCAGGACTATGACACTGTACTGCGAGGGGTGGACCTGGAATTATGCAGGGGCTCTTTTGTCTATCTTATTGGCAAGGTAGGTGCAGGTAAGTCGAGTTTACTGAAAACCATGTATGGTGAATTGGATATTACCGATGGCGAGGCTGAGGTTTTGGGTTATAACATGCGTAAGTTGAAACAGAAGCACGTACCTAAGCTAAGACGTAGATTGGGTATTGTGTTTCAGGATTTCCAATTGCTTACCGATCGCTCTGTGTATGACAACCTCAAATTTGTGTTACGAGCAACAGGCTGGCACGATAAGAAGGAAATTGACAACCGTATTAAAGCCGTGCTGAACCTGGTGGGTATGGAAGATAAGGGTGACAAGTTGCCCAATGAGTTGTCGGGTGGCGAGCAGCAACGTGTGGTGATAGCTCGTGCAGTGCTCAACTCTCCTGATATCATCATGGCTGATGAGCCTACAGGTAACCTGGATACCGAAACGGGACGTGCCATTACTAAGTTGTTGCACGACTTGAGCGACACAGGTTCACTGGTGATTATGACTACCCACAACCTGCAACTGCTCCGTGAGTTCCTGGGGGAGGTGTATCGTTGTGAGGATCAGAAACTGGTAAAAGAAGAATAAAAAAACAATTAATAGCGTTAGAAAATGAAAGTATTAAAGTTTGGAGGTACTTCAGTAGGCACAGCGCAGCGCATGAAAGATGTGGCTAAGCTGATCTCTGACGGTGAGTGTAAGATTGTGGTTTTGTCGGCCATGTCGGGTACTACAAACACATTGGTGGAAATCTCGGATTATCTGTACAAGAAGAATCCAGATGGCGCCAATGAAGTGATTAACAAACTGGAAAGTAAATATGAGCGTCATATTGACGAACTCTATTCGACACCAGAGTTCAAGCAGAAGGGCTTGGAAGTCATCAAGTCGCATTTTGATGAAATACGCTCTTATACCAAAGACCTCTTCACTTTGTATGAAGAAAGGCTGATTCTTTCTCATGGTGAACTGATTTCTACCGCCATGATGAATCTTTATTTGCAGGAGCAAGGAGTAAAGTCGGTGCTGCTGAATGCACTTGACTTTATGCGCATGGATAAGAATGCGGAACCAGATCCTGTATATATCAAGGATAAATTATTGGCTCAATTGGATTTGCATCAGGGTGCCGATCTCTATATTACCCAGGGCTTTATCTGCCGCAACTCTTATGGTGAGGTGGATAACCTGCAGCGTGGTGGCAGCGATTATACGGCTTCACTGCTGGGTGCCGCTATCAATGCAGAGGAGATTCAGATATGGACTGACATCGACGGTATGCACAACAACGATCCTCGTGTGGTGGACAAGACCGATCCTGTGCCTATGCTGCATTTCGAGGAAGCTGCCGAGTTGGCTTATTTCGGTGCCAAGATCCTGCACCCGACCTGTATCCAGCCTGCTAAGTATGCCAATATCCCTGTACGCTTGCTGAATACGATGGAGCCTAACGCTCCTGGTACCTTGATCTCCAATAAGACCAAGCGTGACACTATCAAGGCTGTAGCTGCTAAGGACAATATCACAGCTATTAAAATCAAGTCGAGCCGTATGTTGCTGGCTTACGGTTTCTTGCGTAAGGTATTTGAAATCTTTGAGAGCTACCAGACCAGTATCGATATGATTTGTACCTCTGAGGTGGGTGTGTCTGTGACAATTGATAATACCAAGCACTTGAATGAAATACTGGAAGACTTGCGTAAATATGGCACAGTGACGGTGGATAAGGAGATGTGTATTGTTTGCATTGTGGGTGATCTGGAATGGGAGAACATTGGCTTCGAGGCATTGGCTGTTGATGCTTTGCAAGACATCCCTGTACGTATGATTTCCTATGGTGGCAGTAACTATAACATTTCTCTGTTGATTCGCCAGTGCGACAAGAAGAAAGCATTGCAGCAACTCAGTGACAAGTTATTTAACGGAAAATAATTATTATTCCCCTGCCCATAAGGGCGGGGGAGTATTCATTAATGCAACTAAATGAAAGGACAATTTCCTATTGAAAAGTTCGGTGCCTTGCAGACACCATTTTATTATTACGACACTCGCATCTTGCGTGAAACACTGGAGGTGATTCAGAAAGAGCTGAGCAAGATAGACAATGCCGTAGTGCATTATGCGGTGAAAGCTAATGCCAATCCTCAAGTGTTGCGTACCATCCGTGAATATGGGTTAGGTGCCGATTGTGTGAGTGGAGGAGAAATCAGGGCGGCTTTGCAGGCTGGCTTTTCCCCAGATAAGATTGTGTTTGCAGGTGTTGGTAAAGCTGATTGGGAAATCAACCTCGGTTTGGAACACGGCATTTTCTGCTTCAATGTGGAGTCGATTCCAGAACTGGAGATTATCAACGAACTGGCAGCTGCCAAAGGAGTCGTGGCACAGGTGGAGTTTCGTGTGAATCCTGATGTGAAGGCGCATACTCATGCTAACATCACTACGGGTATGGCTGAGAATAAGTTTGGCATTGCCTTGAGCGATGTGGAACGTGTGATTGCTTTAGCACAACAGATGCAGCATGTCAAGTTTGTTGGTTTGCATTTCCATATAGGTTCTCAAATTTTGGACATGGGAGATTTTGCAGCTCTCTGCAATCGTGTGAATGAGTTGCTGACACAATTCGAGCAACATCATATTAAGATAGAGAATATTAATGTAGGAGGCGGACTGGGTGTTGATTACCAGCATCCTAACCGACAATCTATACCCAACTTCCAAGAATATTTGAGGACATTCAATGCTCTTATCAAGCGACGTGAAGGACAAATTTTGCACTTCGAACCTGGTCGCTCGGTGGTGGCACAGTGTGGAAGTCTTATCTCAAAGGTGCTATATGTTAAGCAAGGCACCAACAAGCAGTTTGCTATTTTGGATGCCGGCATGACTGAATTGATCCGTCCCGCTCTTTATCAGGCATATCATAAGATTGAAAATATCACTTCTGACTTGCCAGTCGAGACGTATGACGTGGTAGGCCCTATCTGTGAATCGAGCGATGTATTCGGTAAGGCGGTTGATTTGAATAAGGTAAGGCGTGGTGACTTGATTGCCATTCGTTCGGCAGGTGCCTATGGTGAAACGATGGCATCGCAATATAACTGCAGGGCTTTGCCCCATAGCTATACGACTGAAGAATTGTTCTGAACGTTTATGCTGACAGATTATAAAAAATCCCCCGCCAATTAGCGGGGGATTTTGCTTCAATCAGGGACTTTTCTTATTTCAGTACGCCAAGCTCTTTGCCAACTTTTATAAAGGCATTGATACACCTGTCGAGGTGCTCGCGCTCATGACCAGCAGAGAGCTGTACACGAATACGAGCCTCACCCTTCGGTACAACTGGATAATAGAAGCCAGTAACATAGATACCTTCTTCCTGCATCTTGGCAGCAAATACCTGCGACAACTTCGCATCATACAGCATAACGGCACAGATGGCACTCTGTGTAGGTTTGATGTCAAAGCCAGCTGCTATCATCTTGTCACGGAAATAGTTTACATTGCCTACCAGTTTGTCATGCAACGCATTGCTTTCTTTCAGCATCTTGAATGTTTCGAGAGCAGCACCGATAATAGCAGGAGCCACTGAGTTGGAGAATAGGTAAGGACGACTGCGCTGGCGCAATAAGTCGATGATCTCTTTGCGACCGGTAGTAAAACCACCCATTGCACCACCAAAGGCCTTGCCCAAAGTGCCTGTATAAATGTCCACACGACCATAGGTCTTGTATAACTCACTCACACCGTGTCCTGTTGCACCTACCACACCCGCAGAGTGTGATTCATCAACCATTACCAGGGCATCGTACTTTTCTGCTAAATCACAAATCTTGTCGAGTGGAGCAACATTGCCATCCATAGAGAATACACCATCTGTACAGATGATGCGGAAGCGCTGGGCCTGAGCCTCCTTCAGACATTTCTCCAGTTCTTCCATATTGGCGTTGGCATAACGATAGCGTTTTGCTTTGCATAGACGAACGCCATCGATGATGCTGGCATGGTTCAGTGAGTCGCTGATGATAGCGTCCTCTTCAGTGAACAGAGGCTCGAACACACCACCGTTGGCATCGAAGCAGGCTGCATACAGAATGGTGTCTTCGGTGTGGAAATAGTCGGCTATGGCAGCCTCCAATTCTTTGTGAATATCTTGTGTGCCACAGATAAAACGAACAGATGACATGCCGTAGCCACGTTTATCCATCATCTTCTTGGCTGCCTCGATTAACCGTGGATTGTCAGATAGTCCTAAATAGTTGTTTGCACAAAAATTCAGCACTTCTTGTCCTTTCACCGTAATGGCAGCACGTTGTGGACTTTCAATGAGTCGCTCCTCTTTATAGAGTCCGGCTTCCTTGATCTCAGCCAATGTTTGGGCGAGATGTTCTTGCATTTTTCCGTACATAATATCAAAATGTTTAAGATTTAGTGTTAATACTCAATTTCACCGCCAAATTAGCGAAAATAATTCAAATATTGATTATCTTTGTCCAACAAAATGAGAATAGACCTAAAAAACTTAAGATATGAAAAATATACTGGTCATTGGCTCTACTGGACAGATTGGTTCGGAGCTAACCATGGAGTTAAGAAACAGGTATGGCAATAGTCATGTGATTGCTGGATATATAAGAGGAGCAGAACCAACGGGCGTGTTGAAAGAGTCAGGACCATCAGCTTTGGCTGATGTTACTGATTCCGATGCCATAGCGAAAGTGGTAAGGGATTACCATATAGACACCATTTATAATCTGGCAGCTTTGCTGTCGGTGGTGGCAGAAAGAAATCCTCGCTTGGCTTGGAAGATTGGTGTGGATGGTTTGTGGAATGTGTTAGAGGTGGCACGTGAGTATCATTGTGCTGTGTTTACCCCCAGTTCCATCGGTTCGTTTGGCCTTTCTACGCCCCATGTGATGACTCCTCAGGACACCATACAGCGTCCGGGTACCATCTATGGCGTAAGCAAGGTAACCACCGAGTTGTTGAGCGACTATTATTTTATGAAATATGGGGTGGATACCAGGTCGGTACGCTATCCGGGCATCATTTCGTATGTAACGCCTCCAGGTGGTGGTACTACTGACTATGCAGTGGATATCTATTATTATGCTGTAAGGGGTGAGAAGTTTATCTGTCCTATTAAAGAGGGTACCCTGATGGATATGATATATATGCCTGATGCATTGCATGCTTCTATCATGTTGATGGAGGCCGATCCTGCCAAACTGGTACATCGCAATGCTTTTAACTTGGCCTCTATGAGTTTTGCGCCTGAGACTATTTATGAGGCAATTAAGCAGCATCTGCCTCAGTTTGAGATGGAATATCAGGTTGATCCGTTGAAACAACACATAGCTGAGAGTTGGCCCGACTGCATGGACGACAGCTGTGCACGAGCAGAGTGGGGGTGGCAGCCAAAGTATGATTTAGCCACCATGACTGCTGATATGTTGGAGAAATTAAAGATTAAGCTGAATAAATGAAGAGGTGTAGTTGGGAATTATTTGGTTGTCTTTTGATGACGTATCTCCTCGCATCCTGTGGGGGGAAGAAAGTTCATGTCACTGAAGAGAGTGAATTGATACCCAACGATACATTAGTAGCTATAGCACCACCCGAACAGGAGCCTGAAGAAGAAAAAGTGGAAGTTTCCACCAGGGTGGATGAGCTGTTCGACGACTTTATATGGAATTTTGCTTCCAATGAACGCTTGCAACGACGTAGGGTGAGGTTCCCGTTACCTGTCATTACGCAGGAAGGTACAAATCTGGTTGAACGGAATGATTGGCAACACGACCATCTGTTCTCCGAACAATCCACTTATACCTTGATGTTCGACAAGGACTCGGATTTTGATTTTGAAGGTGACACCTCGCTCAACTCAGCAGAAGTGGAATGGATCTATTTGGATTCCAGGATGAGGCAACGCTATTTTTTTGAACGGGACAAGGGTGTCTGGATGCTCGACTCCATCTCTTTGATGCCGTTGTCTTCTATAGATGATGCAAGTGGTTTCTTGTCTTTCTATAGTAGATTTGCCAATGACAGCATTTATCAGTTGTATCATTTATCCAATCCCATAGAATTTGTTACCTTAGATCCTGATGATGAGTTCTCCATCTTGGAGACAACTTTGGGCATCAGTCAGTGGTTCGCTTTCAAGCCCGAACTGCCCGTCGATAGATTGACGAACATCAACTACGGCCAGGCTAATGATGGCAGGTCGAGAAGAAAGATATTGAAGGTGAATGGATTTCAGGATGGTACCTCTATTATCCTGTATTTTCGTAAGCGTGGCGGTGAATGGGAAATGTATAAGTTTGAAGATACTTCGATTTAATGAATAATGCATAATTAATAATGGATAATGGCATTATAAAGAATACTTTTGGATTGAAGGTAACTGCAGCTCAGTTACTGGAATACCACAGTGAGGAGGAACTCATCGGCTTTATTGCTGCTGGAAAGGTGAAAACTCCTTACCTGCATGTGGGTGGTGGCTGCAATCTGTTGTTCATGCATGAACGCTATGAAGGCACTGTGCTACATTCTCAGATTAAAGGGATGGAGGTGACCGCTGAAAATGATAGTGAAGTATTTATCCGTGTGGGTGCTGGAGAAGTGTGGGATGACTTTGTTGACTACTGCGTCAGTCAAGGTTGGTATGGTGCAGAGAATCTTTCACTCATCCCCGGTGAGGTGGGTGCCAGTGCCGTACAGAATATCGGCGCTTATGGTGTAGAGGTGAAAGACTTGATTACCTCTGTTGAAACCATTGATAACAAAGGACAGAAAAGGGTATTCCAGCAGTCTGAATGTGCGTATGCTTATCGCGATAGTGTCTTCAAACGCCCTGAGATGAAGATTTACTTTGTGACCTATGTCAACTTTAAGTTGAGTAAAGTGGTCCAATTTAAATTGGATTATGGTACCATCCGTAAAGAGTTAGCAGATGCTCCATCAGTCACATTGCCATTAGTGCGACAAACTATCATCAAGATACGCCAGAGTAAGTTGCCCGACCCTCAAGTGCTGGGTAATGCTGGCAGCTTCTTTACTAATCCTATCGTGACCAGGGAGAAATGGCAAAGTCTCTTGGCTCAATATCCCAATATGCCATATTATGAAGTAGATGAGCAGCATGTCAAGATACCTGCTGGTTGGATGATTGAACAAGCAGGCTGGAAGGGCAAGGCGTTGGGCCATGCAGCTGTCTATGACAAGCAAGCATTGATATTGGTCAATTTAGGTAACGCTACGGGTGCTGATATTGTGGCATTGTCGGAGGCTGTTTGCCGTGATGTGGTATCGCAGTTTGGCATTGAGATACATCCCGAAGTGAATTTTATAGAATAGTGTCGATATGAAAGTCAGGATTTTAGGCTCTGGAACATCCATGGGCGTACCCACTTTAGGGTGCAATTGCGAGGTATGCAGGTCAACTGACCCTCGTGACAAGCGCTTGCGTTGCTCCTCGTTGGTTTATACTGATGATGCTGTGATCCTGATTGATTGTGGTCCTGATTTCCGTCAACAATATTTGCAGGTGCAGCCATTCGTGGTACCAGATGCCATTCTGATTACCCATGAGCATTCCGACCATGTAGGCGGTTTGGATGATTTACGTCCCAGCAATGTGTTTGGTGATGTGGATGTGTATGCTGAGGATTATACGGCTCGTGACCTGCAAACACGTTTGCCCTATTGCTTTGTAAAGGAGAAATACCCTGGAGTGCCAGGCATCAGCCTTCATGAAGTTGTCCCTTTCCAAGCGTTCAAGGTGAAGAATACTGAAGTGCTCCCTTTGAGAGTCATGCATGGCGATTTGCCTATCTTAGGCTTCCGTATCGGCACCTTTGGGTACGTCACTGATATGAAAACCATGCCCCAGGAGTCGTATGATGCCTTGAAAGGATTGGATGTGTTGATCATGAATGCCTTGCATGTTTATGAACATCCTACCCATCAGAACATAGAACAAGCCATTGACAATGCACTCCGCATAGGTGCTAAGGAAACCTACTTTATTCACATGAGTCATTATGCGGGCCTTCATGCTGTCGCAGATGCTCAACTACCTCCTCATATCCATTATGCTTACGATAGATTAGAATTAAAATTTTAATTTTTTTTAGACTTTCCTTGCGCATGTTAGAAGTTTTTAATACTTTTGTGAAAATTTTCTAACAAATATGAAATCCGTCGTGGTACATAGGATTGCCGTAGCTATGTCCTTGCTATTGCTGATAGCAGGCGTGGTGGCTTATCAGTATCTACGTCATTCCAGGATTTCGCAGACAGAAATAACCAGTTTATACTCTTTGGTACCTGCCGATGCCATTGCCGTGGTGGAAACTGATGATGTGGTGGCATTTTTGGATGATGTTAGCGAGGGCTCGTTGATTATTGCTTCCTTGCCGACATCCGATATGGTGAATTATTTGCGGGATTATGTGCATGAATTTCTGGAGGCATCCCCCCACGGACTCAGTACGCAGCTAAGTAAGGTGTTGCTGAGCTATCATCAACCGGAGAATTCGGTCAATCAGATTCTCTATTGTAATGTCGAGGATGATGATGCTCCTTTGTTGCAGGAGTTCTTTACCCGTTGTTTTATGAGTCCGGTCAGCGAACCTGAAGTGTTCAGCTATAATGGTGAGGATATAGCTGTATATCAGATGGCCGATGGGCATGTACTTTCAGCATACCTTACTGATAACCTGTTAGCACTCAGTTTTAGCAATGAGTTGTTGCAACAGGTCATTGACGCCCAACAAGAAAGCGGCACGCTTTCCAGCAATGCCGCCTTTATGAATTTGCAAAACACCAAGTCTTCTTTTGCTCGCACAGCTGTCTATCAAAAGATAGACAACCAGTGGGAGATGAACTATTAGAATGGCAGATCATCTGCCGGATTGCTCTCACCACCTGCGAACGGGGCAGGTTCTGGAGCAAATGGAGGTATCGACTCAGCTGTTGGCTGACCCTCTGCAGCACCTTCCTGCACTCTCTCCACTTTCCATGCGCGAATGGTATTGAACCATTTATCTTGCCACTGACGGGCATCAATGTCGAATGAAACATTGATTTCTTCCCCCATCTGAATATTGAATTGGTCTATCTTGTCGCCACCAAACACCTCAAAGCACATGCGACGAGGATATTGGTCGTGATTCTCCACTACGTATGACTGAACTTTCCACTCGTTACCCGTTGATTTTGACACACCGGTGCGAGCAGGTAAAATAGCTATGACTCTTCCACTAAATTCCATATCTTTTTCCTTTTTTATTTAATGATGCGAAGTTACATGTTTTTTGTGAGATTACCAATCGTTTCCTCCAAATAAATAAGAGGAGTGCTCAAATAGAACACTCCTCTTGTACTTTTCTTTGGGAGGGAAGAATTAAGCCTCAGCAGCTGCTGACTTTGTGTTGACTCTCTTCTCCTTGATGCGAGCTTTCTTACCAGTGAGTTTACGCAGGTAATACAGCTTAGCGCGACGTACCTTACCTACCTTGTTCACTTCGATGCTCTCGATATGCGGAGACTCGATAGGGAAAATACGCTCAACACCTACGGTGCCTGACATCTTGCGTACGGTGAAACGTTTCTTCTCACCATGACCGCAAATCTTGATAACAATACCACGATACTGCTGTACACGCTCCTTGTTACCTTCCACGATACGATATGCTACAGTTACGGTATCACCAGCCTTGAACTGAGGATAGGTCTTGCCAGTAGCAAATGCTTCTTCTGCAATTTTAAGTAAATCCATCTTCTTAATTGTATAAATTGTTTGTAACAACGCAACATACCAGGCCTCATCGTGGGATGTATCCTGACAGCGATTGCGCAAAAGCGGGTGCAAAGTTGCGAAAAAAAAGACAAATATGCAAATGTTTTCTACTTTTTTGTTAACTTTGAAGCAAATAACTTAAAAAGTCTATGAGGAAAAGAACTACACAATGGGGCTTAGGGCTCATGCTCTGTGCCTTATTGTTGATAAGTGGATGCAAGAGTCACTATGTGGTGACCGATGTGCAAAGCAGCAGAATAGCCATTGATGCTACCCTTGATGCTATACAGAGTCAAGAAGCCGTGCAGCTGATAGCACCCTATCGTGCCAGTATTGATAGTATGATGAACACTGTATTGGGACAAAGCGAGATAGCGATGGACCGCAGACGACCAGAGTGCTTGTTGGGCAATCTGGTGGCAGAGGTGTTGCGTCTGAGTGCGGCTCGTGTATTGGGCCAACCTGCTGATATGGGATTGATTAATATTGGTGGCTTGCGTGCCGATGTGGGGGCGGGCGACTTCACCGTGAGCAATGCCTTCGAGGTGTTGCCTTTTGAAAACTCCCTCTGTGTACTTACCCTTAAAGGCTCTGACATGAAAGAACTGATGGCGAATATTGCCACGCGAGGTGGTGAGGGCATCAGTGGTGCCACACTGGTGTTCAATAGCAAGAACGAGGTGGTGGAAGCTACGGTGCAAGGACAACCTATCGACGACAATCGCATGTACACCATAGGTACTATCGACTATCTCTCCGAAGGCAACGACGGCCTGCATGCTTTGCCCAAGGCGGTAAAGAAAGATTGTCCCGATGGTCTTACCTTGCGTAGCCTGTTCATCAACTATGTACAGGAGCAAACCAAGTTGGGGAAGAAGATTACCTCTCATCTCGATGGTAGAATAAAACAAATTGATAATTTATGAAAACACGAATTATAAGCATATTACTTGTTTTAGCATTTTCAATTCTCAATTCTCCATTTTCAATTGTAAGTGCTCAGAAGCAGCTTTTTGTGTTACATAGCAGTGACACCCACAGTCGCATAGATCCTATAGATGCAAGTACCTCAGCAAGAAACGCCAATATGGGAGGCGTGGCACGCAGAGCCGGATTGGTGAATCAGTACCGCCAACAACATCCTGAGATGTTATTATTCGACAGTGGTGATATCTCGCAGGGTACCCCATATTATAACCTCTACCAAGGTGAGGTGGAAATCAAGGCCATGAACCTGATGAAGTATGATGCCATGACCATTGGCAACCATGAGTTCGATTTCGGACTTGACAATATGGCTTGCCTTTTCAAGATGGCCAACTTCCCTGTAATATGTTCTAACTACGACTTCGAGGGTACCCCGCTCGAAGGCTTGGTGAAACCCTATGTGGTGTTCAAGCGCAATGGCGTGAAGATTGGCGTCTTTGCACTTTGTCCGCAGCTTGAAGGCTTGGTGCAACAGAGCAAATGTGAGGGCATTGTCTATCACAAGCCTGCTGCTGTGGCTAACCGCATGGTGATGATTCTTCGCGAACAGGAGAAGTGTGATGTGGTGATTTGCCTCTCGCATTTGGGTATCGTACAGAACCCTGGGGTGGATGATGTGTATGATAATGCCATCCTGCCACAGACACATGGCATCGACTTGGTGCTGGGCGGACATACCCACACCTTCCTTGAGAAACCACGAATGGTGAAGGATGCTGACGGTCATGAGGTGCCAGTGATGCATATTGGCAACAATGGGGTTTATCTCAGTGAGACGGTCATTACATTAGGTAAGAAATAAAAGACTGAGGCTTTTGTTTAGATAGAAAGTATGAAGAGGCTACTGTTCCTTTTGCTGGCTGTGTTGCTTTGCAGTGCGAAAATCGAAACTGAGGGGTTTGACCGTCCTTCGCCTGCACCTTACGACCCCAAAGAGAGTCAGTTTGGCAGGATAATCAATGCCGATAGCAAGGCGGCTGCTTGGGCGGATTCTGTGATGCAGACATTGGACCTTCGCGGACGCATCGGACAGTTGTTTGTCTATAAGGTAGCCCCAGAGCGAACGGCAGCCAACCTACAGCTTATCAAGAAGGTGGTGCAAGAGTATAAGATTGGTGGTTTGCTTTTCTCTGGTGGCGTACTGCAAAACCAGGCTATACTCACCAACGAGGCACAAAACTTGGCTGAAGTACCCCTCATGATAACCCTTGATGGCGAATGGGGCTTGGCTATGCGCCTTAAACCTTCTCCTGTTTTCCCCAAGAACCGCATCTTAGGTAATATCACCGATGAGAGCCTGTTGTATGAATATGGCAAGGAAGTGGCACGCGAGAGTCGTCTGATGGGTATCACCGTCAACTTTGCTCCTGTGGCTGATGTGGATATCAACCCTAACAACCCCGTTATCAACGTTCGTTCTTTTGGTGAAGACCCACACAGGGTAGCCAAGCAGGTGATAGCCTATAGCAAAGGCCTCCAAGACGGTGGGGTGGTGGCTGTGGTCAAGCATTTCCCAGGTCATGGTGATACCGATGTCGATTCGCATCAGGCTTTGCCTGTACTCAACTTTACCCGCGAACGCCTCGACAGTGTCGAACTGGTGCCATTCGAAGAGGCTTTTGCAGCTGGCATCGATGGTGTGATGGTGGGGCACTTGGATATTCCTTCTCTTACGGAGCGTAAAGGCCTTGCCTCGTCGTTGTCTCACAACATAGTTACTGATTTACTTACAAAGGAATTAGGTTTCAGTGGTTTGAAATTCACCGATGCCTTGGAGATGAAAGGTGCCGTGAATGGAGCCTCTGCTTCTTTGCAGGCGCTGCAAGCAGGCAACGATATGCTGTTGGTACCCACAGCTATTGGCGCTGAGATGGATGCCATCCTCAATGTGGTAGCCAAAGGGCAAGTCAAGGAGGGGGATATTAACCTGCACTGTAAGAAGGTGTTGATGTATAAATATGTACTGGGCCTTACCGAAAAGCCAAACATCCAGATTTCTGGCTTGGAACAACGCATCAATACCCCCGAGGCCAACGACCTGGTGAACCGCTTGTCGCAGGCAGCTGTCGTGCTGGTAGGCAATAGTCGTCCGTCATTGCCTATCGATAGTAGCGAAGGGGAGGTGGCCGTGCTGAATGTGGGCAATCGTTCTGCGGCTATCAAATCGTTTGTCGATGAACTGTCTAAACGTGTAAAAGTAAAGACCATTGGCTTGCCGGCAGAGAATACTGCAACTTCCCGTCAGCAAATCATCCGCCAACTGGGTGGCTACAAGCGTGTAATTGTTGCCGTAACCGACAAGAATACCAATGCCTTCCAACCATTCTTCAATGAATACAAACCTACCAGTCCTGTGGTGTCAGTGTTTTTCATTGCTCAGAAGGACGTAGCCAAATTGCCTCAGGCTGTGCAGCTGGCCGATGCTGTGATCATAGCACATGACAAGACAGAGCCCATTCAGCAACATGTGGCGAAGGCCATGGTGGGTGAGGCTTCCATTACGGGCCGACTTTCTACTTCTATAGGAAAGCTGATGAGGGCAGGGCAGGGTACTGACCTCCTGGCAAACAAGTTGCCGGTATATTCTCCTGAAGACTTCGGCATTGATGCCGAGAAACTACAGGCCATCGATACCTTGGCGTTGCTGGGCATTCGTGAGAAGGCCTTCCCTGGTTGTCAGGTGGTGGTGATGAAACAGGGACATACCATATACAATAAAGTGTTTGGCAACCATACGTATGAGGGTGTGCAAGGAAAGCCCGTCCAACCTGTCAGACCAAACGATGTATATGATTTGGCTTCCATGACCAAGACTACCGCCACGTTGTTGGCCGTCATGAAGCTCTATGACCAGGGTAAGATTAATCTTACTGAACGGGTGTCCACTTATCTTCCTTATCTCAAAGGCACCGATAAGCAAACCATCACTGTGCGCAGTTTACTGTATCATGAGTCGGGCTTGCCTGCTTCCATCTCTTTCTATCGTGAAGCCATCGATAAGGAGAGTTACGATGGCAATATCTTGAGCAACAGGCGTGACCGTCTGCATACCGTACAGATAGCAGCTCGCGATTGGGTGAACCCCAACTATCAGTATCACGATTCTTTGGTGTCACACCAGCAGTCGGCCGACTATCCCCTGCAGATAGCAGAAGGCTTGTGGCTCTCTCCATTGTTTAAGGAAGTTTATCGCACCAAGATAGTGGAGGCAACCTTGCGCTCACGTACCTATCGCTATAGTGATGTGAATTTCATTCTCTTGCAGCAGATGGTGGAGCAACTCACAGGCATGAGTCTTGACCAATATGTAAGTCGTGAGTTCTATGAGCCTATGGGCCTGCAACGCACGGGCTACCACCCCTTGCAGCGTATCCCCAAAGATGAGATTGTGCCTACGTCGCAGGATAAGTTCTTACGTAAGCAGCTTTTGCAAGGCTATGTGCACGATGAGGCCGCTGCCTTCCAGGGCGGTGTCTCTGGCAATGCCGGTTTGTTCTCCAATGCTACTGAGGTGTCGAAGATCTATCAGATGCTGCTGAACGGTGGCGAACTGGATGGCAAGCGCTATCTCAGCGAGAGTACCTGCCAGCTGTTTACCACCAGCAAGTCGCGTATCAGTCGCCGAGGTCTGGGCTTCGACAAACCCGATATGGTGAACAAGGCCAAGAGTCCTTGTGCTGACGATGCCCCCGCCACTGTCTATGGCCATACTGGCTTCACCGGCACCTGCGTTTGGGTGGATCCTACCAACCAGATAGTCTATATCTTCCTTAGCAATCGTGTCCATCCCTATTCCTGGAATCCTAAACTGGGACAGCTCAATATCCGTCCCCGTATCCAGCAGGCCATCTATGATGCGATGAAGTAAAGTAATATGTCATCAGTCAAGGCTTGACTGTATTCGGAATTTATTGTAATATTGCAGTAAAATCGGAATAAAAATATATAAGGATTTTATTCTCCTTTACGAGGAATTAATATTTTTCTCACGAGGGAGTAATAAAGATTAGTCGCAAAACCGAACAACGAACAGTAGAACAGAAAAAATAGCATCTACCAGGTAGTGGATATTGCCATTACACAAATCCTATATACTGTGTTATTCTGATATTGCCTGAATTCAATTGGCTTTAGGGAATGATTATGTGTAAAGCACCCACACTCCATCATTATCCTTACCTTCGTGTCTCAAAACGCCACTCTTCTGTAAGACAGAAATGTCACGTTCGATAGTGCGTTGACTCACCGACAGCATCTCCGACATTTGTTTGCCTGTTATTGTCGGAGACTCTTTGATGAGGTTCAGGATTTTCCGTTGACGTTCAGTGAGTTTCGTCTCCGACACGTCTCCGACATTATCTCCGATATTCGGGGTGTCGGAAGAGGCAAAGATGATGGTCTGGAACTGGGTCGGGGTTGATTTGAACTTTGGTTTCAATTCGTCCCTGTACCCATCCAACGCCTTTGTCTCATTGCAGATGCGTGTGAGACCACTGCCTCGCTTCTCCATATAGTCAAGCTGAGCCATTACGTTTGCAAGAATAGGATTAAGCCTTTCGGAAGAACAACTGCGAGGTCTTTTTCTTGAGTTGCATTTTTTTTATCTGTTTCCTTTCGCCCTGTTATGTGTCTAGCACAGCATCTGGCAGTTTTCAATGTCCGTTGAGCCACCCTTACTCCAAGCTGTTACGTGGTCGGCATCCATGTCTTTCAAGTCCCAAATCTTAGTGTGGTTAGCGTCGTGACCAATTGCATAGAGAGGGCAGTTAGATTCGCCTTTTTCTTTGGCAGCAGCTGTCTGCTGAGCATATACGGCTTTTTTGTACTTGCAAACGCTGGAATAGCTGATATCGAAGCCCTTCTCTATTAAGGCACGATGTATGTCCTGTTTCTTTAGGCATTGCTTACGCATGCCTGTCTGCCTGCGCTTGGCGTTTTCCTGCAGCCAATACTCAATCTCAGCGCATACAGGATCTGTCAGACGGGTACGCTCCACATTACGTGAAGGATATTTTGGCTTACTGGCAAGACACATGTCAAGCCCCTCCTCAGGATCAACCTTGATGGAGTCCTCATACTCACGCACGTAACGTGTTACCGTCTTCCTGTTAAGACCAACTCTGCGGGAGATCTCCCGTAAACTCAAACCATCAACTCGATAGTAATGAAGGATTTGCTCTTTCTTATCCATGTCAATCATTTTTTTACCCTTTGCACTTAATTAGCGACTCAAATAAAGCGCTGATATAACGTACAAACTCTGATTGACTGGTATACTTTTCAATTATTATAGTGGTATACTTTTCAATTATTATAGTGGTATACTTTTCGATTATTATTTACATGTCGAATGCTTAAAAAGATATAGTATTGTGATTAATAAATCAACAGTTTGAGGTTTTTTCTAGAAGATAAGTATAGAAAAGATTTGCAGTTATTGATATTAGTTGTATCTTTGCGGTCACAACCAATAATTTAATTTTGAATTAACAATGGAAACAACTGTAAGAAGAAAAACAACTATCAAACGTACACGTGAGGAGTTGAGAGCAGCATTTAAGGATGCTCTCAAAAGGAAAAAAGCTTATCAGCGCGAGGCTTTGGCTCGCTTGGAATCGATGAGCGAACAAGGTTTTTTTGAACCTACCACTCCTTCGATACCATGAATTTGCTCAGTCTTGCAGCTATTAACAATAGCTCGCCATATTGCGTGAAACAACGTAATGACCGTCCTAACGACTTTTATTTCCGTTCAGATTTTGGTGTAGATTATGAAATCAGCATTAGGCCTGATGATACGGTGATGCCTTCATGCACCTATATGCTGGACGTTACTAACCGTGGACAGGGACCGACACCGGGCGATCCTAAGTTCCGTCTTACCCTATTGGCTATCATCGAGGAGTTTTTCAAACAGAACAACGAGGTGTTGCTTTATATAACGGAAACAGGAGATGGACGACAGAAACTACGGAACAGGCTCTTTATAAGTTGGTTTAATACCTATAACCATCGGGATCTATATCTTATTCGCACAGCTGAAGGTAAGATGGAGGGGCAAGACAACTTCATGGCTATTATAGTCCGTCGTGACAACCCACGATTAGAACAGGCTATTGATGAGTTTGAAGAAATAACTTCTCTGTTATTCGACACATCAATTTAAATTATGACCTAAGTGTGGGATTATTATCCCAATGCCTCCTAACCCTATGGCTAAAGCTTGCTATCTCCATGACTAAAGTTTGCTATGAGGTGACGGAAAGCTTGCTACCACTGGCCGCAATATCTGCTATGGGTCGTCGCAGTATCTGCCATACCCCCATAGGAGATACTGCGTTCAGTGAAAGGAGATACTGCGACGGGTGATAGCAAAGCCTCCGTCGGTTGATAGAAGGCATTCCGATAAAAAAGACAGAAAACCCCTGCCTCACGGTAGGGGAATTCTTAATTGAATAGTAGTTTAATATAATACTCTTTTTACCTAACTAATACCAATGGTTCATGTTTATTTCCTGAGAGTAACTCAATCTTCTAACGCTTGACGCAAATCTTCAATAATGTCGTCAATGTGTTCTGTGCCAATACTTAATCGAATAGTAGATGGGTAAATGTGCTGCTCTTCCAGTTCTTCGGGCGACAGCTGTGAGTGGGTAGTGGTAGCTGGGTGTATCACTAAGCTCTTCACATCAGCCACGTTGGCCAGCAGCGAGAATATATGTAGTTTGTCGATAAATTTCCATGCCTCTTCTTGTCCGCCTTTAATCTCGAAGGTGAAGATGGAGCCTGCGCCGTTGGGGAACAGCTTCTGATACAAAGCATGATCGGGATGGCTGGGCAGTGATGGGTGATTCACCTTTGCTACCTTGGGGTGGTTGTTGAGGAACTCAACGACCTTCAGCGCATTAAAGACATGACGCTCTACGCGCAGAGAGAGGGTTTCCAGACTTTGTAACAAGATCCATGCGCTGATGGGGGCGATACAGGCACCTGTGTCGCGCAAGATAACGGCACGAATGCGGGTTACGAAGGCTGCAGGTCCTGCCACCTGGGCAAAGACAGTACCATGATAGCTGGGGTCGGGCTGTCCCAAGGTGGGGTATTTGTCGGCATTGGCTATCCAGTCGAACTTACCGCCGTCAATAATTACGCCACCTAAGGTACTGCCATGACCTCCAATAAACTTGGTAGCTGATTCCACTACCACGTCTGCTCCATGTTCTAAAGGACGGAATATATAGGGTGTTGCGAATGTGTTGTCAACTATTAATATGGTGTTATGTTTGTGTGCTATCTCAGCTATGCGGTCGATGTCTGTTACGCTGGCATTAGGGTTGCCGAAGGTCTCAACGATAATGGCTTTGGTGTTGGGACGGAAAGCTGCATCAACCGCTGCAAAATCTTCAGGATTGACGATGGTGGTGCTGATGCCTTGTGTGGTGAGCGTATGCTCAATCAAATTAAAGGTGCCACCATAGAGGTTGTTGGCTGCAATGATATGGTCGCCACTGTGTGCCACATTCTGCAAAGCATAGGTGATGGCAGCTGCGCCACTGGCTACTGCCAAGGCTGCTACGCCTCCTTCCAAAGCGGCTATTCTCTCTTCAAAGACACCTTGTGTGGTGTTGGTCAGACGACCATATATATTACCTGCGTCACGCAGACCAAAGCGGTCGGCGGCATGCTGTGAGTTACGGAATACGTACGAGGTAGTCTGATAGATAGGTACCGCACGTGAATCGGTAGTCGGGTCTGCTTGCTCCTGGCCTACATGCAACTGGAGCGTTTCAAAACGATAATTCTTTGTTGCCATACTATTTGAGTTTTTAATTTGTTTTTGTTGTTAAGTTTTCTGCTGCAAAGTTAAGATGATTTGGATATATCAAACAAATTATTTGGAATATTCAGAAAATGTTTCTACTTTTGTAGTTGTAAGTAGAATGTATGTGCTGCATTCGCATGATAATTGAAAGGAAAACAGAATAAATCTTCTTTTATGGATACTTTGGATAAAACCGACTTGCAGATATTGCGGGTATTGCAGGAGAATGGACGCCTTACCATCAAGGAACTGGCAGGTAAGGTAAGTCTTTCATCTACACCTGTATATGAACGATTAAAACGACTGGAATCGGGTGGCTATATCAAGAAATACATTGCTGTGTTGGATGCTGAGAAACTGAATCAGGGCTTCATTGTGTTTTGCAACGTGAAGCTGAAGCGCATGAATCGTGACATTGCCAAGGACTTTATGCTAATGGTGCAGGAACTGCCTGAGGTGACCGAGTGCTATAATGTTTCTGGTACCACCGATTATTTGTTGAAAATTCATGCCACCGATATGAAGGCTTATAATGAGTTCTTGATCAATAAGCTTGGAGCTATAGAAAGCCTCGGAGCGGTAGAGAGTATGTTTGTGATGAGTGAGGTGAAGCACAATTATGGACTTAATTTTTAATTGAACAAAATATTATGAAGCTGATATCATGGAATGTAAACGGACTGAGAGCCGTTTGTGACAAAGGGTTTGCTGATGCGTTCAAGGCACTGGATGCCGATTTCTTTTGTCTGCAAGAGACGAAGATGCAGGAAGGACAACTGGACTTGTCATTCGAGGGCTATCGTTCTTATTGGAACTATGCCGAGAAGAAAGGCTATTCGGGCACTGCCATCTTTTCGAAGCATGACCCGCTGGCGGTGACTTACGGCTTGGGCATTGATGAGCATGACCACGAGGGGCGTGTCATCACATTGGAGATGCCTACTTTCTACCTTGTTAATGTCTATACACCTAATTCGCAGGAGGAACTACGCCGATTGGACTATCGCATGAAGTGGGAAGATGATTTCCGCGCTTACCTGCTGGCATTGGATGCCAAGAAGCCTGTTATCGCTTGTGGCGATATGAATGTGGCGCACCAGGAGATTGACTTGCGAAACCCAAAGACGAATCGTCGCAATGCGGGCTTTACGGATGAGGAGCGTGAGAAGATGACGCAGTTGCTCAGCAGTGGCTTTACTGATACCTTCCGCTATTTCTATCCAGACATGGCTAACCAGTACTCGTGGTGGAGCTATCGCTTCCATGCTCGTGAGAAGAACGCAGGGTGGCGTATTGATTATTTCCTCACCTCTAAGTCATTGGATGAGAAGCTGCAGGGGGTTCGCATTCATAGCGAAATATTTGGCTCTGACCATTGTCCTGTGGAGCTAACAGTAGAGGTGAAATAGCTTTATGTGAAAGAAAAAGTCAAGGGCTGATGCTCCGAGGCTAAAATAACTTCGCTTTTTGCTAAGGTAAAATAGACGACCAAAGGTCTTATTTGATTTTACCTTTTAACGCAAAAAACTCGTTATTTTTAAACGCCTCTACACATATGCCCTTTCTCTTTTTCTTAGTCACTTTACATTATTTTACTTGCACTTGAACACTGGCAGGCTTTAGCCCTTTAGCAGAAGCTTGCAAAGTGATGGTACCAGCCTGCTCGCTGCTCTGCACAATGGCCGTGAGCTGACCAGCAAAGGCATGCATGTGGTGCTGATGGAAGAGCTCGAGGCAAGTGGGGTCGCCATTGGCAACGGCACGGAAGGAGCCAGCACCACTGACCTTGAAGTTTACCTCTCTACCGTCGTTAGGACAGAGATTGCCATCCTTATCCACAATGCTGACGGTGATATATGCCAAGTCCTTGCCATCGGCATCAATCTGACTTCTATCTACGGAAAGCTGCAAGTGATGAGGCTTGCCCGCTGTGCGTACAATCTTTGTCTCTGCCACCTGGCCATTAGCATCATACACTACTACCTTGAGCTCTCCTGGTTCATACTTCACCTCCTCCCACATCAGGCGGTAGCGGTGCATGGTGGCTTTCTCGCCTAACTCAGCCTCTTTCGCTTTGGCCTCAGTGGCTGTCCACTTGTGCTGCTTACCCTGACTCTTGCCGTTGACAAACAGTTCGGCTTCAGGATAGCTGGTATAGACATAAACGGGTGTAACCTGGCCCTTGCGGTTCTTCCAAGTCCAGTGGGGCAGGAGGTGTAAGGTGCTCTCCTGCTTGTTCCACACACTGCGATAGAGGTAATAGCGGTCCTTAGGGATGGAAGCCAGGTCGATGATACCAAAGTAGGAACTATGTGCAGGCCAGTTGTCGTAGTAAGGCGTTGGTTCTCCCAAGTAGTCGAAGCCTGTCCATACGAACTGCCCGATTTCCCATTCGTAGTCATCAGCCATCGCAAAGTCAAGGTCGGGGATGTTCGACCACCAACAAGCCTCGGTGTCGTAGCCGGATGACTGCATGTCATCGTAGGTGGCACCCTTCTTCAGTTCGGCAGGGAACTTATACACGCCTCGTGAACTAACGGTAGAGGCCGTTTCTGAGCCCAATACCAAGCCTTGTGGCAGGATGTCGTAAGCCTCTTGGTAGAAAGGCAGGCGGTAGTTGAAGCCAGGGATGTCAATAGTAGCAGCAAAACCGTTATGCAGCGAGTTCTCTGCCTGGTCGATGCCTACCGTTACAAGTCGGGTAGGGTCGAGGCGATGGCAGATGTCCTGTAAGAAAGCTACTGTCTTATAACTCTCTGGATCACGTTGGTTGGGCACTTCGTTGCCGATGCTCCACATTACTACTGATGGGTTATTTCGGTAATGTTGCACCATATTCACCATATCGCGTTCCGCCCATTCCTGGAAGAAACGGTGATAACCGTTCTCGCACTTCGCCATGTCCCATTCGTCGAATGGCTCCACCATCATCATAAAGCCCATCTCGTCGCACAGCTCCACCAATTCGGGGGCAGGCATGTTGTGTGATGTACGGATAGCATCGCAACCCATATCTTTGAGCAAGGTGAGTTGGCGACGCAAAGCCGCCTTGTTGATAGCAGCGCCCAATGGTCCTAAGTCGTGGTGGTTGCACACACCCTGGAACTTACGCAGTTCGCCATTGAGGAAGAAACCTTTCTCTGGCACATACTCGATGCTACGGATGCCAAAGCGAGTAGTGTATTCATCCACCTGCTTGTCATCGGCATATACACGAGTGTGGGCTTTATATAAATAAGGCATCTCTGGCGACCATAGTTGTGGATGATCTACGATGAAGTTTTGTCCCAAAGCGATGTCGTGTACCGCCATCTTGGTATCGTCCTTGGTGGCAACTATCTTTCCATCTGGAGCAATGATATCCGTTACCAGACGGATCATCTGCTGGTGGGTAGAGTTCGCCAACGAGATATTCAAACTAACGGATGCATAGTCTTTTTCCACATGTGGGGTAGTGATGTGGGTGCCCCATACAGGGATATGGATCTTCTCGGTTGTTACCACATGCACATTGCGATACAGACCTGCTCCGGGGTACCAACGAGAGGATGACGGACGGTTCTCCAAGCGGACTGCCACCACATTGTTCTTGCCATCGGCATGGATGAAAGGTGTCACATCGCAGTAGAACGAGTTGTAGCCGTAGGGCCAGAAAATCGCTTCTTCGCCATTGACATATACTCGAGCCTCGCTCATGGCGCCATCGAATACTAAAGCTGTCTGCTTACCCGCAGGCACATCAAAGGTATTGCGATACCACCCGATGCCCACAAAGGGCAAACCGCCTGTGCGACCAGATTTTTGAGAGGCTTCTGTCTCACCGTCTTGCTCTATGGCTACTACCTGACGGTCGTTGTTTCCATCGAAAGGACCATAGATAGCCCAGTCGTGTGGTACCGTCACTTGTTGCCAGCCACTATCATTATAGTCGATGCGCCAGGCATCTGTCACCTCTTGGTTAACAAAGTGCCATCCTTTCTCCAGTAGCATTTCCTGTCGTTGTGAGAATGCCAGCAGAGGAAGGAAAGCGACTAAGCCCAATAATAGTCTTCTCATAATATCAGTTCTTACAAATCACAATATTTACAGGTCCCATGAGGCCAGATGGTGACATCTGGGAGTTGGGGTTATAGAATGGATAGAGCGACCATGTAACCTTTTCCTTCATGTCGGGTCGTGAATCGCCAATTAGACGATTAATCCACAGGTTCGTTACCTTCACCTCAATATCATTCTTGCCAACTTGCAGTGCCTCCTTGATATCTACACGATAAGGTGCCTTCCAATACACACCCAGGCCGTGACCATTGATGGTTACCTCGGCCATTACCCCCACGTTACCTAAGTCGAGCAACACCTGCTCAGCATTCAGCTGGTCTTCCGTGATGTCGAAGCTATTAGTATAGGTGGCCACACCACTAAAGTACTTGATGCCTTCCACCTCGCTGTCGGCCAAGTTGATGAGCTGGTCGAACTGGACGGAAGCAGGGGCACCACGTTGTTCTTGGAAGGTTACCTGCCAAGGCGTATTGATGGTGTTGACATGCACCTCTTTCAGTTCTGGCAAGGTGACTACCTCTTGTTCTGCTGGTCCGTTGAACACCACAAACAGGGCATCGTTCTCCACTAAGTTTACCTTTACGACTGTGCGACCACCCTCTGTGCGATAGGTCACCTCCTCACGCTTGCCTGTCTCTGGATGCCAAATCTCTGGCTTCTTGCCTCTCACGCGGAACGACAGTTCGACAGTCTTGGCTGGGCCTTCGGGGTTGTTAATCCAATAAATGTCAGCACGACTGGTATGACGGTGTACGAAACGCAGGTCATCACCAATGGTCACGTCTGGCCTTACACCTATCTTGTCGAGTACGCTCTTCATGTCGCTGGTGAGATAGACATTGCTCAGTTCGCCACCCCATATCTCATTCACAATGCCGTTGAATTCCTCCACGTCATCCGTCAATCTACCAGGCAGTTCGGGCTTTGCACCACAGATAACAGCACCAGCCTTTGCCAGTTCGGCAATCTTCTTGAGTACATTTACAGGAATACGCTTCACGTTCGGGTCGAGCACCAGCATACGGTAGCTCATGCCACTCGGCGTAGTCAGCTTGTCATACTCGTAATCGAGCAGGTTCAGTAATGCGTCGCTGTTGATATAGTCATAATTATAACCTGTTGGGAAGGCTGGTTGCTCCTCACCAAACAGACCTGTGATGTTGTTGTCCTCACCATAGTAGTATAGGATATCGGCAACAAATGTTCCCTTCTGCAACAAGTAGCAGCTACGTGACAGGTAGTCCGTCCATGCCCAGGCAGACTCTGACCAGTTATCCAGACGGTTGAACCACTGTCCGATAGGACCTAAGCCCAAGCCAGGTTTGAGCTCGTCGAGCGGCTGGTGTACGGAGGTGTGGATGACGAAACGGTTCAAACCACTTGCCATTTCCATGTCAGCGGTTGCTTTCAGGTTACCAGGGTAATAGGCATACGAACGACCTTCTCCACCGGGAGCGGTCAATGACTCACCGGCTACGAGATTTTGTCCGTAGATATGTGCCACAGAAGCAGCCTCGCGGATATCCGCCCTACTCATGGCAGGGGAAGAAGCATTCGTGTTATGAGGCACCCAAGCTGCTGCCATTGGCACATCGGCCTTTGCCTTCACTTCCATGCCGTCCACCAGATATACACGACCGTTCTCATGAGATTCAGTATAGCGACCCATGCCACGTTCCTTCAAAATGTCGGTCAGTAGGTTGTAACAATTATCTGTTACGAGACTGCCTAATGTGCGACGCCAGTCGCGCAGGAAGCGTTCACTCTCCTCTGAACTGTTCACGATGTGCCCCATCAGCACTGGCATCCAAGGTCGCAGACTATAGCCGTTGCGCGCCTCGAACTCCTCTTCCAATGCAGGTGTCCAGTTCTCTTGTTCAGATTCATAGCTGTCGGTCATGATATATTTCACCACCTTGCCCAGTTGGTCTTTCGAGGCATCTACATACATGCCGAGATAATGGTCCATATAGGCCCTGAAAGCAATAGGGTCCATCTTATCTACCTCGAAACCAGTAGCCTCTGGAGGAGCCGGACTGTTCTGGTGGCCCGTCTGCGAGTAACCATAGCGTACAATCTTCCATGTGCCAGCTGGTACTTCCCAAGTCAGACGGCCATCCTTGACGTTCTCAGTGATGTCAATCACTTCGTCTAAAGCCACCACTGCGGCTTCTTCAGGAGTGTCATACAAGGCTAAGTCTGCAGGAGCGGCGAAGCCAGCCTTCTCCTCGGTATGGTTGATGCGGCTCACGGTATGCAACACAAACTCTGCTATGGGGGTAGGTTCTGCCTGTGGCTCTGTACTTAGTCCCATCAAGCCAGCGTATGGGTTCACGGTTATCACATTGTCAACTACCAGTCGGAAAAACTTGGCTGTAGTTTCAGGGATATCTACCGTACCTTGAGGGGCAGAACTGTTAGGTATCCTGCACACTTCGCGGAAGGTTCTGCCATCATCGCTTGCTTGCAACACCTTGTTGATTTCCTGCTTAGGAGCTCCCCATTGGTTACGAACCCTACCATCCACAATGGTCAGTGCCTTTACTTTTTGAGGTGCAGCAAACTCATACTGAATCCATGCCTTGCCGTTTGTTCCTCCTGTTCCAGGAGGCAATAAGTCGGCGTTGGTCAAGTCGCCATCAGTGAGTTTTTGTAAAGAGAAACTGCCTCCACTGGAGGTGATTCGTGGATTCATAGCCGATAGGTTCTTGTCGGCTTCAGGCAACTTGAAGGCCAACACGGCAATGTCAGCATAATAGCCATCATTTGGATCCCTGGATGAACGCGGGATATTCTGGAAAGCACCGATGGTCTTGTAGGGTTCAGGCAGGAAACCATCGTAGGTGGTGCCACCTGAAACGAGCATCTCGCGCCACACCAATTTCTTCATACCATCCTTGGGCTCTACCCACGGCCCACCAGTGAAGCTCCATCCTGGTGATGCAGCTACCGACATCTCCATACCTAATGAGTCGGCCAGATGCACGGTATAGGCAAAAGCATCTTTCCACTCATCTGTCATGTAAGCCACTTTCTTGTCTATTAGAAGTGGGGTACTGAAACCAGCGTCGAAGTTCATGAAACCAGCAATGCCGGAACGTTTCATCCAAGTCAGGTCTTTGTAGATACCATCCTTCGTTACATTACCATCCATCCAATGCCACCATACACGAGGCTTTGCCTCGGTGGGAGGATTTAGGAATTCATTATACAGGTTCGGATCTGCTTCAGGAACCCCACAGCTGCCCAATGCCAGTATAAGGCCTGCAGCTACTATCCAGATTAGTTTTTTCATATCTATTAGTATTAAGATTATTCTTTCTGTCTATTTGTGCAAATGTACGTTTTTTTTAGTACATTTGCGATAAATAAGTGAAGATTTTACCATGAAAAAACTATACGGATGGCTGACTGTACTGCTGGTAGTGCTGACTGCCTGCAACCCCAACGATGGTCATTTTATCAGCGATAACGACTATCGCCAGCAAGTGATAGCAGACTTTGAGGCGAAAATCGGACTGGTAGGCGCACAATTCTATACACCAGCTGAGGGCATTTCTGCGAAAGAGTTGGAGGCCTTGCAGTTTCTCTATGCCTATATGCCCATTGCTGACATGACGGATTATTCTACAGATTATTTCTTGGAGAATGTACGCATGTCATTCAAGGCGCAACAAGAAATGCCGTGGGGCAGGCAAGTGCCTGAACTGCTGTTCCGGCATTTCGTATTGCCTATCCGCGTGAACAACGAAAACCTTGACACATTCCGCCATGACTGCTATGAGGAACTGAAGGAAAGGGTGAAGGGACTCAGTATGCAGGAGGCCATATTGGAGGTGAACCACTGGTGTCATGAACATGTGACCTACCAACCTTCGGATGCCCGGACTACCTCACCATTGGCTACCATCAGTGCGGCATACGGCAGGTGTGGCGAGGAATCCACCTTCACGGTGGCTGCTTTGCGTGCCATCGGCATTCCTGCCCGTCAGGTCTATACGCCTCGTTGGGCTCATACCGACGACAATCATGCTTGGGTGGAAGCTTGGGCTGATGGTCAGTGGTGGTTTATGGGCGCTTGTGAGCCAGAGGCGGTGTTGAACTTGGGTTGGTTCAACAGTGCAGCCAGCAGGGCGATGCTGATGCATACCCGTGTGTTTGGCAAATACAACGGTTCAGAGGAGAAGATGCTGGTGTCTGATACTTTTACAGAAATCAACTTGATTGATAATTATGCATCAACGGCTCGTATTGATTTCAATGTGGTGGATACGCAAGGCAAACCAATGGCAGATGCCCGTGTGGATTTCATGATATACAACTATGCAGAGTTCTGCCCAGTGGTGACTAAATATACTGATGCCGACGGACATACATTCCTGACGGCAGGTAAGGGTGATATGCTGGTATGGGCTTCTCATGGTGGACGTTATGGATATAGTAAGGCTTCTTTCGGTACCGATGATGAGATTAGTATAGTGTTGGATAAAGTCAATCCTGCTGATGACAGTCCTGTTGAGCAGATAGATATTGTGCCTCCTATAGAACAATACACCTTGCCAGAAGTCACGGATGAACAGCGAATACAAAATGATGCCCGCAAGGTGACTGAAGACTCCCTGCGTATTGCCTATATGAATACATTCATGAATGAGGAAACGGCAATTGCTTTTGTAAAAGAACATCAGCTAAGTCTGGATGCTGTGCCTTATTTAATTAAGTCGAGCGGCAATCATACAACCATTAAGCGTTATCTGACAAATGGTGGAAGCGTGCACTATCTGGCACTCTTAAGTGACAAGGACCTTCGGGATGTGAGCCTTGAGGTGTTAGCAGACCAACAGACACCTGGCAGTAAGCCTAATATGAGGGTGGAGGATGAGATGCTGGTGCCATACAAGCAGTTCTTCCAACAACATATCTCACTAGCTGACCAACAGCGTTTCCGTAATAATCCAGCGGAATTAGTGAAGTGGTGCTCCGATAGTTTGTACATTGTCGATGGTCCGTATGCCCAACGTATCGCTATGTCTTCGGTAGGCGTGTGGAGGTCAAAGGTGGCTGACCCTCGCTCTCGTGATATCTTCTTCGTGAATGTGGCATGGAGCCTTGGTATTGATGCCCGTAAAGATGGGGTGACAGGCAAGGTACAATATCTTCATGAAGGCAAATGGGTAGATGTGAATTTCGAGGCAACTGAGCAGACAACTACTCCTGTCGGTACGTTTGTGATCAATTATCAACCAACGCCCTCGTTGGAGAATCCGGAGTATTACAGTCATTTCACCATCAGTCGTATCAAGGACGATGGCACTACCACCTTGCTAAGCTTTGATGAAGGACAAGTGGATATGGGTGGTGGCGTGAGCTGGCGTAATACGTTTAAGAAGGGAATGCAGTTAGATAAGGGAACTTATCTGTTGGTGAGCGGCAAGCGTATGGCAAGTGGCAAAGTGCTGGCTTCAATGCAGCAATTCAGTATCTCAGATGGCAAGGTCACTTCTTTGGATTTGAACTTGCGTGAGCCTTCCAAGGAAGATGTGACGGTGATAGGCTCATTTGATTCTGAAAGCAAGTACATGAAGGAAGGTGATGAAACCAGTGTGCTTGCCACAACAGGCAGGGGCTATTTCGTGATAGGTGTTTTGGGCATAGGACAGGAGCCTACTAACCATGCCTTGCGTGATATTGCCAAACTGAAAGCCGACTTCGAGTCATGGGGCCGACCTATGGTTTTGTTGTTTACCGATGATACGCAAAGGCAGAATTACCGGGAGGAAGAATTCGGTGCATTGCCATCAACAGTAATATACGGTGTGGATAACCATCATCAGATTCAGAAGCAGATTGTCACTAATATGCATCTTGATGATCAGAGCCAGTTGCCGTTGTTTATCATAGCCGACACTTTCAACCGTGTGGTGTTTGTCTCACAGGGTTATACCATCGGATTGGGGGAACAACTGATGGGAAAGATAAAAAGGTTGACAGTTGAGCGTTGACTATTTATAGTTTTGAACGGGCAATAGAAATATGCAGAAAGACATTAAGGAATCGAAGACGTACAAGTTGATCGAGGCCATTGCCAAGGTAATGGACCAATATTATGTAGATCCGTTGTTGGGTTTGGTACCTACGGTGGGTGATGCAGTGACTTCGCTATTGACCCTTCCATATTTGTACTTCAGTATGTTCAAACTTCGTTCCATCCCTTTAACTTTGGCATTATTGTGCAATATGTTGATAGATTTCGCTATGGGGGTGATTCCATTCTGGATAGGAGATGTCCTGGACTTCTTCAATCGCAGTTACATCAAGAATTACAGATTGATAACCGGCTATGTGGAGGGGGATGAGGAAATGATAAAAAGCGTTGATCGCCGTGCTTGGTGGATGGCGGCATTGATTGTTATCCTCTGCCTGTTGATTTGGTTCTTGATTAAACTTGCCGTTTGGGCATGGGATTGGTTTGCCGGATTATTCTAATCAACCATTATATCAAACCCTCCTTGCTGTAAGTCTTCCCAATAACGAGGGTAGGATTTGCTCACTACCTCAGGGTGATCAATCACTATGCTTTTTACTTTCAGTGCAGCTGGAGCAAATGCCATTGCCATACGGTGGTCATCATAGGTGGCAATTACAGGGTTGTCGTCTGCTTGACAATGTTCTCCATCCCATCGCAAAGCATCGTCGCCTTCTGCATATAGAATAAATCCTAATTTATGTAGTTCGTTGATAAGGGCACTGATACGGTCGGTCTCCTTGATGCGAAGGGTGTGCAGGCCTGTGAAACGGAAAGGAATACCCAAGAAACAACAGGTCACTACAAAGGTTTGGGCCAAGTCGGGCATCTCACGCAGGTTGGCATCCAATTGCTGAGGCAATTCGCCTTGCTTGTAGATGGTGATACCACTCTCTGTGTATTCGGTGTGAACTCCCAACGACTTAAACAATTCTGCTCCTTTAGAATCGCCTTGAGTACTCTCTCTTTTCAAATCTGGCAGGGTGATAGTAGCCTGAGGGTCGTTACTAAGGGCTACCATCTCATACCAATACGAAGCAGCACTCCAGTCGTTCTCAATAATATAGGGAATGTCTTGATATCCTCCTGACTTTACCTCAATCTGCATGGGATGGAGGCTTTCGCTTCTATGGACTGCTGCACCAAACTCGCGCATGAGTTGTAGCGTCATATCAATGTAAGGCAGAGACGTAACATGACCTGTCAACTTCAGTTTCAGTCCATTGGGCAGGGTAGGAGCAATCATCAGTAAGGCAGAGATGTATTGCGAACTCACGTCGCTTGGCAGAGTCAGATCATTGCTTTGCAGTTGCTTGCCCGTGATATGTAGCGGGGGAAAACCTTCTTTGCCCACATAGTCAATCTGTGCACCTAATAATCTGAGTGCATCCACTAGAATACTGATGGGACGTTGCTTCATGCGCTCCGTACCTGTTAGGGTATGACTACCTGGTTGTGTGCTATAGAAAGCCGTGAGAAAGCGCATAGCAGTACCAGCAGCCTTGATGTCAATCACATCCTCCTCTTTTTCGAAAGCATTGATGATGACCATTGTGTCATCACAGTCGGCCAAATTCTCAATAGGTGCATTGCCATGAGCCAACGCTCGAAGTACCAGTGCACGGTTACTGATGCTCTTCGATGCTGGCAGAGGGATAGTGCCTTGTAGTGTTTTTGGTGCTTTCAGTTGATATCTCATAAGGTGTTGTGATTATGATTCTTTTTCCATTTCTTTGTCCAGTTGTCCGCTCCAAAGGTATTTACGGGTTTCCTGTACGATGATGCCACTCAGACATAACAATGAGATGAGGTTAGGGAGAGCCATCAGCGCATTCATGCAGTCGGCCAAGTCCCAAACAATGGCCAAATTGGCCACACTACCTATGAAGACTGCAACAATATAAAGAATGCGATAAATCTTGACCCAACGTTTTCCTTTAAGGTATTCTACGGCACGTTCACCATAATAACACCACCCAAGAATGGTGGAGAAGGCAAATGTCATCAGGCCGAAGGTTAATAATAGGGCACCAATATAAGGAATCTTGGCAAACGCCATCTTGGTAAGGGTGGCACCATCATCAAAACTGATATCAGGGTAGGCGAGTACACTGCTCACTATCACCATGCCTGTCAAGGCACAGATGACTACTGTGTCCCAAAAAGTACCCGATGATGATACCAATGCCTGACGAACAGGGTTACGTGTTTGAGCAGCTGCTGCAACAATAGGAGCAGAACCCATACCTGACTCATTGGAAAACAGACCTCGTGCTATACCGAAACGTGCTGCTGTCATTATTGTAGCGCCCAAGAAGCCACCTCCAGCTGCCGTAGGGGTAAAGGCGGAGATGCAGATGAGCTTTAACGCTGGCCAGATGTAGGTGGCGTTGACAATCAAGATAACGATGCAACCCAATACATAAAAGAAGGCCATGAAGGGTACCAACATACCGCAAACTTTTGCGATGCTCTTCACTCCTCCGATCACAACCAAAGCTACCATGATACTGATGATGGCACCTGAGAGGTAAGGGGATACTTGATAAGACTCTTCTGTTATGGTGGAGATAGCATTTGCTTGTACCATATTACCGATGCCGAATGAGGCGATGGCGGTAAATAGTGCGAAGAGGATGGCCAACCATTTCCATCCCAAGCCACGCTCTAAGGCATACATCGGTCCACCTTGCATTTTGCCATCGGTGCCTTTTACGCGGTACTTGATGGCCAGCAGGCCTTCGGCATATTTGGTAGAGATGCCGAAAACACCCGTAAGCCAACACCATAGCACTGCACCTGGGCCACCTAACGCAATAGCGGTGGCCATACCCACGATGTTGCCTGTACCAATAGTGGCCGCTAATGCGGTGGCTAATGAATGGAACTGTGAAACATCACCAGAAGCATCTGGGTCTTTCTTGACGGAAAGACGGATGGCTGTGAAGATCATACGTTGTGGAAAACGCAACCTGATAGTAAGATACAGGTGCGTTCCCAACAACATGATAATCATGGGCCAGCCCCAAAGCCAACCACTAATTTGAGCTAATATGTCATCCAGTTCGTTCAAATCTTATTTCACAGCAATTTCCTTAATCTCCTTCTCAGGCTTCAGAATATCCAAAGCTTTCCAATTCTGCTCTTTCGCCAACTTAAATGGAGCTGTACAACGGATATCTTCTACGTTGGTACCAAACTTCACGATATAGTTGCCGGCAGCTGCTTCCCACTGGTCAACTACATCATTGAATGATGCCAAAGAATAGAGCGTCACATCCATTGTCAAGGTCTGGCTCTCACCTGGCTGCAATTCCTTGGTCTTAGCAAAGCCCTTTAACTCTTGTTCTGGCTTCACAAGGTTACCAGCTGGAGCAGATACATACAGTTCCACTACTTCCTTACCAGCTACCTTGCCTGTGTTCTTTACTGTAACGGTAGCACGGAAACCATCCTTGGTAGGAGTCACTTTTGGAGCGCTATACTCAAAAGTGGTGTAGCTCAAACCGTAGCCAAATGGATAAGAAACAGCTTTACCTGCAGTATTGAAGTAACGATAACCTACCCAGATACCTTCTTCGAAGTTAGAGTAGCTTACATTCTTCACTTCACGCTGCTGGCCACCCATAGCTGCCCCCATACCCATCATGCCATCAGATTTCTGGTCGAATGGGAAGTTCTTGGAAGATGGGTCATCCATATAATTATTGAGCCAAGTCATGGTGAGCTTGCCAGAAGGAGTTACCTTGCCACTCAGGATGTCAGCTACGGAATAGCCACCTTCCTGACCTGGTTGCCATGCCAATAAGATAGCGTCTGGCAGATTCTTCCAAGAAGCAGATTCAATCTCACCACCGATATTCAGAACTACCACTACCTTTTTGCCTGCCAAGTGGAATGCTTCAGTCACGTCATTGAGCAACTGACGCTCTACCTCAGAGATGTTGAAGTCGTTAGGTACGTTACGGTCGGCACCTTCACCGGCATTACGACCAATGGTTACAATAGCGATATCGTTTGCAGCTACTTGCTTGTCGATGATGGCACGCTCTACAGGCATTTCTGTCAGAGCAGCTTCACCCAAGTTCATCATACCTAACATGCCACCACGAGCTGCACGGGCAGCTGCCTGACGGTTACGTTCGTAGGTGGTATAACTTTCATACACGTTCTTCAGTTCTTCATTTACCTCATAGCCTGCACTCTTCAAACCTGTAAGCAGGTCGATGGTGTAGGCCTTGTTTACGTTACCTGAACCTGTACCACCAGCAATAAAGTTGTAAGAAGTGATGCCAAACAGGGCAACCTTCTTGGCATCCTTGATAGGCAGGGCATTGTCTTCGTTCTTCAGCAATACCATACCTTCAGCAGCTGAGTTACGGGTTACCTGAGCATGCGCTTTCAAGTCTGGTGCATCAGAATATTTGTAACCTTTGAAGCGTGGGGTACGTACGATGTATTGCAGGATGCGCTTTACGCAAACATCCACATCTTCCATACTTACCTTGCCTTCATTAACCGCTTTGATAAGGTCGGTCTTCTGCTGAGGCATACCTGGCTCCATCAAGTCGTTACCTGCATGTACCTGAGCAGCTATGTCGCGAACCATTGTCCAGTCGGTCATCACGATACCCTTAAAGCCCCATTCAGTGCGCAACAGGTCGGTCAGCAACTCACGGTCTTGCTGGGTGAACTTGCCATTAATCTTATTGTAAGAAGACATTACCGTCCAAGGATCAGCATCCTTTACCACCATCTCAAAAGCCTTGAGATAGATTTCGCGCAAGGCACGCTGACTAACTCTTGAGTCAACCGCCATACGGTTGGTTTCCTGAGAGTTGGCTGCATAGTGCTTGATGCTTACACCCACGCCATTGCTCTGGATACCTTTGGTATAAGCCGTAGCTATCTTACCAGCCAAGAACGGGTCTTCTGAATAATACTCGAAATTACGTCCGTTTAGTGGGTTACGGTGGATATTCATACCAGGAGCCAACAATACGTCGATGCCATATTCCAATACCTCGTTACCCATAGCTTTGCCTACTTGCTCTACCAATTCGGTGTTCCAAGTGCTGGCCAAAGAGGTACCTACAGGGAAACCTGTTGCATAGAAAGTCTTGTTTGTTCCACTACGGGTAGGACTGATGCGCACACCTGCAGGACCGTCAGAGAGAACGGTAGCGGGAATGCCTAAACGTTCAATAGCGTTGGTAGTGCCAGCTGCACCAGGAACCAACACTTCAGAAGAAGCAGTCATGGCACCTGCGGTCATGCTACCCCAACCACCACCTACAATGAGTTCAGCTTTTTCCTCTAAGGTCATCGCCTTTACAATTTCATCCACATTATTGGGATTCAGCTTCTGAGCAAAAGCAGTACCCAATGCTAATGTACTTACTACAAATAAAACCAGTTTCTTATTCATAAAATCATTTATTAATATTGTTCATAATCTCTTTAGCGATTATCCTTGCTTCCGCATCCGTTGACAAGTAGTCTTCTAATGTAGGCTTTGCCACAAATGTGGTACGTTCCATTGTCTTTTCTATTACTTCGCTCATACCTAAGAAAGATATTTGGTCATGTAGGAAGCCTGCATTCACTATCTCGTTGGCCGCATTAACGATGCAAGGCATATTACAACCCCGACGAATGGCTTCGTATGCTAAAGCCAGGTTGCGGAACTTTTCTGTATCAGGTTGCTCGAAGGTAAGTTGCGAATACTTTGTGAAATCTATACGTGGAAAGGATGACTTCAAACGCAAAGGGTAGGAGAAAGCATACTGTATAGGTACACGCATATCAGGCATACCCAACTGAGCCATGATGGCTCCATCCTCATACTGTACAGCAGAATGAATGATGCTTTGCGGATGCACCAACACTTCTATCTGTTCAGGCTTTACACGGAAAAGCCAACGAGCTTCCATTACCTCGAAACCTTTGTTCATCATCGAGGCTGAGTCGATGGTAATCTTGGCTCCCATGCTCCAATTAGGATGCTTCAGGGCTTGCTCTTTTGTTACCGTTTTCAGTTGTTCGTGAGTGAAAGTGCGGAATGGTCCACCAGATGCCGTCAACAATATCTTCTCAATGCGGTTGTATTCATTGCCTTGCAGACTCTGGAAGATAGCAGAATGTTCAGAATCTACGGGCAACAAAGGCACACGGTTGTCATCGCAAAGTTGATTGATGAGCTCTCCAGCTACCACCATCGTTTCTTTGTTAGCCAAAGCAATGGGCTTCTTGGCACGAATGGCGCTAATCGTTGGGCGTAAGCCTGAGAAACCCACCAAAGCAGTGAGCACTATATCTACTTGTACATCTTGCACCACCTCTTCCAAGGCTTTGGCGCCAGCATATACCTTGATGGGAAGGTCGGCTAGCGCTTCCTTCAGCGTAGCATAGTGTTGCTCGTTGGCAATCACTACCGCTTCAGGTTGGTGTTTTCTGGCTTGTTCAATCAGTTTGTCAACCTGATTGTTGGCCGTAAGGATATAGGCTTCATAGAGGTCACTATGCTCCTCTATCACCTCCAACGCTTGTGTACCGATAGACCCCGTTGATCCTAATATGGCTATTTTTTTCTTCATAATTCTAACAGTCCTTCTGGCAGATGCATCGTAATTACCTTTTTTTTCCTATCCAAATCTACCATGAAATCTTCTTGAGCAGGTATCAATACCTCAGTACCCTTGTGATCCACCACAAACAACGTATTGATGGTGGAATCATCCACATCCGTCACTTTGCCTATCTCACCTTTATCAATATCTTTGATTAGGAACCCCACAAAATAGTTCCAAGTCAGTTCGTTGTCCTCTAACTTCTCAGCATGTTCCTTGGAGAAATATACCTCCACATTGGTCATCCGTCTGGCTTGTTGCTCGGTATCAATGCCTTCTAACTTGATCAAAGCTGTAGAGTCGCTCCGAAAACGATAACTCTCAAAGAAGAAAGGCACCAGGATGCCGTCCATCAGACAAACGATATAGTCGGCATCTACTTGGTCGAAGATATCATCGTCGAAGGTGAACAACAACTCTCCATGTACCCCATGGGGCTTGTTGATGATGCCAATCCTATATACGTCCTCAGCCTTAATCATATTCTCGTAATCCTTGCACCCAAAGCATTCAGTCGTCCTTCGATATTCTGGTAGCCACGATCAATCTGCTCGATGTTGTGAATGCGACTGATACCATCGGCACTCATAGCCGCAATCAGCAGAGCGATACCCGCACGAATATCAGGCGATGTCATATTGCCCCCTTTCAGACGAAGCTGGTGGTCGTGCCCTATCACAACGGCTCTATGAGGGTCGCAAAGAATAATCTGTGCTCCCATGTCGATGAGCTTATCCACGAAGAACAAACGACTTTCGAACATCTTCTGGTGAATCAGTACGCTACCCTTGGCTTGCGTAGCCACCACCAGCATTACACTCAGCAAGTCTGGTGTAAGTCCTGGCCAAGGTGCATCAGCGATGGTCATAATAGAGCCATCCATAAACGACTCAATCTGATAGCTATCTTGTGCTGGTACGAAAATATCGTCGCCATGTTGCTCTAATTGGATGCCCAAACGACTGAAGCTATTGGGGATAATGCCCAAGTTTTCGTAGGATACATTCTTGATGGTAAGCTGACTCTGTGTCATTGCCGCCATACCGATAAAGCTACCCACCTCAATCATATCGGGCAAAACCGTATGTACCGTACCATGCAATTCTTTCACACCCTCTATGCTTAGCAAGTTCGAGGCAATACCACTGATACGTGCTCCCATGCTGTTGAGCATACGGCAAAGCTGTTGGATATAAGGTTCGCAAGCTGCATTGTAAATAGTGGTGGTACCTTCGGCCAAGACAGCTGCCATCACGATGTTAGCCGTACCCGTAACAGAAGCTTCATCCAATAGCATGTAGGTGCCTTTCAGCTTCTTAGCCGTAATTTCATAGGTACGTTGGTTGGCGTTGTACTTGAAGTCGGCTCCCAGGTTCTGAATGCCGATAAAGTGGGTGTCGAGTCTTCGACGACCAATCTTGTCGCCACCAGGCTTAGGCGTAAATGCCTTACCAAAACGAGCCACCATAGGACCCACCAGCATGATGCTTCCTCGCAAAGAAGCGCTTCGCTTCACAAAAGCCTCACTGTTCAGGTAGTTCAGGTCGATGTTGGCAGCTTTGAAACTATAGGAGTCGACGCCCACCTTCTTCACTTCCGAACCCATATCGCGCATCAGCTGAATCAGGTTGTTTACATCCAGGATGTCGGGCACATGGTGTACTGTCACCTCTTCTGCGGTAAGCAAGGTAGCACAGATAATTTGAAGTACCTCGTTCTTAGCGCCTTGTGGGTAGATTTCTCCTTCTAAACGGTGTCCGCCTTCAATTACGAATGAAGCCATACTTATTTTTGTTTCTTGTTTTTGTTCTGTTTTTGGTTCTGCATGTTCTTCTGCATAGGACGTTGCTGACGGTAATTCTTCTCCAAACGTTCTGCCATCAATGCCAAGATGTCTTCGTTGAGGTGCAACTTGCCTTCTGACAACTCTTTGAGGTCGTCGGCAATCTTCTGATCGTCGATTGAATCTTTGTTCCAAGTGATGTAATCCTTGCGCATGTGATTGCATATCAACGCTATGAGATTATTCTTCTCTTCACCTTCTTCTATGTCGCAAGCCTTCTTGATGAGGTTCTCCAACAACCTGCCATAATGACGATAGTGCATCCTCTTTTGGTTGGTGGGGATAGCATCGGGCTTTACCTTCAGGTTCTCAGGCTTGATGGTTTCAAAAGGATAGTCGATGTCGAGTTTGAAATCCGACATGATAGCCAGATGATCCCACAGCTTATGCTCAAAGTCGGGCACATTCTTCAGGTTGGGAAACATACCTTCCATAATATGTATAATGGTTTCAGCACACCATTGGCGTTCAGCACGATCCTCAATCGTCACTGCATAATCCACCATATTCTGTACACTGCGTCCGTATTCAGGGAGCGCCATTTTCTTCTGTTGAGTGTTATATTGCATAATTTCAATTATTAATATCCAGTGGGTTCTTTGCTACCGTAGCAATAAATTCTTTTAAATAGAAAGGCTCAAAATAGGCCACATCCTTGAAATCCTGATCTGCTATGGCTTTTTCAGCCAACGGAAACATCCATTTGGCTACAGGGTGAATGTCGTCGATAAAGTGGGCATTCGGATGGTTAGCCAACACTTCCTTGCACTTATTGGCCCCATTGCCAAAGAAATACACAGGATGCCCATCCAGAAAAGCCTTGTAAGTTTCGGTATTCACAATATCGGCCTTCGTGTCCCTTACTACTCGAAGTGCCCTATCGTAAATAGCTGCATAAACTTCCATCCTTCTAGCATCTATCATGGGGCAAAGCAGGGCATCTTCAGGCAATTCTTGTCTCAGCAATACGGGCACACAAAGCACTTTCAGGGTAGGGATGCCTATCAGTTTGACGTTTCTGCCGTAACATACCCCCTTTGCCATTGAAACGCCGATGCGAAGACCTGTATAAGAACCTGGACCACAGCTTACTGCCACAGCATCCAAGGGAATAGCATGACTTTCCACAAATGAAAGAGCTTCGTCAACATAGACACCCAACTGCGTGTTGTGGTTCGGTCCGCTATAGTCTTCTTCGTGCCAAATGTTGGTTCCGTCTTGACTTACAGCTACTGAACATACCTCAGTGGATGTCTCGATATGTAAAATACACGACATATTCAGCTTACTTTTCTATTTCCGCCAACAAATTTAGTCTTTTATTTCCACATCTTAAAATATTCCTTTAATTTTGCATCTGTTTAGAACAAAAAAAGTGTGATTTAAATTATGATTCTATCAATGACGGGCTACGGCAAGACGATTGTCGAATTGTCCGATAAGAAGGTTAATATTGAGATCAAGTCGCTCAACAGTAAAGCGATGGATCTTTCAACGCGTGTAGCGCCACTTTATAGGGAAAAAGAGATGGAAATCCGCAACTTCATCGCTCAACAAGTTGAGCGTGGAAAGGTGGATTTCGCTTTGTGGATAGAGAAAAAAGAAACGACCGATGTGATGGTGCCCATCAACCAAAGTACGATGGCGGCTTATTATAAACGTTTGACTGAAATTGTGGAGGAAACAGGCATTCCTGCTCCGCAAGATTGGTTTACCACTTTGTTGCGAATGCCCGATGTGATGTCCACTAAGGATGAGGCCGTGGAACTGACTGAGGAAGAGTGGGATGCGGTGTTTAAAGGAGTGAAGGAAGCAGTACAACACTTGTTGGATTTCCGCCGACAAGAGGGTGAGGCATTGGATAGGAAATTCCGCGCAAACATCACTCGCATAGGCGAGTTGCTGGCTTCTGTAGAACCTTATGAGAAAGAACGAGTACCTAAGATCAAGGAACGCATCCTCGATGCCTTGTCGAAGTTGCCCGTTGACTACGATAAGAGCCGTATGGAGCAAGAGCTGATCTACTATATTGAGAAGCTGGATATCAATGAGGAGAAGCAGCGTCTTTCCAACCATTTGGCGTATTTCATTTCCACAATGGAAGGCAAATACGGACAAGGTAAGAAGTTGGGATTTATCGCTCAAGAAATGGGACGAGAAATCAATACCTTGGGAAGCAAGAGCAACCAAGCTGAGATGCAACGCATTGTGGTGCAGATGAAAGACGAACTGGAGCAGATTAAGGAGCAAGTCTTGAATGTCATGTAATTATGGGAAAACTAATTATCTTTAGCGCTCCATCAGGTAGTGGGAAATCGACTATCATCAACTACCTCTTGGAAGAACATCCGGAGTTGAAACTGGCCTTCTCGATCAGTGCTACAAGTCGTGCTCCGAGGGGCAAAGAGCAACATGGGGTTGAGTATTTTTTCTTGACACCAGAGGATTTCCGTCAGCGTATCGACAACGATGAATTCTTGGAGTATGAGGAAGTCTATCCTGGCCGCTTTTATGGCACTTTGAAGGCTCAGGTGGAGAAGCAATCGGCGGAAGGCCAGAATGTGGTGTTTGATGTGGATGTGAAAGGTGGGGTGAACATCAAGAAATACTATGGTGATCGTGCTTTGAGCGTTTTCATCCAACCTCCTTCGATTGAGGCTTTGAGAAGCCGATTGGAGAAGCGAGGCACAGAAACGCCTGAGGTTATTAACGACCGCATTGCTCGAGCCGAGTTTGAGTTGGGTTTTGCTCCTCAATTCGACAAAGTAGTGATTAACGACAATTTGGAAACTGCCAAAGCAGAGACATTGCAAATTATTCGCGATTTCCTTGCTTCTAATTAGTTCTCAATTGTCAATTTTCAATTTTACTAATATGGATTTTAACGGAAGTAAATTGTCAACCAAGGTAGTTCGTATCTTGTTCGCCATCAACGTTTTTGCTATGGTGTGCTTTGTCTTTATGGCGATATTCTTTTTCTATTATGGCGTCAACGACTTAGCCATTATGCTGGTAGTCGTGGCTTGCCTTAGTGCCCTCAACAATTGGAAACTTTGGGGAAGAATAAAACAAGAATTGAAAGAATAATTGTTAATTTTCAATTTTCAATTCTCAAATTATGAAGGTCGCTCTCTACTTTGGTTCCTTTAACCCCATTCATGTGGGTCACCTTGCCCTCGCCAACTATCTCTGCGAGTTGGGTGGGGTAGATGAGTTATGGTTTGTGGTGAGTCCTCGTAATCCGTTCAAACAACAAGCTGATTTAATGGACGATGACTTGCGCTTGAGGTTAGTTCAGTTGGCCATTAAAGACTATCCCAAATTCCAAGCATGCGATGTGGAGTTTTCGATGCCCCGACCTTCCTACACCTATCATACCCTACAGAAACTGAAGGAGTTGTATCCAGATATCGAGTTTATCTTGTTGATGGGTGCCGATAATTGGCCCAATCTTGAGAATTGGTACCAAGGCGAGAAGATTATTAAGGAAAATCCTATTATCGTTTATCCTCGTCCTGGGTGTGAGTTGGATGAGACTTCTTTTCCTGAAAACGTGCAACTTGTCGATGCTCCTCAGTTTGAAGTGTCTTCTACCTTTATCCGAGAAGCCCTGAAAGAAGGCAAGGACGTCCGTTATTTCCTGCATCCTTCCACTTGGTCGGCCCTTTGCTTAAACTAAACGCCCCGCTTACTTAAACTAAGCGCCCCTCTTGCTTAAACTAAGCGCCCCTCTTGCTTAAACTAAGCGCTTTTGTTACTAGAACTAAGCCCTTAAATTCTCTAGAGAATTTTGCGGCTTACTAGAACTAAACGCCCCGCTTACTAGTACTAAACATTTCGCTTACTACAGGTAAAGGCTGAAAGGCTTTCAATGAATCTTTGAAAATGTTCTTCCTTGCTGGAGACGAGAACGGCTCTCGATGACGACGAGAACCGTTCTCAAAGGGTATGAGAACGGTTCTCGTTTTTTTTCTCTCTAGTTAGGAAAATATTTTTCCCTAGTTAGAAAATAAAAAAAGAGTACTGAAAGCAGTACCCTTTTAACTGAACATTATCTTAGCATTTTTCTGAGTCGTTTTAGTAGCTTTAGCCCTAACACCACTCCGTCAACCACCATCAGTCCTTTGTTGAAAAGTCCCAAAGCGGCTGAACTCTTCTTGGTCGTTGGTTTCCAAGGCTCTATGAATCCTTGCGACAAAGACGACATCTTCTGCTTTTGTGCGTTAATGCGCTTGAGTATAGCAGCCTTTTGCTGGGCAATGCTCTCTAACGATATGTTATTCTGCTGGTTGCTCATAATCTGTATTCTCCTCAGAAGATGGGGTGTTGTCTTTCAGAAACAAATTGCCCAAGAATTTTACCATAGGTTCCACTATCAGCTTTTGCCGGAAGTAATAAACTCCAGCTATGATAATCAGCATGAAAATAGTGATAAGTGCAAAGCTGTTCATCAAACCGCCAATGTATGGGGCTAGCACATAGGCTAAGGCGAATGAAAAATAGAAGAGCGTCACCATACTCAGTATGATGAGCACTAACACCAAGATAAGCGTTGACAGTAAGATGGTTAACTTCTCTGTCAATTCTAACTTGGCATATTCCGTTTGCAGTTCGAGATATTTCTTCGATTCAGCAAACAGCTGTTGGAGGTTCTCTATGCCCTTTTCTACACCAAACATTATTCAGCCTCTTCGTCCTTAACGTCAGCAATCTCGTCAATCAGGCTCTCCATATCGGCCTTGCTCAGACGGATGCCCTTCTTGCGCAGGATCTCAGCAATCTTTGAACGAGTGTCTTCACCCTTCTCTGGCGCAAACAGCAAACCTACTGCTGCTCCGATAACTGCTCCTGAAATAAATGCTGCAAAAACATTAAAACCTTTCATGATATTTCCTCCTTAAATCTTTAGTTTACACATTCTTTTTAGCAAAGGTAATAAACAAAATCGTTTCTATAATCATTTTTCACAGTTTTTTTTTTGAAAGGTGTGAGATTTTCTATTATTTTTGCACAAACTTTATCGTATAACACTAAATGCAATTTTAAAATGAAGAAATTATTTGTATTAGGATTAGGTATTTGTGTGGCTTTTGCGTTTGCATCCTGCAAGAGCAGTGAGAGTGCTTATAAGAAGGCTTATGAGAAAGCCAAGCAGCAGGAAGTGGCTCAGCCTCAGACCGCTCCGGCTACTGCAGAGGTAGCTCCCGTAGTAGCAGCTCCAGTACAGACAAACACCCCATCACCAGCTCCGGCTCCTGCACAGGGAAATGCTCGTCAGGAAAGAGTGTCAGTGGTGTCAGGCGATGGCCTACAGGACTATAGCGTGGTGTGCGGTAGCTTTGGCGTAAAGACCAATGCAGAGAACCTGAAGAAATTCCTGGATGGCGAAGGCTACAATTCAATTGTTGTATTCAATGCTGACAACAACATGTACAGGGTGATTGTATCATCATTCACCGACTATGCAGCTGCCCAGCAAGCACGTGATGCTTTCAAGGCTAAGTATTCCAACCGTGCCGACTTCCAGAATGCATGGTTGCTGTACCGTTTGAACTGATCCCTCTTCCTTATATATAATAAGGTGTAACGGCGGGAGCTGCAAATCCCGCTGTTGCTTTGAGTGTATTAGAGACTTTCTCTCAAACCACGAGGTGTATGAATAAAGAAAAAGCAAATAAATGTTTAATTTTTTATAAAAAAACTTGGTGGTTTCTAAAATTGTCTCTACTTTTGCAGAGTATTTTGCAAGTAAATACTTGTTTTACGGTGTATTTTGGATGTACTGACATAGGTAAGAAGCTAAGAATCAGCCAAAAAGCTGTCATCTTGCTTTTATTGATTGTTTTAGTTTACCCCTTGAAGGGTTGGTCGCAGTCAGGCGATGCAGCTGTAGAAGAGCTGGTAAAGATGGGTTTTGAGAATGTCAGTTGTACGGACACAGACGCAGAACGTGTGTATATTGTGCAAAATACTGCCTATCGACTCCAAGGAGTGGGTATGGCAAAAGCAGTGGATGTTATTCAGTCTTTAGGAATGCCGAATGATAGAAATTGCCGAATTGTGGTGTTGGATAACAACATACCACAATATTCGCTTGTTTATCAATGGCACGACGAAGATGAAGATGGCAACGCTGATGTGAGCAGGGCCGACTGGGAAGCAACTTACGAGTTGGGCGATTCCTATAAGGTGGCCAGCAAAACAAAAAAGAAAAATCGCTCTTTGTTCAAGACTGATATCGTGGTTTACCCCAAGGTGAATTACAGGAACTATGTAATCAATAAGATTTACACGTTCCAGATACTGGTAAGTCCAGCTGTTGAGGTTTCCTTGTGGCCAGGCAATAAGCTGACGGGTCAGGTGATATTCCCTATTCTGAATGAATATGGTGATTCATACGGTCGTAGTCAGATTAGGCAAGGCTACATAACGATTTCGCAAGATTATAGATGGAAGAGTCTTTTCTTGACGGGAACGTTTGGAACTTTCAACAATATGCGATGGGGTACTGACCTGCAGGCCAGGTATGTCTTCAAGGATCCAAGATTTGCGCTGGATGGCGAAATTGCCTATACGGGTACTTCTTGGTTCGAAAATTGGAGATGGAAGGTGGGAACGATGAACACGCTTACTTGGAGTGTGGGTGGTTCGTTCTACTGGCCGAGGTTTAATGTGAAGTTCGACCTGCATGCCCAACAGTATTTGTTAGGCGAATGTGGTGTTCACTTCCAGTTTGTCCGCCAATTTAGGTATGCAGCCATTGGCTTTTATGCCATGAAGGTGTTTAAAAGTGATGCGGCACACCACGGCCTAAATGGTGGCTTTAGATTTGCCATAAACCTGCCTCCTTATAAATATAAGAGGAAAGGATATGTGCCCAGGGTGTTAGTGCATAACATTAACACAACGTACAATGCAGGTAATGAACGTAATTATGGTAAGTCGTTTGCACCGAGAGCAGATAGAGATTTTGGTACGGAAAATAGTTTTAACCCAATATTTATTAAATCGGAATTGTTAAATTATTAAATTTTAAATGAAAATGAAAAAGTTTTTTGGTTTGAAAATGACATTAGCCGCTTTGGCTGTTGTGTCTTTCGCAAGTTGCTATGATTCTGAGGGTGGTGATGTAATAATCCCTAATCAGACTTCTGTTGTATGGCCAAAGCCTGTTTATGTAGTGAATGGTACTGTTACTAATTTTGACACTGGTGCTGTTATGTCAGATGTAGCAATTTCTGGCTTGTTGGTTGGTCAGACTACTGATGCTAATGGTGCTTTCTCTGCTACATTATCTGCTCCTTTCAATGGCGATGTTGTCTTTACAAAGGAAGGTTTCTTTAAAACTACCCGTACACTGAAAATGGCTACATTGGAAACTGGCAACGCAGTTTACAACTTGAATGCTGCTATGGTATCTTTGAATTCTCCGAACTTGGCAGCTGCTTTGGGCGAAAAAGAAGTAACTGTTGAGGAATGGACAGCTGAGGCTGAAGCTAAGACTGCTGCTGCTCTTGAAGAGGCTGGCTATGGCAAATATATGACTAATACTTCAGATGAAGAGGTTGCATTCTCTTTCTATGCAAGTGAATTAGACTTAGACTTGCCTTATGGTGTTATCGCTGCTCCTGAGAAAGCTTCTGGTAAGGAACTCTTCGTTCAGTGGGTTAAAAATGTTTATGGTAATGATCCATTTGAGGGCTATGGCAAATATTGGGGCTTGTTGAGTGTTACAGTTCCTGCTCAGTTCAAGGTTTCAAAGATTACCGTTACTCCGACTAGAGTATTTAAGACTCTCGTATTCCCATTGGATGAGGGTGATTTCGAACAGGCAGTAGAAATGGTGGAAGAGTATACTGTTAAAGTTGAAGGTGAGAGCCTTGCTCACGATCATGGTCACATTCATGGTAATACCAATGGCGCAGGTGGTGGTGAAGGTAACTAATCAGCCGACCAATTGATATTAGGTATTAACTAATGGACATCAAGGATGGGTATTCGCCACAAAATAGGCTTATTGATTATTTTAGTGTGCTTTCCCATCGTGCTATCGGCTCAAATGACCTACGGTGTCACTGGCTTATTGCACATGCCTTCGGGCGAGATGCAAAAAGACAAAACCGTGATGCTCGGAGGAAATTTCTTGAACAAGTCGATTACACCGCCAGCTTGGTATTACGGCACGTATAACTATTACTTAAACGTAACAATCTTTCCGTGGTTGGAAGTAGCGTACACTTGTACGTTGTTCAGTGCGGAACATTTAGGACTTAAGAAATACGGTTATACGGGTTTCACTAATCAGGATCGATATTTTTCGTTCCGAATAAGAGCCTTGAAAGAGGGACAGTTCTGGAAGTATATGCCAGGTGTTGTGTTGGGAACTTCTGATCCTTTCACTTCATCGGGAGAGCAGATTGGTTCTGCAACGGGTAACGGATATTTTAGCCGTTTCTACATAGCAGCCACCAAGCATTTCCAGATTGGCAAGGAAGAAATAGGGGTACATGTGGCTTACCTTTATAACAAGCGTAAAGATTATCCCTTGAACGGACCTGCAGTGGGTGTTACCTATAGTCCTTCTTTCCACAAGCCTCTGACATTAGTGGCAGAATACGATTCAAAAGATTTTGCGATTGGTGCCATGTATTTGCTCTTCAATCATCTGCACATGCAGTTTGAATTACAAAAGATGAGCAGGTTTACAGGCGGTTTGGCTTACAAAATTTACTTAAAGTAGGAAATTTGAGTTTATAGAAGAACATTTTAATTTTTAAAACAAAAAAAATGAAGACTAAATTAATACTGTTATCTTTGGCTATGGTTGGTTTTGCAATGTCTGCATCAGCTCAAACCAAAGAGAAATATACAAGCAATGGTGCTGATAACATCTTTATCAGTGCTACAGGTGGTATCTCTACCACTTACTCTGGCAAAAGCGAGGGTAAATTTGGTAAGATTGCACCACATTTCACAGTTTCTGTTGGTAAGTGGTTTACTCCAGTGATTGGTCTGCGTGGTCAGGTTGGCTTCTGGAGAACTAACTTCTACACCCAGCACAATCCTAGCAACGCTGCTAGACAGGAAAATCACAAGAACATGGTGGTTGCTCGCCTCGATGGTCTGTATAATATTTCTAACGCTATCTGGGGTTACAACCCTGATCGCCTGTTCACTCTGTCAGTATTCGCTGGTCCTGGCCTGACTTTCGCTAAGACTTCTAAGGGCTTCGATATCTACCAGAGCTTTGGTGATGGTATGGTTGTTCATCGTCGTGGTACTAATGGCGAGAAGCTTCGTCCACATATCAACGGTTCTGTTGGTTTGCTGGGTAAGTTCAACGTAAACCAGTACTGGGATATCGACCTCGAAGTTCGTGGTGAAGTTGCTGACTCTTATCTGGGTTATACCAATACTTCTACTGCTATCGGTGCTTTGTACTTCGGTGCAGGTGTTACTTACACCTTCGGTGGCAAGAAGTTCCAGAAGGTTAATCCATACGTGGATGTTACTCCTCTCAACGACGAGATCAACCGTCTGCGCAACGAATTGGCAGCTGCTCTCAACAAGCCAGCTGAGGTTCGCACAGTTGTTGAAACTAAGACTGTTACTGAGACCAAGTTCAACAAGACTCCTATCTTCTTCAAGATTGGTAGCTCTAAGCTTGACAACTATGCTAAGGCAACCGTTAAGTTGGTGGCTGATGGCATCAAGGCAAGCGGTGGTACTTTCAAGGTACAGGCTTATGCTGACAAGGCTACTGGTAGCTCAAGCTTCAACCAGAAGTTGACCGATGCTCGTGCTAAGGCTGTTTACGATGCACTCGTTGCTGAGGGCGTTCCAACAAGCCAGCTTGAGATCGTTTCTAACGGTGGTGTTGACAACATGTTCGGCGATCGTGAAACAACTCGTGTCGTAATCATGGGTGTTGATTGATTAGAATCATTATCATCTAGATAAGTTAAAAGGGTACTCGGTTTTGAGTACCCTTTTTTCATATTATATGTTTTTTTTACTTCTATTCTCAATTAATATTCGTATTTTTGCAAAGTATTTGTTATTTATGGGAAGGATTCTGGCTATAGATTATGGAAGAAAACGTACAGGCATTGCCGTTACTGATCCGTTGCAAATTATTGCCAATGGATTGACTACGGTTCTTACGGCACAGCTGATGGCTTTCCTTACTGACTATATGGCCAAAGAAACGGTGGATAGGGTAATAATCGGTTTGCCCAAACAGATGAACAACGAGGCCTCGGACAATATGGCGAACATTACGCCTTTTGTCAACCGTTTCAAGAAGTTGTTCCCAAACGTACCAATAGAGTATGTAGATGAACGCTTTACTTCTGTGTTGGCTCATCGTGCGATGATTGACGGAGGACTGAAAAAGAAAGACAGACAGAATAAGGCATTGGTAGATGAGATTAGTGCTACCATTATCTTACAGTCGTATATGGAGAATAAAACAATAGTAAGCTAAAAAAAATATGGTTTTACCCATTTATATTTACGGACAGCCCGTTTTACGAAAGGTAGCGCAAGATATAGCACCAGATTATCCTAACCTGAAGGAGTTAATCGCCAATATGTTTGAAACGATGGATAATGCTGAGGGCGTTGGTTTGGCAGCTCCTCAGATTGGTTTGCCGATACGCGTGGCTGTCATTAATCTTGATGTGCTTTCTGATGAGTTCCCTGAGTTCAAGGGTTTCCGTAAGGCATATATCAATCCGCATATCCTGGAAACCAGTGGCGAGTTGGAAGATATGGAAGAAGGTTGCTTGAGTTTGCCAGGTATTCATGAGAATGTGAAGAGGGCAGGGAAAATTCATGTAACCTACCTTGACGAAGATTTGCAACCGCATGACGAGATGGTGGAAGGTTACTTGGCAAGGGTAATGCAACACGAGTTTGACCATTTGGATGGGAAGATGTTCATTGACCGCATCTCAACCCTCCGCAAGCAGATGATAAGAGGCAAGCTGGGCTCTATGCTAAAGGGTAAGGTCCGTTGCGCTTATCGCTATAAAGCAGTTAAGATTTAAAGACAAGAATGAAAATACGCAAACTACTATTTCTACTATTATTTGTGCCCAACCTATTGATGGCTCAAATCAATACAGACCGAGTGATGGCTATCGCCCGTAATGCATTGTATTTTGAGGACTATGTGTTGTCTATTCAATACTTCAACCAGGTTGTCAGCGCTAAGCCTTATCTCTATGAACCATATTTCTATAGGGGAATGGCCAAATTCTACTTGGACGACTATGTGGGTGCCGAGAATGATTGTAATATGGCCATCGACCGTAATCCCTTTGTGGTGGGAGCTTATCAGATCAGAGGATTGGCTCGCATTCGTCAACAGAAATACACAGAAGCCATTCGGGACTATACCACTGCCTTGCGTCTCGACCCGGAGAATGTGGTGCTTTGGCACAATCTTTCGCTCTGTCACATGCAGCAGAAAGAATATGAACAAGCTAAAGAAGACTTGAATAGGTTGTTGGAAGTGGCTCCCCGTTATGCTACAGCTTATCTGATGAGGGGCGAGGTGTTGCTCAACGAGAAAGATACGACACAAGCCCTGATGGATTATGATAAAGCCATAGAACTGGAAAAATATGAACCTGGAGGTTGGAGCTCAAGAGCTCTTGTGAAGCTGAAGCAAGGGAAATATCAGGAAGCGGAGGAAGATTTTGACCAGGCTATCCGTCTAAGTGTCAGAAACGCGAGTAACTATATCAACAGAGCTTTGGCTCGTTTCCATCAGAATAACTTACGTGGCGCCATGAGTGACTATGATTTGGCGCTCGATATTGATCCTGGTAACTTTATGGGTCATTATAATCGTGGTTTGTTGCGTGCCCAAGTGGGGGATGACAACAGGGCAATTGAGGATTTTGACTTTGTGCTGAATATAGATCCTGATGATATGATGGCTACCTATAACAGAGGCTTGTTGCGTTCACAGACGGGAGACTATAAAGGTGCCATCATGGACTTTTCCAAGGTGCTTTCTGTCTATCCGGAATTTACAGCTGGCTATTATCAGCGTGCTGAGGCTCGTAGGAAGATGGGCGACACCAGAGGTGCTCAACAAGATGAATTTGCTATTATGCGGGCACAGATTGACAGGCTGAACCAATCATCTGCCAATACATCCAAGCAAGGTGCTGGAAAGGAAGATGATGCGGAGAAGGAAGATGCAGCCAGCACTACCAGAAAACGTAGTGACAAGAATGTGGAGAACTATCATAAGCTGGTTATTGCCGATGATACAGAAGGCAATCGAACTTATGCCAACGATAGTAGGGGTAGGGTGCAGGATCGCAACGTGACCATCAAGCCGGAGGGAATGTTTGTGTTTACCTTCTATGAAAGATCCACCGATATGAAGAGAACGATGCATTACTATCGCTATGTCGATGAACTCAATCATAACAGAACTTTCTATCGTGATTTGCTGATTACGAATAATGAGGCTCCATTGGATGCTAACCAGGTAAATCTGCACTTTGCTCTTATCGACCAACGTAGTGCCGATATTGTGGCTAATATGAATGATCCGATGCGTAGGTTTATGCGTGGCTTGGATTTCTATCTGGTGCAGGACTTCTCAAATGCCATCAGTGATTATACGCAATGCATCCTGGTAGATGATACGTTCTTCCCCGCTTATTTTATGCGAGCAGTTGTGAGATTTAAGCAATTTGAGTACCAAACGGCGGAGAATCAAGCTCAACAAACCTCTAATCCTTTGGTGGGTCAGCTCAAGGTGGATAAGATGGATACAATGGACTATGCCTTGGTGCGAAAAGACCTTGACAAGGTGATAGATTTAGCGCCAGATTTCGTGTATGGCTATTATAATAGGGCTTGTTTGCTTACCCAGATGAAAGAGTATCGCTCGGCATTAGCCGACTATGATAAGGTGATTGATATGAAACCTGACTTTGCTGAGGCATACTATAATCGTGGCCTAACCCATATATTCCTAGGGAACAATCGTCAAGGGATAGCTGACTTAAGCAAGGCTGGTGAGTTGGGAATTGCTTCGGCATATAATGTAATTAAACGCTTTACCGAGTAGTTTTGAAATAAAAATAAGCTGCTTATTTTGTTCTGCTCTCGATTTTTTGTAACTTTGCATCTCAATTGCGTGAATAAAAGAGTTTTGAACTATGATAAAGATTACATTTCCCGATGGCTCTGTTCGTGAGTATGAAAGCGGAGTTACCGGTTTGCAGATTGCAGAGAGCATCAGCTCTCGTTTGGCACAGGATGTTTTGTCTTGTGGCGTCAATGGTGAGACCTTCGACTTGAACCGTCCTATCAATGAGGATGCTAAGGTGGTGCTTTACAAGTGGGAGGATGAGGAAGGTAAACATACCTTCTGGCATACCAGTGCCCATTTGCTGGCAGAAGCGTTGCAGGAGTTATATCCTGGCATTCAGTTTGGATTCGGTCCTGCTATAGAAAATGGTTTCTTCTACGATGTGATGCCAAAAGATGGTGTGGTCATCAAAGAAGGTGATCTGCCTGCCATTGAAAAGAAGATGCAAGAGTTGGCTGCCAAGAAAGAAGAGCTCGTTCGCCGTGAGGTGTCTAAAGCCGATGCCCTGAAGCAGTTTAAAGCTGATGGCCAGCTCTACAAGTGCGAGCATATTGACCAAGATCTTGAGGATGGTACCATTTCAACTTATACGCAAGGCGCGTTTACCGATTTGTGCCGTGGCCCACACTTGATGAATACAGGTGCCATTAAAGCTATCAAACTGACGAGCGTTTCTGCTGCTTTCTGGCGTGGTGATGCCAATCGTGAACAGATGACTCGTATCTATGGAATTTCTTTCCCAAAGAAAAAACTGTTAGATGAGTATCTGGTTATGTTGGAAGAGGCTAAGAAGCGTGATCATCGTAAGATTGGCAAGGAGATGGATCTGTTCATGTTCTCTGAGACGGTAGGCAAGGGCTTGCCAATGTGGTTGCCTAAGGGTGCTGCTTTGCGTCTGCGTTTACAAGAATTCTTGCGTCGTATTCAGGCACGTTATGACTATCAGGAAGTGATTACTCCACCAATCGGCAATAAGTTGCTGTACATCACTTCTGGTCACTATGCACACTATGGTAAGGATTCGTTCCAGCCTATCCATACACCAGAAGAAGGTGAGGAGTACTTCCTGAAACCAATGAACTGTCCTCATCACTGTATGATGTATAAGAACAGTCCGCGCTCTTACAAAGACCTGCCTTTACGTATAGCAGAATTTGGTACTGTATGCCGTTATGAGCAGAGTGGAGAGTTACACGGACTGACACGTGTACGTAGTTTCACACAGGATGATGCACATATTTTCTGCCGTCCAGACCAAGTGAAAGATGAGTTCTTGCGTGTAATGGATATCATCTCTATTGTTTTCAAATCGATGGATTTCCAGAACTTTGAGGCACAGATTTCACTCCGTGACCCAAATGACCATGAGAAGTATATAGGTACCGATGAAAACTGGGAACGTGCTGAGCGCGCTATTGTTGAGGCTTGCCAGGAAAAGGGCTTGCCTGCAAAGATAGAATATGGTGAAGCTGCCTTCTATGGCCCTAAGTTGGATTTCATGGTAAAAGATGCTATAGGTCGCCGTTGGCAGCTGGGTACCATTCAGGTGGATTACAATCTGCCTGAACGTTTTGAGTTGGAATATACGGGATCAGACAACCTCAAGCATCGTCCTGTGATGATTCACCGTGCTCCTTTTGGCTCTATGGAGCGTTTTGTTGCTGTGCTGATTGAACATACAGCAGGAAAGTTCCCATTGTGGCTTACTCCAGATCAAGTGGCTATCCTGCCTATCAGTGAGAAATTCAATGATTATGCTACTGAAGTACAAAAGCACTTGAAGCAATTCGACATTCGTGCTTTGGTGGATGATCGTAACGAGAAAATTGGACGTAAGATTCGCGACAATGAGATGAAGCGCATACCATATATGTTGGTTGTTGGTGAAAAAGAGGCTGAAAATGGTGAGGTCTCAGTACGAAAGCAGGGCTTTGGCGACCAAGGAACCATGAAATTTGAAGATTTTGCTAAAAAAATTAGCGAAGAAGTTCAGAATATGATAAATAAGTGGTAACTTTGCGCCGCGTTTTTTAGAAATAGTAGTTTTTTTGAATGAAAGACGATAACAAAGATCAATACCGGATAAACGGCCAAATCAGAGCTAAGGAAGTTCGTATCGTTGGTGATAACATCGAGTCGAAAGTATATCCTATCGCTCAAGCTTTGCGCATTGCTGAAGAGCACGATGCAGATTTGGTAGAAATTTCACCCACTGCACAGCCTCCTGTATGCCGTGTGATAGAATTTTCGAAATTCCTCTATCAGCAGAAAAAACGCCAGAAGGAGATGAAGGCTAAGCAGGTTAAAACGGAAGTAAAGGAAATCCGTTTTGGTCCACAGACCGATGACCATGATTTCAATTTCAAGAAAAATCATGCTATCTCTTTCTTGAAAGATGGTAATAAGGTTCGTGCTTATGTCTATTTCAAAGGACGTTCTATACTCTTCAAGGAGCAAGGTGAGGTGCTGTTGTTACGTTTCGCCAATGACCTTGAGGAATATGCTAAGGTGGAGATGATGCCTGTATTGGAGAAGAAGAAAATGACCATTGTTTTGGCTCCGAAGAAGGAAATCATCAAGAAGAAGAATACTGATGCAAAGAATGCACAGCCAAAGCCTCAAAAGCCAGCTGCAGTTCCTGCTTCAGACACAGAAACAGAAAATGAGTAACGCCGTAGGTATAGTGCGTTGCCATATATATTAATTAATAAATTAAAACAGTAAGATGCCAAAGATTAAGACTAACTCCGGTTCTAAAAAAAGATTCGTTCTTACCGGAACAGGTAAAATTAAGAGACAGCATGCTTATCATAGTCACATTCTGACTAAGAAGACTAAGAAGCAGAAGAGAAATTTGTGTTACTCAACGATCGTTGACCCATCAAATGTTCGTCAGGTTCGTGAGCTTCTCGCTATCCGATAAGTCGTGCAAGAAAAATTAGTTATTAACCGAGTGTTTTAGCCGTAAAGACCATAGCAGTAAGCTGTGGCGCTAACATTCAAAAAACAAAAAACTATGCCAAGATCAGTAAATCATGTTGCTTCTAGAGCAAAGAGAAAGAAAATTTTGAAATTAACCAGAGGTTACTTTGGTGCAAGAAAGAACGTATGGACCGTTGCCAAGAATACTTGGGAAAAAGGTTTGTTGTATGCATATCGCGACCGTAAGGCCAATAAGCGTAACTTCCGTGCATTGTGGATTCAGCGTATCAATGCTGCCGCTCGTTTGGAAGGTCTGTCTTATTCAAAACTGATGGGCGCTTTGCATAAGGCTGGTATTGAAATCAACCGCAAGGTATTGGCAGACTTAGCAGTTTACCATCCAGAGGCATTCAAGGCTATTGTTGCAAAAGCAAAGGCAGCTTAACCAGCTGTAATAAAGAATATTGGGTTATCATGGCAAGCTCTAAAAAGAGCTTGCCATTGTTTTTATAAATCCTACCGAGAAGGGACGAAAGTAAATATTTTTCTCTGTTTACTTGCATATTAATTCTCAATGTTTTATATTTGTAAACAGATGATGGGAACACAAGCCGCATTGATGCGATCGGGAAACTCATCAAATTATAAAGAAATACCGAGACAAGCTCCACATTCCAATGGCGGGCCACGCCCGTAAGGGTAACTTAGAGTCGGTGGATTACAAAGGAATTGGGCTCTCAAAACATGTCATTCGGAGTTTCATCTTCATCTAATACTCAATGCGGCTTCCTTATATTAGGCAGGTGTCTTTATGTTAAGATACCTGCTTTTATTGAATTACGTGAGAAAAAAGAAAGGTGATGAAAATAAGGTTCATGAGTCTTGCTAGTGGAAGCAGTGGCAATTGCTATTATCTTGGCACTGATACTTATGGGATTCTTATCGATGCAGGTATAGGTATACGCACTATCAAAAAAAGATTGAAAGAGGTGGGTATTCCTATGGAGCATATTGTGGCCGTTTTTATCACTCACGACCATGCAGACCATATTAAATCAGTAGGTGTGCTTGGTGAAAACTTGTTTTTGCCGATTTTTGCTACTTCCCTGACGCATGTGGGTATAAACAGGAGCTATTGTATGACCCAGAAATTAGGCATAAGTGCAAAAAAACTGGAGAAATACCAACCTTTAACAATTCGTGATTTTACCATTGAATCCTTTGAAGTGCCTCACGATGGTACTGATAATGTTGGTTACTGCATAGAAGCCGATGGTAAGACATTTTGCTTCATTACTGATTTGGGGCAGATTACTCCTACGGTTGAGAAATATATACTTAAAGCTAATTACCTTGTGATTGAGGCAAACTATGATGCTGAGATGCTGAAGATGGGACCTTATCCCCCTTATTTGAAAGATCGTATAGCAAGTTGTACGGGTCATATGTGTAATGCCGATACGGCTGAATTCCTTGCTACCCATTGGCAACCACATCTGCATTATATTTGGCTTTGTCATTTAAGTAAGGATAACAACCATCCAGATTTAGCTTATAAAACAGTGGAGTTCCGTTTAAAGGATGTTGGCATTATTGTTGGTAAAGATGTAGAACTTTGTGCATTAAAGCGCTCTATGCCTTCTGAGCTATATACCTTTGAATAATCTTTTTTAGTAAATGGTGAAAAAAAACAAAGGAAAGTTTTGTAGATAACAAAAAAACTCATACCTTTGCAACCGCAATTAAGAGTGATGCACCCTTAGCTCAGTTGGTAGAGCACCTGACTCTTAATCAGGGTGTCCAGGGTTCGAGCCCCTGAGGGTGTACAAAGAAATATCTATTCTTAATTTGAAATGGTGGAATCGTCTAAGGGCTAGGACACATGCCTCTCACGCATGTAATCGGGGTTCGAATCCCCGCTCCACTACAAGAAAGTCCTCTAAATCATTGATTTGGAGGACTCTTTTTTTTATATTCCCATACTCTCGCGAAAAAAATCGAGTGTTTCGTAGATGAGACTCTGTGTAGCCGTTTGGTCAAGACATAGTTCTCCAACATCAGTTAATAAGGAGAAGTTGATAATTCCCCCCTTGTTTTTCTTGTCATGTAGCATTAATTTGTAGAGTAGCTCATAGTCATCACATGTGAAGATAAAAGAGCCATAGTTTTCATGAATAAAATGAATAACACGTCGCATCACATCACGTGGAAATCCTACACTCACATGTGATAGATAAAGCTCACATATCAATCCCCAAGCTACAGCATATCCGTGCAAGACGGGTCGTTGTTGATTCAAAGCTAGCGACTCGAAAGCATGGCCTATGGTATGGCCTAAGTTTAATGACTTACGAAGTCCTTGTTCTTTAGGATCTTTCTTTACAATAATTTCTTTTACACTTACTGATTTCCCTACTAATTGCTTGAGTTGGTTATAGTTGGTGTTAGCAAGATCAAAAGCCAGTAGTTCATTAAGAGTATCGTAGTTGCTTATAAGGCCATGTTTCAGCATCTCTGCATAGCCTGATAATAGATTATGGGCATCGAGTGTGTGCAGAAACTCGGTTTCAAGTAGCACTCTGAAAGCAGGCTGAAAGACACCTATCTCATTTTTCAAACCATTGAAGTTGATGGCCGTCTTCCCTCCAACTGCAGCATCTACCATTGCCAAAAGCGTGGTAGGGATGTTAATATACTTTATTCCCCGCTTAAAGGTAGAAGCTGCAAAACCTCCTAAATCGGTTACCATACCTCCTCCTAAACAAATCAGGAGTGAATGACGCGTAGCGCTTTGATCGCTCAATGCTTGCCAAACGTTTGACAATGTTTTTAAGTTCTTGTAAACATCACCTGCACCTATCATTATATGATGCGCTTGGGTCAATGCATCTATTTCATGTAGTAGAGGCAAACACATTTCGTGTGTGTTTTCATCAGTAAGCACAAACAGCTGGTCAGGTGCACATAGGGTGATTGCTTCGGAAAGCTCATCCAAGAAATTTTGGCAAAGAATGACTCCTGTATCGTCCATAATCAATGGTTTTATGATATTTTTAGATTGCAAAGATATAATTAATCCATAAAAGGTGTATCTTTGTGAACGGAAAAACTTAAATAATTTTAAAAGTTGAATGGTGTTATTAAACTAGAATTGCAATCTGATGTCATAAAGCCAAGTTTAATAACAATTGTAGTACATTAATGAAAAAGCTATTATTCTGTTTATTCATGTTAATGTTGGTGGTATCTGCCGCCGCACAGACAAGAAACATTACAGTAAGAGGTAAGGTAATTGACAAGGATTCGAGCGAACCAGTGGTACAGGCAACTATTCAGATGCTTTCTCTGCCAGATAGTACATATGTTAATGGTGCCGCTTCGTTAGATGATGGTTCGTTTGAGTTACCCAAAGTGGCCGCTGGTAAATATGTAATGAAGATATCCTTCATTGGCTACAAGAATATCTTAGAGCAACTCACATTGACCAACCAACGTACCAATGTAAATGTGGGTACCAAGAAGTTGGAGTTGGATGCCATTGCATTGCGAGAGGCTATTGTTACGGCTATGGCTGCACAAGTGCAGGTGGTGGAGGACACCTTATTATATAATGCCAGTGCCTATCGTACGCCAGAAGGCGCGATGTTGGAGGAACTTGTGAAGAAACTGCCAGGAGCAGAGGTGGATGATGAAGGCAATATCAAGATAAACGGCAAGGACATCAAGAAGTTGATGGTGAATGGTAAGGAATTCTTTGGAGGCGATGTGCAGACTGGCCTCAAGAATTTGCCTGTAGATATGGTAGAAAATCTGAAGACATACGACCGACAGTCGGATATGGCTCGTGTTACAGGAATTGATGATGGTGAAGAGGAGACGGTGCTTGACTTGACGGTGAAGAAGAATATGAACCAAGGTTTGTTTGGTAACATTGATTTAGGTGCTGGTACCGAGAAACGATATACTAGTCGTGCAATGTTGAATTATTTTAGAGGTTCTACCCAGCTGACGTTTATGGGAGGTGCCAATAATGTGAACGATCAGGGCTTCTCTGGTGGTGGCGGCGGTGGCGGCATACGCTTTGGTCGTAATAATGGTTTGACGGCCACTAAGACTTTTGGAATGAGTTTTGCTACTGAGACAGACAAGTTGGAATTAGGAGGTAGCATAAGGTATAACTGGCGTGACAATGATGTTAAGAACATTGGTTCACAGGAAAATTTCCTGGTTGACGGAACCAGCTCTTTTATGAACTCCAACTCGATGAATCGGAATAAAAACCATCAATGGAACGCTAATATGCGTATAGAGTGGAAACCCAACAAGATGACAGATATTTTGTTACGACCTACTGTCTCCTGGGGCAAGACCAACAACAGTTCTGATTCGCAGTCGGGCACCTTTGGCAGTGATCCTTATGAGTTGGTGGATAACCCCAATGACTATCTGAGCTTTGATATATTACCTGATACAGACCCCTTGAAGGCTATACGTAGGAATTTGACAGAAAGTGCTAGTTTGACTAAGCAGAACTCGTTCTCTGTAAATAGTTCTTTGCAGATAAACCGTAAGTTGAGTGATAATGGCAGGAATATTACTTTTAGAGGACAATTCCGCTACGGAGATAATGATAACGACCAATATACACAATCATTGACTCGTTATTACCAATTGGTAAGTCAGTTAGGAGGTGACTCGACGCTGATTCGCAATGAATTTATTGCATCGCCTACTAAGAATACCACTTATTCTGCACAGATGACTTATAGTGAGCCACTTGGAAAGAGCACATTCCTGCAGTTCAGCTATGAGTTTCAGTATGGTCTGAACAAGAATGATCGTAAGACCTATAATTTGAATGATTTTACATGGAGGTTAGGTGATAACCTGCCAAATGGCTATCTGAATGCTGAAGTTGACAGCTTAAGTAAATATGCAGAATATCGCACCTATAGTCACGATGCATCAATAACCTTACGCTTCAATCGTGAGAAATACCAATTGAGTGCCGGTATTAACTTGCAGCCACAGCATACGGTGCTTTCCTACAAACGAGGCGACTATATGATTGATACCACTCGCAACGTGTTTAACTTTGCACCAAATGTGGATTTCAGATATCGTTTCTCAAAGGTTAGTCAACTGCGATTCCAGTATCGAGGCAGAAGCTCACAGCCAAGTATGGAGAACTTGCTACCTATCACCGACTATACCAATCCATTGAATGTGCGTGTGGGTAATCCTGGATTGAAGCCTTCATTCACCCATACTATTACGTTGTTCTATAATACATATGACGCAGAGCGACAACGAGGCATTTCTGCTAATGCATTCTTTAATGCTTCACAGAATAGTATCAGTAATAGTCGTACTTATAATGAAAAGACTGGTGGATGGACCTCTATGCCGAAAAATATCAATGGTAACTGGAATGTAATGGGTATGTTTAATTACAATACCGCGTTGAAGAACCAGAAATATACCATCAATACAGTCACTCAGGTAAACTATACCAACAATGTCGGCTATCTTACGGACAGTAAGACACACATTGAGCAAAAGAATACTACAACAAACCTGACTTTAGGAGAACGAGTGAATGGCGCTTACCGTAATGACTGGTTTGAATTTGGTATCAATGGTGCCATCAATTACAGCGTTGAGCGAAACAAGTTGAATACACAGAATAATCAAGAACCTTTTACCTTTTCATATGGCGCAAATACACAGATTATTCTGCCTTGGAACATGACAATTTCGACCAATATCACTAACCAAGCTCGTAGAGGTTATAGTGATAAGAGTATGAACCGTGATGAGTTAATATGGAATGCACAGATTTCACAGTCATTGTTTAAGGGAGCTGCTTCCCTCAGTGTAGAGGCGTATGATATATTGAAGAAGCAAAGCACGATTATGCGCTCACTGACGGCAAACGGGCGTTCTGTGAATCAATACAATGCTATCAACAGTTATGTGATGGTACACTTTATCTACCGTCTGAACATCTTTGGCGGCAAAAATGCTCGTCAACAGAGACGTGGACCGGGCAACATGCCAGAAGGTGAAATGCCTCCTGGTGGCTTTGGTGGTGGCCGTCCTGGCGGTGGTGGCTTCCAAGGCCCTCCTGCTGGTGGAGGTAACCGAGGTGGCGGTGGCTTTGGCGGTGGACGCAGGCCTACTGAATAAAATGATTGAATGGAGTGAAATAGTTAGATTGATTGCTTCGTGGTCAGTATATCTGATATACTTAGCAGTGATTGTCAGTACCATCTGGGTGGTGGTATTAGAGAATCGTAACCCTGTTAAGACTATTGCCTGGGTACTAGTGCTGGTCTTTCTTCCAATAATAGGATTGGTGTTCTATTTCTTTTTTGGGAGAACGCATAGACGTGACCAGGTAATCAGTCGCCGTAGTTACAGTAAACTGCTGAAACGTCCTGAAGAAGAATATCTTTCGCAAAATGACACAGTCTTACCAACAGGTTATGAAGGATTGATATCTTTGTTCCAACGCTCTAACCATGCATTTCCATATGCCAATAATAAAACAGAAGTATTTATTGATGGATCTGTGTGGATAGAATCCCTTCTGCAAGAATTGCAGCAAGCCCAAGACCATATTCACTTGCAATCCTATATCTTTGCGGACGATGAGGTAGGAGGTAGAGTTCGTGATGTGTTAATTGCCAAGGCTCGTCAGGGCGTAGCTGTACGTGTGATCTATGACGATGTGGGGAGTTGGCAGACTCCTAATGCATTTTTTGATGTCATGATGGAGGCTGGCATTGAGGTAAGAAGCTTCTTGAAGGTAAGATTTCCTCTGTTCACCAATAAGGCCAATTATCGTAATCATCGCAAGATTGTTGTCATAGATGGGCATACTGGTTTTATCGGAGGTATGAATATAGCTGATCGCTATGTGAATGGTGTGTCATGGGGCATTTGGAGAGATACCCATTTGAAGATAAAAGGTAAGGCTGTGCATGGATTGCAAACCGCTTTCTTGTTAGATTGGTATTTCACTGATGGTACATTGCTGACGTCGGCACACTATTTCCCGTTGATAGGTGATATGGGGACTTCGATCATACAGATTGTTACCAGTTCGCCCATTGAACCAGGACATGGAATTGTGATGGGATTGATGAAGTCCATGAGTAATGCAAAAAAATATTTCTATATTCAGACACCTTATTTTCTGCCTACTGAGGCTATGCTCAATACACTGCAAACGGCAGCTATGGCTGGGATGGACGTTCGACTGATGATACCTGAGAAGTCTGATACCAAGATGACTCATTGGGGCTCGCGTTCGTATGTGGCAGATGTATTGAAGTTTGGAGTAAAGGTTTATTTCTATCAAAAGGGCTTCCTGCATTCCAAGCTCATGGTTAGTGATGATCAATTAACTACCATAGGATCTACCAATATGGATTTTCGTAGCTTTGAGCATAATTTTGAGGCAAATGCTTTCATTTATGATGAGCAGATGGCTATTGAAGCAAGAGAAATCTTTTTAAAAGACCTAAAAGAGTGCAAGCAGGTCTCGTTGAAGCAATGGGAGAGACGTCCCCGTAGGAATAAGGTGCTGGAAAGCTTTGTCCGTTTGATGTCGCCGTTGCTTTGACGGATTACTGGAAGAAAGTAAAGTTTACAGCTCCATAACAACGATGTTGGGTGAAGTTGGGATGTTGCTCAAATTGGTGCTCCCTACCATGCTCCAAGATAAAGATTCCGTTTTCTTTCAACAGACGGTTTTCAATGATAAGGTCGGGTAAAGAAGCTAAGTTGGGTAATGCGTACGGAGGATCAGCAAAGATGATGTCAAACTGTTGGCTGCAATGGCTGATAAACTTGAATACATCTGTTTTTAGAGGTTGACATGATGTGTCGCCCAATTCTTTAAGTACCTTGCATATAAAAGCATAATGGTCTCTATCTTTCTCTATGCATACCACTTGATTGCACCCACGAGAAACAAATTCCAGACTGATACTGCCAGTACCTGCAAATAAATCAAGTACTTGCACATGGCTTCCAAAGTCAACCAGATTACTCAAAACATTGAACAGGTTTTCTTTGGCAAAATCTGTTGTAGGACGTGCTTTGAAGGAGTGAGGCACATCAAAACGTCTGCCTTTGTATATGCCGCTTACAACCCTCATAATGCAGTGGTTTCTAAATCGAAATAGGGGGTAATAGAGGTAATATGTGCAATAAAACGAATTAATTCTTGCTTCAATTCATTAGTTTCAGAATTGTTTTCTGCCGACAAAAGCTCGTCAGTCTGCTGATCCATACCCAATTGTTTCCAGCAATGTAGTATGTAATACAGACGATCAGGCTCTTGTGTACAGTTAAAACTATTGCAAAAGAGCAGGTTATGTCGTTCCATAGCAGCAATGGTAATGCTGCTCTTTGAGGTAAGGTATAGCATCTGTCGCTTTTCCACATGGTAATTTAGGTCCGTAAGGTGTTCAATCAGCAAGGTGGCCTGTGCCTTTACCTGGGCTTCCGGAAATAGGTTGTAGAGCATAGTGAGCAATGCTTTATCTATGCCATACAGTACTACAGAGTTGTTCTTTTGAAGAATGTTATACTCCACGACTTCATTGTCGATGCTTTGGAAATTGTGGTAGAAAAGTGTATCAGCATGTTCATCCTCAAAGAAATCCAAAGGAACGATTGTAAAGCGTTGAGTAGCGATAATTATATGTACTGCTTTGTACTTATAGCTTAACCATTCCAGCTCGTCGATGGCATGCTTGAGATTAGCTGTAAAAGAAAGTGACTCATCCACCTTATATATAAAAGGAGTGGACGACTCACTATTCTCCTTAGCTTTAGGGTTAAGAAGGGCAAAATAAAATCCATCCGCCGAAAAGCGGATGGATAATATGTGCTGATTAGAATTACTCCCAGTTACCTGCATTGTTGTTTGCAGTCTCCAGGTCACCAATCTTCAGACCGCAATACTTGTTCAACTGCTGCTGCTGGTCTTTCAAGTTGATGATTTCCTGCTTGTCGAGGTCGCCAAGATATGCTTCATAAGGAGTCTTCACTTCCAACAGACAGATAGGAGCACCAGAACGTGCAATCTGAGTCAACGTGTCCATCTGGAACTGTATGCCATTGCCGAAAGGCACATAGCGCAGAGAATCTGCATTGAAGCCCTTAGGGAAGATGGTATCGATAACAGCTACCCAAGTAGTATCACGAGAGAAGTTTTCCAAACCGTTCTTCTTTACTTCATCATACTTACCAGTCTTCTTAGCTTTATTGATAATTGCCATTGCCTTTGCTTCTGTCAGACCGTTTTCAAGTTGTGCATCGCTCAAAACACCCTTCTTAAACACGAGAGGGAGTTTCTGGTTCTTTACGAAATAGATCAGAGAGTCAAAGTTGTCCGTGTACTGGCGATCGTGCGTATTGCTGTACTCAGCCTGCGCCTTACGGATATCCAGCAAACGAGCCTGAACGGCTTTGTCTCTAATCGCTTTTTCTTCTTCGAATCTGACAGGCCCCATCACACTCTCGTAGCAAATGTAGAGCAGAAATACTGCAATGGCAGCCAGAACAATGTTTAATACTGTCTTCATGTTATTATTTTTTTTAGTTATTATTTTCCTTTCTGCAAAATTACAAGAAATTATTTTAATTTTGCGCATTGCAAACAATTTTTATTCATAAAAGATGATAAAAAATCATTTGATGCAGCAAATTAAGGAAAATTTTCCTTATCAACCAACACTTGAGCAGGAAAAAGTGCTAAAAAGTTTGTCAGATTTTTTGTTTTTGCCCAAAAACGAAACGGCATTCCTATTAAAGGGTTATGCAGGAACTGGAAAGACTTCATTGTTCAGTGCATTGGTAAAGACCCTTGACCAGCTCCAGCAGAAATGTGTGTTGTTGGCTCCAACGGGCAGGGCTGCCAAAGTGTTTGCATCCTATGCAGGTCATCCAGCATATACAATTCATAGAAAGATTTATCGTCAAAAGACGATTACTGCCGATATGGGTAGCTTCTCGCTCAATGATAATTTGTCTAAGCACACACTCTTCATCGTTGATGAAGCTTCGATGATATCCAACCAAGGACTCTCAGGAACTGCTTTTGGCTCTGGGTGCCTGTTAGATGACTTGATTCATTTCGTCTATAGTGGAGAAGGTTGTCGCCTTATGCTAATGGGTGACACAGCCCAGTTGCCACCAGTTGGGGAGGACCTTAGTCCTGCTTTGTTTGCCGATGCATTACGAGGCTATGGCCTTCAGGTGTTTGAGGAGACACTTACACAAGTGGTACGCCAAGGGCAAGAGTCTGGCATCTTATGGAATGCCACAGTGTTGAGGCAGTTGATTGCTTCGGGTAATTGTTACTCGTTGCCTAAAATTAAGATAACAGGCTTTGCTGACGTTAAATTGTTGCCTGGCAATGAATTGGTAGATAAATTAGAGGAGTGCTACCAGCATGATGGGGAAGACGAAACAATTGTAGTGTGCCGCTCCAATAAGCGGGCTAACATATATAATATGGGTATCCGTTCCAAAATTCTTTGGCGTGAATCCGAACTGGAGGGAGGTGACCGCCTTATGGTAGCAAAAAACAGCTATTATTGGACGCAGCATCATCCTCAGATTGATTTTATTGCAAATGGTGAGATGGCAGTGGTACGCAGGGTTCACAATGAAAGACAGCTATATGGTTTCCGATTTGTCGATGTATCCCTATTGTTCCCAGATTATGCCGATGTAGAGGTGGAAGCCACCATCTTAATGGACACGTTGCACAGCGAGGCACCTGCACTAACGAAAGAAGAAAATGAACGCCTGTTCAACGAGGTGTTGAAGGACTATGCCGATATTACCCCAAAAAGTGAACGCTTGAAGAAACTCAAGGAAGATGCCTATTATAACGCCTTGCAAGTAAAGTATGCCTATGCCATTACCTGCCATAAGGCGCAGGGAGGTCAGTGGAAGAATGTTTTCCTTGACCAAGGCTATATGCCAGAGGATTCGTTAACCCCCGACTATTTCCAGTGGTTATACACTGCCTTCACCCGTGCCACTGGCACTCTTTACTTGGTAAACTATCCCAAAGAACAGCTGATTTTATAAGGAGGCATTTCTACGGGTTGTCGCAGTATCTGCCATCACCCGTTCCAGTATTTGTTATCACTCATCGCAGTATCTCCTATAGGGGTATGGGAGATATAACGACGACCCGTGGCAGATACTGCCGCCAATGGTAGCAAGCTTTCCCTCGGGTGATAACAAACTATAGCCATAGGAATAGCAGGCATTAACTATAGTGCAAAAACTCCTCACTCCTCACATTAGCCCCCTAACAAGCTGTATCATAAATGCTTTTGAGCGTGAGGAGTCAAAAGCACTCCTCACCACTCCTCACAGCTTCTCACACCAACAAATATGACAATATAACCGTTCGTATCAGCAATACATTTACCTAATGAAATGCTGAATTCCTATTTTTACGAGCATTATGTCAGATCTTAGGTTACTATTCCCTGTGATGAGGCGTGATGAGGCGTGAGGAGTTGTGACAACTCCTCACAACTGTTTCTTTTTGGATTTCAACGAATTATCCTTAGTCTGTGAGGAGTGAGGTGTTTTTGCACTATATTATGATCTATACTACTCTTATAGGAATACAAACGCATAAATATGCGTATATACAGTTTGCGTTTACGTGCCTGAAATCAGCTTCTAGTAAGCAGGGCGATTAGTCCAAGTAAAAGGGCGGTTTACTCCAAGTAAACCACCCTTCAGCTTCTACTAAACAAAATGCCCTGAAAAATCCTTTGATTTCAGGGTAAATTCATGCATAAAAATACAAAACCAGATCAATTTCCATAGTAACCGATAAAGAGCGGACTATGGGTATTTTGTTAATGAATGGCTTTATGCACCAGGAAAAGCTCCATAGCGTCGAAATACATTTGTCTCTCCATCTGTGATTTTCAGTTTCATTAACGCATCTGTTATTTCATAAATGTTTCCTTTAGTATGCTTGTCACACAAAAGTATCCATATAGGTCTTGTTTCAAATTGATAATCCCAGTGCCATTTGGCAACGATCATGAATCCCAAGTCTTCTGCTGCTTGCTGAAGACCAGGATAGTCATCTATGAGTAGAGATATCGTGCTTCTCATTGGGATACTCTCACCCGCTAAATCAGTAACATACGGACAAGCACAAATTAATTCTGGTATCTGAAGCAATGTCTCATAATTAGCATTGACAGTACGTATTTCCCTGTAGTTATACATCTCATAGAAAGCATCGGTCTTAATGTCGAAGAGTTTTTCTTCTTCATCAAGAATTATATTCTGTACCATACTTCCGTCAACTTCTATGCCCAAAGCTGCCATCTTGCTCAGTACTGCCTGTTGGTCGTCAACATGGAACAATACAGAGGATTTCGTCAAATCATACCACAAAGGAATAGATATGCCATTATATAAGTAATGTAAATCACCATTATTAATTTCTTCTGGGGGAGCAGGCTCATCTTTTGAGCTACTGCATGATGCCATCATTGCAAGCATCAAACAGAAAAAAAGTGTCTTTGCTTTCATAGTTCCAAGTTTTTATTTTACAAATTTAGTTATTCTTCCTATCCTATAAATGTGGAAATCCTGAAACCTTGCATCGGATTAATAATATTTAACCAAATTTCTCTAAAGCTTGCAGGCAGGGATACCCTACCTGCAAGCTTTAGATATGACTATTACTAATCAAAAACTATTTTCACGGAGATACTGTTACATATGCAGTAGCTTGACCGATAAAGGTTGTTCCATTATAGGCTCTACAGGTAACAAGCAGCGTACCTCCAATCTGCCCGGGGGATAGATATATATTTACATCTGCGTTTGGACCTGTAGAATATCCTCCGCTTGGCCAAATATACCAACTATCACAATAACCGTAGAAAATTCCACTCCAAATGTAGGTGTAGTTTTGGTCTGTCGGAACTGCCGTCAGTGTGGTGCTTGCAAAGCCGTTTCCATTAGCAGACAACGTAGTTGTTCCTGTAATATTCAAAGATCCATTAGAATTAGTGTTCCCTGCCATTGATAAAGCAGCATATGCATTTAACAAACCATATCCCACTTCATTACTCCAAATCCCATATTGTTTTATTGAGGTTGAAGTGAACCCTGGTATAGATTGATTTGCTGTTTTGCATAAAACATACTCTACATCTTTATTTGAAAGATATGGGCTTTTGGCAAGTATTTGGGCAGCAATAGCTGAAACTTGTGGGGTGGCAAATGAAGTACCTGTAACCATTTCATAGGCGTTCGTATCAGAAGGATTAGCCATGTTTTTGGTAGTTTGAATATTATGACCAGGCGCAGTTAAATCTAACCCGCTTCCATAACATGATCCTATTTGCACCAATCCTGATACAGAGTATCTATAGCCAGTATAATTCATACCTCCAACAGATATGACATCTGAAGCTGGAGAGTGATTTGCTGGATATAAGAGTGGGTGATTAGTATTGTTATCATTATAATTGCCTGTACAAAAAACCATAACCATACCTCTTCCATATCTACCATTAGTGACGGCATATTCTATAGCGCCTTCTATAACCTGACTAACTGTAGGGTATGACCAAGAGCAATTCAAAACAGCGACCCCCTTTTCAACTGCTTTTTGAACCGCAAGATTCACATGATAAGCAAAATTCACATTGGTGTAATCTATGCTAAATGACATAACGCTTATACCAGATCTTGATGCAATTCCTGCTATACCAATATTATTATTGGGGATGGCAGAAATAATGCCTGCTACATTCGTACCATGACTATTAATATATGCGTTATCACCAGTATAGGTATATTTAACACTGGGACTTGATGATGTAACTGCATCCCAACTAAACGAATTCAATAAAAGATCGGGATGAGATAAGTCAACACCATTGTCAAGAACACCTACCAAAATATTATTATTAGAACCTGGCATTACATTTAAGGCATTTTCATATTTGATATCATAGCTATATCCATAATATGACGTATTCTGCTTAAGATACCATTGCGTATTATAAAGAGGATCTGATTGGGGCTTGGCTGATAAGAATATAGGTTCAACTCCATCAAATAAACCTGTATCATAAAGGGTATTTGCCATTTTAAGTGCATTACCAGCAGATTCTTTAGTACATGAAATCAAATAAAGACCTGTTGATGTTCCATTAAGCTTCCCTATCAATCCGAGATTATATTTCTCAGCTTGATTAGATAGATTTGTAATGTCATCACTCTTAAGGAAAACGTAAATAAAGTTAGTTAATGGGAAAGTATCACTACCATCACATGAGTAATAGGGTGCGGCATAAATGATACCTTCAATACTTTCAGCAGTCTTTATATCCAATTCAACTTTAGCCCATTCAAAATCTTGGAAATCGTTTGAATTACGACCTGTCATATCAGAACCTTCATATCTTAATTCGTTAATATCACATTCATTAATTAATACTTTATAGTCTTGCAACCTTTCGAGTATTGCTTTTCTATCTTTAGCACTAAACAAGATAAAGGTTTCTTCTTCTATTCTTTGAAGGTAGTATTTCTTTCCACCACTCCAATAATAATCCAATAATTCAGTTTCAGTTTGGCTACGAGTTTGGGCTTGTTCTTCTTGTGATGTAAGAAGAATGTTGACATCATCCTGGCACGAAACAAATGAGACTAATACCAAGACAAAAGATAAAATATATAGTATTCTTTTCATAGTAATTCTAATTATCGAAAACAAACCATGACGGTATTATAGCAGGGCCAAAAGAAGGAAGTAGTTCAGCTTCTCCATTCGTAATATTTAAATTCACTAAAATATCGAGTATCTCATACACGTTTCCTTTGGAATACTTGTCACAAGAGATGACCCATAATGGTGTTGATGGTTCTGGTATGTCCCATTTGGCAACAATCTTGAACCTATAGTCATTTGCAGCTTGTTCAAGCTCCGAATATTTTTCAGTGTAAAGGAACAAAATGCTACCCCTTGCCCAACTTTCATTCAGATGATCTGTTATATTGGGATTGGAATATATTATTTCTGGAATCTGGTATAAAGTCTCATAGTTTGCATTAACAGTACGTATTTCCCTATAGTTTAGCATCTCATAAAACGCATCGGTTTTAATAATGAATTTATCTTCATTACCATTAAATCCAATATCACTAACCATACTTTCATCCACGTTCAAACCCATAGTTGACATTTTGTTCAACACGGCCTCTTTGTCATCAACATGGAACATAATGTAAGATTTTGTCAGATCATACCATAGCGGAGTAAGCACACTATTATTCATATAATAGATATCACCAGGATTATCAATTTCTTCTGGAGGGACAGGCTCATCTTTTGAACTACTGCATGAGGCCAAACCTACCAGCGTCATACACAATAGTACAATTTTTGTTCTCATAGCTCTATTAAAGATTTAAAGGTTAAATGTGCCATCCAGATAACCCCCAAGTAAATTGGTGATGTGGAGAGAGTAAACTCCTGATGGAGCTGATGACAAATCAATCATGATATTATCGGCATCATCGTCAGCAAAAATATCATGATAGATGAAGCCCATACCATTGATGGATACTGACACAAGTGAACCACAAGCGGCACCAGTGATATACAGGGTGCTACCTGATAATAGCACTACAACACTACATGGTGATGCCTGAGCATTATAAGAATCTCCTCCTGGCCATTCACCATTCAAAGGGATGTCATCATCCATGGGCCGGGCAAACAATTTGCAACTCATCGCTCCAGCAATGGGAGCCATAGAAAGTAATAAAAATCTTCTTCTCTTCATAGCAATTAATCTTTAAATTATGATACTATGCGCAAAAATAAAAGATTAAATGTTAATAAAGAAGACAGTTATACGGACATTTTCAACGGCTCAGAAAAGCAAGTAACCATTTGCCACACAACAACTTGCGCAGCTAATGAAGATAATAATATACGGACAAATGACCCTTAGAAAGACTGCACAAAGCTGTCGAGAGGCATCTTGTTGTTAAACAAATCAGGGTGATTACTCATTATTTCATTCTTGATTCTACCTTTGCGTTTTGTCAACGATTCTGCTTCGATTCCTACTATAATTGCTATTTGTTTGGTAGTAAATCCTAAACGAATCAGACAGCAGATGTTAAGCGCACCTTCTGACATTTCTGGGAATTCATTTTTCAAACGGGTGTGGAAATTCATTTGCAAGGCATCGGTCAATTCATAAATCGGTATCCAATCTTTAATGGCTTTAGGATGCTCTTTCAGCGTTTTTAACAAAGGAACATTGCAGGAGAAATAATCCATTAAGTTTTTATTTTGCTTCTGTAGAAGTCCATTCTGTACTATGATAAGGTTTGCCTTCTCATTGAAATTATTATCTGCCTCAGCTATTTCACGTGTCATGCGATTAATCTCTTGCTGGTTGAGATTAATAATCCTTTCACTCTCTTGCAACTTTAATCTCGATTCTGCCAACTTCCGTCGCGTATATTTATAAATACGACTACCCATCATGACTATAATAACAATAGTCAAAATGCAAAAAGAAAGGAATAATGTCAGACGAAGATTATTTAATTCTAGTTTTGCCTGCTGATTAAGTAGTTTCTCATTATAGTATTTAGCTTGAATTTCAGCCACAGCCTCAGTCCTATTATGAATGCTAACGGAATCTGCATAATCCCTGAACTTGTCATTGTACCGAATTGCATCCTCTAACTTACCTTGGTTCTTGGATATCAGATATAAGGCTTTGTAAGCACCATGTTTAGTGTATATATTATTAGTATGTAGGGAATTTTCAAAATACACTTTGGCAGAATCAAGTTGCCTCATATAATAAAAGGTGGATCCAATACCATAATAGGCCTGAGGAATATAGCCAGAATCGTTATGTTGCTTGTATATAGTAAGCTGCTGCCGTTCATAATCTAGTGCCTTTTGATAATCTTTCTTCAACCGGCTAACAACTCCCAACTGACCATAGCCAACTGCTATCTCAGTCGTGTCTTGTAGTAAGATGGCTTGATTCAGCGCTCTGTCGAAATATAAAAAAGCGCTGTCAGTTTCATTAAGTTCAGCAAACGTTCTTCCTAACTGCGAATATGCCAAAGAAAGTTGCTTGCTATGAGGTTCTTCCTGCATGGCATAAGCGATAGCTTCTCTGTTGTAATCCAAAGACTGGTCATATAGTTTTCGAAACATATAAGCATTACCCAATGCCTGGCATACTTTTGAGGCAAAGACTGGTTCATCAAATTGTGGAAGCAACTGATAGGCTTGAATAAGCGTAGTGATTTGCCTCTCAACATCTTTTTCTTTCTTATATTGCTTACTTTGCTCAAACAATTCATGTGCCTGTTGCTGTGGCTCAATCGAATCACTGCAACTTGCGCACATAGCTATGAGTGCTATAACAAAACAAACTATATAATAACAAAGCTTCATAATAAAAACTTCAAAAGATATACCACTGCAAATATAACTCGTTCCCAGTTAATATGCAACGAAATTGTGGGGAAAGTGCCATTAGAGTTATTCCCATAAAAAACGCTCCCTTGAATGATAGGGAGCGTTCCATATAAATAGCTTGAATGTTTATCTCATAAGCATACTATAGTTTTGCCAACTCAATCACTTTGTCAACAGCAGCATGCAGGCCGTCTGGGTTCTTGCCACCTGCGGTAGCATAATGAGGCTGACCACCACCACCGCCTTGAATCTGTTTGCCAGCTTCGCGTACCAACATACCTGCGTTGAGGTTGTGGCTCTTTACCAAATCTTCACTAATCATCACACTGATGAGCGGGCGACCATTCTCTTCTGTGCCAATGACGCAGAATAAGTTTTCGGGAATAGCAGCACGAATCTTGAATGCCAAATCTTTGGCAGCATTGGCTGACATAGGTAATACTGACTTCACTACCTTTATGCCGTTGATGGTCTCTGCATGGCTCACCAACTGGTTCTTTACGTTCTCGACTGCTTGTGCCTGGAACTTCTCAATTTCCTTCTTCATGCCATCGTGTTCGCTGATATATTTCTGTACGGTACCCATCAGGTCTGGCGCATTGTTGAACAATGCACGCATACCTTTAATGGTATCTTCCATCGTGTAGAGCATATCTTCGAGCTTCTTGCCTGTAATAGCCTCGATACGGCGAACGCCGGCAGCAACGCTGCTCTCGCTCACAATCTTGAACATACCGATATGTCCTGTTGACTTCACATGGATACCACCACAGAACTCAACGCTCTCGGCAAACTGCACCACACGCACCTTGTCGCCATATTTCTCACCGAACAACGCGATGGCACCCATCTTCTTAGCTTCTTCCAATGGGGTGTCACGATGCTCTTGCAATGGGATGTTTTCACGAATCTTGGCATTCACGATGCGCTCTACCTGGCGAAGCTCTTCATCGGTGACTTTCTGGAAATGAGAGAAGTCGAATCGTAAGGTCTCTGGTGACACAAACGAACCCTTTTGCTCTACATGGGTGCCCAGCACCTGACGCAAAGCAGCGTCGAGCAAGTGGGTAGCTGAGTGGTTAGCTGCACTGGCTGCACGCTTCTCCAAATCGACACATGCCATGAAGTTGGCCTCTGGATGCTCGGGCAACTTGGTGGCAATGTGTACGGTCATACCGTTCTCATGCTTGGCATCCACAATGTCGATGGTCTCGAACTCGCTGCATATCACACCACATTCGCCTACCTGACCACCCATTTCGCCATAGAATGGAGTGTAGTCAAGTACTATCTGATAGAAAGTCTGTTTCTTCTGTGTTATCTTGCGGTAACGAAGTATGTGACATTCGTATTCGCTATAGTCGTAACCAACAAACTCTGTCTCACCCTCACGCAGCGTTACCCAGTCACCTGTCTCAACAGCGGCAGCGTTGCGGGCACGGGCTTTTTGTTTCTCCATTTCCTCACCAAACTGTTTCTCATCTACAGTGAGACCGTTTTCACGACAAATCAGTTCTGTAAGGTCGAGTGGGAAACCATAGGTGTCAAACAAGGTAAACGCCTGTACGCCATCAAGCTCAGTTTTGCCTTGAGCTTTTATTTCGTCCATTGCCTTATTAAGTAGATAGATGCCATTGTCCAAGGTACGCAGGAATGAGTCTTCCTCTTCTTTCATCACCTTGGCGATGAGGTCTCGTTGTGCCTCCAGTTCTGGATAGGTTGTTCCCATCTCACGAATCAAGACGGGCAATAACTTGTAAATGAATGCCTCTTTCTGCCCTAAGAAAGTATAAGCATAACGGATAGCACGACGTAAGATACGACGTATTACATAGCCTGCTTTGGCATTGCTTGGCAACTGCCCATCGGCGATAGAGAAAGTGATGGTTCGTAGGTGGTCAGCTACCACACGCATGGCCACATCCGTTTTCTCATCCTTGCCATACTGTAGACCTGACAGACGACCAATTTCCTGAATGATCGGTTGGAAGATGTCGGTGTCATAGTTAGACTGTTTGCCCTGTAAAGAGCGCACCAAACGCTCGAAGCCCATGCCGGTATCGATAACCTTTGCAGGAAGTGGCTCCAGGCTTTGGTCGGCTTTGCGGTTATATTGCATGAACACAAGATTCCAGATTTCAATCACTTGTGGGTGGTCTTTGTTCACCAGTTCATATCCAGGTACGGCAGCTTTCTCGGCTGCAGAACGAGAATCGAGGTGAATCTCAGAGCATGGGCCGCAAGGACCTGTATCTCCCATTTCCCAAAAATTATCGTGTTTGTTGCCATTAATGATGTGGCTCTTTGGCAAAAACTGCTCCCAATAACCAGCTGCTTCGTTATCTCGTTCCAGTCCTTCTTCTGCTGAGCCTTCAAACACTGTAGCATACAGGTCTTCTGGGTTGAGCTTCAGCACATCCACCAAGAACTCCCATGCCCAACTGATGGCCTCTTTCTTGAAGTAGTCACCAAACGACCAGTTACCCAGCATTTCGAACATAGTGTGGTGGTAGGTATCATGACCTACCTCTTCCAAATCGTTATGTTTGCCACTCACACGTAAGCACTTCTGTGAGTCGGTTACACGCTTCCATTGTGCAGGGCGATTGCCCAATATAATGTCCTTAAACTGATTCATACCTGCGTTGGTAAACATCAGTGTAGGGTCATCCTTGATTACCATTGGAGCTGAAGGTACTTTGTGATGACCTTTGCTCTCGAAGAAGCTTGTAAAAGCGTCTCTTATCTCATTAGCTGTCAACATATCGAACTATTTTTATACTTTTTTCTAAATTTGGTTGCGAAGATACTGCTTTTTTATTAGTTTTACAAAAAAAATCTGAATATGCTGAACAAAGAGAATGAATTAAAGCTGTTTTACTCCATCAGTGAGGTGGCAGAGATGTTTAATGTCAACGAATCAACCCTTCGTTTCTGGGAAAAGGAGTTTCCTGCATTGGCTCCCAAGAAAGCGGGTAGGGGTATTCGCCAATATCAGCAAAAAGACATTGAATTGATAAAACTCATCCACCATTTGGTGAAAGAAGAGGGGATGACCATTCCTGGTGCACGCCAGCGTCTTAAAGTCAACAAAGATAATACTGATAAGAAAGTAGAGGTGTTGGAACGGCTCAAGGCTATTCGTACAGAATTGGCTGGAATGCGTGATGCGTTGAATGCTTTTTCTTACGATCAGGTGGAGGAATTGAAAGAAAACCTATAAAGCGATCTTGTTTTTATTCCCTGATGACCTCTTGAATACTGTTTACACGTTTCAACTCTGCGATGATGGCGTGTACATCTTCCACGTCATGCACATAAAGCTGTATGTTTCCTTCGAAAATGCCTTCCACAGTTTCAATGGTAAGTTTGCGGATATTGACGTTCAATTGGTGGGAGATAACTTGAGTGACATCACTTAACAACCCCAAGCGGTCAACACCTTTAATAACGATGGTTACCAGGAATGTCAGCTGTTTGTGGGTATCCCATTGCGTAGCGATGATTCGGTTGCCATAGCTGCTCTTGAGCTTTGCAGCAATAGGACATTGGCGTTTGTGAATGGTAATCTTGCCATTAGTATCAATATACCCTAGCACATCATCACCAGGGATAGGATGACAACACTCTGCTATTGCATAATTTTTCTTTATGGTCTCTTCTGTCAGCTTGAGAATCTGTTTGGTGATTTTCTTCACCTCTTTTTTCTCTATCTCAGGTTCGGCAACCATTTGATTTGTTGTATTATCGTTGTTCTTGTCTTTGTTGCCAAAAGGCAATTTGAGAAATTTTCGCCACGAGGTCTTGTTTTTGCCTTTCAAAGCGTCAATATCATCCTCATTCAATTCGATCTGATGGGAACCTATGGCTTCCAACAAGCTGTCGGTGTCAGACTTCTCATGGAAACGAACCAGCTTGTTGAGTACCACTTCATCAACATAGATACCTTCTTCTTTCAGGAACTTACCTAAAATGTCGAGACCCTTCTTTTGGGTAGCTTTGGCTTCTTTGCGCAAGATGGATGCAATTTTGGCACGAGCCTTGGCTGTGGCAGCTATCGTCTCCCATTCAGGTTGTACCTTTTGTGAGCGAGAGGTAAGAATCTCCACTTGGTCACCACTATTGAGCTTATGGCTCAGCGGCACCAATCGGTGATTTACCTTGGCTCCGATACAATGGGCACCGATCTCTGTATGCAGCGAGAAACCAAAGTCCAACACAGTGGAATTCTGTGGCAGGGTCTTGATTTCTCCTTTTGGAGTAAAGACGAATATCTCTTGTGCAAACAAGTTCAACTTAATAGTGTCGAGGAAATCCATGGCATCGGGCTGAGGGTCGTCAAGAATCTCCTTGATGGTAACCAACCACTTATTTAATTCGGTATCGTCGTCAGTAGGAGAAATGTCTTCCTGTGCCGGACCATCTTTATATTTCCAATGGGCAGCAAAACCTTGCTCAGCGATGTCGTTCATGCGCTCACTACGTATCTGTACCTCAATCCACTGACCGTTGTTGGCCATGAGGGTAACATGAAGTGCCTGATAGCCATTGGCTTTCGGATGACTTACCCAGTCGCGTATGCGGTCTGGATGAGGCTTGTAAATCTGCGACAGACTGACATAGATGTCAAAGCAATTGTTCATCTCCACACTTGGTGAAGCTGGCTCGAAAATAATGCGTACTGCTAAAATATCATATACCTCATCGAAGGTAACATGCTTGGTTTGCATCTTGTTCCAGATGGAATAGACTGCCTTGACACGTGCCATGATACGGTATTTCAGTCCCATTTTGTCGAGTTGCTGACGGATAGGAGCTGTAAAATCGGTAAATACCTTGTCACGCTCAGCTGCTGTTTCTTCCAACTTTTTCTCTATCTCTCTATATTCTTCGGGATGTTCGTATTTAAAGCTTAAGTTCTCCAGTTCAGTTTTGATTTTGTTTAAGCCTAAGCGATAGGCAAGAGGAGCATAGAGGTAAAGTGTCTCACCAGCAATTTTGTACTGCTTATTGGGAGCCTGTGACTCTAAGGTACGCATGTTGTGCAGTCGGTCGGCTATCTTGATAAGGATGACACGAATGTCATCGTTCATGGTGAGTAACAGCTTTTTGAAGTTTTCTGCCTGTGCAGAGGCATGTTCTCCGAAGATACCACCTGATATCTTGGTAAGACCATCTACAATTTGGGCAATCTTTGGACCGAATATATTCTCAATGTCTTCTACCGTATAGTCTGTGTCTTCCACTACATCGTGCAACAAAGCAGAACAGATAGAAGTCGAACCTAAGCCAATCTCGTTACAAACGATTTTGGCTACACTGATAGGATGCAGGATATAAGGCTCGCCCGACAAACGCTTAATACCTTTGTGCGCCTCATTAGCGAAGTTGAAAGCCTTCGTAATGATTTCCACACGTTTGCGGTGCTTGGTAGCGAGATAATCATTCAACAGTTCTTGAAACGCTTGTTGAATAATCTCTTCCTCATTATCTATCTGCTTGTTTTCCATAATTAAAGTTCTCGATGTTGTTTATTTGTAGATTTTCAATGTTTGCCCAGCATTGATGCGTGTACCAGAAATACCATTCCAACTCCTGATTTGGCTCACTGTTACACCATAGCGTGAGGCAATACCCGATAGCGTTTCTCCACTCTGAATCTTGTGATTGATGGCTGTACCATTGGCGGGCACCGAGGCTTTGGTGGACGTTGTTGTTCGGGTGCGTTGCTGCCTAACATTCTGTTGCGGTACGGCTACCACTCTGCGGTTACGGAAGAACTCGTTGGCGCGATGGGCATAGATGGTGTCTTGTTTCTCAATGAAGGTGCCTACATAGTTCTGCGGTAATCGCAATGTCTGAGGCTTAGAATCGCCAGGAATAATATCACGTTTATACTGGGGATTTAAACTTTTCAGCATGTCAATATCTACGCCACAAATGTCTGCTATCTGTTGGAAATGAACATTGTGGTTCACCTGTATTGTATCAGTGGCTTCAGGCAAATTGGTCTCCATTGGACAAATATTGTGGTGACAATAGTATGTCATCACATAGTTGGCAGCAATGAACGATGGGACATATCCACGGGTTTCCTTGGGCAGATAATTGTAGATTTCCCAATAGTCACGTTTGCCTGAACGGCTAATAGCCTTATTTACGTTACCAGGTCCGCAGTTATAGGCAGCTATTGCCAAGTTCCAGTCTTTATAGATATCGTACATGTCTTTCAGATAACGTACAGCTGCCCAGGTTGCCTTTATGGGATCTTGACGTTCATCCACATAGCTGTTGTTTTCCAAGCCATATAGCTTGCCTGTACCCAGCATGAACTGCCACAGGCCACTGGCACCAACTCTGGATATGGCTTTGGGATTAAGGGCAGATTCAATAATAGGTAGGTATTTCAACTCTAAAGGCAAATCGTAGGCATAGAGTGCTTCTTCAAACATTGGAATGTAGAAGTTGCTGAGACTCAACATCAGTGACATGCGCTGACGCAATGATCCAGAGGTGTATTTTTCGATAAATTCGCGTACCACCTCATTGAAAGGCATCTCAATTATAGCAGGAATGCGACTTAAACGGTCAATGTAGATAGAGTCACTAAACAAAGGATTTTCGTCGCTGGTACTGCAATCTTTACCCAGGTCAATATAGTTCTTCGCTTTCCAGTCGGCCAACAGGCTATCAATAGGGTAGGTCATGCTCAACGGAAGTTCGAAGGTTTCTGTATGAGAACCACCTGAGCTATCGTGTACAGTGACGTTGAAGGTTTCTGGCTCTTGGGCATGAATGAAATTAAAAATTGAGAATTGAAAAATAAAAATGACAATAAGCAATGCCATCCTTGATATGATAATCCCAATATAATTGTTCTTGTTTCCCATAATACTATAATTATCAATTTTCAATTTTAAAATCTAAGGCTACATTGTACCCCCACCGATTGATTACTCAATCCTCCTTTGGACGACCATTGATTGTCTATCACCGTAGGCTCAACACGCATACTCAAGTCGGGTGAGATGTCGAAGTTCGACAACTCTGCATCTACATAAGCATCAACTACCGACAAAGCATATACAGCAATAAAAGCAAACACACTTATGTCGCGATAACGCCGATAGGAGTCTTTTCGTTTTTTCAGCAGTTCAGTAATCTGGGTTTTGGAAACACGAGCCATATACCTTGCCGGTATAAGTTCGGTAATACTCTTAGCAGTCCAGTTATTGTTTACCGCATCCTTATAGGCAGCTGCATAATCTTTATACATGCGGTTGTTCCATGTCAAAGCATAGGCACATCCAGCAAAACCTGCGTAAAAGATTGGCAGTTTCCAGTATTTTTTATTATAAATCTGTCCGCCTCCTGGGAAAACCAATGCCATCCAAGTAGCTTTGGTAGGATTGGGAATCCATTGTTTCGGTAACTTTACGCTATCCGCTTCTTTTACATCTATCACCACAGGTGATTGGAGTTGCGTCAACTGTTCTTGGTTAGCAGCCTCAATGCTATCGGAAGTTGTAACAGCAACACTATCGTTTTGCTGCATGTGCCTTCTACGACGGGATGCTCTCGATTCGTTCTGTGCATCAGCCACACTGCTGATAGCTAGCAATAGCATTGTCAGCAACAACCAAGTCAGCTTATATGTCAAATTTTTAATCTTCAATGTTTAATGCTTCATCGTATCAAACAGTGTCATGATGCGTTCCAAATCTTCTTCATTTCTGAATGGAATGGTAATTTTACCCCTTCCCTTCGGAGAACATGTAAGTTGCACTTTAGCTTTAAAGAAACCAGTAAGCTGCTGTCGCAGAACATTGTATTCAGCTGGAAGTTTCACTCGCTTAGGTGTAATCTTTTTGTCACCTACTTTCACCGATTGACCTTGCATGAGTGCTTTCACCACCTCCTCTACCTTGCGGACGGAGTAGTTTTGGTCAACGATTTCTCGATACAAGCTCACCTGGAGTTTAGGGTCAGAGAGAGATACCAACGCACGTGCATGTGCCATCTCAATCTGCTTGTTCTTCAAACCCATCTGTATTTCTGCAGGCAACTTGAGCAAACGCAAATAGTTGGCAACTGTAGCGCGGTTCTTACCCACACGCTCGCTGAGTTGTTCTTGTGTCAGGTGATATTGGTCGAGCAAATGCTGATAGGCTAACGCTATTTCCATAGAATTCAGGTCTTCGCGCTGAATATTTTCTATGAGTGCCATCTCCATCACATTTTCGTCATCTGCAGTACGTACATAGGCTGGAATGGTTGACAACCCAGCTATCTGTGCCGCACGAAAACGGCGTTCACCCGCAATAATCTGGTAAGCATCATTGGCTGTCTGACGCAGGGTGATAGGTTGTATGATGCCCACCTCGACAATTGAATCGGCCAATTCTTTTAGTGCCTCTTGGTTAAATTCACGTCGAGGCTGATTGGGGTTGACGCTGATTTTTTTCAGTTCAATCTCATTAATAGAAGACGATCCTTCTGTTTCTATGGTACTTATGTCAAGCAGAGCGTCCAATCCTCTGCCCAATGCTTTCTTTTTCATTTAACTATTTCTTTCTATCAGTTCTTTTGCCAACGCCATGTGGTTACGTGCACCATTAGAGTCGGCATCATATAAGATGGCTGGCAAACCGAAACTCGGCGCCTCACTCAGTTTTACGTTACGCTGGATAACAGTCTTGAAAACGAGCTCTTGGAAATGTTTCTTTACTTCGTCATAAATTTGGTTAGCCTGACGTAGGCGTGAGTCGTACATCGTGAGCAAGAAGCCTTCAATCTCCAAAGAGGGATTCAGTTTTGTCTTGATAATCTTTATGGTGTTCAGCAGTTTGCTAATGCCTTCCAAAGCAAAGTACTCAGCCTGAACAGGAATGATTACAGAATCAGCAGCAGTCAGAGAGTTAACCGTTATCAAACCCAATGATGGTGAGCAATCAATAAAAATAAAATCGAACTCATCTTTCAAGGGCATCAATATTTTCTTTAGGATTTTCTCACGCCCTTTCATATTCAACATTTCTATTTCAGCTCCTACCAAATTTATATGAGAAGGGATGACCTTCAGGGTGTCAATTTCTGTATTTTGTATGGCTTTATGCACATCTGCATTGTCAACCAAGCATTCGTAGATAGAAGTCTCTATCTCTTTTATGTCGATGCCCAGGCCAGACGAAGCATTGGCTTGAGGGTCTGCATCCACCACCAGCACTTTCTTCTCCAGTGTTGCCAATGAAGCTGCCAGATTAATAGTGGTTGTGGTTTTTCCCACGCCGCCCTTTTGATTAGCTAAAGCAATTATCTTTCCCATAATTATTTTGTTATAGAAAGCAAAAGGTAAAATATACACAATTGCCGTTGGCAAAGATAAGCAAAATATCCCACATATTGATTAATTCAGTGTTAATTCCTTAATTTTTTTAAATAAGTTGGCAGATAAGGAATGTTTATGTTAACTTTGCAGCCAAATTAAAAAAGATTAAAAAGTAAATTATGGAGAATAATAAGCCGCTTATCCTGATTTCTAATGATGATGGCGTAATTTCAAAAGGTATTAGTGCTTTGATTCGTTTCTTGCGCCCACTGGGTGATATTGTGGTTATGGCACCTGATGCTCCTCGCTCTGGCGTGGGCTGTGGCGTATCCATCAATGAGCCTGTTATGTTCCAGATGGTTCGTAAAGATGTTGGATTGTCAGTATATAAATGTTCAGGAACGCCAGTTGATTGCATCAAGTTGGCCTTTTATACAGTGCTCGATCGTCAGCCTGATATCATTGTAGGAGGTATTAATCATGGCGATAATTCATCTGTGAATGTCCACTATTCTGGTACTATGGGTGCTGTAATAGAAGGTGCTATTCGTGGTATTCCTTCTGTGGCATTCTCGCTTTGCGATCATGATGCCGATGCTGACTTCGATCCAGCAGGGCCATACATTCGAGATATTGTAGAGAAAGTATTGGAACGTGGTTTGCCACTCAATACTTGCCTGAATGTGAATTTCCCCAATGTGAAAGAGCTAAAAGGTGTTCGCATCTGCGAGCAAGCGAAAGGTATCTGGGTAAATGAATGGGAAAGTTTTGCTCATAAAGGTGATTCTCGCTTCTTCTGGATGGCTGGTGAGTACCAGGACACTGATCCTGAGAATGAGAATAGCGATCGTTGGGCTTTGGAGAATGGTTATGTAGCCATCACCCCGACATTAGTGGATATGACAGCTCGTGAACTGATGAACGACTTGAAGTCGTGGTTCTGATATGAAATACTACCTGATAGTTGGCGAGGCATCGGGCGACCTGCATGCGTCTCACTTGATGGCTGCTCTCAAAGAGACAGACTCTAATGCTCAGTTCCGTTTCTTTGGGGGTGATAAGATGGCAGCTGTAGGGGGCGAGATGGTGAAGCATTATCGTGAAATGGCCTATATGGGTTTTGTTCCCGTACTGCTACATCTTAGGACTATTTTTGCCAACATGCGCTTGTGTAAGCAGGATATTGTGGCTTGGCAACCAGATGTACTGATACTCGTTGACTATCCAGACTTTAACCTTAGTATTGCCAAGTATATCCATCGTAATACAAAGATACCTGTATATTACTATATTTCCCCTAAGATCTGGGCGTGGAAAGAATATCGTATCAAGAACATCAAACGCGATGTTGATGAACTGTTTTCTATCTTGCCTTTTGAGGTGGATTTCTTCGAAGGCAAGCATCATTACCCGATACATTATGTTGGCAATCCTACCCTTGATGAGGTAACAGCCTTTCAGGCCAAACATCCGAGTAACTTCCACCAGTTTACCACCTCTAACGGATTGACTGACCAGCCCATCATCGCCTTATTGGCAGGAAGTCGTAAGCAGGAGATAAAAGATAACCTACCTATGATGGTAGCAGCTGCCCGTTCGTTCATTGGCTATCAACTGGTAGTGGCAGGTGCTCCTGGAATCGATGCCGACTATTATCAAGAATACCTCAAAGGCACCGAGGTAAAGCTGTTATTTAACCAGACGTATGAATTGTTACAACATGCCCATACGGCACTCGTTACTTCAGGTACAGCTACTTTGGAAACAGCCTTGTTCCGTGTACCTCAGGTGGTGTGCTATTATACACCTGTCGGCAGATTGTACAGTTTAATAATAAAGTTAGTGCTGTCTGTAAAATACATCTCGCTGGTGAATCTCATCGCTGGCAAGGAGATAGTGCAGGAACTTGTAGCCAAGCGTATGACAATCTCAGAGTTACATAACGAATTGTCGAGGTTGCTGCACGACAAGGCCTATCGCCAACAGATTTTGGATGGCTATACCGAAATGGCGCAGAAGTTGGGCACTCCTGGCGCTCCCCGTAAGGCAGCAACCATCATTATCCAAAAACTTTCCTAAAGAGAAATACAGTAAAGGTAAACCGTCGCAGCAGGAATAGCCATGAACGCACTGTCGAAACGGTCAAGCATACCACCATGTCCAGGTAGGATATGGCCTGAGTCCTTAATGCCCAACTGACGTTTAAACAACGATTCTGTCAAGTCGCCCCAAGTGCCAAATACTACAATAGTAAGTGCTAATCCCATCCATTCCCACAGATTGAGAATGTTGAAGAAATGAGCCAGGATAGTAGCGGCAATTAGTGCTACGACTGCTCCGCCAATGCTTCCTTCCCATGATTTTTTGGGAGAAATCCTTTCAAACAGCCTGTGTTTCCCCAATAAAGAGCCGATGCAGTAAGCACCCGTATCACTCATCCACAAGAAGATAAATACCGATAAAGGTAGGATGGGGTTATAGGTCACTTCCGAAGACACAAAGTCGTTCTGAAAGGAGATAATGTTCAGCAAGGCAAAGGGTAGGGCAATATACACCTGACTAAGCATAGTATGCGCCCAGTTGCCTATAGGATTCTCACGTTTCAGATAAAGTTCTGAAATCATCATATAGAGCAGCAACAAGAGGTAGGGAAGGAACACACTGGCACTGGCCATACTGGTGTTGTAACTCATGAATGCCATAAACAGGTAACCAGCCCCAAGCGCAGATATATAAATGTTGACATGCGCATCGGTATATTTGTTGATGAGTTGTCCGTATTCGATGACCGTCATTGCACTCAGTACGAGAAACAATACGCCGAACGACAGCGAGTTGAATAGGATACAACCCACTAGTACGGCAACAAATAGCACTCCTGTTATGGCTCTTATGATGAAATTCTTCATATTGTTATTCCTTAGCTTCTATTGGCTGTTCTGGTTGAGTAGCCTCCGTGTTAGCCTCTGCATCTTTCTCTTCAGCAGCTTCTGCATTACGTTTTCGCGCCGCTTCATCCGCCTGTTTCATCTCATTGGAAATCTTGTTGGCATTGAATATCTCTTCTGAACGCGACACCCAAGGACGAGGGCCAAATATCTCCTCTACATCCTCGGCAAAGATGACCTCACGTTCCACCAGTCTTTGTGCTAACTGGTTGTGCTTCTCCTTATTCTCGGTCAGGATGCGTTTCGCACGTTCATACTGCTCATTGATCATGCGCTTTACCTCGTTGTCAATCAGCTCGGCTGTATGCTCGCTATAAGGCTTGTTGAACCCAAATTCATCGCCTGCATTGTAGTAGCACAGGTTAGGCAATTTCTCGCTCATGCCCATGTAGGCTGTCATGCCGTATGCCTGCTTGGTCACACGTTCCAGATCATTCATGGCACCTGATGAAATCCTGCCGATAAACAACTCCTCAGCAGCACGTCCCCCCAAGGTGGCGCACATCTCATCAAGCATCTGTTCTTTGGTGGTAATCTGTCTTTCCTCAGGCAGATACCAAGCAGCACCCAATGCCCTTCCACGAGGTACGATGGTGACTTTAATCAATGGGTTCGCATATTCAAGTAACCATGAGATGGCAGCATGACCTGCCTCATGGATGGCGATAGAACGACGTTCTTCTTCTGTAGTAATCTTGTTTTTCTTCTCCAAACCACCGATGATACGGTCCACTGCATCAAGGAAATCTTGCTTCGTTACCGCACTCTTGCCATGACGAGCTGCAATCAAAGCTGCTTCGTTGCATACATTGGCAATGTCGGCACCTGAGAACCCAGGAGTCTGACGAGCCAACAAATCGATATCCAACGACTCATCCACCTTAATGGGACGCAGGTGTACGCCAAATATCTCCTTGCGTTCGTTCAGGTCGGGCAGATCCACGTGAATCTGACGGTCGAAACGTCCTGCACGCAATAAAGCCTGATCAAGTACATCTACACGGTTGGTGGCTGCCAAGATAATGATACCGCTGTTAGAGCCAAAACCATCCATTTCGGTAAGCAACTGGTTCAGGGTACTTTCGCGTTCGTCATTACCACCGAAGGCAGCACGACTGGAACGAGCACGGCCTACAGCATCTATCTCGTCAATAAACACAATGCAGGGTGTCTTTTCCTTTGCTTGGCGGAACAGATCTCGTACACGTGAAGCGCCAACGCCTACAAACATCTCTACGAAATCAGAACCCGACAAAGAGAAGAAGGGAACATTGGCTTCGCCAGCTACAGCCTTTGCCAATAGCGTCTTACCTGTTCCAGGAGGACCTACCAGCAAAGCACCCTTAGGTATCTTTCCACCTAAATCGGTATATTTCTTAGGGTCTCTCAAGAACTCCACAATCTCTTCCACCTCTTGCTTGGCCTCTGCCAAACCAGCCACATCCTTGAAGGTTACCTTCTCTTTGCCATCTTTTTCAAACAGTTGAGCCTTCGACTTACCCACGTTGAAGATGCCACCTCCTATGCCACCTCCTATGCCACCCGACATGCGGCGTGACAGATATATCATGAAGGCAATGAAGAATACCAGCGGCATGATTTGCCAGAACAAAGCCCAGAAGTAATTCTGTCGCTTCTTGTATTGTATGGTACCATCGAAATGCGATTGTTGCATCTCTTGGTCGATAAATTCACCCAAACTATGTCTGGAAGGAGCCTCTGTTACCACAAAAGGCTTCTTTCCCACTTTGGCGGAATCTTGCTTGAATACCTGTGGTACATACTGTTGCTTGATATATGCCTCTACAGAGTTGTCGTCATAGCCCACCACACGGTTCACATAGCCGTTGCGCACATATTGCTGGAACTCACCGTAGGTGATTTCCCTCTGTGCGGAGTTGTCGTCATTGAAAAACATCAGTCCCAGCAGTAGCATGCCGATCAGCAGGTATAGAAGGTTCAGATTAAACCTGAAACGATAAGTCTTCTTATCATTCGGGTCGTTCTGACGATTGTCCTGCTCAGGCATCTGGGGCCTGTTATTCTCTCTATTATCGTATTTTTCACTCATTTTCTTGTCCATTCATTAATCTAAGTCCGGTATGTCGTTCAGTTTTGCGTCGGCCCACAGGTGCTCCAGGTCATAGAACTCCCTTGACTGAGGGATGAAAACATGCACCATCACATTGCCATAGTCCATTGCTATCCATTCTGCATTACGTTGTCCGTCCATGCCTGATGGCTTGATGTGACTGCCCTTGATGGTGAAATCCTTGATGGAGTCAGCAATGGCTGAAACCTGCATAGGAGTATTGCCTTGACAAATCACAAAAAACTGGCAAATGGTATCATCTATCTCCGTGAGGTCTGCTATCACGATGCGCTTGCCTTTTTTATCCTGTATTCCTTCTGTTATTTCTTTTAAAAGCTTTTTTGTTTCTTCCATTCTATAATTATAGGGTTATTACTGATGCAAAGATACTCCTATTTCTCTTATAAAACACGTAAAAGCGGCAAAGACTTTCAAAAAAAGTCGATTTTTTTGATTTTTTTTGGAAAGAATGTTTGTATTTCGTCAAAAGTTAGTAAATTTGCATCGCAAAACAGAAATGTTAGGGCATTGGAGTATGGTGTAATGGTAACACTACAGATTCTGGTCCTGTCATTCCAGGTTCGAATCCTGGTACTCCAACAAGAAAGCCGCTGGTTAAATAACCAACGGCTTTTCTTATTTCTATCTCTAATCATTCTGCTTTCTCGTCTTCTTGCTGGATGTCTTCGTCGATATGGCGAATCTTTTCCTTTGCCACCTCGATCTCAGCTTTCAGCTTATCCATCTTCTTCGTCAGTTCGGTCAGCAAGCTATTGCCCGACTTGGAAGTAGCGTTCAAGAAGCCCAAATTGTTTTCGTAAGTGTGCAGCTCATTGAGCAGGTTCTCGTAGTTGCGTACCAACTTCTCACGCTCACGATAAACAGCCTGAATGCCAGTCTCCTGCACCTTACTTACAGCAGTGCGGAACTTGCTGACTTTCTTCGATGCCATGCTCAAGTTGAAGGTCTTGTACAGCTTGTCCACCATAGCACGGTATTGTTCATACACCTTATCCTTTTCCTTGAAAGGCACATGACCTACCTCGTTCCATTCAGCCATCAGCTTATGAATCTGCTGGTTGTTCTCCTCGCTCTCTTCTTTGTTCAGCAACTCCTTCAGCTCTTCAATGATAGCCTTCTTGCGTTTCAGGTTCTCACTCTCGATTGAACGCTGTGATGAAGTAGCCGCACCCTTCTGCTCGAAGAAGTAGTCGCAAGCAGCGATAAAGCGTTTCCACAATGTGTCAGAATAACGTTTTGCTACCGGACCGATGCTCTTCCATTCTTTCTGTATCTTCACCAGCTCTTCAGCTGTTTCCTTCCATTCCTTGCTGTCCTTCAGAGCCTCAGCTTTTTCAACCAGGGCACGTTTCTTTTCCAAGTTCTCGTTCATACGAGCCTTGGCAGCCTTGAAATATTCGCTCTTCTTCTTGAAGAACTCGTCGCAAGCGCTACGGAAGCGCTCAAATATCTTTACATTCAGCTTCTGCGGAGCATAACCAATGGTCTTCCACTTGTTCTGCAGGGCAATCACCTCTTGCGTTTTCTTGTCCCATGCCTGGAAACCGTTCAGCTTGCCATAGTCAATGCCTTCTACGATTTCACAAATCACAGTCTTCTTGTCCAGGTTATCTTGCTCAGCTTCCTTCTGCGTCTCGAAGTACTGCTGGTGTTTCTTGTTCAGTAGGGTAGATGCCGCCTTGAAGCGAGCCCAGATCTCGTCACGCAGTTCCTTAGCCACAGGTCCTGTGTCACGGTATTCTTGGTGCAGTTTCTGCAGATGATGGAAAGCAGCCACCACATCCTCTTCTTCCACCAGTTTCTCAGCTGCCTCACACAACCTCGTCTTTATCTCCAAGTTCTTCTTGAAGTCATATTCACGGAACTCATTGTTCAGCTTCAGCAAATCGTAGAATTTCTCTACATACAGCTGATAGCTCTTCCACAACTCGTTGGCCTTGTTCTGAGGAATAAGGGTTACCTCATGCCATTGCTGTTGCAGCTTCTTGAACTCATTGTAGTTCTTGTTAGGATCTTCGGGCGATTCAATCAGTTCCTTCAGCTCTTCAATGATAGCCAACTTTACCTGATAGTTCTTCTCACGCTCTTTCTCCTCTTCAGCGTTCAGCTTGCTTCTCTGCTCTTTGATAACGGCCATCACTTCTTTGAATGCACCTTCTTCTGGATCAGGCGTAGGTACAAAGTCCTCCTCGTTGCCGCCACCTTCCAAGAAGGCACGCTTGGCAGCCTCCACCTCGCTATTGTGGAGTCTGTAGAAATTCTGCTTCAAGGTGTCAATCTCTGCTTTCGATGCTTTTGTCACATCTTCTGCAATCTCTTTCATCTTGGCCAGAATCTCCGATTTTGTTAATTTACGCGCTGATTCATCCAACGCAGCTGTTTCCAAGGCTTCCTGTGCTTCTTCTGCTACAGCTTCTGCTGCTGTTTCTTCCACTTGTGCCTCTTCAATAGCTGCTTCCTCAACTGTTGGCTCCACAGCTTCTGCAATTGCTTCAACTGGTGCTTCAACTGGTGCTTCAACAGTCTGCTTTACATCTTCTAATCCTCCTTCCATTTTAGGCAGATTAGTGTCCTGAGTGTCCGTCATTGTCAATAAAAATTAAGTTACGGGATGCCCCGTTATTATAGTTACAAGTTACAAATAAAAGAATAAAAAAAGATATTTCATACTTTTTTGCATATTTTTTTATTCTTTGTGCTTATTTTCGTCCCAATAGGCCTGTTCTTAACCGAAAAAGGAGCTGTTAATGTGTTAACATCACTGTCATAAGCATATAAATCAACATACCCATGATGTCGCTGATGATGGTGATAAAAGGACCAGTGGCGATGGCAGGGTCAATCTTCAGCTTGTCGAATGTCATCGGCACGATGGTTCCGAAGATAGAGGCAAACATCACAACGGCAAACAAGCTCAGGCTCACTGCGTAGGTGATGATAGCCGTTCCTCCATATACTATAAAATTATAGATATACACCAACATAGAGATGATGGTGGCGTTGATGGCAGCTACCACAGCTTCCTTACCCACATGTTTCAGCATGTCTTTCGACTCTAACGAGCTGTTGGCCAAGCCCTGTACCACAATAGCTGATGACTGTGTACCTACGTTACCGCCCGTACCACCCACCAGCGGAATGAACAAAGCCATCTCGGGATAAGAAGCAAAGGTGGCGTCGAAGTTGCCCAATATCATAGAGTTGCCTATACCACCTAAGATACCGATGAGCAACCAAGGCATACGGGCACGAGTCTGCTGTACCACACTGTCGTCGGTCTCGATGTCCTGCGAGATACCAGATGCCAACTGGTAGTCACGTTCGCTGTGCTCACGCACCTGATCCATCACGTCATCGACGGTAATTTGTCCCACCAGGCGTCCGATGCTATCTACCACAGGAATAGCCACCAAGTCGTATTTCTCAATCGCCTGCACCACGTCATCCAGCGGCGTATCTACACGCACTGACACAGGGTCACGATGCATCACATGCTTCACTTTTGATACCGAAGGTGAAGAAATCATCTTCTTCAGCGGGAAGGTACCCAGCAGACGCTCGTCGTCATCCACCACATATACATAGTAGATTTCATCCATCTGCTCGGCTTGCAGACGCATCTCCTTGAGGCATTCAGGCATGCTCCAGTTCTCGTTCACCACCACCATTTCAGTACCCATGATACCACCGGCCGTGTCCTCGTCATATTTCAGCAAGTCAACGATGTCGCCAGCCTGCTCGATATCGTCGATGTGACTCAACACCTCTTCCTGCTTGTCCTCGTCCAGGTCACGCAACATATCTACCGCATCGTCGGTATCCATGTTATCGACGAAACGCTTGGCGATGACTTCAGGATCCAGCTCCTCCAACAGTTCCTTACGCTCGTCGTCATCCATCTCCGAAAGAACGTCGGCCGCCTTTTCGTTATCGAGCAACTGATAGATATAGCGTGCCTCATCCACATCCAGTTCCTTACATAGCTCAGCTATGTCGGCTGGGTGCATGTTCCAGATAATGTTTCTCACATTCTCGCCATCTTGGTGTGCGATGAATTCCTTCACGTTGTCCACATGCTTCTCGTCGATCTCCATAACGTTCAATTTTCAAGGTTAACGTAATCTTTCACTCTGTTGGTCAGGTCAACGAACTCCGCCACACTCAGCTGTTCTGGTCTGCGGTTAAACAGTTCGTCACTCAGCAATGGGCAATCAGGTCCTATCAAAGGCTTGATTGAGTTGCGCAATGTCTTACGGCGCTGGTTGAAGGTGGTTTTCACTACCCGCTTGAACAGCACCTCGTCGCATCCCAACTCCTGCGTGTCATTGCGTGTCATGCGGATGACGGCGCTCTTCACCTTGGGAGGAGGGTTGAACACATGCTCGTGTACGGTAAACAGATACTCCACCTTATACCAAGCCTGTATCAATACACTCAAGATGCCGTAGGTCTTACTGCCCGGTCCAGCTGCCATGCGCTCGGCTACCTCTTTCTGTATCATGCCCGTGCAACAAGGAATCAGGTCTTTGTTGTCGAGCATCTTAAAAAATATCTGCGATGAGATGTTGTAAGGGTAGTTGCCCGTCAGCACGAAAGGCTGACCGTCAAATACCTGTTGCAGGTCCATCCTCAGGAAATCCCCCTCAATGATGTTGCCATCCAGGGTAGGGAAGTTGGCACGCAAGTAAGCAATCGACTCACGGTCAAGCTCCACCACCTTCAGCGGTCTGTCCTTCCGTTGCAGAAACTGCGTCAGCACCCCCATGCCAGGACCCACCTCCAAAACAGGAATGGTAGCACATGCATCCACCGTGTCGGCAATGTCCTGTGCAATACCCAAGTCAATCAGGAAATGCTGTCCCAAAGATTTTTTAGGTCTAACCTGCCTCATCTACAAAACTATTTTTTATCTTTGCAACCTGCAATCCGTTTGTGCTTCCCCCAGCGGGGGAAGGACTTCTAGGATGCTGTTAACATACTTGCAACCTGCAAATGTAAGCAAATTAATTAAAAAATGTTGAACAAAAGGCTGAAAAAATCGCTCCAAGCAGTCCTGCCCATCGTTTTGGGCGTCTTTGTACTCTATTTTGTCTATCGTGATTACGACTTTTCACGCATAGGCGAAGTACTGTCGCACGAGGTTGCTTGGGGTTGGATGGCCCTGTCTTTGTTCTTCGGCATCATGAGTCATGTGTTCCGAGGCTTACGATGGGAACAGACCCTTCAGCCTTTGGGCGAGCATCCTAAGAAAGCCAATTGCATAGATGCCATTTTCATCTCTTATGCAGCTAATCTCATCATCCCACGCATGGGAGAGCTAACTCGTTGTGGCGTACTGAACAAGACCGATGGCGTGAATTTCAGCAAGGCGTTGGGCACCGTAGTTACCGAGCGCATTATCGATGGCGTTTGCATCCTGCTTATAGCAGCTGCTACCTTCCTCTTGCAGATGCCGGTATTTATGCGTTTCTTCAGCGAAACAGGCACCAAGGTTCCCTCTTTGTCGTACTTGGTTTCAACTCCTTGGTTCTATGTCAGTCTGTTTTGCGTAGTAGGAGCGGCTATTTTGCTCTATTATATAATAAAGGTGTTTGGCCTGCCTCGAAAGGTAAAGGCACTTGTCATGGGCATTCGGAAAGGCGTTTTGTCGGTAAGCAAGGTAGATAATCCCCCGTTGTTCATTGGCTATACCATATTAATTTGGATTTGCTATCTGTTGCATTTCTACCTCACCTTCTATTGCTTTGATTTCTCAGCCGACTTAGGTTTTTGGGCTGGCTTGGTGATGTTTGTAGGTGGCACCTTTGCCGTCATCGTTCCCACCCCCAACGGAGCAGGCCCTTGGCACTTTGCTGTCATCACCATGATGATGCTCTATGGTGTTACCAATACCGATGCCGCCACCTTTGCCCTCATTGTTCATGCCATCCAAACCTTGCTTGTCATAGTTCTCGGCATCTGGGGTTGGCTCCGCATCTCTTTGCAACACGATTAACAAAAAATATCTTCCGCTTCTTCCGCTAAATCAAAATAGTTGTTTATTTGTATGTGTTATTATGGCGGAAGAAATGGCGGAAGAAGTGGTTGCTTCCAAGTCAGTGTCCTATTTGTTATTCTTCACTACATAGAGTATCCTGCTTATCAGTCATTTCTTTTGAAAGCAGTTCCCCCGAATGACCTTTTCCCCAATTGATTCATGACATATTCAGGTCCATTTTTCAAAGCATTTTCTCCCTCCGGCGTGATATACCAAAAGCCGTTTTCTTTACAATGTAACCAGCTTTTTGATAGTCTATGGAGTAGAATTGAAAACTATTTGTCCACCTTATATATTTCATTTTTCCTGCTGGTTCCTTTTCCCAATCAGTTAAATCTATATTTTCATTAACGAAAGGAAAAATCTCCTTAACAGGAATGCTACCACCGCGACGACTTATCTCTTTTATCACAGCGTATAGTGCCTTCATCGCACAGTATTGTGTCCTGCTAAATTTTTCTTTTGCCATATCCCCCTATTATTTAGCCCCCTTATGGCGATTACAATCAGCACATAACATCTGGCAATTATCTGCCGTCGTGTGGCCTCCCTTGCTCCAAGGTGTTATATGGTCGGCATGCATTTCTCCTATTTCAAAATGATTGCCGCAATCTGCACAAATGCCCTTTTGTCTTTCGTATGCTTCAATTCTGTCTGCTTCATCGAAATCGCGGATGTTAAGCTTTCTTTCGTCACCAGAGAGAACATAAGCATATACACCCTTTTTATTCGTGACATCTTTGTCTATTAGCAATGCCGATAATCGTTTCTCAATGTCTGTTACTGAATATGTGTTGCTGCCATACATGTTGTATAATTCGCCCCATTCTACACCCTTCATAATAGAGCGATACTTGGTGAAGATGCGTTGTACCCAGGCGATAACTGCCTGAAAATATTGCCACTCTATATCGGCATTCTCGTCGTGTTGATGCGTGGCCATATATTCATTGATGTTGTCTTTGCTAATCCATTTCAAAACCGTTTGCAGGTAATCTTGCCGGATAGGGTTACCACTCATGTAGTCCTTGGCGAGTCGATATGCCACACACGTTGATTTGCTGAACTTCTTTTTCAAGGCCGTTACCCATTCCCCTGAATATACAGCGTTGCGCAACTCCTGTGGCGTAAGTCTTTCTCCTGAGATATTGATAATCTCAAACCAATCAAGTTTCTCGCTGTCTGTGCCATTCTCACAAATATATATCTGCAGTTCATAGTCGAGAAAGTGTTTTATCTGGTCAGGGGTTAAGTTGGCAAATGACTTTACCTTGCCATCGAGATTTACATAGAAGTTGTCCTCGTAGAATGAGCAAATACTCAATGTCCGCTGTTGACCATCAAGAAGTTCAAATGTATCATCGTCATTTTTTACCCAGTACATGACATTCAGTGGGAACTTTTTGAAAATGGAATTGATGACCTCTTTCTTCTGCTTGTCATTATAGACAAATTCCCGCTGATATTTTGGTCTGATGTTCAACAGGCCGCCATAACCGACAACACCCTCTTCCTCGTTGTCCTCAAACCCGTCGACGATGTCGCGAATCTTAATTGTGTGCAGTGTAATTTCCATCGTTATTTCCTTTTTTTGATTAATATGGCAGGCCAACAAAGCTTATATGTTGTCCCGATTTTTAAAACTCCCCGTCTGTTAAGGTCACTTGCATTCTTTGCGTCTTCCTTCGTATAGACTTTTGTTTTCAGGCCGGAATTGTTGTCACGGTCAGTAATTCCCAAGACAACAAATTGGTCTGGGTCATAATTAGCAAAGAAAGTAGGAGGTACACCCATAGGCTCATCGTAATCCGCAGGAATGTCTGCAACGTTTTTCACAAAGATTGCGTCATAGTTGTCATACTTGGGATACTCCTCTGGAGTGTAATGCTTGTAAAGGTCTATTTCTTCGTGACGCTTACTATGGTCAAGGTTTGTAAACCAACAGATATTTCCCATTGTTGATATAATGGTTCCGTCATCAAGTGTTTTTATGTTGGTCTTACTTTCGTCATAAATCTCTGGAATAACAAACTTCATGGAGCCAGCGTAATAGCCCAACCATAGTTCGTTATCTCGGATGCGCGAGAAAATGTCTTTGTACGTCACGTTATTTTGATTTCCTATTATTAGGAATTTCTTCTCATACTTATAAAGAAGGTTGACAAATTCCCTGAAGAGAGAGAACGGAGGATTGGTTACAACGATGTCCGCTTCCTGTAAGAGTTGTATACACTCGGGACTTCGGAAATCACCATTGCCCTCCAAAAGCGTTGGCGGATTATTGCGAAGGATAATTTCAACATCTTCCAAGTCCGTTGCTCCGTCCCCATTGACATCCGTCACTTCTGTAAGCTCTATCTTGAATGCCTTCCTGCTACTTTCTGGTCTTTTCTCAAAAAGGTCAAATTCTGTTCCAGCCACAGGGGAACCATCATAGCATGTACAAATGAGCTTCTTCAGCCCCCAGGCATTAAACTTTGTAGCGAAAAATTTGAAGAAGTTACTTTCGTAAGGGTCATCACAGTTGCAGAGCACAATCTTGTCTCTGAAATGTTTTCTGTAGTGCGAAAGCTCATTGGCTATATCTGGAAGCTGGGTGTAAAACTCATCTTCCTTAGCCTTTTGAGCAGCATTCTGATTTTTGTTTTTAGCCATTTGACTGATAGTTTTTAGTCTCTGCAATCTACTATCAATCACGCTAAGGCACAAAAGAAGCGTGATGCTCTTATTGCGCATAGCAAGAGGTGAAAGCCTAGGAATAACTTTTGGAACCCCTGTCAGTCAACAGATACACCACGCTAAAGCGTGCTGCATCACTATCAATGACTGAACAGGTGCACACCGCCTACGGCTCACCTGTCACATATTATTTACGTGCTTGTTATACCAATCTTAGTTTCCTAGGCTTTTCTTGGCTATGCGCGAAATAATAGCGAATGCTTTAATATTTTATCCACAATGTCTTGAAAGATTTGCATCCTTCATTGGCAAATGATAATGCAAGTTGAAGACAGTACAAAATAATCTTGATGTTTTTTTGTTGAGGCTTATTGGAAATATAGTATAGAAGAAGAGAAATAGTCTCGCTGATGTAAGGGAACAATTCTGTAGAAAAGGAAAGGGTATGGTATATGTTGAAGGGGGAGAATCCCCGTAGATGACGGGGTGCAGATGCTTTGCAAGAAGGGGACGAGGTACTGGCTTGCCATTTTTTTAGCGGACGCTAAAAAATATCGTAGCGGATGCTATGAATAACCGTAGCGAACGATACAAATAATCGTAGCGCCCGCTAAAGACCAGCTATGTATCTACTATTATAGGACGTGATAACTGCCAAGGGTGGAAATAAAGCTTGCTATCTTCATGACTAAAGCTTGCTATTACAGAACGGAAAGCTTGCCACCAGTGGCCGCAATATCTGCTATGGGTCGTCGCAGTATCTGCCATATCCCCAAAGGAGATACTGCGTTCAGTGATAGGAGATACTGCGACGGGTGATAGCAAAGCCTGCGACGAGTGATAGGAGGCATTCCTTTAAAAATATGTCCTGAAAGTAGCATTTCTTAAGAAAATTTGCATTAACTTAGTGCAATAATTTCGGGCACCCGGCATTATTGTTGTAGTGACGAAAAACGACAAGAATTATGAAACAAATATTCAGAATCAGCTTTATCTTAACTATCATTACCGCTATGATACATATACCCGTGTTTGCGCAAACGTATGACAGCCTGTGGAAACAGGTGAAGGAGGCAGAAGAGAAAAGTCTGCCCAAAACCGTAATGGACCTGTCGGACAAGATATTCCGAAAGGCACAACGCGAGCAGAACGCCCCACAGATGTTCAAGGCTTACCTCTATAAGACACAGAGTCAGGAGGAGGTGACGCCCGATAGCATATATCCTAATTTCCAGTATGTGGAGAAATGGGTGAAAACGGAACGCAACGCGGTAAATCGTGCTATCTTGCACTCGATGTTGGCGGGTATGTATCAGGATTACCTGAGTAGGCATAGCTATGAACTGCGTAACCGCACCGAACTGGCTGAAGGTGAGATGCCTGAGGATATGCGTGAGTGGACAAGGGGTTTGTTTGAGAAGCAAGTGGAACAACATGCCTATGCCGCTCTGACGGATGTGCCTACGTTGCTGAAAACTTCTGCCAAGGACTATGTGCCATTTGCCATATTGGGCAATGGTAGTGCTTTTTATGCCCACGATATGTATCATTTGATGGTAACTCGTACCATTGATAACCTGCAAGGGCTGGGCGGACAGCAAGAACGCATTGAGCAGATCTACCAAGAGATGATACAGACCTATGCGGGCATGAAGGGCAGGGAAGAGGCAACTTTAATGACTACCTTGGATTATTGGCAATGGAAAGATGGTGATAATCAAAATATATATAATGAACTGATCACCAAATATGATGCCTATTCTGCCGTGATGGAGGCTTATCTGCTCAAGGCTCAATGGTTGAATGCCAATGATCGGCCTGCTGAAGCATTGGAAGTTATAGACAAAGCATTGGCAAAATATCCTAAGTATTATCGTGCCAATGCGTTGGAGGAGCTCAAAGCCAGTATCTTACAATCGTACCTCTCAGCCAATATGCTGAAGATGTTGTACCCTGGTGAGGAGGCCGAATTAGCCATTGACTTCAGGAACCAGCGCCAAGTGGAGGTGAAGTTGTTTGCTACGCAATTTACCGAACTGCCTGACGGTGAGAGGACAGAAGCTAAGGATATTCAGCAATTGCCGCTGAAAGAGGTACAATCGTGGAGCTTTGAGTTGAAGCCGGAAATGCAGAAGGTGGATGATCCTGTTGCTGTTAAGAATGCCACCTATTTACAACACAAGAACACATTCAAGATACAAACGCCTGAGAAGCCTGGTGTTTATCTGCTGAGCGTGATGCCGAAAGGCGCTCCTCAGCTGACTTGCTATCGCTACTTGGTGGTGAGTCGCCTTAAGGTACTAATACTGAACCTGGGCGATGGCAATACGGAGGTGGTGACGCTCGACCGCAAGAGTGGTCAACCCATTGGTGACGTGGAGGTTACCTTCTATCGTGGTAGTGGAACGAACTATAAAGAATATGACAAAGTGACCACCGATGCCGATGGGCGCAAGGTGTTCAAGAGTAGCAACAACAGCTTCACCTCGTATGTGGCTCGTAAGGGCGATGATCGTGCTATGCTGAAGCAAAGTGTGTATCTGCGTAACAAGCCCAATGAGCATGAGATGGAAACGGAAACCCATGTGACTTTGCTGACAGATAGAGCTATATATCGTCCAGGACAGACGGTATATGTGAAAGGCATTGTGTATCGCCAGAAGGGCGAAGAGACGCAAGTGATGGAAGGAAAGGCCTATCATCTGACATTGATGGATGTGAATGCTAAGGAATTGATTTCTAATGATGTTACTACCAATGATTTTGGCTCGTTCAATACCTCGTTTGTATTGCCTACTGCTACTTTGAACGGCACGTTCAGCATCCGGACGAGTGATGGTGAGGCCTATAAATCGTTCAAGGTAGAAGAGTACAAACGTCCTACCTTCGAAATCACATTTGAACCTATCAAGGAGGCTTATCGCTTGGGCGACAAGGTGGAGCTGAAGGGACATGTGGAAACCTTCAGCGGTGCCTCTGTGCAGAATGTGCCGCTGATGTATCGCATCTCTGGTAATCTGTGGCGCTACTGGAACAGGAGTGAAGACCCGCAGGCGGCTGATAGTGTGATGATTGACAACAAGGGCAACTTCAGCATTCCTATTGAGTTGAAAACCAACGACCAGAGTTCGTCGCTGAGCTTCAATGTGGAGGTAACGGTAACTAACGAAGCTGGTGAGACACAGACGGCCAGCAAGAGAATATGGGCGCATAAGACGGCCTATTCCTTGGGCATTAACCTTTTTAATTATATAGAGAAGCAACCAACGAAGTTGACGTTTAAGCCTACGGTGGCGAACGATGCGGGTGAGGCGCAGGAGCGCGACTTGCACTATAGGTTGTTCAAGATGGAGAAAGAGGGCTTGGCTTCCGAAGAAGTGAAGGAGCAAACGCCTGTGGAAGAAGGTGTACTGAAAGGCAATGAGGATCACTCGTTTGCTTCGTGGGCAAACCTGCCATCCGCTCTCTATCTGATGGAGATGACGGTGGTGGGTGAGGAGAACCTGCCGGAAGATCAGCAAACCAAATTTGTGAGGACGTTCAGCTTGTACCAAACTACCGACAAGTCGTTTGGCTCGTTTGTGGATATCTTCCTAAATGTAAATGGCCGACTGACCTTCAACGACCAGGAGCTGGCAACGTTCCTGTTTGGTACTTCCCACAAGCATGCATACGTGTTGATGGATGTGTTCTCGAACGATAAACGCATAGAGACCCGTACCCTACAACTGGATAATGAGATAAAAGAATATGAGTTTGATTATCAAGAGAGATACGGTGATGGCGTGACCATACTTTTCACCTTTGTGAAAGATGATAAGGTGTATTCACGCAACGTGATGATTGAGCACAAGAAGCCTGAGAAGCAGTTAACCATGAAGTGGGAGGTGTTCCGCGACAAGCTGATGCCCGGACAGCAAGAAGAATGGAAGCTGGTAATCAAGACACCAGAAGGCGCTCCTGCCGTTGCTGAGATGCTGGCTTATATGTATGATGCTTCGCTCGACAAGATTTACCGTCAGTATCAGGGCTTGTATGTGTATTATAACCGCTATCTCGCATCCGCCAATCGCCAGCAGAGTACTAATAGTCGTTCGTACTGGTCGTTCTACTGGAAGGACAAGAACTTTGAGGTGCCTGTTTGGGCGTGGGACTACTTGGACATTCCTCGTATGAGCTTCTATCAATTACGAGGGCAAGTGGTGTATGAGTCGATGGCAGTTGCTGCTCCTATGGGGGCTACACGGATGATGAAGAACTTGAATGCTGCTGGTGTGGTTGCAGATGATGCTGAGATGGAGGAAGCCGATGCAGCACCTCAGTTGGCCAATGCCCAAGTTACAGCAGATGAGAGTGGCCAGATATCTGAGCAGCCAGAGCCTAACGAGACGGAAACGGGTAATGAGGGTCAATCGGTAAGGAGCAACTTTGCCGAAACAGCTTTCTTCTATCCTGAGTTGCGTACCAACGACAAGGGCGATGTGGTGCTGACATTTACCATGCCTGAGAGTCTGACACGCTGGAACTTCCGAGGCATCTCGCATACCAAGGATATGATGGTGGGTAATCTGAGTGGACAGACCGTCACGCAGAAAGACTTTATGCTGAGGCCCAATATGCCACGCTTCGTACGTATGGGTGATAAGGTGAACATAGCAGCTGTGATTACAAACCTGACCGACGACCTTGTGAAGGGCACAGCTACCTTCACCTTGTTCGACCCTATCACTGATAAGACAATAGCTACCCAGCGTCAGGCATTCCGTGCTGAGGGACAGGGCAATACTACTGTGTCATTTGGATTCGATGTGACGGAGGAATATACTTTGTTGGGTGTTCGTATGGTGGCTGATGGTGGCAAGTTCAGCGATGGTGAACAACATGTTTTGCCTGTGTTGAGCAATAAGCAATATATCACCGAGACCTTGGCGATGCCGATACGTGGCAACCAGACACGTGAGTTCTCTACGGTCGAACTGTTCAATCATCAGCATCCATCCGCTACGCAGAAGAAACTGACGGTGGAGTTTACGGGCAATCCGGCTTGGTATGCCGTACAGGCTTTGCCGGAAATCAGCGAACCTACTTCCGACAATGCCATTGCCTGGGCGTCAGCTTTCTATGGCAATTCGTTGGCATTATACATTGCCAATAGTCAGCCACGCATCCAGCAAGTATTCAACCGTTGGAAGCTGGAAGGAGGCGACAAGCAAACGCTGCTGAGTCAGTTGGAGAAGAACCAGGATCTGAAAGAGATTATCCTGAACGAAACACCTTGGGTAATGGATGCCCAGAGCGAGACAGAGCGCAAGCAGCGATTGGGCTTGCTCTTCGACCTCAACCAGATGAACAACCGCATCAATACCGACCTCATCAAGTTGCAAGGTTTGCAGAATGAGGATGGTGGTTGGAGCTGGTTCAGTGGCATGCAGAGCAGCTTCTATACCACTACCTATATTACTGGTCTGCTTATCCGCCTTGAGATGTTGATGAAAGAAGGGAAAAAGACAGTGGACCCAAAATACAATGAGGGCATTTATGAGCCGACTTCAGTAGCTAATCAGATGAAGGCAAAGGGCTTCCACTTCATCCACCAAGAGATGCTGAAGCATTACCGCCAGATGGTAAAGGACTATGGCAAGAACAAGTTGCCGAAGTACCTGTCATATATGGAAATGCAATACCTCTACCTGATTGCCGTGGGCAATATGGATGTGCCACAGGCGAACAAGGAAGCATATAACCATTTCCTGTCGTTAGTGGATAATAACCTCAAGGACGGTGATGTAATTACCAAGGCACAGAGCGCTATTGTGCAGCATAAGGCAGGTAAGCTGAAGAGTGCCACCGACTTTATCAACTCGCTGAAGGAACACATGGTGGATGAGGATGAGATGGGTGCCCACTTTGCTTTCCTTGACAAGCCTTACACCTGGGCGATGATACCCGTACCACAACATGTGGCCACGATGGAGGCTTTGCAATATGTGGGCGGCAACGATGAACTGATAGAGGAAATGAAGATGTGGTTGCTGAAGCAGAAACAGACACGAGGTTGGAACTCGTCGGTTTGTACGGTAGATGCTATCTATGCATTGTTGTGTCGTGGAGCCAATTTGTTGGAAAACAAGGGGGATGTTCGTATTACCTTTGCGGATAAGGTGATGGAGACGATTTCTCCTACTAAGAGCGACACCCCTGATTTGGGCTATATCAAGGAAGTGTTTGACGACAAGCAGACCGTTGAGGCTCCAGTGATTAAGGTGGAGAAGCGCGACGAAGGTATTGCCTGGGGAGCTGCTTATGCACAGTATTTCACTCCAATGACTGATATCCAGCAACAAGGCAAGGAGCTGAACCTGGAGCGTCGCTTCTATGTGGAACGCATCGATGCACAGGGCAAGAAGACGCTTGAGCAGATAGGCGACAAGGCCCAACTGAAGGTGGGCGATGTGGTGGTATCGCGTATGACCATCACCCTGGATCGTGCGATGGATTTCGTACAGCTGAAGGATCGTCCCGCTGCTTGCTTCGAGCCAGTGGCACAGCTGTCTGGCTATCGTTGGAACGGTGTGGGTTACTATATGGAAGTGGAAGATGCTGCCACCAACTATTTCTTTGATAGGTTGGGCAAGGGCATGCATGTGCTGGAGGTACGCTATCGTGTGCAACGTACAGGCACTTACCAGGTAGGGGCATCGACGGTACAATCGGCCTACGCTCCTGAATTTGCTTCACATTCGAATGGCATCACCATAAAAATTGAGAATTGAGATGAGAATTGAGAATTAATCATTATATTTGCAAATTATAATTTAATTTGCATGAATAAAAGCTTCTTCATATTGAGTGTGCTGGTACTGTGGCAGGTGGTTGCCATAGCCCAGCCACGCTTCACTCCCAATACTGAGATTCAGAAAGTAGGACAGGTGGAATGGAAACATCCTGTGAGTGTTAAGTTCAGCATTACCAACGAGGGCAACCAACCGTTGGTAATGACTGATGTGCAACCCGACTGTGACTGTACGGTGGCTCGTTGGACGGAAACGCCCATTGCTCCCAACGAGAAAGGTGAGGTGAATGTTACCTTCGATGCTTCCATCTTAGGCACCTTCGACAAAAGTGTGGCAGTATATACCAATGCTGAGCCTCATGTAGCCTACCTGCATTTAACAGGTCAGGTGATGACGGAGGTGAAGGACTATACCCGCACACATCCTTATAAGTTTGGTGATGTGAGGATAGACACCACCGAAGTATCGTTCCCTGACGTGCAACGTGGCACTTATCCTACTATACGTATGGGTGTGGCCAACGAGGGCGACAGACCTTACGAGCCTGTGCTGATGCACCTTCCGTCGTATGTGACCCAGAAGGCGGAACCCTCGGTGTTGCAGCCTTACGAGCATGGCGAGTTGGTGCTAACCTTGGAGAGTGACCTGTTGGATGACTATGGTCTGACGCAGGGCTCTGTATATCTGAGCCGCTTCCAGGGTGACGTGGTAGGGCAGGATAACGAGATACCTCTGTCGGTAGTGCTGTTGCCCGATTTCAGTTCGCTGTCGCCTGAGGTTAAGAGCCGTATGCCTGTGATAGAGCTGACCACCCAAGAGGTGGATCTCAGTGCACAGTTGGCGAAGAAAACCTCTGCCAAGCAAGACATTATGGTGACTAACAGAGGACAGTCGTCGCTGACAATCCTTAAGGTACAGGTATTCAATACAGCCGTGGGCGTGGATTTGAAGAAGAATGTGCTGGAGCCAGGTGAGACTACCCGACTGCGTGTGAGTGTGAATAAGCGTGCTATGGAGCGTGATCACCGCCACCTGCGTGTGTTGCTCATTACCAACGACGTTCAGCACCCCAAAGTGGAAATAAACATCAAAGCGAAATAATTTTCAATTATCATGATGGATCATCCTGAAAACAGTGAAGAATATAAAGGTTTGCAAGTGAACGCAGGCGTAGAGCCGGTTTCTATAGTGAATCCCTATCGCAAGAAGAATGCCCGTAGGCGTGAGCTTTCGGTAAACGACTATGTAGAGGGTATCCTGAAAGGCGATGTAACCATATTGAGTCGTGCGGTGACACTGGTAGAGAGCGTGTTGCCCGACCATCAGGTGATAGCACAAGAGGTGATAGAAAAGTGTCTGCCTCATGCTGGAAACTCGGTGCGTGTCGGTATCAGTGGCGTACCAGGTGCGGGTAAAAGTACGAGTATCGATGTGTTTGGCATCCACGTATTGGAGAAATATGGAGGTAAGTTGGCAGTGCTGGCGATCGACCCCAGTAGCGAGCGTACTAAGGGCAGTATCTTGGGCGACAAAACCCGTATGGAGAAGTTGTCGCTGCATCCCAAGGCATTTATCCGTCCCAGTCCTTCGGCTGGTTCATTGGGTGGTGTGGCACGCAAGACACGTGAGACCATCATACTGTGTGAGGCAGCTGGCTTCGACAAGATATTTGTCGAGACCGTGGGAGTGGGGCAGAGCGAGACAGCTTGTCACTCGATGGTGGATTTCTTCCTGTTGATTCAGTTGGCTGGCACCGGCGATGAGTTGCAGGGCATCAAGCGAGGCATTATGGAGATGGCCGACGGTATTGTCATCAACAAAGCTGATGGCGACAATATAGAACGCGCCAAACTGGCAGCCAGTCACTTCCGTACTGCTCTCCACATGTTCCCGGAGCCTGAAAGTCATTGGACACCACAGGTACTTACCTATTCGGGCTTCTTTGGTTTGGGTATCAAGGAGATTTGGGATATGGTGTATAAGTATATCGACTTTGTGAAGGCCAACGGTTACTTTGAATATCGTCGTAGTGAGCAGAGCAAATACTGGATGTATGAGAGCATTAACGACCAGTTGCGCAATAGTTTCTATAACAATCCTACCATCGATAGCATGATAGCGAGTGAGGAAGCGAAGGTACTGCAAGGACAGAAGACTTCGTTTGTGGCAGCGAAGCATCTGCTCGATACTTATTTTAATTTACTCAAAGACTGATGGAAATACAAGCGAACTACATCAAACGCATAGAGATTCACGGACTGTGGAACCGCTATGACATTGTGTGGGACTTGCGTCCCGATGTGAACATACTGAGTGGTATCAACGGTGTGGGCAAGACCACTATCCTGAACCGCTCGGTGACTTATCTGGAGCAGACGTCAGGACGTGTGAAAGACGGATTCCTGCAGGGCGTGCAAGTGTGGTTCGACAATGAAGAGGCTACTTATATCCCCTTTGATGTAATTCGCAGTTACGACCGTCCGTTGGTACAAGGCGACTTTACGGCTCGTATGGCTGACCCTTCTGTGCGTACTGAGATAGACTGGCAGATTTACTTGCTACAGCGTCGCTACCTGGACTATCAGGTAAATATTGGCAACAAGATGATTGCCATGCTCAGTGGTAGTGACGAGCAGCGTGCTAAAGCTGGCGAGCTGGCGAAGCCCAAGGCCCGCTTCCAAGAAATGATTGACCAGCTGTTCAGTTATACGGGCAAGAAAATTGACCGACAAAACAATGAGTTGTCATTCAATCAGTATGGAGAATCCATCACTGCCTATCAGCTATCGGCAGGCGAAAAGCACATGCTGGTGATTCTGCTTACTGCCTTGCTACGTTGTGGTGAACACAGTGTGCTGTTCATGGATGAGCCAGAGGCCTCTCTGCATATTGAGTGGCAGGAACAGCTTATCAGCATGATTCGTGAGTTGAACCCTAATATCCAGCTGATACTTACCACCCATTCTCCAGCCGTCATCATGCACGGTTGGATGGATGCTGTGACGGAAGTCAGCGATATTGCCAAGGAGATTGAACAACAGTAAGCATTAAACCTGCATGGCTTCAATTCTCAATTAAATAAATGCCAAAGTCACTGAAACATAGTCTGAGTTCCGATTATTTGGAAGCTGCACGCCTGCTTTCGCCCAAGAAGAAACGCAAGCGTGTGGTGGCGTATGTAGAGAGCTACGACGACATAGCTTTCTGGCGTGATATCCTAAATACCTTTGAGAATGAAAAGCGCTACTTTGAGGTAATGCTGCCCTCCAATTCGCGTAATCTTGTGCATGGCAAGAAGAGCGTACTGATGCAGTCGTTGGAGAGTGAGCAGTTGGGTGAGAACCTCATTGCCTGTGTGGATAGTGACTATGATTTCCTGTTGCAAGGGGCGTCAGACTCTTCCCGTCAGGTGAATAGCAGTCCTTATGTGTTGCAAACCTATTGCTATGCCATCGAGAACTATTGGTGCTATGCCGATTCGTTGCATGAGGTATGTGTGCAGGCAACCTTGAACGATCATCAGATATTTGATTTTAAGCAGTTTATTACTGACTATTCCAAGATTGTTTATCCGCTGTTTATGTGGAATGTGTATTTCTATCGTCGTTGCGACTGGAGTACCTTCCCTATGAAGCGATTGCATGAGAATACGGTTCTTTCTCCTGTGAACATCAAGAACCCACAACAGTCATTGGATGCCTTGCAACACAAGGTAGATAGGGAAATGGAGTATTGGACGACACGCTTCCCTGAGTTGGTGGATGAAGTGGAGAAAGAGAAAGCAAAGGTGCAGGAGTTGGGACTTACTCCCGACACTACCTATTTGTATATGCAGGGTCACCATATCCTTGATAATTTGGTGATGAAATTGCTTATTCCCGTTTGCACTCAGCTGCGCAGAGAACAAGAAAATATGATACGCCGTAAGGCTGTGCATGAAAAACAATTCGACAACGAACTGACCAACTATGAACGCAGCGCCTTACCTGTGGAGGTGGTGCTACGTAAGAACAAGAATTACACAGATCTGTTCTGTTACCGTTGGATATTGGAAGACCTCTACAATATCTTCCCTTCTTAAACTACGCGTTTAGTTTTTCTTTTAAGAACTGTCCTGTATAGCTTTCTGAATGTTTCGCTATCTCCTCTGGTGTACCCGTCGCTACCAGATAGCCACCCTTGTCACCGCTCTCAGGTCCGAGGTCGATGATATAGTCGGCACATTTAATCACCTCCAGGTTATGCTCGATAATCACGATGGTATGTCCACGACGAATCAGGGCATCGAATGATTCCAGCAGCTTCTTGATATCATGGAAATGAAGTCCGGTAGTAGGCTCATCAAAGATGAATAGGGTAGGGTCGGCACTTTCCTGGCTTAGGTAGTAGGCCAATTTCACACGCTGGTTCTCACCACCAGAGAGCGTACTGCTCGACTGTCCCAGTTTGATGTAGCCCAAGCCCACGTCCTGCAATGGTTTGAGGCGTTTCACAATCTTGTTTTGCTTATGCTGGGTAAAGAACTCAACCGCCTGGTTGACGGTCATCTGTAATACGTCATAGATGTTCACTCCGTGGTATTGCACCGCTAAGGTATCAGCCTTGAAACGCTTGCCGTGACATGACTCGCACTCGAAGGTGAGGTCGGCCATAAACTGCATCTCAACCGTTACGGTACCTTCGCCCTTGCACTCCTCGCAACGGCCACCCTCGCTGTTGAAACTGAAATAGCCTGGCGAATACCCCATCTGCTTGCTGAGCGGCTGGTCGGCCCACAGTTTGCGAATCTCATCGTATGCCTTGAGGTAGGTCACAGGATTGCTTCGCGTACTCTTGCCAATAGGGTTCTGGTCCACAAACTCGATATTGCGAATGTCTCTCAAATCACCTTCTATGGTAGCATATTCACCTGGACGGTCGGCACATTCGTCGAGTTCACGCTTCAAGGCACGATAGAACACATCGCGCACCAAAGTACTCTTGCCTGAACCACTTACACCTGTCACTACCGACATCACATTCAAGGGGAAGGTAACGTCGATGCCTTTAAGATTGTTTTCCCTGGCTCCTGTAATCTTGATAAACTGGTTCCAGGGGCGACGTGATTGTGGTACTGGTATTTTCTCTTCTCCCAAAAGATAGTTGACCGTATAGCTGTTGGTTCCCTTGTGCAAATCACTCATATTGCCTTGATAGACAATCTCACCACCCAGTCGGCCAGCATTCGGACCAATATCGATGATATAGTCAGCTGCTCTGATAATTTCTTCATCGTGCTCCACCACAATCACCGTATTACCTAAGTCACGCAACTGTTTCAGTACACGAATCAAACGATCGGTATCACAACTGTGCAGACCGATGCTGGGCTCGTCGAGGATATATAGACTGCCCACCAAACTGCTACCTAAAGAAGTAGCCAGATTGATGCGCTGACTCTCACCACCAGAAAGGGTATTGCTCTGTCGGTTCAGTGTGAGGTAGCCCAAGCCCACCTCTACCATAAAGGTCAGGCGACTGTTAATCTCGGTCAGTATGCGTTTGGCTATCTGTTGCTCATGGTCGCTTAACTTGAGTTGCCCGAAAAACAGCTTCAAGTCTTCTAAAGGAATGTTCACCAGTTCGCTGATGCTTTTGCCGCCCACTTTCACATAATTGGCTTCGGGCTTCAAACGGGAACCATGGCATTTGGGACACACAGTCTTGCCACGATAACGAGCCAACATCACACGGTACTGAATCTTGTATTGATTCTCCTTCACCATGTCGAAGAAGTCGTTGATGCCCTTGAAATAAGGCGTTCCTTCCCACAGCATCCGTTTCTGCTCGTCAGTAAGCTGATAATAGGGGGTGAAAATAGGGAATCCAGCCTTCTCGGCACCACGAATCACCCAGTCTTTCCATTCTCCCATCTTGTCGCCTCGCCAGCACACTACTGCGCCATCATACACAGACAAGGAACGGTTGGGCACCACCAAATGTTCGTCAATGCCTATCACACTGCCAAAGCCCTCACATTCAGGACAGGCTCCCAAGGGAGAATTGAACGAGAACAGTTGGTCGTTGGGTTCCTCGAACGTCATTCCATCCGCCTCGAACTTGGTACTGAAACGGTAGAGCTGTGTACTGCCATCAGAGCTGAAGAAACGCAATAGGCAAGCACCATCACCTTCATACATAGCCGTTTCGGCAGAGTCGTTCAGGCGACTGATGGCATCTGGCTCGTGTGACACCACGAAGCGGTCCACCAACAAGAACACCACATCTTCTTTCTTAGGGATATAGTCTTCGAGCTTCACCACCTTACCGTTTACCTCCAAGCGGTTGAAACCCTCCTTGTGCAAGATGTCCAACTGACGGGTAATGCTACGCCCTTCAGGCACAATTACAGGAGCCATCAGCAACATACGAGTGCCGTCAGGGAACTGCTGCATGCAATGGCTGATGTCATCCACAGAATGCTTGCGCACCTCCTGTCCGCTGATGGGACTATAGGTCTTGCCAATGCGGGCATACAGCATACGCAAGTAGTCGTATATCTCAGTGGAAGTACCCACTGTTGAGCGAGGATTGCGACTGGTCACCTTCTGTTCTATGGCAATGGCTGGGGGAATGCCCTTGATGAAGTCGCACTCAGGCTTGTTCAGCCTGCCCAGGAACTGGCGGGCATAGCTGCTGAGGCTCTCCACATAGCGGCGCTGGCCCTCGGCATAGAGAGTGTCGAATGCCAATGACGACTTGCCAGAACCAGAGAGACCTGTGATAACCACCAGTTTGTTGCGGGGTATATCTACGTTCACATTTTTCAGATTGTTCACCCTGGCTCCTTTTATGCTGATATATTTGTCTTCTTCCATCATCTTAATGTCGCTTTGCTTTGCAAAGATACAGAAAAAATTATATCTTTGCACTCAAAATCTCTAACTGATTCAGTACCCAGATGAAAATAAAACATCTCATGATATCTCTCATGGCACTCATGTTCTTGAATGTGAGTGCAATGGCACAGAATACTTCACCCAAACGAGAATTTAGAGGCGCTTGGATACAAGCTATCAATGGGCAGTTCAAGGGCAAGTCGGCCGCTGAGATGCAGCTGATGCTTACCCAACAGTTGGACGCTTTGCAGGCAGCAGGCATCAATGCCATCATTTTTCAGGTAAGACCTGAGGCCGATGCCCTGTATGCTTCGTCGTTAGAACCTTGGAGTCGATACCTTTCTGGTGTGCAGGGACAAGCCCCCAATCCTTATTGGGATCCAATGGCTTGGATGATTGAGGAATGCCATAAACGCAATATGGAGTTTCATGCTTGGATCAATCCCTATCGTGCCAAGACTTCTGCTTCGGCACAGACCGATCCCAAGCACATCACCAACCAGCATCCCGAATGGTTCATACCCTATAACAACCAGTTGTTCTTCAATCCTGCATTGTCCGAGAGCCGTGAATATATCCGCCGTGTGATAACCGACATTATCACCCGTTACGATGTGGATGCCCTGCACATGGACGACTATTTCTACCCCTATCCAGCCAATGGTCAGGATTTCCCTGATGAGGCTGATTTCCAGCGCTTAGGAGCAGGCTTCAACAACAAAGGCGATTGGCGTAGGCATAATGTCAACCTATTGATTGAAGAGATACACAACCTGGTGCGCGAACTCAAGCCTTGGGTGAAGTTCGGTATTTCTCCTTTCGGCATCTACCGCAACCAGAAGAGTGACCCACTGGGTAGCGAAACCAACGGTTTGCAGAACTATGACGACCTGTATGCCGATATCTTGCTGTGGGTTAATAAAGGATGGATTGATTACAACATTCCGCAGATATACTGGCATGTGGGCCATCCTGCTGCCGACTATGGTAAACTGGTTGATTGGTGGGCAAAGAATGCTGGCAATCGTCTGCTCTACATAGGTCAGAGCATCCTCAATACTGTGCAGAATGCCGACCCGCAGCATCCCAACCAGCACCAGTTGCCGCTGAAGATGAGGCTGCAGCGACAGTACCAGACCATCGAGGGCAGCTGCCAGTGGTATACCCAGAATATTGTGGATAATGTAGGCAATTATACAGAGCTGCTGAAGCAGGTTTATCACAAATATCCGGCCCTTCCGCCAACATCACCGTTTATTGACAACAAAGCTCCAGGAAAAGTGAAGAAGTTGTCATTTATTGTTACCGATGACGGTCTGGTATTGATGTGGCTCGCCCCTAAGGCGAAGACAGAAATGGATAAGGCTGTGCAGTATGTAATCTATCGTTTTGCCAAGGGTGAGAGGGTAGATTTGTCTGACCCCTCTCATATAGTTGCTGTTACTCGCGACACCTATTACAATTTGCCGTTTTCGCTTGAGCCTGGGCAATATACCTATGTGGTGACTGCTCTCGACCGCTTGCACAATGAATCGAAATTAGCAAAGAAAAAAATTAAACTATAAAATATGATTTTATTTTTCAGAACCCCACAACAAAGTGTGATTGCCGTTGAGAGCGACCACACACCTGATCAGAGAGAAGCCGAAGAGCTGTCTTGGCTGTTTGGCGAAGCAAAACCTGAAAGTGAAGAAAACCTTAAGGGCTACTTTGTTGGTCCACGTCGTGAGATGATCACTCCCTGGAGTACCAATGCCGTTGAAATTACCCAAAATATGGGTTTGAAAGGTATTGCCCGCATAGAGGAGTATTTCCCTGTGGCTGATGAGAATGCTGACCATGACCCTATGCTGCAGCGCATGTACAAAGGTCTGGACCAGCAGGTGTTCACCACCAACCGTAAGCCCGAGCCTATTGTGCATATCGACGACCTGGAAGCCTACAACGAGCGTGAAGGTCTGGCCCTCTCGAAAGAAGAGATGGACTACCTCAAGCAAGTAGAAAAAGACTGTGGCCGTCCGCTTACCGACTCCGAGGTATTTGGCTTCGCACAGATTAACTCCGAGCATTGCCGTCACAAGATTTTCGGTGGCACCTTTGTCATCGATGGCAAAGAGATGGAGTCAAGCTTGTTCCAGCTGATCAAGGACACCACCAAAGCCCACAGAGGTAAGATTATTTCTGCTTACAAAGACAATGTGGCCTTTGCTGAAGGACCAGTGATTGAGCAGTTCGCTCCAGCTGACCATTCTAAACCCGACTATTTCCAAGTAAAAGATATCAAGAGTGTGATTTCGCTCAAGGCAGAAACCCACAACTTCCCAACTACAGTCGAACCATTCAATGGTGCTTCTACAGGTACTGGTGGTGAGATTCGCGACCGTATGGGTGGTGGCAAGGGTTCTTGGCCTATCGCAGGTACAGCTGTTTATATCACCTCTTACCCTCGCACCGATGAAGACCGTGCTTGGGAGCAGGTGTTGCCAGTACGCAAGTGGCTCTACCAAACCCCAGAGCAAATCCTGATCAAGGCATCCAATGGTGCCAGCGATTTCGGCAACAAGTTTGGCCAGCCACTGATTTGCGGTTCGCTCCTCACTTTCGAGCACAAGGAAGGCAACGAGGTTTACGGCTACGATAAGGTGATTATGCTGGCTGGTGGTGTGGGTTATGGCACCCAGCGCGATTGCCTCAAAGGAAAGCCACAGCCAGGCAACAAGATTGTACTGCTTGGTGGTGATAACTACCGCATTGGCTTGGGTGGTGGCTCAGTATCTTCAGTAGATACAGGCCGTTATAGCAATGGTGTAGAGCTGAATGCTGTTCAGCGCGCCAATGCCGAGATGCAGAAACGAACCTACAATGTGGTTCGTGCCCTCTGTGAGGAAGACAACAATCCTGTTGTATCTATCCACGATCACGGAGCAGCAGGTCATGTCAATTGCCTCAGCGAATTGGTGGAAGATTGTGGTGGTTTGATAGATATGAGTCAGTTGCCTATTGGTGATAAAACCCTTTCTTCTAAGGAAATTATCGCCAACGAGAGCCAGGAGCGCATGGGCTTGCTCATCCAGGAAGAAGCACTGGAACATGTCCGCAAGATTGCCGAGCGTGAACGCGCTCCAATGTATGTGGTGGGTGAGACCACTGGCGACCATCGCTTTGCCTTCCAGCAGGCTGATGGTGTCCGTCCGTTCGATTTGGCCGTAAGCCAGATGTTCGGTTCTTCGCCAAAGACCTATATGATTGATGAGACTGTTGAGCGTCATTACCAGAATCCTGAGTATGACATTACTAAGCTCGATGAATATATCAACAATGTGCTGCAGCTCGAGGCAGTGGCTTGTAAGGATTGGCTCACTAACAAGGTGGACCGTTCTGTGACAGGTCGCATCGCTCGTCAGCAGTGCCAGGGAGAGTTGCAGTTGCCGCTCAGCGACTGTGGTGTGGTGGCACTTGACTACCGTGGCAAGAAAGGTATTGCCACCGCCATTGGTCATGCACCACAGGTAGCATTGGCCGACCCAGCTAAGGGTTCTATCATGGCAGTAAGCGAAGCCCTGACCAATGTGGTATGGGCACCGCTGAACAGTGGTATCGACGGTGTGAGCCTCAGTGCCAACTGGATGTGGCCTTGCCGTTCGCAGAAGGGTGAAGATGCCCGTCTTTATACGGCAGTAAAGGCGTTGAGCGATTATTGCCAGCAGTTGGGCATCAACGTACCTACAGGCAAAGATTCCTTGAGTATGACACAGCAGTATCCTGATGGCACCAAGGTCATCGCCCCTGGAACCGTGATTGTCAGTGCGGGTGCTGAGGTGGACGATGTGCGTCAGGTGGTGTCACCAGTGATGGTGAACAACAAGAGCACCAGCATCTATCATGTTGACTTCAGCTTCGACCAGCTGCGTTTAGGTGGCTCTGCCTTTGCACAGACGCTCAATAAGGTGGGTGATGATGTACCTACCGTTACTGATCCCGACTATTTCCGTGATGCTTTCAACGCCATCCAGCAACTCATCCGCAAGGGTGTCATCCTGGCTGGTCACGATATCTCTGCCGGTGGTTTGATAACTACACTGCTGGAGATGTGTTTCGCCAATGTAGAGGGAGGTATGGAACTCAACCTCGACAAGATTGCTGAAACTGACTTGGTGAAGATTCTCTTTGCCGAGAACCCAGGTGTAGTGATTCAGGTATCCAACAAAGACACCCAGCGCTTCAAGGATATGATGGAAGATGCCGGTGTGGGTTACGTCAAGCTGGGTCACCCATGCGACGAACGCCATATCTTGGTCAACAAAGACGGTGCTACTTATCAGTTTGGCATCGACTACCTGCGTGATGTTTGGTATTCATCCTCTTATCTGCTGGACCGCAAGCAGGTGGCAAATGGTTTGGCTAAAGACCGCTTCAACAACTACAAGCAGCAGCCGTTGGAATATAAGTTCAATAAGAATTTCACAGGCACCTTCAAGCAATATGGCATCAGCCCCGACCGTCGCAAGCCTTCAGGATTGCATGCTGCCGTTATCCGTGAGAAAGGTACCAACAGCGAGCGCGAAATGGCTTATGCCCTCTATCTCGCTGGTTTCGATGTGAAAGATGTTACGATGACCGACCTCGAGAGTGGCCGTGAAACATTAGACGACATCAATATGATTGTCTTCTGCGGAGGTTTCTCTAACAGCGATGTACTCGGCTCAGCCAAAGGTTGGGCAGGTGCCTTCCGCTACAGTGAGAAAGCCAAAGAGACACTGAATCGCTTCTATGCCCGTCCTGATACCCTGTCACTCGGTGTTTGCAACGGTTGTCAGCTCATGATGGAGCTCAACCTCCTTTCACCCGATCGTCAGGATATCGGAAAGATGGTCCACAACAACAGCCATAAGTTCGAGTCTTGCTATGTGAGCCTGAACATCCCTAAGAATAACAGTGTGATGTTCGGCAGCCTCAGTGGCAACAAGATTGGCATCTGGGTGGCTCATGCAGAGGGCAAGTTCAGTCTGAAGGGCAAGGAAGAAGATTACAATATCATTGCCAAGTACAACTACAGCCAGTACCCAGGCAATCCTAACGGCAGCGACTTCGATGTGGCAGGTTTGGCAAGTGCCGATGGCCGTCATGTAGCTATCATGCCTCACCTCGAGCGCGCCTTCTTCCCTTGGCAGTGTGGCAATTATCCTGCTAATCGCAAGAACGATGAAATAACCCCATGGATCGAGGCATTCGTCAATGCTCGTCGCTGGGTTGAAAGAAAGAAGAAATAATCCCCAAACTCCCCCTCTGAGAAGGGCAGAGAAGGATGTAGTAATCCCCTAAGCTCCCCCTCTGATATAGAGGGGGTGCCCGAAGGGCGGGGGAGTATTAATGGTTGATGGTCAATAATTTTTATATAGAAGCCTTTAAGATCTTCTTCAAGATAGGAGCGTTCACCATTGGCGGAGGTTACGCTATGGTGCCCCTGATAGAAGACGAGATAGTGAATAAGCGAAAATGGATAGAGCAGGACGATTTCCTCGACCTGCTCGCCATTGCGCAGTCGGCTCCAGGCATTCTGGCCGTCAACATCGCTATCTTCGTAGGCTATAGGCTTCGAGGTGTCAAGGGTAGTCTGGTCACCAGCTTAGGCAGCATCCTGCCATCGTTCCTGATGATACTGGCCATCGCTATGTTCTTCGCTACCTATAAGGACAATCCCTATGTCGAGAAAGTCTTCAAGGGCATTCGTCCTGCTGTGGTAGCGCTCATTGCCGCCCCCGTATTCCGTATGGGCAAGAAAGCCAAACTCACCTGGAAGACCATCTGGATTCCAGTGGTAAGTGCTTTGCTCATCTGGCTCTTGGGCTTCTCACCGATATGGATTATCATTGCTGCCGGCATCGGAGGCTATATTTATGGCAAATATTCAATTGTCAATGGTTAACGGTCAACGTTCAACGGTCAATGTTTAACAGTTTACGGTTATGTTGTACTTAGCGCTGTTTTGGACATTCTTTAAGATAGGCCTGTTTGGTTTTGGTGGAGGTTACGCCATGCTCTCCCTTATCCAAGCAGAGGTAGTCACCATTCATGGTTGGCTCACCACGCAGCAGTTTACCGACATCGTAGCCATTAGTCAGATGACACCAGGTCCCATTGGCATCAACAGTGCCACCTATGTAGGCTTTACCGCCACAGGCAGCGTGTGGGGTAGTGTAGTGGCCACCTTTGCCGTATGCTTGCCATCGTTCATCCTGATGCTTACCATCAGCAAGTTCTTCCTCAAATACCAGCACCACCCATTGGTCGAGAACGTTTTCAAAGGTCTGCGCCCAGCAGTCATAGGTCTCTTGGCTGCTGCTGCCCTGCTGTTGATGAACGAAGAGAACTTTGGCAACCCCGTCACTGACAAATACCAGTTCATTACCAGTTGTCTGCTCTTTCTCGTGGCCTTTGTTGCCACCAGTCGCTTCAAGGCCAATCCCATCCTCATGATAATTATTTGCGGGGTAATAGGCTTAGCCGTGTATTAAGCACTATTCCCAATTTGAGCCATATCCCCGCCGCTGGCGGGGAATGACGTTATTCTGTGGGGTAATAGGACTGGCGGTGTATTAAGTGCAAGGCACAATAGGGACTTATTGAGCGTCTGCCTTCGGAGTGGGTTCGGAGTGCCTTCGGAGTGAGTTCGGAGTACTTTCTTATTTTTTCTGCTTATTTTGTATGGGTTTTTCTTGTAGATTGTTTACCTTTACGGCAAATAATTATTAAAGTATATAACTATGATTGGATGGATTATTTTAGGCGTTATTGTCCTGTTAGTTATCGGACTGTTGAATTGGTTCGTTACTACCCAGCGCCAGCTGGTAAATCTGGACGAGTTGTGTAACAATGCATTGAGCCAGATAGAGGTGCAACTCAACAGCCGTTGGGACGCTATCATGCAGTTGGCTCAGCAGGCTGCAAATTATGCTCAGCACGAGAGTCAGACATTGATAGAGACCATACGTGCCCGTCGTGGCTCTGAAATAAAGACAGCTGACGATGTGAACGACCAGAACACTGTGTTTGGATCGGTACTCGGACGCTTGATGGTGGTTGCCGAGCAGTATCCTGAACTGAAGGCATCCAACCTGTATGCCGAGGTGATGCAGGCGGTAAACAACTTCGAGAACAATGTACGTAACAGTCGTATGATCTATAACGACACGGCCACCAAGATGAACCGTTACGTGCGCCAGTGGCCATCAAGCTTCATTGCTAATATGCTGCACTTTGATACTCGTAACTATCTGAAGATGGACAACGAGGACAAGCGCGACATCAGCAACATGCCGAATGTAGGGGCTCCAAAATGAAACGATGGCTGACATGGGTGGTTGTCTGCTTGATGACCACCACCACGTTTGCGCAACACACCCTTGACTATCTGTTCATGGATGTGGTGCTCGATACCAACGGCGATGCCTATGTGCAGGAGATGCGCTCTATGGACGTCGGCGGCTCTGGCACCGAGTGCTACATCACTTTTAATAACCTGCCTGACGGGATGGAGCTGAGGGACTTGAGCGTCAAGGATGGCGCTACGGTCTATGCGTTCGAGCAGTATTGGAACACAAAGCGTACACGTAGTCAGAAGGCAAGCCGTTGTGGCTTCCACAAGACCGATGAGGGGATAGAGGTGTGCTGGGGCTTAGGCGATGTGGGTCGTCATAACTACATTGTGCGCTATGTCATCAGTAACCTGGTGCGCTCGTACGAAGAGTCAGACGGTTTCAACCATTCGTTCTATGAAGCCAGTTACCCAGCTGCTAGAACGGCCTATGTGAACATACGTGCTTTGCATCGCGATGATGCATTATCCTATACTTCTGCCGATATTTGGGATTTGCCTTGTTTCCAGGCTACAACACCGCTGGAGTGGACAGAACTGAACCTGTCGGAGCTGAATGTTGACAGTACCTTGGTGGACGAGGCCCCCAAATTGTTAGCAAAGAACACTGGTAAGCTACAGCTGGATAGCTTGTATTATCCAGTAGCCAAGGCTTGGGCGTTTGGATATGACGGCTACCTGCTCTTCTCTCCCGATGGTGCCATCAGGGCTGAGAACGACTCAATGCGTATGAGTCAGGGCGAAAGCATCATCGTGATGGCTGAGTTTGAGAAAGGCATGTTCAAACCAGCTATGGAGGGCGATGTTGATAAGTTTGAGACCGTCAAGGAACGTGCTTTCTTTAACAGCGACTATTCTCTGGAAGATGAGGGCGACGGCACTTGGCAACGCTCTTCGTTCTATGGTGGCGATGCTGATACACCCCTTTGGGTGAATTACTTAGCCATGATATTGGTAGTTTTGTTGTTGGCGGGTTTGGTCCTCTTGCCAATATGGGGCATCTGTTACGGCATCGTCCGTCTTATTTGGGGCAAGAAGATTGACCAGCGTAAATGGAACAAGAAATTGTCGAAGCTGATAGGTGAGAAAGTGGATACATTGCCTTACCACCGTGATCCTCCGATGAATGGCAGACTCACTTGTTCACAACGTATATTGTCTTCTATGAGGCCCAAGAATCCACTGGGTATCAGTCAGCTGATAGAGGCTTTTATGTTGCGTATGCTCTATAAAGGCATTATTCAGTTGAGCACAGAGAAAGTTGCAAAGGGGAAAGTGCGTGAGGTATTCCTTATCTCGGAGCCAGAGAAGCCAAGAGACACCAACGAGTCGGATGACCATAAGGATATCATACACTTGTATAATCCCTACATGCAACAGTATATCCAGGAAAGAGAGTCGAAACTGCAGACGCCCATTGACGATGTTCACCTTGAGTATCAGCTTAACCGACTGCTTTATCTGGCAGCAGGCAAGGACCACTTGTTGCAACCTGACGAGTTGAAGAAATTTATCGAGGACCATGCGCTCTCTATCCGTCCTTATGCCCGCTTGGTAGATTATATGGTGAATGCCACCGTGCCTTTGGATAACCTGCCCAAGGAAGGAGCCAAGGAGGTGTATGGCTTCTTTAAGTTCTTGAACGACTTTACGCTGGTAAACGAACGAGAGTTGTCGGAAGTGTCACTCTGGAAGGAATACCTGGTGTTTGCTTCCTTGTATGGCATGGCCAAAGAGGTGCGTAAGGGTATGCAGAAAGTAGCTCCCGATGTGATGAAGTTGGACAAGATTACCGGTATGTTGCTCGCTACAGGAGCATCAGGTGTTTTAGTCGGTTCGCTGATCGACACGATGAATAATAGTTATCGTTACGTGAAGAACTTCCGAACGGCCGAGGAAATAAGAGCTGCCAAAGTGGCCGCTATGGAAGCAGCTGAAAGAGCTGCCCGTGAGCGTAGATACAGTGGTGGTGGCGGACACTCATCGCATCATGGTGGTGGCGGACACTCAGGCGGTGGCGGTAGCGGCGTGAGATAATTTTATGGACTTTTATTTGTTTAATTGAACATATTATTCTAACTTTACCGCAGAAATAGTATAAATTAATTAAAATGAGTGATATGGAAAAGAATGTTTTAAGAGAAGAGCTTAAGGATGAGGCTCTTGATGCTGTAGCTGGCGGTTACAAGAAATATACCGTAAAAGATTATATAAAAGGTCAGCAAAAACTGACTGATGCTGACAAGCGTGCTCAGGAATTGAAGCAACAGGAACAAGGTCGTCGTTTCTAAGCTTTTTCTAAATACAAGATTAAAGAGGTAGCTCCGTTAGTTGGTGGCTACCTCTTTCTTTTTGAATATCTTATAGCCGATAGCAGCCACCATGATGCTCATCAGCGGACTGATGATGTTGAAGAAGCAATAGGGCAGGTAGGTAAGCGTAGGCACTCCCAAAATGGTGGCTTGTGTCATACCGCAACTGCTCCACGGGATAAGGGGAGAAGTTACGGTGGCACTGTCTTCTATGCTACGACTCATCAGTCGCTCTTCATATCCACGACCATGATAAACATCTTTGAACATATTGGCGGTTAGGATGATGCTCAGGTATTGGTCGGCCACCATGCAGTCCATGAAGAAACCCGTGCTGACGGTACTTGCCACCAACGAGGTACATGTACGGGTGAAAGGCAGTATCAGTTGGGTGATACGCTGCAACATACCACTGCTGGTCATCACACCACCGAAACACATGGCACAAAGAATCAGGTAGATGGTATTGAGCATACCCGTCATGCCTCGAGTAGATACCAAATCGCTCACCTGCGGATGTCCCATGTCGATGGCAGTAATGTCATACATGCCACGCATCACGCCCACAAACTGACTATAAGCATTGATTTCTGTCGTCCCTGCCACCTCTGCCAGTATGTGAGGTTGGAATATCAGGGCAAAGATGGCACCTAACAAAGAGCTGAGGAACAACACAATCACGGCAGGCCATTTCTTGACAATCATCAGGATGGTGAGGATGGGAACCAACATCAACCAAGGTGACAGGTTGAAATGTTCCTGTAGCAATTGCTGGTAGAGGTTGATTAATGTAGCATCCGACACGCTATAGCTGAGTCCTATGATGGTAAAGATGGTAAGCGTGATGACCATTGTGGGCACCACTGTGTACATCATATAGCGGATGTGGCTAAAAAGGGGCACATCACTCATGGTCGAAGCCAGCACGGTGGTATCGCTCAGGGGCGACATCTTATCGCCGAAATAGGCACCAGAGATAATGGCACCCACAATCAGTCCGCTATTGAATCCCTGTGCTTGTCCGATGCCCAGCAACGCAATGCCTATCGTGGCAATGGTGCTCCACGAACTACCTGTCAGCATACTCACGATGGCGCAGATAAGGCAGGTGGTCACCAGGAAGAACTTGGGATGTATCAACATCAGGCCATAATGGATGAGTGTAGGTACCACACCACTGAGAATCCATACACCAGAGATGGCGCCAATCATCAGCAGAATGATGATGGCGGTAGTGACACTGCCTACATTGCGCTTGATGCCTTCTTCCAAGTCTCTCCACGGAATATGGAAATACAGCATGGCGATGGCACAGCAGATGCCTGCAGAAATGAGCAATGATACCTGACTGCCTCCATTCAGCGAGTCGGCACCAAATACCCTGATCACCATCGCCAGCATGATAATCAGTATTACCACTGGCGTCAACGATAGTAATATGTCAATCGTTCTTCTACTCATTTTTATGCTTCGCCTCATGGATGTGCCGCTCCTCTCGGCAAGCCTAAACATTGGTTTCGCCCTATTCTGTCACGACTCGGCCAAATATGCAAGCATAATGGCCCTCACTGCTCCAGAAAGTCGGCTACACACATCCATTTCGGCTGTTTTTCATTCGTCGATTTTGAGCTTGCCTTCTTTCTCGTCAGCGTAATATGCTGCCAACATGGCGATAAAGCGCTTGATGGTCTGCATAGCCTCCTGCGTACCCTCGCTCACGGGTTGCTTTTTCAGCTTCAGCATCAGTTCACCGTAGAGTGCCTGAAAGCAAGTATCAATCTCTGGAGCCGCATCTGCACCAGCCTTGGCGCGTAGCTCCACGATAAAGGGCAGAGCGTTGTAGTAAGCGGCACTATAGTAAGGGAACTTGGGCGAAGCCAGCAGCACATTGTGCAACTCAGTCAGTTCCTGCAACACATTCTTGTTTATTTGCAAGTGTCCATGTTCGGTCACTGCCTCCCGATGCATCATATCGCACAGCTCTTGCATCCATTGCTCCTCCTGCTTGCGGTCGGCTTCAGGGAAGTTCGGTAGCAACTGACTCTTCACTACCTCCATGTCGCAACGGCATGCACGCAGCAAGTCCTCCATCTGCCACATATATAGCAGATATTCCGCTATATTCTCCTTCCTCAACTGCTGTGCTGTTTTCATAATTATTTTTTATGGTCAACGTTACATTTTCGCCCTCATGGATGTGCCGGCAGCTGACTGCGAGCAGATATGCTGCCTACACACATCCATTTCGGCTATTTAATTTTCAGCGTTATGCTTTCGCCTCATGGATTTTAGTATAGTGACTCTCCCAGGCAAGTAATCACCAAGCCCACGATTGCCACAATCATCACAATCACGCCAATAATACGGTTCAATATCCAGATGCCACGCAGATTGAATTGCGAACGCACCTTACTCACCCCTGTGGTCAGCAAGAACCACCACAACAGGGCACCCCCCACAATCGACACATAGCCAGTGACCGTCTCACTCACCAGTTCGCCTTCGCTCACAAACGAGAAGCGGGCAAACAAACCGATAAACAACAATATGATGAGGGGGTTACTCAATGTTACCAGAAAAGCAGTCAGGAAATTATGCATATAGCTTCCCTTCTTTCCACTGGGTGCACGCAATGCTTTCACAGGGTTGCTCCTGAAGGTGTAGAATCCAAAGAAAAGCAGGAGGATGCTGCCAAACAATTGCAGATAGAAGATGTTATTGCTCACATAGTCGAACACAAAGCTCATGCCATAACCCGTAATCAAGGCATAGAACAAATCGCTCAATGCTGCGCCACAACCCGTTACGAAACCATACCAGCGTCCTTTGTTAAGTGTACGTTGCAAGCATAACACCCCCACAGGCCCCATGGGAGCAGAGGCGATTATACCTATCATCATGCCCTTGAAAACAATGCTGATTATTGTCTCGATATCAATCATAGCTGCAAAGTTACAGGTTTTTTTATAATTACTATTCAATTAATTCATTTAATTGCTACCTTTGTGGACGAAAAAGATTATAACTAAAATTTATTCTACAATGAAGAAACTATTTTATGTAATGGCAGGCCTGGCAGCAATGACATTTGCAGCTTGTGGACCTACCTATGATGTGGCAGAACCGATGGACAACTGGACATCCGACCAACGTATCGGTAATGTGTTCGAGAAAGAGTTGAATATGGTGAATGTGGGTGGTGGTGAGACTCTCATCGCCAAGGGCGACTACCGTAACTTTGAGCTGAAGGGACAGGCTTACTTAGAGACTGGTGCTGAGGCTTCACTGTTTTTCCACTCCGATGGTCAGAAGGGCTATGAGGTGTTGTTGCACAATGGTCCTATCGATGGCTCGCGCAAGACAGGTAGCTTGGCTACCGTAAGAAACCTCTATCGTTCTTTGGGTGAGGATAACGATTGGTTTGATTTTAACATCACCGTACGTGAGAAGAACATCTCTATCAAGATCAATGGCACCGATGTGGTGTGCTATACCGAGCCTGAGCAGCCTTACCGTACTGAGGCCAACAAGAACAAGGTGTTAGGCAAGGGTGGTTTCGCACTGGTGGGCAAGCAGGGCAACGTGAAGTTGCAGAACCTCACTATTACCCGTCTGCACGATGGCGTGACCAATCCTAACGATACCATGCCTGTGGTGGATGAGACTACCGACGATATCATCCGCTTGCAGCAGGAGAATTTCCCTGTCATCGACTATCACGTACACCTCAAGGGTGGTTTGACCAAGGAGATGGCGCATGCTATGGAGATGAACTATGGCATCAACTACGGTGTGGCTCCTAACCTGGGTGAAGGTGGTGTAGGCCGTATGCTGTCAAACGATGAGGAAGCTTTTGCATATTATAATGAGGTGAAGCCTATGGCATTCCTGATGGGTGCCCAGGGTGAGGGCCGCCGTTGGATTGTGCAGTTCTCTGAGGAGGCTATTAATAAGTTCGATTACCTGTTTACCGATGCTATGACCGTTGTCGATAAGGGTCGTATCTGCCGCATTTATCGTCCTGAGGAAGTGAAACTTGATGGCCGCACCAAGCAGCAGTATATGGATATGATTGTTGACCAGACCGTGAAGATCCTAACCAACGAGCCAGCTGACATTTATGCCAACGCTACCTATATCCCTGATGACATGAATCCCGACTATGCTCAGTATTGGACCGACGAGCGTGTAGATAAGGTACTCGATGTACTGCAGCAGTATGACATTGCCCTGGAGATCAGTCCTCGTTACAAGATTCCAAGCATGGACATTATCAAGAAGGCCAAGGCCCGTGGTTTGAAGTTCACCTTCGGTACCAACAATGTGGATGCCGACTTTGGCAAGTGCGAGTATGCCATCCAGGCAGTCAAGGAGTGTGGTATCACTGCTGATGACATCTGGTTCCCAACCATGAGTAAGCGTGCTGGCCGCAAAGCCGTTGACTACAACCACTTTGGTGACAAGAAATAAAACTAAATACCCCGCCACTCGGCGGGGTATTTAGTAAGTGCACTGGTCGCAAAGCTGTTGGCTACAACCAATAAATAACCCCGCCACTCGGCGGGGTTATTTGTTAGTGTACTGGTTGCAAAGCAGTTGGCTACAACCACTTTAACGCTGTGCTCCACTATTTCATGTTTTGAACATGACAAGCGTCTTATGGAATCATTTCTCGTCGTAGATTGCTTTGATGTCTTCGCAAATGATGCGATATGCCTCTTCTACGGTTACACGATGTGCAAGTCTGTGCAAGTACTTTTTTTAATCCCTCACGAGGAATTAAAAAATGGCGTTTATTTAAGAAGCTTGTTTAAGGTCATATATATTGCAAAATCCGAACAACGAACAGTAGAACAGAAAAATTTATCTCTCTATTACATTGCAATTATACAAAGAACAGACTATATTTGCAGCAGTGTTAATAATATGCCATGAAGAAAGCATTGTTATATCTTATTCTGCTGTTGTTGCCTTTTGGTTGCCAACGTCACTACCAATATCCACTTGTGATACAAGAGGCTGATAGCTTGTGTGTGGCACAGCCCGACAGTGCTGTGGCGTTGTTGAAATCTATAAGTGACGACATGCAACAAGCACCAGAATATGTACAGATGCGATATAAGCTGCTTACCATCAAGGCCAACGACAAGGCATATATCAACCATACCTCCGACAGCCTTATCCTTTCGCTTGTTGATTATTACGAACATGGTGGCGACCCAACTTATCTTGGCGAGGCTTACTACTATGCCGGTAGCACCTATCGTGACTTGGGCGATGCGCCCCGTGCCTTAGAGTATTACCAGAAAGCCCTTGATGCCATGCCTGGTGACGAGAACCTAAAAGTAAAAAGCAAGGTGTATGCACAGATGGGGCAATTGTTTATATTACAGAAATTATATCGAGAAGCTTACCTTTCATATAAAAATGCCTATCAATCTAATATCATTCAAAAAGATACCGTTAGTATGATATATAATCTCCGTGATATGGGATTTGCTTATAGAGGGTTGGATAAACCAGATAGTACTTTGTTTTTGTTAAACCAAGCTCATGAGTTGGCCTTGATTATTAATAATGAGCAAATGGACAATCGTATAACGTCCCAAATGGCTAGTTTGTATATAAGATTAGATGATTTGCAAAAGGCTAAAGAGTATATTCAGCCGTCATTGAAACGCCTAAATCGTAATAACTTGAGTAGCGTTTTGTCTATTGCAGGGGATATATACTACAAACTGGGACAGTATGACTCTGCGACAATTTGTTATCAAACTCTAATCAACAACGGAACTATTTATGCAAAGCGTGATTCCTACTATAATCTTGCCAATATTGCTCAAATGATTTGGAAAGATTCTAAAAAGGGTTTGTATTACACTAATCAATATAAACACCTGCAAGATTCGATAAATGGTATCACTGCAACTGAAAGCATAGCACAGGCGAATGCTTTATATAACTATCAGATACGAGAAAAAGAAAACCATGAGCTTGAAATAAAGAATAATCGTGCACATGTTTTTTTATTATTGCTTACCATTCTTGCCCTGGTGGTGATTATCATATGCACATTTTTAGTTTTACTATACAAAAACCGACGAATCAGGGCAGAACTATACATAGAGCGACTAAAGTATGTACAGGATAAAGTGTATCGTGAAAGCGCAGATATGTTGGCTGAGAACAATAGAAAGATCGCTTCTCTTGAACAAGAATTGGAACAAATGCGTTTGAGTGGCACCACTGACATTCAGAAGGAAGCTATCATAGGAATTCTTGAGAGCGAGAATGAGAATCTAGGAATGAAACTTCATCTAAGAGAAGATGCAAATCTTAGGATGCAAACCTCTCAACTACGTAAATCTCTGCGAGAACGAGCAAAAGTACTTGAGGAGATTCGTGAAGAAGAATGGAAAGGCATAGAATCATACGTAAACATCATCTATCCAGATTTTTTAAATAGGTTGCAAGCTATAGCGCGATTAAACAAATCAGAATACAGGACATGCTTATTGTTAAAATACCAATTGTCGCCTTCTGAGATAGCTGCTTTGCTGAATCTAACTTCAGGTGGTGTGGCTAATATACGCCGCAGACTGTCACAGCGTATTCTTCTTCAGTCGAAGAATCCATCAGATTGGGATCAGTTTATTCATTCCTTGTAAGCCTTTATTGCTAAATAAACGTAGAAATATGCTCCATCTATTCTTTGTTTAATTTTTTAACACACCTTGTTAAATAGTTAGTGACCAACAATCCTTTTATTTGCAACGATGTTTTTAATTTTGTTGTATTATGATTTGTATTAAAGGAATGGATGACTTCTAAGCCAGAAAGTTGAAGTATCTTTCTTCTTTTCTGGATCCCTTCTGTTGCCCGCTAAATTCAAATAAACCAAAAAAAACATAACAGGTATATGAGACTTAGAGAATGCTTTTATATGCTGATGGGACTGCTTGTAGGAGTAAGTCAGCCACTATGTGCCCAGGATGTGCAGAAGGAATATGAATTGCAGGAGGTAAAGGTGACAGCCAAACGCCATAACTTTGGTGCCCTCAGCTCTCAGATGAGTGCCAACTCGCTGTCAATAGACCAAATCAAGAAGATGCCCATGCTGCTCGGAGAAGTGGATGTACTCAAGTCTCTGCAACGCTTGCCTGGAGTGCAATCTAGTGGCGAGGGACGTGCAGGTATCTTTGTGCGAGGAGGCGACTACGACCAAAACCTCTTTATGCTCGATGACATCACGCTTTACAATCCTGAACATCTGCAAGGTTTCACCTCAGCCATCAATGCCGACTTGTTGGACGATGTGGTATTGTACAAGGGCGCTTTCCCCTCGCGTTTCGGTAGCCGTTTGTCAAGTGTGGTTGATATCAGTTTACGTGAAGGAGACATGCAGCAATATCATGCTTCTATAACGGCTGGAATGCTGGCATCGCGTGTGCAGGTAGAAGGCCCATTATGGAAAAATCATACCTCATTTAATATAGGTGCGCGTGTGAGTTACTTCAATGCCATTGTTCGTCCGTTGTTGGAAGAGGTGGTGTATGACAACCCGGGGCAGATGAACGAGTTCAGCCACATGAAGTATTATGACATCAATGCCAAGCTGACGCACCATTTCAACGAGAAAGCCAAACTCAATGCCATGTTCTACTATGGGCACGATGACAACAATGCCACACCCAATGAAACCACACAGCATTTTTCCTTCGACCAATATGGAGTTGACAGATATACGGGCAGATATGATGTCATAGGGCAAGGTTATATTGACAGGACAGATGTGAGTCAGCGAACCAACCATTGGAACAATCTATTGGGAGGACTTACATACGACCACCAACTGACGGCTTCATTAAGTCTTAACGCCTCTGTCAGCTATAGCGGATATGACTATGAGTTGGCGTATGAGAGAAGCACTACAGAGACGAAATCGGTTTCAGACAAATATCTTCAGCAAGAGAAGGTGCTGTCGCAGGAAAAGGGCAGCAATGTGACACGTTACATGTCTAAGGTAAATGATGTCGCCATGCATCTTGGTCTCACATACAACCTGCCTGACAAACATGAGGTGAAAGGTGGTGTGAGCCTCTACGTGCAGGACATTTCCCCACGCATAATCACTGAATTCTCTAACCTTGGCAAGTTGATTAAGGATAATGAGGAACCGGGCAGCAAGATGGTTTTGCATGATGAGGACTTTACCTTTACCGCAGGTGGCATGCAGAACACAGTGAGCGGTAAAGGTACGCTGACCAGCATGGGGGCATATATTGGGGATGATATGACCCTCAACGACTGGCTGAAGATGAATGTAGGCATACGCCTACAAGGTTATCATGCCGACAACCAGACACATCTTCAAGTGGAGCCTCGTGCCTCTATAAGATTGATGATTGCCAAAGGACTGGCGATAAAGGGCTCCTACGCACGTATGTCACAAGGTGTTTTCATGCTCACCAGTGCCAGTCTGATTACTCCTTCGGAGGTGTGGATGCCCTTAACCAAGGAGATGAAGCCCGGCATATCCGACCAGGTGTCTGTAGGCTGGACAAAGGACTTTGATAACGGTATCCATCTCTCACTGGAAGGCTATTACAAGTGGCTGGACAATGTGGTGGATTATCGTGAGGGCGTTTCTTCTGCCACTGCCAAGGATTGGAATAATTTGGTAACCCAAGGTGAGGGCAGGGCTTATGGTGTGGAGTTTCTGGCACAGAAGACAACAGGAAAGACACGTGGACAAATCAGTTATACTTGGTCAAAGTCATTACGAACCTTCAACCGTGAGGGGATGATGCTGAACGGGGGATTGGAGTTTTATGCTGCTGGCGACCGAAGGCATAACTTCAATATCAACATCACCCAACGCTTGAGCAAGAACTGGGATTTCTCAGCATCATGGACTTACCAAAGTGGCAGGCGAGCCAATATCGCTACTACCATCTCAACGGGTGGCATGCTGGATGAGTTCAACAATTTCCAACCCGAATGGTCACAGGGTATGCGTAATTATGATTACACGCAGAATCCCAACTACAAATATGATACCCATACTTATTACGAAGGCTCATATATAGAAGATATCGTGCGTATGGAAACTTATCGTGATCGTAATAGTTATACACTGCCGGCTGTGCACCGTCTGGACATCAATCTAAGTCATCACGGCAGCATAGGCATCGGCGAGATGATTTGCGACATTGGCATCTACAATGTATATAACAGACAGAACCTGTCGTCTGTATATTGGGGATATACCAATAACCGTGCGGCATTAAAGGGCGTATGCCTCTTCCCCATTATGCCCTCCATCAGTCTAACCCTTAAACTCTGACATTTATGAAAGTAAGAATATATACAATATTACAGCATTGCGCAAAAGGCTTCTTGCCTATTTGTCTCTTGGCTTTCTTCGCATGTGAGAAGGAGGTGGAATTTGAAAGTCCTTCAGAACAAGCGGCAGCTGATATCGTTATCAATTCCGTAGCCGTAGAGGGCGAACCGCTGAGGGTGTTCTTGAACCATGCATATTCTATAGGGAAACAGCCTGTCTTCCAATACGTCGACTATCAACATGCCATGTACTCCGTCAACGATTATTTGAGTGATTACCGCGATACATACTATTATAAGAATGCAGGCATATTCAATGCGGAAGTGACAGCGGTGGTGAATAACAGCCAGACATACAACCTGACATTAGCCGCAGACAGCATGGGCTATGTATGTGATTTTCGCCCGCAAGTAAATGACCACATTATGGTGAGAGCGAATTATGAGTCACATGAGGCAAGTGCTGAGACAACGGTACCAGCCAAGCCCAGCATTGAGATACTGAAGCATGCGGTGCTGAATGATGATTCATATTACGAGGTAAACAACTTAAGCTCCTACTCCGATACGATTATGCGTATCACCTGCAACATAAAAGATGCAGGTAGCGAGAATTACTATAGGCTACGTATTAGAGGAGAACGGAGTTGGACACATGAATTTAACCTTAATCCTCTTATATTTGACACTGATAAAATTGCTTACACGTATTATGTAATGCAGGATATCTTTTTCTCTGAAAGTGCATTGTTCGTGGACGCTCGTTTGAGCAAGAACTTCGGGGGTTGGCCAGCCTATTTCAGCAATGTGTTCGATAATTCACTGATGAAAGGTAATGATTATACTTTAACGCTGGATAGCCCGAAACCGCCCACGCTATCTACTTCCTATAGTCTTGGCGTTAAAGTTAATGCTGATGGGTCTTATACTGCCGTTACAGAGTTACAAGAAAACAGTGAGATAATCGCACCTCGTGTAATGGTGGAGCTACAAGCCATCTCGCCAGAGTTATATCGATATCTGAAATCAGTAGAGCTATATCGTGTAACGGAGAACGATGCCTTCTCTGAACCTGTGCAGATATATAGTAACGTGAAGAACGGCTGGGGCATCTTCGGAAGCCTCTCCTCCCAATGCATCTTTATTCCATACGACTAAGGTTAAACTATGTTAACGTCATGCAATGTTTCATGATTTCAGCGGTTTCGTCAGCAACAACATCTTCCAGTTTGACAGCTATTCATTGTCGAATGATGAGGCTGTGGCTTACGCCAAAGAGCTGATGGCGAAGTAAAGCATTCTTTTAATAGTAGTGGTTAGTAATAGTCTTTTTCATAGAAACAGGCAGAGCATCACGCTCTGCCTGTTTTCTTGAAGGTAAAAAGAAAGGGCCAGCAAATGTTTGCGGATACAAGGAAATGTTGTATCTTCCAGGCGATAAATAGAATTATAAGCTAAAATCATTCATAGCAATGAACGACTTAATGACAATCCAATTGAAGGCGAAGATTTTATGATGGAAGTCACTCAAGAAGAAATTAACCATGAAGATATTGAGGGGGTGTCTTCAAGGATAAAGTCATTGTGGAAAAAGTTGAATTTTCTTGCCGATATCGGCAAAAATTAGTATCTTTACAGCAGAATTGATACAAAACTTGCCGAAAGTATGGATTATATTTCAGTTATAAGGTTTGCTGAGAAGTATGGCATTAGTGAACGTACGGCACGTAACTACTGTGCATCTGGGCAGATAGAGGGGGCATTCCTGACAGGAAAGACATGGAATATCCCAGCTGATGCTTTGTTGCCACATAAAAGAAAAGGGCGGATTTCTCCTTTGTTGAAACGCCTCCGTGAGGAGAAAGAGGCAGGAATGAAGGGGGGTATTTATCATCGTACGCAGATAGATCTAACCTATAACTCCAACCATATAGAAGGTTGTCGCCTGACGAAAGACCAGACGCGTTATATCTTTGAAACCAACACCATAGGCATTTCAGCGGAGAGCGTGAGAATAGACGACATCATGGAAACGGTCAACCATTTCAGATGCATCGACTATGTAATTGATCATGCTACTGACAAGATTACAGAAACGCATATAAAGCATTTGCATGAGTTGCTGAAGACCAACACTTCTGACAGCCAGAAGGAGTGGTTTGCTGTAGGAGATTATAAGAAGCTGGCCAATGAAGTGGGGGGTAAGGATACTTCAAAGCCAGAGGAGGTGCATCAACACATGAAAGAATTGCTTATGAGCTACAACGCCATTCAGTCTATAACCTTAGAGGATATTATAGATTTTCATGTGCAATTTGAGCGGATACATCCTTTCCAGGATGGCAATGGTAGAATAGGACGCTTGTTGTTGTTCTGGCAATGTTTGCAGAATGGTATTGTCCCGTTTATCATTACAGAGGAGTTACAATTGTTCTACTATCGGGGCCTCCAAAACTGGGGACATATCAATGGTTATTTAACGGATACTTGCTTTACAGGCCAAGACCAGTACAAGAAAATGCTGGACTATTTTAATATCAAATACTAAAAATGTAGGAGGGGAACCGCAGTTCTCCTCCTACATAGTTTAAAAGCCTGGACAGCATCAATCTTCTGCCATAGGGGCACCTTGCATTGCTTCTGCAATCTTGGCATCCAGCTCTTCCGCCAATTCGGGATTGTCAGCTATCACCTGCTTGGTAGCATCGCGGCCTTGTCCCAGCTTGGTATCGTTATAGCTGAACCAGCTGCCACTCTTCTTGATGACACCATATTCCACACCCAGGTCGATGATCTCGCCCGACTTGCTGATGCCTTCGCCAAACATGATGTCCACCTCGCACTTGCGGAATGGAGGAGCCACCTTGTTCTTCACAATCTTGATGCGGGTAGAGCGACCAATTACTTCTTCACCGTTCTTGATGGGTGATGCACTGCGGATGTCGATGCGGATGCTGGCGTAGAACTTCAGGGCGTTACCACCGGTGGTGGTCTCTGGGTTGCCAAACATTACGCCTATCTTCTCGCGCAACTGGTTGATGAAGATGCAGGTGGTGCGTGTCTTGCTCACAGTGGCCGTAAGTTTACGCAATGCCTGACTCATCAGTCGTGCTTGCAAGCCTACCACCGAATCGCCCATCTCACCCTCAATCTCTTTCTTTGGGGTCAAAGCTGCTACTGAGTCGATGATGATGATATCGATGGCTGACGAACGTATCAGCTGCTCGGCAATATCCAATGCCTGCTCACCGTTATCAGGCTGAGAAATCAGCAGGTTATCCACATCCACGCCCAACTTGGCAGCATAGAAACGGTCGAAAGCATGCTCTGCATCAATGAAAGCAGCAATACCGCCTTGTTTCTGCGCTTCGGCGATGGCATGAATAGCCAAGGTGGTCTTACCTGATGATTCCGGACCATAGATTTCAATGATTCTACCACGAGGATAACCACCCACGCCCAATGCGGCGTTCAAACCGATAGAGCCAGTAGGAATCACTTCTACTTGCTCGACGTGGTCATCGCCCAATTTCATAATAGAGCCTTTTCCAAAATCTTTCTCAATCTTAGACATCGCTGCCTGCAAGGCTTTCAGCTTCTCGGCTGATGGCGCAGGCTTGTCGAAATTCATTTCTTCTTTTGCCATTTTGTTTAAATTTATGAATGATTAAAAAACGTGTTTTATAACTCCAAATCTCCGTCAAATACCTCGTGCCAAGGCAGACCTTGCTTGTTCAGCTGTTCCATAAATGGATCTGGGTCAAAGTCCTCTACATTCCATACGCCTGGACGTTTCCACAGTCCTTTGAGGAACATCATGGCACCAATCATAGCGGGTACACCTGTGGTATAGCTCACGCCTTGCATACCAGTCTCCTTGTAGGCTTCTTGGTGACTGCAATTATTATAGACATAATAGGTGCGTTCCTTACCGTCCTTGATGCCACGGATGCGGCAACCGATGGAAGTCTCGCCTTCATAGTTCTCACCCAAATCCTGTGGGTTAGGCAGTACTGCCTTCAGGAACTGCAACGGCACAATCTTCACCTTGGCATTGCCTGTACCGTCAGCCAGCGGCGCCTCATATTCAATTTCATCAATACGACTCATGCCAATGCCCTGAATCACATCCAGGTACTTGAGATATTGCTCACCGAATGTCATCCAGAAACGGGCCAGCTTGATGGTAGGGTAGTTCTTTACGAGTGACTCCAGTTCCTCGTGGTGCATCAGGTATGACTCACGCGGACCGATGTTAGGATAGGTGATAGGTTGGTGGATTTCCAGCGGTTCTGTCTCTATCCATTCACCATCTTTATAATATAAACCCTTCTGGGTAATCTCACGAATATTGATTTCAGGGTTGAAGTTGGTAGCAAAAGCCTTGTGGTGATTACCTGCGTTGCAATCCACGATGTCCAATACGTGAATTTCATCGAAATGATGCTTAGCGGCGTATGCCGTATAAACACCACTCACACCCGGGTCGAAGCCACAACCCAAGATAGCTGTCAGCCCAGCATCCTCAAAACGCTGCTTGTAAGCCCACTGCCAGCTGTACTCAAAGTGAGCCTCGTCACGCGGCTCGTAATTGGCGGTATCGAGGTAGTTCACGCCTGTTTTCAGACAAGCCTCCATGATGGTCAGGTCTTGGTAAGGCAATGCCAGGTTCATCACGATATCTGGCTTCACCTCGTTGAACAACTTCACCAGGTCTTCTACATTGTCGGCATCCACCTGTGCGGTCTTGATATTGGGGTTACCAATAGCCTTAGCCAGTTTGTCACACTTAGCCTTCGTGCGACTGGCAATAGTGATGTCAGTAAACACGTCAGGATTCTGAGCCACCTTGAAAGCAGCTACGGTAGCTACACCGCCTGCACCGATAATAAGCACATTTCCCATTTTAATGTATCAATATAAGGTTGGTTTTATTCATTTCCTCGCAAAGATAAGATTTTATTCTCAATAATCAACTGAAAAAGCCAACTATTTTCTGCTGTCGTAAAATCTGCCAAACTGACATAAAGATATGGTGTGTGGGCATTGGCACAGGCTTTGCACGAAATAAGTGTCTGAATGCCTATTCAAAGGCATGAGACAAAAGTAAACTTGAATAATAACAAATAAAAAATAAGAATTATGGGAAAGATTATTGGTATTGACTTAGGTACTACTAACTCATGCGTTGCCGTATTCGAAGGCAACGAACCTGTAGTAATCGCGAATAGCGAAGGTAAGCGCACTACTCCTTCTATCGTAGCATTCGTAGAAGGTGGCGAGCGCAAGGTGGGTGACCCTGCAAAGCGTCAGGCCATCACCAATCCTACAAAGACTGTATTCTCCATCAAGCGTTTCATGGGTGAGAACTGGGATCAGGTGCAGAAGGAAATTCCTCGCATGCCTTATAAGGTAGTGCGTAGCGACAACAACATGCCACGTGTTGACATCGATGGTCGTCTCTATACCGCTCAGGAAATCTCAGCTATGGTGCTGCAGAAGATGAAGAAGACGGCAGAGGACTATTTAGGACAGGAAGTGACAGATGCTGTGATTACCGTGCCTGCTTACTTCTCTGACTCTCAGCGTCAGGCTACCAAGGAGGCTGGCCAGATTGCTGGTCTGAACGTTAAGCGTATTGTCAACGAGCCTACCGCCGCTGCTTTGGCATACGGTATCGACAAGGCCAACAAGGACATGAAGATTGCAGTGTTCGACCTTGGCGGTGGTACATTTGATATCTCTATCCTGGAGTTTGGTGGCGGCGTGTTCGAGGTATTGTCAACCAACGGTGATACTCACCTGGGTGGTGATGACTTCGACCAGGTAATCATCAACTGGCTTGTACAGGAGTTCAAGAACGACGAGGGTGCTGACCTGATGGCTGACCCAATGGCTATGCAGCGTCTGAAGGAAGCTGCTGAGAAGGCAAAGATTGAGTTGTCATCTTCTACTTCAACAGAGATCAACCTGCCTTACATCATGCCGGTAGGTGGTGTGCCAAAGCACTTGGTAAAGACATTGACCCGTGCTAAGTTCGAACAGTTGGCTCATGGCTTGATTCAGGCTTGTTTGGCTCCTTGCCAGAAGGCATTGAGCGATGCTAACCTGCAGCCAGCCGACATCGACGAGGTAATCCTGGTAGGTGGTTCAAGCCGTATCCCAGCCGTTCAGACACTGGTACAGAACTTCTTCGGCAAGGTGCCTTCTAAGGGTGTTAACCCTGACGAGGTGGTAGCTGTAGGTGCTGCTATCCAGGGCGCTATTCTGAATAACGAGAAGGGCGTAGGCGATGTTGTATTGCTGGATGTTACTCCTTTGACACTGGGTATCGAGACCTTGGGTGGTGTGATGACCAAGCTGATTGACGCCAACACTACCATCCCTGTAAAGAAGAGCGAGACCTTCTCAACGGCAGCAGATAACCAGACAGAAGTGACTATCCATGTGTTGCAGGGCGAGCGTCCTATGGCAGCTCAGAATAAGAGTATCGGTCAGTTCAACCTGACAGGCATTGCTCCTGCACGTCGTGGTGTTCCTCAGATTGAGGTGACTTTCGATATCGATGCTAATGGTATCTTGAAGGTAACGGCCAAGGATAAGGCTACCGGTAAGGAGCAGGCTATCCGTATCGAGGCTTCCAGCGGTTTGAGCGAGGACGAGATCAATCGTATGAAGGCTGAGGCACAGGCAAACGAGGCAGCTGATAAGAAGGAACGTGAGAAGGTGGATAAGCTGAACCAGGCTGACTCTATGATCTTCACTACCGAGAATCAGTTGAACGAGTTGGGTGACAAACTGCCAGCTGACAAGAAGCCAGCTATCGAGGCTGCTTTGCAGAAACTGAAGGATGCCCATAAGGCTCAGGATTTGGCTGCTATCGATGCTGCTATGGCAGAGATTAACACTGCATGGCAGGCTGCCAGCGCACAGATGTACGCTCAGCAGGGTGGTGCCCAGGCTGGTCCTCAGGATGGTGCAGGCTTCAATGGCGGCGCTGGTTTCAATGGCGGCGCACAGGCTGGTCCTCAAGACAACGGCAAGGGTGGTGACAACGTCCAGGATGCCGACTTCGAGGAGGTTAAGTAACAAACGACACTTAACACATAAATAATAATTAGGGTGTGGCTATTTAAGTCACACCCTTTTTCTTTTCAGTACCATCTTGCTCACGACAGCCGAAGCATTGCCTCAATAACATCTTTATGGTGCCCAGGCAATATGATGTGATGGTTGCCAATGGGATTTGTCAGGAAATACGACGCTTTGCCTGGGTCTGACAGCAGAATAAGCTGCTGTGTTCGGCAGAGGTCGGGCTTGGCTTGGTTCCTTAATAGGGTGGCCTCTTCAATAAAGCTACGCGACAAATCGCCCGACACCTTGAAGATGGTCACTGGTCCTTCTTTCATGTAGCCTCTGATGCCCACGCCTATGCCCGATTCGAAGTGAGTGTCGTATTCATATCGTTCCACCATGTTGAAAGGTATGGTACAGTGGGCAAATACTATCTCACCCGTTTCAGGATTGATACTTGACGGATTGGCTTGAAATCCACTTACACCTAATAGAGCCTGGGCTATCTTCATGGATAGCATAGCAGGCACATCCCCTTCGCAACCAGCCACTATACCCTCAGCATTTAGCTTAGCCAGAGCCAGACATCCCGTATTCTTGACGGCAGTCAACAAGTCGAAACAACGAAGGGTAAAACCTTGCAACTGATGTCTCTCAACAATCATCTTCAGGGCTTTGTATATTCTTTCAGCACCTGGCAGGTTCTGGCTGATGGTATCAGTAGTGGTATGCTCCTTCACTTTTTCCAATGGTAGGGTAGTAATAATATCCAACAGCTCTTGCATCGGAATGTCCACTATCTCTATGCCTAACAGACGCTTCACCATCTTTTTATCGGCATGACTGGATATGAGCCAATCGGAAGGCTGTCCAATCACACCCAGTCGGCTACCCTTCAATAGTTTCTTCGCCTCACCAACCTTGGCTAATATTTTTATTTTCTTGGAGATATAATCTGGATGGCCATGAATTATTTCCCCCTTTATACCATTCTGGCGCAGGTGCGACAGTATCTCCATCGATGCCGCCAAAGAGTTGCTTTTGCCCGATGTGAGCAGATAGATGGGTTGTTCCGACTTTGATAGCAAGTCGGGGAGCAGTCCCTTGAAGATGTCCTCTGTGCCACCCGTCCTCACGTAAATCAAATCCAAGGCATGACTGCCATAATCCGCATAGTCATTGCCCATCAATTCAAACTCAGCACTGAGGCTGCTTAGAAATTCTTTCGTTACTGCACTTATAGCCTGCTCATTATGCAGCGCCGAGGTCAGCGTATATATAGCGATATTCATATAGTTCTCTTTTTCTGTTCTCTTCTTCTTACCACCCTGGAGGCAGTACGATATTCTTTACTTCATGAGCTTTCTCGAATAACGGAGAAATCTCTTCGTTTTTGAAACCAGCGATGCCGCATCCAATGCGTGTGACGAGGAACGTATAGTTAGGATGTTCTTTGGCAAACTGGATAAACTCATTCACATACGGACGAATGGTATCCACACCACCTTGCATGGTAGGTATGCCATAGCTTTGTCCTTGCAGGCCAACGCCTTGTCCCATTATAGCCCCAAACTTCCGATAGGCGATATATGCCGCACCGCCACCATGCATACCTTGCAAGTTGCTGCCAAACACGAATATCTCGTTTGGTTGGAGTTCGGTAATCAACTCTGGTGTTGTTCTCTTCTGTGCCATAGTATGATGTTTAATGTTCTTTCTGTTTAGTTTTATACAAAAGTACAGATAATTTAATTAGTAGCATCATTATCGTCACTTTTTTATGTTTGGTTGTCTCACTCAGTTCCAAAACAGCAGTTGTTCAGTACCCTTTTTTCATGTCATTTTACTGCAATGCCTTCTATCATTCGACGGAGGCTTTGCTATCACCCGTCGCAGTATCTCCCATGCGGGAAAGGAGATATTTCCATAGGGGTACGGCAGATACTGCGATGACCCTTGGCAGATACTGCGACCAATGGACGGAAACTTTCCGTCGCCTGGTAGCAAGCTTTACCGACACTCATAGCGAGTTCTGCGACGACAGATTGCAGGCATTGCGTTGAAAAAGCAGACAGTTGACTGGTGAAGTTTACATTTCCACTATCCAGAATGTGCTGAAGGCCAATGGATCGCCTCGAGCCATCGTCGTCACAGATGAAGAGCGCACCTTCTTCCGCATCACCATCCCTTGCCACGAGGCGGCAGGCAATATCATTGCTGACATAGCGACAAGGGAAAAGTCACAGGAAAGTTCACAGGAAATAGGCAAAAACATCCCCGATGTCCTAAAAGATATCCTAAAGAATGTCCAAAATGGTGTCCTAAAGAAACTGACTGAAAGACAGATAGATATACTGGAATTGATAGTACATAACCCAACCATAACATTGAATGAAATGTCCAAAAGGATTGATGTATCTGTAAAAACTATCCAACGAGACTTTACGGCTGTGAGAGAACTTGGTATTCAAATCAACAGAAAAGACGGAAAAACCTATGGTGAATGGGAGGTTCTCTCTAAAGAGTGAAGGATATATGGGGTCATAGAAAAACGAAGAAAAATAGTACCTTATTTGTACCACGGATTTGTAACTTACTGACATACAGTATCGGTGAATTTCGAGGAGGTTAAGTATTCTACGAGTAACTAAATAATGAAAGGGTGTGGCTCTGCAATGGGGCACACTTTTTTTCTTTTAAATAATAGCATCATTGTCGTCATTCAAATGTTGAAATTTTCGTCAAATTCTAAGGATTATTGAGTATATTTGTAACTGAAAAGAAAGCATGAAATATGCCAGAACAACAGCGAACCTATATTGCCATTGACCTGAAGTCGTTCTATGCTTCAGTGGAGTGCGTGGACAGGGGACTTGACCCGCTGACCACACACCTTGTGGTGGCTGACGAGTCGAGGACTGACAAAACCATCTGTTTGGCGGTGTCGCCATCGCTCAAGGCCTATGGCATTGGCGGAAGGGCGCGATTGTTCGAGGTGAAGCAGAAAGCACGAGGCGTTGATTTCATTATTGCCAAGCCACGGATGGCTCACTATATGGAGGTCAGCTCAAAAATATACGGCATCTACCTGAAATACATCGCACCTGAGGATATTCATGTCTATAGCATCGACGAGGTTTTCATGGATGTGACTGCCTATTTGAGTACCTACAAGATTACAACGCATGAACTGACCATGAAGATGATTCGTGACGTGCTCTCACAGACGGGCATCACGGCCACTGCGGGTATCGGTACAAACATGTATCTTTGCAAGGTGGCGATGGATATAGTGGCCAAGAAGATGCCTGCCGATAAGGATGGTGTACGTATAGCCGAACTCGACGAGATGTCATATCGTCGTGAGTTATGGGACTTTAAGCCTATAACAAAGTTTTGGCGCGTAGGACATGGAATAGCTGAGAGACTGGCCTATTATGGCATTGACACGATGGGGAAACTGGCGCGGTTGTCAGTACGCAGCGAAGGACTGCTCTATAAACTATTCGGTGTAAATGCGGAGTTGTTGATAGATCATGCCTGGGGCTGGGAGCCTTGCACGATGGAGGCTGTTAAGGCATATCGACCTGAAACGAACTCCTTTAGTCATGGACAGGTATTGCAAGAGCCATACACGTTTAAGAAGGCTCGTGTGGTGATACAGGAGATGGCTGAGGGAATGGCGCTCGACTTGGTGTCGAGGCGCTTGGTGACCGACCAGCTGGTGTTGACTGTTGGCTATGATGCGGAATGTCTGACACGTCAGGAGATCCGAGAGAAGTATCACGGCGAGATAACTACCAATCATTACGGTAAGCCCGTGCCTAAACACGCCCACGGAACTTTTAACTTCGAGAAACCTACATCGTCCTCTCGACTTATCATGAACGGAGCAGCAGATATTTATGATCGTTGTGTGCATCCTGATATGCTTATCCGTAGGATGAGTCTGACAACGAACCATGTGGTGAGCGAAACATCCTTGGAACAAAATAAACAACCAGAACAACTTGACCTCTTTACCGACTATGAAACGCTGGAGAAACAGCGTATGCAGGAGAAGAAACTCCTCGAAAGAGAACGGAGGATGCAAGAAGCACAATTGAATATCAAGAAGCGTTTCGGCAAAAATGCCATCTTGCGAGGCTTGAACTTCGATGAGGGCGCAACGGCTAAGGAACGCAACAAACAGATAGGAGGACACAAGGCATGAGCAACGATTATGACGATATTATCAACCTGCCACATTATGAGCCTAAGCACCATCCCAGGATGTCAATGGATAACCGTGCGGCTCAGTTTGCGCCCTTCGCTGCATTGACTGGCTATGATGAAGTCATCAAAGAGTCGGCGCAGGAGAATGCATCCTTCTTTGATACAGAACCAACTCCCCCAGATGATATAGACGTTTAGTTTGTCTTATAGCATCAGCGTGAGGATGACACTCCAGTGGGCAATGGCACCCAAGAGGACAAAGATGTGCCAGATGACTCCCAGTGAGTATCGCAAAATAGCTATTGAAAAAAAAATAAAAAGTGAAGCCTTCTTTCAAGAATTCCCTTTTCCAGTTATTATATCAGCCATATCATTGTAACAGTTAACCCATATACCAACGAAACCCTCACCATATTTTTTGAAGAAATTGCCCACATCCTGGAAGAATCCTCCTCCAGTAACATTTTCCAACTCATCGTCTGAGAGTTCGATAGGACCTGCACTCTTGATTTCATCATAGAGCGCCTTCAATTCCATTGTTTTCTGCACAAACAGCTGCTTCTTTTCAGCAATCTGTTCTTCTGTTAATGTGTGCCATAATAATTTGTTTTTTTTGTTAGGGTTTTCCTTTAGAGTTTGCTTTCCAGGTATCCGTAAAAATTCTGACGAACCCTTTGTAGGAGGCACATTCCTAAGTGTATCAATTTCCTACATTCCCCAAAAAGAAATCTTTCCAGGCATTTGGATTATCAATATTATCGATGGCTTGTTTCCACCCATCAACGAAACCCTCTCCAAATTCCTTGAAGAAACTACCCACATCCTGGAAGAATCCTCCTCCAGTAACATTTTCCAACTCATCGTCTGAGAGTTCGATAGGACCTGCACTCTTGATTTCATCATAGAGCGCCTTCAATTCCATTGTTTTCTGCACAAACAGCTGCTTCTTCTCAGCAATCTGCTCTTTTGTTAATGTTGCCATAATTTTTAATTTTAAAGATTAGTTGTTCTGCTTACAAAGTAATGATTAATCTTCCGAAACCTTTTCCCCGTATCGCACATCTTTGTTCTCATGGCGCACAATCTTGTACTCGTAACGCACAAAAGGCGTGATCGGGAGAAAAACATCGGGTTTTACCCTTTTCATCGGGAGAATTGTTGTATATTTACGGCATAAATTACCTAACGACCGAGCATGAGGAAAATTATCCCGATATTATCTGTGTTGATGTTCCTGACCACTTGTTCAGAGCATAAAAAGAGTGATGTAACAAATGAGATAGATGTCAAACAATTGTTGGAGCATGTCAATAAGACCCAGGAAGTGGAGCAATCCTTGGCCGCTATTGACAGCTTGGAACAAATTGGCGAGGTGCATCCACCCACATCAGATTACCTTCGGGGCCTCGTCTATGACATGGGCTGGCATTATCGACTGGCAGGTTACTACTATCAACGAGCCTACGATGCATACGAGGAGCCCATACCCGACTGGGACAGTTATGCCAAGACAGGCTATCGTTTAGCCATCATGCGAAGCAACATGCAGGATTATGAGGGCTCCATGATAATTTCATCCCGGCTTATTGCGCAGGCTGACAGCTTACGGTCGGTGGGTTCGTCAGCTTTCCCGCAGACTTACCATGCAGGGCTTCTCTCGCATATTGCCGATTGTCAGATAAGCCTGCGACAATTTGACGAGGCCAAAATCAATAAGCTCAAGTCGTATGAATTGATGACCATTGACGATAGTCCTAAAAACAGGATGCAGATGATTTTTAACAATGCGGAGAGCTTCTTCATAATGGGCGACCTTGAAGATACCGACGAATGGCTTCAACTTGCAGAGGATAAGTTTGAGGATTGGGCAAGCGGCGTGAATAATACTTACATCGATCGGGACCTGGTATTGGAATATGCAAAAGCCATTTCCTTGCTGCGTGCCAATATCTTGCAATCCCGTGGCAAGGTGGTCGAAGCTGCCAATGCATATATATCTATAAATGACACCAATTTGCTCCGACATCCAATTAATCTTGATTTGACAGTGCAATATCTCATGGCTGCAAGCCGTTATGAGGAGGCATTGGGTTTCATGAACAGGTTAGACACCTTGAGTCCTCCTTCCGAGCAACCGCGCATCACCTTTGAAATCATTCGGGATCGCATGGTTCCCCGCTATGAGGCCTATTTGAAATCCGGACATAAGGATGAGGCTTTGAATACGGCCACCCAAATCATCGACGCCATTGATTCAGCTGTAGTTATCCAAAATCGTAACGCTGTAGCTGAACTTTCCGTCATCTACGAGACAGAACAAAAAGACCGTGCCTTGGAACAGAAAGAGGCAGAGAGCCGCATGCAGCTGATTATCATTATGGGCCTTTTGATACTATTGATTGTCAGTGGTGTAGCCCTGTGGCGCATCATTATTGCACAACGTCAGCTTCACCAGAAGAACCGAGAGCTTTATGACACGATACAGCAGATGCAGCTGAGGGAAGAAGAGCAGCAGGCTGCATTAAGCGACCTGCCTGAGACGACAATGAATGCCCAGCAAAAGCTATACCAGCGCATTTGCCAACTGATGAAGGACCAGCATCCTTACACCGACAGTACCCTGAATCGTGATTCCTTGGCACAGCTGCTTAACACAAACTACAACAATGTGGCAATTGCCATTCGTGAATGTGCCGACGGACTGACAGTTGGCGACTTTATCGACAATTGGCGTATTAGTCATGCCTCCCAATTACTGGCCAATAGCGATGAGCCCATAGGTATTGTTATCGAACTAAGTGGTTTCCAAAGCCGTAGTCACTTCAATACCCTTTTCCGTGAGAAATACAAGATGCCCCCCAGTGAATACCGCATTATAGCCCATGAAAAACGATCATGTGCCTTTACCCAAACGAGCAGTCGTTCTTAGGCATATTGAACATTTTAATGAGTTAATATAGCATCAGCGTGAGGATGACACTCCAGTGGGCAATGGCACCCAAGAGGACAAAGATGTGCCAGATGGCGTGATAGTGGGGGCGCTTGTCGTTGGCAAAGAAATAGGTGCCAACAGTGTAGAGTATGCCCTCACAGAAAAGGAAAACCAACGAGAGGGTGGAGAGCTTTGCCCAAACAGTGGGGAAGATGAACAACACACTCCAACCCATGATGAGGTACATTGCCAACGAGAGCTTGGGGTGCTTGCCTATGGCCACAATCTTGACGATGGAGCCCACCAAGGCCACGAACCACAAAAACCCAAAGACCAACCAACCTAACCAACCTCCAATGACACCCACGCAGATGGGGGTGTAAGAGCAAGCTATCATGACGTAGATGCTGATGTGGTCGCATTTACGCAGGATGTCCTTTGCCATGCCGGGACGCAGCCAATGGTAGATAGTGCTGGACAGGAACATGAGGAACATGCCCACAATGAAGAAGAATACACCAAAGGCCATCTGCCAACCCGTCTTGATGGCTGGCCACACCATCCAGATAGACGAGAGGGCAAAGACAACACCTACGAAATGGGTCCAGGTGTTGCCTTGCTCTTCTTTAGAGGGTAAGAAATGTGTCATGCGTGCAGTCGTTCATTAATAGCTTCCTTTACCTGATTGGCTATCTGCTCGTATGACAGGGTGCTGTCTGGCAGGATAGGGGGCAGGTACTCTATCTCTATCTGGTGGGTCGTTGGGAAGCGCTTGGATCGTGGCAACGCCTCAAAGGCGCCCTTGATGCATACGGGTACCACTGGTACTTGCAACTCCCTGCTCAGGATAGCAAAGGTTTTCTTAAACTCACTCAGTTCACCAGAAAATGTTCGACGGCCTTCAGGGAAAATCACTACGTTCTTGCCTTGCTTGAGTACTTCACCCAACTTCTGGATGGAACCGCGCAGGTTGTTGCGCTCCATCAGGATGATGTTGTTGTTGCGAGCGTAAGCCTTACGTAAAGCACCTTGCATGTGCTCCTCAGTAGCATAGTAGTAGCAGTTTTTCATCACTTCCGTAGGCAAGGTGCACGATACCAACGGACCGTCTAAGAAGCTTTGGTGATTGGGCGCAATAATCATTGGACCGTTGGCGGGAATGTTTTCCTTTCCTTTGATTATGATACTGTTATATATTTTGTAGAACCCTCGTATAATTGTGTTACCCAGGGTCATATATCGGTTGCCATGAGGCAATTCTAACTGGGAGGAGTCGGTATGTAGGAACTGGTGCCAATCTTCTTCCTGCACCTCCATGCGTGTCTTGCTGTTGGCGATGAACTCGGCTATAGCCTGAATATTCTTGTAGCCTGGCATATCAGCTGTGTTGATGTGAGTGCCAAAGGTTTGTTGGATGAAACCTTCTAACGACACCATATCCAATGAGTCGAATGCCAAGTCGGTCTCGATATGGTCGCTAGGACGCAAGTGTATCTTCTTCTCCTCTTCGATGTATTTCTTTAGTATCTGATATTCCTCGAATGTAGGCTCTATTATCTTTTCTTCTTTCTTGCTGACTGGTGCTTCGCCCTTGATAATGTCCTTTAGCATATAGCGCTTCAGTTTCTCCAGTCGGGTACGAGGCAGTTCACCACGATAGACATACAGGCTCATCAGCTTCTTGTAGTTGGTGACAGTCAGGTTGTAGGGCTCCAGTACCTCGCGCTTCAGTGTTTCTTCCACCTGTTCGTCAGAGAGATCTTTTGCCCACTCTGTCTGAGGCACGATAATGGCACGCAACATGTCGCCATCCTGCACAACAGCTGCCTCCTTCACATGGTCGGTATATTTCTCCAGCTTATACTCAATTTCGTTGGGCTGAACATTCTTGCCATTAGATAGCACAATGATTTCCTTGCTACGACCCGTGATATACACACGCCCTTTCTCGTCGATGTAGCCTAAGTCGCCTGTATGTAGCCAACCATCCTTGTCGATGACAGCTGCTGTCTCTTCCGGACGATTATAATAGCCCTGCATGATGTTGGGACCTTTGGCGCATACCTCACCATTCTCGATCTTGCATTGCATCTCTTTAGAAGGGATGCCCACACAATTAGGCACCTGGTCGCCAGGACGGGTAAAGGCAATCATCGGAGCGGCTTCGGTCATGCCATAGCCTTCGAGCATCTCGAAGCCCAATGTCTGTAAACCAAACAGTATCTCTTTATCCAAAGCAGCACCGCCACTTACCATGAATTCGATGTGTCCACCCAGTTTCTGATGTACAGCCTTGAAGATGAAGCGTGAGAACGATTTGCTCTTCAGTGTGGCACAGAGATTGAAGAGTCCACGGGTGAGGGCATTGGCATCAATCTTCTTTTTGATGCCGCCATAGAGCGTTTGCCACAATCGAGGCACACCCACCATGATAGAAATCTTACCACGCTCCAAGGTGTCGATGATATCTGGTCCTGACATCGTAGGACAGATGGCTACACCACCACCAATATAGAAGGGGATGACGACCGTTCCTACCAAAGGTAATACATGATGCAACGGCAACAGAATCAGCGTTCGGCGGTCGTCGTTGAAGATAGGCACCTCGTCATAGACGGCACGCTTGTTAGTCATGATGTTCAGGAATGAAAGCATGACGCCCTTGGGAGAACCTGTGGTGCCGGATGTATAGATGATGAGGGCCGTGTCATTCTCGTCCTCATAGTTTACCTGTGCCTTTTCTTCGTTTACCTCCACTCGTTCGTAGTCTTCAATGAGACGGATGTCAACGGTTTGTCCTGCTTCTTGCAGGGCAGCCTTCACTATATCTAATTTCTGACCTGTTGTCCAGATGCAAGCTGGATGACAGTCGTTGATGATGTAGGCCACATCGCTTACCGTTGAGGATGCATCTACAGGCACAGCGATACCCTTGTTCGCCCAAATGGCATAGAAGGCATAGATCCAGCCCTCGCGGTTTTCAGCAAAAATAAGTGTTCTTTCCTTTGGTTGTTTGGGGGTGAAATGACTATACAGCGTAATACGTTGCAGCATTTCGGAATAATAGATTTTGCGCTCGCCAATAATAATGGCAATTTTGTTTGAATCTTTAATCATAACTTTTAGTTGGATATATTCGTAAAGGAATAGGGGGCGTCATCGGCAGCAATGCCTCGTTGATGGTTAGCCTCCGCACTCATTTGTATTTCTATTTTTGTTCCCTGCGTCAGGTCGTCATGGGTGAGGAAGTTGTGCTGCCAGTCTTGACCGTTCAGCTTCATTGCCTTGATATATTTGTTGTCAGGAGAGCAGGCAGGAGCCGATATCTCTACCGTCTTGCCATTTTCCAAGTGCAACTTCACTTGTTTGAAATAGGGCGTACCCAATACATATTGTCCACTCCCTGGACACACGGGATAGAAACCCAAGGCAGAGAATACATACCAGGCTGAGGTCTGGCCGTTGTCCTCGTCGCCACAATAACCGTCGGGGGTAGCAGCATACAGTCTGTCCATCACCTCACGAATCCAATACTGTGATTTCCAAGGCTCACCTGCATAGCCATAGAGGTATATCATGTGCTGCACAGGCTGGTTGCCGTGGGCATAGTTGCCCATGTTCATGATTTGCATCTCACGAATCTCGTGGATGGGGAAACCATAGTAACTATCATCAAACACTGGAGGTACAGAGAAAACAGAGTCCATCATCTGGGTAAACACCTGCTTGCCACCCATAAGGTTGATTAAGCCCTGTGGGTCGTGAAATACTGACCATGTGTAATGCCAACTGTTGCCCTCTGTGAAGGCATCGCCCCATTTCAACGGGTTGAATGGACTCTGGAACGTACCGTCCTCATTCTTGCCACGCATCAGTTTGCTCTCGGCATCAAACAGGTTGCGGTAGTTCATTGCCCGTTCCGCATAAATGGCTATCTCGCTTTCAGGCTTGCCCAATGCTTTGCCTAACTGATAGATACACCAGTCGTCGTAGGCATATTCCAAAGTGCGGGCAGCACTCTCGTTGATGCCCACATTATAGGGTACATACCCCAAGCGGTTGTAATACTCTACGCCTTTTCGACCTGTTGAGCCGATGGTAGGATGGGCATTGTTGGCACCATGTGTCACAGCTTCCCAAAGAGTCTCGATGTCGTAGCCACGCAACCCTTTCAGATAGGCATCGGCAACAATAGAAGCCGAGTTGTTGCCCACCATGCAGTTACGATGTCCAGGACTGGCCCATTCTGGGAGAAAACCACTTTCCTTATAAGCATTCACCAATCCCTCTTGCATCTTGACATTCATGCTGGGGTACATCAGGTTGAGGAAGGGGAACAGACAACGGAAGGTATCCCAGAAACCTGTGTCGGTAAACATATAGCCTGGTAATACCTCGCCATTATACGGACTATAATGAATGGGTTGGCCTTCAGCGTCTATTTCATACAGACTGCGTGGGAATAAGACGGAGCGGTAGAGGCAAGAGTAGAAGGTGCGCAGGTGGTCAATGTTGTCATCATTCACCTCTATTCTGCCCAATATCTCGTTCCAAGTGGCTCTGGCAGCATCACATACCGCATCGAAACTGCGTCCATTTATCTCTTGCAGATTGCGTTCCGCCTGCTCGTAACTGATAAAAGAGGATGCCACACGCGCTTCCACCACCTCGCCACGATGGGTGGTAAAGCCTACGATGGCTCCTGTATGGTTGGCGGTTGCCTCAGTAACTCCATCCTTGATGATTTGGTCGGCTACTACCGATATCTGTGAGAATGGCTTGCTGAACTCAATCACGAAATAGTTCTTGAAATTGTCAGGAACGCCTCCGCTGTTGCGGGTGGTGTAGCCTATAATTTTTCTCTCATCGGGCAGTACTTGAATGGATGAACCTTTGTCGAATGCATCAACCACCACTGACGAAAGTTCGTTTTCCGGGAAGGTGAAACGGAATACAGCGGCACGCTCGGTGGGCGTAATCTCGGTGGTGATATCGTAGTCGGCGAGATAGACCTTATAGTAATAAGGAGTGGCCGTCTCGGCTTTGTGTGAGAACCAGCTGGCACGTTCTTCTTCGTCGAAGACGGTCTTGCCTGTTATGGGCATCAGACTGAACTGACCGTAGTCGTTAATCCACGGACTGGGTTGGTGGGTCTGCTTGAAACCACGTATCTTGTCGGCATCATAGACATACGCCCAGCCATCACCCATCTTGCCTGTCTGTGGTGTCCAGAAATTCATACCCCAAGGCAACGCAATAGCAGGATAGGTGTTGCCTGTAGAGAGGGTGTACTTGGAGTGTGTGCCCATCAATGTGGTAACATAATCCACTGGGTCAAGGATCTGCTGTTGCTCAGATTGACTTTGGCACCCTGCCAATAAGGCGAGTGCCATCAAGCTATTCAAAACTTTCTTCATAATTATTGTCTTTCGATTTTCAACAGGGCCCCAGTTGTTACGTCAAACTGCACCTTGGTCACGGTATTTCTGTTGAACAACTGAGCCGACAGGTATTCGAGTGTGCCAAACTGTGTGATAGACATCTCCGTTTTGATAAGATCTTTATGATTGTAGGTCAACTTCACATCAGCTTTTCCCGGTACATTATAGGCAACACCCTCTATGGCTGTCTTGCTACCGTTTGACAACGTGTTGACTAACGATTTGCTTGCTTTCCCACCGGTAGGCTCAGCTGGTTGCTCAGATACCAGATGCTTGTTGGTGATGGTCAGTTCTACAGGTTCGCCTGCCAAGTCGTCGGCCTCTACAAAGCCCAGTTTCTTGGAGAAGCGGAACACCACGTGGTTGTTCATCTCTTTAGGAGACACTTTCATAGAGAATTGATGGGTGTCAGTCATCACCTTGCCCTCAAACATCTGTGTCATCGCTTTCTCTTGCTTGTTGAGGTTATCCAGCATAATCTGCAACTGAGCACCATCTTTGGGCAGGTTGTCGGCTTCGCCCCTGAGCAGAGCGTTTTTGCTTTCACGTATGCTGTATATCTCACGTGCCACCAGCTCCGCCATCTTGGCGGTTGATGTTGCTGTCAGTATCTCTTCGGTCAAAAAAGATCGTGGGTCAAGGTCGGGCTCTACTACCTGTTGAGGCGCCTGGGGCTGAACAGTCTTCTGTTCACCTACATATGGTAGGTTGATAGAGCGTACAATGCCATCGGCCGTCAGTTCCATCAGTGGTGCTGTGGTACGGTCTTTCATCTCTACAAAGTAGATATTGGAAGGATTAGGCACACCCACCGACTTCACCTTAACTTCATCCAAAGCCCAAGTGGTTTCTGCTTCCTGTTTCACACCACTTAGGCGCAGGTAGCGCTCGGCATACTGGCAGAATTGTCCAGGTTCGTAATGTTGTCGTGTAGCTTTGGCCTCAATCACGATTTCTGTCTGAGGCAATATATAGGTCACACCAAACTTCTTTCCGAAAGATACACCTGGAGTCACCTCGGTCTGGGCGTAGGCCAAATTGAAAATTGAAAATTATCAATACTATTAAGAACTTATATAAAGTTTTTTTCATATCATCTTTTGCGTTTAATGTTTATTTATTTTGCGAATACAACACATACTGGCATGCTTAACTCAATCTCATCTGCCTTTGTCAGTAGTCCTGTTTTTATGCTTCGCTCAAATACCTCAATCTTATTGTCCTTCATATCTGCCACCAACACATACTTGCCATTGGGGGTGATGTTGAAGTTACGTGGATGTTTGCCTGTAGGCTGATAGCCCACCTTTGTCAGCAACCCCGTTTGCTGGTCCACCTCAAAGATAGCCAGTCCATCCTCTATATCTCTTACACTGGCATAGAGGAACTTTCCATCAGGTGATAGATGAATGTCAGCTGCATGGCGATCAGCCTGAGGGTGCGTCTCGATGGTCTGTATCACCTCCATCTTCCCTTGGTTGTAGCTGCACACCGTTACGGCCTCGCTCAATTCGCTGATGATATATACAAACTTACCATCATGATTGAAGATAATGTGTCGTGGACCGGAATCTGCATCAATAGGTGTGGTATCTAACAACAGATGAGGCTTAGATGGGTCGGCTTCTACATCGAAGTGCAGGATGCGGTCGGCACTGAAGTCGGTAGCCAACAGCTGCTTGCCATCAGGAGTGAAAGCTGTACAATGCACATGTGGAGCTTCCTGACGACTCATATCCGGACCACCGATGTTGCCACAGAAAATGGTGTCAATAGGCTCTAAGCTTCCGTCATAGCGAAGGGGAAATACTGACATGCTACCACCCGAATAATTGGCGGTAGTGACAATCTTGCCATTAGTAGCCACATAGCAAGGATCTTCCCCGTAGGTCAACTGACTGTTTATCAGTTCTGCTTTTCCGCTCTCCTTGTCGAACTTGAATGCTGATACAGCAGCTGTTTCGTCGTGGTTCTCACTCACCACATACATCACTTGCTGGTTGGCCGAGAGGGTGAGGTAGGAGGGATTCTTCATCTTGATGACCTCCAATGGTCTTACTGTGCCGTTTTCTTGGTCAAACTTATAAGTATAGATGCCCTCGCTCCCAGCAAAGGTGTAAGTGCCCACGATCATGGTCAGCTCATCCACTTTCGTAGTAGAGCTGCAAGCTGTCAGTGCCAAGAGTAAACCACCCAATACACATTTCTTTATCATGATCCTTTCTTTTTATACAAGTAAATATAAACCTGCTGCAATGGCACATCCGATGATAGGTCCCACACTAGGTACCCATGAATAACTCCAGTCGCTGTCACGCTTGCCCTTGATAGGCAGGATGAAATGTGCAAAACGAGGAGCCAGGTCACGGGCAGGATTGATGGCATAACCTGTAGTTCCACCCAATGACATACCGATGGCAATAATCAGGAAGGTAACGGGGAAGGCTCCCAAGCTACCCATACCCAGTTCGGGCGTGTTGCCCACATTGCCGATGGCGAGGATGCAATAAACCAGTACGAAAGTACCAATTACCTCACTCAGCAGGTTGCGCCACTTGTTGCGGATGGCAGGAATGGTGCAGAAGGTACCCAACTTAGTATCTGCATCGGGCGTTGCATCGTAGTGGTCCTTGAAATACAGATAGACTAATACTGCTCCTACGAAACCACCCAGCATTTGCGCAATAATATAAGGTATTACCATGTTCCAGTCGAATGAGCCTGCCAATGCCAAACCTACAGATACGGCTGGATTAAGATGTGCACCGGTAGTTGGACCAGCTACGAACACACCACACATCACAGCAAGACCCCAGGCGAAGGTAACGACTACCCAGCCGGCACCCTTTGCCTTTGACTTTTCCAAACTAACATTGGCGCATACGCCATCGCCCATTAAAATCAATATCATGGTTCCTAAGAACTCAAAAATCATTTTCTCTATCATAGTGTTTAAGTTTAGTGTAAGGTTAATGTTCTTTGTATCGCTTCACGCCATCCTTTGACAGCCTGCTCCACTTGCTGACGGTCGTCGGTAGGCATAAACATCGAGTCGATCTGCCATTGGTCGCGTATCTCCTCCACACTTTTCCAATAACCAACGGCCAAGCCTGCCAAGTAAGTGGCACCCAAAGCAGTCGTTTCTGGGTTACGCGGACGAATCACCTTTGTATTCAGTATATCGGCTTGGAACTGCATCATCAGGTTATTGCGTGATGCGCCACCATCTACCTTCAATTCCTTGAGAGGTAAGTCGGCATCACGTTGCATAGCCTGCACGATGTCGAGTGTCTGGAAAGCAATGCCCTCTAATGCAGCACGGGCTATATGAGCAGCTGTGGTACCACGACTGATGCCTGTGATGCTGCCACGTGCATATTGATCCCAATAAGGAGCTCCCATGCCTGTGAGGGCAGGCACGAAATATACCCCACCTGTATCAGGTACGGTAGCTGCCAAGGCTTCAATCTCACCTGAAGACTTGATGATACCCAGTCCGTCGCGCAACCACTGTACCACCGATCCTCCCACGAAGATACTGCCTTCCAAAGCATAGGTCACCTTGTCGCCTCGTTTGAGGGCAATGGTGGTAAGCAGGTTATTCTTCGACATGATAGGTTTTTCGCCACTGTTCATCAGTAGGAAGCAACCAGTGCCATAGGTATTCTTCACGCTGCCCGGTTCTGTGCAGAGCTGTCCGAAGAGCGCAGCCTGTTGGTCGCCCGCAATACCGCCGATAGCTACTGGCTGGTTGAAGATGGGCGATTGTGTATATCCATATACCTCGCTGCATGACTTCACTTCAGGCATCATCGATAAAGGTATGTCGAACAGCTTCAGCAGCTCTTCGTCCCATTGCAGGGTGTGTATATTGAACAACATAGTGCGTGAGGCGTTAGTCGCATCCGTGATGTGGAGTGTACCCTTTGTCAGTCGCCACACCAACCATGAATCAACGGTTCCGAAGCGCAACTTACCTTGCTGGGCACGTTTCCTGGCGCCTTTCACATTGTCGAGAATCCATTTGATTTTTGTCGCACTGAAGTAAGCATCGATGATCAGACCCGTTTTCTCGTGAATCATGTCTGTCACCCCCTGTGCTTTCAGTTCATCGCAATACTCAGCCGTACGACGGTCTTGCCACACAATGGCATTATAGATAGGCTCTTCAGTCTCTACATCCCACACAATGGTGGTTTCGCGTTGGTTGGTGATACCTATGCCGGCAATCTCAGCTCCGTTGATACCCAACTTCGCCATTGCCTCACTGATGACCGATGCTTCTGACGACCATATCTCGTGTGGGTTATGCTCCACCCATCCCGACTTCGGGAAATGTTGGGTAAATTCTTTCTGTGCCACAGCACAGCTCTCACCTTTCTTGTTGAAGATAATGGCGCGCGAACTGCTGGTGCCTTGATCTACTGCTAAGATATATTTTTCCATAGTGTTATGATTTATAGTCTCAATTTTCTGCAATCATCAATTAGTTCATCCACATGCTCCTCATCCGTAGCCCACGAGGTAACAAAACGGATGGCCGAATGATGCTCGTCCATCGGTTGCCACTCCTCAAAGATATACTTTTTAGCCAAGATAGCCATTTCTTCTTTGCTGACGATGGGGAATACTTGGTTGGTGGGGGAGTCGGCTAGAAACTCAAATCCAGCTTCCTTCAAAGCTGTTGACAGTTTCTTGGCCAGCACGTTAGCGTGACGGGCAATCTTGAAATAGAGGTCGTCCTTAAACAACTCACCAAACTGAACACCTAAGAGCCATCCTTTGGCCAATAACGCACCACGCTCCTTACGCACATAGTCGAAGTCGGGATACAATGTAGGATCGTTGAACACAATGGCCTCGCCAAACAAAGCACCATTCTTCGTACCGCCAATATAGAATACGTCCGTCAGCTTGGTCAAGTCGTGCAGCGTTAGGTCGTTTTCGTCTGCCGTGAGGGCACTGCCCAGGCGAGCTCCGTCGAGATATAGTAATAATTTGTGTGCACGACAAAACTCACTTATGGCCTGTATCTCGGCTTTCTTATAGATAGTACCCACCTCAGTGGCATCAGAGATATACACCATCGCTGGCTTCACCATGTGAGGACGCATGAAATAATCATCGAGCGCTTTCTGAATACCTGCAGGAGTAATTTTGCCTTCAACACCTGGTACAGTGATAACACGATGTCCGGTAGCTTCTATGGCACCCGTTTCGTGGGCCCAGATATGTCCTCCATCCACACAAATCACAGCCTCTGGTGTGCGTAGTAGAGAAGAAATGACAGCCATATTGGCTTGGGTGCCACCTGTCACGAAGTAGATGGTTGCTTTGGAGTTACCGATGCGTTGGCGAATTAGTTCAATCGCTTCGTTAGTTACTTCATCCTCGCCATAGCCAGGATGCTGTATGAGGTTCCTTTCCTGAAGTTTTTTCAGGATATTCGGGTGTGCCCCCTCAGAATAATCGCATGTAAAACTGTACATTATAAAGTGCCTTGTTTAAGTTTCTCCACATATTCATCTATCCTTTGCATCTGTGCAGGGATGTTGATGCGTTGTGGACACTCAGGTGAACACTGGTTGCAACTGGTGCAATGACTGGCCTGACGCAGCTTAGGTACTGCACGGTCGTATCCAACCAAGAAGGCTTGACGGGCTTTCTTGTAGTTGGGATCCTGCATGGTTTCAGGTATGTTACCCTCGTTCACACATTTGTTGTAGTGCATCAAAACACCAGGGATATCCAGTCCGTATGGACAAGGCATGCAGTACTGGCAATTGTTGCAGGGAATGGTGGGGTAGGTAACCATCAAGCTTGCTGTATCTTCCAGGTAGTCAAGCTGCTCCTGTGTCAATGGTTTCAATGGGGAGAAGCTACGGATATTATCTTGCAAGTGTTCCATATAGGTCATACCACTCAAGGCAGTCATCACCCCAGGATAGGTACCACAGAAGCGGAATGCCCATGATGCCACGCTGTTTTCTGGCTCCTGTTGCTTTAAGCGAGCCACGATATGGTTAGGCACGTTAGACAAACGACCACCCAGCAAAGGCTCCATAATCACCACTGGGATATTACGCTTCTCCAATTCACCGTAAAGGTATTCAGCATTTACATTGCGAGGGTTGGTCTCTTTGGCGTGGGTCCAGTCGAGGTAGTTCATCTGGATCTGTACGAAATCCCACTTATACTTGCCCTCGTCGTGTAACTTAAGCATGTGGTCGAATACGGCTACATCGCCGTGGAATGACCAGCCAAGGTGACGTATTCTTCCTGCCTCGCGCTCCTTTACCAGAAAATCAATCATGCCACAGTCGAAGAATCGTTCATTTAGCAAAGGAATGCCATCACCTCCTCCGATAGAGTGCAACAAGTAATAGTCGATATAGTCAGTTTGCAACTCCTTGAAAGAGTTGTAATACATATCTTGCGATTGCTTCAGCATCTCCTGTGGAGAGAGACCTCTACCAGCTATTCGCTGGTTTGACATCTTGGTAGCAATGTAATAGCTGTCTCGTGGATGACGCTTCAGGGCGATGCCAGTGGCACGCTCCGATTGTCCTTGAACATATACTGGAGCCGTGTCAAAATAATTCACGCCATGTTCAATGGCATAGTCAACAAGTTCATTCACACGTTCCTGGTCGATAATGTTGCCATTGGCATCAGGCCTTTGTAATGTGGGCCAGCGCATACAGCCATAGCCTAATATAGATACTTTATCACCTGTAGGCCAAGTGCGATAAGTCATTTGTCCTATAGGCACCTCAGTAGTGTGATGCCCAGCTGGATCATATTGCAAGTCCTTTTTCTTAGAACCACAACTTTCCAGTGCCACTCCTGCGGCAACAGTAGCTCCAGCTCCTATTGCCTTCAGGAATCCACGACGGTTTATGTTATTCTTAGTCATTGTTCTCAATAATTAAATCATTCGGTGTACTTCGTGACCTTCTACATAGATAGCACTGATTGGACGGGACGGGCACAAGTTCTCGCATGCACCACAACCAATACACATCTCATCGTTTACCACAGGGATCTTCAGCGACTTAGGATCGTTGGCATCGCTTGGAACCATCGTGATAGCGCCTGTCGGACAGTGACGGGCACAGTTGCCGCACTCCTGACCATCTTTGATAGGAACACACAACTCACGTGTCCATACAGCATGACCAATCTGGATAGATGACTTCTCAGCCACATCAATCAGCTTGATAGCACCAGCTGGACAAACCTCAGAGCAACGTACGCACTCAGGACGGCAATAACCAATCTCGTAGCTTGCCTCTGGCTGCATCATAGTCAGCAAATCGGTGCTGGGGCGCAGTACACCATTCGGACAAGCTGATACGCAGAGCTGACAGCCCGTACAGTGCTGAGCCATATTTTTCAGGCTCTTGGCACCAGGAGGCACAATTTTCGTAGCACGCTTCGGAGCTACTTTGTCTTCTATCTCAGCCAAACCGCCATCTACTTTCTTATCGGTAGCCTCAGGGATGACCTGAGCCTTAGCAGCAGCTGCTGCACCCACTGCGATAGTGGTCAAGAAGGTACGCAAACTAGGGTCTTTCACCTCAGCCTTTTCCCCTGCCTTGGGAGCAGGCTTCTCTACCACTACAGGTTTAGGAAATGCAGTAGCCATTGAAGGTGTTCCAAATTTATAACTCAAAGCACCAAACTTACACTTTTCCAGGCAATTGCCGCAAGTTACACAACGGCTGTAATCAACGGTATGTGTCTTATAGTCGATACAAGAAGCCTTGCAGTTGCGAGAGCACATACTGCAATTCTTGCATTTCTCAGCATCAAAGGTAACACGGAAGAATGAGAACCTTGCAAAAAATCCCAACACCGTACCCACCGGGCAGATAGTGTTGCAATAGGTACGTCCGTTTCTCCACGCCAGGATGAAGATAATTACCAGTGTCACCAAAGCAATGATGAAGGTAGGTAAGCTCTTTATCCATACATCAACATCGTAAATAGCATAGCTGTCATATTTCTCAGCAAGAGAAGCGAGAATGTTGTTGCCCCAACGATAAACGGGCTGGAAGAAGTTGCTGGCAATACGGCCGTATGAACTATACGGAGCCAATAAAGCAACAAATGAACCTACACCAGCGATAATGGCCATTATGAACACACCCAATACAGTGTATCTTAATCCATTCATGGCCTTTGAGTAGTTGTAAGGAATCTTGCGCTCTTTTTTTGTACGGGTCTTCTTGCCAAACCAGGCGATAATATCCTGGAACACACCCATAGGGCATATGACCGAGCAATAGATACGTCCGAACAAAAGTGTCAGAGCTATTAATAAAATGATGATTCCGGCGTTTAATGCCAATACAGCTGGCAAGAACTGTAGTTTAGCCATCCATGAGAAATAAGCGTGTGTTACACCCGTGAAGTCCAAAAACATCAGCGTGATACACACGAAGAAGATGGTGGCCAATGTTAGTCTAATTTTACGTACCATATTCGTTTTTGTTACTGATTATATTTATTTGGGTGTAAATGTACGCATTATTCTTTAAATACGAAAGCAATACCCATCAAAAACGCCAATTATTTGTATCTTTCTAACCAAATTTGTATGTTTGCAAAACAATTGTTTGACTAGATTTTTATACAATATAGTTATGAAAAGAAGATCATTCATTAGCAGAATAGCGTGGACGGGGGCAGGAAGCATATTACCAGCCACCACAGTTGGGGTACTTATGCAGGGATGCGCGGAGCAGCCAGCAACAAAGGGATGGAACTTTGACGAAGTGATTGACCGCTCAGGTACATGGAGCATCAAATATGGTCGTGTGAAAGAAGGGCAGTTTGCGATGTGGATTGCCGATATGGATTTTCGGACAGACCCTTATGTGCACAAGGCTTTGCAAGAACGCTTGGATCAAGAAGTGCTGGGTTATACCTCCACTCCAGAGGCATTTTATGAGGCTATTCGTGTTTGGGAAGGTAAACAAAACAAATGGGACATCCCTCGTGAGTGGATAGGATATGCCCCGGGGGTAATTACTGGCATCAACCAAGCTTACCTCACCTTCACCAACCCAGGCGATAAGATTATTGTCCAGCCACCAGTATATGACCACTTTAAGTTGTATGCCGAGCGACTGGGTCGTGTGGTGGTGGATAACCCTATGATTTTCGAAAACGGTCATTATCGTATGGATTTTGAGGGATTGGAAAGTCTGTTTGATAATCGTACCAAGGCTTTGGTGCTGTGCAATCCTCACAATCCTTGTGGCATCAAATGGGAGAAGGAGACACTGGTGCGCTTGGCGGATATCTGCGAAAAGCATGGTGTGATGGTTATCTCTGATGAAATTCACTCCGACCTGACGTTATACGGCCAAACTCATACTCCTTTCTGTAGTGTGAGTGAGACTGCTGCTAAGGTGGGCATTATCATTGCTGGACCTACAAAGGCATTCAATTTGGCAGGACTGAGTGGAACTGCTTACTGTATCATTCCTGACAAGGACAAGCGTGAGAAGTATTTGGGTACTTTGAAAGCAGCCAAGTTAGATGAGCCAGCTATTCCTACTATCGTTGCCACCATCGCTGCCTATAACTCTGATAGCGGTTGGTTGCCAGCACTGAAAGAATACATTCAAGGCAATATCGAATGCGTGATGAGTTTCTTCGACAAGCATAAACTGGGCATCGTACCCATCCGTCCTGAAGCCTCCTTCCTTGTTTGGTTGGATTGCCGTTCTTTGGGACTGCCACAGGATGAACTGTTGGCTCGTTTCCGTGATCAGGCGGGCGTTTATCTGAGCAATGGTGCTGGTTACGGACAAGGTGGCGAAGGTTTCGTGAGACTTAATATCGGTTGTCCGCGTACTATCCTCCAAGATGCTCTGGAGCACATAAGGGCAGCGTTTTAGTTTTGTACTTTAAAGTGCTTTCTTGACGCTCCAATTTTTTATTGGACCATTGGGTGTATCAAGCGTGCGTTCATCAAACGCCTCAAAGCCACGATGGCGATAGAAAGCTATGTTCTTGTCAGAATTGGTGTAAAGCGTCAGCCATCTGCCTCCTGCTTTTCTGACGTAGTCTTCTATGCTATCCAAGAAACGTGTACCGATACCTGTACCTTGTACCTTAGGTGAAACTGTCAGCGCACTGAGATACCATACTCCTTCTTCTTGTGCACAAAAAACATGGCACGGTTCACCTGCCTCTTTGTTCATGGCAAGCCATGCGTTGATGTTCTTGTGGTGGCCAGCGAGATAAACGCCAAACCATCCGTGCAGGATGTAACTCAAGTTGGATGGCTTGTGGTAGGTGGGCGGATTCAATTGAGCGGTAGCTACTATCCTCCCGTCCTCCTCAGCAGCAAGACAGCATGAGTTGTGTAAATTTGTACTGTACTCACAGCGTATCATTGCTTTCTGCAAACGTTGTCGTTCCTTCGCATCAGGAAAGAAGTATGTAAAATAATCATAGTCGCTGAAGGCCTGTGTTTCAAGTTCAACAACGGCATTTATCTCATTTCTTCGTATTTCTCTAATTATCATATCATCCTTTTCGATATTAATTCTGTTGGCGAAGTTACGAATTATTCCAAGAAAATGCTATATTTGCAGCATAATCTTTATTTATGGATATGAAGATGCCGGACAACAATAAGTGGGTGGCGTGTTGGGGCAATGCCACCTCCATCAGTAACCGTGGGGAGGCTATTTACGCCAAGGACCTTACGCTCCGTTATCCCATCAGGATGTGCTTCAGCGGCACGATGCTGCGTTTCCGTTTCTCCAACCTAACGGGAACAGAACCCGTAACACTCGACAAGGTGTTTGTCGATCATATCCCCATCACATTTGGTGGTGAGACTAGTGTAAGTCTGATGCCAGGAAAGGAGACGGAGAGTGATGCAGTCAGTTTTGTAGTGCATCGTGGCGACACCATCGAGGTGAGTATGTATATGGCTGGATACACCCAGATGAACAGTGGTACACTTATCACAGGACCGCTCTCCAAGGGCTATTATGCATATGGTGATTTCGCCGATGCTGACGAGTTGCCCCTTGACCTGACACGTCACACTAACTGGTTCTTCTTTCTCAACACCGTTGACGTGCTGACATCGTCAGAGAATCATGCTATCGTATGCTATGGCGACTCTATCACGGCACAGTCGTGGCCCGACTATATGGCACAACAGGCTTTCGGTACTAACGCTTCCATCATACGTCGTGCTGTTAGCGGTACGCGCATCTTGCGCCAGTACGATTGCATCACTTATCAAGCATACGGATTGAAGGGAGTTACCCGCTTCCCCATTGAGATGAATGTGGCTGGTGCATCTGATGTAATTATCCAACACGGCATCAATGACATTATTCATCCTGTAGGTACTGATGTCAACCCCTTCCGTCCGTGGAGCGATTTGCCAACAGTAGAGGAGATGGAGCAGGGGGTAGAGGATATCTATGTGAAGCCCGCTAAGGCGATGGGAATGAAAGTATGGAGCGGTACTTTGTTGCCTATTTACGGGTGGCGCACTTACAACGAGATGCGTGAGACCATGCGACAGACGTTCAATGAGTGGCTGCGCACATCGCCCATCTTTGATGGATGTATAGACTTCGATGCGGCGGTGCGAAGTATCACCAACCCCAAAGCCTTTGCCGATGGTTTCGATAGTGGCGATCACCTGCACCCCAGTGAACGAGCTTACGAAGCAATGGCACAAGCCGCTGTTCATAAGCTAATTCGCTATATGCCGCGATACGACCACGAGGAGTTGTATTAAATATTATGCCCCAAACCAAACCTTTTGACTGACAAGAAGCTGATGGAGATGTACAATGTCTATATGTCGAGGAAGTTCGCTGGACTGAAAAGCCAATGCAGTTGTGGCACCAGCAGGTCCGCCACCCACTACCAATACATCAGTCTGTGCCAATACAGATATATGTTTGGCTGGCTCGGTGATATAGATAGAGCCGTCTTTTGCCTGTTCGATTTCAAACTCTTTCTTCTCTGAAGAGCAACCTCCAAATGCAAGCGATCCACCTGCTAACATCATGTTGGAAATAAAATCCCTACGTTTCATAGCTGTCTAAGTTTTGTATCAACCAACAAAGATAAAGAAAAAAAATAAAAGTCCCATGCTTTGAATAATTATATCTGGTTTAGGGCATACCCTTGAGAATTCAAAACAAGAAAAAAGGTTGGTTTTATCGGAATAAGTGATTATCTTTGCAATATGAAAAAATATATTGATTCAATCCAGGCGTTTATGGTTATGTTGCTCCTGCTGTTGACAGGATGTCAAAATGCAGGCAAGCAGACAAACAACATTATTCTTGATACTGATATGGGCAACGATATTGACGATGCGTTGGCATTGGCCATTATGAATCGTTATATCGATGAAGGACGAACCCATGTGCTTGCCATCGGCATGAGCAAGGAGGGTAGGGCGGCAGCTGAATATACTGATATCGTGCAAACCTGGTACGGACACCCTGATATACCGATAGCTCTTGTGTCAGGAAAAACAGGTCCAAAGACTACTGAGAAGCATTACTCCGACCGTGTTTGTGAAATGACAGATGAAGGAGGCACTCCGCTCTTTGCCCACACGGTCAGAGATGTTACCCAGTTGCCTTTTGCTACTACGCTTTATAGGAAAGTGCTTGCCTCTCAGCCCGACCATTCCGTTACTTTTGTTACTATTGGTTTTTCCACCAATATGGCTGCACTCTTAGACACGCCAGCCGACGAGTTCTCTCCATTAGCCGGGAAGGAACTAGTGGCAAAGAAGGTGAAGCAACTCGTGATGATGGCAGGCAATATGGCAGAACCAAAGGGTGAGTTCAATGTTTATATGGACATCAAAGCTGCCCGTAAGACCTTTGCTGAGTGGCCTACGCCAATTGTTGTATCGCCCTTTGAGTTAGGAGAGCGCGTGAAGTTCCCTCATGAAAGAGTGAAAGATATTGATACTAAACGTCCCAATCCTGTTGCTGAAGGGTATGTCAACTACTTAGGTAGTGACTATGATGCTTGCAGCTGGGATCCCACAGCACTTATCTATGCTGTTGAGGGTGATGGTCTCTTTACCCTCTCTCCAACGGGCACTATTGATGTCGATACTCTCGGCATCACTCGTTTCACTCCTTCGCCAGATGGTCAACACCGCTACTTGATTGTATCAGATGCACAAGTCGATGCTCTTACTCGGCATCTGGTAAAGATGATAACAGAGTAACTGAATAATAAAGATGACAACAGGTTTGTACACTTGTTAAAATTTATTTCAGCTGGTCATATACTTCGTCAGTCACAGGTTCCAACCACTGATCTGAAGCTCCTTCCTGGATATCTTTATGACAAGCAAGGTGTTGCATCCAACTGTCCTTTGTGGCGCCATGCCAATGCTTGACTCCTTCAGGGATTGCTATTACAACACCTGGCTTCAGTTCAATGGCTTCCTTACCCCATTCCTGATACCAACCGCGACCTGCTACGCAAATCAACACCTGTACTGCCTTGTGGTGAATATGCCAATTGTTACGACAGCCAGGCTCGAAGGTAACGTTAAACATACCGCCACCCACATCTGCCAGATAACTATTGCCAGAGAAATATTGTCCGTAGGGGTTTGGTTCACCTTTGGGCCATTGGCTGATTAAGGTGTAGCTTTCGCTGGCGAGCCATGCACATAACTCATCCACCAATTCCTGACTGTTGCCCATATTAATAGCCCCCTGTTTGTGAGCTGCCAACTGTGGAGCAACGCCTTCCAAGCCACTCAATGCTGATACCGTTACTATTTCACGGTCGGCATGTGAAAGCTGGTCACCAGCAAAGATGTCACCGAAGAGGTGTGACTTCAGGTAGTAGTCATCCTGTGGACAGAAGGTATAGTCGAAAGGAACGCCCGAAAGTTTTGTCTGATTTTTTACACCCAGTTCGTAGGCCTTCTGAGCATCACTCCACTCAGCAGGACGCTTCCAAGGTTTGCCCTCCTGCCAGTTAGGATTCTTCTCTCCTAACACTTTACTCAGTACACCTAATGCATTCAGCGAGCGAGGAAATCCCGTATAGGCATAGAGTTGCGAGAATGTCTCCTTCAACTCATTGATGGTTACACCGCTATCGAGTGCTGAGCGTACTGCTGGTTCTAACCTCCTTAAATCACCTTGTGCCATCAAGCAGGCACACGCTGCTAATCCCTTCTGACGCACAGTCAGCGTTTGTCCTTGTATTGTTGCCATAGTCAATAATGCTATTAATAATGTCAGAAATCTCATTATAGTAATCCTTTAGTTTCTGTATTCTGATGGTGTCATCCCGACTTCTTTCTTAAATAGTCGCGTGAAATGCTGTGGGTACTGGAAGCCAAGTTTATAGGCCACTTGATTGAGCGACAGTTCGCGGTCCATCACATATTGTTTTGACAGGTCAATGACCTTGTTCTGGATGTAACGTTGCGCTGTGAGGCCCGTTTCTTTCTTGATAAGGTCGCCAAAATAGCCAGGTGAAAGGAAAGCCTTTCCAGCAAAGTAAGCCACTGTGGGCAATCCCTTACGTTCAGCCTCGCCACTGCTGAAATACTCTGTCAACTGATGCTCGAAAGCACTCATGATGTCGCTATTTACCTTGTGACGAGTGATGAACTGGCGGTCGTAGTAACGCATGCAGTAGTCCAGCAACAGGCCGATGGCATCAGTGATAAGAGTCTGTGAGTGTTTGTCAACGGGGTGTTGCAACTCCTCCTCAATACTGTATAACAGGTCGCTTACCGTGCGCTGCTCGCGTTCTGACAGATGCAGTGCCTCACGCTGGTCGTAATCGAAGAAAGTATAGTCGTGGATGCGTTTAGCCAAAGGTGTGCCATATATTAGATCTGGGTGGAACAGTAGTCCTCGAGAGGGTGGCATGGGTTTTAAATCGTCCCATTCCACTTCCACCACTTGTCCGGGTTTGAAGCTTACGACGGTACCCTCCTGATAGTCGTACTTCTCACGTCCGTAGCGGATGCTACAGCCTTCGCCCTGTTTTAGGAATAGTGCGTAGAGACCGTAGTTCAGGCATGCATGATTCATACTGGCCAGTGTTTCAGTGTGGCTTACCACAGTCACCAACGGGTGCAGCGTCTCCCAGCCATATAGCTTGTTGTACGCATCGATGCTATCGATTTGGAAAATCTTATCTGCCATATTACTTTAAATGTTCGCGGAAAAAGGTTTCCAGTTTGTCGAATGGGATGAAATCACCTTTGCCACCATCGTAGAGGTCGCAGTGTGAGGCACCGTGGATGATGAGCAACTGTTTGTTCTCGGGTACAGGATTGGGCTTCCCAACAAAGTTGTAGCCGTCGGCCTTGCCTTCCATCATGTATTTATAGGCAGCCTCGCCGAAATAGCGCGAATGGGCTTTCTCACCGTGCATCACGAGGACGGCAGAACGAATTTCATTAATGTAGTAGAGGAAGCGAGCATTGGCGTATGCCTGGGTACCGATGACACGCCATCCATCGTTGCTGTTGCCAGAACGTTTATGGTAGCCACGTTCGGTTTTATAATAATCGTAGTAATCTTTTACGAACTGTGGAGCATCGGCAGGCAAGGGGTCGATAACACCTCCTGCCATTGCTGTAGGGTCAGCAAGACGCTGTTTTGCGAGAGTTTCACGGGCAGCATAGCGTGACTCCTCCTTGTCCTCGCTGTCGTAGTAGCCGTTACCACTAACGCGAGTCATATCGTACATTGTACTGGCAACGGTTGCTTTGATACGTGGGTCGGCAGCGGCAGCATTGAGGGCGATGCCTCCCCATCCGCAGATGCCGATGATGCCAATCTTCTCAGCATTGACGTTCTCAAGTTTTAACAGGTAATCGACGGCAGCCATGAAGTCCTCTGTGTTGATGTCAGGCGATGCAATTCGACGAGGTTCACCACTGCTTTCCCCTGTATATGACGGGTCAAAAGCTAACGTCACAAAGCCACGTTCTGCCATCCGTATCGCGTAAAGTCCGCTTGATTGTTCCTTGGTGGCTCCAAAGGGACCACTGACAGCGATTGCCGCCATCTTACCATTAACATTCTTTGGCTCGTACAAATCGGCAGCCAGTGTCAATCCATACTGCGTTTTAAATGTCACCTTACGATGGTTTACTTTGTCACTCTGCGGGAACACCTTGTCCCATTCCTGTGTCAACACCAATTCTTGTTCCATCTCGTTATTGTTTTTCAATTCTGTTTTTTGTGTGCAAGCAGTAATCAAACCGCCCACAATTGCAAATATAATAAATGTTTTCTTCATAATGTTCATTTACATTATTTTTCAGTTAGTGATAGCGTAACCTGGATATTGTTCTCACCCGCTTTAAGGAAAGATTGCAGCAAATAACATCATAATTTGTCTCATACCATTTGTTTTTTAGTTTCTGGGTGCAAAATTACGATGGTTCGTTCTAATTCGACCTAAACAAATTACGGGAAGAACTACCATTTTTGCGGATAAGTGAGCAAGAATGATTGGGATTGTTGGAATAAGTAATTATCTTTGCAAAAAACAACAATATGAAACGAGTAATAATGATACTGTCCGCCTTCTTGCTTTTTGTAGGATGTAGCGGAGATAAACAAGAACAGAACATGTCAATCACAGTTAATTTGAGGTATACTGGCACAGATGGGAATGCCAGGAAGTTTGCTGAAGAGATGATTTCCAGCGGTACCGTTGCTGCCATCAGGGCAGAGGAGGGCAATCTGCGATATGAGTACTACCAGTCGTTGGATGACCCTGAGACCATCCTGCTCATCGATAGCTGGGCTAATCAGAAAGCCATTGATGTGCATCACGCATCGCCCATGATGACAACCATTGCCACGCTTCGTGAGAAGTACGACCTTCACATGACCGTAGAGCGCTATACAAGTGCCAAAACTCCTGAGACTGAGAATCAGTTTATCAGGAGATAAAAATAGTGAATGATGACCAAATAAACTATAACTATGATCAATAGATTGATTTATGGCGTCCACAGAGTGCTGGGGACGGTGTTGAGTATCTTCTTCTTGATGTGGTTCCTCACAGGAATCGTGATGATATACCACGGTTTCCCTTCCGCTTCGAATGCAGAGAAGATGCAGACGATGGATGTGCTACAAGCTGGTTTGCAACCTTTTGATTCTGTCAAGTGTAACGTTGCTAAGCCTGACAGCATCAGTTCGATGGCTGTTTATAGCTATCTGGGCCGTACCTATTACGAAGTAGGACAAGGAAGCGAGATGGAGAAGATAGCTGCCGACGGACAACCTTTGCCAGAGATTGACGGCAACTATATCCGTCAGGCAGCGGCTAAGTGGTGCAGCGCCCCAGTAAGTCGCATCGACACCCTGCAGCAGTTGGAGCAATGGATTCCTTTCGGGAGTCGCAAGAACGACCTGCCTATATACAAATTCCACTTTGCCGATAAAGACAAGACACAGGTCTATGTGTCATCTAAGACGGGCAATATCCTGCAATGTACCACCGAGATGGAGCGTTTCTGGGGCTGGCTGAGTGCTGTGCCCCATTGGGTTTATTTCACTTGGTTACGCCAGGATGTTGTCTTGTGGCGCAAGGCCATTGTATGGATTGGCGTGTTTGGCATGTTCATGCTGTTTGCTGGGTTCTATATCGGCATCCGCAACTACCGTTTGCAGGTGAAACGAGGCAAAGGACTCACCTCGCCGTATAAAAAGAAGTGGTACAAGTGGCATCATGTGGTGGGTACGTTGTTCGGTCTTTTTGCCTTTACTTGGGTACTGAGCGGAGTATATTCGCTGGAGGATATACCCGACTGGTTAGCCAGTGTGAAGAAACAGTATGAGCCACGAAAGACTTTGAATCAGGGGATGTTGGTGGGTGATGCCTATCAGTTGGACTATCGTGATGTGATAACTGCCTATGGCGGACAGACATTGCGCATAGACTGGAGTAGCTTCCATAATATACCGTTGTATCAAGTGTATCTGAAAGGACAGAAGAATCCTGTAATAATTGATGCATCTGTAGCAGGCAAGGCTGCTGAGGTAGATTTGACCAAACAACAGGTGGAGCGAGCCGTGAAGGCCGTTCATGGCGAGGAACCTATGCAGGTGGAGCTGATGACGGAGTATGATAACTATTACGTAGATACGGAAGGCACGATGGCCCTGCCTGTTTGGAAAGTGAAGGTAGAGAATGCTGACAATACGGTGTATTACATCAATCCCAAGACTGCTTCATATCGTAGCTACAACACCCATGCCCGTTGGCAGTTCCAAGTTTATCAGGGCTTCCATTGCCTCCGCTACAAGGTGTTTGTAGGACATCCTGTGCTGTGGACCATCGTAATGTGGATACTCCTCTTGGGTGGTGCTGCTGTGTCGTTCACTGGCGTCGTAATGGGAATCAACTACTTGAGAAGACAGTTCAGAAAAGCAACTGTTAGCAAATAACGTGAGTGGATTCTTTCAAGGCATTTTTTCAATTTTCATTGCTTCGATATTGTTTTGCAACCCAGTTGCAAAACAAATCGGCTACTTTTGTTGCTATAAATGAAGATTGATTATTAGATGAATAGATATCGTGCTTTGTTACTGTGCTTTATAGGGATGGTAAGTGTTTCTACATCTTTATTTGGAGCAGAGAAGGAAGACTATCCGAAAGTTCAGATCGTTGTAAAAGACTCTGTAGTGATAGACGAAAAGGAGGAAGAACTGGATGAGGTAGTTGTCTCTACACGTGGCACACGTACTATTAAACGCACTCCCACACGCATAGAACTATTGTCAGGGGAAGAAATCAACGAGAAGGCCATGATGAAGCCCGGTGACATCCGTGTGATGCTCAGTGAGACTACTGGTATCCTAACCCAACAGACATCGCCTATCTCGGGCAATGCACTCATCCGTATCCAAGGCCTTGACGGCAGATATACGCAGATACTGAAAGATGGATTTCCTGCCTTTCCTGGAGCAGCAAGCGGATTGGGACTCTTACAGACACCTCCCTTGGACTTGCGACAGGTGGAGGTCATCAAGGGCTCATCGTCAACATTATATGGCGGCGGTGCCATTGCCGGACTGGTCAATTTGGTTTCAAAGATTCCTACAACGGAACGCGAATTGTCGTTTTTACTGAACGGTACCACTGCCCGTGGACTGGATGTGAGTGGCTTCTACGGACAACGCTTTACTAAGGTGGGGACGACCATTTTTGCTTCTTATAACACCAGTAGGGCTTATGATCCTTCTGACATAGATTTTTCGGCTATACCACAATATGACCGACTGAACTTCAGTCCCAAACTGTTTCTTTACCTTTCGCCCGAAACTACAGGTAGCATAGGACTGAACTCTATGATTGAAAACAGACTTGGTGGCGATATGCACTATATTCGTGGAGAGGACGTAAGCGGACACACCCATTATGAGCGCAATAAAAGTCTGCGTCATTCCGCGCAGTTGAACTTCAACCATTGGTTTAGTGAAACCAGTAAGCTGAACCTTAAGTCCAGTGCTACTTACTTCAAGCGTTCCATTGAACTGCCCGATTATCAATTTGATGGAAAACAATGGACCACTTTTAGTGAGCTGGCTTATAGCTTGACTCATGATAAAGTGGAGTGGGTAGGGGGTCTGAACCTTTGGACAGACAATTTTAGTGAACAACCACAAAAGGGAGGCATTGTGAGAGACTACAATCAGACAACATTTGGTGCCTTCGTGCAAAGTAATGCCAACCTATTTTCGTGGTTTACCGTAGAGACGGGATTGCGTACTGACTATGTCATCGACTATGGCCTATCTGTATTGCCTCGCTTGTCACTATTGTTCAAACCCACTGAAAAATTATCTTCGCGCTTAGGAGGCGGTTTTGGCTACAAAGCTCCCACTATCTTTACAGAAGAGAGCGAACGTATCGCTTATAGAAATGTGCTTCCCATCAGCGATAAGACTAATAAGATAGAACGTAGCTGGGGTGTTAACTGGGATGTAAACTATACCACAGGTTTATGGGATAATCGTGTAACACTTTCCATCAACCAGCTCTTTTTCTATACCCGACTTAATAACACACTGCTGATGAAGCCTCTTGGAGATGGGTATTACCAGATGCAGAACATAGACGGTCATACCGACACACGAGGCTTGGAAACTAACATCAAGATAGGTTGGGGTCATCTGCATTATTATTTCGGTTATACCTATACACATACTGAGACGGAAGAATATGGCCTTCATTATGAAAACATCCTAACTCCACGTCATCGCCTGAACAATGTGTTGATGTATGAGGTAGAGGACAAGTGGAAAATTGGCTTCGAAGCCTATTACTTTAGTCCGCAATGGCTCAGCGACGGAAAGCGTGGACAGTCATATTGGAACTGCGGTTTCATGGCTGAGAAGAGTTGGCGGCATTTTTCTGTCTTTGTAAATTTCGAGAATTTCACCGATGCTCGTCAAACCCGTTTCGACACCATCTATACTGGTTCACGCACTAACCCCGAATGGCGTGATATCTATGCACCTCTTGATGGCTTTGTTGCCAATGCTGGTATCAAGGTTAGACTTTAGTTGTTTGATTATCAATATAGGTTTAGTTTCAGCCAGTTTCAATGGAACTGGCAGTTTGCACCGTTGGAACTCATGGTCCGCACCGTTGGCACTGACAGTCCCAAACGCTGGAACTGCTGGTTCCAAAGGCAGGCTCCTATGGTGCCATTAACTCGAACCGCCATCGCCAGATACACGAACTGTCCGTGCAAGCTGTTCCAACTGTTGGTAGAAAATAGGGGAACCATCTGCGAAATACCTTTTACCAGTTGTAGATATCACGGTACTCTTCGAACAGCACAGGCTCTGTAATGCCTTTTTTTTGAAAAATATCTTACGAACTTACGAACAAATTACGAACGAGATACAATATAATACTAATGCTTTTTTTGGTTTTTCGTAATTCGTAAGATAAGTACTTTATTATTGAGCCATAATAGTACTGTACGATTTGTTTGTGCCTTTGTTCGTAATTCGCCAAACATTGAACGTTCGTGATAGGAGTTGATTCTTTCGCTTTGAAATCGTGAACGAGCCAAAGTGTTCATATAATCCCTACATTTGCAATAGAATAAACGAAAATGGAAATGACTATGAATAAAGAATTAATTGGCGAAGCGTTGGGCACATTAATCCTGACACTCTTTGGCTGCGGCTCGGTGGCTGTAGCGGTTTTGTTTGGCGAGTATGGAAGCATCTTTCAAATTGCCATCGTGTGGGGCTTGGCGGTGACGTTAGCTATCTATGTAACCCGTCATATCTGTCCTGCACACTTGAATCCTGCCGTATCTGTGGCGATGGTAGTAGGCAAACGTATGCCAGCAAGAAAACTGGCTGGCTATCTGTTGGCGCAGTTCATAGGGGCATTCATTGCTGGTGGCTTGTTGTTGCTGCTTTTTAACCCGTCTATTGAGGCATACGAACTGGCTCATGGCATAGAACGAGGGACTGCTGCTTCTGTAGATACGGCACGTATGTTTGGTGAGTTTTACCCCAATCCAGGGGATGCTACGGTGGCTACTGTTCCTATGGCTTTGGCGGTATTGGCCGAGTTGGTGGGTACCTTCGTTCTGGTGCTGTTCATTTTCTGCTTTACGGAAGATTGTAATGTAGGACGTCCCGATAGCAACATCGCTCCACTGTTCATTGGCTTAACAGTTTCTATATGTATCACGCTGATAGCTCCATTGACACAGGCATGTTTTAATCCTGCACGCGACTTTGGTCCACGTATAGTAGCATGGCTCGGAGGGTGGGGCAGTGCTGCCTTCCCTGATACCTTTGGTGGTATCTTCGTATATTTGGTAGGCCCAATATTGGGGGGCGTATTGGCTACATTGTTCTTTTTATATGTGCTGGAACCAGCAATGAAGAAAAATAAACAATAATAATATGAAAACAAAACTATTACTTGTGGGTGGATTCCTGGGTGCAGGTAAGACTACCTTGCTGTGGGAAACGGCAAAACAATTGATGAAACAGGGCAAGAAAGTGGCCTTGATAACTAACGACCAGGCTCCACAATTGGTGGATAGTGCCCTGTTACAGAATGAAGGTCTGGAAGTGGCGGAAGTAAGTGGAAGCTGCTTCTGTTGTAACTTCCCTGGTTTTGCAGATGCCATCAAGCAGTTGCGCCTCAAGGCGGCTCCTGATGTGATCATAGCAGAACCTGTGGGCAGCTGTGCCGACCTGTCGGCTACCATTATCCAGCCTTTGAAGAAATTCTACCAGGCCGACCTTGAAGTGGCTCCTTTCACTGTCTTAGCTGATCCGGCACGTTTGTATTCTATCATTGACGGAGGTACTGGCGGTTTGCATCCTGATGCAGCTTATATCTATCGCAAACAGATGGAAGAGGGTGACATCATCCTGCTTACCAAAGTGGATGTGTATGATAAGGATTTTGTGGATGACTTGTTAGATAATGTGACAGAACAATTTGCTGGTGCTAATGTGCACAAAGTGAGTGCACAGACTGGCGAGGGTGTTGACGAGTGGTTAGCTGATGCCCTTAACCGTACCGATGCAGGCAAACGTTTGTTGGATATCGACTATGATATCTATGCACATGGTGAGGCTGTGCTGGGCTGGCTGAACGGTACGTTGCTGCTGAAGGGAGCAGAGACCAATTGGGATGCATTTGCCAACAAACTGCTCACTGCTCTGGATACTCGTTTCAAGGCATCAAGTGCTGGCATAGGTCATGTGAAGGTGATTGTTGAAAATGGCTCACAATACATCATTGGTAATTTGGCTGGTGATGGTAAGTTGGTATTACGCCACAGTGCTGGTACCAGCGATGAGGCGAAAGTAATCATCAATGCCCGTGTGGAGATGTCGCCCGAACAGCTCGACCGTCTTGTCCGTGAAGAGGTGGCTGCCCTGTTGACTGATAACCTCACAGAAGAAGTGTTGGCATGGAAATACTTGATGCCAGGACGTCCGAACCCTACCCATCGTTTTAGAGAGATAATTAATAATTGACAGCTATTATTATAATGATTAAAATTTATGATTATGAAAAAGTACTTAATTGCAATGATGCTGTTTATAATGGCAGCGTTTAGTAACGTTCAGGCACAAACGAAGAACGCTTTGAATCACCCAGTAAAGGTGTTGGTACTCTGCACAGGTAATACCTGTCGCAGTCAGATGGCACATGGCTTTTTCAAGTCATACGACAAAAACATCCAGATTTACTCAGGTGGCGTGGAGCCAGCAAGGGTCATCAATCCAAAAGCTATAGCTGTGATGGCAGAGTTAGGCATTGACATCAGTATGAACAAGCCTCATGATGTACGCGAGTATCTTAATGATCAGTGGGACTATGTAATTACTGTTTGCGACAATGCGTACGAAACCTGCCCTGTATTCCAGGGGGAGGTGAAGAACCACATGCACATCGGCTTCGACGATCCATCTCATGCAACAGGAACGCCCGAATTTATCGACAGCGAATACCACCGAGTACGTGATGAGATTGGCGCTCGTATGTATGCGCTCTATCAGTTCATCCTAACTGACCAAAATAATAAGTAGTTCGTCTTCAAGCATCAAGTTTTCGTGTTGCCGACAAAAGCGGAGCAACTTTGAATATATCATTATAACTTTGCAATGTCAGAAGGAAACAATAAAACTACTGATTAATTGTTTTCAATGGCATTAGTTTTTAGGTAAATTGATTGTTTTAAGAAGTATAAACGTACAGACGCAGAAGACACGACGAACTACTTTGTAATGAATGACTGATGAATGATTAACTAACAAGAGAGATTCTGTTCTATTTGCAATGAGGGGCGGCTGCGTGATGTGTGCTGCCCCTTGTTTCGTTCAATTTGCTTTGATGTTTCGTGATAGTATGTTATGATATCTGTAAAGTGGGAACATGATTGTTTTTCATTTTAAAAAGTGTATCTTTGTAGCAGAAATTCATTTAAAAAAGTGTAAAACATTATCAAAATATCGTTTGAAAAAATGCTAAAAAGGAAGATTGAAGATACGCTGGCGAAATGGACAGCTGCTCACACTTCCAACCTATATGCAGTTCCTGTTGAATTTGGAACCGGAAGAACTTGTGCTGGAGCCAATAGACGTAGATTCCATTAATTCATTGGCAAGGGATATTTTGGATAAAGACAACTGAACTTTTCGATTGAGCGAATGCCATTATGTTGCATGATGGCCGAGCGTGAGGAAACTAATCAGGGGTGGCAACATATTGTGACCACCCCTGTAAAACTATTTAGAAGAAGTCTCTTTATTGTATTTCATCAAATGTTGTCCACGTGAAGTTGGATTGGCGCTCATAGATCAACCACTTGCCATCCTGTTTGGTGAAGAAGTCATGATAGCGTACACCCATTGTTTGCTTGATACGCTTGCCGTCCTGCGTACGAATCAGGGTAACATAGCAGTAGTTGATGCCATCGGCCTTGTCGCCATTGATGGTTACTGTCTGCTGGCCGTTCTGGTGATAAACCGTCTCAAACAATGCTAAGTAGCTGCTGAACGCATTGGCTATGTCCTTGCGACCCTTGATGACACTTTGTACGTTACCGTCATTATCCACACCCTTCACCTCGGCATCTTCGGTAAAGAGCAGTACCTGTGTATCCACATCCTTCACATCTGCCAGTACGGAGAAGGTATCCACCACATTCTTGATAGCTGCACGATCTTCCAACAGCTGAATACGTGCTGCCAGGTCTGCGTCTTGCTGATTATTCATACCACAACTCATTAAGGTTACTAAAACTACTGATAATACTGCTAACTTTTTCATATTCTATTGCTTTTATTGTTTTCTGGTGCAAAGTTAGATGTATTTTTACAACGAATTATGACATAAACTACCACAACACTTTCACATATTGCAGTTTTTAATTATCTTTACCGAGGTAAACTAAAAAATAAGCTGATGAGCAGTCCATACCTTATTTATAATACGCGCACAGACAACCTCTATCCTGACACTTTCAGGGAGTCATATCATGTGCATATCCTTGTTCATGCGGGTGAGATGAACTTTGCCACCAAACGTAAGAGTTTCGTTGCCCATACCAACGACTTGGTGATATGGCAGATGACCACTCCCATGTTGAACATCTCCTATTCCGATGATTTCGATGCCGACTTCCTACTTATCAGCAACGAGTTTCTGGGGAAGTTCAATCCCGAAATGATCTATGCTACCAAGGGCTATGTGTTCATCAAGAACCAACCAGTCATTCCGTTGCAAGGTGAATTTTTAGAGCTGATGAGTCAGGATTTCAAGCTCTGTTGGCAACGCATCCGTAAGGAGAAGCATCTGTTTCAGGATGAGGCTGTGGGTTGTCTGTTTCAACTCTTCCTTTACGATCTCTGGAATGTGATTGAGGATGAACTCACCATTACAGAAATTGATGACAACACCTCACGCATCTTCCTGCAATTCCTTTTCTTGTTACAAGAACATTGTAAGAAAGAACGCGAGGTGCAGTTCTATAGTGACAAGCTATTCATCGTTCCTAAATACTTGTCTGAGATTTGCCGAAACGTGAGCGGCATACCTGCTTCTACCTGGATAGAGAGCTTCACAGCCAACGAGTTAAAGCATTTACTCAACAACAGACAGCTTACCCTTACCGACATTGCCGATGAAATGAATTTCTCCTCTATGTCATTCTTTAGCCGCTACGTCAAGAAGGTTTTAGGTGTTTCTCCATCAGAATATCGTAAAGCAAATACATAAACTGTAATTTGTGACAATTCTGTGGTAATCTGCATATCATTGTCTTCGTTTTCGTGTCGTAATTTTGTACCCATAAACGAAAACTAAAAGACAATGAACATGGAATACAAGAACATTTTTGAAAGATTGACTTCGGGAGAACCCGTAAACATGTTGGATGAGGACTATGGCAAAGCCATTGCCCACATGTCGGAATGCAACAAGATTTGCTACCGCATCAATGCCACAGAACCGGATATGACTGCTATCCGTCAGCTGGAAAACCAACTCTTCAACGGCAACTTAGATGAGACTACCTACATCATGCCTCCCTTGCATATTGACTTTGCCTGCCAGATGCAGATAGGTAAGCAGGTATTCATCAACCATAGCCTTACTTGTATGGCTGCTGGGGGCATCATCATTGATGACGGTGTGATGATTGGTCCGAACGTAAAGGTTGTTACCGACAATCACGATTTCCAAAATCGTATGGTGCTGCGTTGCAAGCCTGTCCATATCTGCCGTAACGCTTGGATTGGGGTAGGGGCCATCATCCTGCCAGGCGTTACCATTGGTGAGAATGCCATCGTGGCAGCTGGTGCTGTAGTGACTAAGGATGTTCCCGAAAATACAATTGTTGCAGGCAGTCCGGCAAAGGTTGTGAAGCAAATATAACTTAAAAATCGTCTTTAGGCACCAAGATTTCGTGTTGCCGACAAAAGCGGATTAACTTTGAAAATATCATTATAACTTTGCAATGTCAAAAGGAAACAATAAAACTACTGATTAATTGTTTTCAATGGCATTAGTTTTTAGGTAAATTGATTGTTTAACACAAAAAACACGTAGAATTATGAAAAAGATTTTTGTAACAGTAATGGTTTTAATGGGCGTTCTTGGAACAATGAATATGAACGCAGCGAACAATGACGAGGTGATTTACCATGCAAACGTAAAGAGTTTGGGTAAGTATTTGGAACTGGCTATCGAACAGCAGCAAGTTGTGGAACGTCTGAACGATGACTTCATCAAGGCACAGATTGCCAGTGCGAGTGATCAGGAACTGAATGCAGTTGTAAATGAAAACATCAAACAGATGAGAAAGACATTGGACTTGAAGCAGATGCGCAAGTATATTACCCTGCTAAATGTTACAGCCAATAACAAAAAGCTGAACGGCACAGATGCAGAAGACACGACGAACTACTTTGTAATGAATGACTGATGAATGATTAACTAACAAGAGAGATTCTGTTCTATTTGCAATGAGGGGCGGCTACCTGATGTATGCTGCCCCTTTTTTGGAGATTAATTCTGTTTTCAACAAGAATCTGTAAAATGTGCAAAACTAACCGCAAAATAGGTATAGATTGTTTTATGGTAATAATGTTACTTTGCAAACAAAAATTATTTAAATAGATGAAAAAGGTTGCAGTATTGTTGGGAACAGGCTCTATAGGACAAGCGATCATTCGCCGAGTGGGAGCCGGAAAGCATGTGGTACTGGCTGACTACAATGTACAGAACGCATTGGCAGCCGCCAAGACGTTGGAGAACGCCGGCTTTGAGTGCAGTACGATTCAGACAGATCTCGGTTCAAAGGAATCTATCCTCAAGTTGGTGGAGTTTGCCCAAAGCAAGGGTGAGGTAATGAATGTGGTGAATGCTGCTGGCGTATCGCCCTCACAGGCAAGCGTGGAGCATATTTTGCAAGTGGATCTGTATGGCACCTCGGTATTGTTGGAAGAGTTTGGCAAGATTATCGGTGAGGGTGGCTCAGGCATCATCATCTCCTCACAGTCGGGTCACAGGCTGGGTAGCCTGCCACAAGAGCAGAGCGACCAGTTGGCGACTGCGCCTGTTGATGAACTAATGCAACTTCCTTTCCTCAAGGAGATTACTGACACGCTGAAGGCTTATCAATATTCCAAGCGTTGCAATGTGCTGAGAGTGATGTATGAGGCTACCCGCTGGGGCAAGCGTGGGGCTACCATTAACAGCATCAGTCCGGGCATTATTATCACCCCGTTGGCAAACGATGAGTTGC